>JAILLP010000030.1 GCA_024693065.1 Paludibacteraceae bacterium
ACTCAATCGCAACCGGCTCAGAGGTGGGCAAGTACGGCATGACCTTCACGAAGGATGATTTCGAGAACCTGAACCACAACTTCGGAACTGTTAACATAACGGTTGTGGAGGATAGCATGGAGAGACCTCCAAGCGCAGTAAACGTGACCATCACGAAGCACGGCCGAACGCATGACTACGATGGTCAGGAGCATAGCGTGAGCGGCTACTTCTTTAATGATACGGCGACCACCGAGATCTACACCCTTCCCCGGCACGCCGCTCTTCCGATCTACTCAATCGCAACCGGCTCAGAGGTGGGCAAGTACGGCATGACCTTCACGAAGGATGATTTCGAGAACCTGAACCACAACTTCGGAACTGTTAACATAACGGTTGTGGAGGATAGCTTGGAGATTACTCCAATCACTGTGAACGTGACGATCACGAAGCATGGCTTGACGCAAGACTATGATGGTCAAGAGCATAGTGTGAGCGGTTACGACTTCACCAGCGACAATACCTTGTTCGAGAGAAGCGACCTGACCTTCACGGGTGCAGTAAGCGACTCAATTGCAACTGGCACATTAGTTGGCAGGTATGGCATCTCCTTCACGCGGCTCCACCTCGGAACCGCCAGCCCTAACTACACTGAGCTGATCCTCCCGGTTGTGGAGGATAGCTTGGAGATCACACCAATCGCTGTGAACGTGACGATCACGAAGCATGGCTTGACGCAAGACTATGATGGTCAAGAGCATAGTGTGAGCGGTTATGACTTCACCAGCGACAATACCTTGTTCGAGAGAAGTGACCTGAGGTTCACCGGTACGATAGCCGATAGCACTGCAACTGGTACAACTGTGGGCAAGTACGGTATGACCTTCGCGAAGGACGACTTCGAGAACCTGAACCACAACTTCGGAACTGTTAACATCACGATCGTAGAGGATAGCTTGGAGATCACACCGATTTCTGTGAACGTGTCAATTACGAAGCACGGTCTGACGCATGACTACGATGGTCAAGCGCATAGCGTCAGTGGCTACGACTTCGCTAGCGACAATGATCTGTTCGTGAGAGGCGATCTGACCTTCACGGGTGCTGTGAGCGACTCAATTGCAACTGGCACATTAGTTGGCAAGTATGGCATGACCTTCACGAAGGACAACTTCCGCAACGACAACCCTAACTTCAGCGAGGTGAACATCACGGTTGTGGAGGATAGCTTGGAGATCAGACCGGTAGATGGTAACGTGGGGAAAGCGAGTAGTGGCTGGTGGGAGGCGTAAGATGGCAAAGCGCATAGCGTCAGTGGTTACGACTTCACCAGCGACAATGGCTTGTTCGTGAGAGGCGATTTGACCTTCACGGGTGCAGTAAGCGACTCAATTGCAACTGGCACATTAGTTGGCAAGTATGGCATGACCTTCACGGAGAGTGATTTCCGCAACGACAACCCTAACTTCAGCAATGTAGTCATCACCGTCGTGGAGGATAGCTTGGAGATCACACCGATTTCTGTGAACGTGTCAATTACGAAGCACGGTCTGACGCATGACTACGATGGTCAAGAGCACAGCGTCAGTGGTTACGACTTCGCTAGTGACAATGACTTGTTCGTAAGAAGTGACCTGAGGTTCACTGGCTCGATAGCCGATAGCACTGCAACTGGTACAACTGTGGGCAAGTACGGTATGACCTTCACGAAGGACGACTTCGAGAACCTGAACCACAACTTCGGAACTGTTAACATCACGGTCGTGGAGGATAGCTTGGAGATCACACCAATCGCTGTGAACGTGACAATTACGAAGCACGGTCTGACGCATGACTACGATGGTCAAGCGCATAGCGTCAGTGGTTATGACTTCGCTAGCGACAATGACTTGTTCGTGAGAGGCGATTTGACCTTCACGGGTGCAGTAAGCGACTCAATTGCAACTGGCACATTAGTTGGCAAGTATGGCATGACCTTCACGAAGGACAACTTCCGCAACGACAACCCTAACTTCAGTGAGGTGAACATCACGGTTGTGGAGGATAGCTTGGAGATTACTCCAATCACTGTGAACGTGACGATCACGAAGCACGGTCTGACGCATGACTACGATGGTCAGGAGCATAGCGTGAGCGGCTACGACTTCGTGAGTGGCAATGACTTGTTCGTGAGAAGTGACCTGAGGTTCACCGGTTCGATAGCCGATAGCACTGCGAAAGGCACTGAGGTGGGCAAATATGGCATGACGTTCACGAAGGATGACTTCGAGAACTTGAACCCTAACTTCAGCTCTGTTGTTATCACAATTAAGGAGATTGATAGTTTGGTAATCACTCCAATTTCTGTGAACGTGACGATTACGAAACATGGCTTGACGGAAGAGTATGACGGTCAGGAGCATGGCGTGAGCGGTTACGACTTCTTGAGCGACAATGACTTGTTCGTGAGAAGCGACTTGAGGTTCACAGGCACGATAGCTGACAGCACTGCTGTGGGAACCGAGGTGGGCAAGTACGGTATGACGTTCACGAAGGATGACTTCGAGAACCTGAACCATAACTTCGGAACTGTTAACGTGACGGTTGTGGAGGATAGCTTGGAGATCTCTTCGATCCCAGTACGTGTCACGATTACGAAACATGGCTTGACGGAGGCATACGATGGTCAAGTGCATAGCGTGAGCGGCTACGACTTCTCTTGTGATAATGCATTGTACCTGAGGAATTACCTGAAGTTTACGGGTGCGCCATCCGATAGCATCGCAAGCGGTACGGTTGCTGGCAAATATGGCATGACGTTTACGGCGACGGACTTTGAGAACACGAACTCTAACTTCAGCAATATCATCGTGACAATCGTTGAAGACAGCTTAGTGATTACACCAATCACGGTGAACGTGACGATTACGAAACATGGCTTGACGCATGAATACGATAAGAACTATCATTATGTGAGTGGTTATGATTTCGAAAGTGATAATGCTTTGTACGTGAGGGAAGATCTGGTGTTCTCTGGTTGGTGGAACGATACGATTGCGAGTGGCATGGGTGTCGGTAAGTATGGCATGCTGTTCTCAAAATATGACTTCGAGAATACGAATCATAATTTCGATAACGTAGTCATCACCGTAGTGGAAGATAGTTTGGAGATCATTCCTATCTCTGCGAATGTGACGATTACGAAGCATGGTCTGACGACATCATACGATGGAAAGGTTCATACGGTGCGTGGATATGATTTCGAAAGCGACAATGAGTTGTACTTGCGTGAATTCCTGCTCTTTACGGGTGAGGCTTCTAGCTATGAGGCTTCTGGTTCTGCCGTTGGCAAGTACGGTATGTCGTTTACGGAGAATGACTTCCGAAACACGAATAAGAACTTCACGAACATAGTTGTGAGAGTGGTGGAGGATAGCTTGGAAATCTTGCCGATCGATGTTGTCGTGAAGATCACAGGAAATGCATTGAGCGTGGATTACGATGGTAACCCTCATACGGTAAGCGGTTATGCGTGGACCAGCGACAACGAGCTCTACATCCAGGAGGGTACATTCTCCTTCTCGGGTGATAGCCTCATGACGCAAACAGAGCCTGGCGCTTATGCCTTTGGCTTGAATGACACGGACTTCACCAATACGAACCCTAATTTCGGTAATGTTACATTTGAGGTGGTTGCCGATGGCCAATTGATCATCAATAAGCTTGATGTGAAATGCCCTAATGATAGCGAGAATATCCTGATCGAGGCATGCTCTAGCTTGACTTGGACGGATGTTGAGGACTCCTTGATGAAGCGTGGCATGACCCCTGTCGCTTCCTACGCTAACTTCGCCACAAATGATACGGTTAGCCTTGCGCCTTCTGTCGTGAAGTGCATGGTGGATGGCTCGAATAGTTGGAAAAACATCGGCGCTAATTCCACCCTCGAGTATAACAAAGACTTGACCATCCGATGGATCTATAAGAGCGAGTACAACGCTAACCCTAAATTGGATTCTTGCGAGTTGAATATTATCTTGAAGGATACGACGCTTCCTCTCTTCGATTGCGGTGGCATCGACCCTGACACGTTCAAGGCTGTCGTCGATGGCGGTTGTGATATTCCTTACAAGGAGTTGAACTTTAACACTTACCAAGCGGACGATAACTGTGGTGGAAAATTGGATGGTATCCTCTCTTGGACGACCAACCTGGCGGATAGCGTGAAGGCTAACGACAGATTTAAGGTGGGTGTTCCGTACGAGCTGCATTGGGTATTCCAGGACGCTACGGGCAACAAGGTGACTTGCGCTCAGTCCATGTCGTTGATCTCTAACGTTCCTCCGATTTCAGATTGTGACGTCCGTTACAAGACGATTTCGAAGGTGGCCGCTGGCGTTTGTGAATTGCCAGCCGACGAGATGAACATCAAAGCGCCTGACGCTTACGAGGTTTGCACGAATGAGCCTGCGTATGGCGTGGGTAGAAGATCGAGTGGTCGTGGCATGGATGACCCATATTCCGTTGGCCGTGACACCATCGTCTGGACGTATACCAGCGAACACACAACGGGCATCTCCTTCTGTGAACAGTATGTCGTTGTGAAGAGCGATTTGCCGCCAGTCGCTAACTGCGACTCCTTGAAGGATGCGGTGATCACGAAGATGATTGCGGGTGCGTGCGAGACTTCCGCCGCATCGATGGCGATCCAAACCCCTGTCGCATTCGACCCTTGCACGAAGGAACCGTTGTATGGCGTGGGACAAAGAAAGAGTGGATATGGCATGGAGGATCCTTACTTCGTTGGACATGATACGATCGTCTGGACCTTCACGGGCGAGTATACGACGGGTGTCACCACTTGCGAACAATATGTCTTCGTACAAAGCGATTTGACGCCTATCGCCAACTGTGACTCTTTGAAGGAAGCGGTCATCACGAAGGTGATCGCCGGTGCGTGCGAGACCTCCGCGGCTTCGATGGATATCCAAACCCCTGTGGCGCTTGAGGCTTGTACGAATAACCCATTGCAAGGCGTGGGACGCAGAACGAGCGGTCGCTCGATGGATGACCCTTACTTCGTGGGCCATGATACCATCGTCTGGACCTTCACGGGCGAGTATGCGACGGGTGTCACCACTTGTGAGCAGTATGTCTTCGTCCAAAGTGATCTGAAGCCGCTCTTCGATTGCGCTTCATTGAAGGATACGGTGGTTTATCTGGCCGCAGACCAATGTGCGACGGCTGAGGGTCAAGTGATCTTGCCTACACCTGTTGCCAAGGATGCTTGCGTGGATATGGATCTCATCGGTTCGTTTAACAGGAATGGATTGTCGCCTGAGACCTCTTATCCTAAGGGTGAGACGGTCGTTGATTGGGTGTTCACCAGTCCTTACAGCGTGGCTTCCCTGACTTGTCCTCAACGTGTGATCGTCAAGGATACGATCGCTCCTACGCCTGATTGCGGCGCTTTGGATACGATCCGTGCATATATCACCAACAATACATGGTTCCAAGACCATCTCATCTACGACGAGGTGGTTGCCGCCGGACTCTCCACCCCTGTTTGGGAGGATGATTGCGATAGCTTGATATACGTGTTGGGCCGCTTCGAGGATGGCACTCCTTACCAAGGCAACTATGAAATGGGTGAGAAGACCATCGTCTGGAAGTTCACTGATTTGTCGGGCAATTCATCCACTTGTACACAGGTTGTCCTAGTATTGGATTCCTTGGTGGATTCGTTGACTTGCCCGAACCGATTGGATGGTACGGTCTATGCATGTCTGGATGAGGTGCCTGCTCCATATGGATCCTATGCGGATATTAAGTACGCCGGTGGCTGGTTCTCTACGGAATCTAAGTTGTTGGAGGATTCCTATACCACTGCGGACCGCCTCGAAGGGGATTCTTGCATGATGACCATCTATAGGACATACATGATGAACGATGTCAGGGGTAGGGAATATACTTGTATGGATGTGATGACAGTGAAAGATACCATCGCTCCTAAGTTCTCCCGTATCCTGAAGGATACCCTCCTCACTTGCCAGGATACCATCTTTGACCCTGTTCAGATTACTGCTAAAGACAACTGTGGCGAGGAGGTGAAGGTTACCTTTACCGAAACGAATAAGCGTGGCTCGAACCCTGATTCGGCGAACTATTACAGCTACGACATAGAGCGTCTCTACGAGGCGGTTGACCGTTGCGGCAACTATACTTCCATGAAACAGGTGGTGATGATGCGTGATACGACGCCTCCTGTCATCAACGTGGCCAACAACTGGCGCGACACGTCTCTCCCGAAACCTCTGAAGGGTTGTGTCTATGAGGTGCCTGACTACACCATGGATGTGTTGTCCATGGTATACGACGACTGCTCCGAGCCTTCCGTTATCAAGGCTTCCCAGAACCCTCCGGCAGGTACAATGATCGATGTCTCCACCAACGTCTGGATCCGCGTCACGGATGTTAGCGGCAATGCGGATAGTGTCGCCAAGTACTTGATGGTACAACGCAGACATGAGATCGTCTCTGTGATAGCAGAATCGAGGGATACCTGCGTTATCCAAGACCAGGGTCTGACTCTCGCCAGCCAAGACATCCGTTATGCGAGCGGTAGGGTGGCCTACGAGAGAGCGAATGGAACAATCCGTCTCATACCTAGTGTGTTCTGCTACGATTATTACTTGGGTGATGTTGCTCCTGAGAATGTTATTTATAGTGATAACCCACGCACCTATGCTTCTCAGTTCTCGGATCTTGTCTCGATGTATGGCTCTAAGCTTGAGGCTGCCACGGAGTTGACGAAGCTCTACCGCCATTCTCAAAGCGGATTCTATTCGTTTGTGGTGATGGATACGACAACGGGATGCTCCGATACCGCTAGGGCGTACATCAACTTGTTGGAACGTCCTAAGGTTAACTTGAACGTCGCTCCGATCTCCGTCTGCGAGGGATTTGAGGTGGATCTGAACCAATATGTGCGTTGTGTGGACGATATGGGTGATCCGATCACTGACCAATACTGGATTGTGGACGGCAACATTGTTCGCAGAGAAGATACATTGAGGGCTTCTGCCGACTTGGAGGGCAAGTCTGCCGTATACTACGTGGAGAATCGATGCGGTTCCACCACTTCTCTCGATTCGCATGTGATGCTCTCCTGCGATGATAAGAACTTGACCACGGAAGACTCTCTCCTCTATTTGGATGGCGATACGATGGCTTTGGAGATGTTACGCTTGAATGACTTGTTAGCGATGGATTCGCTCAAGTTCGATGTCCACCGTCGTCTGAATCCGGATGATGTCTCCATCGTCGCTACTCCAGGAAATCCTTCCCGTATCTGGCAAGGCGAATCTATCCGTCTTGATCTGAAGACGAGCCAACCATACCAATACCTCGTGTGGAAGAAGGTGGTGCGCAAGTATGATATGCGTGACTACGATGTCCTGAGGGATGAGGGCTTCTTCTTCGACAATGAGCCGAGGGAAATCGAAGACGAGGTGGTTGACTACTCGGGTCGCCCTTACTTCATCGACGAACCGAAGGATACCACGTTCTATTATGCGACCCTCTCCGATGGTATCTGCCCTGAGACTTCTTCCCCTGTCGTGGAGGTGGATGTCTTGGATCATGTGCCGACCGCCTTCACGCCTCATGATCAGGATGGTATGAATGATGTCTTCATGGTGGGTCATGAGGTAATCATCTACGACCGGTATGGTAACAAGGTGTTCGAAGGTCCGAACGGATGGCCGGGCACTCGCTTGGGCAAGATGGTTGAGCCTGCGGTATACTTCTATGATGTGAAGATGGCGAACGGTGTTTGGATGCAGGGTACGATTGAAGTGGTTAAGTTTTAGTTATTAGACTTTAAATTTTAGACATTGGACATTGGGCTTTTATTTTAGGCCCAATGCCCAATGCATATTCTCTTTTTGTTTGCTCATTTTCAGTAGATTGAGATATAAATTCTCTTTTTCGTTGATTTTCTTCGTTTGGGGGGCGGTTTATCGCTATGAAATTTGTATTTTTGCCAGCAATTTGGGAATTTAGGTATTTGGTGTGCTCGTCAGTTTGATTGTGTATTGGTGAAAAAACTTGAAAATCAACCGATTACTTGATTCCGATGTGATATTGATGTTTATGATTGTTTCGTCTTGATTTTAGTCGTTTTCTGTCGGACGGGGCATGGAAAAATTATAATAGGAATATGAGGCGTTTATTAGCTGGAAATTTGTTTTTGAAGTTCTTTTTTGTAACTCTTTTTATCTCTTGGGAATTGTGTGCTTCGGCGCAGGTCATATCAGGACCTACTGAAGCTTGTGTGGATGACCCGGTTGCGTTTGAGGTGACTGATCGTGGACCAATCGCTCCTGCTGAACCTTTGCAGTGGTGGATTTCGAAGGGTGATAGGAACCATTACGAGGCGTATAAGCAGACTCGGCGAAATAGAATGGTGCTGAATGCGATGCCTAACCAAGAACAAATTTATGTGATGGTCACGAAAGTGGGCGACGATAAACCTGAAAGAGGTACGGATGATAGTCGAAAAAAGGTGTCGTTGAAAACAAGTGGTTGTCGTGACATGCAGTGCCAAGAGACCGCCACGGGAGATTATTATTTCGGAACGGATTTCACCCCGAAGTATGGTGGTACAAACCAAGAATTTACCGGAGATCCGAACCAGTTGGTTAATTATTTCCCGAATGAGGTGTATGTGGGTAAGCAAACTAACGCATATTCGTTCAATTTAAGGACCACGGAGGATTTGATAGCTAACCGAGATGTTCCGACGGGCTTTTTGCCACAAACGGAAGTCTCCAATTATTATCTGGATGTGGATTTGACGAAGTGTGATGGTGAACCTTATCCTTTTCAAGTGAATTTTACCGACCCTTATTATAAAGTTGGTACGACAAAACTCTCTTTTAACATATTGATTAGAGCTTATTTGTACATTGGTTGTACCACTACCCAGGAATATAAGGTAAAGTTTGAGGGTAACTATGGAACTGAAGTGGCCAATGTGGAAGCCGCCATCTATGTCTTGGACATGAATACGGGGAATGATTATTATTACGCAACGAATAGTAATAGACAACCTCAAATGTCTATGACTGGTAGAAATATAGACGGTGTGGTTAACCCAGGTCAAGGAACTGGAGTTTTGAAGGGTGAACAGTTGCTGCCTGGTCATATGTATCGTATTGACATGATCTATTCTGGAAAGTTCACAGGTCAGCGACAATCCTTCGGTTTCCAGCCTAAATTTTTCACTTCTAACAAAAAGGAGTGTAAAGAAGGTAATCGTTTGTTAATCGACTACATCAGTTATGAGACGGAGGCGGTGTGTGTGACTCCTCGTCTTGCTTGTGTGGGAGATGCCGTGTTGGTGAATACGGCGGGTTTCCCTGCAATGTCTGATATTGACTGGTACAAGAAAGTTGGGAATAACTTTGCCCCAATACCTAATCCGGAGGTGACGTATGTGCTTACGAATGGTAGGAAGAAACAGGCTTATATTAAGTTGATGAATTGGGGTGTGACTACATACCGAGTTCAATCTTCCTCTCATTCTTCTACTTATGTTGATTTCGATCTTACGGGTGAGGATTGTGATGATGTGTTGCATCCGCTCATATCGGGTACGGACCCTGTCTGTGCTGGAGGTGGACTGGCTGTGACTTCCCAATATTTCGTTACGAACAAGGATGCCCTTAAGTTCATGGAAGGAAGTAAGGAATACCATTGGACATTGACTGCTCCGAGTGGTGCTGATGTCACTGAATATATCACTTCTCAGGAAGGCCCGGAGTATGACCGAATCGCCATTACTTTCCCACCGGATGCGGAGGGAAGCGACCGTTTGGATTTACCATATGTCATCACCATGGTGCCTCATGTTGGGGGATTCGCACATGATGAATTTAAAGTTTCCAAGGAGATCTATTTGAGAATGATACCTGACTTGTCAGGTTTGACCATGGAAGCCGAACCGATTTGTCCGGGTGTGCCGGATGTGACTACCGCAACGGTAAAGGGAATTGAGTCTGTGACAGATCAGTCTCCTGATTATACCTATAGTTGGAAAATCATGAACAATACTTATTCAACCAATAGTTCATCTTTCCGACCTGATCCAGTATTTGAGGTGCCGCTGACTCCTCATACGAATTTCTGTACCATTACGGAGGATGCGAATTTCCCTTGTACTTTCATTGTGAACAACCATGGTTGTGAGGCTTCCATTACGGAAAATGTACTTGTCCAAAAAATGGATGATCCGTATTTCGTCAGGTATGGTACTCGTCTGAAACCTGACTCTATCCTGGAGGAAATCCGTTCTGTGAATCAGAATTGTAAGGCTGAGGGATATTATCTGGACACCGCGAATTCCTATGTGTTCTGCGGAGAAAAGACGGTTACCGTGGAGTTCTCCCACGAAGGTGGCGCATATGTCAATTATACGGATAGCATACATAAAAATCTTACAATGGATAAGGGTGTGAACCTTTTCCGGGTTACGGTTACGGATGCGTGCGGTAATACGGCAAGATATTATAACAAGGTTTTGGTCAATGACTATACCCCTCCGACCATTACGTGTCCAAACAATGTGACACTTTATCCTGTAAATGAGTGTGATACTATTTGGAAAATCGTGCCTGCCGTGGCTACAGACAATTGCGATGAACCGATCCTTAAGTATCGTATTGATAACGATCCAACGTGGGAGGAGTTTTATGCGGGTGATGTAATACAACTGGATCAGGGTTCGTATACGTTCCATTGGCAGGCTTCCGACCTTTCAAACAAGGCTAGCGTCTGTTCGACTCGAGTCGTTGTCGCGGATTCGGTGAAACCTATCATTAAAATTAATACATCCAACGACCCGAATGGCGCTTGTAACCCGTACATCGTTGCCCCTACGTTCGTGGCTGAGGATAACTGTACTCCTTCGAATGAAATGACCGTGGAAGTGACGTCCCCAGGCGAGGAAATCACAACCGGTTGTATGTACACCCAGACATGGGTGGCGAACGTGAAGGATGCGAGTGGCAACAAGGCGGATTCGGTGGCGGTCACTTATACCTGGAAGCAGGATCTCATACCTCCTACCATGACGGGCACATTGCCTGATGTGACGGTGTATGGCTGTTCTGTCTCAGATGCCTCTATACCTGATCCTGTTACCTCCATCGCTGCTTTAGAGGCGTTGGCTGATGGACTGGATGTCAGTGACAACTGTACCGCGGATGCTGATCTGACTATTTCCAGTTCGGATGCTGCCCCTGTAGGTTCTTGCCCTGTCGTGGTGGTGCGTACCTATAGAATCACGGATGAGTGTGGCAAGTATAAGGACTTTAACCAAAACATTTATATTCAGCAAGCTGACTTCAGTATGCCGGTTAATCGGGATACTAATGTTAGTTGTCCTGCGGATGTCGTTTCTCCGCGCTTGCCTGAAGTGAAGGATGCCTGTGGACATGTGCTTGAGCCTACTGACTCGGTGATCGGTGCGAAGCCGACCTGTACCGGGGATGTGGTTTACCGATATACTTATGAGGATTGCGCAGGGAATAGCCATGACTGGACATTCACCTATCATGTGATCCTCCCTACGTTTAATCTGGAACCTGATGGCGCTTTGACCGTTCATTGCGCATCGGAGATAGATCCTCCGACACCTCCTGTCATGAAGGATTTCTGCGGAAGGACGCTCACCGTTCCGTCGCCAACGGTTAATCCTACAACTTTCCCTTCGTGTGAAGGAACGGTTACCTATACGTACAATTACGTGGATTGTGCGGGTAATGAGAAACCTTGGAAGTTTGTCTATACGATCGAGAAGAGGGCTCCTGTGATCGATTCGGACGGGTTCGCTACTTCTAGGAACATCTCTTGTATCACCGATACCGCCGCTTTGGCTTCGAACATGGTTCCTACTGCCGTTAATGATTGCGGTGTGGCGGTGACTCCTACACTGTCGAAATCTTATAGTTGGGAGGATGGTAAGGAGTTCTGTAAGGGTACAATCTCTTATGTCTATACTTATACCGACTGCGGTAAGTCCAGCACATGGACTTACCAATATGTTTTGAATGACAATGTGAAGCCTGTATTCACTTGCCTCCCTGACGTTTCGAAAACTATCTCGAAATGCCGCGACACAATTGAGTTGACTGCTCCAACGGTCTCAACTCCTTGTACGAGTGTCTCCATCTCCTATAGGATTAATGATGGTGAAATCCATCCTTACACCGCGCCGTTCGACCAGAATTTCGAGTTGGGTACGACGACCGTGCATTGGTATGCGGTCGATGCTTGCGGCAATGAGGCGGCGGAGTGTTCCGTGACTTATGAAATCAAGTATAAGCCTGGCTTCGACACGAAGTGTCCTGTCGATCCGAATCTCGTGATAGAAGGTTGCGACAATCTGACATGGAGCGATGTGAAGACTCATTTGACGGGCGATTATGCTGCGTCTGTCACCAGTACGGAATGTCCGAGCGGGAATACGAAAGTCATATCTCCTGTTTTCTACTACAAGAAAGATAACGAGGGGGAGAGCTCTTATGTGGCGTTGACGGACGCCTCCGTCTTCCTCTTCGATGTGAAATACGATCTGAAATGGCTCTTCGTTTATGAAGGGGAGAACTTGGAGACTGTGGAGACCTCTTGTTTCTCTACTGTCCTCTTGACCGACACGACTGCTCCTGTGATGAATTGCGACGCGATTACTTCTGACACATTGCGTCCTTTGGGGTGTGATACGCTCTATAAGTTGATCCCTCCTAAGGGTGTATTCAGTGACGCATGTACAGAGGAGGATGATTTGAGATATCTCTTCTATTTGGATAGAACGGGTCCGTTCTACTATGAATTCGATCAAATCGTTTACCGCTTGTCAAGCGGTTCGCACTGGGTTTCATGGGCGAGTGTCGATAAACATGACAATTGGTCCGACACGTGTGGCCACGCCATCATTGTGATGGATGTCAACCCGCCTGTCATCACTTGCGCTCCAGTGGAAAACCTCACCTTGGAGGTGCGTGGTAATCATTGTGACACAACCTTCAACCTCAGTTCTCCTGAAGTGAAGGATTCCTGTGGGGTGGCTGCCGTTTACTACAAACTGGCGGATGGCGTGGAGCATCTCTACGACTCCATAACCGCCGCGAATAATAGTGTTACCTTCCCTGTGGGTACGTCTGTCGTTCGGTGGTATGCGAAGGATGCTTCGGGAAATGTTTCGGATACCTGCAGAAGCACTTATACGGTGAGGGACATGGCGAAACCATCCATCACATGTCATTCTGACACGAGCATCAAGCTACGCTTGCATTGCGACTCTCTGATCACACTGGATGTGCCTGAGGCGAGCGATAACTGCTCTTACCAATTGTATTACAAGATTGGAACTGGCAGCGAGAAACTTTATACGACTACGGTTCAGGAAACCTTCCGGTTGGGATCCACAACTGTCACTTGGCGTGCGGTGGACCCTTCCGGTAACGAGGCTACCTGCACAACTACCTATACGTTGTCTGATAGCTCGGGCGTGCATATCGTCTGCCCTAAGAACCCGGATTTGCTTATTGAAGTATGTGAGGATCAGCCGTGGAGCGAGGTGAAGACCCGTTTGACGGGCGACTATGCCGCTTCCGCTAAATACATGGATTGCCAAAACGGTGACAGTATCGTGATTGAACCTGCCTTCTTCTACAAGGAACAATCCCAGGCTGAGAACGCTTATGTGGCTCTGACGGACGCCTCTAACTTTAAGATGGACGTGAAGTATGACTTGAAGTGGTTGTTCGAGAAGAGTGGCGGTATCCTGGAGACGGTGAAGGATTCTTGCTTCTCGACGATACTCTTGACCGACACGACCGCACCGGTGGCGAACTGTGCCATCGTGATGCCGGGTCTTGAACCTCATGGGTGTGACACGTTGTACCTCTTGGAGGCTCCGGACACCGCATTCCACGACAACTGTACGCCTAGTGACGAGCTTGTTTATTGGTACCGTGTCGATACAAGTGATTTCGTGAATTATGCGGATAGAGTGAATGACAATAAGGTTATCCTTTCAATAGGCGATCATGTTGTTTATTGGTATGCGGTTGATAAACATAACAATGTTTCGGACACTTGCTCTTATACGTTGACTGTGAAGGACATCCTTCCTCCGACGATTCTATGCGATGCGGTTGTCCTTCCTACGTTGAATGTTACGCAAAGTTGTGACACGACCTTCAAGGTCGGAGCTCCGACTGTGACGGATTGTGATACGTTCCATGTTTACTATAAACTGGGCGATGGCGTGGAGCATCTCTATACCGACTCCTTCAATGTCACCTTCGCTGTGGGCGACACGTTGCTGAAGTGGTACGCGAAGGATACGACGGGTAATGTCTCCGACACCTGTGTGAAGGAGTACACGGTGAGGGATGTTGCGGCTCCTGTTTTCGATTGCCCTGCCGACACCTCCTTCATGCTCTATCATAGTTGTGATACGACCATGCGCATATTCTTCCCGAATGTGACCGATAATTGTAAAGTGACGAGACGCACCTATAGCGTGAACGCTGGCGCTGAGCAGGATTACACGGGAAATGATCTGGTTAAATTTGAGTTGGGAGTGACCACCATCACGTGGTTCGCTTACGATGCTTCCAACAATAAGAAGGATTGCTCACGTGCCTATACGGTGACGGATAACACGAGCATCACCAAGACTTGCCCAGCGGAGGATGATGTGACCATCAATACTTGTACGGATATGACTTGGGGTGAGGTCTTTGCCCTCTACACGAATGCGCAGAAGGCTATCGCGACTCGCCTGAACTGTGCGAACAACGGTGAGGCCATCCATATCGATCCGATCATGCGCTACAAGGCGAGCGACGCTTCGAACGATGCGTATGCTCCGCTTCTTGATAAAACGGTTTTGACCTACAATGTCTCCTACGATATCCGTTGGGTGTTCGAGAAGAGCGGAACGAACATGGAGGAGATCCATGACAGCTGCGACAGCAAACTCATCCTCAAGGATACGAGCGTGCCTACGATGGATTGCTCTAAGATCGAGGATATTGTCCTGAAACCGATCACTTGCGATTCTGTTGGTTATCAGTTCGAGAAGCCTGCGGGTGTCTTCGATGACAATTGCGGCGAGGGGAACCTCAAATACTTCTTCAAACTGGACGATGACGCTACCTTTACGGAACTTGCGGCCGCATCGCCTCGCACCGTCACGAACGGTTCCCATACCATCGTGTGGAAGGTGCAGGATCAGATCGGCAATGAGTCCGGCGAGTGTAGCCAATCTCTGACGGTGCTCGACACCATCGCTCCTGAGATGACATGCCCTACCGATACGACGGTGAAGGTGTTGGCCGGATGCTCCATCACGCTTGACCTCCCTGTCGCTACCGCTACGGATGCCTGCGGCGAACCGAAGGTGTTCTTCTCCTTCGACGGTGTGTCGTTCACTCAGTTGGGCGCAACCTTCAACCATACGCTTCAGGTGGGCGATACGACCATCTATTGGTACTCGGAGGATATCCACAATAACTTGACTGACACGTGCCACTATAAGGTGACCGTCCTGGATACCATCGCTCCTACGATCACTTGTCCGAGCGATATCTCCATCTCTTTGACCACCGGTTGCGAGACGGATGTGGAGTTCGGTCCTGCCACGGCGGAGGACAACTGCGAGGTGCAGACGATCTACTACTCGTATGATAATGCCTCATTCACGGCTTTGCCTACGCTCACCTCTTCCGTGACGAAGAACTTCGCGGTGGGTGACTATACGGTTTATTGGTATGCGGAGGATAACCATGGTGTTCTTTCCGACACCTGCAAGCAGAAGATCTCCATCTTGGATGACCATACCTTCGATATCAACTGTCCTCCATACTCGGGCGCTGATCCATTCATCGTGGAGACCTGCACCGAGTTGCCTTGGAAGGACTTGAGCGATAGCCTCTCCAAACTGAATATGAACGCTTCCGCTTCCTATACGGACTGCAAGACGAAGGTCGAGACTCCTATCGATAGCATCATCATGAAGTATTCTGTGAAGGGTTCCAATACTTGGACGCTCTTGAATGATGACGATAAGATTCCTTACAATACGCCTTACGTGATCCGTTGGGTCTTCGTGAAGGCGGGCGACAATCTCGTGACGAAGGCTGACTCCTGCGAGCTCCCTGTCTTGCTGAAGGATACGACGGTGCCTTTCTTCAACTGCGACGACATCGATCCTGATTCGGCTGTGGTGGTTGCTGACAGTGTCTGCGAATTGCCTTACAAGGATATTACCTTGAATACCTATACGGCTACTGATAACTGCGATGGCGACATCGTCGGTATCCTCTCCACGTCGACGAACCTCGCCGACAGCGTGAAGGCGGAGGATGTCTTCAAGGTGGGTACGCTCTATAATCTCTATTGGATATTCCAGGATAAGACGGGCAATAAGGTTTATTGCGACCAGAAGTTGATGCTGAATACCAACTTGAAACCTGTCTTCAACTGCGACTCTTTGAAGAATAGCCCGATTGAGAAGATGTTGGTGGGCACTTGCGACACTGACTCCACATCGTTGGGCATCGTGACGCCTATCGCTTATGACGCTTGTACGAAGGACCCTATCCCTGGTGTCGGTCATAGAAAGAGCGGCTTGGCGATGAATGGCACGTATAGCGTCGGCCGTGACACCATCGTTTGGGTATTCCAAAGCATCTATTCAACATCGCTTGATAGTTGTGAACAATATATCTTTATCCAAAGCGATAAGGAGCTTGAGTTCGATTGTGATTCGTTGAATAAAGCTGTGATCGACACCGTCCTGAGTGGTGTGTGCGAAATCAGCGCCGCAGACCTGAAGGTGAACACTCCGTTCGCCATCGATGTTTGTACGAAGGATACGATCTTGGGTGTGGGTGTGCGCAAGAGCGGTAAGGCAATGACCGATCCGTATCTCGTGGGCCGTGACACCATCGTCTGGACCTTCACCAGCGAATATGCGAAGAACTCAGTTGTCTGTGAACAATTTGTCTATATCAAGAGCGACTTGGAGCCGGTGTTCAATTGCGACTCTTTGAAGAACACTCCGATCGATACCGTCCTGAGTGGCGTGTGCGAGATCAGCGCCTCTGATTTGAAGGTGAACACACCGTTCGCCCTCGATGCATGTACGAAGGATACGATTTGGGGCATCGGTACCCGCAAGAGCGGTCGTGCGATGACCGAGCCTTATCCTGTGGGCCGTGACACGATCGTTTGGAAGTTTGTCAGCGAATACTCTACGGCTGAGGTTGAATGTGAACAATATGTATTCATCCAAAGTGACATGGAGCCTACGTTCAATTGCGACTCTCTGAAGAACAGCCCGATCGAGCGTGTCCTGCATGAAGTCTGCGAAACGGATTCTGTTGGAATGAAGATCACGGTTCCGTTTGCCCTCGACGCTTGTACGAAGGATACGATCTGGGGCGTGGGCACGAGAACGAGCGGTGAACCGATGGGCGGCATCTACAAGGTGGGACGTGACACCATCGTCTGGAGGTTCGTCAGCGAATATTCTACAGCGGTGGCTGAATGTGAACAATATATCTATATTAAGAGCGATAAGAAACTTGAGTTCGATTGCGACTCGTTGAACAATGCTCCGATCGAGCGGGTATTGCATGATGTTTGCGAAATCGACTCTGCTGGAATGAACTTCACGGTTCCGTTCGCCCTCGACGCTTGCACGAAGGATACGATCTGGGGTGTTGGTGTACGCAAGAGCGGTGAGCCGATGGGCGGTATCTACAAGGTGGGTCGCGACACGATCACCTGGACCTTCATCAGTGAGTACTCCACCGATACGGTGGTCTGCGACCAATATATCTTCATCCAGAGCGACAAGGCGCTTGAGTTCGATTGCGACTCGTTGAAGAATTCACCGATCGAGCGTGAGTTGGATGGTGTCTGTGAAATCGATTCCGCTGGACTGAACCTCACGGTTCCGTTCGCCCTCGACGCTTGTACGAAGGATACGATCTGGGGCGTGGGCGTACGCAAGAGCGGTGAGCCGATGGGCGGTATCTACAAGGTTGGCCGCGACACGATCACCTGGACCTTCATCAGCGAGTACTCCACCGATACGGCTATCTGCGATCAGTATATCTTCATCCAGAGCAACTTGAAACCTAAGTTCGATTGCGACTCGTTGAAGAATTCACCGATCGATACTGTGTTGAACGGTGTCTGTGAAATCGATTCCGCTAGTTTGAACTTCCAAGTTCCGTTCGCCCTCGATGCTTGTACGAACGATACGATCTGGGGTGTGGGCACCCGCAAGAGTGGTCTGCCGATGGGCGGCGTTTACAAGGTGGGTCGCGATACCATCGTCTGGGTGTTCGACAGTGAATATTCTACGGCTAACGACACATGCGAGCAATATATCTATATCCAAAGCGATATGAAGCCTAAGTTCGATTGTGACTCTTTGAAGAACGCACCGATCGAGCGTGTCTTGGAGGGTGTCTGTGAAATCGACTCCGCTGGACTGAATATGATTGTGCCTTTCGCTTTGGACGTATGTACGAATGATACGGTCTGGGGTAAGGGTACCCGCAAGAGCGGTGAGCCGATGGGTGGCATCTACAAGGTGGGCCGTGATACCATCGTTTGGGTATTCGACAGCGAATATTCTACGGCTAACGATACTTGCGAGCAGTATATCTACATCCAGAGCGACTTGAAGCCTAAGTTCGATTGCGATTCTTTGAAGAACGCGCCGATCGATACGGTGTTGCATGGTGTTTGTGAGATCGACTCGGCTGGTTTGAACTTCACGGTACCGTTCGCTCTCGACGCTTGTACGAACGATACGATCTGGGGTAAGGGCACACGTAAGAGCGGTGAGCCGATGGGCGGCGTCTACAAGGTGGGCCGTGACACGATCGTTTGGGTATTCGACAGCGAATATTCTACGGCTAACGATACTTGCGAACAATATATCTTCATCCAGAGTGATTTGACTCCTAAGTTCAATTGCGACTCGTTGAAGAACTCACCGATCGAGAAGGTCTTGGACGGTGTGTGCGAAATCACGCCTGCGGACTTGGGTGTGAAGACTCCGTTCGCTTTCGACGCTTGTACGAACGATACGGTATGGGGCGTCGGCGAAAGAACGAGCGGTCGCTCGATGACCGACACTTATGTTGTTGGCCCTGATACCATCGTATGGAGATTCATCAGCGAATTCTCCGTTGATACGGCCATTTGTGAGCAATATGTATTTATCCAAAGCAACAAGGGCATTGAGTTCGATTGCGACTCTTTGAAGAATGCTCCAATCGAGAGGGTGCTCCATGGTGTCTGCGAGGTGGATTCCGCTACCTTGAACTTCCAAGTTCCATTTGCGATGGACGGTTGTACGAACGATACGGTATGGGGCGTGGGCACACGCAAGAGTGGTCTGCCGATGGGCGGCACCTACTACGTGGGTCGTGACACGATCGTCTGGAGGTTCTCCAGCGCCTATACGACGGAGGATGTTCTCTGTGAACAATATATCTTCATCCAGAGCGATTTGACTCCTATCTTCGACTGCGACTCGTTGAAGAACAGTCCGATCGATACGGTGCTCCACGGTGTCTGCGAGATCGACTCCGCAGGACTGAACTTCCAAGTTCCGTTCGCCCTCGATGCTTGTACGAAGGATACGATTTGGGGCGTGGGCGTTCGTAAAAGCGGTGAGCCGATGGGTGGCACCTACAAGGTGGGTCGTGACACCATCGTCTGGACATTCGACAGCGAATATTCTACAGAAAATGCTGTTTGTGAGCAATATATCTTCATCCAAAGCGATCTGGCTCCTCTGTTCGACTGTGATTCTCTGAAGAACAGTCCAATCGATACGGTGCTGCATGGTGTGTGTGAAATCGACTCTGCTAGCTTGAACTTCCAAGTTCCGTTCGCCCTCGACGCATGTACGAAGGATACGATTTGGGGTGTGGGTGTTCGTAAGAGCGGTGAGCCGATGGGCGGCATCTACAAGGTGGGACGTGATACTATTGTTTGGACATTCGCTAGCGAATATGCTACCGATACGGCTGTCTGTGAGCAATATATCATCATCCGAAGCGACATGGCTCCTAAGGTTGATTGCGACTCTTTGATGAACAACCCAATCGATACGGTGCTTCATGATGCTTGTGAGATCAGCGCTGCTGACCTGCATATCAACACACCGTTTGCCCTCGATGTCTGCACGAACGATACGGTTTGGGGCGTGGGCGAAAGGAAGAGTGGCTTGAGCATGACCGATAACTTCCGTGTGGGACGTGATACGATCATCTGGCGTTTCATCAGCGAATTCGCTACCGATACGGCTATTTGTGAACAACCGGTATTCATCCGCAGCGACAAGAAACTCCAGTTCGATTGTGACTCTTTGATGAACTCTCCTGTGGAGCGTGTGTTGGAGGGCGTCTGCGAAATCTCTGCTGCTGACCTGAACCTTGAGGTTCCTTATGCTATCGATGCTTGCACGGATCAGAAGATCTATGGCGAGGGCGTCCGCAAGAGCGGACGTGGCATGGATGAGTCGTATGTCGTGGGCCGTGACACGATCGTCTGGACATTCATCAGTGAATATTCCACGGATACGGTTGTCTGCGAACAATTCGTTTATATCCAAAGCGACATCAAACCAGTATTCAATTGCGACTCCTTGAAGCAGGAGGTTGTGGAGAAAGTACTGGAGGGTGTTTGCGAGATCAGTGCGGCTGACCTGAACATCGCTACGCCGATCGCTCATGACGCTTGCACGAATGAGCCTATCCCTGGCGTTGGTACCCGCAAGAGCGGACGTGCCATGGATGACCCTTATGTGGTCGGCCGTGATACCATCGTCTGGGTGTTCGACAGCGAGTTCTCTACGCAGAACGACACTTGTGAGCAATATGTCTTCATCCAAAGCGACATGAAGCCTAAGTTTGATTGCGACTCGTTGAAGAACGATCCGATCAAGAAGGTGCTTTCAGGTGTATGCGAGATCTCTGCGGCTGACCTGAACGTGAACACACCGTTCGCCCTTGATGTTTGCACAAACGACACGGTATGGGGCGTAGGTACACGCAAGAGTGGCAAGGCGATGACGGATAGCTACGTTGTCGGAAATGATACGATCGTTTGGGTGTTCGATAGCGAATACTCTACGAACAATGATACTTGTGAACAATATGTATTCATCCAAAGCGATCTGGAACCTAAGTTCGATTGCGACTCGTTGAAGAACGCTCCGATCGAGAAGGTGCTCCATGGCGTCTGTGAGATCTCTGCGGAGGATATGGATATCGATACACCGTTCGCCCTCGACGCTTGTACGAATGATACGATCTGGGGCGTCGGCACAAGAAAGAGCGGACGCGCGATGGATAGCTCTTACGTTGTGGGTCATGACACCATCGTATGGACCTTCACGAGCGTCTACTCGACGGCTGTGGCGGAGTGCGAACAATATGTCTTCATCCAAAGCGACTTGGAGCCTAAGTTCGATTGCGACGAGTTGACGGATACGACCTTGTACCTCGCTATGGACAAGTGCGAGATTCCTGCTGGACAATTGATATTGCCTACGCCTGTGGCGAAGGACGCTTGTACGGACGATGATGTGCCGGGCGATCCTACCCGTGATGATGGACTCACGTTGTCTGACGCTTACCCTGTCGGGACGACTACGGTGACGTGGACGTTCATCAGCCCATACAGTACGACTCCGAAGGTCTGCGAGCAACATGTGATTGTGAAGGATACGATCGCACCTGTTCCTCATTGCGAGGATCTGGATACGATTCATGCGGATATCACCGCCACTTCTGTCAGCAAGAATTTCACCACTTACGAAGAGGCTGTCGCCGCTGGCTTGGTGGCTCCTACGTTGGATGACCTTTGCGACGGTGTGATCACCGCTACAGGTCTTCGCGAGGATGGCTCTGCGTTGGAGGGCAACTTCGAAATCGGTTTGACAACCATCGTATGGACGTATACTGATAAGTCAGGCAACTCAAGCACTTGTACGCAGATTGTACAAGTGGAGGATCATGGCACGGATACGCTCTTCTGCCCTGGCGATCTTGACGGCAAGGTATTCGCTTGTGTCGAGGACATCCCTGCTGGCTACGACTCCTTCGAGGCGTTCAAGGATGCGGGCGGTTCCTTCACTACGGAGTATAAGATTGTGGACGGATCATTCCGCTATACGGACACTTATCAAGGCGATTCCTGCTCAATGATCGTGACCAGAAAATATCAGGTGACGGATACAAGGGGTGATATCGATACTTGCGAGGAGGTTATCTATATCAGGGATACCATCGCTCCAGTATTCGACTTCGTCTTGCGTGATACCACTCTCTCTTGTGAGGACTCTATCTTCAACCCTATCACGGTGACGGCTACCGACAATTGTGGCAAGGATGTTCGTGTCGAGATGGTGGAGAGCAACGATAGGGGCAAGGATCCTTCCTCTTGCGACTACTTCAATTACAACATCAAACGTGTCTACTTTGCATATGATCGATGCGAGAATGTGGATTCCATGATCCAGATCATTGCAATCCGTGACACGACGGGTCCTACGTTCACTTATCCGGACGGATGGCGCGACACTGTCTTGGCTAAGTCGTTGAAGGGTTGTTTGTTCGAGGTGCCTGATTTCACTCTGGATGTGAAATCTATGGTGAACGATAATTGTACGGAAATAGAAAACCTTACTATTTCCCAGAACCCTCCAGCTGGCTCAACTATCCAAAGCTCTATGTGGGTATGGGTGCGCGTCTCCGATAAGTGTGGTAACACGGATAGTGTCGCTAAGTATGTGAGAGTTCAGTCTCCTAGCGCGATTGTCTCTTTGGATGCCTTCTCCACGGATACTTGTGTGACCGACGAGGTGGGTGTCTATTTGGCGAGCCAAAGCATACGTTTCGCTTCAGGTTATGTGGAGCAAGTGATGTATAATGGCAGAATCCGTAAACTTCCTAGTGTGTTCAGCTACGATTACTATAAGGGTTCTATCTCTCACGAGAATTTGATGTACAGTGATAATCCGAAGACCTATAGGAACGAGTTCTCCGAGTACGTGAAGATGTACGGCTCTGAGGTGAATACAAGCAAGGCTTTGACTACCTTGCATCAAAAGTCGGAGAGCGGCCTTTATTGGTTCGTCGCCATGGATACGACGACGGGCTGTTCCGATACGGCTTCCGCTTACATCAATATCTTGGAACGTCCTAAGATTAGCATGATATCTGCTGAAATGCCGGTCTGCGAGGGTACTATGATCCAGTTGGATCCATACTTGAGATGCGTTGATAGTATGGGCGCTCCGATGAAGGCTGAATATTGGATGGTCGATGGCAAACGTTTCGACTCGAATGATTCAGTTGACGGTCTCGTCTCCTACGAATATAGAGGAAAGGAAATCGCTTATTATGCGGAGAACCGATGCGGTGCTTCCACCTCTAACAACACGTATGATAGCTTGGGTAATAACCTTCATACGCATGTGTTGTTGTCTTGCTACGACGATTCCCTCACTACTGCGGATACGTTGATTTACTTGGATAATGATACTGCCGCTTATGAGATGCTTCGTGTCAACCAATTGTTCTCTTCGGATTCCATCTTGTTGGATGTTCATAAACGTTATGATCCGGATAGCATCATCATCGAGACGGATCCTCATGATCCTGCACGTATCTGGAATGGAGAGAGCATCACGTTGGCTCTCAAAACGAACTACAATTACCATTACCTCGTATGGCGTAAGGTGTCGGGCAAGTTCGATATGGAGAATTATAACTCCTTCGAGGGCGATGGTTTCTTCTTTAATGATCCGGATGATGTGGAGGACGAGGTGTATGAGTCTTCTGGCTACATGACCGATCCATATATCGTGGATTATCCGCAGGATACGGCTTACTACTATGTGACCATCTCGGACGGCGTTTGCCCGGAAACTCCTTCCCGTCTCACCGAGGTTGATGTGTTGCAGCAATTGCCTACTGCGTTTACTCCTCATACGAAGGAGGGCTTGAATGACGTCTTCATGAAGAACCATCACGTCATCATCTTCGACCGCTATGGACAAAAGGTGTTCGAAGGCACGGATGGTTGGCCAGGTCTGCACAATGGTCATCCGGCTGACCCTGCTGTCTACTTCTATGAGGTGGAGATGGGCAATGGTCTGATTGTGAGAGGTACGATCGAGGTGGTTAAAGTACATTGATGAAAGGAATGGGAGAAGGGTCTGATCGGACCTTTCTCCTCCTCTAATCGCTTGGGTGATGAATGTTTCCTCTTTTTACTGCAATTTCTTCGATTGAAAAATGGATATAGTGATTTCTTTAGTATAAATGTTTCTAAATGAAAATGTTATGATGAAAAGGTTTTTATTTTTATGCACTTTGTTGCTTTCTGCAGTGACTTCCTACGGGTCTATCGTGATTAATGAGGTCATGCCGAAGAATGTCTGCTCTACAGTGGACGACATGTTCCAGTTCTCTGGCTGGGCTGAGTTGTATAACTCGGGTAGTGAAGCGGTGGACGTCTCTTCCTACTTTCTTACGGATACGTCCGCTATCGCTGAAAAGTGGCGTATCGAGGCGGAGGGTACCCAATCGGAGAAATCCGTGATTCCACCGGGTGGATTCCTCGTCATCTATCTGGATGGCTCGAACGAGGATCCCCAGCCATTCCATGCCTCTTTCAAATTGCCTGCCAAGAAGGGTACTCTTTATCTCTTCGATGGGTCTGGCCGCCAAGTAGACCGTATGGTCTATGACACCACCTATCGGAATGTCTCTTACGGCAGGGTGGGGGATGGCGAGAAGTCTTTCGGCTTTTTGCTGAAGGCTACTCCTGGCGCCTCTAACAATGGTGTGAAGACGTCGAAGACGCAGACTCCTGCTCCTTCCTTCGACTTGAAGCCAGGCTTCTACAGCGGAGAGCAGTCTGTCCGTATCAGTGATGCGGATGCCTCGGCTGAGATTTTCTACACGACCGACGGCTCCGAGCCTACGAAGGAGAAGGGAACGCTTTACAACGGACCCGTTACCATTTCGGAGAATATGCCTCTGCGTGCGGCGGCGTACCGCGACGGACAATTCCCAAGCAACGTCACTTCCGCGACCTACTTCATCGATGAGCGTAACATCAACCTTCCTGTTGTCGCTATCGTTTCTGACCCCGAATATCTCTACGGTGATGAGTTGGGTCTCCTTGTCGCTGGCTATAATGGATCCGAGGTGCCTTCCTATTGCAACGGACCAGACGACGAAGCCAACTATTGGAACGATTGGGACCGGCCGGCTAACTTCGAGTTCTTTGATGGTAAGAAAAAGGAACAACTGAATCAGGAGGTGAAAATCGGTAATTTCGGCGCATGCTCAAGGACCAAGTTCGTTAAGTCCATCAAGGTCAATGCGGCTAAGGTTTATGGAGATAATGAACTGGACTATCCTATCTTCAAGGAGAAACCTAATTTGAGGTGGAAGAGCGTTGTCTTGCGTAATTCCGGAAATGATTTCGGGCGCTCTTATTTGAGGGATGGTTTCTTGCAGACCGCCGCTTCTTGCTTGGATATCGACCATCAGGCTTACCAACCTTCCGTTGTCTTCGTGAATGGTGTCTATTATGGCATGCTCAATATTCGTGAACGCACCAACAAGGACTTCATCTTCTCTAACCATGGATATGATGAAGATGAGTTTTTCATGAATGAGGGTTCTCATGCCCACAGTGGTACCACCTACGAGAGGGTGCTGAATCTCGCTAAACTTTCTTCTGAAGCGATCAATGAGCCTGGCATGTATGAGAAAATCGATAGCATAGTCGATATCAATGAGTTCTTGAACTATTTCTTGGCGGAAATCTATGTGGTGAATAGGGATTGGCCGGGTGGTAACATCAAGGCTTGGGTGCCAAAGAAGGGTGGTAAATGGAGATGGATCCTCTATGACACTGATTTCGGCTTCTCATTGTATGAGCAGAACTACTCCACACGTTCCATTACGTCGTTGGCGAATAAGAGCGAGACTTTCAAGGGATTGATGCAAAACGAGGTCATTAAGAGACGCTTCTTGGCGAAGTGTTGTGTCCATCTCGCGACTACCTTCTCCGAAGCTCGAATGAGCGCTATCCTGGATAGCCTGCTGGAGAATGTGAGAACGGAGGCGGAGTATTATGCGGAATATCTTTCCAAACATAAAAAGATAGAGGGATCTTTTGATGATAACATCGCCTCCATCAGGAAATTCATTGAGAAGCGTATCCCTTATATCTATAAGGATATCAAGGCTTTGTATGGACCGGACTCTCTCCGTGTGCGCATTTCCTCTTCCCTCCGTAACGCTAAGTTCATGCTGAATGGGGAGCCTATCAATATGAATGATTTCTCCGGACTTTATTTCCAGGATACTCCATGTGAGGTCGAGGCGATTGCCCCTGCCGGATATCTGTTCGACCATTGGGTGGTCACCCGCAATGGATCTGCTGAGACAATCCGTGAGCCGTTGATACAAGACGCTGCGTGTGCGGATTCCTACGAGGCGTTCTTTGTGGAGGATGCTTCTTATGATCCTGACGTGAATAGGATCTTCTTCAACGAGATCTGCACGAAGAACAAAGTCTATTTGGATGAGTTCAGACAGACTGAGGACTGGATTGAGTTCATCAATACCGGCAAAGATGATGTCGATATGGCGGGCCTCTTCCTCTCTTCTTCCATCGATACGTTGGGTATGTATGAGATTCCTTCGGGTCATGCCGCTTTGACGACGATTCCGTCTGAGGGCTTCTTGGTGTTCTGGGCGGATAAGGACCCGGAACAGGGACCTTTGCATGCTAATTTCAAACTGCCATTCTCGGAGACTGAAACATTGTTCCTCTCTAAGAAGGTGAATGGTTCGTTTGTCATCTTGGATTCCGTCACATATCAGTTCCATGACCTTCATAGATCATATGCGCGGTTTGTCGACGAAGAAAGGGTCTCTTGGCAAGTAACCAACTTGGTCACTTTCTCTGCGGCCAACTTGCCTCCTACTTCTGTTAGGAATGTCGTTTCCAACGAGCTCTTCATCTCTTTCTATCCTAATCCTGCTACGGATAGGTTGTTTATCACTGCTTCCACGGAGGACGTGCTACATGTGCAATTGATATCCTTGATGGGCAATGTGGTGTTGGAGAACTCCTTGAGGAGCGGGGATTCCCTTGACCTGGATCGCCTCGACAAGGGTGTCTATATGCTTTTGGTGAAGTCGGCTGATGGTTATGCCATCGCTAAGGTTGTGAAGAAATAATTGAATCCCTGACATCTGACGGGGTGTTGATCCACGTGGATAATTTTTGGTCCGCCCTGTTCGATGTTGGGGATTTTTGTATACTTTTGTGCCCTGAATTTATTTGCTTTAACTGAACATGAAAGATAGTAGAATTTTGACGGTGCAGGATGTTTCTTGCGTTGGACAGTGCTCTTTGACGGTGGCTTTGCCTATCCTCTCTGCCATGGGGATTGAAACCGCTATTTTACCTTCCGCTGTGCTCTCAACGCACACGGGTGGTTTTACAGGCTTTACTTTCCGTGATTTGACGGAGGACTTGGTGCCTATTATGAAACATTGGCAGAAGGAGAAAATATTTTTCGATGCTTTTTATACGGGTTATGTGGGCAGCCCGAAACAATTGGCGTATATCACGGATATTATCGACAATACCTCCCAAAAGGATAGCTTGGTCATCATAGACCCTGTCTTGGGTGATAAGGGTAAGCTCTATCCTGGCTTCACGGATGATTTCCCGGCTAAGATGGCTCAGTTCTGCGCTAAGGCGGATGTGATCCTTCCGAACTTCACGGAGGCTTCATTCATGCTAAACGAGAAGTATGTCGAAGATCACCACACGAAGGAGTATGTCGAGGATATGCTTCACAAACTGAAAGGATTGGGCGCAAAGAACGTATTGCTCACCGGTGTCTCCTTGGAAGAGGGTAAGGTGGGCGTCGCTACGCTGAACGGTAAGACGGGCGAGGTAAGCTACTACTTCCGCGACTTCATCGGCGGTGCTTTCCATGGCACGGGCGACGTTTTCGCCAGCTCATTTACCGGTGCGATGGTGCGTGGCTACTCTTTGGAAGAGGCTGCTAAGATCGCGGTGGACTTCACCGTGAAGGCCATCGAATGCACGGTGGACGATCCTTCCCACTGGTATGGCGTGAAGTTTGAGAAGGCTTTGCCTTCTTTGATAAAACGCCTAGGGGATTGATGCGCATCGGATCCTCCAATTGATTATAGTTGGATATTGACTTGTGAAATAGCTTAAAAAGTGCTGAGCAAAATCAGCACTTTTTTTGTCCCCTTGAATCAATAGCCTGTTTGCCCTTGATATTGATGAAGATTCCCTTCCTGAAAATGCAATAGTTGAACTGTTTTTTTTATATTTGTGCCTAGTAGTAGGTGCTGTGCCCCAGTTTTGTCAGTGAATGTAAAAAAAGAATGAACCCCAGTTCCCTACAATAAAATGAGTAGAACACTCCTGCATATGAACATAGGGTGAGAATCGTTGGTTGCCCCATGTGGCAGGATTGTATGAATATATTGATAATCATAAAATTAAAAGATGAAGAAGACAATCATAGATGTTTTTGAGAATTCGGTTCGCTGCTATGCCCAGAACACGTTTCTGATGGAAAAGGTGGGAACGGAGTGGCAACATACGAGTTACGAACAAGTCCGACAAATGGTCTATCGACTTGGCGCTGGTTTGCAATCCATCGGTGTGAAGAAGGGGGATAACATGGCGCTCCTCTCGGAAGGCAGGAACATGTGGATCGTCAGCGAGCTGGCAATGTTTTATGCGGGCGCCGTCAATGTGCCTTTGAGCATAAAATTAGAGGAGAAAAATGATTTGCTTTTCAGGTTAAACCACGGGGATGCGAAGTTCATTATTGTCAGTGGCCAACAGTTGAAGAAGGTTCGCCTTATCGCAGACCAACTGCCGCTTTTGCAAAAGATCATCGTGTTGGATGAGCAGGCGGAGTATGGCGACAAGGAAGTCTCCGTCCAGGAGGTGATGCGTATGGGCGACGATTTCCTCTCCCTTCATTCGATGGATGAGTTCCTGAGCGTCGGAAAAAGCATAGAGAATGATGATCTAGCTACTATCACATATACCAGTGGAACGACTGCCGACCCTAAGGGCGTTTGCCTAACCCATCGGAACTATACCGCCAATGTGGAACAGTCCCTTTCGAGGGTTACCATCGATTCTACATGGCGGACTCTCATCATCCTACCGCTTGACCATTGTTTTGCCCATGTGGTGGGATTCTATGTGATGATGATGCAGGGAGCTTCCGTCGCTACCGTCCAGGTGGGTCGGACCTCAATGGAAACGTTGAAGAACATTCCGTTGAATATCAAAGAGGTGAAGCCTCATTACATCCTAAGCGTTCCCGCATTGGCCAAGAGCTTTAAGAAAAACATCGAACAGAATATACAAAACCAAGGGGCGCTTGCTTCCCTTCTCTTCTCTTGGGGAAAGACGATCCGGCAAACCTATTTCGGAGAGAGTTGCATGGACAATAAAGGGGTGAGGTCGCTCTTGTGGCCTCTCGTGAAACTATTCGACAAGATACTGTTCGATAAGGTGCGTGCCGGGTTCGGAGGCGAACTGAAGTTCTTCGTGGGGGGTGGCGCCTTGTTGGATAAGGATTTGCAAAAGTTCTATATTGGCATCGGTATCCCTATGTTCCAAGGCTATGGGTTGAGTGAGGCCACACCTGTTATCAGCACCAACACGCCTACCTTTTATCGATTTGGCTCGTCTGGCAAGTTGGTGGAGCCGATAGAGCTGAAGATATGCGGTGCGGATGGGAAGGAATTGCCATTGGGCGAGTCGGGAGAAATCGTGGTGAAGGGAGAAAATGTGATGGCCGGTTATTGGAAGAATCCTGTCGCTACGGCTGAGACCGTGAAGGGTGGATGGCTCTATACGGGAGATTTGGGATACATGACTCCGGAAGGCCTGCTTTTCGTGAAGGGGAGGTTCAAGAGCTTGCTTATTTCCAGTGACGGGGAGAAATATAGTCCGGAAGGTATAGAAGAGTCTCTGGTGCAACTATGTCCGACCATCGACCAAGTGATGCTCTACAATAATCAATCACCTACCACCAGCGCATTAATTGTGCCGAACAAGCAGGAATTGACCCGGAAGGGCTTCGACCTGACGAGCGAGGAGGGTAGGAGAGCGGCGATATCCGCCATTAACCTCGAAATCTCAGCCTTCAGAAAGGGAGGCGAATATGCTGGACTTTTCCCGGAAAGGTGGTTGCCGAGCAGTTTCATTCTGTTGAAGGAACCCTTCTCGGAACAGAACCACATGATTAACAGTACGATGAAGATGGTGAGGGGTAAGATAGAAAAAGCGTATGCGGAGCAGCTGGCATTCGTCTATACGCCTGAAGGTAAGAAACTGGATAATGAGTACAATATGAATGCGTTGGCGTAGCCAGGTGAGTAAAGCCGGGAACGCCTTCGCATCATTGCCTATTGAATGGGAGTGAGGCTTATTTCTGAGCTATCACTTCCACTTCTATCAGCGCACCTTTGGGTAGGGATTTCACCTCCACACAGGATCTTGCTGGCGCATTGCCCGTGAAATATTCTCCATATATCTTATTCACAGTGCTGAAACTAGCCATGTCGCAGATGAATACAGTGGTTTTCACCACGTCGGAGTAGGCGAAGCCTGCTGCTTCCAGAATCTGACCAAGGTTTTTCATCACTTGGATGGTTTGTTCCTCTATGGTCGGACCGGCGATGTTCCCGGTAGCGGGGTTGATCGCGATTTGTCCGGAGGTGTAGAGGGTGTCGCCAACTTGTACGGCTTGGCTGTAAGGCCCGATGGCTGCAGGCGCGTTAGGTGTGGAAATTATTTTCTTCATGCTTGAAATTTTTGTTAGACAAATGTAATAATGTTTTGGGGAAAATCCATTCGAATGTTGTATTTTTGTGCTGTTCAGTAAGACGGGGGGCTATTATGATGAACAATAGTGAAATGCAAAGTGTCAAGAATAAGTTTGGCATCGTGGGGGTGGATCCTGCGTTGAACCGTTCGATTGATGTGGCTGTTCAGGTGGCGTCTACCGATTTATCTGTGCTCGTGACGGGGGAGAGTGGAGTAGGTAAGGAGCGGATTCCCCAAATCATCCATCAGTATAGCGCCCGAAAACACAATAAGTACATCGCGGTGAATTGCGGTGCGATTCCTGAGGGCACGATCGACTCCGAGTTGTTCGGTCATGTCAAGGGATCGTTCACAGGAGCCACTTCAGATAGGAAAGGGTATTTCGAGGAGGCGAATGGTGGCACTATCTTCTTGGATGAGGTGGGCGAGCTGCCCCTCTCCACGCAGGTCCGTTTGCTTCGCGTGTTGGAAGCGGGAGAATACATGAAGGTGGGTTCCTCGGAGGTCTACAAGACGAATGTGCGGGTGGTGGCGGCCACCAATATGGACATGCCTCGTGCCATTTCGGAAGGCCGATTCCGCGAGGATTTGTACTATCGTTTGAACACTGTGCCGATTACCGTTCCTCCGCTCCGTCAGCGAGGAGACGATATCTATTTGTTGTTCCGCAAGTTCGCGACGGATTTCGCTGAGAAATACAAGATGCCGGCGGTCTCTTTGTCTGCTGAGGCTAGAATGTTGCTGCTCCATTACTCCTGGCCGGGTAACGTGCGCCAATTGAAAAACGTGACGGAACAGATCTCTGTGCTGGAGACGGACCGTGAGATCTCGAAGGAGACGCTGCTCTCCTATTTGCCGGATCAGGCGGTGGGGGCTAATCTCCCCATGGTTACTCCCTCTGCGGGCGACAAGTCGTTCAATAGCGAGCGGGAGATCCTTTATCAGGTCCTGTTCGACATGAAGAAGGATATGAACGATTTGAAGAAACTGGTGAATGATATTATGCGGAATGCGGGCATGCATGTCGATGATATACAGATGAAGCCAGTGGATGTGCATACCTACCGTGATATCCACCAGTCGTATGAGGGTATGCAGGGCGTGGATAACTTCCCGACCGACACGACTGTGCCGTCCACACCGGTGACGTCGTCTTCCGTGACGAAGATCAAGTCGCAGCGTGACATCCAGGACATGGAGGAGTATGTGGAGGAGAATTTCTCCTTGGAGGATGCGGAGAAGGACATGATAAAGAAGGCTTTGGAGAAACACAATAACAAAAGGAAATACGCGGCGCAGGATTTGAAGATCTCCGAGCGTACGTTGTATAGAAAGATTAAACAATATGGCTTGGAATAAGAAGAAAACATATCTTTTCGTGGCGATCGCCTCTGTGTTGTGCGCGTTCGTCTCTTGTAAGATATCCTATAAGTTCAATGGCTCTTCCATCGATTATACGGTTGTGAAGACGATAAGCATTGATGAGTTCCCGAATAGGGCGCCGTTGGTTTACGCCTCCTTGTCGTCCGATTTCACGGAAAAGCTGAAGGAGGAGTTCTCTTCCAAGACCGCGCTCCGTTTCGTGGATCATGACGGGGATTTGCAGATTTCCGGTGATATTACCGGTTATAATGTGATATCGAGTGGTGTGAACTCCTCTGGAGAGGCTGTCGACTCCCGTCTGCAGATGGCGGTTTCTGTGCGTTTCGTGAACAAGGTGAACTCCACCGAGAGCTTTGAGAGGACGTTCTCTTCTTACCAGACATTCTCCAATCAGTACACCATCGACCAGGTTCAGGGCGAACTCAACGGATTGTTGATTGAGGATATCGTTAGCCAGATATTTAATGCAACCGTAGCTAATTGGTAAGAGATGACGACAAGTGAAATCATATCGCTGATGGAACATCCTGGCCGTGTCGCCGAATGCCATTTGAGGGATCTGCAGGATTGTGTGGAACGCTTCCCGTTTGCGCAGACATTCCGATTGCTTTATCTGAAGGGCCTTCATAATGTGGGAGACCTTCGCTTCGATCAGGAGCTGAGGAAGGCTTCCCTTTATGTCGTTGACCGGAATGCGTTGTGCCAATTGATCCTTGTGCCGGTGGAAAAGGAGGAGAAGCCTGCCCCCATCCCTGAGAAACTTGCGGATGTGGAGAATGACAGGACCGTCCCTGAAAGGACGTCCCGCATTAATCCGTCGTTGGCTTATGTCACGGATATGACGGATTTGTTGAACGATTTGAAGCCTATCGACACGGGAAAACCGGTGAAGGAGATGCGTGGACAGAGCCTGATCGATGAATTTATATGTTCCCGGGAGTCGGTTGATGAAAATAATTACCCGACAAGTGAGTTGCGGGTGGACCCTGCTCCGCTTCTTCCGGAACAGCCTGATAATCAGACGGAAGATACCGAATGTTTTACGGAAACATTGGCCAAAATCTACATCAAACAAAGGAAGTTTGACAAGGCGATAAAAATATTTAGGCAGTTAAGTTTGAAAAATCCAGAAAAAAGCATTTACTTTGCAGACCAAATCAGATTCTTTGAGAGACTGATAGAGAATTTAAACAATTAAGTTAAAAAAATGATTTACACATTTATTACGATTATTGTAGTGATTGCTTCCATCACTTTGATTGGTGCAGTATTAATGCAAAATTCGAAAGGTGGAGGCTTGGTTTCCAGTTTCCAGGCTCAAAATCAGATTATGGGCGTAAAGAAGACTACGGATTTCATGGAGAAAGCGACTTGGTTTTTGGTGTGTGTGGTGGTTGTGTTGAGTATCGCTAGTGCTGCTTTTTACCCAAGAGAGGAAGCTGGTGCAAAATCTCAGTTGACTGGACAGGTTGAGTCTCCTACGGCTCCTACTTCTAGCGCTGATGCTGAATAAGGAAAAAAATGATCTTATTTGTCAGGGGGTTGGATGTTTCCGACCCCTTTTTTTCTTTTTTGTGTTGTGATATCTTTTCATTTTCATTATATTTGTATGAAGCATAATGAGTAAAGGAATGAGAAAATTATTGTCTATTTTTATCGCTTTGCTTTCGTCTTGTTTGCTTTGTGCGAAACAGTACAGCGTCGACAACATCGAGATGGTCCATCTGCAGGATGCGTCACGTTATGTATGCAATCCTGAGAACATTCTGTCGTGGGATTCCGTGGCGGTGATGGACGCTATGCTGAACCAGTTGGAGGATTCTACTGGCATAGAGGTGGTTGTCATAGCGGTGGATTCCCTCGCGAATCATGATTGCTACGAGACGGCCATCCGTATCGGACAGAAATATGGTGTGGGTAAATCTTCTTTGAATAATGGACTCGTCATCCTGCTTTCCACGCGGGAGCGTTGCGTGCAGTTCTCCACAGGCTCCGGATTGGAAGGTTATCTGCCGGATGCGATATGCAAGAGGATCCAAAGAGAATGGATGGTCCCTTATTTCAGTAGGGGGGATTGGACCAGCGGCATGACGATGGGTGTGCGTGTTGTTTACGAGACGTTACAAGGTTCTATGACTTGGGAGGAGGAAGCGGAAGAATTGACCCTTTTCGAGGTGTTCGTTTTCTTGGGCTGCCTTTTGTTTTTCCCGCTCCTTGCCATCTATTTCTGGTGGAAAGGCAAGAAATGCCCTCATTGCGGCAAGCATTCCCTGAAACGGCTTACGAGCGAGTTGTCATACTCGGATAGGTCGATGGTGAAATATAAGGATACGTACCAGTGTGGCAAATGCGGGGAGCAGACGGTTCGTTTGCGGACCATCTATAAGTCGAGCGGCACCTCCCGCAGGTCCGGCGGTAGCTATGGCGGTGGATTCGGAGGCGGATTCGGCGGTGGCAGGTCGGGCGGACACTTCGGGGGCGGCCATTTCGGCGGAGGTGGTGCAGGCTCCCGATTCTGATGCCTTCTTCCCGGAGAATAACATGCAATCAATTTAGTATAAATTTATAATTACAAGTAACATGAAAAAGAGTTCGTTAATTTTAATCGCAGTTCTAGCTGTCCTTGTGGTTTGGTGCATCAGTGCTTACAACTCCTTGGTCCAGCTGGACGAGAAGGTGACTGCGGCATGGGGTAATGTGGAGACGCAATACCAGCGCCGTGCGGATCTCATCCCTAACTTAGTAGAGGTTGTGAAAGGTTATGCGAAACATGAGCAGGGGACGCTCACGGCTGTAATCGAGGCGAGAAGCAAGGCTACTTCCGTCACGATTGACCCTTCGAACATCACACCGGAGGAGCTGGCAAAGTTCCAGGAGGCACAACAGGGTGTCACAAGTGCATTGGGTAAATTGTTGGCAGTGGCGGAAGCCTATCCTGATTTGAAGGCAGAGGCCCGTTTCGGAGAATTGCAAGCTCAATTGGAAGGCACCGAGAACCGCATCGCGGAGTCCCGTCGTGTGTTCAATGAGACGGCTAAGGAGTACAACATGAAGCTTCGTACGTTCCCGAATAATATTTTGGGTGGAATCTTTGGACTGAGCACGCGTGCTTACTTCGAGTCTGATTATGGTGCTAATAAAGCGCCGAAGGTGGAGTTCTAATTATAGGAATTCTCCGAATTTGATATGGGGGAGAAACCGGATGTCGACGGTTCCTCCCCTCTTTTTTGCCGATATATTCCGCCATCTGCCTTGTGTGTGAACGGAGAGGAATCCCCGCCTGCCATTTTTTTTTCGAAATTCCGTCTGTTTTTGGCGTGTGAAATAAAACAAAAATCACTATATTTGCGCTCCGATTGAAAGTGGGTTCGTTTTTCAGCCCAGTGATTCAGTCTGTTAATGTGAAAAATATATTTAAAATTATTTATAATTAACTGTTATTAAAATGCAAAACAAAGGATTTGTAAAGTTGATTGCGGTGCTTTTCGCATTCGCTTGCCTCTTTTACCTTTCGTTTAGCCTTGTCACCAAGCATTATGAGAACAAAGCTTCTAAGATGTTTGGCGAGGGTACGGAGGAATACAACAGGTATCTTGACTCCCTTTCGGGAGAGAAGATTTGGTTGGGTTATACGTTGAAGGAGTGCCGCGAGAATGAGTTGAACTTGGGTTTGGACTTGAAGGGTGGTATGAATGTGGTGATGGAGGTATCCGTTTCCGACATCATCAAAACTTTGGCGGGAAGCCAGGCCAATACCGATGAATTTGTGAGTGCGATGAAGCTGGCTAAGGAAAAGCAACTCAACACTCAGAAGGATTTCGTGGATCTTTTCGCGGAAGCCTATAAAGAGACGAACCCAGGAAAACCGTTGTTCTATTTATTCTCATACGAGTTGAAGGATAAATTCACGAACACGCCAGAGGATCGTGAGGTGGTGTCAGTATTGAAGGAACAGGTGAAAGTCGCTGTGGACAACTCTTTCAATGTGCTCCGTTCCCGTATCGACCGTTTCGGCGTGGTTCAACCGAATATTCAACAGTTGGATATCGCAGGTCGTATCTTGATCGAGATGCCAGGTGTGAAGGAGCCAGAGCGTGTGCGTAAACTGTTGCAGGGATCCGCAGACCTCGAGTTCTGGGAGACATTTGATTATGCAGAGGTGTATGAGAACCTTCAGGCGATAAACAATATGGTCAGGGATATGCAGAGCGCTTCTGAAAAGAAGGCGAGCGGTGAGACTGCGAATGCGGATGAGAATGCAGTGAAGGATACTGTCGCTCAGTCTATCGCGGATAGCCTGATTGCGGCGTCTGCCGCTTCTGACTCTTTGGACGAGGAGAACATGTCCGTGGAGGAGTACAAGAAACAGAATCCGTTCTTCGCAATCTTGCAACCAATGCAGAGAAGAGACGGAAAGGGTCCTGTTCTCGGTGTCGCTGAGATCAAGGATACTTCCAAGGTTATGGAGTATTTCAGATTGGCTCGTGAGAAACGTCTGATTCCTTCTAGCCTTCGTCCGGTATGGTGCATTAAGCCAATGGATAAGGCAGGTCTTTATGTGCAGTTGATCGCTATCAACTCTTCGAGAAGGGACGGTAAGGCTCCGTTGAACGGTTCCGTTATCACGGACGCCCGCGCGGATCTCAGCCAATTCGGTTCTTCTGCCGAGGTTAGCATGGAAATGAATCAGGAAGGCGCTAAGAAATGGGCTGACTTGACCAAGAAGAATATTGATAAGAGCGTCGCTATCGTGTTGGATGGTTATGCATACTCTTTCCCGAACGTCAACTGCGAGATTACAGGCGGTCGTTCCCAAATCACTGGTAACTTCACCATGGAGGAGGCGAAGGACTTGGCCAACGTGTTGAAGTCAGGTAAGATGCCTGCTCCTGCTCATATCGTTCAAGAGGATGTCGTTGGTCCATCTTTGGGTCAGGAGGCTATCAATGCGGGATTCATCTCTTTCATCGTGGCGTTCATCCTTGTCTTGATTTACATGATCTTCTATTATGGATTGATCCCAGGTCTTGTGGCTGACTTCGCGTTGCTTTGCAATGTGTTCTTCATCTTCAGCGTGCTGGCCTCCTTCAAGGCGGTTTTGACGTTGCCAGGTATCGCAGGTATCGTGTTGACTCTCGGTATGGCTGTCGATGCGAATGTGTTGATTTACGAGCGTATTCGTGAGGAGAAACGTAACAACAAACCTCTTAAGCAAGCGTTGGCGGATGGTTATGGAAATGCGTTGAGCGCCATCCTCGACTCTAATATCACTACAGTTTTGACGGGTATCATCCTCTTCGTGTTTGGTACGGGCCCAATCAAGGGATTCGCCACCACGTTGATTATCGGTGTGCTTTGCTCTTTGTTCACTGCAGTGTTCATCTCTCGTCTGATATTCGATTTCTTGAGCAAGAAGAAACCTCTTATGATGGAGAGCTTGCCATTCTGCACATCTGTGACGAAGGACTTCCTCCAGAATGTTAACTTCGACTTTATCGGTAAGGCTAAGCCTTTCATGATGGGTTCTTTGATTATCTTGCTTATCGGCTTGGCTTCATTGTTCACTTCTGGTTTGAAGTCAGGTATCGACTTCTCTGGTGGACGTAACTACATCGTTCGCTTCGAACAACCAATCAATACGGCTGAAATGGCTTCTAAATTGAGGGATGTGTTTGATAATGTGAACGTGATCACCATCGGAGAGAGCAACAAAGTGAGAATCTCCACGAACTACAAGATTATGGAGACTTCTGACAATGTTGACGAGGAAATCGAATCAATGGTTTATGAGGGCGTTAAGTCGTACTTGCCTGATGGTGTTACGAAGGATATGTTCTTGAGCCGTTATGTCCGCACGAATGATGGCGGATTTGGCGCTGACGTGGAGGATGGTTCCGTCACATATGGTTTGCAGAGCTCCCAGAAAGTGGGTCCTACAATGGCAGACGATATCAAGACTTCCGCTATCTTCGCCGTCTTGATCGCTGTGCTTGTGATCGGACTTTATATCTTGATCCGTTTCCGCAACCTCTCATTCAGCTTGGGTGCTGTGGCTGCTTTGGTTCATGATACTTTGTTCATCATGGGTATCTTCTCCTTGTTGAAGAATGTCATGCCATTCTCCATGGAGGTGGATCAGTCGTTCATTGCGGCTATATTGACGGTCATCGGTTACTCTATCAATGATAAGGTGGTCATCTTCGACCGTATCCGTGAGTTCCGCAAATTGTATAAATCCCGTGACGATCATAAGTTGTTCAATGACGCCTTGAACTCTACTTTGAGCCGTACGTTCAGTACCTCTATGAGTACTTTGGTGGTGTTGTTGATCATCTTCGTCTTCGGTGGTGACACAATTCGTGGATTCATCTTCGCAATGTTGGTCGGTGTTATTGTCGGCACCTATTCTTCTTGGTTTATCGCTGCGCCTATCGCACATCGTTTCTTGCCAAAGAAGGAGGAGGCTAGCGTCAGTGAAAAGGACAATTCAAAGAAAACTGACATTGTGACTAAATAAGGGATTGGGGATTTTATTCGTAATTCTTATTTGAACTTTACAATAAAGATTTCACGCATTTTCTTCACAGAAATGTGTGAAATCTTTTTTATCGTATGTGGCTTATGAAATATTTGCAGTCTGACGATTTGTTTAATTACAAACGGAGAGTCTCTTCTGTCGTGCATGTTGGTGGTTTGTCCTTGGGTGGAGACAACCCGGTACGGGTGCAGTCTATGGCGAATACCAACACGAATGACATTGAGCCTAGTGTGGAACAAGCGATGCGTATTGTTGCTGCTGGTGGTGAGCTTGTCCGTTTTACCGCCCAAGGGGTCAGGGAAGCCGAGAGCCTGAAACTGATTCGCCGTTCCTTGTCTGACAAGGGTTGCGATGTGCCTTTGGTGGCGGATATCCATTTCAACCCTGCCGCCGCCGAGGTGGCGGCGCAGTATGTCGAGAAGGTGCGTGTCAATCCTGGCAATTTCGTCGACAGGGTCCATACGCTCCAACGTTTCGATTATACGGACGAGGAGTATCAACAGGAACTGGAGAAGATAAAGAATCGTCTGCTTCCTTTGCTCCGCATTTGCAGGGAACATCATACCGCATTGAGAATCGGGGTGAACCATGGGTCGTTGTCTGATAGGATATTGTCCCGATATGGGGATACCCCTCAGGGTATGGTTGAGTCTTGCATGGAGTTCCTTCGAGTCTGCAGAGAGAATGATTTCAATGACGTGGTAATCTCTATCAAGGCCTCCAATACGGTGGTCATGGTGCAGACCGTCCGTCTCTTGGCCGCGACGATGGAGAAGGAGGGGATGCGTTATCCGTTGCATTTGGGCGTCACTGAGGCTGGTGATGGCGAGGATGGACGTGTGAAGTCCGCTCTTGGTATCGGTGCGTTGTTGGCGGATGGCATTGGAGATACGGTGCGCGTCTCGCTGAGCGAGGCACCTGAGTGTGAGATTCCTGTCGCCCGTAAGTTGGTCGATTATATCACGAAGCGGGCTGGTCATGTGAAGATATCCGCAAAGGATTCCGGCATGGTCGACCCGTTCCGTTTCGCTCGTAGAAACACCTTTAAGGTGGACCGTATCGGAGAGGGTGCTCTCCCTGTCGTGATTATGTCCTCTGCTGTCTCCTCCCCAGTCCTGGAGCCAGACTATTGTCTGGAGAATGGTCGTTTGGGAGGTGGTCCATTGTATGAGGTGAGTCGTCTCGAGGATCTGCGGTCCGACCTCTCTCCTTTGAAATTTTTGCAGTTGTCATATCCTGATTATACGGAGGCTGTCAGGAATGCTCTGGATGAGCGTACGGTCATTGTGTTGACCACTGACCATCCGAATGGAGTAGGGGAGCAACGCGCCTTTTTCCATGCGCTGCTTGCGGATGGGGTACGGAATCCTGTCGTGCTGAAACGTAGTTACGAAGACTCCTGCCTTGAGGATTTGCAGATCAAGGCGGCGGCGGATTTGGGTGTGTTCTTCATTGATGGCTTGGGTGACGGTTTGTGGATAGAGGCTCCGAATGTGCCTCAGTCTCAGTTGCTTTCCTTGTCTTTCGGCATTCTGCAGGGCTCACGTGTGAGGGTTAGTAAGACGGAGTATATCTCTTGTCCGAGTTGCGGAAGAACATTGTTCGATTTGCAGGCCACCATCGCGCGAATCAAGGAGAAGACCTCCCATCTGAAAGGCTTGAAGATAGGTATCATGGGTTGCATTGTGAATGGACCGGGCGAGATGGCGGATGCCGACTATGGTTATGTCGGTTCGGCGAAGGGCAAGGTGAACCTTTACAAGGGACAGACTTGCGTGGAGAAACTCATTCCGGAGTCGGAGGCGGTCGAAAGACTGATTGACTTGATTAAGCGAAACGGAGATTGGAAATAAATTCATATCTTTGCGTAAGATTAATAACTAAAAAGAGAATATAATTATGGGATTGTTAAATGGGAAGACGGCCCTTATCACGGGTGCCGCCAGAGGTATTGGAAAGGCCATCGCTTTGAAGTTTGCCAGCGAGGGTGCGAATATAGCGTTCACTGATTTGAAGATTGACGAGCTTGGTAAAGCTACGGAGGCTGAAATCGCCGCTTTGGGTGTGAAGGCTAAGGGTTACGCTTCCAATGCTGCGGATTTCGAGGAGACTCATAAAGTGGTTGAACAGATCCAGAAGGATTTCGGAAGCATCGATATTTTGGTGAACAATGCGGGTATCACGAAAGATACGTTGTTGTTGCGTATGACGGAGGCTCAGTGGGACGCTGTTTTGACGGTGAACCTGAAGTCCGCCTTCAATTTCATCCATGCGTGCGCTCCTATCATGATGCGTCAGCGTGGTGGTAGCATCATCAACATGAGTTCTGTCGTAGGTGTCTCCGGAAATGCGGGACAATGTAACTACTCGGCCTCTAAAGCGGGTATGATCGGCTTGGCTAAGTCTACCGCTAAGGAGTTGGGCTCCCGTGGCATTCGTGCGAACTGCATCGCTCCAGGTTTCATCTTGACGGATATGACGCTCCAATTGTCTGAGGAAGTGCGTAAGCAATGGACTGACACAATTCCTTTGAGGCGTGGTGGAACACCTGAGGATGTGGCTAATGTCGCTACATTCTTGGCGTCAGACCTCTCTTCGTATGTCTCTGGACAGGTTATCCACTGCTGCGGTGGCATGAACATGTAATTTTATTATACCGTATAGGAAATAGGGGACGGGTGCTTCGAAGGCTCGTCCCCTTTTCTGTTTCCCTGACAGTTTCCTAACATGTTTTCAACAGGTTTACTGACATTCTCCTTCCTTTATTTCCTGGCATCCTTGGATCGAGTTATAAAAATATGTTAATAAATGTTGGTACATTGTGGATTTTTTACCATCTTTGAGGTTATTTAGGTGAGTTGGATATATCGGTGATGATGGATTTCTTCGTAAATTTGTGTTTTTGAACGTCGGTGAATGGCTCAGGATTTGTAGTTCGATTATGAAAACAAAGGGATTAAAAATATTTTTAGGGATAATTGTGGGTCTTTTGTGCGCTGTCACTTCTGTGTATGGACGCACACGGACTGTTGGCGTGTCGGGCACTGGTTCCGCTTATACGAACTTGGTTGATGCAGTGAATGCGGCACAGACGGGTGATACCCTAATGTTGCTCAGCGATGTGACGTTGGATGAAAACCTTAGTTTTTCCAAGAGCGTGGTGGTGATGTCGAAGAATGGCTATGCCATAAAAAGGAAATCCGTCAGTATAATTTGGGATCTGATACACCTCTACAACACGTCCATATACATCAATGGTGGCATTGAGGTGGTTTTCTCGGACATTGTGCTTGATGCTAACAACCTAAGTTCCACGTCTGGCTGGGTCACCTATAACCATTATGTTTCAGTCAATAGCGGTGCGGTTCTGCGGCTTAACCGTACGGTTATCCGGAACAGTACGGATGGTGCTCCTCTGGCGGTGTCAGGCACTGTGGTGGGAGGTCTGGTCACGGGGAATACTTCGTCGGAGTCTGCTATGGGCGTTGTGTTGGTCAATTCCAACGGTTTGTTGGTCAATATGGTGATTGTCTCGAACACATTGAGTAAATCGAATGTGTCGGCCGTTAACCTGAACGGCGGTGATATGCTGAACTGTACTGTGATCAATAATAGAAATAGCACTGGATCCGCCAACCGTTATGGTATCAATTCTTCCAACTCTAAATGTAAAGTCACCAACTGTATTGTTTATGGGAATGGAGGCTCCATCCTTAATGTGGCTGACGTGACATATTCGTGTATTCAAGGTGGGTACACGGGTAGGGGCAATATCTCCGCAAATCCTCTCTTGAATGGTGATTACACCTTGATGGAGGGCTCCCCTTGCGTGGATGCGGGTAGTAACAGCGCAATCTCTGGTGTCACGGACATCGACTATTTCGGCAAGCCTCGTATCGGCGGACCGGCTGTTGATATGGGTGCTTCCGAAAAACCACGTAACTATTGTGAGCGTACCGACACCCATGTTTCATGTGGCGAACCGTTCGTGTGGATTGATGGCAAAACCTACACGGAAAGTAACCATACGGCTTTGGACACAGTCCTTGGGTATGGCGATTGCGATACGATTGTCACCCTTGATTTCACATATTACCCTCCTGTGGACAAGTCTTCTTTGACGGAGGAGGATCTGAATAAGATTGATTGTACGGGTGAGGAGGTGACCTTCTCATTTGATCCGAGTGCGAGTGGTCGTACCTCTTTCCGCTGGATGAACCCGTCCGGTGGGGTGGTGAGCACTTCGACTTCATACACGGCAACGGTCGGAACCCATGACGTGGAGTATCTGTTTGTCGCTTCCGCCCCTGATGGCTCTTGCCCTGATTCCACGTTGTTCATGGCTTTGCTTAATTATGATTTCTTTGTGCAGAATCAGGCTAACTCTTCGGTGGACAGCGCGGCGAACAATGATTGTCTCCTGAAAAGCCTTGATCTGAATGATTATAAGCCTACGATTTCTTACTGCTCTAACCTGGGAAAGGATACCACTTACCGCTATCGTCTGAATAATGGTCCATGGGTCGATTTCGAGTCGGCTCCTGTCCTTTCGGATGTCGCTTCCGGGGATGAGATTCGTTGGAGTGTGTCGGTACGCACTTATGAGGGGGATATTATGGAGGATGTGACTCCTGATCCTATCGTAGTCCATTTGTGGGATGATCAAAGACCAGTGCTCTCTTGTGATGGTATATCCGCGGGGAAAAGGGTGGTCGCCGTGGCTGATTCGGTCAGCGGTGTCGTTCCTTGCCCTGTCACTTTGCAGGATGTTCTTTCCTCCGCTTCCGATAACTGCACTTCTTCCTTGAAGGTATATGTGAGCTTGGACGGGGCTACCTTCTACGAATTCAATGGCTATGAGGGATATTTGAATGTGTTTGAGGCGCCATCCGCTACCGCTTATTGGTTCGTGGAGGACAATGCTGGTCTTCGGTCTGATGTCTGTCCTGTCACCTATGAGGTGGAACGCGCCACTCTGCGGGATGGTGAATATTATGCGATTGTTCGGGACACTTCGGTTTGTTCCTTGCCGGTTTCTTGGCATGGACATACTTTTACAAGTGACGGGGAACAGGCGAAAGTCGGTGCGGCTTTGCTGACTGTCCGGATTGATAGCTCTTATTACAAGACGGAGACGGTTGTGAACGTCGGACCGTATACTTGGCGTGACGGTATAACCTATACGAAGAGCACGGAAGTGAATGATTTCCACCAACCTAATGCGGGTACCTGTGATAGCGTATTCTCTTTGCGCCTGACGATAAAGGAAACGAGTGACATCAAGATAGATGAACCGCTATCTCCTATTGATAGTGTCATGAATGATGGATGCTTCCTATCCCGGTTGGATTTGGAGCCTTTGAAGCCTGGTTTTGTCTATAATTTGGGCAATGCCTTGGACACGACGGTTTATTATCGGGTAAATGGAGGCGATTGGGTGGATTATGCCGCTAACCCAATTCTTTCCAAGGTTGAGAATGGCACGAAACTCTATTGGCGTGTGGTTGTCACGGCAGATGACCATAGCAGTGTGTTTGATGAGACGTCCACTCCTCAACTGATTCGCTTGAGTGACGTTGTCGCTCCTTCGTTGGATTGTAAGAAAATTTCTGTGGACAAACGCATGGTCCCTGTGTTGGATTCCGTGAAGGGGGATGTGCAGTTAAGAGTGTACCCTGCCGAGGTGAAGTTGGCGGCATCCGATAACTGCTCTACTGATTTCACTGTTTTCGTCAGTACGGATGGCCTTTCATTCTCGAAATACAATGCGGTGGGATCATTCCCGTTGAATGTCTTCACCCAGCCTACGATTACGTTGTATTGGAATGTGAGCGATGAGGCGGGTAATGAATCGTCCGTTTGTTCTATTGAGTATGGCGTGGAGAGAAATACGGAGGTCGCTTCCAAGAAGTATGCGATCGTTCGTGACACAATGCTTTGTGTGGGCGAACTACCATTCGTTTGGCATGGATACACCTTCACCTATAGCGGTGAACAAGCAGAGGTGGGCGCCGCTTTGCTGACGGTGCATGTCGACAGCTCATTCTATGTGGAGGAAAGTGTCATGTCGATGGAGCCTTATACGTGGAGAAATGGTGTCACATATACCGAGAGCGTGCGTGTGGAGGATTACCATCAACCGAATGCCGGGAAATGTGATAGTGTCTTCACACTGAACTTGGTGATGAAAACCAATCTTTCCTTGGTGGTGTATGAGGCAATGTCGCCGATAGACAGTGTGGCGAACGAAGGATGTAATTTGAGGCGGATGGATATGGCCTCGATACGTCCTGCGTTTGCATATAGTTCCGATAATGCGATTGACACGTCTGTTTATTATCGTGTGAATAGGGGAGAGTGGGTGAGCCTTGCTGACCAACCGTCACTCCTGAATGTCGCAGATGGAACTGAATTGCACTGGAAGGTTGTAATCAATACCCAGGACACTTCATTGTCTGACGAGACGGTCAATCCTCAGTTGATCCGTGTGAGGAACCTTACGGCTCCATATCTGGCCTGCGATGACATTTCAGCGGGCAAACGCTTCGCCGCGGTGATTGATTCCGTGAATGGAGAGGCCCGTTTCTCCGTTTCCCCTTCTGATGTTAGTTCTGCCGCATCCAGCGAGTGTGCTTCCTCCTTTGATGTGCTCTACAGCAACGATGGGGTCAATTTTAATCCGTATAATGGTCTGACATTCAACCTGAATGCCTTTACGCAAACTGAGAGGACGTTGTATTGGAAGGTGACGGATGAGGTGGGGAACATCTCCGAGGCTTGTGCCGTTGATTATTCTGTGGAGCGCGCGACAGAAAAGGATGGCAAAATGTATGCGATAGTCCGTGACACGTTTGTCTGTGCGACCTCTTTCCCTGTCACCTGGCATGGCCACGTGTTCAATGCCGCCGGCGAATCGGCGGAGATAGGTGCTGCCTTGCTTTCCGTGAGGATCGACAGCTCGTATTACAGGTATGATACGTTGACGATCTGTAACGTCAGAAATTATCAGTGGCGTGACGGGAAAACCTACAATAGTGGTTCATCCTATGATCTTTCGTATACGGTTGATAATGGACCAGATCTCTGTGATTCAATTGTCTATGTGCATCTTTCCGTTTTCAATAAGGTGGATAAGCCCGTTGCCGACACCGTCTATTCAGTGGGTTGTTACGGAGACTTCTTCCGCATGGGATATACCCCGTCTGGCGTACATACCGAATATGCGTGGTATGAGCAGGGTGTGCTTCAGCACGGAGAGGATTGGGATGGTAGAACGAGGGTGACGAGGGAGTATAGTGGTCATGATAACTATCAATACATGTTGGTTACATCGGTTAAGGGAGGGTATTGCCCGGATACGACTGTTTATGTGACCAATTCCACCCACGATATAGAGTCTGGTGATGTGAAGTCTCTGGTGATGTTCGCAGGAGATAATTGTAAGGCGAGAGTCCGTCTAAGGGATTATATGCCGGACTTCATCGATCGATGCTCGTATGATCTTGCGGATACGTTGTGTGCTTATCGAATCAATCATGGCATCGTTCAATATGCTTCGGCGGACGATTATTATGAATTTGTTGATGGCGATTCCATCTCATGGCGTGTGGGTATTGTGGCTAATGATGGCCTCACGTATACGGTAAGCAATCCGGACTTCTATCAGCAGGTGAGGGTGTTAGACGCTACCGCACCTAAGGTGGATTCTTTGGGTATCTCTTATGGCAATCGTATCCATTCGGTGGCTGATTCCGTTCGGGGGGATGTCTCCTTCCGTGTGCCATTGAGCGATGTGACGGATCATGTGTCCGATAATTGCGACGACGTATCCGCCCTTCTCTTCCAATATAGTTTGGATGGTGTTTCGTATGAGGATTTTAATGGGGTAGACCTGAAACTGAATGTCTATGAGTCTCCTTCCGTGATGGTCTATTACGCTGTCACGGATCTTAGCCGTAATACAATGATCGATTCTGTCTTGTACAGTGTTGAACGTAAAAGTTTTGTCGGTGAAGATTCTTTCGCGATCGTGCGTGATACGACGGTTTGCCCAGGATCGATTCCTTTTGTATGGCATGGAAAGACTTTCTCTTCCTCCGGCGTGCCTGTCGTAGTGGGTGCGGCTCATTTGACGGTCTATGCGGATGAATCATATGAGCGGTACGATACGGTATTCTCCTGTGACTCTTATGTGTGGAGGGATGGTGTTGAATATGCGAGCAGCACGACGGAGCCTGTCTTCGTGGTGCATAATGGTGAGGGAGTCTGCGATTCCATCATCCATTTGAACCTGACGGTCCTGAATCCTTCTTTGGGTGTGGATTCTATCATCGTATGTGTGAAGGAACTGCCGTATGAGTGGCATGGCTCGCAGGTCTCCGGTGATACGACATTGAACCTGCATAACGTGGCGGGTTGTGACTCGTTGGTCGATGTGAAGGTGGTTGTGCTGCCGATTGCTACGGAGACTATTTATGATACCGCATGCGTTTCGTACCGATTGAATGACTCCGTCTATACGGAGAGCGGTGTGTACGAGCAGGTGCTCACCTCCGCGGTGACGGGTTGTGATTCAATTCTCACCTTGCATCTTGTCGTCTATCAGCCTACTCGCGCAACATTGTCCGATACGGCTTGTGGCTCTTATACGTTGAACGACTCTGTGTACACGCAAAGCGGTGTGTATGAGCAATTCTTACGCTCTTCCACGGGCTGTGATTCGATACTGACATTGAATTTGACGATTTTGGAGAACTCTTATGGCGCGGATACCCTTACCGTATGCGAAGGCATGCTCCCTGTCAGATGGAAGGGTAGGTCTGTCACGGGCGATACCATTATCCGTTTCCAGAATGCTATCGGATGCGATTCGTTTGTCTCCCTGAAGGTGATAGAGAATCCTGTTCCTGTCGTGGAGATTACTGATACGGCGTGTGGCTCATATGCCCTGAATGAATATGAGTACAATAAGTCCGGCGATTATGTGCAACTCCTTACTTCGGAAGGTAGTTGCGATTCCATCGTGAAACTTCATCTGACGATTTTGGAACCTAGTAGCAGGACCATCTATGATACGGCCTGTGGACCTTACACCCTCAATGGCCAGACTTACACCGAGTCGGGCGTGTATGAACAACAGCTGACGGCGGCGAATGGTTGCGATTCATTGCTGTTCTTAGTGCTGGACATTAATCCTGCGGGCGACACACTCATCACGGAGATCGCTAATGGGTCGTATCAATTGAACGATTCGGTCTATACCCGAACAGGTTTGTATACGCAACATATCAAGACTCCAAATGGCTGTGATAGTATCGTGCGGTTGGATTTGACCATTCTGGAGGGTATTGTGACGGAGTGGAGCGATACTACCTGTAGTGGCGGAATCTTCTGGGATAATTCATTGTTCAACCAGTCCGGCACTTACCTCAAACATTATGTGACAGCGTCGGGGGCGGATTCCACCTCTATCCTTCATCTGACCGTTTTGCCAACCAAGTACAGTACGATTGTGGATACGGCATACTCGTACTATATCCTGAACGATTCGGTCTATACGAAGAGTGGCATTTACGTGCAACACCTTTACTCGTCGATCGGGTGCGACTCTGTACTGACTTTGACCCTGAAGATACTGAATCTGGAGAATGGAACGGTTCGGGATACCGCTTGTTCATCATTTGTCTTGAACGATTCCGTTTACACGGAGAGTGGCACGTATGTACAACGCCTCGTCACACCTGACGGCAGGGATTCGATGCTGACGCTGGAACTCGTCATTTATCCTTCTTACGAAATCGAATTGACGGAAACGGCTTGTGGCTCTTATCAGTTGAATGATTCCACGTACACGAAAAGTGGGGTGTACGTGCAAAAATTGCAGGCCGTTTCGGGCTGCGATTCTGTGGTTAAACTGAATCTGACGATTTTGAATGTGCCGACGTCTGTCATTACCGATACGGCTTGCGGCTCTTATGTGTTGAATGACTCTGTTTATCGGAAGAGCGGATCGTACGAGCAACGGTTGCCTTCTTCTAACGGTTGCGATTCTGTGATCACCTTGAATCTGATCATCCTTCCTGCTCCAGTTACTGAGATATTTGATACGGTTTGTATTTCCTATCGTTTGAATGATTCGGTATATACTGAGACGGGTGTGTATGAGCAGCGTTTCCTTGCGATGAATGGTTGCGACTCCATCGTGCGTCTGAATCTGATCGTCTTGTCCTCTCCTACGAATGAGGTGTATGATACGGCCTGCGTTTCGTATACGGTCGATGGTACGATTTATACGGAGAATTCGGTGCTGCAGAAAAAAGTGAGCTCACCTTCGGGCTGTGACTCCATCATAACCGTCCATTTGACCATCTTGCCAATCTTGAAGGATACGATTTATCGTACGGCTTGCGGTACGTACACGTTGAACGATTCGGTCTATACGGAGAGCGGCGAATACACTCAGACGCTTATCTCTTCTGTGGGTTGTGATTCTATCCTGACATTATACCTAACCATACTGGAACCTACGTATGGCGAGGAAACAGTGGATATATGCGAGAATGCGGCCTTCGTGAAGTGGCACGATTATGAGGTGTCGTCGGATACGACATTGACCATTCGGAACTCGTTGGGCTGTGACTCTATCGTGACCATTCACTTGAATCGTTTGCCTGTTCTTAGGTCTGAGTTCAGCGACACATCCTGCGCACCGTATGTGTGGTATGAAAAGGAAATCATGGAGTCTGGCGATTATGATTATAAATTGACCTCCTCCATTGGTTGTGATTCTGTTATCACGCTTCACTTGACGATTCTTCCGTCTTATGAGGTGTTCCTGCTGGATAGCGCGGTCTCATACTATGAGTGGAACGATATGCGTTATGACTCCTCCGGAATATACACCCAAAATCTTGTATCTTCCGTTGGTTGCGACTCTATCGTGACGATCGGGCTGACGATCTTGCCGCCTCCTGAGAAGCAACCGGAAAAGGTGAACGCATGTATTTCGTACGAATGGCAAGGATTGACGTTGACGGAGAGCGGAATCTATTATGATCTGATAAAAACGGAAACCGGAGAGGATAGCATCGTTTCCATTGATTTGACCATCAATTATCCGAAGTACAACGAGGATACCATCTTCTACACGGTTTGTGAGAATGAGCTTCCTATCATATGGAATGGATATGAAATCCACAGTGACACCTCCCGTGTTGTCCTTACGACGAAGGCGGGGTGTGATTCGTTCATCATCTTCAGGTTGAATGTCTTGCCGATATATGACACGATGATTTCCGTTACCACATGTGATTCGTTTGAGTGGCATGGTAGGTATCTTTACGATAGTGGGCTTTACACTGATACGTTGCAATCTCTCTTGGGTTGCGATAGCATTACTCGGTTGAGCCTGACAGTGAAGCATTCTTCCGTGACGAAGGTGAGAAGGACGCTTTGCGAGAGCGAGTTGCCTTTCCGCTGGCAGGGGTATGAGTTTTATGGCGATACCCTCATCGTATTCCCTAGCTCCAACGGTTGTGATTCTATCATTGATGTGAAGCTTACCATCAACAAGGAATATAACCTTGTGTTCAACGAGGTGGCGTGCGGGGATTTCTATTGGCAGGGTAAACTGCTGACCAAACCGGGAACCTACGTGGATTCATTCACTACCAGCACGGGTTGTGATTCTGTGGTGACGTTGAACCTTGTCGTCTCACATCCATATTATGTGAGGTTGGTGGATACGACAAAGGCTGGTACGATCTATGAAAAGAATGGCTTCACGGTGGAGGCTAATCATATCGGTGATTATGAATATGAGGTGAATCTGCTTTCTCAGTATGGATGTGATAGCGTGGTGCATCTTTCACTCTTCGTGGATGGCCGTGATATCAAGATTAGATGGACCTGCATTACGGGCGGAACCTCCGTGTTCTTCGGCGACAAGAATATGAACCGTAAGTTCTGTGCGGGTGACGAGTATTATTTGAATTACGAAATTTTGAATGGTGTACCAGACTCGTTTAAGTTCTTCTTCGATTCCGAGGAGATCGCACAAGGATTCCGTAATGTCACGGGTTCTGTGAAGGAAGGAGAGACTGGCGCCATCACGTTTACGGTCCCTGAGGGTATCGCTCCGGGTAAGTACAAGGTGAATGCTCAGATGTTCGGTGAGGGCAAGTCCAGTAAGGTGGTGACTGTCCCGATCCGTATCGGGTATGATGTGCGTTATGTGATGCGCATGTGGAACGATGTCGTGGTGTGTGACAATTCCAGAAATGAGTTCGTCTCATACCAGTGGAGGAAAAACAATGTGGATATCCCAGGCGCTACAGGTCAGTACTATTGCGAGTATCCGGGCCTTGATGGGTATTATTCGTTGCATGTCGTCACGACCAACAATGACACGATGTATGTCTGTGGCAAGTATTTCGAGCCTTTGGATGTTCCGTTCTCCATCTCATCCTATCCGGTGTATACGAATAGGGGTATGGTGACGGTCTATGTCCATGGGGTGAAAGACGAGGAACTCGCTGGCGCCAGGATGTATGTCTATACAATTGACGGAAAGCTGACGTACTGGACGGATATCGTGAAAAAGGAAAATGAGGTGTGGATTAGGGATGGACGGTACGTTTGTATCGTCGTTCTTGAGGACGAAAGGAGGGCTTCGTGCCAATTTGTCTCCCGCGCTGGTGAATTGAAAAAATAATTTTGATTGTTGAGATGCTGGTTATGAAAAGGATTTTGTTTATCGCAGCCTTGTTCTTCTCTTTGAACGTGTTCGGACAGGGTGAAATGCTTTCGTTTGGAGTGGGTGGCGGATTGAATACCTTCTTCTTTGACCCGACCCTTGACCGCCCTCTTGATTCGGGCGAGAAGAGTGCGGAGTCAGTTCTCTCATTCGGCTTCACCCTCAGCTCTCGGTATGTCTTTTTCTTCCAGAATACGAACTTCGGTTTGGGAAGTGGTGCGGATTTCCTGATGTATAACTCAAAGACCAAACTCGATGGTTGTGCCGTCACTCCTTCATATGACCAGGAGAATGGTCAGTCGTTTGATTTGATAGAGTCTTTCTCCGACTGGGAGGAGAAGGAGCGGATGTTCTCCTTTGAGTTTCCGTTGGGGTTCTATTATAAGATCCCTTTTTCAGACAAGGCGAATATGGTCGCCGGATTGGGCGGTAAGCTAGTGGTGCCAATCCTTGCTCGCTATAAGGTGTCCGAGGGAACGTATGCCGTCAGTGGTTATTATCCCCAAACGAATGTCGTCATAAAGGACTTGCCTCATCATGGTTTCGTCAACAGCCAACCGTATGCTAGTGGCGCTATTAAGACGAAGCTCGCTTTCGCAGTTTATGGTGAGCTCGGTTTTAATTTCTCCATCTCGGATAAGATGATGTTCTATAGCGGATTTTATTGCGATTACGGATTGACTAACGTCTTGAATGACAAGCGAAAGAAGGTGCCGGACCTTTGGGACGATTTCTTCGTGGACAATGAAAGCGTGTTCGCTACTCGCATCGTTGATAAGGTGCGGCTTTTTTCCGCAGGCCTGAAACTGGGAATCACGCTGCCTTCTAATAATAGGGATCAAATCGCTTCCGGGACAAGATCTGAGGTGAAGACACCTTCCCGTCAGCCAACAGTGGAGTAGAAAATTTTATGGATTGATTCCGTGAGATTTATTCTTATTCGATGATAAAAAAGTCTTTTTCGATTTGCGAGTTTGACGAAATTTCTTAATTTTGTATATATAGAGGGGGATATCATTAAGGGTCTTCCCTTTTAATTGTCGAATTGAATATTAGTTATAAATAATAAATTCACCATGAAAAGAAATTTTGTGTTTATAGTATCGTTGGCTATCGCTGGATGTCTGGCTAGCTGCGACAATGGGGGAGGTTCTGTTCAGCAGAACGGAGGGTCATGTACGAATGAACCCGTGATGGAAAGAATGTTGTGTGAGTATGTTCCTGATGGACAGACAGCGGTTATCTACGGTAGCAATTTGAAGAACTGCGAGATTATGTTCCCGGGAGCTGATTTCCCAGCTAAGATTGTGGAATCTTCCAACAATCAAATCTCCGTGGTCGTTCCGGAAGGCTCCGAGGACGGTCAACTGAAGATAAAGTGTGGGGATAAGGTTATCCTTTCAAAATTCTTCTTCCGTGATAATCGTAACATTATCGTGAACTTTGATTACAGGCTCGCGACTTGGGGAGGATACAATCCTTTCGACGAGAATGGTGAGTTGATCACTGGTACGTTGGAAATGGGTACGGAGATCTCTCCTTTCGTGAATGGCGCTAAATTGCCTCAGCCTTGTAGTGGCAACTATGGCTTGCTCTATGGCAAGTATGATCATCCTTGGATGATGAACCAATGTATGTATATCCAGTATGTGGCTAACCCGCAAGAGGGTGGACGTGGTCCTATCTCTGTGGCAACGAAGGCTTTCGAGTCTTACGACTTGAGCTCGTTGGCCCTCAAGTTTGAGGTGTATGTGCCTAAAGAGGTGGCTTACAAGGGTATTAAGACGGAGATCTTCTTCGGTCCTATCGATTCTCCGGACAAGCATGGTCGTGAGATTTCTCCGATCTGTTTCTGGGAGCCTTACAAGGATTGCTCGGATGGGTTCTATACGGATTCATGGACTACCATCACGATTCCTTTGACGGAGTTCTGGCATGGAGTAAAGAGCGATACGGATCCGTTTGACGGCAACTTCGACTTGAAGAAGGCTACGAACTTAAGCTTCCTGCAGTTCGGTCAACCAGAGGGAGAACCTCAAATCATGATGTGCGTGGATAACTTCCGCGTGGTTCCTATCATCCATTGATTATAGTTGAATCTAATATGAAAAAGGCTGGCGGGTTTCCGTCAGCCTTTTTGTTCGTTGGTTGTGAGGAGCGGAACTCCTCCCCTTATAGGTCGCGGAAGTGTTCCTCCGCCTCTTTGAGACTGTCTAATTTCCCCACATCTATCATCTTTAATTGGTTGTCCACGTGGCATCGGATCTCCGCCCTCCCCGCATTCTCAATGTAGAAATCCATGATGGGGAATTTTTCGGGGTAGTGTTCCATTAGCGTGAATATCCTAGGGGATATCACGTGTATGCCTGAAAAGGCGAACTTGTTGTTGTGCTCTGGATTGAAGTCGCTGAAAGGGGACTTCTTCTCTCCTGTTTTAAGGTTCTTCCACCCCCTCAGACGGTTCCCTTCGTCGAAATAGAGGTAACGGGAGGTCTCCCTCTCCTTGACGAGTAGGGTGGCGGCGCTTCCGCTCTCCTTGTGGATTTCGTATAGTCCCTTGAGGTCGGCGTCCGATAGGATGTCCACGTTATGCACCAGGAAGGGCTTTCCGTCGTTGAAGAAATGCGCAGCCTTGCGGATTCCTCCTCCTGTGTCGAGTAGCATCTCCCGTTCGTCTGATAGCTCAATCCTGATGCCGAAGTTTCTCTTCTCTTTCAGATATTCGATTATTTTGTCCGCGTGGTGGTGCACATTGATGATCTGCTCATCGAATCCTTGTTCCGCAAGCCTTGTGACCACATGCTCCAGCAGTGTGCGTCCGCCGACAGGCACCAAGGCTTTGGGTAAAGTGTCGGTTATGGGTTTTAGCCGCGTACCTAAGCCTGCGGCGAATATCATCGCTTTCATACGAAAATTCTTTGTGTTATTTCTTCTCGTCCAGTTCCCCTGATAGGATCTTCTTGTATCGCTCCGAATCGTTTAGTAGCCTGATGGCTTCGTTCTTGCAGTCGTCGAACTTGAGCGATTCGATGATCATGCCGGTTTGATAATAGTATCGCTTGGCGATTTCTATGCTGATGCTTCTGACGATTTCTTTTTTGAAGAGATTGAGGTCTGTGTCGATGTCATGCTTCAATTTCGCTTCTAAGGCGTTGATTTCAGCCTCCGCGTATTCTGCGTAGCCTTCCTCCTTTAACGACTCCTTGAGGGATGTGAGGTAGCTCTCCGAGAACAATTTGTAGGTGAAGTCCTTGCTCTTCACGAATGCTTTGAACTCTTCATAGTCCGCATCCGTGTAGGTGAATTCTTTGATGTTTGGAATGGAAGGATGCTTCTTCTGGTACTCCGTGACGTAGTCGAAGATGATATCTTTCTCATAGAGATAATACTCTGCGGTTGATGTGACGGTGTCAGCCGAGAAGATGTCCGGGTTGATACCTCCTCCGTCCCTGACGGTCCTTCCGTGGATGGTCTTGAACTCGTGGGTGAGGCTGTCTGGAATCCTTTGTGAATATTCCTTCCCGGTCTTCTTCGAATAGTCAATCGCCTGGATGCACCGTCCGCTTGGGATATAGTATTTCGAGATGGTCACTTTGAGGTTTCCTCCGTGAGGCAGGTCTCTTGTGGTTTGCACCAGTCCCTTCCCGAAGGTGCGTTCTCCGATGATGACGGCTCGGTCCATGTCTTGCAGGGAACCTGCCACAATCTCTGCGGCGGATGCCGAGTTGCGGTTCACAAGCACTGCGATGGGCATCTCCTTGTCGATAGGGTCGCGCATCGCTTTGTATGTTTTGTTGAGGTTGGGGTTTTTCCCCTTGGTGTATACAACGGTGGATTTCCTGTCCACGAACATGTTGATGATATCGACGGCCTCGTCTAGTATGCCTCCCGGGTTTTCCCTCACATCGATGATCAGTTTCTTTATTTTCTTCTCGTTTTTCAGTTCGAGGAAGACTTCCTTGAATTGGGACGCCGCTTTCTCGGTAAATCCGTTGATGTAGATATAGCCGATGCCTGGCTCTATCTCCGAATAGAACGGAATGGCGGGGATGGCTATTTTTTCTCTGGTGATGACGGTCTTTGTCTTTTCTCCGTTGGCGTGTTTTATTGTTACTGCCACTTGCGTTTTCGATTCTCCCCTGAGTTGTTCACTGGCGTTCGTCACGCTCAGTCCCACCGTGGATTTCCCGTCGATTTCCACGATGAGGTCTCCTGTGCGGATGCCTGCTCGTTGGGCGGGCATTCCTTCGTATACGTCAGTGATCAGAATGCCGTCCTTCTTTTGCGAGATCACGCAACCCACACCCGCGTATTCGCCCGTTGTCATCATCTTGAGTTTGTCCATATCGTCTTGCGGGATATAGTTGGTGTATGGATCCAACGATGACAACATCTCGTCAATGCCTTTTTTGATGGTTTTCTGGGGCTCAATAGTGTCCACGTATAGCAAATCCAATTCTTTGTATACCGCATTGAATATGTCCATGTGTTTTGCGATCTCCACATTCCTGTTGGGTGTCCCGTCCGCCCACACGTTTAGGACGCAACAGATGGCTAGAACCGTGAGTATTGGGTGTTTCATGACTATATGAGTTACATGTTGTTATAATTCTTTTTGTCGCCCCAGAGGCGTTTCATGTTGTCCGCCAGCCTATTCTCCGCCGCATTGTCCTGCGGTGTCCAGAACTGTGTGCCGGATATCTTGCTCGGAAGGAATTCCTGCACGACGAAGTGTCCTTTGTAGTCGTGGGAATATTTGTACTCCTTCCCGTAGTCCAAATTCTTCATGAGCTTCGTCGGAGCGTTCCGCAAATGGAGCGGTACGGGTTGGTTCCCGTTTTGTCTGACGAATTCCAGAGCCTTGTCTATGGAGAGGTAGGCGGAGTTGCTCTTCGCACTGGTGGCGAGGTATATGGTGGTCTCCGCCAATACGATTCTGCCCTCGGGCCATCCGATCTTATGGATGGTGTCGAAGCAGGCGTTGGCCAATAGGAGCGCATTCGGGTTGGCGAGGCCGATATCCTCCGCCGCTGATATGACAAGCCTCCTCGCGATGAACTTGGGGTCCTCTCCTCCGTCCACCATCCTGGCCAGCCAATAGATGGCGGCGTCTGGGTCGCTTCCCCGGATGGATTTGATGAAGGCGGAGACGATGTCGTAGTGCATCTCCCCGTTCTTGTCGTATGCGTTGGGGTTCTCCTGCAGGCGCTCCGTCACTTTGTCGTTGGTGAAGTGCACCTCCTCGTCGTCCGGCTCCGCACTGACGACCAGGTCGATGATGTTGAGCAGTTTCCTCGCATCACCACCCGCAAACCGTAGCAGGGAGTCGGTCTCGTCGAAGAAAATCTTCTTGCGTTTCAGCTCTTCGTCTTTTTCCACCACGCGGTGGGCCAGCGCAAGCAGGTCCTCGTCGGTCTGGGGCTTGAGCACATAGACTTGGCAACGGGAGAGCAAAGGGGTGATGACCTCGAACGAAGGGTTCTCCGTCGTGGCGCCTATGAGCGTGATGACACCCTGTTCCACCGCCGCCAAGAGGGAGTCTTGCTGCGCCTTGGAGAAACGGTGTATCTCGTCGATGAAGAGGATAGGGGGCTCCGAATTGAAGAACCTGGAGTTCTTGGCTTTGTCTATCACGTCACGGACATCCTTGACGCCCGAGCTGATGGCGCTCAATGTGAAGAAGGAACGCTCCATCTGGTTGGCGATGATGCGGGCCAGCGTGGTTTTCCCCACGCCGGGAGGTCCCCATAGGATGAACGAAGGAATGTGTTTCAGCTCCATCATCCTACGAAGCACACCATTCTCACCGACCAAATGTTTTTGGCCGACGTATTCGTCTAACGTCTTCGGACGCATTCTTTCTGCCAATGGTTGTGCCATGCTTCTTCTCCGTTGGTTTGTATTGCGAAATTAATAAAAAACAGTTCCCGTTTTCCTTCTTACTCTTCCCGCTACTCTTTTCTCCTACGTTTTTTTAGAATTATTAGGATAGCTCTTTTGCCTTATTCGCTCTCTTCGTATTTCTTCAGTTCAAGTTGCTCTCCGTCCCACACCGCATAGGTGAAATTGGTGATCCAGTCTCCTAAGATCACCACCTTCCTCCCTTGCCCGATGCTTAGGTCCAAGGCTATGTGACGGTGTCCGAAGACGTAGAAATCTATGTCGTGCGTCTCGCTATGCTTCTTGGCGAACTGCACTAGGTACTCCCTCTCTTCTCCCAAGTAGGACTCCGCCTCGTTCCCTTGTTTCTTCTTCCTGTTGAAGTGCGACCAGGTTAGTCCGAAAGGCATGGTCAGGTCTGGATGGATCCATTTGTAGAAGAATTGGCAGACCTTGTTGCGGAAGAATCCTCTCATGAAACGGAAGGATAGGCTAGGGTCGCCCAACCCGTCGCCATGGGCAACGTAGAACTTCTTCCCGTCGAGGGTTAGTGTGGTCTCTTGGGTGTATATGGTGGCACCTATCTCCTGCTGGAAATAACCGAACATCCACACGTCGTGGTTGCCCGTGTAGAGGTAGACGGGTATGCCATCGTCGATGAACTCCGCCATCTTGCCTATGAAGCGGACGAAGCCTTTGGGCACGACGTATTTGTATTCGAACCAATAGTCGAACATGTCCCCTACGAAGTACAAGGCTTTGCACGTTGGTTTGATGCTATCCATCCAACGGATCAGCCTTTTCTCCGCCGTGAACCTGTCCTCGTAGACCGTCAGCCCGAGGTGGGCGTCGGACGCAAAGTATATTTTTTTCTCAGATGCTTCCATGTCTGCTTATAGATAACCCAACTCCAGTAGCGCCTCCTCGGACATCCTTTCTTTGGTCCACTCTGGTTCAAAGACAATGTTCACATTGCATTGTTTCACTCCCTCTATGCCATTGATTTTCATCTGTATATCCTCCACAAGGTATTCTCCTGCGGGACAACTAGGGGCGGTGAGCGTCATCTCAATATCCACCACACCATCCTCCTTCACATCAATGTTGTAGATGAGTCCGAGGTCATAAACGTTCACTGGTATTTCCGGGTCATACACTGTCTTCAGTGCGGAAACGATCTTTTCTTCTATTTCTAAAAATTCGTTCATTTTGCTTTAAGTAATTTACTGTTTAGAGAAGCGGACTGAATAGCCTAGCCAATGATTCCTTGATCTTTTGGCTGAAGCGGCGTGTCGCCCATTCTTCTTTTTTGACTTCAACGGATGATTGTAGGTCATCGTGGTATATATCGATCATTCTCTGCGCTATCGATGCATCATACATGATCGCATTGAGTTCGAAATTCTGTTCGAAGCTGCGGAAATCCATGTTGGCGCTTCCGATGATGGCGATGTCGTCGGCCACCACAATCTTGCTGTGGATAAAGCCCGGCTGGTACAAGTACACCTTTATGCCTGCCTTCAACATCTGGTCGAGGTAGGAGTAGGTGCTGTAGAGCGTCACCCTCGCATCTGATTTCATCGGCAGGATGATGCGCACGTCCACGCCACACAAGGCTGCGGTCTGCAGGGCGGTGATCAGGCTTTCCGGCGGCAGGAAATAAGGGGTCTCGATATAGATACGCTCCTTGGCTTCCATGAAGGCTTTCGCGAATATCTGCATCACGCTCTCCCACACCATGTCCGGTCCGCTGATGACGATCTGGGCCAAGCAGTCGCCTTTCTTCTCCTGGGCGGGATAATAGGCTGTGTCCTCTATCAATTCCCTCTTCACGAAGAACCAGTCCATGAGGAAATTCTTCTGAAGACCAAGCACCGCGCTTCCTTCTATCCTGATGTGCGTGTCCCTCCAAGGACCCCAACTCAACCCCTCCACGTAACGGTCCGCTATGTTGAAACCGCCCGTGTAGCCCACCACACCGTCTATGACGATGATTTTGCGGTGGTTTCTATAGTTCACACGGCTGTTGATGTAAGGCAAACCCACCTCGAGGAAGCTCTGCACCTCGATGCCTGCCTCTCGCAACTCGTTGATTTTCTTTTTCTTCAATTGCCAACTGCCCACGTCGTCGATGATCACCCTCACCGCAACGCCCTCCTTCGCCTTCTCCTTCAGCACGCTCATCACCTTCGAACCTATCTTGTCCGCCAGGAAAATGTAGTACTCCATGTGGATGTGGTGCTTGGCCGCATGTAGGTCGGCTATGATGGATTCATACAACTGGTCCGCCTTCGTGAAGATATCCACCTTGTTGTTCTCGTGGATGGGTGCGTCACTGTTCTTGTAGGCCAATGTGGCGATGCTTCTCTGCGTGTCGGTCAGATTGAGCTTGGGGAGCTCCGTCAAATCGGATGTGTTGCTCTTCTTGTTGATGAGCAGGCTTCGCTTGGAGATCACATGCCTCTTCCTGAACTTCCTGCCCACAAGAATGTAGAAGAGGAATCCAATCACCGGCAGGAATATCAAGACCAGTATCCATGCGATGGACTTGACAGGGTTGCGATTCTCCACCAACATGAAGATGATGGTGGTGAATATCGTGTAGATGTAAACTACAAAGAGTATTATGTAGGCTATGTCCCAAATCATTTTTCCCCAATTCTTTTGTAAAATTAAGGAAAATTTGAATAATAAACATCAAATTGATGGCTCAAATATATGTGCGAGTGGTTTCTTTCAGGCAAAAATGTGTGTTTTTCTTGTGGATGGGCGTTTTTTATGCCTAAAACGATGATTCATTGTGCGTTCTAAAGGGATTATTGACGCTCCTTTCCCGCTTTGATATCCTCCAATAGTTTCTCCATGTCGCGGATGGTGAATCCGCACTCCTTGAACTTGTTCACGATGTCGATGGACTCCTTCTGCTCTTTCGTCAAGCCCTTCAAATCGTCCGAAATCTTTATGCCTAGGAAGAAGAATATATCGTTGCTGGCGATGCTGTAGAGTGGGGAGAGTTGGCTGGTTTCCCCGATCTCTCCGGGAGTATGGGCTTCCCCTGCCTTGTCGTATATCCACTTGGCCTCGGAGATGACCTTTCGGGCGGTCGTGTGGACGATGCGTTGCTGCGTCCTGGTCTGTTTTCCCTTCTCCACGTAGCTGTAGTCCCCCATGAGCGACTGCGCGAAAAGGAAGGAGGTTGTCCGTTGGATCTCCTCGCTGAGCAGGCGGAAGAAGGCTGCGGAACGCTTCGGACTGAGATGCTGGATGAAGTGGTCCCACCCGCAGATCTCCTTGTCTGTGATCTCCTGTGCTCCCTTGTCGTATTGCCTTAGGCTCACTGGGTTCAGGTCTAATCCTAACTGTTTCGCCTCCAAGGGGGTACGTGTCACGTCACGGATCGTCAGATGGGTTTGTACCCCCAATTGTAGGAGGAATTCGTAGAATGTGCTTCTGTTTTCAGGAAGGATAGCGTCCGCAATCGTTTGGTTATCAAGAAAGTATATATCTGTGCATCCTTCCCAATAATCATTGAGCAGGGAAGTGCGTAGGACCGTCTGATGGGCCCTGCTGAAGCATCGGTTGCCCGCTTGGTCTACTGTTGGAAGGAAAGGTATCTCCCTAAGGTGGCTGACGAATCTTTCACGTTCGCCTCCCTGTGCGGACAAGGACTGGTAGCAGTCTGTGATGCGCCTGAGGTGGTGGAGCACCTCCGCTTCACCTAAAAGGTGGGTTCTCCCTTCCCGGTAGAGGGGTAGTATCTGTTGCTCCACCTCGGCTTGCGGGCCAGGCTCTTTTATCCCTAGGGAAGAGAGAGAACGCCTGCATTTCTCGTCCTCCCAAAGGGCTGGATGGACGGATTGGGAGGAGTCGGTCTCTCCTGCGAACGCCTGCGACGGGGCATTCCCTCCGCACACGAGACCGAGCGCCCTTGCCTTGCCGTCGGCGCAGAGGATGACAGGCTCTTCCTTCAGGTATACCCTGTTCTTGGCCAAGCATTGGTAGAATTTCTTCAGCCATTCCATGCTTTGCCGCTCGATGTCGAAGGCGGTGATGGCGTCCAATATATCCTCTATACTGACTATGTTGGCTGCTAATTGATTCTCCTTTAGATAATTATGGATAATGGAGCGTTGAGGCTCCTCTCTCCTGTATAATTCTTTGAAGCACCATTCCCTTTGTGATCCGTCGGGAAGGATTTCCTCTTGCGCTCCGCTGAAGAGTTCTCGTAGCAATCTATCCTCCGTGTGTCGGGTGCGGGTGGCATCCACGTATTCTCCATTGTCCGTGAAAAACAGGGGTTGCGTGCGCAATGTTTGGACGATGGACGTATAGATGGGCGCTAGGAAATGTGGCCCTGCCTTCTTGATGAATATATTTTTCTCCAAGGGGATAATATCGAAGAGCGTATCCTTCAACAGATTGCTCTGTGCGAGGTGGCGCAGGGCTTTCCCCACCAATTCGCCTATGGCTTGCACCTGCTGGATGTTCCATGCCTCATGGTTTTTGATGCTCTCCCTGTTGTCGGTCAGCAGGAAGGGCGCATGGATCACGAAGGGGAGCGGACAAGACTCCTTGGTCGGGAAGAAACAGTAGATGTTCTCCTCCTGTTCCAATGGTTGGGGCGCACGCAGGGCATTTGATTCGAAGGCGATGGCGCATCCGTCCGTGTAGCGGTGGAAGTGCTTTGTCTGGCGATTCTCCCCGTCATTTTGCGACATGGTGAGGAACGCATAGGTGATGGCGCCGATTTTTGTCTCGCCTTCCGTGCTTAGCTGGTACACTCCGTGGGCGCCGTTGTTCGTGTCCCAAACTATCTTTTTCAGGTGTGATAGGAAAAAGAGGGGGTGGTGTAGCGTCCGAAGCTTCTGTAATATGTCTTGGTAATCCCTCTCCGCATCCTTTAAGGGGAATTGGAAGTAGGTCTCGCCGGCTTTCCTTCCCTCCTTGGTGCGGGGGGCGGGCACGGGTACGATATAGTCTTGGATGTCGAACGAGAGCGTGTCGTCCTCGATGTGAGGGCGGTCTGTATAGCGGAAGATGGATTTGAACCCGATGCCGAACTTGCCTATCGAGTTGCCGCTTTGTTTGTTGCTGGCGCCGATGGAGGTCAGCGCGTTCAGGTGGCCGATCGCCCCCTTGTCATCCTCCCGGTTGGGGTCTGTCAGGGTGAACCGTACCGAGCCGTTGTGGATATACTCCAGACTCTCTTTGTGCAAGTGGATGTGGACTTCCGTCGCTTGTGCGTCGTCGGAGTTTTGCAGCAGTTCGTAGAGGAAGTGCGCCTCGTCGGAATATTTGTCCACGACGGAGTTCCAGAAGCCGGCCGCCGCCGGATCCTTCAGTTGCTCCGCCAGCGAGGCTCTCTTGCCGGACAGTAGCCGGAACCATTCCCTCTCTTCCTTGCTTATCTCCATGGCGCTATAGGCTTGCGTATTTGTTGGACTCCTCTTCTCCCCACGGGTGCCCCTCCTCTATGGCGGTCAGCACTTCGTCGGCGCGGTTGACGACGGTCCATGTCTTCTTTAGCTTCTCCGACATGAATTTCTCCCCCACGCATTTGTCTAGCATGGCGAGGAGGGGGGCGAAGAAATGGTTGACGTTGACGATGACGATAGGCTTAAGGAAGAGCCCCAGTTGTTTCCATGTGATGATCTCCATCAGTTCCTCCAGGGTGCCGCAGCCACCAGGCAAGGCGATGGCGGCGTCCACGTCCTTGGTCATCCGCTCCTTCCTTGTGTGCATGGAGGAGGTCTCCACCTCCGTCACCTTGGGGTTGTCCCATCCTCTCTCCACCATGAAGCGGGGAATGATGCCCGTGATCTCTCCTCCGTGGTCGAGCATGGACTGCGCCAGTTCCCCCATCAGACCGACCGCTCCGCCTCCGTAGTTGCAGGCGATGCCGTTCTTTGAGAGCACCTCACCCAATCTCCTCGCTTCCCGCTTGTACGCTTCATCCACTTGTGTGCTGGATGCGCAGTAGACACAAACCCGTTTCGTCATATTCAATCCTTTCGTTTTCTTTCCACAAAGGTAAATAAATTTGTGGGAATGGAGAGATGTCCCTTCACTACATCTCCTACCTCTTCGATGATTTTGGTGCAACGGTTGCGGGATATGCGGATTTGAGTGCCGACCGTGATCATGTCCTCCACGGAAGGCTGGCCATTGTTGTTCACCGATGTGGCATGTTCCCCGTTATATCCGGCCACGCAATGGGTTAGGTCGTATGCGGGTGACAATGACCATTTGCCTTCCCGACAAATGAAGGAGAAGTTCTTCGGATGATCGTCTTTGTTTTCCGCTAAGACATTGAACACCATTCTCCGGAACATCTCTTCCACCTGCAGAGGATCTTGCGTCAAGTAGCCAGTTAGGCTGAGCAGATTCTTATAGTCAAGTGTGGGCATTTGGATGGAGACCCCAAGCAATGCCCCGGCTGTGGCTATGTGCAGACGATGCCCATCCTCCATGTCGAATCGACGGCTGGCGAAGTATTTGCCGTTAATCAGGCGGTAGTCCGTCACGTTGATTCCGCAACGCCGGGCCGCTTCATGGTAGCGGTATTCCTCTTTGCCCATATCCACTGGGTCGTAGGTGTGGCGGAATTTCACCAACCATTCACCTTCGTCGTCCTTCATCAGACATTTCGGGCGGCAGCCACCCGAATTGCCGCTGTTGAAATAGAGCACATCCTCGTCCTTGTCCGTTTTTTCGGAGAGCACGTCTAGCGCCATCTGCTGCAGACGGTCGAGGGCGGGGAGTGATTTCTCCTCACCCACCAATGTTTTCGGCACATAGCATAAGGCGCCCATGCCCGAACTGCCCACTATGCTTAGCCGTTGTATTGGTGTTAGCCCCAGCTCGTCTATCCCCTGCTTTTTGAGCATCCTGTTCAGTAGATAACGGCCGTAACCGTCTGGCAAACTGTCCTCGAAGATGCCGAAATTTCCGCTGAAGGGTGTTGGTTGGGCGATGAACAATCCTGTGCGCAAGGGCAATTCGATGGGTGAGATGGAGAACCCTGTCGCGATCCATTCCTTGTCGTATTCAAATACACAACGACGTCCGTCTGGGGCCATCGTCAATGATCCCACACGTCGTTCGCCCATCTGCACGCTTAGTTTATCTACCGATTTCATTCCTGCCTCGCTTCCTGTTTTTATTTCTGTTGATGGTCTCCAACTCCTCCATTGTGGAGAAGTGCGGTTCGGAAAGGAGTTGCTTGATGTCGGTCGTATAGCCTAAAGCCTGTGCCAATGCCACAAAGGAGGTGAGTGCGATGATGTGTTGCTGCTCAAACTTGGCGATGGTCGGTGCGGGAACACCGCTCATCATGGAAAGCGCACTTCGGGAAAGGCCCTTCTCCAACCGCCTCTTTTGCAGATTACCTGCCAATAATTTCGTCAAATCATCGACGGAATCCTGCTCCAGTGTGTAAATATATGGCATATTATAGTATCTATTAAATGTTAATATATGCATTAAGGAATACTATTGTATTTGCTTGTAAAGATAGTAAATTAATGAGTAGAAACAAAATCTGTGGTGTAATGGGCCTCGGCAACTCTTAACTCATAATTCTTAACTCATAATTCTTAATTATTACTACCTTTGTAGTATGGCAGAGGATTTGAAAAAAGAGACCACTCGCTCCATTTTGTGGAATGCGATTGACAAGGTGGGGTTCCAAGTCGTGGCGTTTGTCGTAGGCTTGGTGACGCTTCGTCTGTTGTCGCCTGGCGATTTCGGACTGATAGGCGCATTGGCGATATTCACCGCACTCTCCAACATCCTGACGGAGAGCGGATTCACCTCCGCCATGGTGCGGCGCAAGCACAATACGGACGCGGAGTATGTGGCGGTTCTTTGCTTCAATGTGTTCCTGGGGTTGGCCTTCTACCTCTTGCTGTTCCTTTGTTCGGGATGGATCGCCGAATACTATCGCATGCCGGAACTGGCTTCGTTGGCTCCCTTTCTCTTCCTTTCCATCGTCTTCAATTCGTTCGGTGTGGTGCAGAGCATTGTGCTGACCCGCAACTTGGCGTTCAAGAAGATGTCCGTCGCCAGCCTTATCAGTGCGCTTGTCTCGGGCATTGTGACGATCGCGATGATTTTCATGGGCTATGGCTATTGGTCGCTGGCGTGGCAGATCGTGTTGCAGCCTGCTGTCCGTGTGGCGCTCCTATGGTTTTTCAGCGATTGGTGGCCTAAGTGCAAACCGGACTTCTCCGTGATACGAGAGCTCTTCACGTTCAGTTTTTCCCTGATTGGTTCGAGTCTGATGAACACTTTTGTGCGGTATATCTATAACCCTATCATCGGACGTTATTTCGGGGACGTGCGTTTGGGCTACTATTCGGAGTCTTACAAGTTTTATTTCCTGCCGGTCAATATCGTCGCCTCCACCTTTTCGGGTGTGGCCTATCCGGTGCTCTCGAAACTGAACGATGACGAGCCTCGCCAACTCAATTATCTGCGCAAGATGATGCGCATGGTGGCGTTCTGCATCTTCCCTATCATGTTGGGGGCCATGGCTTGCTTCGACAATGTGGTGGAGGTGGTGCTCACGGAGAAATGGATGCCTATTGTCCCGTATTTTCGGGTGCTGGCGATCGCGGGTCTTGTGGCACCGATGCACACCATGTACTTGAACCTTATGGTGCTGAAGGGTTTCCCGAAGAAGAATTTTCTGTTGGAGGTGATCCGCAATTCCTTGACGTTGTTGTTCCTCTTCCTGTTCCATGATACGATAGAACAAATGTTGTGGGGCTTTGTGGCTGCCAACCTGTTGTCGTACGTGGTGGATTTGTTCTTTGTGAGAGAGGTGGTGCGCTATCCCATCCGGGAGCAGTTGCGGGACGTGTTCCCTTACCTGCTCATCTCCTGTTTCATGGCGGGGGCTGTTTTCTTAGTCGATTGCCTGGATTGGAGCGCGATGTCGAAGCTGGTCGTTCAGTTGCTGATTGGGGTGGTTGCGTATGTTTTGCCTGCTAAGATATTGGGTTCTAATGTATTGAAGGATGTCATGGCGGTGGTGACTAAGAAGAATTCGTAGATTGTAATCCTTGTTGGTGTTGAAAAATGAAGGGGAAACCTATATGCTGAAAAAACCAAAAGCAAGCCTTAAATGACTTGCTTTTAGAAAACCATAAACCTTACATCTATAAAGAATCATGTTTCACAACATTACACCGCAAATATAAAGGTTATTTTTATGATTGAAAACATTTAGGTGTTTTTTTTTGAAAAAAAATGTCGTCGTCTCTTGAATGACCATTAAAAAATATCCGCAACGCCCATGAATAGACGTTGCGGATAGGTTAGGTTTCGTTTCGGGAGGAAGACCCGAAACAATAGATCACGTCTTTCCCTTGCTGCTTATCTCAAGATGACTTTCCGGGTTTCGGTCAATTCATTCGTGCTGATGCGCACGAAATAGACTCCGCTTGCCAAACCTTCCAAGTTGACTTTTTGGTCGTGTCCTATGCCACTTGTGGAGTATACCGTCTTGCCGGTCATGTCGGTGATGAAGATGTTGAAGTCTACATCTTCTTTAGCGAAGGAGATGTAAAATTCTCCATCGGTCGGGTTAGGGTAGAGAGTGAGATTTGATGTAGTCGGTTCTTCAAATGACTCTTCGTAGAACTCATCCTCACCTACTGTGAGATGTCTCAATTCTCCTTCGTAAATTCCGCTCTTTTCCTTTTCGCAGTCGATCCTCGCAGTCTTGAATTTCGCGCCTTTCACCACATGGAATCCTTTTTTCAAACGAATAAATTTGCCGCTGCTATACGTAACTTTAGCGTTGTTTTTGATGATGTTGTTTGCGTTTAGCAAATACATGGCCTCTTTAATCGTATCGGTGGTGATAGTGTTTGGTACGTCTAGAACGCCCCAATCTTCGTGACGACAGAATCTATATTCTGTGTCAGACGACCAAAAACGAGGAATGTCGTTGTAGCCTGCAGTCGGGTAGAGTTTTGTGCTTAACGGCGGGGCTGCGTCATCATTGTCTTTCGCAAATACAAATGCTTCCTCATATGAGACAACTCCGTCGTTGTTGTAGTCGGCTTCCAGATTCCCCGCTGTGACAACGTGGCTGTTGTTCTTGATTCGATACTGTCCAGCTAATGCGCCATAGAATGGGTCAAATAAATCCGAACCATTATCTTCGTCTCCATGAGCCGTCTGGTCTCCTGAAGTTGAGGTGATAATTGTTAGGCTTCTGTCGTGGTTTTTCAAATCGTCAATAAAGGAGCCGCTATGGCATGCGTGAAGCCACACATTTACCTTGTTGCAAGGGATCTTTGTTTTCAGTAATTGTGCAAGCTTTTGACTCTGGATGCCGTCTTTGAATAAAGAGATATTGTCGTTACCTCCATGGTCTACAATGAAAAATATGAATTCATTGTTTGCATTAGTGATTGACCCAATGGCATTGAATGCTTTAGTGATGCCATCTATTGTAGAAGGGTAATTAACGTCACGTGAACCATCTCCGTCAAAGTCGTGAAATGTTCCTGAATCTCCACCTCCTGAACATGTTTTTATATGGTTTTTTGGAACACCCATGTATCTGGTCAGGAATTGATAAGTTTTTGCTCCATCCCATAGATGCCTTCCTTCTTCACTTCCTCCGACAACGACTATAGCGTATATGTTGGACGCTGTTTTCCCCGATTTTTTAAACATGTCAGGGAATTCTGATGCCCAGGAGAGAAGCGAGGTGGATAGCAAAAATAATGAAATAAATAATTTTATTCTCATGGTTATTTTTGATTATTTTTTCAACATTTCAACTTCAGCCTTCAATGCTTTGTTCTCTTTCTCTAACTCGATCATGTGGAGGGTGAGTTCCTCAACCTTCTCGAGCAGCAAGTTGCTCATTTGTGATACGCTCATGCCGTTCTCTGAAATCTCTGCAGCGGATGGTACGCCTGGCAAGTGTTTGTTCTCCTTCACGTAGCTCTCCACCTCGCTGAGCGGACGCAAGTTGTAGTTCTCTTCGAATACATAGTCGGCTGCGTTGTTCAACTCCACGTTGATGTCCTGCGCCTTGATTTGATTAGCCTTCAACACCTCAGCCACCTCGATTTCATTGTGACAGGTGATCTTGCCAGTCACGTCAAGGTTTGCGAGCATGTTAACGTTGTTCTTTTTCATCGTCATTATTTTGGCGTTGCCATCTGTGATAAAAGAGAAGTTCATCGCAGAGAGAGACAAGTCTGCATAATTGTTTTTGCCTGATGAGGAGATGCTCATTCCCTCTGTGACGCGGTTATCCTTCGAAATGAGGAGGTTGACTTTATTCGCTTCATCTGTCGCATACACTCTCAACCATTTATTGAACCTATTGTCTGTTCCTTTACAGATGAGGCTCCCGTTCATTGTGGTGGTGCCAGAAACCGTTAAACTACTGTTCACTTTTGCAGTTGAATTAACGGTTAACGCTCCGTTTAGGTAGGTCGCTCCCTTTACGTACAATTTGTAATTCGCAGTGCTTGAGGTTGGCGTGATTCCGATAGCCACGTTACTTGCACTTCCTGTTGCCGGACCATTGTACAATCCATAATTACTCGTACTCCACCAACATTGTGCGTTCGCTGCGCATACTGACATTGCAACTCCCATGGTTGCCACAAGGATTTTTTTCAATTCCATTTTTTCTTTAGTTTAAAATGTTAATAAAATAAATTTTTAAGGTGGGGCCAGTTCATCGTTGTTCTGCTCATTTGATAGATATACTGATAGTGCCTGATACCCCTTTTGCAATCGGCCTTTTGCGTTATCAAAGTTAGTTTTAATGAATGATTCGTGTTGTGGCGAAAATCTACAATTTTGTAATTTTTGTCACTTTTCTGTTCCCCACTTTTCTTATTATTGCAATATTTCTTGCTTGCCGTTGTGATTGTTTTTGATGTGTATGTGCTTGTTTTGTAAAATCTTAATGGCTATTTGTGCGAAGAATACGGATTGTCAAAAATATTGTGTTTGTGGTTTTGTGCGACCTGTTTGAAAATGCAAAAACTGTGCCACTTCGAAGCAACGCTCTGCATTCCACATCTTTTCTTGACGATTATTAAGATTATGGATGGTGCGGATATCCCTTCCCTTTTTTCGGTGTTTTGGCGTTTGAATTTTATTGGGCGATGATGCTCATTTCGCAGTTGAGGCAGTCGAACGAGAGGCGATACTCCTTCCCGTTGTTGGCGATGAGGGTTAATGGCTCTTGGATCTCGTTCGCCGCTTTGTCTTGCTTTTTGCAGTAGCCTAATGTGTGGCGCAGGCAGTGCTTGCAGATCATGACGGGTACGTGCTGGGGTGGACGGCTCTCGAAGGATGGTGCGATTTTCTCCACTCCGTGTTGTTGGTAGAAGCGTCTTGCCGATTCGTTGTGCACGTTTCCTGTGTAGTCCAACTCTTTCAGCGGAAAGTCATGCGTGGTCTGCGGGAAGATTAGGCGGGACTTTTCTCTCTTTGCTTCCCTCTCTGTTTCTAACTGTTGCAGCAGTTCTCTCCTCCATTGGGTGATTTTTCCTGCGGGTATGAAATAGATGCCGCAGTTGAGCTCCACGTTTGTGACGTGGAAGATGGTGTTGCCGCTCTTCGTGAAGATGTTGCGCAGGTTGTCCCTTTGCCGCTCCTCGTTTTCGCAGGGGGTCTTTCCCTCATGGAGGGGCAGGGTGGCGGATATGCCGTCCTCGTCTGTGGCGGTGGCTTCGAAGCCTTCCTCTGTCTCTGTGAGGGTGATCTGCACGTCGATCTTCCTCTCGGCTGACTCTTTGGAGAGGAGTCGCTCAAAGGCTTGGTCGAAGTTGCGGAAGAGCGTGGTGCGTGGCGGCAGGGTAATCTTTTCCGCCGGTACGATGACATCTCCATGGACGGTGTTGGCCCTGAACCCGTGGAACTCTCCGTTGTGGTCGATGAAACAGAATCCGTCTCCGTTGGATAGTGCCTTGTCCGTGCGGACGATGATCTCACCCTTCTGTGAATAGGCGGTTCCGATCTTCTCGCCGATGGATTTTGGGGTGTCGGGTTGGATGATGTCCCGCTGCCTGCCGTGCAGGAAATAGTTGGTCGAGCCTCTGTGGAAACTCTTGTCCGTGTTGGGTGTGAAGGTGTAGGTGCAGTGGCCTGAGCTGGCGGGTGCGTACTCCTTCCCCTCTAATATCTTGTCTAAGGCTTGGCGGTAGTAGGCTGTCACGTTCTTCACGTAAGGAATATCTTTCAGCCTACCCTCTATTTTCAGGGAGCTGATGCCTGCGTCCAGTAGTTCCTTCAGATGATTGGATAGGTTGAGGTCCTTCAGTGAGAGCAGGTGCTTCTCTTTGGCGAGGATGCGTCCGGAGGCGTCTGCCAGCGTGTAGGGTAGTCGGCAGAACTGTGCGCAATTGCCACGGTTGGCGCTTCGTCCGCACCCGTTCTGGCTCATGTAGCAGACACCGCTGTAGCTCACGCAGAGGGCTCCATGGATGAATGCCTCCAGTTTGACGTCTGTGCTTTGGCTGATCTGCCGAATCTGTTCGATGGATAGTTCCCTTGCCAAAACCACTTGCTCGAAGCCTGCCTCTGCCAGGAACTTCACCTTTTCAGGGGTGCGGTTGTCCATTTGGGTGCTGGCGTGGAGTGGAATAGGGGGCAGGTCCAATTGGGTGATGCCCATGTCTTGTACGATGAGGGCGTCTGTTCCGGCCTCGTATAATTGGTGGATGAGGTGTCCTGCCTGTTCCAACTCTTGGTCGGTGAGGATGGTGTTGAGCGCCACGTAGACTTTCGCGTAGTACTGATGGGCGAACCGTGCGAGGCGTTCAATCTCCTCTATGCTGTTGCTGGCCGCTGCCCTTGCGCTAAACTGAGGTGCACCGATGTAGACAGCGTCCGCACCGTGTTTCACGGCCTCGATGCCATGGTCCGCCGTCCGTGCGGGTGCGAGCAGTTCGATCTTGCGCATTACCGTATACGACTGATGTTGTAGGGCGTTTTTTGGTAGACGAAGTAGTTCAACCAGTTGGTGAACAGGAGGTTGCCGTGGCTTCTCCAGCGCACGATCGGTTTCTTGTTAGGGTCGTCGTCCTCGAAATAGTTGCAAGGAATCTCAATTTCCAATCCCTTCTCCTTGTCCCTGAAATACTCGTCGCGTAGGGTGTTGGGCGCATATTCCGAGTGCCCGGTGACGAAGAACTCACGTCCGTTTCTGCCTTGCACGATGTAGACGCCCGCCTCGTCGGACTCCGACAAGATCTTCAGTCCAGGGATCTTCTCGATGTCGGCTCTCCTTATTTCGGAGTGGCGGCTGTGAGGCGCATAGAACAGATCGTCGAACCCTCTGAATATAGGGTTCTTCGCATCTAGGATCTTATGCTTGAAGATACCGAATTTTTTCTTGTCCAAAGGATATTTAGGAATGTTATAGTAGTGATATAGTCCAGCCTGCGCCGCCCAACAGATGAAGAGGGTGGAGGTGACGTGGGTTTTGGCCCAGTCGAATATCTCTACGATTTCGTCCCAATAGGTAACCTCTTCGAAGTCGAGGTTCTCCACGGGTGCTCCCGTGATGATCATACCGTCATACCGTTGCTTTTTGATCGTCTCGAAGTCCTTGTAGAAAGTCAGCATGTGTTCCACAGGCGTGTTCTTGGAGGTGTGGCTCTTGACCTTCAACAGATCCAGCTCGATTTGTAGCGGCGTGTTGGAAAGCAAGCGGATGAGGTCGGTCTCCGTAGTGATCTTCAGGGGCATGAGGTTGAGAACGATGATCTTCAGTGGACGTATGTCTTGTGTGGATGCGGATTCCGAATCCTTCACGAAGATGTTCTCTCGCTTCAATGCCTCGACGGCTGGTAAATTTGATGGTATGTTTAATGGCATATTTCCCTCCTCTTCCCTTTTTTCTGCAAAGATACATATTATTTGGCTTGTATAGTACGTTTGTTATCTGTAATCAGTCGTCCGTGTGTTTGATTTAACAAAAATAAAGGATATCTTTGCCCAGAAAAATTAATGGTATATTATGAAAAAAGATTTACTAAAACTGTTGAATATGCTATTGGCTTCCGTATTGTCAATAATGGGTTTCCCTTCTTGTGGGGATAAGGAGTCAACCGATGAAAACGGAGTAGAATATGGTACACCGACCGCAGAGTTCGTTTTTCGGGGAACGGTGACGGACTTGGAAGGGAATGCGTTGCCGAACGTGAAGGTTTCCCATGTATACGAACACACTTATGGGGACTATGTCGCTAGACATGAGGATTCTCTGACATCAACAGATAGGGAAGGCAATTACAATGCGATGTGTCGACACGTGTATTGGAAGGATGGCGAACGGTTGGTGTTTTCCACTGAGGATGGCGCATATGTCGATACCCTCATGAACTATTCAGACTTAGCTCCTCTAAAGGGTGGCAATGGTAAATGGTTCGTTGGACGTTCGGAAAATACGTTGGATATCAAGATGAACAAGTGATTGGGTACATGATTGGTTAATTTTCAATATGATGAAAAATACATTTAGACTATTGAATAAAATCCTAGCGTTCTTTTTGACGCTGTTGGGTGTTCAAGCCTGTGATCCAGGAGCAGACGAGTATGGTTGTCCTTCTGCGGACTACATCTTTCACGGGAAGGTGACGGATGAAGAGGGAAATGCTCTGTCTGGTGTGAAAATATACGCACTGAAAAATTATGAAGGATACAAGAGCCTCTCAGATGAGATGGAGGAATACAACGGAACCCATAGAGACAACATCTATAAGGATTTCCTTGACTCCCTGTCCGAGACCAGAGCGGATGGTTCCTACTCCATATTGCTGCAGTATGAATGCGGATGGTACCATATGGATGGATTACACTTTTCCGACAAAAATGGAGCATATGCCGACACCCTTTTGAATGACATTAAACTTGAGCCTTTAAAAGGAGGAAAGGGTTGGAAGCAGGGCGTTTCGGACAATACGTTGGACATCACTTTGAAGAAAAAGTAATTGGGCATGGAACGTCCTGACAAATTGTCTATAAAGAAACGGCTGGCGCTCCGATTGTATGATAGCTACAGACACAATGCCGCAAAGATTCACGAGCTAACGTATCTCTTTTGGGAGGCTACCTTGCGTTGCCCGTTGAACTGCCAGCATTGCGGAAGCGATTGCAGGCAAGAGTCCAACGTGAAGGATATGCCTGTTCAGGATTTTCTGAAGGCGGTGCGGCAAATCGTTCCGATTGTGAACCCTCACCGCACGATGGTGGTCTTCACGGGCGGAGAAGTGCTTGTCCGTCACGATCTAGAGGAGGCGGGACGTGCCTTGTATGAGATGGAGTTCCCTTGGGGCATCGTCACGAATGGTTACCTGCTGACGCCCAAACGGTTACAATCTTTGCTCAATGCGGGTATGCGGGCGTGTACGGTCAGTTTGGATGGCCTGGAAGCGTCGCATAACTGGTTGCGGCAGAACCCGGACTCGTTCCGACGGGCGGTTGAGGCGATTCGTCTCCTGCCGAATACGAACCTGCGTCATGACGTGGTTACCTGTGTCAACAATAGGAATTTTGACGAATTGCCGCAGATTAAGCAACTCCTGATCGACTGTGGCATCAAGGAGTGGCGCATCTTTACCATATTCCCTGTCGGTAGGGCGGCTGACAACCCGGACTTGCAACTGCCAGACGATAAGTTCAAGGCGGTTTTCGACTTTATTGAGGCGACCCGCAAGGAGGGGAAAATCAAGGCTAGTTATGGTTGCGAAGGCTTCTTGGGTGATTACGAGACGAAGGTGCGGGATAATTTCTTCTTCTGCAGGGCGGGTATCAATGTAGCCTCCATCCTGGTGGACGGAAGCATATCCGCATGCCCTGATCTGCGGGGAAGGTTTATTCAGGGCAATATATACAAGGACGATTTCGCCGACGTCTGGCAAAACCGCTACCAAATCATGCGGGATAGGTCTTGGACCAAGGTGGGGATCTGCAAGGATTGTGAATTCTTCAACCATTGCGAGGGAAATGGATTGCACCTCCGGGACGAGGAGAAAAACGAGCTCTCTTTCTGCCACCTGAAACGTATCATTGGGGGCGTCGCTGGGAGGTAAACGTCTCCTTTCCTCCGTTTGAACGACCAATGTTTGGGTAGAATAGGGAAGATGAACGCTAATAGTGCGTTTCTCCCTAGTTTTTCCGCACAAATATCACGCTACACCACAAAACTTCTATTTGTTTTCACTAACTTTGCACCCTAAAATATTCGGAATTAATTTGTAACAAAAAATATGGAAGAACTGGCAAGCAAGTACAACCCTGCCGACGTGGAGTCGAAGTGGTACCAATACTGGTTGGATAACGGCTTCTTCAAATCGAAGCCCGATGGTCGCGAACCCTATACAATCGTTATTCCTCCGCCGAACGTGACGGGCGTGTTGCACATGGGTCACATGCTGAACAACACCATCCAAGATATCCTTGTACGCCGTGCCCGCATGATGGGCAAGAACGCTTGCTGGGTGCCTGGTACCGACCACGCCTCCATCGCCACGGAGGCTAAGGTGGTGAACAAACTGGCGCAGGAGGGCATCAAGAAGACGGACCTCACCCGAGAGCAGTTCCTGGAGCACGCTTGGGAGTGGACCCGCAAACACGGTGGCATCATCCTCGAGCAACTGAAGAAACTGGGCGCTTCCTGCGATTGGGACCGTACGGGCTTCACCATGGACGAGAAACGTAGCGAGAGCGTCATCAAGGTTTTCTGCGACCTCTACAACAAAGGTCTCATCTATCGTGGCGTGCGCATGGTCAACTGGGACCCGAAGGCTCTGACCGCCCTTTCGGACGAGGAGGTGATCTATAAGGAGGAGCACAGCAAACTCTACTATCTAAAGTATTACGTCGCAGACGACGACCTGAAGGGTGAAACCGGTGCGGAAGGCGAAGTCGTACACCGTGATGCGAAGGGACGCTACGCAGTGGTGGCTACCACCCGTCCTGAGACCATCATGGGTGATACCGCCATGTGCATCAATCCGAAAGACCCGAAGAACCGTTGGCTCTCCGGCAAGAAGGTAATCGTGCCATTGGTGAACCGTGTCATCCCTGTCATCGAGGACGAATACGTGGACATCGAGTTCGGTACGGGTTGCTTGAAGGTGACGCCTGCCCACGACGTGAACGACTACATGTTGGGCGAGAAATATAACCTCCAAACGATAGATATCTTCAACGACAACGGTACCCTCAGCGAGGCGGCCGGCATGTACATCGGGCAAGACCGTTTCGACGTCAGAAAACAAATCGAGAAGGATTTGGCCGCGGCTGGTCTGTTGGAGAAGACGGAAGACTACACCAACAAGGTGGGCTACTCGGAAAGAACCAACGTAGTCATCGAGCCTAAGCTCTCCATGCAGTGGTTCCTCAAGATGGAGCACTTGGCGAAGATCGCCTTGGAGCCAGTGATGAAGGATGAACTGAAGTTCTATCCAGCTAAATACAAGAATACTTACCGCAACTGGTTGGAGAACATCAAGGACTGGTGTATCAGCCGTCAATTGTGGTGGGGACACCGCATCCCGGCCTACTTCTTGCCTGAAGGCGGTTATGTGGTGGCCGAGAACGAAGAGAAGGCTCTGGAATTGGCTAAGAAAAAGAGTGGCAACAACAACCTGACCATCCAAGACCTTCGTCAAGACGAGGATTGCTTGGACACTTGGTTCTCTTCTTGGTTGTGGCCAATCTCCCTCTTCGACGGTATCAACAATCCAGGCAATGAGGAGATTAAATACTATTACCCTACCAGCGATTTGGTGACCGGTCCGGACATCATCTTCTTCTGGGTGGCGCGTATGATCATGGCGGGCTACGAGTATGAGGGCGACATGCCTTTCCGCAACGTCTACTTCACGGGTATCGTGCGTGACAAGTTGGGCAGGAAGATGTCCAAGTCATTGGGTAACTCACCTGATCCGCTCGACCTGATCGACCGCTTCGGTGCTGACGGTGTGCGTATGGGTATGATGCTTTCCGCACAGCCTGGTAACGACATCCTCTTCGATGAGGCTTTGTGCGAGCAAGGGCGTAACTTTAACAACAAGATCTGGAACGCTTTCCGCCTCGTGAAGGGCTGGGAGGTGAAGGCGGACTTGGAGCAACCTGAGTCCGCACAAAAGGCGGTTAAATGGTTCAAGCACCAATTGAACAAGACCATCACGGAGATCAACGACTGCTTCAGCAAATATAGGGTGAGCGAGGCGTTGATGGCCGTTTACAAACTCTTCTGGGACGAGTTCTCTTCCTGGTACTTGGAGATGGTGAAACCAGCCTACCAACAACCGATCGACAAGACAACCTATGATGCAACTTTGGAGTACTTCGAGACGTTGCTGAAACTTCTCCACCCATTCATGCCTTTCATCACGGAGGAGCTTTACCAAAATATCAAGGAGCGTGACAAGAAAGACAGTATCATGGTCAGCTTGCTTCCTAACGCGGAGGAGTTCTGCGAGAAGAACATCAACCGCATGGAGACCACCAAGGGAATCATCGCGGGCATCCGTAACGTGAGGGCTAGCAAGGGCATCAGTCCGAAGGAGGCGTTCGAGATATACCACAAGGGAGAAGGCTTCGACGACAAGAACAACGCTATCATCCAGAAGCTCGCCAACGTCAGCAAGATTTCTGAGACGACCGACGAAATCAGCGGCACAGCGGCCACCTTCATGGTCGGCACCATCGAGATCTCCATCCCATTGGGCAACAACGTCAATGTGGAGGAGGAGATCAAGAAGATGGAAGAGGAGATCAAGTACTTGGAAGGATTCCTCGCCGGTGTGGAGAAGAAATTGAGCAACGAGAAGTTCGTGGCCAACGCCAAGCCTGAAATCGTAGAGAAAGAGCGTAAGAAGAAGTCTGATGCGGAGAGCAAGATCGCCACGCTGAAAGAGAACATCGCAAAGTTGAAATAACACAGCGTTATCATACGAAAAGCCCCGTCACAATCATGCGACGGGGCTTTTTATGTCTTTGACTGAACCTTCTAAATTACTTTGAACCAGTCAATAAAATTCTTTCCACATGACTCTCTCCATTCACGGCTATCGTCACTAAATAAACTCCCGGTTGAAGGTTCGAAACTGGAATCAAGCCATTGGCAGTGCTACCGGAGACCTTCGCTTTGCCTGTGAGGTCTGAGATGCTATAAGAGAATTCTCCCCCCGCATTCTGGACAAGAAGGAATCCGTCCTTCTCGAAGAAAGAAGGGTTGCCCGCCTTATTCGATGAGAGAAGACCAGTCACCTCGGATTGCTCCATTTCAATGGAGATGTCATCAATGGCAAAATCGAAGCCATTTGCCTTTGGATTTTGCATTCCCACGATGAAATAAGCGAAATCCATATCCGAATTCAGAGTGAACTCGATGGACATTTTTTGCCAATTCAAAGAGGTTGCGTCAGCATCATGTTCGTCAGAGGGAATCGTCATCATGGCATATGTATATTCGGCAACCCGTATTTTCGGTTCAGGACCATTATAGACGCCAAGAAACAATACAGGAGGAACCTCTGATGCACTAATATCATCCGGCCGAGTTAGGTTGGCTACATATGCCGTGAAACGAAGCTTCGTACCCTCATATAGATTCTCCAACTTTACTCTATATACGGGCACCGCCCCATCTCGACTGTCGGGATTGACGGCCATGAAATAGCCGACCTCCTTGTTGTCAGGGAATGTGTGATCTCCTCCATTGTACCATAAATGATCAGCTTCGTCCCAATATTTCGTGATGAGATACCCGTTCATGAGTTGGGCATCATACTCGAGATCATTACACTTCTCGTCCTGACTCAACTCGGGACCTAAATGAGGATCCGAAGCGGAGTTGCCTCCGAAATCGTTGTAATAAACTCTTTCCCACACGCCTGCACTAGCATAAAAAGCAGGAAGTGAAGCAATTAGCAACACTGATAAAGCGTAAAATCTTCTTTTCATAACATAAATGATTTTAAACCCATATTATATATTACTAATCCACAACAGGATTATTCTAACAAACTCTTACAAAGTCACCCTAAAAGCGAAAGAGAATCCAAACACAAGCAGACCAGGAAGTATTGGGAAAAAGAGCACATTCGAATCAATGTGCTCTTTGCCGTATCAAAAAATACCCTTTATTTTTTCTTGAATAACTTACCCAACGTGCCAGCGATATAGCCCAACTTGCTAGCCGTAGAGTTGCCTGAAGCCGCACCCAAAGAAGAGAGGATAGATGAAAGATCCAAGCCTCCCGCTTTTTTAGATAACACAGCTGACACAAGACCACCGATGATGGTTGGAATCAAGCTTGTAGCTGAAGAGGTTGCGGAAGAGGAGAGACCCAATTTGCTGGCGAACTGCGACGTGAAAATCTGGGAAGCCAATGCTGTCACTGAACTGTTGGCCGCAGATGTTTTTCCCGTGAACAAAGCCATCAATTGTTCTATTCCGCCCGTTGATTTGGCGGTTTGCTTTAGACTGTTGACAATAGAGTCCGACAACCCATTTAAGACATTGTTGCCCAAGTTGCTTCCAGAAGCGGCGGATGCAACTTGCTTCAAAATCAAATCCGATAATTGAGACATAACACTAAATTATTATATGAAAAGTTAACAGTTCAAATATCGTAATCGGATGGATCAACGTATTAATGTGAAATGACCCATAATCTGTCTGTCAGACTCCGGAAGGTTGATCACGTACCAATAGTCTGTGGCAGGAAGAGGCTTGCCTAGGTATTTGCCGTCCCAACCATTCTCGTTGTCATACGAATTGATATTCGCAAGCATTCGACCCGAACGGTCATAAATCTTGACGTTACATCTAGGATAGACGTCGATGTTCTCGATTGTCCATCTGTCGTTCAGACCATCGTTGTTTGGCGTGAAATATTCCGCTGGAGTGACAGGAACTGGTGTGATGTCGAAGTAGGCCGCATCGGAGCATTCGTTATCGTCCATCGCTACCAGCTTGTGCGTTCCGATAGGTGAATCGCGCAACTCTCCGGATGGGGAGGTGCTGATTTCGTTCTTGTCCAAAAGGATCTTGTATGGTTCTGTACCACCCGTGACGGTATACGTCACCAGATTCTCTTTCTGGTCGATCGAATCAACCGACAATATTGGAGCCTCCTTTACGTATACATGGATCGTATCCGTGGAAACGCATGTTGACGTCGCATCGATCACACGCTCTGCCCTTACGACACAGTCCAAGTCGCCTGTTGGCGTGAACACTTTCTTCGTCGTGCTGGAACCTCCGAAGTCAGGTTGCCATGTGTATGGAACGTTTTTAGGCTTCAACTCTTTGATGTAGATCTCAACCTCCTCGCCCCTACATACGGTGTTCCTATCAGATTTGATTTCCAGTTTCAATTGGATTTGCAAGACGGTCAAACTGAACCATACGATACTATCACAACCTGTGACAGAGGTGTAGGTCTTAGGATCACGAACCAAAATCGGTGTTGTGGTCGGATTCGGGTATACCACGCCGAACAGTTTGGAGTCGTAGCAAATCAGCGTGTCGATAGGATTGTCTTGGTTGTCGTAACGATCCAAAATCGTCAGCCTCAATTGCACGACACTATCGCAACCAGTGGAACTGTTTGAGTATACGTCGTCTATCGTGTATACGCCTGGGTCCGTATATGTGACGCCGTCGTGCACATAGGATTCTCCGTAACAGATTGTCACTGGATCCAGATATGTATAGGTTTTTCCCGTGACATAGATGGTATATCCGACTATACTGTCACATCCGCAACTGGTCTTGAAGTTCTGGGAATCGTAGAATGGACCTCCTGTCTCACCATAAACTTTCCCGTTGAATGTCTCACCCTGACAGAGGTAAACCGTCTCCGTCATATCATACGAAGGGTTGACTGTTACCTCGTAGAAATAACTGATACAAGTGTTGTCCGGGTCGCTGCCTGTCTCTGGGTATACACCTGGGGTGTCATATGTCTTACCATACGCTTCGCCACCTTGACAGATGACCGGGTCTGGTCTGGTCACCACCTTCGGTCCGGAGACGGATATCGTCCAACTTTCGGTTGAGTCGATGCATCCTTCTGCACCTACATATTGCTTGGTGTATGGAATGTCCTCTTCGTTTGCGAATGTTTGTCCGACGTACTCTTGCGCACGTCCCGTATATACCTCGTTCTTACAGATGTATTCGTCGTCCAAAGTTATCTTCTTCGGGTCTTTGACCGTGATGTAATAGTAGATGTTGTTATTCGGATTTTTCTTGATGTCTCCAGTTTGGAGATTGTTCGCATCCAATACCATGCCATCTTCCATCACCTTTGTTTCTCCGGCGCATAAAACGACCTTCTTGTTGTCGTTTGTCTCGTTGATTTGGATCTCTTTTGTCAAAGAACAAACCTCAGAGTCCATGTTTCCACTCTCGCCGATTCTCACACGGTAGTATCCGTTGTGTGTGGATTTGTCGAATGAGTTGATCGTGTATGAGAAGTCCTTGTCGTCACTGTATTTTCCACTCCCTAATAGGGTGTAGTTGTTACCGTTGTCGCTATATTCCCACTTGTACTCGACGCTGTTCATGTCCGAGAAGAATCCGTTGTTGTCGAAGCTTGCGCTTAGCGTCAATGGATCCCCGTAGTAGATGTCGTTGTGGGAAATCGTAACCTTAGGTTGCTCCACTTCGATGCTGATGTCATCAATGGCGAAATCCCAGCCGTTTGACTCCGGTTGAACCATCGTCACGATGAAGTAGGCATAGTTCCTGTCCGAGTTCAATGTGAACTCGATGGAAAGTTTGTTCCAATCCAAAGCTTGCGCATCGTTGCTGTGGTTTGATGCTGGTATTGTCAACTTTTTATAAGCTTGGTCGGAAACTTTCACTGTCGGTGTTTCTCCTTCATATACGCCGACACCTAAAACTGGTTGGAATCCTGCAGTGGATGAGGTGGCTTTTGTCATGTTGGCCACCCATGCCGTGAAACGGAACTTCACACCTCGGCAAAGTCCATCCAAACGAGTCTTGTATGCGACTATCTCATCGTTTCTGTTGTCTGGATTTATGATCAGGAAATACCCCGTCTCCCTGTCGTCCGGGAATGTGTGGTCTCCTCCGTTATACCACTCTGCGTTGTTGTCCCAGTGCTTTGTGAGCACATATCCCCACTGAAGCGAGGGGTCGTATTCGAGTGACTGATGTGTTTCCCCTGCATCCAATTCAGGACCTATCAGTGCATCCGTTCTCGAGTTGCCTCCGTAATCGTTGTAATATACGCGTTTCCAAAATCCTTCAGCACCAGCGTCTGTTACCGAAAAAAGTGCAACCGTTATCAAAAATAGTATGTAAAGTTTTCTCCTCATAATACAACATTCTACATCGTGATCGTACATAAATATACTATATCTCAAAAGTATGTAGTTCACCATCAACACTTTCTAGCAATAGAGCACATTTCTGGTTCGCCATACGCAAATATGCTAAAAAAAAAATTAATAATGAAATGTTTGTTGAAAAAATTGTTAGCATTTTTATGTTTTGTCAGTTTTTGTTCTTTTTTGGATATATCTCAATCGTAATTGTATAATACATGTGCATATTTTGGGGTGCTTTCTGTCTCCCAATGCCTTCGGATGGATGATGAATCTGTTTTCAGGAAATTTCGCCAAATCTTTTTCGGCTTGATGTGAATCATAGTATCCCTTTGTTGTGCTTGATGGTCTAAAGTGTTGATTCTTAATGTTTTTAGTTTGCTGATTTTATTGATGGGGGTGGTGCGGTCCCTTGGGTGGTAGTTGGGGATTATTTGTGTGTTGGGTGTGGATTTTGTGCAAAAAAAGCCGCAACTTGATGAGTTGCGGCTTTTTGCTGTGTCAATCTTTCTTCAGACCTTCTGTCTGGGCTTCCAATGCACGTTCCGCGATGCGCATCGCGAAGATGGCGACGGGTATTGTCAATAGCAACACGACGATCAGCATGGGCACGTTGTCGATCACGGGTTTCATCAGTTCGTCGTATCCTGCGGGCATCTCCTCGACAGCGGCCGCCAACGATCCTTCCGTGTCGGTCCACCAGTGTGCGGTGTAAGCGAAAAACGAGTAGGCGAACGGTAGAAAGCTCCAACGAATGCCTTTGATGGTGTCATATCCGTAGTGGCCTCGGATGATTTCAGCGAGTGCCGTCAGGATGACGAAGCCTATGATGAGGGCGATGTCCGCCTCTCCCGCCAGCAGGAAAAGGAGTAGGAGGATTCCGTTCAGGATGACCGCTGCGCCGAACTTGCGGATGAGGGTCGATGTGTAAAGGTAAATGAACGCTGAGATGAGTGGCAGAATTGCCCCGACGTAGGCGTAGCACCTCGGATGAATCATCCCGCTTGCGGCGCCCATCACAAACATGGCAAGGTAGGCGATTGCCATGAGAAGAATCTTGATTGATGGTTTCATGTTAATTTTCTATTAATGGTTATTACTGGATCTCTCAATGCTTAGATAACGGTTGCAAATTTCCTCCATTCAGGTCTTTGCCGCAATCCCTAGAAAAGGTGGTTTTTAGGACGGAATGGTTTGAATTGGCTATGGGGATTTGTCCGAAGGAGGTGTGACGGCATGCCGTTTGCCTTTATACACCTAATTAAATTAAAGGGGACGGGTGGTGACCTTCGTGTTCGTGAATCTTGTGGATTTGCGATGCCCCAATGATGGGTGAAACGTAAATCATTGGAAAAAAATCTATCCGATATTCATCTTATGTCATTTTTTTTCCATCAAATATTTTATCTTTGTAGTCGGAAACCATATCGCAAGACAACAAAGGGGATAGTTTGTTCGTGGTAAGGATGGATTGCCTTCTGATTGAAGTTGTTGGTCTGAAGGCTTTTGGCGTCTGTCGCATTCCTAAGACGTCAGCGCTGATTAAAGCTTATTTATGAAAAACGGCGGGTCCGTTTGACATACTTTTTGTGGTGGAATAATGTGAATAAGTATATGATTGGAACAATGAATTCTATTTACGGCAAGTCGAAATCACTGTGGCTGGTTTTGGCGTTTTCTTTCGTTGCGCTCTCCGCTTCGGCGAAAGATGTTTTTTATGTGAAATCAGGGGCTAACGGGGATGGAAGCTCCTGGAGTAAGGCATTTGGGAACATCCAGCAGGCGGTGGATTCGGCCGCAAAGGTGGGTGCTGATGTCTGGGTGGCCAAGGGCGTCTACAAAAGTGAGTCGTCTGCTGTGGTTACCTTGAAGCCGAATGTCAGTCTATATGGCGGTTTCGCTGGTACGGAGACTTCTCTCGCGGCGAGGGATACGGCAAAGAATCCTACCGTGTTGGACGGAGACGCTAAGATCCGTGTAATCAATCAACCGTCTGATTTCGCAGATGCGTCTGCGGTTGTGGTGGACGGTTTCACGATCCAGAATGGTTCCGTGGATTATGGTGGTGGCGCTTATCTGAGAAAGAATTCGACGATCAACAATTGTATCTTTAAAAATAATGTCGCATCATATGGCTTGGCGATATATGCACGTAACGCAAAGATTAAAAACAGTATAATCTGTGACAATAGGTCTGCTAATTCTTCCCAGACAGTTTATCTGTACGCTTCGGAAATGGATAGCTGCGTTGTGAAAAATAACGAGGCTTCTTATAATTCGGCCATGAGCGTGGAAAATTCCTCGGTGTCTAACACCATCATTGATTCCAATAAAGATATAAACATATATAGCGGGTATCCATTGAATCTGTACAACAATTCCAAACTGATCAATTGTGAAGTGAAGAACAACTATGGACAACATGCTGGAATATATGCATATCAAGGTATCCTTATTAAGGGTTGTACGTTCTCGAACAATGAGAGCGCAGTTTACAGTGCCCTTCATATTGACTATAACTCAAAAATAGAGGATTGCGAAGTCTTCGGTAACAAGGGAAATTCGTATGAAATCTTTTATCTGAACAGCTCGTCTTCTATGAACCGTTGTAATGTGCACGACAATGTGGTGGAGAATAACCATCATATAGTGAATGTCCGGTATTCGTCTGTTGTCTCCAACTCTTTGATTTACAATAATAAAAATACGACGTCTGGCTCTGCTCCTCTTTGCTTGTATAGTAATGCTAGAATGGAAAACACAACATTCGCGGATAATGAGACAGGAGCGTCGTCTGGGGTTCAGATGAATAGCTCTTCTATTGTGAATTCCATCATTGTGGGCACTAGGTACGTGAAGTCATTTCAAACCCATTTTAGTCTGAGTGGAACAAATATTGTCTCGCATTCAATGATTGAAGGTGGATTCACGGGAGAGGGTAATATTGCTGGAACAAAGGAAGCGGCTGCGTTTGTGGATCCTGACAAGGGTAATTATTCTCTTTCTGAAAAATCGTATTGCATTAACAGGGGAAAAGATACGGAAACCACTGCCGATCTGTTGGGGAAATCCAGGAAACAAGGCGGTGCGGTGGATATGGGTGCGATCGAATCGCAGTATGAGAAAGCTAATGTGCCTTCTTTGGGTGAAATCATATATGTGAAGAAGGGCTCTAAGGGCGACGGCTCAAGCTGGACGTCTGCGTTTGGGGATCTTTATGAAGCGATGTTGTTGGCTTCCCTTGATGGTAAAAAGCATCAGATTTGGGTGGCTGCTGGAACATATTATGGAGACACAACCTCTTCTGTCACAGCCTTCCCTTTAGGTCAGGGTGTTAGCTTGTATGGTGGATTCGCAGGAAACGAGACCTCTCTGGCGGCGCGTGACACGGCGAAGAACCCTACCATCCTGGATGGAAAGGACGCAAGACGTGTCATTACCCAGAATTATGATTTCACTAGTTCCATGGCGGTCGTGGTAGACGGTTTCACTATCCAGAACGGATTGTCGGCAAACGGAGGTGGTGTGTACGTCACCTCCAACACAACGATCAACAACTGTATCATCAGGGCGAATAAAGCATCCTCCAATGGTTCAGCCATCTATGCGACAAATGCGACCATCAAAAATACCCAGATTGTGGGCAATGACTATCGGAACGGCCTTTATTATACTGTCTATCTCAGCGGTTGCCGATTGGATAGTTGTTTGGTGAAGGACAATAAAACAGATTATTATAGCGCGATTTGTGCGAGATCCAACTCCAATGTGACGAACTGTGTGGTTGAGGGCAATAGCTCTAATAGAAGCGAAGTGGGATCTCTTTTCTATTCGACAAAGATCAGCAACTGTAAGTTTGTGAACACGAAGGGGAATGGCGCATATGTATATCTATATGAATCATCTGTGATGAGGGATTGTTTGTTCGAAGGGAATACGGGAGGTACCTCGCCTGTCGTTTATGTCTCAGACAACAATGCTTTGCTGGAAAATTGTCAGATTCTGGACAATTCAACGAACACAAATTTAATGAATGTATATTATGGAAGAGTCAATAGATGTTTAGTGAGAGGAAACACGTCATCTTCTGATATAGCGCATATGTCTAGTTCCTCGACGATCTCAAACAGCGTCATCTGTGACAATGTCGTCACCTCTTCCTCCACACCGATCTGGATGAGGTATGGTGCCTCCATGATCAATTGTACCGTTGTCCGCAATGCGACGCAGCATGCGAATGTTGTCCATATCAATGGCTCTACGTTGAAGAACTCAATTATTGTTGGCAACAAGACGGTTGGCGGTTATGGCGGCATCTTTGATGACGCATCGTCAAGCACGATCGTCAATAACATGTTGGAGAACACTTTCGTGAGGGGTAATATTGACGGAACAATGGCGCATGCCGCCTTCACGGATGCCGAGAACGGAGACTACTCACTGACGGCGAACTCCTACTGTATCAATGCTGGTGCGGATGTCGCCGACACGCTCGATTTCTTAGGGAAGGCGAGGAAACAAGGTGGTGCGGTGGATATGGGTGCGATCGAGTCTGCCCATACAAAGGCGCCAGCACAAAGTTGCGGAGAGATTGTCTATGTGAAGTCGGGCTCCAATGGCGATGGCTCTAGTTGGTCGTCCGCTTTCGGGGATGTGCAGCAGGCGATCTTTGCGGCGGCCGCGGACGGGAAAAGACACCAGATTTGGGTGGCCACCGGTACCTACTATGGCGACACGACGCACTCCACGGTGGTGAACCTCGCGGCTGGAATCAGTTTGTATGGAGGATTCGCAGGAAACGAGACCTCCCTGGCGGCGCGTGACACGGCGAAGAACCCTACCATCCTGGATGGAAAGGACGCAAGACGTTGCATCACCCAGAATTATGGATTCGTCGATTCCATGGCGGTTGTGGTGGACGGATTCACCATTCAGAACGGATATGCTCCAAACGGAGGAGGTGTGAACCTTGCGGCCAACACGACGATCAACAATTGTATCATCAAGGCGAATAAGGCATCCTCCCATGGTTCAGCCGTTTATGCGACAAATGCGACCATCAAAAATACCCAGATTGTGGGCAATGACTATCGGAACGGCCTTTATTATACTGTCTATCTCAGCGGTTGCCGATTGGATAGTTGTTTGGTGAAGGACAATAAAACAGAATATTATAGCGCGATTTGTGCGCAATCCAACTCCAATGTGACGAACTGTGTGGTTGAGGGCAATAGTTCCAATAGAAGCTATGAGGGATCTGCTTTCTATTCGACCAAGATCAGCAATTGTAAGTTCGTGAACACGAAGGGGAATGGCGCATTTGTAGTTCTATATGAGTCATCAGTGATGAGGAATTGTTTGTTCGAGGGGAATACGGGAAGTGACGCATCTGTCGTTTATGTCTCAAACTCCAATGCTTTGCTGGAGGATTGTCAAATCCTGGGCAATTCAACGAACTCATACTTGGTGAATGTCTATTACGGAAGAGTCAATAGGTGTTTGGTGAGAGGGAACACGTCATCTTCTTTTATAGTGCATATGTCTAGTTCCTCGACAATCTCAAACAGCGTCATCTGTGACAATGTCGTCACCTCTTCCTCCACACCGATCTGGATGAGGTATGGTGCCTCCATGATCAATTGTACCGTTGTCCGCAACAAGACGCAGCATGCGAATGTTGTCCATATCAATGGTTCCACGTTGAAGAACTCTATTCTTGTCGGTAACATGACGGTTGGCAGTTATGGCGGCATTTTTGATGACGCAGCGTCAAGCACGATCGTCAACAACATGTTGGAGAACACTTTCGTGAGGGGTAATATTGACGGAACAATGGCGCATGCCGCCTTCACGGATGCCGAGAACGGAGACTACTCATTGTCGGCGAACTCCTACTGTATCAATGCCGGTGCAGATGTCGCCGACACGCTCGATTTCTTAGGGAACTCAAGAAAGCAAGGTGGTGCGGTGGATATGGGTGCGATCGAGTCTGCCCATACAAAAGCGCCAACACAAAGTTGCGGAGAGATTGTGTATGTGAAGTCGGGCTCCAATGGCGATGGCTCTAGTTGGTCGTCCGCCTTCGGAGATATTCAGCCGGCGATTTTTGCGGCGGCTGCGGACGGGAAGAGACATCAGATATGGGTGGCCGCCGGTACCTACTATGGCGACACGACGCACTCCACGGTGGTGAACCTCGCGGCCGGAATCAGCTTGTATGGTGGCTTTGCAGGCAACGAGACCTCCTTGGCGGCGCGTGACACGTCGAAGAACCCTACCATCTTGGATGGAAAGAATGTGAGACGCTGTATCACCCAGAATTATGGATTCGTCGATTCCATGGCGGTTGTGGTGGACGGGTTCACCATCCGGAACGGCTATGCGCCAAACGGAGGAGGAGTATACCTCGCAGCCAACACGACGGTCAACAATTGTATCATCAAGGCGAATAAGGCATCCTCCAATGGCTCTGCCATCTATGCGACAAGTGCGACCATCAAAAACACCCAAATCGTGGGCAACGACTATCTGAGTGGTCTTCATTACACGGTCTATCTCTCTGGTTGTCGGTTGGACAGCTGTAATGTGAAGAACAACAGGTCGGATAACTATAGCGCGATTTGTGCAAATGGCAACTCCGTTGTGACGAACTGTGAGGTTGAGGGCAATAGTTCCAATAGAGGCTATATAGGCTCTATCTTCTATTCGACGACCAAGGTCAGCAACTGTAAGTTCGTGAACACGAAGGGGAATGGCGCGTTTGTCTCTCTGCAGGAATCATCCGTGATGCGGAATTGTTTGTTCCAGGGAAATACGGAAGGTGATGCGTCTGTCGTTGGAATTTCAGGCAGTGGCGTTTTGCTGGAAGATTGCCAGATCATAGGCAATTCAACGAACTCAAACTTGGTGAGTGTGTATTACGGAAGAGTCAATAGGTGTTTGGTGAGAGGGAACACGTCATCTTCTGATATAGCGCATATGTCTAGTTCCTCGACGATCTCAAACAGCGTCATCTGTGACAATGTCGTCACCTCTTCCTCCACACCGATTTGGATGAGATATGGTGCCTCCATGGTCAATTGTACCGTTGTCCGCAACGAGACGAAGCATGCGAATATCGTCTACCTCAATGGCTCCACGTTGAAGAACTCAATTATTGTCGGCAATAAGAGAAATACTAATTATAGTGATGTTTTGAGTAGGGAAGGGACGAACACGATCGTCAACAACATGCTTGAGACCACCTCTTTGGAAGGAAATATTGATGGAGCGTTGCAGTACGCTGCCTTCACGGATGCTGAAAATGGAGATTATTCATTGACGGCGAACTCCTACTGTATCAATGCTGGTGCGGATGTCTCCGACACACTCGATTTCTTAGGGAACCCAAGAAAACAGGGCGGCGCAGTGGATATGGGTGCGATCGAGTCTGCCCATGCGGAGGCCTTAAAGCCAAGTTGCGGAGAGATTGTCTATGTGAAGTTAGGATCCAATGGCGACGGCTCTAGTTGGTCGTCTGCCTTTGGCGATATCCAGCCAGCGATCATCGCTGCGGCGTCGGATGGGAAGAGACACCAGATTTGGGTGGCTGCCGGAACTTACTATGGCGACACGACGCTTCAAACGGTGATGAGCCTTTCGAAAGGAATCAGCTTGTATGGAGGTTTTGCTGGAACGGAAACATCCCTTGCGGCGCGTGATACGGCCAAGAACCCTACTATTCTGGATGGTAGGAATGAGAGACGTATTCTCTCACAATCTGAGGCGTTCGCCGATTCCATGGCGGTTGTGGTGGACGGTTTCACCATCCAGAATGGTTATGCGTCGAACGGAGGAGGTGCATATTTGAGAAAGAATACGACCTTGAATAATTGCATCGTGAAGAATTGCCAAGCCGTTGATGGTGGATCGGCAATATATGGTGTTGGCGCTAATGTCACAAATTCCATGATTTGTGGCAATGGTAATTCGAATTCGTATGATTATAACAAGTATGTTGCCTTGTACATGATAGGTGGTAAGGTTGATAATTGTATCGTGGCTGGTAATAAGGCAGCATATTACACGGCTGCCATACATGCGACAGAATCTGTCCGTATTACCAATTCGCTTTTTGAGGCAAACTCGTCAAATAGAGGAGATCTGATTTATATGTCTCAATCCACAATGTCTGATTGTAGGATTATCAATCACACCATTTCATCGTACGCTGATTATGTGATCAGGATGGTTTCTGCTTCCAAGATGGAAAGATGTCTGATTGAAGGCAACACGGCGTATGACCATATTGTGTACCTCTCCGACAATTCCCTGCTCTCTAATTCCCAGATCACGAAATGCAAGTCTACCGATAGAAGTATGGTCTATTTCAGGGATGCTTCTAGGATGATTAACTGTACTGTAGCGGACAATGTCACGGGATATCAGACTATCTATTGTGAATCCTCGCCTCAGATTCTTAATTCAATTGTCGTGGGCAACAAACGCACGAACAATTCTGAGAGTGTCTTGGTGAGAAACGCCACCATTAAATACTCAATGATCGAAGGTGGAGCCAATGGTGAAGGCAATATTGACGGTGGTAAGTCGAGTGCCGCGTTTGCGGATCCTGCTAATGGTGATTACTCCTTGTCTGGATCTTCCCTTTGTATCAATGCGGGAAGTGATGTCGCTGACTCGATTGATTTGAGGGGCAATGTGAGGAAACAGAGCACTGCCGTGGATATGGGTGCGATCGAGTCCGCATTCACGGAGAGAGTTTCGGTCGGCCCGATTATCTATGTGAAGTCTGGATCCGAAGGCTCCGGATTGAATTGGGACGATGCGCTTGGGGAAATCAACCAGGCGGTTACGCTTGCCTCTACTACGGGACAGAAACATCAGATCTGGGTGGCTAAGGGAACTTACCTCGGAGATACCTCTTTGGTTTCCGCCATCTCACTCGCCGCAGGTGTGAGCCTGTATGGAGGATTTGAGGGAAATGAGTCTTCTCTGGAGGAGCGGGACGTTGCGAAGAACGTTACCGTGATAGATGGTAAATACAGACGTAGATGTATCATTCAAACCTATGATTTCGCTGATTCGTTGGCAATTGTGGTGGACGGATTCACCATTCAAAACGGATTCCTGAGGGATAATGCTGGTGTGAATGCGAATGTGAAGGGCAATACTACTTTCAACAACTGTATCTTCAGAAGCGCACGAGAGGGTAATGAGGGCGTATATGCCAATAAGACTGCCTTCAAGAACTGTACGTTCGTTGAGAACACAATCCAGGAGCTCGAACTCTATGGCGGAACGGTAGAGGGTTGTACTTTCACGGGTAATAAGACGAACCATGGTGTTAGTAATGTCGTTTATATCAGTGGCTCAAAGATGTCTAACTCACGGATCGCTGATTATGCGGAGTACTATGCTACGCTTAAGGCTGTGGAAAATTCTGTGGTGTCATCTTGTAAGATCGTGAACAATGAAGCATGGTACGAAAATATAATTCAATTGTCTAACGCTACGATGGAGAACTCTTTGGTGTACGGGAATGCTTTGCGCTACTCCAACCATTCTATCATAGCGGTTGACTACAACTCCTTCATCACCAATTCCACTATCGCCCATAATACAACATTGAATAGAAGCGCGATCAGTTATGCGAACAGTTATTCTGGACGTTATGCTACAATCGCCAACTCTATCATCTATGGCAATAAGGTGACGGATGAGGTGCGTCCTCAAGTGGTTGCGTCAGAATATGTCAAGGTGAAGTACTGTGCTTCTGATGGGGAGTTGACTGGTGAGAACAACATTAGGTTGGCCACTTCAAACAGCGGTTCTGACGCATCCAAGAATTATGTATGCTTCATCAATGCGGCTGGCGGTGACTATCGTCTGCATGCTACCTCCGCTTGTATCGACAAGGGTCTTGATAGCTTGATGAAGGCTGAAACGGACCTCAATGGCGGGGCGAGAATCTACGGCAAGGCCATCGACCTCGGTGCGGTTGAGTTTGACGGCGAATATGTTCAGATGCGTGACTACAGCCAACCGGTTTGCTACAACAGGTACTCTTTGGAGGCTACATTCGATTCCACCATCGCTAAGATTGATTGGCTGATCGTCAATGCGGGTTATGTGGAAGGCTTTGAAAACACTTCGGGTAGCGGTATCTCCATTCCGGCCATGCAGCTCCGTACCGCCAAGAACGATGTTGATACGATGACCGTGAAGGTTACGCCTTATGACAAGGCAGGTGTGGCTGGCACCCCATTCAACTACAACTACATTGTTTACCCAGACTTCTCCAAGAAGAAGGTGTCGTTCTCTTATCCTCCAGTGGCTTATATGGTGAATGAGCAGAACAATAACATGACCATCAGTTGGAACAGATTAATACTCCCTGTTGAAGTGGATAAGTATGATTTGTATGTATGGAAGGCTTCCCATAAGATGCCGGCTAATCCAATGGCTTCCTTCGTGAAGGATCACAGCAGACAATTGACAGGTCTGGACAACCATACAACGTACAAGTATATGGTGAAGGCAGTCATCGCATGTGACACTATATGCTCTGAGATCGATAGCTTCAGGATAGATATCCCTGTGAGCCTTACTGTGAGCGGGGACGTGAACTGCGTCTTCGGCTCGAAGCTGAACGAGACCTCTTCTCTCACCCGTTATGTGAGGGGATTCGAGTTGACGGATTCGATCACGTATGAGATCACGGGTAGGGATGCCGCTGATTTCTCCGCAAAGTGTGAGAATGGTTGGGATAAGCTGAATGGTGGTTATCTGAGAATATTCTATACACCAACGGATGTGAAGAAACAGACCAGCGATGCGGCGATCACGATTAGGTCTGGTAATTCTGGTAAGTATGAGGTCACATTCTACCTCGCTGGTACATTGTCTAACTATTATGTGTACGGTGCTGAGGTGGAGGAGCCTGTCTACTCCGCAGGTGACACGGTGAATGTGATCGGTATTCTGACCGATGCCTATGGTACTCCGATGTGTGGCAAGTCGATCACGATAGAGGCGAACTCTAACACGGGATTCTCTCACTCCACATCCGAGGTGACGGATTCTACGGGTAGGGCACTGGCTCGATTTGCGACGGAAAAGGTGGAGTGTGGTGTCTATACCGTGAAAGTATATATTGGATCGAAGGAGAATGATGCGGCTTATGCGCGCTTCGATATCCCTGGTATGGCATATTCGGGTGGTACTACGAAGTGGACCATCCAAAAGGGAGACACGATTGATGGCTCGATCACTATTTCTAACCGAAGTGGCGTTGATCTTCATAACCTTGTTGTCGAAACGCGTGAGTTGGCGGATGGCTTGGAGATTGCGTTCGACACGCTGAAACTCCTTAAGGGAAGCGAGTCGGCTAGAATTCCGTTCAAGGCTACTGGTACGAAACTGACCGAGGGCCGGTTGTATCTTCCAAGTGTCTTCAGGGTATCCTGTTCGGAGAAAACGACTTGTGACTTCACCACGTTCTTCTATTGTGAACAACCTTATGGTCAGATTAAGGTTTCTCCTTCAAATATCAACGAGTATATCTCGAAACAGAAACCTAAGTACATCAATGTTGAGTTGACGAATGCTGGATTCGGTGAGACGGGTGAGGTCTCGCTGGCTTTGCCGGATTTCAGTGGGTTCAGCGTTCCGACGACAACGTTGCCAAGCATTAAGTCTGGCGATACGGCTAGAGTGATGTTGAGGCTCGCATACTATGCAGGCGCTCCTATCAATGTGCCATTCACGGGTTCGATCGGTGTCAACTGCGCAAACGGCAAGTCTACAAGTTTGCCATTCAGAGTTGAGTACTCTTCTGAGTCGAAAGGTGGCTTGGCGGTGGAAGTAGTGGATGAATACTACTACAATACCGCGAACAACAAACACCTGAATGGTGCCAAGGTTGTGGTTCGCAACCAGTATAACAATCAGGAGGTGGCGTCTGGCTACTCAGACACTACCGGTATCGTGAAATTCGACAGTATTCCTGAAGGCACCTATCTGTTGAGCGTGAAGGCGGACAAGCATTCTGAGTACCAGGAGACGATCGAGATCCAAGCGGGTCAGATTGTGAACAAGTTTGTCTTCTTGGCTTATCAAGCCATTACATATTCTTGGAATGTGGAGCGTGTTGAGATCGAAGACAGGTATGACATCAACCTCGACTTCGAGTACGAGACCAACGTTCCGGCTCCGGTTGTGACCTTGACGTTCCCTAACGGTGTCCCTGACAAGGCTAGATTCCAGGTGGGTGAACCGAAAGTGGTACAACTTCAGATCACCAACCATGGTCTAATCGCGGCGCACTACGTGAAGTTCGGTATGCCGAAGGTGCCATATTATCGGTTCTATGTGCCTTACAACTATATCGATTCGTTGCCGGCCAACCACACGGAGTTCGTGCCTATCACGATTGTCCGTACTGATGTGGAATTCCCTGAATATGGTTATAGTGAAAGCAGTGGCTCGGGTATCCCATTGGAGAATGAGTCGCTCGGCACCTCTGAATGCCCAAGCGTTCATGCGGAGTACTCTTATGTCTGTGGTTTGCTGAGACAATTGTCCGCCGTCAGCCCTAATCCATGGGGATGCCCATATTTGGTTCCTCTTGGCGGAGGCGGAGGCCACGGAGGTGGCGGATTTGACGTGCCTGCATATGGTGGCGGGGGCCATAAAGACGAGCATGAGCTCGGAAAGGTGGAGAACCATCATTATTCCGTCAATTTGGATATTCCATGTAATTCATGTTGGTCGAAAATTAATCCATGGGGATGTGTGGGTGATGTCCTTGGCTTTATTCCGATCATCGGACCTGCCCTTTCTTGGGGAACCGACAAGTTGCATGAGGCGCTTGAGGCGGATGCCGAAGAGAGACGTAAGGAACAAAGCGCTGAACTTAAGGATCACCCTGAATTGGAAAATGCCAGGGAATTTGCCCAAGAAACGGACTATTTCGAGTCCCTTGATATTCCATTCAGTGATTATACATTTGACAGTGATCAGACGCCTCAGGATTTTGCGGACCTTGGCCAAGCGATTGGCGAATATACCTATGGTCCTGGTCAATATTTTGTGGAGTTCAGGAAAGAAGAAGATAGAAAGAGGGAGGAGAGAAAGGCGAAAGCCGAGCGAAAGAAGAAGGAGAAGGAAGAGAAAACAGGCAAGAAGAGTAAGGATTTTGACATGGTTATCTCTTCAAGCGTAGATGATTTGAAGGATGTATACAAGGGAACGAAATTGGTTTGTAAGGGAATGAATGGCGAGCTTGATCCATATGAAGGTGTCGATTTCATCTGGAGCCAAGGGAAGAGCCGTATCTTGGATAAGGCCAAGAAAAAGATTCCTGTCATCAAGGATGTCCCTTGGAGCTGCTTCGATTTGCTGTGCCAGATGAATTCGTGCGATGCCGGAAGGTACGCGAAGGATTGCGGACGTTATATCTACGATAGGCTTGCGGGCAATGACGAAGAGGATGAAGACACACGTAAGACGGTTACTACGGCTGGCGATACTGTTGTGATCGTCAATGGAGAGATCGTTGATGTGCTTTATTCTGACGGTGACAGTTTGAGCGCTCAGAACAGGCCGATGGACCCTGCGATCAGTAAGGCGAAGTCTGAAATGGATAATAGTTTCTTCCAAACTCATGATGACCATATGTTGGCGGTGCAGGATGCCGTTGAGTTCGCTGGTTTCATGCAATATAGAAGCAATCTTATGAAAGAGCTCGCAGGTGCGGAGTCTAGACTTTCTGAGGATGGAATCGTCGATTACTTCGATTATACCATCAAGAATTACGCTCAACGTGATACTATCGATACGAAATCCATCATGAATTTGCCGACAATAGATCTTTCTACTACGGAAATGATAGAGATGGCTCGCCGTTGGAACAAGACGTTGGAGGCGAATGCGAATGGTGTATATGCTCCTAATGCGGAATATCCTGATATCATTGATCAGTCTGTGATCGAATCGTATATGGATAGCATCGTCAACTTCTACAATTACATGCATTTGAGACATTTCGGCTCAATCAACGATTTGCTGCTCTCTGTTAACGAACAGGTTCATAAGCCAACTCAGAATAGCGTCTGCGCAAGTGTCAAGCTTCACATCGCACAGACATTGACGATGACCCGCGAGGCATTCGATGGTACACTTACTGTCAACAATGGTAATGAATCGGGTGCTATGGAGGGATTCAAGGTCGTATTGGAGGTCCGCAACGAAGAGGGTAATCTTGCAAACGATTTGTTCCAGATCAACACGCAGAAACTGACAGGCGTTTCTGCCATCGACGGTACGGGCGAGATCGCTCCTAAGTCGGAGGGCGAGGCAGTCTTCAGATTCATTCCTGAGAAGGGGGCGGCTCCTACGGCTCCGGCCAATTATTCGTTCGGCGGATACATCGTCTATGTTGACCCTGCTTCTGGCGATACGATAACGGCTGACCTTTACCCTGTGACGTTGACGGTTAATCCTAGCCCTGACCTGCAGATCGATTACTTCATGCAACGTAACATCCTTGGCGATGATGCCTTGACGCTGGATCGCGTCGAACCAAGTGTGCCGGCGGCTTTGGGTGTGAGAATCGACAATCAGGGGTACGGTGTCGCTAAAAATGTGAAGTTGGAGACGGCTCAGCCTGAGATCGTGGACAACGAGAAGGGCTTGCTGATTGACTTCGCAATTATCGGTTCTAGCCTGAATGGCAAGGATTGTGATCTTGGCTCCGAGAATATTGACTTCGGTAACATTGATGCCCAGTCGGCTAAGACAGGTGTTTGGTGGATGACCAGTTCGTTGCTTGGACACTTTACAAAGTACGAGGCTAGCGTGGTTCACGCAAATAGTTTCGGTAATCCTGAACTGAGTTTGGTGAAGGGTATAGAAATCCATGAACTGATCAAGACGGTTGACGCCTATGGTGTGAAAGCGGATAGCGTAGTCGACTTCCTCGTGAACGACATAGAGGATGATGACGATACCCCTGATGCTATCTATTACTCGGATGGAGGTGTGGATGACGTCTATAAGACTTCGGTGGCAAGGCTCGACAAACAACGTTTGACGCCTGTAGATACGGTGGTCAGACTTACTGTCATACCAGATCAGGCGGGTTGGAACTATGCGCAGATGAATGATCCGGGCGATAATTGCTACGAGATACTGAAGGTGGTTAGACTGAAGGATAGCGTGGAGATTCCGTTGGACAATGTGTGGACAACATTCGTCACGCTCCCTGACGGACTGGAACCAATCTATGTGAACCGTCTGCACTTCTTGGATTATATGACGACGATGGGTGAAAACGACTATGACATTTACTATAGCGTGAAGAAGAACGTCTTGGTGGTGACGGAGATCTCGGATGTGCCTACGTCTGTCAATGCGGTGACGTCGCCTGTGAAGAGCGTGGTGGTTAAGTTTAACCGTAAGATAAAGAAGGAGACGTTCGATTATAGAGACATAGAGCTCTTCTGCCAAGGCGGCGACAATCTGAGCGACTCCACCATTACGGTGACGCAACGTGACGACTACACCTATGTGGTGAATATCGCTTCTAAGACCAATGCCTCTGGATTCTTCAAGATTGAGGTGAATGTCAACAATGTGCTGGATCAGGATGGCTATGCTGGTACGTTTGGTAGAAATGCTACTTGGAGCCAACTTGTAGAGGGCGACAACCCTGGTGGTGATAATCCTGGTGGTGAGGATAACCCAGGTGGTGAGGACAATCCAGGTGGAGGTGATAACCCTGGCGAACTCACGCCAATTGCGGATGTTGCCGACGATAAGGTTCTCGTGTATGCCTACCGGGATGGTATCTATGTGAAGTCCGCAAAGGCCGGTGCGCTTGACATCTACGATATCCTCTCCAGATTAGTGGTGAAGAATGCGCGGTATGGTGAGGGCATCACAATGGTGGCCACGTTGCCGAAGGGCGTTTACATCGTCAATGGCAAGAAGGTGATTGTGGAGTAAGAGTAGATCACTTATAATAGTAAGAGAGCAAAACCACTTCCTGGAAGTATTTCCGGGGGTGGTTTTGTGTTTTGGTATGATTTGCTTCGCTAAAATTATAGTCGCACACTAAATTTTTAGGTGTTGATGATTCATAAAGCATTGGTTATATTTGCATGCCCAAGTTTAATAAATAAACGTCCCAATATGGAATTGAAGAATGTTGTATCGAAATTGAGCGTAGTGCTTTGTTGCTTATTCATGTCGTCTTGTGCTCCGACTTCGTACTATCAGTTGGTAAATACAAAACCTGTAGGCGACGGACTAAAAAAGACGGAGAAGGCTGTTGTGTATGAAGATGACAACTGCACCATCAGTTACAACCTCTGGACAAATGGAGGTACCACTCAGATTGTCTTTGTAAACAAGACAGACGAGGATATCTACATTGACTTGGCATCCACCGCCTACTTTATGAATAACCAGGCATTTGATTTGCATAAGGGACAGTTGAAGACAAAAAGCGTCGTTCCTGCAAGAATGCTCAAAGTCATTGAAGAAACAGATATAACCATAATGAGTCAGATATACAGAGATTGTAACCTGTTTTTGATGCCAAGAAAGAGTACAATTAATACGACCTCTTTTTCTCAGGATAATACTCCATACTCATTTGGCTTAAGAATAGTTTACTATGTAGGCAATAATGATACACCACACAAGGTAAAAAATGAGTTTTACGTGGATCGGATATGCAATTATCCGGGCCAATCATTCGTGGAATATTATTCGGATGACAAAGCGTGTCCTGACGAGAGAATCAGGGCGACACGTAAAGCAAAGTATAAATTCCAAGACGCTGACGCCTTCTATATAGAATATAATCCTAAGGCGGTTTGGGCGAATCCGGAGGGACCTAATGTGAAGCATTAAGTATATGTCTTAGAAATATTCGATTGAGTCATGGGAAACAGTAAATCAGTATTGGTAATTGGGAATGGTTTTGATGTTGCGTTGGAAAGGTCGACAAAATACTCGGATTTTTATAAGTCAGAGTTCTGCCCTAAAAACTTTCCCGCCCCACTAATCGGGTACTTGAATGGTTGGACAAATCAAGGTGATGTTCAGTCTCTTAGATGGATGGATATGGAGAACGCAATTCAGAAATATGCACAATCAAGAGGTGAAGGAAAAATATATGATGGCGATTCGTATACAGAAGATGAAAAAAAACTAATAGAGAAAATCTACGAGTTCAATTCGGTTCCAACACCTCATCGCCAATATGATTTTTCCGCAGAAGAGGAAGATTTGCTGAAACAAATGCAAAATGTAGGTAAATTTGAATATGAAAGGACTAATGCAATGCCTTGTTGGAAATTCAACTTCGCAAATCTGCCTTATGACAAGTTCGTTAATTCTTCCCCTCAGGAAAGAGATATTAAAGCATTGTCAGCAATTGAATCTGGCCTTGCCAATTATCTAAACAGTATAGATTGTAGTGCACCAAAGGATGAACAAAATTTAGCATATCAGTTGTTGTTTAGGTTTTGGAGAGAGTCTTCTAATGGGGAAATATATTCGTTTAATTATACATCTCTTGAACCATTGATTCGAACTTTTGATAAATATAGTGATGATTTATCTTTAAGAATAAATTATATGCATGGGTCTTTGAACGAGAAGCATGTTATTCTTGGTGCGGGTAAAGAAACAAATGAGAGAGGGTATGGTGAATGGGCATTTTTAAAAAAATCGAATGACAATGATTACAGACCTCCTATGTTAGTTGAAGCCATGAAAAACGCAAGTAAAGTCATTGTGTATGGTTTCTCTTTCAGTGAAATAGACATACAATATTTTAATTATCTATTTAATTATATGCTTGAAGGTGGAAGGTCGAAAGATGTCAAAATCTTTGATTACGGTAAAAAAGGGATTCGGAGTATAAAAAATAACATCAAAAATATAGATGATTTACAAATGCTTGGTGTTAATGTAATCGACGTAGAAGGAAAGGACGCGAGTGTTTTTGATTGTTGTTTGGAAGACCCTGTTAAATTGGAGAAGAATTTAAATAGGCTTCGCAATGTTTTTTGATGGTCAAATCCTATTATATTTTATTCTATGCGTTACAATCCAAGAATGATAGGTGATAAGGATAATGTCCGTTATGCGCTTGTACAGAAAGGGGAGAGAACTCTATATGTGGTTGGACTTAATCCTAGCACGGCTGATGACAAAAAGGCTGATCTTACAATGACAAAGATTATGGGTTTTGCTGAAAAAAATGGGTACGATGGATTTGTGATGTTTAACCTCTATCCCCAAAGAAGCACTTATCCTAAAAGACTGCAAGAAGAGAAAGACGAGACTTTATATACAAAGAACCTGGATACGATAAAAAAGTACCTCTCTGAGGAGGTTAATCCTACGGTGTTGCTGTGTTACGGAAACAATGTTCGTATTCGGCATTATTTGAAAGAAAGTGTGGTAGACCTTGTAAATATATGCAAACACTATGGAGCTAAGATTGTATGTATTGGAACAACAAAATCAGGCAATCCCAAACATCCATCCAGAACCGCTTATGGATTTTTCGTTGACTATATGATTTAAGATTCTCTATTCTGAGAATCATAGTTCGTAATGTATAGGGGAAACTATAAATACAAATACTATCACGACCAAAAACTGTCACTATTGACAACTTTTGGTCGTGGCTATATCTACAGGTACTGTTGAATCACCCCGCTCAGCTCGCCCACCTCCAGCACGCCGCTCTGCCTCCACACCGGCTCGCCGTTGCGGAAGAGCATAAGGGTAGGGACGGCTTGGACACGGTGCTGCGTCGCGAAGCTCTCGTTCTTCTCAACGTCTATCTTGAGGATGCGGAGGGCGTCGCCATGCTTCTCCTTCAACTCCTCCAATATCGGGTGCATCCTTTGGCAGGGAACGCACCACGTGGCATAGAAGTCAACCAATACCAGCTGACCGCTATTGATGATTGTATTAAAATCCTGTTCCATACTGTCTAAAGCTAAAAAAGGCGTGTTACTCGTGCGGGTAACACGCCTTTTGGATTGTAAATAGATGATAATTGATTACTTAACCTCCTCAAAGTCAACGTCTGTGATGTTGTCGTCCTTTGAGTTGCCGCCTGCGTTGCCACTGTTGTAGCCGGCGCCTGCGTTAGGGGCGCCTTGCGCTTGTTGCTGTGCGTTGTACATGTCCTGAGAAGCGTCTTGGAATGCTTTGTTCAAAGCCTCCATCGCATCGTCGATGTCCACGATGTTCTTCGCCTCGTGAGCAGACTTCAGCTTCAACAAAGCCTTCTCGATGGTTGCGCGCTTGTCGCTTGGCAATTTGTCACCGTAGTCTTTCAGGTTCTTCTCCGTTTGGAAGATCATATTGTCCGCTTGGTTCAGCTTGTCGATGCGCTCCTTCTCCTTCTTGTCGGCCTCCGCGTTCGCCTCAGCCTCAGCCTTCATACGTTGGATCTCGCTGTCGCTCAAGCCGGAAGATGCCTCGATACGGATCTTCTGCTCCTTGCCGGTCGCCTTATCCTTAGCGGATACGTTCAAGATACCGTTCGCGTCGATATCGAAGGTCACCTCGATCTGCGGCACACCTCTTGGCGCTGGCATGATACCGTCCAAGATGAATCGGCCGATGGTCTTGTTCTGCGCTGCCATAGGACGCTCGCCCTGCAATACGTGGATCTCCACTGAAGGTTGGTTGTCCGCAGCCGTAGAGAAGATTTGTGACTTCTTGGTAGGGATGGTCGTGTTGGCGTCGATCAACTTGGTCATCACGCCGCCCATCGTCTCGATACCGAGAGAAAGAGGGGTCACATCCAACAGGAGGACATCCTTGACAGTACCCGTCAAGACACCACCTTGGATAGCCGCACCGACAGCCACCACCTCGTCAGGGTTCACACCCTTGGAAGGAGCTTTGCCGAAGAACTTCTCCACAGCGGCCTGAATGGCAGGGATACGGGTTGAACCACCCACGAGGATGATCTCGTCCACGTCTCCGACAGACAAGCCAGCCTTGTCCAAAGCGTTCTTACAAGGGTCGATGGTACGTTGGATCAAATCGTCCACCAATTGCTCGAACTTAGCACGCGTCAAGGTCTTCACCAAGTGCTTAGGCACACCGTCAACCGGCATGATGTAAGGCAAGTTGATCTCGGTGGAAGTGGTGCTGGAAAGCTCGATCTTCGCCTTCTCCGCAGCCTCCTTCAGACGTTGCAAAGCCATAGGGTCCTTGCTCAGGTCGACACCGCCGTTCTCGTTCTTGAACTCCTGTACCAACCAGTCGATGATACGGTGGTCGAAGTCGTCACCGCCCAAGTGTGTATCACCCGCCGTAGACTTCACCTCGAAGACACCGTCGCCCAATTCGAGGACAGATACATCGTGCGTACCACCACCGCAGTCGAACACGACGATCTTCATATCCTTGTTCTTTCTGTCCAAACCGTAAGCCAAAGCGGCTGCCGTAGGCTCGTTGACGATACGTTTCACGGATAGACCCGCGATTTCGCCCGCCTCCTTAGTAGCCTGTCTCTGAGAGTCGTTGAAGTAAGCAGGAACGGTGATGACCGCCTCTGTCACCTCTTGTCCGAGGTATTCCTCTGCCGTCTTCTTCATCTTCTGAAGGATCATGGCTGAGATCTCCTGTGGCGTGTAGAGACGTCCGTCGATGTCCACGCGAGGGGTGTTGTTGTCACCCTTCACCACCTTGTAAGGGACACGCGCGATCTCTTGCTGCACACGGTCGTAAGTCTCGCCCATGAAACGTTTGATGGAGAACACAGTCTTTGTAGGGTTGGTGATGGCCTGTCTTTTGGCAGGGTCACCCACTTTTCTTTCGCCACCGTCGATGAAACCAATGATGGAAGGAGTTGTTCTCTTTCCTTCGCTGTTCGCGATGACGGTAGGCTCATTGCCTTCCATTACCGCTACGCAGGAATTGGTCGTACCTAAGTCAATACCAATAATCTTTCCCATGATTCTATCTTTTTTAGTTAATTATATTCTTAATAATAATTGTTCGTTCATCTGTCCGCACGGTGTCCGCCACCGTACGTCATAAATATTTCAAAGTTTGTGCCAAAGGTCTATTTGCCGTGTCGGTGCTCTTCTTTCTGCCAAATTTTAGGTCGGGACTGGTTTTCAGACATTCCTTTTGTCATTTTGTCTGACAGAATGTCCGTTTTTCGGGGAGGGTCCGCCCTGCGTGGGAGGATGGTCGGGTGGTGTGCCCTCCGTGGTGCTATTGTCTTATGGCTGTTCGATTGATGTTGATAAAGGGTACGTTTTATGTCCGTGTGTTAATGTGTGGCTTAATGCAGACCATACGGGCTATGTTGATTATTATGGTGATGTGGTCGATGAAGGTACAATAATTGACAGGAGGGTGGATGTCCGCAGTTGGGTTAAGATTGACTTCATATGGAAGGTTGAGTCGGACAGCACATTTGAAATCCGTCTCTCAAAGGCTAACCTCCGTTATGGGGAGGAAGCGGCTAGGGACACTGCCTTTGCCCAAGGGGATACCTTTAAGTACTTCTTGCAAAGGTCGGTGGCTGACACGCTCGAATTCTATTCTTGTGGCTATTTTAGGGCGCAATTAGATCACGTATACACTGAGAGCTGCGATGGAAGGGAAGCCAAAACGGATCCAGCCTATCGTTTGACGTTGGCGCATTAGGTCTTGATTTTGGGGAATGGTCCAATCGTTTCGGTCTTTCCCAGGGTTCTCAATCTCAAACGAAGAAGTGCGTGTCTGTGTTCAGGCATGCACTTCTTCGTTTGAGAGAAGGGCTTGCGGATTTTCTGGATTTACTATTTGACTATTTACTATTTACCGGTTGGGTTGGCTGTTTACTGTTGGGTTGCCTGCCATAAATAGTAAATTGTAAATAAAAAAATAGTAAATAATGATTTGTTGGATTTACTATTTAGCGATTTACTATTGACTATTTGGCAATGATTTTGCCCCTTCCCCTTGTTTTTCTCCAATAAAAAGTGTATGTTTACGTTTCAGACATACACTTTTTGTTTGAAAGCAGAGAGTTTGTTGTTTCGTGTGTATATGGTTTATGTTGAATGAATATTAAAATGATTAGCTTATGGGAACAAAGAATTTATGGGTGCTCTGTGTGAGCATGTGTTTGGGTGTGTTTGGCGTATATTCGTGTGGGGATGATGATGAGTTGGAGAATGAGAGGAGAAATAGCCCACAGGAGGAGAATGTGGAAAAAGACACTCTGCAGAATCAGGAGGGTGGGGCGTTGACAACCTCAGTTATGGATTCTTTACTGGTGGGAAAATGGATTTATTATTCATCCTCTGATGGGTATGAAAATAATGGAGAAATAATTTTTCATGAAAATGGTGAGGGTAGTTACTCTCAAGACAGCACGTCAATGGGGTTTGGGGATAGCAGTAATGGATTTTATTGTGAATGGCATTGTGATTTGAGTTTTAGTTGGAGTTCCAAAGGAGGGGATGGCGTCGAATTGCGCCTGGAGAAAAGTAAAATTAAAGTTAATCGATCTGAGCGTAATAATGGAGTAAATACAGATTCTTCAGAAGCTGACAGTGTCAATTATGTTAATGGTGAAATGGTGAAATTGACGCTTGACTCAGTTACTTCATCCGGAATGTTTTTCCGAAGCTGTGGAGATGTCTTTCCCTCTTCCATTAAGACCCATAGTATCCGTCCTTGCGATGGAAACACTGATGTAAAGGTGAAATTGCTCAAAGATTTGGAAGTTACGGAAGATGACTAAAAATAGTAAATAATGGCTTGCTGGATTTACTATTTAGCTATTTACTATTTACCGGTTGCGGATTTACTATTTAGTTGGTTACTAACGGATTGTCCGCTTTAAATAGTAAATTGTAAATAAAAAAATAGTAAATAATGATTTGCGGGATTTACTATATAGCTATTTGCCATTTACCGGTCGGGTTGGCTGTTTGCTATCGTGTTGTCGGGTGGCCATAAATAGTAAATCGTAAATAAAAAAATAGTAAATACTATTTGCTCCGACGATTTACTTTTTGAAGAGATTATTACAAGAAAAAGTGTATATTTGTCCCCAGATATACACTTTATTTAATTATTTATTAGGATGAAAAGAATTTTTATTGCTTTGTGTATTTTGATGTCCACACAGTTGAATATGAATGCGGAATCCAAGAAGGTGACGCTAGATGTGGACGGATTGGAGAGGAATTATGTGGTGTACACTCCGAGTGGTTTTGACAAGTCCCACAGTCATTCAGTGTTGATGATTCTTCATGGTTTGAACGGCACATCAGAGGGGTATGCCGAGTTATGTAATGCCCAGATGCTTAGCGACGTCAATGATGCGTTGGTGGTTCTTCCGCAGGCGTTGGAGGAGCAGGATTCTGAAATACTAACGGCGCTCGCTACCATGAAGCAGTTCGGCATTCTGCCGGCGGAGATGGAGCTGAAATACCCTTGGGGTGCTGGTGCTCGTATCTCGGTTGAGACTATGCAGGAGATGGCTGGCGCATCCGCCGCGCTTCTTCCGATGATTATGCCTAATGTGGTGAATAAGGGCTATGGTGAGTTGAACGAGACGGTGGATGATGTGAAGTTCATCGACCAGATATATGCGGATATGCAGAAAGACTATAATGCGAACGATTCTTTCTTTGTCGTAGGTGCCTCCATGGGTGGTGCGATGGCTTATAAATATGCCTATTCCGAATCCTGCAAAGCGAAGAAAATATGCGTGTTGAACGGTTTCGTAGGCGCTGGCGTGGATACGGTCGGTAAGGCGATCGATATCCCTGCGTTGATCTTCCATAGCAAAGCCGATCAGGTTGTGAAATACGAGGGTGGCATGTTCAATGGTCCTATCCTCCCGACGATAAACACGGTGGCTGCGCAAAACGGTTGCGGTGAAGGCACTCAGAAGGATGTGGCGGACGTGAAGGACGATGGCAACCAAGTGGTGAGGACGGATTTCGCCTGTGCGGAAGGAAAGGAAATCGTTTACTACGAGTCTGACAATGCCGCTCACACGGACTTCCTGAATATCCAGACCAACGACGTCGATTTCTTCGTGGAGATGGAGTACTTCTTCTACGGCAAGTCGTTCGTCGGTTGTGACGATCATATGGCTGAGCAACTCTCCTTCTACCCTAATCCGGTGGTGGATATGCTCTATACTTCCGAGGATGGCCTTTTCAGCGTGAAGGATCTGGTGGGTAGAACGCTCTTCTCCGGGGAAATGTCCGATGGAGCAGTTAATCTCTCATCCCTCCCTGCTGGCGTTTACTTCTTCTCTTTGGAGAACGGAAAGGGTGTGAAGACCGCTAGAATCGTTAAGAAATAATCCCGGAAACCGTAGGCGCAAATGGTGAAAAAAATTAACTTTGCGTGCGTAAAAAAGTGATTTTTTCAGAATTCTAATTTTAAATAGTACTATGCAACTAATTGACAATTTCAATTTTGCCGGAAAGAAGGCAATCGTTCGCGTGGACTTCAATGTTCCGTTGAACAAAGAGACTGGTGAGGTAAGTGATGACACTCGTATCCGCGGTGCGCTTCCTACTATCAAGAAGATCATCGCTGATGGTGGTTGCGCTATCCTTATGAGCCACATGGGTAAGCCAAAGAACGCAGACGCGCATGCAGGCGACCCTAAGTTCTCTTTGAAGCAAATCGTTCCTGCCATCGAGAAATACTTGGGCAAGATCCAATTCGCTCCTGATTGCGCTGCCGCTTCCGAGCAAGCTAAGAACCTTAAGATGGGTGAAATCCTTTTGTTGGAGAACCTCCGTTACTATCCTGAAGAGGAGGGTAAGCCACGTGGCATCGAGAAGGATGATCCTGCATACGAGGATGCTAAGAAGGCCATGAAGGACTCTCAGAAGAAGTTCGCTAAGACTTTGGCTTCTTACGCTGACGTATATGTAAACGACGCGTTCGGTACGGCTCACCGTAAACACGCTTCCACCGCTGTCATCGCTGACTCTTTCGACGAGGCTAACAAGATGTTCGGCTTCTTGATCAACAAAGAGGTTGAGGCTATGGACAAGGTGCTCAAGAGCGCACAAAAGCCTTTCACCGCTATCATGGGTGGCGCTAAGGTTTCCGATAAGATCAACATCATCAACAACTTGCTCGACCGTGTCGACAACCTCATCATCGGTGGTGGTATGACTTACACCTTCATCAAGGCGATGGGTGGTAAGATCGGTAACTCTCTCTGCGAGGAGGATCGTTTGGACGTGGCTAAGGAAGTGCTCGCTAAGGCTAAGGCTAAGGGTGTTAACCTCCTTCTCCCTGTTGACGCAGTGAACGCTGACAAGTTCGACAAGGACGCCAACGCTAAGGTTAGCAAGACGGACGAGACTCCTGACGGATGGATGGGCCTTGATATCGCTGACGAGTCTATCAAGAAGTTCTCTGAGGTGATCGCTAAGTCTAAGACAGTTCTCTGGAACGGTCCTATGGGCGTGTTCGAGTTCGACAAGTTCGCTAAGGGTACTTCCGCTATCGCACAGGCTGTCGCTAAGGCTACCCAAGAGAATGGCGCATTCTCTTTGATCGGTGGTGGTGACTCTGTGGCTGCCATCAACAAGAACAAGTTGGCCGACAAGGTTAGCTACGTTTCTACTGGTGGTGGTGCTATGTTGGAGTACATGGAGGGCAAGGTTCTTCCAGGTATCGCAGCTATCCGCGGTGACAAATAAGATCTGAATTGATCCTAAAGTAAAGCGCCAGTCCGTTTGGATTGGCGCTTTTTTTGTGGGCTATTGGCCATGATCATATATCCGTGAAACATACTTCTAACCCTGATGATAAAACTTCTCTGGACCTATGCGTGAAGGCTAGGCTTAGCGTCGGGTAGGGAAGGTGTCCGCCGGAGAATGGTAGACGTTTTATTTCTTCGCTTTGGTCTCTCCCGTGATGGTGAGGATAGGTTTCTTCCCGCTCGTGTTAGAGTATATCTTGATGGTTTTGTGGAAAGCTCCGCTCACTTTGCTAGTGTAGTATACATGGACAGAACCCGTGTCGCCTGGGGCTACCGGACGGCGGGTCCATGACGGTTTCACGCAACCGCAGGAAGGGACAGCGTCGGAGACGACGAGCGGTGCTTTCCCCTCGTTCTTGAAGACGAATACGTGCTCGGATGTCTCGCCCAACACATTGTCCGTAAAGACATAGGATGTTTCCTCGAAAGCGATCTTGGCCTTCTCAGCCGCTTGCGCCATTGTGAAAGACAATGAGGCTATCAGGAATAAGAAAAGTTTTTTCATGCTGTTATGTTTAAAGTTCGAAGTAATACTCTAAGATAAACAAAATTCCTGAGATAATAAAGAGTATGGCTAAAATACGTCTGAACCACAGCTCATATTGTTGGAATTTGTCCAGTGTCTTTTTTGCGGAATCCATGCTGAACGCGAAGATCCAAGCCAGCAACAAGACCGGTATTGTCGCCCCGATGGCGAAGGAGATCGGTACGATGTATCCGCTCTCGGCGGATAGCGAGGAGGGGATGACCACACCGAAGTAGATGGTGGCGCTGTAGGGGCAGAAGGCGAAGGCCAGCAGTATGCCGAGCAGGAAGGATTTCCAGAAGCCGAATCGTTTGACCATCCGGTTGAACACCACCATGCATTTGTCCGCCAATCCGTGGATGTGGATGATGTCCAGCATCAGGATTCCGATGAGGACGAGGATGGGCCCCAGGAAGAGTCCGAAGAGGTGCTGGAATGATTCTCCTATGTGAAGTCCTTGTGCGAAGAGAGAAAGGAGGATGCCCAATGAGACATAAGCCGCCGCTCTGCCTAAAGCGTAGGCGATTCCTCTTGTGAATACGCTGTTGCCCCCCTCTTTGTCTCTGGACATGGCGGTGATGGCGGTGATGTTGGCGGCCATTGTGCAAGGGCATACAGCCACGATGATGCCCCATATGATGGAGCTGATCCATACGTGTTCCCCGTTGTATAAATGCGATATGAAATCCATGTTATCGACCGTATAATTTTTTCAGGTAATTACCCAAGTTGATTTTCTTCCCGTCGATCAGCAATATTTTCCTTTCGGGGCTGATCAGTACGCCGCATGGTATTTGGTTGATGTGGTATTGCTTGGTGATGGGGCTAGCCCAGTACAGCAGGTCTGATGCTTGTTCCCATGGCAATTCCGGGGCCCTGCAGGCGAAATCGTGCCATTCCTCCTCGTCCGAGTCCAGGGAGATGGAGAGGATCCTCAACCCGAAATGGTTGTATCGATGGTAGAGGTCCAACAGGATTTCGTTCCTATCCTTCGTCTCTTTGCACCATGATGCGCCGAAATCCAGGTATAGATAGTCACCGTCGTAGTGATCCAGTGATATGGTGTCCCCGTCAATGGTTGTCAGGTGGAAGTCGGGTGCTGGTGACCCCACCGTGAATTTTTTCGTGAGCGCAAGCTCGTCGTTTAGGTATCTGACGTATTGGGAGTTGGCGATGGAAGGGTCGAATTTTTTGATGATGTTCTCCAATTTGGAGATGGAGAAGGATTCGGAGAGCGAGCAAACGAAGTACGCGGCGCCGATGGATGATGGGTTGCTGGCCACGAACCTTTCCGTTATGAAAAGCAGCGAGTCAGGTAGTGCTTCGTAGTGGGCGTTGAGTTTTTTCTCCAGCTGTGGATTCCTCTGTTTTTTTGCGTTTGAGATCTTCACCAGTACGGAATTGCGTTTGTTGGAGATGTTCTTGTATTCGCTCATCAGGAAGTTCAGGTCCGATTGCGATCTGGATCCTGTGACGGTTATTTCGTCTGGGTATAATACGGATCCTCGGATGTTTATTTCCTCGTTCTCCACGAACACGTCGAATGGACGGCTAGAGCCCACTTTGATGAATCGCATGGTAGGATAATCCACATGACCCCTGAATTTGAAGTCTCCGTTGCGGATGGGCGTGCTGTCGACAATGACAGGTTCCCCTAATTGGTTTATCTCCATCATATAGGCTTCCTGGGCATTCACGCATCGTAGGTTTCCGTGAATGACGTATCTATCCTTTTTCACGCAGGAGGTGAAGGCCAAGAGGAGCAATATGAAAACGAAGAACTTTCTCACTGATTTAATTTTCCGCAAATGTATAAAAAAAAGCGATAGGGATAAACAGGTGGTCTATCCCTATCGCAAGGCTTTTATATCCTTCTCGGAAGAGGATTATTTAATCTCTCCGATCAAGTTGATGACGAACGTGCTGCGGTTAGGGTCGTTCGTGATCAAAGTCAGTCTTTGGTTGTATTTACCCGCTTTAGAGTTAGCTGCGTTAACAGTCACGTAAATCTCACCGTCTTTGCCAGTCTTGATTGGTTTTGTTGGCGCTTTAATGGTGAATCCGTTGGCGTCGCAGTGATAAGAGCGGATGATGAGAGGGTTCTTTCCTGTGTTCTGAACCTTGAATTTGAAGGTCTTGGTCTTGCCAACCTCGATTGGTTCGAGGGAGATGGTGTTGCCGACCGTTAATACAGGAGCGTCAGCCTTCTCCTCTGCAGTCATGGAAGAGAAATCCTCAGCCACGTTTCCGTAGAGGGTGATGTCGAAGTCAGCAGGTTTGCCGTTAGCCTTGATCTTCAATGCCTTTTTGAACGTTCCCCAAATGCCAGACTCCTTAGGAGATACAGTAACTTCGATGCTACCTCTTTCGCCTGCTTTCAAAACTTCAGGGGTCATCTTTGCGGTAGCCAATTTAGGAGACTCGCTCTCGAATGAAACTTTGATGTCCTCCTTGCCGTTGTTGATGACTTCGATGATCTCAGTCTTGCTTTGAGGCTTAGCGTTAGCGTTCTTCTTAGCGTTGGCCTCGTCAGAGAAGTAGATGGTGTTGAAATAACAGTTCTTCTTCATCAAGCGAAGACCGTTCACTTCGAATGGATATTTGTCTTCCACCTTCTGAGCCTTAGGGATCACCTCACCCTTGATGGTCAATCTCTTCTCACCAGCGTTTGATTTAACGGTGATGGTTTTTGTGAATGAGCCCGGACGTCCGGTAGCGTTATATGTAGCTTTCACAACACCTGTCTCGCCTGGTTTAACTGGCTCTTTCGTCCAATCTGGTGTGGTGCAACCACAAGACGCTTTTACACTTTGGAGCACCAAATCTGCTGTTCCGACGTTCTTGAACTCAAATGTACAAGACACTTTGCCGTTCTCTTCTGGGAAAGTCCCGAAGTCATGGGTAATCTGCTCGAAGTAAATCTCCGGCGCACCATCGGCGAACGCTGCCGCAATACCTGCGAACAATGCGATGAAAGAAAATAATAGCTTTTTCATTTCTTCTTATTTAAATTAATATTCCTATTATCCTATCCGTTTTGAAATGGAACCCCGATGATTCCTATTTCGGAATGCAAATTTATAAATTTTGGGATATTTTGGTGCTTCCTTCAGGAAATAATCCTTAACAAATCTAAAAATGGGAGATTTTGTTCGCCTTGATTCATCGATTTGCGAAATTATGTGCGACAGATTTGGTATTTTTGCATTCGGTTAAAAGTGTAAAGCGTATTAGGAATGAGGAAATTCATTTTTTTGTTGGTTTTTGTGTCTGTGTATGTGAATTCGTCTGCGCAATTCGGTAATTGGCAGGTATGTTCTCCCGTTGATTTCGAGACCACTCTGAGCGGTAGTTTTGCCGAGATGAGGAGGAACCATTTCCATGGCGGTCTGGATTTCAGGACGAACGGGGAGGAGAATAAGCCTATCTATGCGGTGGCGGACGGGTACGTCTCACGTATCTCCATCAGTCGCACCGGCTACGGCAAGTGTGTCCACATCGCTCATCCTAACGGTTTCACGACGGTATATGGTCATCTGAACGGCTTTATCCCCCGCATAGATTCGATAGTGAAAGCTAAACAATATGGCGAAAAGAAGTTTGAGGTCGATATGGATTTCGGACCAGGCGTCATCCCTGTGAAAAAGGGGGAACAGTTCGCTATTTCCGGTAACACGGGCGCTTCCGGCGGACCTCACCTACATTTCGAGGTGCGTCGTACTTCGGACCAGGCTTTGCAGAACCCTCTTCTGCTCAATAAATATTTCGGACTTAAGGATACCCGCGCTCCCCGAATCAATGCGGTGAAAATATATGGTTTGGACGATGAAGGACGGGTGAACGACCAAAAGGAGCAACGCTATAATGTGGTTGTGAACAAGGCTAAACAACGTGTCTTGAAGAACGGACAGAACATCACGGCCTGGGGAAAACTGGGTTTCGCCGTGAAGGCGGTCGATTTCATGTCGAACACTTCCTTCAAGTATACGCCTAGAAACCTGAAACTCTATGTGGACAATACGCTGATTTCGGATGTCACCATCACGGACATTAAGTTCAGCGATACGCGTGCTTTGAATGGTTTCATTGATTATGCGCAACAGGTGTCCACCGGAGAGTTCTTCATGAAGTCTTTCAAGGACAAGAACCTGCCGTTGCATCTCCATGACGGATTGTCGGGTACCATCTACGTCGACAAGGAGAAGGACTATCACGTGAAGTATGTCGTGACGGACGACTTCGGCAATTCGGACCAGTTCGCCTTCGTCATTCACGGAAAGAAGACCAGTTGGGAACGGAACACCATACCCGCCGATAGCTTGATCCGTTGCGGTGAGGCTAAGTTTATCGTGAAAGAGGATTTTTGTCTGCAACTCCCTGATAATGCGATTTATACGGATGTTCCGGAGAATTATTCCAGAACGGCGCCTACTAGGCCTGGCTTCTTCTCTGATATCCATCAGATTGGTTCGTGGTTTACCCCTGTCCATTGCTTCTGCGACATCTCCCTCCGTGTGACCAATGATTCGTTGGAGGATAAGTCTAAGTACTACATCTCCAAGGTGACAGAAAAGGGGTTGCCGGCTGGTGCGATTTGCGCTAACTATAACAACGGATATGTGGTCGGTCGCACCAACTCGTTCGGCAAGTTCGCCGTGGCGGCTGATTTGGTGAAACCTACGATTCTGCCGGTGCATACGAAGAATATTTCGAACCAACCGTTCCTTCGCCTTAAGATCAATGACGCGCAGTCGGGCATCGCTTCGTATGACGGTTACATTGACGGCAAGTGGGTGATGTTCGAGTTCGATTATAAGACCCGGCTCATCACGTTCTGGATGGATAGCCATTTGGTCGAGAAAAATAAAAACCATACGCTGAAGGTTGTCGTGAAGGATAATTGCGGCAATGAGGCGGAATATGACACTCAATTTTATTGGTGATTATGAATAAGTTTCGTAAAATCGTCGTGTGTTGCCTCTCCTCCGTGTTGGCGGGGAGCATGAGTCTTTATGCGGGTACGAACGTGATGGTGGGTAAGGCTGCCTCAAAGGATGGTTCCACCTTCTGCACCTATTCGGCTGATTCGTACTACCTCTACGGGGAACTCTCCTTCTACCCGGCCACGAGCAATGCCAAGTACATGCAGACGGACATCTACGGGTGGGACACCCATAAGTACCAGGGAAAGATAGACGAGGTGTCGGAGACATATGCTGTTCTTGGTAATATCAATGAGCACCAGGTCTGCATCACGGAGTCCACGTTCGGAGGCCGTAAGGAGTTGCAGGATACTACGGGTATCTTGGATTATGGCAACCTGATCTACGTTACGCTCCAACGCTCTAAGACCGCACAACAGGCCATTCAGGTCATGACGGAGTTGGTGAACCGTTACGGCTATTGCAGCATGGGCGAGACTTTCTCCATCGCGGACCCGAACGAGGTGTGGATCATGGAGATGATCGGGAAGGGTCCTGATATCAAGGGCGCGGTTTGGGTGGCGCTGCGTGTGCCGGACGACTGCATCTGCGCCCATACGAACCATTCGCGCATTACTACCTTCCCTTTGAATGACAGGGAGAACTGCCGCTATTCCAGGGACGTGATTTCTTTCGCGAAGGAGATGGGCTATTTTAATGGCAAGAACAAGGACTTTAGCTTCTCTGCCGCATATGATCCTATGTCGTTCAGCGCCAGACGCTTCTGTGATGCGAGGGTGTGGAGCATCTACCGCAAGGTGAACCCTGACATGGAGAAGTACATCGACTATGTCTTGGGCAAGTCCGATGAGCCGATGCCTCTGTGGGTGAAGCCTACGAACAAAGTCTCTTTGTTGGAGCTGAAGAACCTGATGCGTGACCATTTCGAGAACTCCCCGCTGGCTTTGACGGAGGATGTGGGCGCCGAGCCTTTCGGGGCGGACTACCGCTTTGAGCCTAGGTTCTGGGAACTGAACGGCCAGACTTACTTCAACGAGTCGCCTATCGCTGGTCCGAAGAACGCCTTCTCGTTCGTTGCCCAGATGCGCAGTTGGTTGCCGGGCAAGATCGGTGGCGTGCTATGGTTCGGTGTGGACGATGCGACCTTCACGGTCTATGTGCCGATCTATTGCGGCACGACGGAGGTGCCTAATTGTTTCAAAACAGGTAATGGTAGCTTGCTGGAGTTCTCATGGGACTCCGCCTACTGGGTCTTCAATTGGGTCTCCAATATGGCTTACGGCAAGTATAAGTATATGGCCCCTGATATCCGCAAAGTGCAGGCTGAGTTTGAGCAGAAGCTGGAGGATAACCTGCAGGTGGTGGAGGAGGCTGCGCAGTCCCTTTTCAAGAAATCTCCTGATTACGCGAACCGTTTCCTTACGGAGTATTCGGAGAACCAGAGCGTGCTGATGATGCGCCAATGGAAGGCTTTGGGCGAATTCCTCATGGTGAAGTATGCCGATGGAAACATCAAGCGTGAAAGGAATGGTAGGTTCATTGACAATGGATGGGGCGTGCCGGATGATATCCAAACGCCTGGCTATTCGAAGAGCTACTACCAGCGTGTTGTCGACGAAACAGGCGATAAGTTCAAGGTGAACGAGACGGAGAAATAATTCTCTGGCGTTCACCTTAATCCTTTATTTTTTCCAGCCTGGACATTGGAATCTCCAGGGAACAGGCGATGAGGCCAGTGAGGCGGACGACGACCTTCTTTTTGTTCTCCACCCTGATGAGCTCGCCTTCCACGCCAGCCATCGGTCCACGCACGATGCGCACTTTTGTGCCTGGAATGTAGATGAGTTCCTCGTCTATCTGTAATTCATCATCGTTTGAGCATAGGAACTTCATGAAGTTCTCCATCTCGTGGGATGGAACGGTCATGACTTCATGTCTGACCAGTGTCGTGTTGATGGCGAAACGAATGGGCACCCCTCGCTCGTTGGGCAAGGAGAGTGCGGTCGCCTTGTCGGTGTGGAGGAATATGATGCCGGGAATCAATACCACTTCCACCTTTTTGCGACGGTCGTGCCATTGGCGCATTTCCTCCTTGACGGGTAGGTATGCCTCTATCCCCATCTCCTCCACAATCTGCCTGATCTTTTTCTCTTGCCTTGATCTGGTTCTTGCCACGAACCAATGGATTTCCTGGTTGCTTGCCATCTCTTTACTATTGTTTTTGCAGGGGGATATGTGCCTTTCCCACCGTTGCATGCGCGAAGATAACTTTTTTTCCTTGTAATAGGGAAACAAATGCTTTTTGTTATAATTTTGCTAATCATAAAAGAATTTTCACGTATGCAGTCTGTGAAGTTTATCGGTGTGGCCAGACATCGTCTGACGGTGGATGGTGAGGGTGTCACTACCTTGGCGGCCTTCTGGGGCTGTCCGCTCAGGTGTGCCTATTGCCTGAATCCTCAGTGTAACCGTGCCGATGCCTATTTGGTCATGCATACTCCCCAATCGTTGTACGAATACGTGAAGATTGACCAACTTTATTTCCTGGCGACCGGCGGAGGAGTCACCTTTGGCGGTGGCGAGCCTCTGCTGAATGTGGAGTTCATCCGTTCGTTCAGGGAGTTGTGTGGTCCGCATTGGAACCTCACGCTGGAGACCTCGTTGAACGTGCCTAGCGCACTTTTCGAGAAGTCTGTGGATGTGGTGGACCATTATATGGTCGACGTCAAGGATATGAATGAGGCGATTTATAAGGCATACACGGGGCAGGAGGCTACACAGATGCTCTCCAATCTGCGCCGCTTGGCGGACTTGGGACTGCAGGAACGTGTCGTTGTCAGACTCCCTCTGATCGAGCATTATAATACCGAGGCGGATGTGGAGAAAAGCGCGGAACGCCTGACTGCCATGGGCTTCACCCATCTGGACCGGTTTAAGTATAAAACGGATATCGAGAAGTGATATTATTTCTAAATGTCTGCTAATTAGTTGTTTGTGTTGTCGAAAATGTCTCCGGATAGAATCTTCTTAAATTTATAATCAACAACACCGAACCGTTATCCACCCTTAACTCATCATTCTTAACTTTTAATTCTTAATTCTTAATTCATAAATCTCCTCCTTCCCTTTTTGTATGGAAAAAATATTTATCTTTATGCGCCGTTTTCTTACGGGTTTTTAAGGTAAGTGTTTCTGTTAAACAGATAAAATATGATGAAAAACACAAAAGGCCTATTGCGCCGCATCGTTCCGTTTCTAATGCTCCTTGGGGCTTCGTTGGCTTCCTTCGCACAGGAGAAGGCTTATTCCGCGTATCTATTCGCCTATTTCAAGGGCGAGGGGCTCTCTCAGGGTGAACAGATCTATTTCGCTGTGAGCCGGGATGGTCTACATTGGACCGACCTCAATGATGGTAATCCGGTCTTGGTCTCCACCATGGGCGAGAAGGGTCTGCGCGACCCTTTCATCATGCGCTCGGCGGACGGAGAAAAATTCTATGTCATAGCTACAGACTTGAAAATCAATGGTAATGGTAATTGGTCGGCCGCACAGACCACGGGTAGCAAGTCTATCATGGTGTGGGAATCCTCCGACTTGGTCCATTGGTCGGAACAGCGCATGTGCCGTGTCGCACCTGATGGTGCGGGTTGCACATGGGCGCCCGAGGCGGTCTACGATGATGCGAGCGGACAATACTTGGTCTTCTGGTCTTCCAAGATCCCTTCGGGCGATAACACGCACCGTGTCTACTATTGCACGACCAAGGATTTCAAGACATTCAGCGAGGCGAAGGTGTGGATCGAGCTGAAGAATAGTTCCAACAGAGTCATCAGTGTGATCGATGCGACGGCCATCAAGGTGGGCGATACCTACTATCGTTTCAAGAAGAACGAGGCTACGGAACCGCATAGGAATGGGTTGCCTTCGGGCGGTAAATATATCATCATGGAGAAGTCCAACTCGCTTTTGGGCAATTGGACGGAGATCAGCAGCGACATGAGCTCCCTCTCGGGCGTTGAAGGTCCTACCTGCTTCAAGTTCAATAACGAGGAGAAATGGTGCCTCCTGCTGGACGATTTCGGGGGGAAGGGGTACTTCCCGCTGGTGACGAGCGATTTGTCTTCCGGACGGTTCTCCCAACTCAATTCCAGCCAATATTCTTTCCCTTCGGTCATGCGCCATGGCTCGGTCATCAACCTGACGGAGGACGAGTATTTCGGGCTTTTGGCTAAATACGACCCTAACCTGATGACGACGGTGAGCCTCAATCCGGCCTCGAAGCAACAGACGTTGGAGGGCTGGGGCGTCTCCCTCTGCTGGTGGGCGAATATGTGCGGCAAATGGAACGATAGCAAGGTGGACGAGCTGGTGAAGCTCCTGACGGACAAGGATGGTCTGAATTATAATATCTTCCGCTACAATATCGGTGGAGGGGATGATCCTTCCCACTACAACGGTCACATGTGCAACGGAAAGGGCAAACGGGCCGAGATGGACGGATTCAAGGCGAGCGCCAACTCCGGCTATGACTGGAGTAAGGACCCCGGACAGCGTAAGGTGCTGGAGAAGATTCACAAGGCTAGGCCGGACGCTATCTTCGAGGCGTTCTCTAACTCCGCCCCTTACTGGATGACCTACAGCGGATGCTCTTCGGGCCATTCCAATGCCTCTTCGGACAACCTCAAGCCTGAGTATTACGAGCAGTTCTGCGACTACCTTATTGAGGTCTGCAAACACTTCAAGAGCGAGTATGGCGTGGAGTTCAAAACATTGGATCCTTTCAATGAGCCGAACACCAACTACTGGGGCGCCAACGGTGGCCAGGAGGGCTGCCACTTCGACCCGTCTTCGCAGGTGAAACTGTTGCGGGTGCTCTATCCTAAACTGAAGCAATCGGGCCTGAAGACGGTTATCTCCGCCTGCGATGAGACGAACGTGAACACCGCCATCGACGAACTGAAGCGCTATCGGAAGGAGGGCGACATCATAGGCATGTTGGGACAGTTCAATGTGCATACGTATGGCGGAAACACCATGGATCGAATCAATCTGAAGGACTTGGTGCGTGAGTCGGGCCTCCCTTTGTGGATGTCCGAAACGGGTGCCGGGGGTACGGGCATACAGGGCAATCTCTCTTTGGCGCAACGCATGTTCGACGACCTGAACTATCTGTTGCCGCAGGCTTGGGTGGACTGGCAGTTCGTGGAGGAGGGCAATGACCAATGGTGCCTCGTGAAAGGTGATTTCTCAAGACAGAGCTACTCCATCGTGAAGAATTATTACGTCCGTATGCAGGTGACCCGCTTCATCAAACAGGGCTATAGCTTGCTCTCCACGGGACGTGGCGACATCTTGGCGGCTGTGAGTCCTGACGGGAAGGAGGTGGTTGTCGTGATGCTGAACACGGGGACCAACACGAAGCTGGTGAATGTGGACCTCACCTTGCTGAAGAACGTCTCCTCTGACGTGAAACTCTATGTGACCAACTCGAAGCAGAATTGCCAGGAATCCTCCAACTATACGGTTGATAGCGAGACGTTCAGCTACGTGATGGGAGGGGAGGAGATAGCCACGGCTGTCTTCAGCGTCTCTCCTAATGAGGGAATTACCGGGCTTAACCCTGAGGCTGCGTACATGATCGTTCCCCGTGCCGCTTCAGGGGTGCTTTCCGCCGAGTCTTCGGAGAACCTGAAACTGGCTATTCTTTCTGCGGGCGATTCCCTGCAGTGCTGGCGTTTCCGACGCTTGTCGAACGGTAACTATCAGATATACACACGAAAGAATGGCAAGGATATGGCCATCACAGACGATGGCTCCTACTACCTCCAGCTGACAGAGCTGAGGACGGGCAATGCCTCGCAGGAGTTCCGTTTGGTGGAACATGGAGAGAACTGTTACACAATCATCTCCGCTTCCGATGATAAATGGTTCGATCTGGAGGGCGTTAACACTTCCAACGGTACGAATGTTGGTGTCTGGGAAGCCGGTGGAGCAGGGGAGAACGCACACCGTGAGTGGCGGATCATACCGTTCCCTTATGCGAATGCCGCCATGATGGACCCTACCTCTCTTCCTGAAGGAACCGTTGCCAATGCTCCGCTTGTCTATGCCTATGGCGAGGCGGATGGCTTGCGGGTAGTGAATTTCTCTTCCTCGAAGATAAACCTCCGTGTCTACAATATGGGCGGTCTATGCGAGCGTACGCTGAATGGCCTTTCGGATGCCTTTGTCTCTGTCCCGTTGCCTAAGGGACCATACATTGTGGTCTATGAGGTGGAGGGGGGAAAGGGCACGACCAAGGTGCTCGTGAAGTAATGTGCTTGTAATTAAGTTTTTATAGAATATTCAAGGTTTAAGTTATGAAAGATATAGTTTCTCGCTTGGGCGTGGCAGTGTTGGCCCTCCTCTTCTCAGGTTCTCTCTATGCGGATCCGCCGGCTAACATGAGTGGTTGGACGATGGTCTTCAACGATGAGTTTGACGGTAACTCGTTGGACAAATCGAAGTGGAACCCGACCTATAACTGGGGACATACCCATAACCACCGCGCCTATTGCGTGGAGGAGAACGTATCCGTTTCGGATGGTTTGCTACGCATCAAGGGCGAGGCGAAACGTCACCCGCAGGCTCCCGCCACGTGCAAGAGCGGTGACAAGACCTATTCGTTGGACTATACCTCTGGCGCCATTGACACGAGGGGTAAGTTTGAGGTGAAATACGGCTATATTGAGGGACGTTTCAAGATGCCGAAGCAATTGGGCACGTGGCCTGCGTTCTGGACGTTGCAGGATGGTTGGCCGCCTGAGATAGACATTTTCGAGGTGCCTCACGCAAGGAACCAGCATCATTACTACCTCCACTATACCAAGACGGATTGGTATGCCTCCCATGGCTCGGCTTGGGACCATGAGGCTTCCTTCGGCGGGGTGCATACGGGTCCGGACAAGTCCGCCGATTTCCACACCTATGGCTTGGAGTGGAACGATCAGTACCTGAGTTTCTATTTCGATGACCAATTGGTGGCGAGCTACAACAAACCTTCTGAAATCAGCCAGTTGGCTAAGAATTATATCATCATCAACCTTGCCATCGGTGGTTGGGCCACGGACAATGGTAACCCGATTGAGGTGACGAGCAACAATCCGGCCTACTTGGAGTGCGACTGGGTACGTGTGTGGTCGAAGAACTCCGCAACGGATTTGCCACAGGGCAAGGTGCGTTTCTACTCGATGGAGACGGGCGAGTGCTTGCAGGCGAATGGCAATGATATTGTGCTGGGCGATTGCAGCTCCTCCGCTTCCTTGGCTACGATAGCGGAGTCGGGTAGTGCCTACCGTATCAACTTCGGCAATAAGGTGCTGGAGATACCGAACGAGACGAAGGAGGCGGGTGTCGCTGTCGGCCTGTGGGAGTGGAACGGCAAGGCGCATCAACTGTTGGGCCTATCCAAGGAAAAGGATTACCCGGGCTTGGTGGTCAGCATGCGCTTCACACACAGTGGCTATTATGTCTTGACGGATAAGGGCGATGTGGTGCAGAATACGCGTCCTGGCGATCGTCCGCTCGCCTCGTTGTGGCGGATCTATAAAGAGGGAGAAGAGATTGTCACCTCCGTGGATGACGAGGAAGGGAAGACGGTTCCTCTTGGGTTATGGTACTCCGATGGACTTCTGCACTTTGAACGGAATGGTGCGCAGGGCGATTTGCCTTATTACGTGTATGATATCCGAGGCATTATGGTGAACCATGGCATAGTGAGTGATGGTGCGGAGATCCTCCCGTTGGATCTGCGTAGCGGTGTCTACGTCGTGAAGGTGGAAGTCGGAGGCGTGCAAGCGGATTATCGTTTGGTTGTGAAGTGATAGAGATATCCTTCTCCTTTGTTAGGTATAAAAAGAATCGGTTGACTACATGTAGCCAACCGATTCTTTTATAATCTTTTACGTTTTGTTTAGTATCTGAATCCCAGGATTCCCATGACGCAGTTGTTGCGTGCATCTAGGATGTGGTACACGTCGTTGTGGTAGTTGTTGAACATGCCGAATTCATAGGCGATCATGAGGGAGATGCGTCGAATCTCGATACCGGTTTCCGCCACGAATCCGAGGTCGAACCTTTTGAATCGGCTATCGTAATCCTCTGAGAAACTACTGATGAGCGTAGGTCTTCCGTCATTCTCTCTGTTCTTGAACCAATACTTCCTTTCTCCTGCCACACCAACACCGAAGTAAGGACCTACCAAAAATTTCCATGAAACTTCATATTCGATAGGCACTCTGAAACCGATCAGGGCCGGTAATTCCACGTAAAAGAGATTAGCTGTTGCTTTCTCATTGTCGAATATTTTGAGCGGACCACCATCCTCCAACCATTGGTGACCATTGATCCTACATCCTTTCCTGTTGAATGTCAGTCCTGTCTCCACGAACGTGTGCTCGCTGAAGTTGATGTCGAGGAAGAACCCGAATCTGAAACCTAATATGCCTTTCTTGCCGTATGCTTCATAGGCGTTTCCCCATTGGTTGGCGAATCCTGCCCCCATGTCGAATCCGAATTGCACTCTGCTGTCATATCCGTATTGTGCGTGTGCACTAAAAAGAAACAGAAAAACCGTCGCAACGACACTGATTATCTTTTTCATGGAAAATAAAAATTTATATTTTTTATAAAATTTAGGCAAAAATAATAAATCATTTAGAATTCTACAACAGTTATGCCTGCTCCTCCGAATTGTACATGCTCGTCGTGGAAATTTTTGATTCCGGAGATGGTTTGCAAGTATTGGCGGATGAGTTGGCGGAGTGCGCCTGTGCCTGTTCCGTGGAGGATTCGCACCTGGTCCACGTTCACCATGATGGCATCGTCGATGAAGTAGGTGACGGCTTGTAATGCCTCGTCTCCACGCATGCCCCGCACGTCGATTTCACGTTTGAAGTTGAGTTGCCTCTTCCTGATGTCGTCTGATGTCGCCTCGCTGACGAACGAGCTTTTGGCGTTTTCCTTCTTGATCATGTTCTTGCTCATCTTCTCCAATCGGTTGGTCTTGACGGTCGATTTAATCTGTCCGATGGCGATGGTGGCGTTGTCTCCCTTCAGCTCGAGGATGGTCGCATGACCGCCTTGCCCTTTGATGCGCACGGTATCTCCTACGGCGAACACCTCTTTGTTTTCCTCTTTTGTGCTCTTTTTCGGTGCCGGTTTGTGTGGTTGAATCCTTCTTTGGTTGGAGATGTCCCCTTCCTCTTTTTGTTTGTGCTCCTCCTTGAACGCCTCGAATTTCTTGCGGGCCTCTTTGGTCTTTTCTTTGTCGGCTTGGGCCTCTTTGATCTCCCGTATGGTCTTTTCTATGGCGGCGTTTGCCTGGTCGAGCATTTGCTGGGACTCCTGTTTGGCTTCTCGGATGACCGCTTTCTTTAGTTTGGACATCTCTTCCAACTCCTCCTCGTATTTGGCGGTCAGCTCCTCCAACCGTTTTTCCTTCTGCTTGATGCTCTGACGTTTAGCCTCCCAATAGCGTTTGTCCCGTACCACGTCCTGCAGGTACTTATCCATGTTTACGAAGTCCTCTCCCACCTTTTGGGTAGCCTCCTCGATGACCGATTCGGGCAAGCCTATTTTTCGGGCGATTTCCACGGCGAAGGAACTGCCTGGATTGCCTATCTCTAATTGGAATAGTGGTTGCATCTTATGTCTGTCGTAGAGCATGGCTCCGTTGATGATGCCCTCCGTCTCCTCCGCGAAGTTCTTGAGGTTGGTGTAGTGGGTGGTGATGACACCGAAGGATTTCTTTTGGTTGAAATGGTCCAGGAGCGCCTCCGCGATGGCTCCTCCGATGCGGGGTTCCGTACCGCTTCCGAACTCGTCGATGAGCAGTAGGCTCTTCCCATCGCACTGTTTCACGAAGAGTTTCATGTTGGTGAGGTGCGAGCTGTAGGTGCTGAGGTCGTTCTCGATGGATTGCTCGTCGCCTATGTCGATGAGTATCTTCCCGAAGAGGCCCATTTGGCTGCTGGCGTGCATCGGGACGAGTAGTCCGCACTGCATCATGTATTGCAGCAATCCTACGGTCTTTAGACAAACCGATTTGCCTCCCGCATTGGGTCCGGATATGATGAGGATCCTATTGGTCGCATTCAGAGTGATGGAGAGGGGTACTACCTCTTTGCCTTGCTTCCTGTTGTTGAGGAAGAGTAGGGGGTGTTTGGCGAGACTCCAGTCCATGAGCGCTTCCCTCTTGATTTTAGGCAGGGTGGAGTCTGTCTCTTGGGCGAACAACGCTTTTGCCCGTATGAAGTCTATTTGGGCGAGGAAGTCGAAGGAATCCAATAGTTCGTCGGTCCTCGGCCGAATTTCTGTGCTGATGGTGGTGAGTATCTTTATGATTTCTTTCCGCTCTTCTACTTTAAGCTCATTGATTTTATTATTGATTTCGACGGCGGCTTCCGGCTCGATGAATACTGTCTTTCCAGTGGCGGACTCATCATGTACGATGCCTCGTATCTTCCTTTTGTAGGCTGGCGGTACAGGAATGAGCAGTCGCCCGTCACGGAAGGTCGGTTTGGTGTCTTCCTCGATGAAACCCTCTTTTTTAGCGGTCTGAAGCGCATGGCTGATGGCTCGGCTGATGGCGCTCTCCTCTATGGATATGCTCCTGCGGATGGAGGCCAACTCTGGGGTGGCGTTGTCCTTGATGTGGCCGAACTTGTCCAAGATACGGTCGATGGCCCGCATGAGGTCAGGGAAGGTGAAGACGTCCGTGGCGAGTTGCTTGAGGTAGTAGAAATGCTCCTCTCCTTTCTCTTCGAAGAATTTGACGATTTCCGCTATGGTCTCGATGGACCTGCGCAGTTCGTATAACTCTTGCTCGGAGAGGTAAAAACCTTCCGTCTCGATTCTTTTTAGGCCTTCACGTACGTCGTAGAAAGGGTCCGATGGGAAGTCCTCCTCTTCGATGATTTTTGTGAATTCGAATGTTTGGTTGAGTAGGGTGATGACAGTGTCGAAGCTGGTCGAGTAATCTATTTCGTCCACCTTGTCTTTGCCCAATTGGGAAGAACAATGGCTCTTCAGTAAATCCCTTATTTTGTCGAACCCTGTTTTGTTCTCAAAGGTCTCTTGTTGAATCATGTTTCTTATTACTAAACGAGGAATGCGCAAAGTTAGCACATTCCTCGTTTCCAACTATAATAAATAAAGATTATCTGATGAGTGTGACGGTACCTCGTCGTTCGCCTCCCTTGTCCAGACCTCGGAAGGTGCTCTTGTAGTTGACGACGTATCCGTATACGCCCCAGCCGCACTCTTTGCCGTCGCAGGTTCCGTCCCAAGCGGCATCCTTGTCGTCGCCGACGAATACGATCCTACCGCTTCTGTCGAAGATGGTGAAGTGGAAGTCTGTCATGAACTCTGTTCCGCGGAACCTGAACACTTCGTTGTGTTTATCTTTGTTCGGAGTGAAGGCGTTTGGAGCCCAGAAGTCTTTCCAAATGTAGATGGTCGTGTCACCATGGTATTCACAGCCATGTTTGTCGACAGCCATAACGTTTACAACGAACGAATCCACGAGTCCTGCGTGAGGGTAGGTGTAGTTAGCGTTCATGCGGTTGATCGTTTCCGATTGATCTCCTGGATCCCAATACCACAATGCCTCTTGCGGATAGAATCCGTTCATGGAGATGACTGGGTTGTCATGTTCGATGACACCAGGGGATACTTTGAATTGGATAGGTTCGAATGGAACTGGTTCTACGAGTGCGGTATCCGTTGATCGACATTCATTCTCGTCCACACCATACACAATGATTTTGGTCGGTTGGGTGATTACAGCTCCAAGGATAGTGTCTTCCATGCTCGTGACGATTTCCGTGATGGCAGGTTGACTGCTCCATGTGTAATACTTCGCACCTCTTGCGCTCAAGTCAACCTTTGTCTCGGATTCAGGACAACCGTCCTTCTTCACGAACATCCTTACGGCTGGTAATTGGTTGACGTGTACTGTCTTGGAGACGATAGAGCTACATTCGTTGTATCCGATACCTTTGACGGTGTAGGTCATTGAATTTTGTAATCTCTTGATGATACTGTTCGTGGAGTCGCCTGTGCTCCAGAAGAACCGTAATGCGCCACGTGCGATGAGTTCCACATCCTCTCCCTTGCAGACGGTGTCCTTACTTGTGATTGATACATTAGGCGCTGGTTTCGCATGAACGTAAACGTCCATGTCGGAAGAACATTCGCCCAATGTTCCGTGAAGGTTGACGGTGGTGTTCTCTTTCGGTCTGAATGAGAAGTTCATGCCACGTGTTGTGTCTCCACCCATGATCCAGTAGTATGAACTTGCACCTTGGGCAGTGAGGTTGACGCTTTCTCCCGCACATACTTCCGTGTTGCCGTTGCATGTCAGTGTAGGTGGCTCCAACGTCTTGATCTTCGTTGTCTTGGTGGCGGTACAATTGTTTACGTCGATCGCCCTGACGAAGACTTGTGTCTCTGTACCTACCACTGGCACTGCAATCGATGCGCCGTTACCGCTTTCCGCATCTTCACAGTCATCATTCCCGAATCCCCATCTGTAAGTGATGCCGGTACCGTCTGCTTGCAGTTTCGCACTTGAACCTCGGCAAGCTTGTCTGTCGCCGGAGATGGCGAATTCTGGCTGGCGGAATACCGTCACAGGAATGTCGACAGCGCTTCTACATTCGTTGTCTCCAATACCGATGAGCGTGTATCGGGTGTTGTTGTTCGGACGTGCGACAAGTGTCTGGGTGTTGACTCCGTTGCTCCAAGAGTAGAGTCTTGCTCCATAACCTGTGATCTCCAGTTTCTCGCCTTGACAAAGGGTCGTGTTTCCTTCGTATATCAGTTGAGGCTTCTTATAGATGACTACTGTCGTGTCCACATAACTCTCACAACCGTTCAAGGTTCCGTATACGCGGAATCTCCTTGTGGATGTGTTGCCTTGCGCTGTCTCATCGTTGAATACGGCGAGCGTGTTCAATTGGTTCACATCCGTTCCGTTGGACCATAAGTAGCTGGTGGCGGTGCCGAATGCGCTGATTACGATTTGCTCATCCTCACATACGTGTGTGTTTCCTGTGAGTGTGATGGTCGGATTCTTCGTAATAGAGACGGTGTGCTCGGTGTATGATTCACATCCGTTGCGGTCTTTCGCCTTCACCCAATATGGGGTTGTGGTTGTGATGTGATCCCTTCTGTTTTGTGCGGTTGAACCATTATCCCAAGTGTAGTTGAGTATGTCGTTGCTGTTGTTGACAACAATGAGGTTGACCTCTCCATCATCCAAACATACGTTCTTTGGTCCGTCGATACTGATTTCTGGAGGGAAGTTCACGGAGATCTTTTTCGTCGCGGTTCCTTCGCAACCATACTTGTCATAACCGATGACAGAGTAGGTGGTTGTAGCCATTGGCTTGATTTTGATGGAATCGCCTTGAGATCCCTCGCTCCAGATGTATGTTCCGTTGTGGATACCGCTGGCGGTGAGTTTGATGAATTCATTGATGCAGACTTCATCGTCACCATTGATGTTTACGATAGGATGGTCAACCACCTCCACGTTCATGTCGTACCATTCTGAGGTACAACCGTCTGTCGTTCCTCTGACTTTGAACTGTTGCGAACCGATTGTGTTCATCTCCTTGGTGAGCGTGTTCGTTTCGTTTGCAATCGGATAGCCGTTGTCTTGCCACTCATAGGCGTTGGCTCCTGCCACGGTGAGCGTGATTGTACGTTCGTTGCAGACGGTGTCTTCCTCTGGCACAACCAATTTAGGATATGGCTTGCTCTTAACGGTTGTGTTGGCGGTTGCCTCGCAATCGTAGATGTCTATGACACGTAGGTTGATGCTTTGCGTCGTGTTAATCTCTGTGTAGATGGTGTCTTGGTCACCGATGTCGTTTCCATCGTATTTCCAGATGTAAGTCTTCAACGGAGATGTGTTGCCGCTTGGCACTACAAACAACTTCGCGTCACTGCCTTCACATACTGCGTAGTCTCCGTCTATGCTGATCTGTGGCAGAGGACGAACATTGACAAGGAATGTATCTGTGCCTTCACAGCCCTTGTAATCTGTACCAACTACTACGTATTCCGTGGTTGAAGTAGGACGGATATCGATACGATTCGATGCTTTACCTGTACTCCAAATGTATGATTTGGCTCCATCCGCAGTCAGAGGCATGGTCTGCCCAGAACACAAGTCGTGGGTCTTGCCTGTGATGGTGATGATAGGCAAAGGCAGAAGGGTGATCGGGTATTCCTTGTATGTGGTACATCCGTTCGTCGTACCATAGACGTGGTAAATCGTGTCTTGCGTAGGCGTGTCGGTGAATGTGTTGCCGACTGCGTCTCCTGACCAAAGATATTCGGTGGCACCTGTTACGGTAATCTTGACAGGACTGCCCGTGCAGACTTCTTTGACCGCATCATCATCCAAAACCGGATATGGTTTCACCTTGACGGCTAAGCTCTTCGTTTTGCTACATAGATATGGATCTGTGGCGGTGACAAGGTAGGATTCGTTGTTCGCCACCTTAGGATAGATGGTGTCTCCATCCATTTCGTAGTTGCCACCCCATTCGAATGTGAGGCTCTTGTCTTCGTATTCTATCCATATCTTGTTCGTGTCGTTTTGGCAGATGAGTTCTTGTCCTTTGATCTCGAACGAAGGCAATGGAATGACTCCAACCGTGAAGGTGGTGTCTTTCGCACAACCGAACTCGTCTGTTCCAACTACCGTGTAGCTTGTCGTGGAGAGAGGTGAAACGGTCAGAATGTCGTTTGTGATACCTGTGTTCCAAGAGTATTGCGCATTCTCTCCTGCTCCGGATGCGGTAAGGTTGATTTCGTCGCTGTAGCAGATGGAATCCTTGTTCTCACCCTTTCCGTCACCTTCGATGGTGATGATAGGCAACTGCTTAACGTAGATGGTGACGGAATCAATTGTGGTACATCCGTTGGTGGTTCCCGCTACGATGTAGGTGCTATCCTTGGTTGGACTTGTGATGAAGCTCCTTTGTGTGGTTCCATCTTCCCATAAGTAGCTATTCGCACCTTCCACGGATATGGTTGCCGTATTGCCAAGGCAAACGTAGTTCGGATTAGGTGAAGGGAATGTCAACTCTGGATATTTCTTCATCTTCACGTCTTTGTACGCCTTGTTCCAGCACTTGAACGTATCGGTGACGATTACTTCGAAGTGGGTGTCTGTCGTGATAGGCAACTCAATGAATTGAGAGTCTTTCTTGACCTCCATGTTTGCCCATCCTGTGAGGTTAGTGTTCCATAAGTAGCTCTCCACTGCGCCTTCGTCGCCTATGTTGGCCTTCAGCGTGATGGTGTCTTTCTCGCACATGGTCGCATCTCCCTCAATGGATATGGTCGGTAATGGATGTACGGTGACAATCGTGTCTGCCTTATTCTGGCATCCGTGTTCGTCTGTTCCCATCACTTCATATCTTGTGGTGTTCAGAGGGGATACGGTGATCTTCGCACTAGTGTCCCTAGTGTTCCAGATGTAACCGGTAGGAACACCTCCCTGTGCGATCATGGTCAAACTGTCTTGCCCGTAACAGATCTCGAATGCTCTGTTGTTCTCCGTGGCGATTGAGATGATTGGCAACGTCCACTTGCCGATCCTGATTGTGTCAGTTGTGGATTCGCAACCGTTGGCCATACCCTTCACTGTGAAGAACGTGTCGCTCACGATTTCCACGGTACGGTAGCTGTTGGTCGAACCGTCATCCCAAATGTACTCTGTCGCACCTCTCACAGAGATGGTGCTTCTGCTTCCGTCGCATACGTAAGGAGCGGCGTTAGGCACTAACACAGGGTGATCCTTGGCAATGACTTTATGTGAGGTCGTGTATTGACAGGTGTTCTTGTCTGTCGCTGTCACATATATGGTTGCTTCCTCAGTGACTACCAAATCGATTTGGTCTGTGTGCTTGTTGTAGACGGTCGTGTCGGAACCATCCTCTTGGGTATGCCATGCGTAGCGAACAATGTCGAACGATTGACTGCTTGCTTGGAGTGTCACTACGGAGTCCTTACAGATGGCTTGCTCTCCGTTGATGGTGAGGTCCGTAGGTAATGGATTTACCTTCACGAATATGGAGTCTATGTTACGACATCCGTTCGTGTCTGTCGAGGTCGCATAGTACCACTTGTCCGCACTTGGGCTATCGGTGATTTCGTAATCGGTCGAACCGTTGTGTCTCCATTTCACGCTGATAGGCATGTCCTCCCTTCCTGCTTGTGTGTCGTTATGGGAGATGGATATTTCAGCCTCTTTGTTGAAACAGATGGCCGATGGCGCATCCAGTTGAGGCTTAGGCAACTTCCAGAGACCAATGTTGATTTCCTTGGTGGATGTACAACCCTTGGTCGTTCCTTCGATTGTGAATGTCTTTGGTGCGGTGAACTCCTGCGTGATATAGTTGTCCGTATTGTTTTCGTTGAGCCAACTATAGCTCTCGGCACCGTTGATGTAGATGGTAAGCTTATTACCCGTACATACAGAATCCTTTCCTGTGCTGGTGTGGTGAGTGATTACAGGGTATGCCTTGGCTGTCATCTCGATGTCAACGCTTCCCACACATCCGTTTCCATCGGTTCCTGTCACGGTGTAAGTGGTGTCTGAATTGATGGTTGGGTTGTATTTCTTACCTCTTGCGATGTCGCTATTGTTCTTGTCGGACCAGACGTAGGTTTCTGCTCCTCTTGCCGTCAGTTCAGCGATGCCGCCGACACATATGGAGTCGTTGCCATCGATATGGATAACCGGCAAGGTGTCGACAAGGATGGAGATTGAGTCTGTGTTTGAACATCCGTTCTCGTCTTTGCCGAACAAGGAGTATGTGTTCTCTCCAATCTTGCGGACCTTCACGTCTGTCGAATCTTCACGTGACCCGTTGAATATCCATTTGTAATTGCCGCTCTTTCCGTTCGTGCCTCGTAGTCTGAGGGAATCGTTCAAGCAGAGCCTGTCCTTCGAGGCCTCAATCTTGATGTTAGGCAATGCCCATACATGGACAACAGTGTCGATCGGTGTCTCACAACCGTTGGTGATACCGGTCACGTAGATGCGTTGCTCCTCCTTTACATTCGTTAGTCTGAAGTAATTGTTCTTAGTGTCACTTGTTTCATTGTTGACGGTCCAAGTGTATCCGTCATTTGCTCCAGACACGTAGATGAGCTTCTCTTCTCCGTAGCATACGTAGTTGGTATCCATTTTAAAGGCAAGTACAGGGTACTCCTTCACGTGGATAGTGATGTTCCTGTTGCTGACACATCCGTGCTTGTCTTTTGCCCAAACCGTGAGGGTGGTGTCAGTACCCGTCGGATTCACATTGCTCAGTATGAATGGATTAATTCTGCTATATCCCAAATTTCCGTAGTTGTCTGCGTCTGCGTCGTGGTTCCAATTGTATCGCAGATTTATGTCGTCTCCGATAATCCTAGCATCTTCTCCACGACAGATTGGGTCCAGCAGGCTCAAAGAGAATTCCGGCAATGGGTTGATGCCCACATTGGCTCTTCCTGTGGATACACACTTGTGCTTGTCCTCTACCTTGATGATGAAGGTGGCGGCAGAGGTTAATTGAGGCGTTGTATATGTCGCTCCCTCCGTGCTTGTCGCGTTCCAGAGATAAGTCACTTCGGACGGACTTGTGCTTGGATCCGTCTTGGTACATACTGCTGTCAATTTTATCGAATCATTGTAGCAGATGGCTGTGTCGATAGGTTGGATGGTAGGCAACTCCCATACGTTGACAGTGAAATCCAAGTATGACTTGCAACCACCCTTCTCGCTAGTCGCTGTCACTGTGAATTTGCTCTTGTTCTCGTTGATGATCTCTTGGATGTAGTTGTTCGTGCTACCATTGCTCCAAACGAGAGTGGATGGGATGTTTGTTGAAACCTGTAAGTATGCGGACGAACCAACGCAGACGGTGTCTGCCTTCTTGACAACATCTATGATTGGATATGGATCTGCCAAGATGGTTAATGATTCAATCTCTTCGCATCCCTTCATGCCTTCGTCAGTATTCGATTTAGCCGTCACATACAACGTGGTGTCTTTCGTGAGCGGCAACCAACCTGATTGATAGGTGGAGGCGTGTCGGCTGCTCAGACTCTTACCCTCGTAGAGTTGTACTTCTGCACCGTTTGGTGTCCTCCAGGTATATTTGAGGTTTTGGCTAGAAATAGCTTTCACCTCTATCCAACCGATGGTGGTGTCGTTCGCGCAGATGGATGGATTGCTTTCCAATCTGAATACTGGTCGTTTCTCTAGATTTACAGTGACACTGTCGAAATTCTCACATCCATGGGAGTCTTTACCTGCCAAGTGGTATGTGGTCTTGTCCGTTGGTGCGATTTCGAAGCTGTCGATGTGGCTGTATGCATTGTTTTCCCACTTGTATACTTGGTTCGGTGAAACAAGTGGAATGTCGCTTCCTGTCGCTACCAACGTGTCGGTGAAGGCTTCACAGATTGTGAAGGAAGGTTCTCTGTTAATCTTGATTTCCGGCATCTTCCATGTTGATACTAGGAATCCAGTGTCTCTCGTACATCCTTGCATCGTCACTTTGGAGACGAAATATGCCTCGTTTGTGATGCCATTCTTAAATGTAGGAGCTTGCGTGGTGTAACTTGTGGCGCTCGACAACAATGTGGAGTCTGTCCCGCTCACTGTATACCAAGTATAGGTTGCGGCCACATTCTTTCCTGTCATCGTGGCTTGGTTACCCTTACATATGCTATCCGGATAGTCGATGTTGGCCAATGGGAAGAGCTTGGTCTGAATACTTATGGATTCTTTGTTCTTACATCCGAGAGGGTCTTGCGCCCAAACTGAGAACATAAGGGTTGCCGGTGTGCCTACGCTATCCGTCTTGAATTCGTGGGTGTTCACATCCTCGAACGCTCCGTTCTTGTTGTCGCTCCAATTATAAGTGAGTTGTGTTCCTTCGTCATCTGGTTTCGCTGTGACTATTGCGTTTTCACCCTCGCAGACGAGAGGATCTGCTGACAGACTGAATGTTGGCAACTCGTTCACTTGAACCTCGAATGTGTCACTGTTCTCACACGTTGTGGCTGTGCTAGTGGCAAGTACGGTGTAACTGGTGGTCAATCTCGGAGATTCATGTAGTGAGGCGCTGTCGGATCCGAGAAGACTTTGGTTACCTGTGATCTTCCAATGGTATGTGGTTGGCTCCGTGCTGACGGCTTTCAAGACAACGCTGTCACCATAGCAGATGCTTGGTGTATTGGTCTGAATCTTGATACCTGGCAGATCGTAAACTTTTACGGTCACGTGGTCTTGCTTCTTACAACCATCCAATTCTCCTTCTACGATATATCTCGTTTCCTGCCATACCGTATCTACCAGTTGAAATTGTCCGAGCTTTTTACTGTTTAACGAGTCTCCTCTATCGTTCGTCCAATCGTAACGGTTGGAGTTTCCTGTTACAACAAGGGTTACAACGTCGCCCATACAGATCGTGGTGTCGTTGGTTTTAATCTTGATTTCTGGAGTTTTCTTCGCCCTCACTTCGAAGGTTTTGGTGTTATAGCAAGTGATACCGTTGATCTTATAGCTTCCTTTTACCTTTAGCACGGTGTCTGCTCCGATTGGCAAGAAAATAGTATCCCTGCCGATGGATGAGTATTGGACGCCATTCTCTGTCCATGTGATAATAGTATCCCTTCCGCTATCTTTCACATAACCATACCAGTCATAGCTCAATGGATATCCTATGGTTATAGGTGTCGTGTAGAGCTTGTTGGTCGTGTCGGAACATACGTCCGCCACACCGTTTACTTCGAACGATGGTAATGCGTTGATGTGGACAGGTATTGTGTCTCTGTTCTGACATCCATGATTGTCGGTCACAAGCACAACATGCTTTTCTCCCTCGTTCTTTGGACTTATGAGGGTAGTGTCCTTGTCGTTGTTGGTTGCAGGGGATGTGCTTCTATCGTCCCACTTATAGGTGTATGGGGTCGGCGCATCCTTCACTGTCACGATGAGTTTCACCTCACCGTCCTTACATGCTTGCGCAGTATCTGACCTTTGAGTCTCTGCGTCTGTGATGATTACGTCTGGCAAATCCCAAATCCTAATAGTGGTGTCAACCTCTGAGCTACAGCCTTCTTTCTCTCCTATGATGGTGAATGTCGTAGCGCTCTTCAGGAGGTCGCTTGAATAGTTGTTTCCGTTCTCTTTCAGCACGTTGCGACGGCTGTCGAGCCATTTGAACGATGTCTGGTAAATGGATCCGGATACAGTGTCCTCTGCGGTGAGAGCCACAGGACTACCGTAACATACTGCGCTATCTGTACTGATCTTGATCTGTGGATTAGGCTTCCAAAGAATCTTATGTTTTACTGTGTCGGAGATGCAACCATTGCCATCCTTCGCCAATGCGTAGTATGTGGTCGTGTCGGAGAGGGTGATTCTCTCTGTCGTGTTGCCTGCATTGTTGGCGAACGAATGAGTCTTTCCGTCTCCAATAGCACCCCACAGATAGGAGAGCTCGGCTTTGTTGGCCACTAGGACACTGTCCTTCCCGTCGCACATCTTGGCAGGGTAGGTGAAGTCAAACCTTGGAAGTGGATTTACCTTCACTGTGATGTCTGCGGTGTCCATACATCCGTGTATGTCGGTTCCGTAGACGATGTACTTCTGCTCGTTGTCCGCTGTTACGGTGATGGCTGGGGTTGCTCCCGTGAATCCTTGCCACTCGAATTTGCTTATGTTAGCTCCGCTTTCCTTTTCCGCTCTGAGCTCGATGGATTCATGGAAGCATGCGGCGGTGTCGGCTTTCGTCCCATCAAAGATGGTGATTGTCGGACGATCCCATATGGACACCGTCATGGAATCTGAAGAAGAACATCCGTCGGTCGTTCCTGTCACGATGAATTTCTTGCTTTGGGTCAACCCTTTTTCTGTGTAAGTGGAGCGAGTGTTGTTCAGCCCTTTCCATACGTAAGTAGTCGCACCTGATGCGGTGAGTACTGCGTCGCTTCCCTTACATATCGTGTCAGGTCCCTCCAATTCCACCGTCGGGTTGTCTTTCTTCGTGATTGCCACTTCTCCTTCCGCCTTGCAGAATTGGTTGTTGTAGGCAATGACTGAATAGGATGAGTCTCCGTCTATCTTGACTTTCAGGTGCAGGTCTTCATCCCTGAGTAGGGTGGTAGACGTGGAGTCTCCAGCCTTGATGGTGTGGTTGGTGTTTTTATTCTTCCATTCGATATATATCAGGTTGTTTCCGTTGACATATACGTTGCTGATTGCACCCTTGCAGTAGAATGTGTCACCCTTAGGTGTTATTCTTGGCTTGGTGTGGGCGCTGAGTGAGTATTGCCCTGTTGCGGAACAATTCAAATTGTTCGTCAATGTGACTTTGTATAATTCATCTTTGGTCGGAGATTCAGAAATCGTCATGTTTCCAGTGTTGATTGTCACTCCTCCTTTTTCCCACACTGCATTGATGATATTCTTGTATGCGCTTGTGTCGGATGCGGTTAAGTCCACAGTCTCACCTGTGCAGACGAATGCTGGTCCATCTACTTTCACTTCTGGCGTCGGGTTCACCTTGAACTCGATTGGTATCGTTTGTTCACACATGATGCTCGTTGTGGACTGCGTATAGCGGTTGAACGCTTTGACAGTATCCTTATATGTGCCAACTTCACGTACCGTATCCTCTACATATTGGGCTATGCTCGTCATGTTAGTGGTGCCAGGCCAAATGTAGTAGTCGGCAGTCTCGTCGCCTTGTGCTACGTCTGCTTTTACTTTGTAGATTTGTGTTCCGCCGTAGCATAAGCTATCTTCATAACTCAATGTCACGTTTGGTGTGTCTCTTACGGCGATCAACTTCGAAACGGTGTCTCGACAAACCAACTGTCCTGTCGCATTGTATGCTACCTCAACCCGAACCATTACGTCCTTGTCGAATATGTTGATTTTCGCCTTGTTGCCATTGACTTGAGATGGGTTGATGGCGCTCCAAATGTTGGATGCGGCAACGGAATCCTCCCATGTGTAGGTGGCTGTGCCATTGATGCCCCTGTGGCTGGCGCTAATATTCACTTCGCTTCCTTGGCATGCGATGGCATTCGCCTCTAACTCGATGATTGGAAGTTTGTGGACTTCAATTAACTTCTCCGCCGTGTCCGTACATTGTGTTTCCAAGTCGGTGGTCACTACACGGTATGTCGTAGACTGCGTCGGATTGACAGTGATTGTGTCACTTCCTAAAGCGTTTGTGCTGGATTCGCTCGTGTTCCACTCGTACTTGATGTCATGGGACGTGATATCAGTCTTTGCCTTCAAGTCTACTGGTTGTTTCTCGCATATGTCTTTTTCGCTGTCGAGAATAACCGATGGCCTTGGATTGATACGGATATGGAAGGTGGTATCGCTCTCGCAACCATTCTTGTCCGTTCCCTTGATCGTGTATTGGTGAATGTTGTCTCCGCTGGTGAATGAGGTGTACGGAGGATTGATCGACTGGGACAATCCTGTTGCGTTGTTCGTCAATCCCCTGCCATTCCATACATACTTGGATGGGTCGGATCCTGCTCCGGAAACACGGATAATCGTGCTTTCTCCGCTACAGAGTATGGAGTCTCCAATGATGGAGAGTACTGGGAGCTCCCATTGCGTGATGGTGAATGGTGCGGAGGTGTTCTCGCAACCTCTGTCTGTTATCACATGTGCCTTGATGGTCTTTTGCGTCGCATCCATCATGACGTTATGTCTGTTGGAGGTCTCATTCTGTACGGTGTCGTTACCCTCGATCCATCTGTATGAGTATGGCTTCTTGCCGTTGTTGACGATGGCGGTGTATGTCTCCTCTTTCCCTTTACAAATGTACTTCTTGCCATCGATGGTGATGGATGGTAATGCTTTGACGTTGACCTTGGCGGTGTCTCGGCCCACACATCCTCTTTCGTCAGTTACTTTAACTGGGAATTTGTAGGTGGACATCGTATTGGTGAGAGGTAATGTCATCGCTGTATCGCCTGGATTTATTACCGCATCGATGTTCCTCATTTCCCATGTGTAGGTGAATGAGATTGTGCTTCCTGGTGCGGCTGCGCTTTGTCTGCTTGCCTTTGCCACCAATTTTGCTTTCGAGTTGTAGCAGATCGTGTCGTCATTTGCTTTTGTGATGACTTCAGCTGTTAGTTTAGGAAGCTCCAACATCTTGATTTCCACAGAATCTGTCGTTTCACAACCGTTCTTCCTTGCGGTCACGTAGAATGTGGTATCGCTTTTGATCTGCACGTTTATACTGCTGTTAGTGCTGTTGACATCCTTCCATGAGAATGTGGAGGATGGACTGGTCGCGGTGAGCGTGATGTGATCGTTCTTGCAGACGGATGTGTCTGGAGTCATTGTGATAGCCGGATTCTCCTTCACAATCACCTTTTGCTTGGCTGTGTTTTCACACGTGAACCCTTCCTGATGGTATTTAGTCTTTGTTACAGTATAGGTGTTCGTGGCGGTCACATTTGTTATCAGGGCTTCGTGTGAGGTGGAGATAGTGTTATTCTCTAGCGTCCAAGTGTAAGTGATGTTAGGATCGTTAGATGGGTCTTCCACACTTAATGTCACATCAGTTCCCTTACAAGCGTATATGTCGCCTGTCGTTCTTACGGTAGGGAGATCCTCCACTTTCACGTTGAACCTTGCGGTATCCTTACAACCTTTGTCACTGGTTCCCAACAACCAGTAATTCGTGTTGGTGAGTGCCGTTGGAGTGTAGGTCTGTCCTGTCGATTTGTTGCTCCATTGGTATGTCTCCGCATCTCCTCCTCTAGTCAGTGTTAACAAACTTCCCAAGCAGACGGTGGTGTCGTTTGCCTTCTTCCCGTTGATGAGGACATTTGGCAATGGGTTGACAGTGATGGTGACGGATTCTATCTTGGAACATCCGTCAGATATTGCTTCCACCTTGTAGGTGGTTGTTGCCGTTGGTCCGAGATTTACGTCGGATGCGCCACCAAGAGAGGCAGCTTCACCGAGCCATCTGTACGTGCCTCCAGAGTTGCCGATGAGGGTGATGCGTGTGCTTGCACCCTTACAAATGGTTTTGATTCCATTGAATGTGATTTTTGGCATTGGCTTAACTCTGACGGTCACCTCTTTTGTTTCCACACAGTGTTCTCCGTCAGTGGATCCTTCGTTCACTCTGACGAAGAATGTGGTGTCTTTTTCTTTGATACTTGGTGAGTATGTGCTTCCTGTGCCTACTATTGTGGTTGTGTCGTTTGCATACCATGTTATGCGCTCGAATGAGGATCCATTGTCTACTGTGAGTGTCGTTTGCATGTTAGGACATACGTATGTGACACCTGATATGTTGATCTTTGGCTTGGCGCTGACAATCAATGTGGCTGTGTCGCTGTTGACGCAACCGTTTTGGTCTGTCACAGTCAGTGTATAGCCTCTTTCTCCGGTTTGTTTAGGCGAGATGTTAACCTTCACTTGTCTGTCAGATACTGTCTCGGATCCGGTGATGCTGTTTGCGTCTTTGCTGGCTTTCCAATCGTATCCATTGACCGCTGCCATAGCATTCGCACTGTTGTAGGTTTTATCGAATGTGATGGATGCGGAGAAGGAAGTGTCTTGCCCGATGCAAATCTTCGCAGGGGTGAGGCCTGTGATGCTTGGTAATGCATGTACTAAGACTGCCACTGTAGTGTCATGCATACAACTTTCCTTGGTACCCGTCACTTTGATGGAATCGGTTGCCGTTACGTTTGGAATGATTAGAGAGGAACTTCCTGATTGTCTCTCCGAGAACTCGCTTTCTGTGCTCTTCTTCCCTTTCCAATTGTAGGTGACTCCACTTGTTGCTGTGTTCTGATCAATGTATACTTTCGCATTCGTCCCGAAACATACTGTGTCTGGAACTACGGTGAAGCGTGGCGCATCCTTCTTCTCGATGGTATAGTCCGCGCTATCCTTACATGTCAGGTTGTAGAGTGGATATGTTCTGAAAACGATTACCCGGAAGGTTGAATCCTGCTCGATTCTCACATTGCTGAGGGCTTGATTATTCCCTATCAGTTCATTTCCAGTCGTTCCTACGGCGTACCAATCGTGTCTGTATTCGCTGCTTGCTTGGTTCTGTTCTGTCAGAGAGAGGAGGTCTCCCTTACAGATTTTTTTGTCGTCAGTGCCATCGATGACACGTTTGATGCCAACGATAGGGTTGCTGTAAACATTGACTTTGACGGTCGTGTCTTTCTGACATGCGTTGTCGTCTGTTGCGGTCACCTTGTAGTTGGCGTCCGTTTTAATGTTCTTGACGAAGATGCTATCCTTGTCTTTCCTTCCGTCAATGTTTTCTCCCTCCCACAAGTAGGTCGGGTTGTTATTGTTGCCTGATATGCTTGCGACCAATACCGTGTCGGTTCCGTAACATACGTTTTTGCCCTCCACAGTCAACGTAGGCAATGGATGTACGGTGATCTTGACGGTTGAGTCGTTGACACAACCATTGGTGCTTGTGGCGACCACTCTGAATTCTTCTGTGATGTCACTTCCTGTCGCGTTGATCATCTTTTGGTTGTTGTCCAGGTAACCAAGCTGTAGGGTTGCCCATTTTACGGATATACCCTGATCAACGTGTGCGCTCATCTTCACGTCTGTTCCACTACATACGGTATCGTTAGGTGTAACAGTCAATTGAATTTGAGGCTTTGGCGTCATACGGATGGTTTTTGTGACCTTTTGGCACACACACCCGTTCCCGCCGGTTCCTGTCACGCTCAATGTGACGTCTCCTTTTATCTCTCTGATATATACTTGGTCGCTTCCTGTTGTGTAATCTAATGTCGCTTGTGCCGATTGACCTTCGTCGAAACTTACCTCATACCTATTGTTGGTCAGTCCAGACAAAGTGTAGGTGCCATCCAAACCTTCGCAGATGAAGTCTGGTCCATCTATCTGGATTTGTTCAGGGTTCTTGATGTCTACCGTCACACTGGCCGATTGCCTACAACTTTTCCCATCGGTGAAGTCCAGGGTATAGGAGGTCTTCTTGTCTGGTGAAACGTTCAGATTATTCGTGATGTTGTCGATGTTCTTCCACTTCCATCTGTAGTCGGTGTCGACACCGTTTGCGAATCCGACAACGCCTGAAATCAATATGTTATTGTTGTTCGAGCAGACAATCGGATTATTGCTGATGTCAACGCCTCCGTTTTCAACTTTCAGGCTGAGGGTTGGCAGTTCGAATGGTGTTACTGTAATGGTACTATCCTTTTTACAGTCGTTTAATACAGCGGAAAGCTTGAACGTGGTTTCGCCTGTGATTTCCGAGTTAGATATCCATTGTGAACCTCCTTGACTGCCGTCTGGCCAAATATAGTAATCGGCTTTGTCGCTTTCGTTGATCTTTATAGTCGCCAGATCGCCTTTGCAGACTTCTACGTCTTTGATCGATAGCGTAGGATTTGGCTTGTTGTTGACATAGAATGTGTCTGAAATGCCAACGCATTTGTCGTTATCCGTGGCTTTTGCCACAAATGCATACGGCAAATTTACCGTAGTGGTGTTCACATGGTTGACTGTGATGATGTTCCCTGGTGCGCTGGACGTCTCGAACTCATTGTTGCTTAATTGAGTGGCGCCAATCCACACTTCCCAATCGTATTTTTCGATTGTCTTATTGCTCACTCTAGCGGTAAGGGCAACAGATGTGTCTATGCAGACTGAGTTGTCTCCCGAAATGGTTACATTAGGGAGTGGAATGCCTGTGATGGTCGTATCCTTAGTGTCGACACATCCAGTCCTGTTGTCTATCACTTTGACAGTGTGTTTTTGTGGCAGGGTAGTGGTGATGCCTACTCTTAATGAATCTTTATTATATGATGTGTTGTTGTCCCACATATATGTGAATCCTTGTCCTGCATTGTTCATTTCGTGGACATTGCTTGGGGATTGCGCCTTCGCCTTGATGGTGACGCTGTCGCCGATACATCTTCTTCCTTCTATCGCATCGATGAGAACGGTAGGCAACTCATTGACCCAAACAGTGATATCTGCCGTGTCGACGCAATTGCCATCTGTTCCTTCAACCCTATAAGTCTTGGTCGCTGTCAATTCTTCTGTGTAGGAAGAACCTGTTGCGTAAGCTGTTCCGTCGCTATTCAACCATCTGTAGATCTTGGCACCTGTTAAATTGATGGTCTTTCGTCCATCCCCTTTGCATCGGGTGCTGTCTGCGGTTGTGATATTTGGCTTTTTCTCTTTTGACAATGTTTTCCTGTCAGACTCGCCGATGCAAGTGGTGCCTTCGGTTGAGTGTGCAGGGTATTCTTCAACCCACACTGTGATGTCAGGGAATTCTGGTGTGATTGTTACTGAAATCTCAGAATTGTCTTGACCTCCCACAGAGAAGATGATGTCTGAATTATTATATGTGTGTGGTCCATTCTCCCTGTATGTTTCATTGCCGATGTGCCATACATAGGATGATCCATTTTGTCCGATCGCTGACCACTTGACTGTGTTTCCGACGCATGGAGCCCCTTCCGAAAGGATATTAGGTTTCGGGTTCGGAATGACGGTGACAACTGCGTTCTTCGTGGTTCTACAAGTCAAATTGTTTGAGTATTTTTTCTGGGCCGTGATGGCGTAACTTTTGTTCTTGTCTGTATGAACATGGAAGGTATGTGCCGTCGTTGAAGATATATTTTCTCCCTCCATAGCGTAGGAGTAAGGCTCTGCAGAGGTGACTTTGATGTTCACGTCGTGGCTTCCATTTTTACAGATACTGATACTGTCAGGTGTGAGAACGAAATTAGGATTCTCCCTGACTGGCACTGTGATCTGGGTATCTTTCTTACATCCGTTGTTTGTTGCGGTCACAGTGAAAATCGTGGCCTCATGCAATTGCTGGGTCACATGATCCGCATTTGACACTGAGTTTTCCGCATTGTTGTCACCTCCCCAGCCCCAATCATAACGGGTGTTGCGTTCTGGGTTGGAGATGGAAACTGTCATGTTCTCTCCTGCACATCTGTCTGGCAAGGTGAATTGAGGATTTGGTGTTGGTTTGACGGTCAATGTGTATTGGGCGGTTCCTTCGCATTGGTCGCTGTTAATACCTGTGATCGTTATTTTCTTTGTGCCGGATGTTAATTGGCTTTTGTTGATGGTGTAACTCTTCCCGTTGGCGGTTGGTAGCTCATTGGAATCAGCTTCCCATGTATAACTGATGTTGGATTCGTTCGTCTCACCATCGGTTTTTGCCTTCAATACGAGAGAGTCGTATTCGCAGATGTTCCCTTCTCCGTTTCTTGTGTAGAAGTTTCCTCCGTCGTCACTGACTCTGACGATAGGTATGCCGAGAACGTTCAGCTTGTATTGCTTTGTGCTCTCACATTTTGTTATTGTATCCGTCGCATGGGCGGTGTAAGTCATTTCTCCTGTGGCGTTAATCACAGGTGTGAAGGTGTTGGAATTGATAGATCCGTTCCATTTCCATGTCACGTTGTTGATAGGATTTGCGGTAATGGTTACTGTCTCTTGAGTCGCATTGCTGAGACATATCTTTCCTTCGTCATCCTTACCTCCGATGCTGGTAATGTTATTTGATGTATTGAATGTGATGGTTGGTTTGTCGTTGATATGGATATCTTTTATCGTGTCAGCTTTTCCACAACCATTCTTATAACCAATGATGGCAAAGCCTTTCCCGTTCTTGTGAGATTCGATGGAGTCGTTTAAAAGCACTCTGGATGAACCTGTCGTCTTTTGATCGAAATCCCAATATATGGATGTGACTCCATCGATGGTGACGATAGCATCACTTCCCTCGCAGACATTGATGGCTGGAACATTGAATGACGGTGAAGGCTTGACGGTTACAATGTGTTTAACTGTGTCTGTACATCCAATATTGTTGGATGCGATGACATTGATGGCCACTGTTGTGTTCTCCGTACCGCCGTTTGTGAATGTCGGAGAGATTGTCGTTTTGTTATTCTCCGTTTTTGTCTCGTTGCCTATTTTCCACTCCCAGTTGAATGTGACGGAGTTGTCCGACGTGTTTTTGTTTTCTGCGGTGAGGGTTAAAGGATTCCCGGAGCAGATGGTCTTGTCGCCCGTCACTATGAAGCTTGGAATTGCCTTGACGGTTACGGTCACTGTGGAGTCGGAGTGGCAGCCTCCCAACTTGTTGTAACCTATTACGGTATACTTATGTGTTCCTGTCGCATTCGGTGTTACAGAGGCTTCTCCATTTTGCTTGTCGGTCAATCCATTTCCTTTCGTCCAAACGATCAGGGAGTCTGCGTTTCCTGCTTGTAGCGTGATTGTTTGTCCGAAGCAAATCTCTTGATTTGGACTTACGGTAAGTTCTGGTTTCCTGTAGCCGGTTACTGTCACCGCTGTGCTGTCGGATTTACAGCCACCTTTGGTTGCTACTAACTTGTAATTTTTCGTTGCCGCATTCAGAATGGCAGTGTGGTTGGTTCCTTTTGCGCTCTTCTGCTGCCCGTTCTCTACCCAGAACCATTCGTAGGTGTCCGCATCACCTTCCATTACTTTCACAGTGGCATAGTCACCTATACATGCTGTAGTGTCTCTGGTGACGAAGACAGGGTATGGACTCGTCTTGATGGTGTAGGTGGTTGTTCCTGGACATCCTTTCAGACTTGTGCCTTCCACAGTGATGATGGTGTCTTTTGTTACCGTTATGCTGGCCTCGCCTTTATTCGTGCCTGTACCAATAATACGACCTTCGTTCCAAGTATAGTCGTTTCCTCCACCGTTGCCAGCCACCAGACTTACTTGTTGAGCGTTGTTGCTACCCGCACAGACGGTCGTGTCTCCTCCTGACTTTCCGTTGATGGTCAGGATCGGGTTGCTGTTGACTGTGATCTCCAGGGTGTCTCTTCCTGTACACTGTGCCTCATCTGTTACGGTGATGATGCAAGTCATGTCATTGTCTGGTTTCAGCGTTGTCTCGCAGGATGTCGTGCTGGAGGTGTTCCAAGAGTAGGTCAAACTGCTGGTTCCTGTCCCATTAGTGCAATCCTGTGTTTTAACGTTGATGGAGTCGCCCGCACAGATTTCCACTTTTTCTTTGTTTTCCCAGTTGCCTCCTACTTCCGTTAACAGGGTGATGGTCGGGTTCTCTGTGACAACGATAGTATGGGACTTCCTTGTGTCACATGAACCATTGCTTATGATGGCGATGAATTTGTGCGTGCCTATCTTGACGGATTCAAAAGAGAGCACTCCTCCATTGTTCGTGACTTTTGAGGCGGCTGCGCTATTGGTCAAAGTCGTGATTTCTGCCCCGACTGAGTCCTGCCCGTTGCTGTATTGGTACCATTTGATAGTGTACTCTGAGCTGGTCGCACCGATGAGATCCACATTGCTGCCGGCACAGGCTTTGTTAACACCCGTGATGCTTAGGTCTGGTGCCATCAATGGGTCCACCACGATGATTTCAGGCTGTGATACACAACCGTTCATGTCTGTACCTGTTACGGAGAATGTTGTGGATTGTCTGATGATGACTGTGTCGAGTTGATCGTTTCTTCTGTCAGACTGGTTCGTTAGATTATGGATTGCGGTTTTCCCTGACCATTCCCATTGGATGCTATCCATGACTTCGTCTGCGGAGGCATTGATTGTAACAGTCTGTCCTTCGCAGATTTCGTTTGCGGAGAGTGCCAGCTTTGGCAATTTTTTGAATTCGATGGTCTTTGTCGCTTCTGTCTCACAACCAGCGGTGTCCGTAATCTGTAGGGAGAATTGTGTGTTCTCGTATATGAGACCTTTCGCCGTCTCTCCCTTGCCTCCTTGTGGTGACCACTGATAGGTATATCTCATGCCTGTTGGATTCCCGGCATCAGGAACTGCAGATATCTTGAAGGAGTCATTCTCACAGGTGTAATCCTTCTCCGCTGCTATTGTGAACTTGGATTCCGGATAGATGTTGATGATGATGCTGTCGCTTCCGGTACACTCGTCCACTGTCTTTGCGGTTGCGATGTACTTGGTGCGACCTGTTACACTTCCTGAACTTGTGTAACTTTGGTTGTGTGTCTCTCCTTGGCTGAAGTTGGAAGATTCCCATTCCCAGCTCTTGATGATGGCATTGTTGTTTTTGTTGTAGGCTATGAAGTTGGTCATCAATCCCTTGCAAACAAGAGTGTCACCCATGATGTCTACATCTGGGATAGGGTTGGCCACGATTGTTTTCTCTGCGGAGGAAACACAAGTGAGGTATCCTCCAGAATTTGACAATTGGTAATTATGGACTTCCGTTCCTTCCACTCTGAAGGTGGTCGTCTCATTTATGGTAGGATTGATGGAATCGTTCTGGATATTGTATCTTCGACTATTGAATGCTCTTGACACAGAACTGTAGTCTGCTGCTCCTTTTTCCTTCTTTGCCCATTGATAACGCAATGAGTTGGATTGTGCATCTTTCGTATAGATAGCGGTCATCTCAACGGAATCCCCTTTACATACAGCGTTGTGGGACGATTCGATTGTGATGGAAGGTTTTCTCTTCACGATGATGCCTCTCGTCGTATCATTGGTACATCCTTCCGTATTGGTGATAGTCAGAGTGATGCTTCTGATATCCATCAGTGCAGGTTTCTCGATGGAAGATGTGGTGTCTCCAGTGCTCCATAAGTGGTTTTGGGCGTTGGATATGCCTTCGACATGTAGTCTCATGGTGTCGTTTTCACAATAAGCCGTGTCTCCTACGATGGAGAATGTTGGCTTAGCCTTGATCTGGACGAATGTGTCTATTGGGTCAGACGAACATCCGTTTTCAAGTCCTATAACCCTAAACATGTATGAGGTTATTCCTTGGACGGTTTTGGTGTATTTCGTTCCGGTTTGGTTGGTGAGGGTGGCAGACGCTCCGTTTCCTTCGTACCAGTTGTATGTGGCCGCACCGTCGACTGTGGCCACAATCTCTTCACCTTCGCAGACGTTAGGAGCTACGACATTAATCTGTGGTTTCGGATAGACGATGATGGTGGCTTCTGTAGTAGCAGGGCACCCATACGAGTTCTTGGCACTCACTTGGAATATGGTGGTGTCTGACAATTCGATATTTCTTGGATTGATGTTCTCTTCGATCAGGTTGCGCTTTTTGTCGAGTCTGTTCCAGATTTGGTCTGTCAGTGTCTCGCTTGAATTGGTGCTGACGACTTGAATGTTCTCCGCCTTTTGGCCCTTGCAGACAGGATCTGCATTTATGATGGATAGGGTAGGGATTGGATGGATGGTGATGGTATGTTGGCCCGTACCAGGACATCCCATCTCGTTGTATCCAGTCACTTGGAAGGTTTGTGTCGAACCGATAGGCATCACTGTTACGCTGTCCACCTTGCTGTCGAGACCCGACCAAAGATATCCTTTGTCCTGTGCGCCTCCAGTGGCTTTCAATTTGGCAGTGTCGCCGAAGCAGACATCCCGTCTTCCTGAGATGGTAATGGTCGGTTCTTTGAAAACGTGTACCGTCCTAACATTGGAGCCTTCACATCCGTCTTTTGTTCCATAAACGGTGTATTTGATGTCTGTGTTTTGGCTATATTGTGCCTTCTCGATCAACGGGTTCGCAACTGTGTCAGTGGAGACGGAAGATACGGTTTTTACCCAGCGGTATGTTTCCGCACCTGCGGCAGTCAGGGATATGTTGCTATTGTTGCATATGTTGGTGTCACCTGCGATGGTGATGGTTGGGAGAGGTTTGATGTAGACGGTCACTTGCGCCATTTTTTCGCATCCATTAGCGTTTGTTCCCACCACGTAGTAGGTGGTTGGCTCTGTGATGTTTGATACCCGAATGGTGTCATTTCCTCTCCTTGAAGAAATGTCTGTGTAAGCGGTTAGCTTATTTGAGGCGGTGTCAGTTTTGCTCTTGTACCACCTGCAATTTGACAGGGCAGTGATGTCACCGTTCTCCTCTACGATGTATGCTCTCAGCGTATCGGTTCCATTTGGACAAACCTTGCCGTTGTAGGCTTCGGCGATGACCCTTGGCAATGGGTTCACGGTCACCGGGACAAACTCCGTGGAGGAACATTTACCCTTGGTAAGGGTGACTCCGTATGTGGTGGATGTCTTAGGGGATGCTTGCATGGTGGCTGTCGTTGTTCCGCTCGCATCCGTCCATTTGTATCTGAGCACACTATCTGCGTTTGTGCTTGTGCCATATACGGTGTTGTCTTTTGCTTTGAGGACGATGCCGTCTCCGTAACATATTGTTGTATTTCCCTCGATCTCAATGTCAGGAACAAGGTCTTGCTGAACCAATTTCTTTATGGTCGTCTGGCAGGTGACATTGTTATAGTCGTTTTTGACGATTATATGTAATGTGTCGTTTATCGGTTGAATGTTGTTGGAGTATGGTATTTTGTGGAAGATATGGTCGTTTTCTTCCAATACTTGTGCGGAGTCACCTCCGTAGATGGCGATTCTTACATTTTCACCCTTACAGATAGGAGCCAAATCCGGGATGTTAGGGTGAGGTATGTCTCTGACCACGATTTGCTTATCTACGTATGATCTACATCCGTGGATGTTTGTTCCGTAAATTCGGTACATGTAGTCGTCACTACCGATCCTTGAAGGTGTTTTATGTGTGATGGAGATACTATCCACTTTGTCTCCGTTGCTGGTGGTGTCGGTTGTTCCGATGAGACTCTCCATCGTGTTGTTGCCGCTTCTGGAAAGACTATACCATTGGTAGCTTTTCTTTTGCGCCTCTCCATCTCCAGCCCCTGTGGCATGAAATATTGTTGGATCGTTTACGCAGATTTCGTCAGCGCCTTCAATACTCAAGATTGGTTTCTTCATCACGTTGACTTGGATGGAATCCTTGGCGACGCATCCGTTGTTGGCTTCCGCTGAGATGTAGTAGAGCGTCGTGTCCTGAGGACTCACGGTGTTGTTTTGCGTAGTCTTCAGGTCGCTCCATGTCCAATTCTTGATGCCGAGGTGAGTCGTCTCGTTTACGGTCAGTTGGGCATTCTCCGCTTCACATATATCGACGTACTTTGGATTGACGGTCATGTCCGAACCATGAGTGGCCGATCCTTCTACTATTTTTGCGAAAATGGATGGCACAGGTTTGGTGGTTACTTCGAAAGATTTCGTATAGTAGCAGTCATTTTGTGCTCCTGCCTGTAATATTTTGACGTAGAGATAGGTGTTCGTTTTGGATGGAGTGAAGGTGTATTTTGAGAATTCATATCCCTTGCCTGTCTTTATTGGATTCGCCTCTTCCTCGCTTGTTAAAACGCCTAACGTCGCTGTCTCATACCATGAGTAGATATTCTCGGGATCACTGTAGTTGGAGATTTGCAGTGTAGTGGATTCTCCGTGACAGACTTCAGTCAAACCGTCTATGCTTATGTCCTCTCTAGGCGATACAGTAATATCTTCTGTGTATTCGTCGTGGCAGCCCTTTTCTGTCTCGATTTCCAACGTCACTCTCCAACGTCCTTTGTTTGCTTGGGTGTATTGTAATATATATACAGGGGTACTGTCTTGGTACGCTGTTGTTTTTGTATAGGTGATAGGTGGTTGATCTGTGGATCCTTCAGGAAGGATTTCGGTGCAGGTCCATTTGTATTCGATGATTGAGTCTGGTTTGATGATGCTGTCGTTTTGTTGTTTGACAGGTGTGATGTAGGATTCGTTTGTGAATCGTACTTCATTGTCACAGACGATGTCTTTGGAGAATTTTGCGCCAAGTGGGTCTTTCGCCAACTGCACGATGCCAAGAATTTTTGAACAGGCTTGGTCGTCACCGCTCATCTCGCAGATGTAGTCCATGTTCTCCTGTACGGCGGCGCGGTCTACGTATGCGATGTTTGGATTGTTTGGATCCGTTTCGAGGGAAACACCTTCACCCGTCTTCCATGTGTAAAAGGTGAATCCTGTTGGTGCGGTGATGGTGATCCTGTTGCTTTCTGGACAGTTGTCGACCAACATCTCCATCTTTTTGGTCCATGCGGTGAAGTAGCAGTAAGCGCTGTGACCTCCGGCTGTTGGCTTGAGGTAGGCTCTGTACCTTGTATTACAACCCACTTCGTCAGAGGACCATCCGTATTCTCCTGCGACTCCATTTTTGTTGTCGATTATTCTCGATGTTTTGTAGCAGTCCAAATATGGAACGCCATTCTTATAGGTTACGGTTGTATTGTGGTATAGACGCTTACAATTAGAACACATTGGAAGCTCCAATAAACAATCGTGCACCCATACTTCTATGGTTACGGTATCCCCAATGTTTTCTCGCAAATCGTATACATTAGTCGTCCAATCTTTGTAACGTGCTGGGGTTACGTATCTTGAACCGCTGAAGTGGTTACATCCTTCCCGTACGATTCCCAAGTCCATTTGTGCGTTGTTTAGGCTCGCTTCATATTCACTGCAGACTGGTTTGACGATTGAACCGCTTCCATTCTTTTTAAGGGTGACGGAGACGGATGTGGTTGGTCGTTCGTCCGCAATGTGAGCACCTGCTTGGGCTGGTTGAGACGGGTCGTCTGGATCCTCTAGAAAGGCGGCAAATTGGACGTTGAGTAGGGTGCTGGAATCACTTACAATGTAAGAATACACCATTCTCTCTGCATGGGCACGTCGATAATAACCACGTGGCTCATAACTTGAGTATCTGCACTCCGTTTTTCCTGATGAACTTCCGATTCTAATCACTTTCTGCCCTGGCTCTAGTCTCGTAGGCATGGTGTAAAACGGGACTTCGACGGGACAGTCTGTTTCGTCCAATTTATTGGCGGAATTAGTGTCCCAATAATATTCCCATTCGTAATGTCCTGTGCTATTGTTGTAAACCTGTCTTCTATGTTGATACCATGTTCCTCTATTTACTCCAGGATCAAGTTCTCGGACTGTGATGATGTCGAATGTTCCTTGCATTCCATTCGCTATTGTGTATTTACCTTTGTTGGGGTAAGTTGTCGAATATGGATTGGATTCTCTGTTTCCCAACTCATAACTGAGTTCTGTTCCATATCTAACCCATCCGTCATTGTCTTCATCTCCTATATCTCCCGTTTTCCTAGCTTCATAACAGTGAAATTTGGATATCTTGTTGACGATTTGCGTCACGTCGAAGTGGTCAGCTCCATAGAATCCATAGTACCTTTTCCAAACGCCCAAAGAATCATCTGTAAAGGTTGTGGGGAATCCAGCCACTCCGTCTTCAAAACTTAAGTTCGGAGTGCCTTGGTTGATTGCTCCCCATGCGGGTGCACACATACAGGTGCTCGCCAACAGAATGGTAAATAATATCTTAATATCCTTAATACACTTCATATACATCGACTTTGTTCCTTTCATAAGCAGTTATTTCTTAGCGGTCTACATTGTAGTCTTTCCACTATAGTTCAATATGCTAAATTAAGTTAAAGTTTTCATTTCGCCAATAAATTCTCCCGTTATTTTATTGGCAAATTCTATTTATTGTGCGCATTATGTGTTGTTTTTTATTTTTATTTTGCTATGTGTATCTTTTTCTGCGCCAGATTCCATTTAAGGGCGAAGTTGGATTGTCATGAAATGTAGTGTTGTAATGCATAAACGGCGGTTACCGATTGCTCGATAACCGTCGTTTTGTGTGTAGATGGAGAAGGAACCTTAAGGAAGCGTTCCTACGAGGAATTTGCTTATCGTATCAACGTTACAGTGCCTCGTCTCTCTCCGGTCTTGTCGATGCCCTTGAAGATGCTCTTGTACTCTACGATATAGCCGTACACGCCCCATCCGCATTTCTCACCTTCCAGATCTCGTCCATCCCACTGTCCGTTCCTGTCGTCCGATTCAAAGACGATTCGTCCTGTACGGTCGAAGATACGCCAATGGAAATCTGTCATGAATTCTGTGCCCTTGAACCTGAAGTTGTCGTTCATGCCATTCTCGTCCGGAGTGAAGGCATTTGGTGCCCAGAAGTCTTTCCAGACGTAGACGATGGTATCGCCTTCGTAGAGACAACCTTTATCATCGATGGCAATAGCCTTCACGATGAAGGAATCTCGCGTGCTCGGATTCTTGTAGGTGTGTAATGCGTTCTGCCCATTCGTATCCTCTGTGTCGTCGTCCGTCGACCAGGTCCAATCCATTGTCTCAGGGTAGATACCCTTCATCTCGATAGTGTTGGATTTCTCGTCGATGATGGTTGGCGTCACATCGAATTGGATTGGGTTGAACTGCAGTGCATCAACCTTGATTGTGTCATAGGATGCGCAGTTGTTCCCATCGTATGCGACGACATAGATTTCGGTCGGTTCCGTAATGGCTGCGGAAACTTTCTTCTCCGAGTTGCTGATGAGGTCTCCGTGTAATGGATAGCTCTTCCACTCACACTTGTGGATGTTCGGTTCCCTGATGCTGAATTCCGCAACCGTTCCAGTGCTTGGACATCCGATGAGTGTGTCGTGAATCTTAACGGATGGATTCTTGTGAACCCATAATGTGAACTCTTTCGTGTTCTTACAATTGTTGATGGATGTTCCTGTGATGAGGAATTTGTGCGGACCAGCCTCCAAACCGAATCGCTCGACATATCTGCCTTCCTCGGTCTTTTTGGCCGTCTCATCTACCCAGATGAAGTTCTCTGCACCATCGGCGATGAGGGTGGCGTTGCCTCCTTCGCAGACGACGGAATCACCGTAGATATCCACATTAGGCGCGACATTCGTCTCAATGTAAATCTCTTCTGAAGTAACACATCCGTTATCTGCGATTCCGGACAGGATGAGCCTCGTCACACCTGTTGGAGTGAACATGTATGGATTGCCTTTCTTGGAGGTTATGCCACCATCTGTGCTCCAGGTGTATTCCTTCGCATCTCCTTCGGCGACTAATTCAATCGTCTCTCCAAGACATACTTTAGTGTCGCCGGAGTACTTCACGTATGGAGGATTCTTCATCTTGACGGTGATGGATTTCTCCGTTTCACAACCTCTTTCGTCCACACCTTTGACGAAGACGTAGGTCGGCACGTCAATCTGTACGGCGATTGGTGCTCCGTTGCCACTCAGGTTCTTGTCGTAGGTTGGCGTTTGGTATCCCCAATAGTAGGTCATGGCGTCTCCTGTTGCGGTCAATGTAGTGTACTCGCCTCTACAAACTTCCGTCTCACCGTCGATGGTGAATTCAGGATTTTTGTTGACTTTGACAGGTATCTTCAACTCTGTCTTACACTTGTTCTTGTCCGTTCCGATGACGGAGAATACTGTATCTCCCGCAGGTGGAATGGTAATCATTGTCTTGTTGCTTGATCCGTTGTTCCACAAGTAACTGTCTGCGCCATAGACGGTCAGTGTCAATTGTGAGTTCTCGCAGATGACAGTGTTGCCTTGGTACGTCAGGTTAGGGTTCGGCAATGCGTTGACTGGTATGTTGATCGGCTCGGCCGAACATCCGTTGCTGGAACCTACCAATACGTAGATGGCGCTAGTTGTCGGGTAGTCAGTCATCAAGTTGGTTGTGGAGAGCGTGACACCTGGTTTCTCGGAGCATGTCCATTGATATGTCTTGGCTCCCTTAGCGTTCAACTGTAATCTGTCTCCCTGACAGATAGTAGTCGTACCTGTCCACGTCACTTCAGGGATCTTTTGGCTGACGACGGTATGGGAGACGGTGCTTTCACAATCGTTGGCATCCTTAGCGACGACGATGAATTTGGTCGTTGTGTTGATGACAGGTGTGATGCTTGGCGTGCCTGCACCATTGCTCCAACTGAAGGAGAGTTGTGCATTGTCCGTGGATTCGGCGGTGAGGGTCGTGGCAGTTCCCTCGCAAACTTCCGTTTCTCCTTTGACGACAAACTTAGGATTTGGTTTGACGACCACTTCATGTTCTGCCGTGTTGGAGCACTTGTGGTTATCGGTACCCGTCACACGATAGATCATCGTTCTTTCTGGCTGGTCGCTTAACGTATTGTTCCGGTAGGTATTGTTACCCCATGTCCATGTGTAGGTGTTGCCACCCGTTGCACTGAGTTTCAATTGGCTACCTTGACATACGGTGGCAGGACCGTTGATCCAGATGGTCGGCAATTCATACTTGTCGATGATAATGTCCCTTATGGTAGTACATCCATTTTCTTCACCCGCCACTTTGTAGATGGTACGTTCGTGGATGGTGTCGGACATGGTGCCACCCTGAGCTCTCAGAGATTCGGTACCAGACCAAGTGTAATGGGTCGCACCTGTGACGGTGATACGCACCTCAGAACCGTCGCAGACTGCAGACGGCGCAGAGTAGCTGAGGATAGGGTAGAACTTCCTCGTGACGGTCTTGGATGCTGTGTTTTTACATCCGAATTCGTCCGTTCCTTCCACTGTGAACACCTTGTTGGCCGTGATGATAGGGTAGATGTGCGCTCCTTGTTCGGAAGTGTTCCAGACGTAATCTTTCGCACCGACTGCCTCCAAGTGGGTGGCGTCTCCGTTACATGTAGCGTTGTCTCCCAAGATCTTAATGTCAGGAAGAGGGTGTACCGTGATGGTGAATGTGTCTCTGTTGACACAATTGTTCGCATCCGTACCTGTTACTGAGATGACGAGTGGTTTCGATGTCTCAGTTGGGGTGAGACTGATGTGCTCGCCTACTTGTCTAGTGCTCCACACGTAGGAAGAGGCACCATTGGCGGAGAGAACCATCTCCTCACCGTAGCAGACACTCTCGCCACCTGTAATCCATACGTAAGGGAGTGGGTTGACGTCCACGTAAACGCTTGCTTCGCTGGTACATCCCTTAGTCGTTCCCTTCACCATGTAGGTCGTACCCTTTTCTGGCGTGTCGGTGTATTTCTTGTTGTTCTTGGTTGGGTCGCCCTCCCATTCATATTCGTTGGCACCGTTTGCGGTCATGATCGCCTTGTCTCCATGACATACGGCACTTGGTGCGTTGATGGTGATGGTAGGGTATGGCTTAACTTTCACCTTGATGCTGTCTTCCGACACACAACCGTTCTCTGACTCTGCGATTACCTTATAGGTGGTCGCTTGTTCCACGATTGGATGAATCGTGTCGCTTTGCTCACCCGTGTTCGTCCATGTGTACTTGATGGCGTTACCCGTTACCCATAGAGTGTCTATGTCTCCCTGACAGATCTCCTTGTTTCCTGAGATGCTGAAGATTGGTGCAGGGTTTACTTTAACCTCGAAGGTGTCTTTGTTCACACAACCGTTGAGGTCTGTACCCGTCACGCGGTATTGGAATGTCTGGTTCGCCTTGCTTGGTTTGACGGTGACGGTTTCTACGGTCGAGCTGTTTGTCTCGATGTCGCGTACGTTCCATTCGTAGGTTGCTCCTCCATTCGCCCTCATGGTGATGCTTTGATTCAAGCAAAGTTCATCCAAGTTGGAAGAAATCCAGATGTTTGGCAAAGGCATCACTGCCACGTTGAATGTGGTGTCGGTCTGGCACCCGTTCGTCTCTCCTGTTACGCTGTAGATGGTGTCTTTGCGCAATATGTTGGAGAATTGACTCACGTGTGAACCATCATTCCAAGTGTAATTTTGTGCACCTGTGATTGTTATGTTGGCTTTCTCGTTGTAGCATACATAGCTTGGCGCATTCACGTTCAACTTAGGATATGGTTTTGTCTTGATGAGCTTCTCCGCATCGTTGACGCAACCGTAGATGTCTTGTACGGTCACCTTGAAGGTTTTGTCTTGCTTGATGCCGCTGTAAATCTTCTCCACGGTTTCCCCGTCGCCCCATGCGTAGGACTTGAACAACACTTGAGAACCGTTCGCTGCTTTTGGATTGTCGTTGACTACCCAAAGCGTGTCTACGTCGCCCTCACAGATCAAATTCGTGTATGCGTCGATGTGGAGTTTTGGAAGAGGATGTACAATGACGGTATAGTTGTTATTGTTCCTACATCCATATTCATCCTCGCCCCATACGGTGTAAGTCGTTGTTTCTTCAGGACTTACCGTGATAGTGTCTTTGGACTCATTGTTATCCCATTCGTATTTTCCTGACTTGCCTCCGGTTGCGATCAGACTGATCTTGTCATTGAAGCATATCTCGTTATCCAACTTGTCTGAGCTGACGAGTATGGTCGGCAAGCTCTTGACTGGCACGTGGATGTCGATAGGAGCGGCGGCACATCCGTTCGAAGAGCCACTCACTGTGAATGTTCTATCCATCAGGAGTGTTTCTGTGATTGTCTCCGAAGTCTCATTGTTGTCCCATTTGTAGATGTCCGCACCGGTTACTACGACCTTGGCCTCTGTGTTGTAACATACGTAGTCAGGCTTCTCCACCACTTGGATGATAGGACGTTCCTTCTTGTAGATGGTCTTGGTAACTTCGAAGTCACAACCGTTGGCGTTTCTTCCCCTCAAGGTGAAGACTGTGGTATTCTCTATCTTGTGGGTCAGTTCCTCTCCGCTCGTCAGTTGGTTTCCTCCGACACTCCAAGTGTAGTCTACGCCAGAACCTGTCGCCGTCAATGTCACGTTGTCACCATCACATATGCTGTCGGAAGGTGATGCGACAATGATGAGGTCTGTCGGCAATGCGTCTACTCTCACTAGGTGGGTGGCGGTTGAATGACAGAGGTGTTTGTCTGTTCCTTCGGCGGTATATCTTGTGATATCTGTCGGTTTTACGACTAATTCCGCAGAGGTGTGACCTGCTATCTCTGAGGTCTGACCCAATCCGCCTTGTTCGGTTTGTTGCCAACGATAGGTCATCGGGCCGTTCCCGTTCTTGTCGTCTTCTGCGGTCAATATGGTACTGTCACCGATACAGATAGCATCGTCACCCCTGATCTCAAAGATAGGCAAAGGCCATACATTGATGCTGAAGGTGGTGTCGTTTTGGCATTTGTTCACTTCGACTCTCACGTTATAGTTCTTCTTGTTGGAGATATTCTCCTCCCAATAACTATTGGTGTTGTTGTTCTGCCATTCCCAAGTGGCGTCATTACTCAAGTCGTTGCCGTTGATGTCCACCGCTTTCAAATCAATCCTTGCTTTCTCGTTCTTACATACGGTATCTACGCCCGTGTTTGTTTGAACGAGGATGTGAGGGATTGGCTTGGTCTTGATTTTCACCCAGTCGGCTGCTTTACAGTCGTTGTTGTCTGTTCCAATCAAGTATACGGTGGTTCCGTCCTCCTTTATCTCTGGATTGATGCTAGGAGTGTAGTACGTTTGTCCGTTGATAGTCCATTCGAACGATTCAGCTGTACCGCTTGTGTACAGAGATGCTTCGGATCCTTGGCACACTTCCTTGTCTCCTTCGATATGTACGGTTGGCAATTCGTTGACCTTAATGTCTATGTCTCCATTGCCTTTACATCCATTCTTGTCAACTCCAATGACTTGGTATTTTGCCATGAAGGTCTCATTGTTTGCTGCGTCAAGGTATATCTCGACGTTGTCTCCAATCAGCGAAGAAGCGGATGTGCCTTGCCATTGAATATTGTTTCCGGAAAGGCTTGGTCCTCTCCATGTGTACTTGCCGGAGACGCCACCCTTCGCATATAAGGAGTCGTAGGATCTTATACATACATTGGCGTATTGGGCATCGATTGTGATGTTCGGAAGCGACCAGATGTTGATCGTTGTGTCGATTGAGGACTCACAACCATTGGAGATGCCTCGCAACTTCACATTTGTAGGGATGGTGAGTTGGTCGAGAGTCATTTCGCTCTTGCCGTTCTCTGATGTTTTTTCCTTTCCATCCACAATCCAGTAGTAACCTCCGTTAGCACCTCCTGCGGTCAGCTTCATCTCTTCTCCGTAACATACGTAATTGGTGTCCCTGCCTTCACTGTTCTTCATGGTCAGACTCAATACAGGGTTGTCCTTGACTTTCACAGAGATGGAGTCGTCTTTCTCACATCCGTATGTCGTACGGGCAGTCACGTAGACTTTCTTGTCGTTGTCCAGGACCTCCGTGTATGTTGTGTTTTGGCGGAATCCCTTCATGTCGTGCCAATCGTATTCCAGACCCATGTTGTCTGCCGTTACGGTAATTCTTGATCCTCGGCATACTGGTCCGTCGCTTGACAAACTGAACGAAGGCAACGGATAGAGTGTCACGTTGGCGGAACTGTGTCCTGTACAGTGTTTGTCATCCACTACCGTCACGTGGAATACCGTGTCTCGATTGATAGGCTGGGTCTTGTATGTCGCGCTGTGTTCGCTCGCACCTTCCCAATAGAATGCCGCATCATCGCTGACGGTTGGACAACTAGCCACCAAAATGGCTTCTCCACCAGGACATACAGATACATTCTCTACGATGATGGCAGGGTCGTCCCATGTGTTAATGGTGTATTTGCCGATGGTAGGGCAAACGCCGCCATTGTTGTTGTATACGTTAGAGGCGGTAACGGTGTATTGTGTCTGCTTGAGCACCGTCGGGGTGATGGAGTTCGTGTTCGTGACGGCTCCCTCTTCACCCCATGGTGTCCATTGGTATTGGACACTGGTGACATCCGTCTCCGTGTTGCTGATGCGGATTAAACCTTTTTGGTTCTTACATACGTTTTCGCTGATTTCATCCAATTGGAGAATCGGGTACTTGTGCATCTTGACAGAGTGTGTGAGACTACTGCTACAACCCAATGCGTTGCGAGCGGAGAGTTTCACTGTCGTATCCTTCGTGATAAGGAATGTGTGGCTCTTCAAGTTGGAGATGTGGTTATTTAATGTATCCAACCATTCGTAGCTCAATCCCTCGTTGCTTTTACCCGTGAGTGCGATGCGCTGTCCTTGGCAAGTGTCTGTCGGACCTTCTATTGTGAAGGTAGGCAACTCGTTCAAGGCGATGATTGTTGAATCCACATTGTAGCAAGTCTTTCCTCCGTAATCGGTGTAAGTCTTTCCTCCCAAAAGGATATGTTTCTCTCCGTTTCGAGAAGGAACGAATGTGGTGTCGGTGTTTCCGATATGGGTTACATTGGTGTCTCTGGTATCCCATGCGTATTTGTCTCCACCTGTTGCATTCAGCGTGACTGGATCTCCCTTGCAGGAAGAGTAGTTGTTGCCCTCTTCGATCTTGATGTTTGGTAACAGAAGCACTTGCACTCTGAAAGAAGCATTGCTCTTACAAACCACGTCCTGATAGGTCTTCTCGGCTTCCACATGGAACCAGGACTCTCCCTTCAGAGGTGCGGTCGTCCAACTCTTTTCCTTGCTCTTGTATGATACACTCACATCGGTGCCTTCGTACCAATAGAACGTCGTATTGGTTTCGTCGTTTTCAGTGGCGAGGGTAGCAGGACTACCGTAGCAGGTGTATTCGTCGGTAACGAGCTTCAACTCAGGATGTTGCCTGCTACCGATCATGACGCTATCAAGTTTTTCGCAGCGGGTCTCTGGGTTAATCGCATAGATACGGATTGTCGTGTCTGTCGTGCCAATCACATAGTTGTGTGAGTTGTTCGTGCGATAACCACTTTCGTCCCATTTGTAACTGTAGGCTGTTGACGATTCGATAAGAACTTCGATCTTGTCTCCCTCACAAGCCTCTTTCGGTGCTTTGATCTTGAAGTTTGGCAAACCATTCTTCCTGACGAGGAGGTTGGTGCTGTTCCTACAAGTCCTACTGTCCTCGCCTTCAACTATGTATGTGGTCAAATCCGCCGTTGGAGCGATCTTCAACTCATCTCCATTTACGTTGATGTTGTTGACTTTGATGGTGTCGATGACTTCATGGTCGTTTTCATCTTGGTATTTTTGACTCCAAATGTATTTGCCATTCACGCCACCTTCCGCCTGTAACAATACTGAGTCACCCTCGCAGACTTCACGTTGTCCATCCAACTTGATGATAGGCTTCTCCCAAGGGGTAATCTTGAAGATCGTATCGGAAGAACATTTCTTGTTGTCCCCGAAGATAGGGTATTGCTTCGTGACGGTTGCTTTGTACTCCTTGTAGGTGGAGATTATTTGGCTCAGTGTCTTGTTGTTGTTGCTCAGATCGCTTTCTTCGATTTTTGTGCCTGTTCTTGCATCAACCCAAGTGAATGATACGTTAGACATGTGTGATTCAACCTTCAATGTGGCAGGATCATCCTTACATACGTGTTGTGTGTCTAACACTGCGTAGATGTCTGGGATATTCTTCATTGCGATGAAGATGGAATCCTTTTCGCTACAATCGTTGGCATTGGTAGCGGTCACATAGATCATCGTATCACGTGTGATTCTGATCTTGAGCTCATCGTTTCTGCCCAACTCTGTGCCATTCTTGTCTTTCCATTCATATCCGAGTCCACCGATGGTTGAAACATCCTTGGTGGCGGTGAGGGTAATCTCTTCGTTCTCGCAGGCGATAGTGTCGCCAGAGATGGAAAACTTAGGCAATTCGTTGATGCTGATGAAAACGCTGTCTTGGTTCACACATCCATTGCCATCTATACCCCACAGGTATTTCGTGGTTGGTTGTGTCAAGTTTTCGTAAGTCTTCTCTGTCTCGGTGCCGTAATCGTTTACGTCTCTTGAAACGGTGCTTCGGATATCCTTCCATGCATATTTCGTCGCACCATGTCCGTCCAGAGTCACATTTCCACCTTTACATACGGAAGTGGATGCCAAATCGATCTTGACGTTCGGCAAACTCCATACATCTACGGTGTGAGTTTGTTTCTGTGTACAGATGTCTCTTGTGCCGACGACAGTGAAGATAGTGAGCTCTGTCAGACTCGGCACTACACAGGAGTCTCCTGTGTAATTTTTGTCTCCCATCCAATAGAATGTGGTTGAGTTGGAGGTGTTGTCTTTCACCTTGAGTCTCACTTTGTCACCCAAGCATACGTTGTCGACCTTTTCTGTAAATACGATTTCCGGGTTAGGAAGATACTTGGTCGTGCTATCAGCTGTGTTTGTACATCCATTGTTGTCTTTGACTATCACCTTGATGGCCTTATTTGCGTCGTCAATGTGGAAATTCCATACGTTGGATGTCGTGAAGCTAGCTCCTTCGTCCCAGCTATAGAACAATTCTTCGTTGTTTTGGCTCTTCGCTGTTGCGAAAGTGTCTGTTCCCGCACAAACCCGTGCCGGTGCGGACAATTCTATGCGTGGCAATGCGTTTACATAGATGGTGAAGTCCGTGGAGTCCGTACAGCCATTATTGTCCGTCGCTTTCACAAGATATGTGCCTTGGTAGTTGTTTTCTGTGCTCTTGTTCGTCGATATGGTGGTGTCTGAACTTGAATTCGTGTGGTTCTTAGGATTCATCCATCCGCCATTGCTAGACCTCCATCCCCAGGAATCTGGTTCTATGTTGGTGGAAGTGGCAGTGAGGACGACAGGTTCTCCTGCGCAGACGGTCGTGTCAGCCTTGCCACCATTGATGGATATGACTGGCAAATCCCACACGTCAACGGTGATGATTTCTTGACTCTTACATGTAACCTCTGATTCGACGGTGGTGTCTCCGAGATTTTCATTCCCTTTGTAGAATATCGACATGGATATCGTGAAGTCTCTTCTCTCATTGATGACCTCTTCGATGTGTAGGTCTGTCCATGCTTCCGTATTAGGGGTGGCACTTTCTCCTTCCCAGATATAGTGGGATATGTATGTGACGCCATTTGCATCCAGTGGGCTCAGGATGATGTTCGATGTGCTTCCCTTACATACGGTCAAATCACCCTGTACCCAACGATATCTTGGATTCTCTTTCGCCATGATTTTGAATGTCTTCGTTGCGTCACAACCTCGTGCTGTTTGTGCATGCACGGTGACATTCATGCTTGAGTCTATGTTTGGAATGACGATGGATTGGGTGTTTGTCGCGCCCGTGCTCCATGACCATGAGCCACCTGTCAGGCTTTGGTTGTCCGTGAATGTCAATTCTTTGTCTGAGCCTTTACATACATATACCAATTCCGTTGGAACGGTGAATGTTGGCGTGTTGTATACCTGGATGGTGACAGAGTCTCTGTTCTTACATCCGTTGGTGCTTACTTCGACAGCGTATTGGATAGTTGTGTTTTCTCTAGGCGTTTGGATGATTAAAGAGTCCTTTGTCTCGCCTGTTAAGTCTTGAATGTTTTGGTAATTTGGTCCGTTGTATTTCTTCCATTGGTAACTGTCTGCGGCTGACACTGTCAGTTTAGCCGTTGTGTTGTTGATGCATAGGAAGGTTGGTGCCGAGATCTTCACGTCTGGCAATGGTTTTGTGTTGACGTAAACTTGCTCCTCCTTCTGACATACCAGGATCTCGTTGTTGACGAGTGTGTATCCTGTTTTTCCTGTTACGGCTATTGCCTTTCCTGTAGTTAGCCTTCTAGAGTTGTCTGTCCATTCGTTGTTGGTGAAGGTTATCTTGTTGCCTTCGACAAAGAATGAATCTGCCGACCCGCTTCCCAACTTGATTACTGCATAGTCGTTTTCGCAAACCTCTTCGCCTATAAGTGTGAAGTTAGGATGTGCTTTCACATCGACATTTGTGGTCGCGGTGTAGGTACATTGACTAATGGATTTGGCGGTGACGGAATAGGTTTCGGTTTCTCCAGCCTGTTTCGTCGAGGTGACGGTCACTTCCGTTGCCATGTTGTTTGAACTCAATGTTCCCCAATCCAGCTCGCTGTATGGCTCCGCATTTGCTGCTTGAGTCACCTTCAATTTCACCTCTTCGTTTTCGCAAACCGCTGCTTGTGCGTTAAGCGTGAATACTGGTTGAGGGTTGGTGGTGATGGCATAGTGGGCAGAGTTGGAACAATTGTTCGCATTGGATGCGCTCAGTGATACTGTAAGCGTTTGCCTTATGTTTCTTCCCGCATTTGTCTTGATGACCATCGTGTCTTTGTTCGTATTGTAGTACGAAGTATATGTCGTTGTGTTATTGTCGGACGCTGTTATCTTCCATTCGTAGTCTTTCAATCCATTGGATGCTCCCAATACGATGCTGTCGCCTTCGCAGATGTTGGCGGATCCATCGGTCTCTCCGTTGATGCGTAGGTCAGGAATTGGGTTCACATTGATGGTGATGGTTGAGTCTCCAGAACATTTTCCGTCCGTGTATTTGATGTTGTAATCACGGGTGGCGTCAGGATTGATGACAGCCTGTGTTATCTCGTTTATGGAGTTGCTTTCATACATTCTCGTGTTGTCGATCGTGTACTGTGTCGCTCCTTTCATCTTCAGCGTTACTCCGTCGGCGTCACCTTCACAGACATCTTCTATGCCATCTATGGTCAAGGCTGGTTTGGAGAGTTTCACGACGAAGGTGTCCGCTGTGTTCTTACATCCGTTTCCATCCGTACCGGTGACCACAAATCTAGTGGTATCCTTTAGAATTACCACTTCAATCTTGTCGCCAACCTCTTCGTTGTTGTCAATCTTCCATGAGAAGCTTCCGTTGCCAGCCTCTAATCTGGCGCTAATGGTTGTCGATTCACCTTCACATACGGAACTCTTGTCAGGCTCCACGATGACGTTTGGCTTATTCCATATATTTACCATGAAGTCTTCTGACTTTGCGGAACACCCATTGTCTCCCGTCGCATTGGCGTAGAAGGTGTAGTTCGCACCGGAAGCTAGGTTCTTGGCGATCATCGTGTCCTGTTTGTTCGCATGCTTCTCTTCGAGTGCGAAGGTGGTCTCCGTTCCATTCTTCTCTTCCTTTCCAACCCAAGTTATGGTGTAACTGCTGTTGGCTGGACCTCCTGTGACGGAAACGAATAATTCCGCATCCCCATTCGGACAGGTGTTCCTGTCACCGTCTATGGTTACGGTTGGAGTAGGGTGGTAGTAGGTTTTGATCGTGTCATTGCTTTTACATCCAGCCATGTTGGCTGTGACGATGTAGACATAGGCGTCCGACACGGTTGTTTTCAACAACGAGCTGTCTTGTGGAGGGAAGTTAGAGTCATTCTCTTTTGTCCATCTGTATGATGTGCTTACACCACTGGTGGCGTTAGTTACGTTTGCCCTTACTTCGAGAAGCGCATCTTTACAAGTGGTGGTGTCTTTGCTCGTGAGCTCCTGATTTAAACTATTGTACAGTTTGATGATTGGGTACGGCTTGGTGCCTACAGTCACCGAATCATGAGCTTCACAACCGTTCAACGGATTGATGCAGGTCACGATGAACGTATCGGCTGGGGTTTTCTTCGCTATTACTTCTGTAATGCTAGAACCTGTCTTGCCGTTATTCCAAACATATTGGTAGCTGCCTGTTTGGGCGTTCTCCACCTCTATGGTTGCCTCCGTGTTTTCGCAGACTGTGTCAACTTTTGCGATCTTCACAGTTGGTTTTTGTAGACCGTATACTGTGAATTTGGTGGTGTCAGAGCATTGATGGATCAGAACGTTCTTCTCTTTCACGACTACCGTGTAGTTCGTGTTTCCGGTTACGCTCGCGATTTCCAATTCCGCATTCGTTTTGTTCGCATCGTTATCCCACATGTATTCGAATTCGCCCGTCAAGTTGGTTACTTTAGCGGTCATCTTGTATGGACTTCCTTCGCAGACATTGTCGCTACCATCTCTCATGTCGTTAATGGTCACGATAGGTCTAGGTTTCACGTTGATTCGGATGAAAGTATCCATCTTACAGTCGTTGTTCGTCTGTATCTTGATGTGATATACGGTAGTGTCTTTAGGACTTACCGTCATCCTCGCATGTGGGGTTGATGCATCAATCTCCTGCCAGAAGTAAGAAGTCTGTCCTGCTTGTCCGTCAGGATAGGTTGCTGTGATCGTGATGGCAGTGGAGTCACCTTCACAGATGACAGTGTCTCCTGTGAATGTGATAGTCGGCAGAGGATGGGCTTTCGCCATGATGGTGGTATCCGTATTACAGCTGAATTCACTGCTTGCGGTCACAACGAATCGTGCCGAGTCGCTGATTTCCTTTTCCAATTTATCGCCTGTGCCGACGATTGCACCCTTCTTGTCTTGCTTGGTCTCATCGTACTCGAACCAAGTGTACGCCACATTCTCTATGTTCTTTTCGTCTTCGACTTGGATGGTGGTTGGCTCTCCAGGACAAGCTGGTGTGGACGTCGCTTTGGTCTTTGGCATCGGCTTGATGTCTATCATATAGTCCATGCTTGATTCGCAACCGTTTTTGTCGGTCACAGTAACGCCATAAAGTGCATCCTCTTCCGCTTGTACCGGTTTAATGGTGATCTTTGATGAGTCATTGGTATTGATGGTGTACCCATTGATGCCCGGTTGTTTCCATACATACTTTTTGATGTCGTTACGATTGTCGCAGAGTACGGTGATCTCGTTTGTCGTATCGATCACGCAGATTACATTGTTTCCGTCAAATCCGTTGATGATAGGCAAAGGATTCACATTGACCAGGGTGTCTTTCTCCGCGATACAGCCGAGTTTTGTTTTCGCTGTGACTTGGAAGAAGTGGCTGCCTTGAGCGCCTTTTATCTTAACCCATGACTTATCTCGTTCGTTCTTGTCTCCGTCCCATGTCCATTCATAATAATATTCAGGGTCTCCTATGGCATTGATAGTCATGTCATTCCCATAGCATGGTGTGCTAGCTTCCAAGTAGAATGACGGGTCAGGGTTCATTGTGATGGTGGTGTCCTTAGAACTTTTGCAGACCAATGTTACATTGCTGAACGTCTGCGTAGTGGATGCCACCAAGTGGAAGGTCGTGTCTTGCGTGATGGTAGGTTGGATCCTTTCCATTTTCTCGATGAGAACGTTTTCAGACCCTTGACCCTGGTTGCTCGTCACATAGTACCATTCGTAGTCATAAGCGTTGCCTCCATTCCCCTTAGGACTCAGGCTAACTCTCTGACCCTTACATGGACTTCCCGTCAAGTCGATGCCGGAGATGGTAGGTTTGTTGACCACAGTGATGGTTGTCGTCTTCGGATCTTTCATCTCGCATTGCAGACCACCTGTCATCTTGGCTTTTACGCTGTATTCGCCACCTTGTGTTGCGGTGATGAGGTTGTCGTTGCCATAATTGCCGCCATTCCATTGGTATTGTACGTTCGCACCGTAAATTTCTTTGGCGGTGATGGTCGTGCTTCCTCCTTCACAGAACGCTCCGTCGGTGGTCAAAATCAGCTCAGGCAAAGGAAGAACGGTGATGTTGATTTCCTTAACCGAGTTACACGTGGTGTTGTTGACAGTGAGGCTTGCCTCCACACGGTATACCTCTTCTCTCTTGCTTCCATTCCCTGTGGTTAAGGTCGCCTCGACTTTGTTGCCGTTGATGCCTGTACCTAATGTCCATCTCACATCAGAGCCTTCTCCAGCACCTAATGTTGCGTTCATCAAAAGCTTATCTCCGCTACAGATAGAGTCTGGATGGTCGCTGATGTTGATGGTCGGAGAAGGTAAGAGTGTGACTCCCTTCGTGTCGGATTTTTCGCTGACACAACCGTTAGCATCTGTTCCTGTAGCGTAGATGGAGAATTCTTTCGTGATGTTTTTCACTGTGATCTCGCTGCTATCGCTGCTATTGCTGATAATGGTTCCAACGTTCTCTTTGTCGATGTGCCAAGAGTAGCTATCCGAACCGCTTGCGGTGAATAGCATCTCCTCGCCTTTGCATATCTTTCCTCCACCGTTGATGCTGATTTGGGTGGTCTGGTATACTTTGACGTTTTGTGTTCCTTTGGCTTCACAATTCAAGTTGGAGGAGACAGCCACATTAGCCGTGACGGTGAAACTTGTATCTTTTGTAATTGTTGGCTTTATCTCTTGAGTCGTTCCTCCATTTCCCCATTGGATATCGGAGATTGTGGCATTGGTTTCGCTCCGTACGACGATAGGGAGATCCTTTGTCCCTTTGCAGACCATGACTGGTTTGCCTTGTGTCGGACTTCCGTTCACATCGAAGGCGAGTTTCTGCTCTTGGTATACGGCTACGTTGATGGTCTTGACATCTGACATACAGCTATTCTTCGATGCGCTGACAGAGAAGGTCTTGCCTCCTGTCAGTGGTGTAGGGGAGGTCCATATGGAATCTGAAGGATTGGTGGATGGGCTGACTGTGCTTCCATCTGGCCAGTTGATTTCGTCCACATCACCCTTTACCTTCAGGACAGGATACCCATTGTAACAAATCGGATTTGCAGTGACATTGAAGTCCGGTTTCTTTTTGGTGTAGACCTTGATGGTAGCCCCGTTCACACATCTATTCACGTCTTTCACATCCACTCTGAAATACTTGCTGAAGCTTTGTCCCGTGGTGATTTCGTAATGGTCATCTGAACTCAGTACCGTTCCGGTTGGGGTTCCGGTTGAGGAGGCCTCCCTCCATTCGTAATTGCTATATACATTGTTGGTCCTCAGCGTTGTTTGCATACCTTCGCAGACTGGGTTTTCATCTGGGATGATGGCCACTTCAGGCAATGGATTGACATTGACATAGTATTCAACCGTGTCTTTACATTGTTGCCCATTTTCCACGGCCAAATTCACCTTGTATTGCGTCACGGTTCCCGCCTGTATTTTAATGCTATCTAACTTCGCTTCGTTGGAAGACAACGTGTAGTTGGTTACTTCCCACTTGTATTTTGCGTTGCTTGCGTAGCCGTCAATTACGCCTTTAAGTTTTGCGGTTTCATTGAGACATATACTTGTACTTGTTTTATTGCCGGCGGTGTCCTCGATATGGAAAATTGGTTTTTGATTAATCGTGAGTTCGAAGGTCGTGTCAATTTCGCAACCTCTGCCTCCTCCGGCAATGGTATCCCATGCATGGACGATGTAACTCTTGACACTTCCGTATAGAGGCCTTCCTTCCTGGTATTTAACTTTTCCGTTCTTCGCCGTTAATTCGATGTTTCCTTCGGAAATTATCTGAACTTTGTGTGTGCCTGTGAATTGGATAGTTGGGGTTTCTCCCTCGCATATCTTTTTAGGGCTCATGCTGATGGATGGTTTAGTCCCCTCATATACATTGAAGTTTTTGTCTCCGCTTTCACATCCCAAATCGTCTACAGCTCTGACAAACATGTTCATGTCGGAGGCGTATCCTAAGAACATATCCCTTAGGTCGCTTGCGGTCATGGTGTAGGATAGTCCAGTCCCTAAGAATATGGTTCCTTGGTTTCTGACTGTGGCATACCATTTGAAGTCTATCGCCTGGTCTGATTGCGCTGTGACGGTCAAGTCGCTTCCACTACATGCCGTGTAGTTTTCTACTGTCGGGAGGTCAACAATGTCTAAGTGGGCGATGACATAGTCGGAATCCTTACATTGCGTACTGTTGTCTGTGACAGTTACCCAATAGTAGATGTCTGAAACTCTTGGGCTTATTTCGCTTGGAACTACACGACAATATTCCATGTCGTTTGAACTTGTGATTATACCATGCTTGCTGACGTTATGGTCTCCAGTGTTTGTGAATCTATAATTACTGTTAGGCCCATTCTCATCACCTCGGTTCCATTCTCGTGATATGTTGCTGCCTGGCACGGAGAACTTAATAGTGTCCTTTTTGCAAACAGTATTATTCCTTGTGTTATCACTGAAAATAGTGAATTTAGGTTTCTTGTTGACGGTGGCTGTAACAGGGACAGGTTCGCTTGGACAAGAAATGATTTTTCCTGGGTATTGGTACTTGTGTGTTCCGACAACATGATATGTTTTGCTGTCCGACAAATTCTCGGAGTATGTTTCTCCTATTTCTCCATTGTCCCAAGAGAATTCGACGTTGTTCCAACTGTAATTGCTGTTGTTCGTGCCTAAATTCCCCTTTTGCACCGTTAATGTAGTCTGATTTCCTTCGCACACAGTGGATGGTGCAATCGTAAATTCGGGTGCTGGTATCGCTTTGACGTTGATGCTGGACACGTTCTTACATCCATTCACGTCATATACTGTCAGGATGTAGGTCTTGTCGGAATCTATTTTTTCGGTCAGGGACATGGCGCTGGAGAGTATGTTGCCAGTATTGCCGTTTTCAGTCCATGAGTAGCTGCTGAATGTGTTCTCGGAAGACAATGTGAGGTTCTCCCCTTTACATATAGCTGAATCTCCTGTGATTCGGTTGTTGGCGCTGTCGTATACTACGACGTTGTAGCTTTCATTGCTTGAACATGACAATGATCCTTGTGCGTTCGTGGCTGTCACATTAAAGACGTATGGATTTCCCATGCCTCTTGGTGCACTTGGTGTGAATGTGAACTGGCTGTTGTCATTCGGGTTGATGACAAATGTTTGAGAAGGGAAGGAAGATCCATTGTTGGATTCCCAGCTCATGTTTGCGTTTGCCAAGTCTGTTTTTGCGATGATGGTCACGCTGTCTCCCAGACAGATCTTGCTGGTGTTGCCGTCTGTGCTTGGATCAAAGGAGATGACAGGCTTCTTTACCACATCGATCGTAAATGAGGTGTCGAGGGAACATTGATTCGTGTCCACTACAATGGCGGTGTATGTCTTCGAATCTGTCAATGCGTCAAGGTTGATCTCCAGTTTTCTGGTACCGCCTGTGGCCTCGGGTTGGTCGTAAGTGGTTCCTCCTTGCAGGGATACGCTTCTCAAATCCGTTGCGGAGATTGTCACTTTTGCTTGGCTTCCTTCGCATATCGCATTGGCAGAGATTGTCACGTCAGACCTCTGCTTGATGGACACGTTGACTTCCACAGGCTCACTGCTACAGTGGTCGTCAGAACCATAGACTGTGAATTTCTCGTTCTTGTTGATGACTGGATAGATGATCGCACCGTTCAAGACACCATTATCGTTGTTCCATACGTATGTCAGGTTCTGTGAGCTGCCGGTCCGAGGCTTAGCTTCCAATTTTGCGACGTCTCCTTGGCATACCGTAACGTTCGGATCCGTTTCTATGGAAGGAATGTCATGGACTGTTATCGTTATTTCCGTGCTGTCCCAACAACCGTTGTTTCCTGCACCCTTTACTTTTAGCGTGTAGGTGCCGGATGCGGTTGGTTTGAACACGCTGGTGTTATTTGACGCTGTCAATCCAGCGGTATCTGCCCAAACGTAGGTTGTTCCACCTGTTGCAGTGAGGATGGCGCTATCTCCCAAACAAATTTCCTTGGATATTGGGTTGCTGGAAATCTGTATGTTAGGCAATGCGTTGACGGTGATGATCTGATCCTTGGTCTCGCTCTTACACCCCTTGACGTTTGTTGCGGTTACGTGGTAGAGCTGACCTTGCGTCATGACCCCTGTGGTGTAACTGTCTTCGGATTGTGTCGCATCGTGGTGGATGGCCTCATATACATTGTCTCTCTTGATTTTGAAGGTATCGGCGTCATGTATGTTCGTGAATGAGATGACGCCTCTTTCCTTTTCACATATAGGTGCCGCACTTATGTCGAATGTAGGGTTCGGATTTCCTTTGACAGTTACGGTGTCAGTTCCGATACATCCGTTGGCTTCGGTTCCGAGTAGGACAAATTTCGTTGTTTCTTTCCTGATGGTAGGACGATATCCTGCACCTCCACCCACACTTGTGCCGTCTTGGAACCATGAGTAGTTTCCTGTGCTTACACCGCTGGCGGTCAGCGTGATCACATCGTCTATACATTTGTCTGTCGCACCGATGATTTCCACGTTCGGTAATTGGTTGATATGCACGTTGAATGTGGCAGGGGTTGATTTACATGCTCCCTCTTGTACCTGAACGGTCGCTTCGATGCTGGAGGCATTGCTGTTTGCAGAAGAGATGTACTTCGCATAGTATTGAGTACTATCTTCCGTCGCGCTCCAAGTCTTGTTATTCCAAGAATACTTCACGTCGGCTGGGTTGGAGATGTTGCTGATGTTGGCTTGTAGGGTGATGCTATCACCTTTACAGATGCTGTTCTTTCCGCTAGGGCTGGTGATGGTGACGCGCGGTATGTCGTTCACTGTCACTTGCTCCGATTTGGTTGTTGTACATGAACCGTTGTTTGCAGTCACTTTTATGGTATATACTTTTGCGATAGTCAGCGTGGTGTCTAACGTGGTGGCGGTAGTTTGTCCTCTATTGTCCCATGTGTAGCCAATGATTCCGTCGCTGGCGTCAGTGATTTCAAATCTTACGCTGTCGTTCTTACATATTGTTTTTTTGTCAACTTTGAGTTTGAAATCTGGTGCGTTCGCAACATTTACATTGTAGTGTACGGTGTCCGATTCACAACCAGAGATGTCGGTACCCTTAATGACGAAGGTGGTTGCACCTCTCAACTCCTGAATGTTGTAGACGCTGCTCTTGTTGTTTAGATCGTTGCCAGCCACGTCTGTCCATGTCCATCCCGTGTTGATCATGTTATTGCCTTCTGCGATTATTTTCACATTCTTACCATAACATATGGCAGATGTTGGGTCTTGTCTCACCGTGAACGTCGGCAGTGTGTTAACTTCCACGAGCGCAGGTTGACTGGTAGTTCTACAGCCCTTGGCGTATGTGGCTGTTAACGTGAATGTTGTGGCATCGTCAAATTTTACATTGATCTTTTCAGACGTATTGTTGGTCGGCGAGACATATGTAATTGGATGGTTAGCTGACCAACTATACCCTGTTATTTGGGATGCATCACCGATCGCACTCAACTCCGCTGGTTGCCCCTTGCAGACATATCCCTTTCCTTTATCGATGCCGATGGATGGTACGGAATAGATTTCTACGGTGGTGTCAATCTGAGCTGTACATTTCTCTTGGGTTTCAGCAGTGATGACATATTTGCGTCTTTCGTTTAGTCCGCCGGTGTTGAATACAAATTCTCTTTCGCTAAAAGATTTAGGGCTAATGCTTGGATTCATTGACCATGTCACGCTGGCATTCCCGGAAGATACTGCGATGGTGATGGAATCTCCTTCGCAGAGTGTGTCTTGAGCCATTGTGATGGAGAGCGTAGGTTTTGTTTTGACGTTAAGCTCTTTTTGAGCAGAACCATAGCATCCGTCTTGTACACCGCTTACGATGAATGTGGTCTTTTCAGTGACGATCGGGTTGATGCTTTGGCATGAGGAACATGGATAGTTGGTCGTATCGTTCGCTGCGCTATTGTTCTTTACCTGTTTCCATGTGTAGGTGGTTGCACCGCTCGCTTGGAGATTGATCGGTTCTCCGCTGCAGACGGTATCTGCGTCTGCGGTAATTCTCACGTCTGGTTTGCCGTGGACGGTGATGGTGTATGGCTCTGCCTCGCCTACGCAACCCCTGCTGTCTTCTCCTATCACGTTGAAGATGGTTCTTTGTGTGCTTGCGATTGAGTCATACCTGTCTCCTGTCGTGCCGTTGTCCCATTTGTATGAAGAACCACCTTTGGCGGTAAGGCTGACCGCCTCACCTTCGCAATAGTCCTTCTTTCCGACGATGTAGATGTTCGGTTTTGATACGACGCTGAAGTTAAAGTTCTTTTTGGTTTTACAACCCTCTTTTGTCGTTCCGTGAACCTGTATTTGGTAAATGGAATTATTCGGTACAGGGTTGATGTCTATGAACGAATCCCTGTTTGCCCCATATTGTATATAGGTGCCTGTCATGAGGGAGAATCCTGCTAATGGTATCCATTGGACAGTGTCGATTGTGGTTGTGCCGACTTGCTTGATAGCCATTTCTATTTTGTTCCCTTCGCAGACAAAATCCTTCTCCATGGTGAAGTCAGGGTAAGGATATACCGTGATGGTGGTGAATGTGTCGTTGAAGCAAAGCTTATTGGTTGTGCCGACTACTCTAACGTTTGCATTTTGAGAAAGAGGAATCTCGATTCTATCTCCAGTTGCATTGGCTATGGTTGCGCCTCCGTCAACTGCTGTGATGCTCCATGCGTAGGTGCCCTGGGTTCCTGCACCTTCTGCAGAAAGGTATACTTTGGAGTTGACGCAAGAATCCTTGCTTGCATCTTTTGTGATGGAAATGATAGGCCTGCTGTGGACTTCCAATGCTGTTGGGGCGGATACACCGTTACAGAGATTGCTTCCTCTTCCTGATACTCTATAGTATGTGTTATCATCAGGAGACACTTTAATGGATGAGCCATTGAGGTTGTTGATTGTGCTCCAGTTCGTCCCATCCTCGCTGTATTCCCACACGTAGGTTTGTCCGCTTTCCCCGCCTGTTACGGTAAGGGTTGCGCTATCTCCTTTACAAATGCCACCTTCTGCGCCGGAAATGGCCAAGGCAGGAGCCTCAAGAACGGTGATTTCGACGGATTTTTCCTCTTCGCAACCGTTAAGTGAACCTGTGAAGAAGAATTCCTTAGTTCCGGCTCTGCCCACATCCGGAATTCTCCAAATGTATTCGTTATTGGCATTCAGGTTTTTGGCGATGGTGTCTCCTAAGTATATATACCTGTCCGCACCCTTTAATTTAACCTCCCCTTCCGCATTTTCACAGTAGGTGCCGGAAGCGGTTGCGGTCAATGTAGGGTATGGTTTAGTCGTCAGGGTAGTGTCATGACTGGATTTACATCCATTCTGAGTCTCTCCTGTCACAGATATGGATTCACTCTCGTTGTTGAGGGCCATGGTGATTTGTTCGCCAATGGCACCGCTGCTCCACGTGTATTTGATGATTTGGTTTGAGAGCGAAGGATCCATTGTTTGTGCATTCAGTACCTTAGTTTCGCCGATACACACCACATCCGTGTTTGGAGTGGTGATTATGATGGCGGGAGCCTGTTCAATCTCCACGTATATGGAGTCTTTACTTTTACATCCTGTGCCGGCGTTTTCACCCTCCACTATATACCATCCGTCGCTTGGAGAGGCCCAAGTGCATTCCCTTCCTGTTTGGGTGTTTCCTCCCCCTTGCTTCCACCAAGTGTATGTGCTGGCTCCTGTTGCGGATAAAGACAACGCATCGCCCTTGCATATTTTGTCGAGACCAATGATGCCGACTCCTGGGGCTTCGTTCACGGTCAGACTGAATTCGCTGCTGGCCTTACATGAGATGCCTCCATTTATCTTATAACCATCTACGGTGTAGAATCTTTTGGATTCGTTGGCGGTCAAGATGAAGCTCAAAGGTCCGTTGGCTGGGGTAGTAGTGCTTCCCGCTACGGAATCATTGTCGACCGAGCAGGAGTCGACGCCTGATACTTTTAACTCGAATTCCGAACCTGCGCACACGCTTGGAACATTGTTGAACTCGATGGTCGGATTTTTATACATCCATATGAATATGGAGTCTGTGCTTGTACAACCTTTGACGTCACTTCCGCTGACAGAGTAACGGTATATATATTTCCCGTCCTGGAAGAATTGGTTGTCTTCCGCTGGTGTGGCTGTGATGACGTCCAGTGTTGGCTGTCCTTGGTTTGGCGTGGTCCATACGAAGGTCCTGACCGCATCGCCTCTGGCGTCTGTTCCTGACACTTTCATGGTGGTTGAACCTCCAACGCATATCTCAGTGCGTTTGTTCTCAACGGCTTTGTTGTTGGCGGTAATGGTCAACTCCGGCAATGGCATTGCATTGATGCGGATGGAGTCAACTTGCATACATCCGTTTTCCGCCATCACGGCTAAATAGAAGTTGGTGCTATCTGATGCGGTGATGCCGGACTTCTCCGTTTTCGCATTCGTCATGTTAAGGAAATCATTCTCGCTGATTTGGTCTATTCCGCCCCAAGTGTTTTTGTCATACCATGCGTATCGACAATTTTCCATGTTGGTGCTACCGTCCAGCTTGACATCAGTTGTACCCTTACATATATCCACCTGTTTGATTTGCCCATTAGGTATGTACATGTTGGAGATGGATATTTTTGATGTTGGCTTTTCGATGACCGATACGTCGTGGAAGCCTTCGAAGACACATTCCATGACATTATTGTTTATGCTCCTTCTGTTTTGGTGGATCTGTAGCCGATATTGTATGGTTCCATTCACCGGTTTCACGGTACAGTATCTGCCGTCTGAGCCGCTTGATCGTTTCAGCGTGTCTCCTACTTCGTTGAGCCATACGTAGTAGTAATCCTCGTTGTAATAGTTGAGTGAATCCTCTGGGTATGAGTTTTCGTCCAAACTGAGCGTGGTAGAGTCTCCATAGCAGACATAGTCCGCTCCGTTAATGACCACTTCTGGCCTTTTGCTCACGTTGATTGATTTGATGACTGGGATTTTACAGTCGTTTTTTGTAATGGCCATTAACTGGGTGGAGAAATTGCATCCATTGTCAGATTGACAGTTGAAAAGTTTTGTCGGCTCGAATGCTCCGTCTTCCTCTTCCACTTCTCCTTCTTGATCGAAGTATGTCCACACTTGGTAGGTGATTTCATCATTTTTTACTTGTGTTCCGTTGCTCATTGTGACAGGATGCACTTCTGAGAGGTTCTGGAACTTCACTTCATTGTAGCATCCTTTGTCCCATGTGAAATCTGCGGTAATAGGGTCCTTTAATAATCGGAATGTTTCTATCACCTTGGTGCAGGTTGGGTCTGCGCTATTGTACATGGTACAGGTGTAATCCATGTTTTCTCTGATTTCAGAGTCGGGTATGGCACAAATGTATGCGGTTTTCTGGTTTTGTGGAGCAAATACTTTTCCGTCGCTTCTCTTCCATTCGTATGTGTCGAATGCGTCGGGTGCGGTGATGACCGCATCCTCGCCATTTCCGCAATTCTTGATTTTTAACTCCATCTTTTGGGTAGAGGCGTTGACGTAGGCGTAGGTGCGGTGATAACCTCCGGTGAAAGCGGTCACAAAGGTTTTGTTCTTCTTACATACCGAGCAGTATGCGTTGAAATAGCCTGCGCTGTCTGTAGGAACGAGAGGTTCTGTGTTTGTGTAAAATATGGGTTCCCCTTGGGATTCGTGATCTCCACCACATCTAGGCAATAGCTCCAAACAATCTCGGTTCTCCACCTCAATGGTGACCTCTTGACCCACTAATTCTCGGAGGTCGTAGCTTAGCGCCACCCATCCGTCGTAATAGAATTGTGACAATAAATCCCTTACATGTGATGCGTTACATCTGGGGTTCGATGAGTTGCATGAACCCATGGTGACATTGTTGAAATAAAGCCATTTGTGCTTTTTACATACTTTTTTGCCCGGAACGCAATCGTACTGCTTGCATTCTATGTGGTATTCGGTACATATCTCGTTGTAATTCCAATACTTATTTGCAATCTTGCCGTCGCAAGTGTTGCAATTCCATCTGTATTCGTATTGGTTACTGTTATTTAGCCTTACACATCTGTATTTTTTGTTGCTCGGCCAACAGCTACGGTCATATTGACTTTCTCTCACGTAGTTTGTACAGACTTCTCCTTGTAATAAGCATTTGTCATAATCATATTGAAGGCATTCCCATTCCGCACATTCTGCAGTCTCCACAGAGTCCAGTTTCTCTTGTTTGTCCCTCTCATACCCACAGGCTTGTTTGAGCCTTGGGTCACTGCTGGAATGATATTCCACTTTGGAACCGCATTCTTGGGAAGGAATCAGTGTGCCATCGTTTTTATAAACCTTGATGCTGAAACGGGGCCTCAGGTTGTCTGGATGTAGATGCGGATGGCTAATAGGGTCTTCGTCCTGCATGATGACCGCATAACGAAGCGTGAGGAGTGTGGAGTTCTCTTTCACTTCGAATTTGTAGATGGCACGTTCCGCCATCGCTCTGTTCTTTTCTGATACCAATGTGGAGTCGTTGTAATGCACCTCTGCCGTGTCGTAGGAACCAATACGCATGGATTGTCCGAAGCCTTCTGGTACTAGTCTGATGTTGTCGCATGCCAGGTTAAAATCGAATGCCGTACTTGCTACCACCTCGAAGTATCCACGTTCCGTTGTGGTGTTCTCTTCCTTTAGCGTCCAGGTGTCTTGTGCATTCGGATCCATCGGGTCTCCGTTTCCGAAGGTGTTGTTGACATCGTCACAGATGACCAACCTCGAATTCCTCTCGTCGTGGTGGCCTTTGTATTTGTGCCCGTTGTAGCTGTAATTTGGATTCTCGGTATATGTCAACGGCCCATAATATCCGTAGTATCTTGTCCAATTCTCGAACGTTCCTTTCTCGAAACTGAGGTTTGGCGTGTCTGTATTTCTTGTTGCTGCGTAGGTAGACGCTCCGGTAAGGATTAGCGATATTGCTACAATTAAGTTGATCTTCAATAGTTTGTGTATATGTTTTGCTTCCATAAGCTTATAAATTTTTCTGTGTTAATAGCAATATCAAAAGTAAATCTATTTTTTTTCATTAACAAATTTTAAGCATGGAAATAGATGTAAAAAAGTCAATTGACATCGCAATTATATCATCATACCGCCGTTTTATATTCCTTGTGTTCTTCTACTGGATAATTGGTTGATAGATAATTTGTTGCGTAAATTCTTCCAGGAGGTCATTGTTGCAGTGGCCATAATGAGGTCGGAATCGTTCTGGATTGAGACTTCTCAGTTGTGCCTGTTTGTATATGACGGCAAAGGGAGGCATGCTCTTCCATACCTCCCTTTGCCGTTGATTTTCTGATGTTTGCGTTTGGGTGCGAAACTGTTGGTGCTCAGTAACTTCGCATGGGGAGCGAATGCCCCTCTCCGCAATGTCTTAGCTCTTTCTTCTCAGCTCTTCCCATTTGCATTCGTCCAGTTTCGAACCCACTACCTGTACGATGTTTCCGCTCACGAGCGACCCTATTTCTCCGCATCTCCGCATGTCATATCCTTTGTGAAGACCGTACAGGAATCCGGAGGCGAACAGGTCGCCGGCCCCTGTGGTGTCTATGGCGGTCACGCCTGGTAGGCAATCCACTCGTACTGTCTTGCCGTCCCGTTTGATTAATGAACCTTTCTTGCCTAGCTTGACGACGGCTATTTCGCACATCTCGGCGATGTAGTCGAGGGCCTCTTCCGGCTCTCTCTGCGCGAATGCTTTCGCCTCCTCCTCGTTGGCGAATACGATGTCGACATACTCCTTCACGGCACGTTGCAGGAACGCGAGGTTCTCTTCCACCACATTGTAGCTGGCGAGGTCCAATGACACTTTCGCACCCGCCGCTTTCGCCATCTTCATGGCGGCCTCGATCATGGTGGTGTTCTGAACCAAGTACCCCTCGATGTGGCAGAGGTCCACGCCCTTGAACCAGTTAGGGTCGAAGTCATTCTCCGTCAGTGTGCTGGCCGCTCCTAGGCAGGTGGCCATGGTCCGCTCGCTATCGGGTGAGATTAGGGAGACGCATACGCCAGTCGGCAAATCGCTCTTGACGATGTGGGTGGTCACGCCGTGTTTCTCCATGTCCGACTTGAAAAATTCGCCGGCCTCGTCCTCGCCCGTCTTCCCGATGAAGTGGCAGGGCGCTCCCAATGCGGCAAGTCCCGAAATAGTGTTGGAGGCGGATCCTCCCGTGACGAAATGGCGGTCGCCGTCTTTGATTTCGTCTTGTATCTTTGCGGACAATTCCTTGTCTATCAATTGCATACTCCCTTTCGGAAGAGATAGCTTCTCCAACGTGTCGTCAGACTTCAGTACAGACAAGACGTCCACTAGTGCGTTTCCTAATCCTATTGTTACCATATTTTTTCTTCTATTTTGTGAAATTTATATGCAAATATATTTTTTTTATTCGAGAAAACAACCTAAATTTGCACCGCATTTGAGGGAAATCCTCGGGTGTGGAAATTCTTCCTTAGCTCAGTCGGTTAGAGCACCTGACTGTTAATCAGGGGGTCCTTGGTTCAAGTCCAAGAGGGAGAGCAGAGAGAGTCGGTGACGGCTCTCTTTTTTTGTCTTCTGGGGGATAGAGCCTAAGGTCTTTAAGGTCGGAGGCCTAACGGCTGGGGGAGCCTAAGGTCTTTAAGGTCGGAGGCCTAACGGTTGGATTCTAAAGTCTTTAAGGTCGGAGGGCTAAAGTCTAAAGGCTAAAGCCTTAATTTTCATCTGGTTACTTTTAGTTAATAACTTTTGTTCCAAAATTTCTTTTCCTACTTTTTTTCATTATATTTTTGCCTTTGTTAGCATTCAATCATAGACCCTAATAAAATGGCGGAATTTGTTCATTTGCATGTCCACTCACACTACTCCATCCTCGACGGAATGTCGAAGGTGCCGGACTTGGTGGACAAGTGTATGCGGACCGGCATGCGCGCGATGGCGCTGACGGACCACGGTAATATGTTCGGCATCAAAGACCTGAAGGACTACGTCAAGAAGGTGAATGGCGCTCCGAAAAAGAAGGTGAAGGAGTGCGAGGAGAACATCGAGAAGGAGACTGATCCCGCCAAGAAGGCTGAATTGGAGGCTGAACTGGTGAAGCTGAAGGAGAAGGCTGACGCTTTCATCCCTTTCAAGCCTATTATTGGTACTGAAGCATACTGCGCCCGCCGTACGTTGCATGACAAGGATAAGACGGTGAAGGAGATATCCGCGGAGACGGGTAAGGAACGTATCGTCGACCGTAGCGGTCACCACCTTATCCTCTTGGCGAAGAACAAGGCGGGGTATAAAAGCCTCTGTAAATTGGCTTCCATCGCCTACACGGAGGGTTATTATGACAACCCTCGTATCGATAAGAACGTACTGAAACAGTACCACGAGGGGCTCATCGTCTGCTCCGCCTGCTTGGGAGGCGAGATCCCTCAACTGATCATCGCTGGTAAGATCGATGAGGCGGAGAAGTCTATCATGTGGTTCAAGGAGATCTTCGGAGACGATTATTACTTGGAGTTGCAGCGTCACAAGACGGACAAGCCGAACGCCGCCACAGATACCTACGAGCGCCAGCAGATGGTGAACAAGGTGCTGATCGAATTGGCCCGCAAGACCAATACGAAGATCATCGCCACGAACGATGTGCACTTCGTCGAGGAGGAGCACGGCGAGGCGCACGACCGCCTCATCTGCTTGAGTACGGGCAAGGATTACGACGACCCGAACCGCCTGCACTACACGAAACAGGAGTGGCTGAAGACGCCGGACGAGATGTACAGCATATTCGAAGACATCCCCGAGGCCCTGACGAACACGCTGGAGATCGCGGACAAGGTGGAGGTGTATGACATCGATTCAGATCCTATTATGCCTAAGTTCGATATCCCTGCAGACTTCGGCACGGAGGAGGAGTACCGCAAGAAGTTCACGGAAAAGGACCTCTTCGATGAGTTCACGCAGAACGAGAGGCATGAGGTGGTGCTGAGCCAAGAGGATGCTGAGAAGAAGATTAAGAAACTGGGTGGATACGAGAAACTGTACCGTATCAAGTTGGAGGCGGATTACCTCAACAAGTTGGCTTGGGACGGGGCGAAGAAACGCTACGGCGACCATCTGACGGAGGAGCAGATAGAACGTATCACTTTCGAGCTGCATATCATGAAGACCATGGGATTCCCGGGCTACTTCCTGATCGTGCAGGACTATATCCGCGCCGCCCGCGAGGAGTTGGGTGTGAGCGTGGGGCCAGGCCGTGGATCCGCCGCAGGCTCGGTGGTGGCGTACTGCCTATGGATCACGGACCTCGATCCGCTGAAGTATGATTTGCTGTTCGAGCGTTTCCTGAACCCTGACCGTATCTCCTTGCCCGATATCGACGTCGACTTCGATGATGACGGTCGTAGCAAGGTGCTCACTTGGGTGCGCAAGCGTTATGGCGAGGAGAAGGTGGCGCATATCATCACCTACGGAACCATGGCGACGAAGTCCTCCGTGGCGGATGTGGGCCGTGTGCAGAAGGTGCCCCTCCCTACGGTGAACGCTATCAAGGCGTTGATCCCCGACCGTGGATTCGACGAGGAGTCTGTGAAGGCGGTGGAGGGTACTCTGCCTAAGAAGATGCCTAAGGTGAACCTCAAGAACTGCTTCAAATATATCCCGCAGCTGCGAGACATGAAGAACGGTCCGGACGAGAACATCTCCACGATGCTCACCTATGCGCAGGAGCTGGAGGATACCAACCGCCAAGTAGGTATCCATGCTTGTGGTGTGATCATCGGTGCGGACGACCTGACGAATTTCGCCCCTGTCTGCACCATCCATGATAAAAAATTGGACAAGGATGTGGTGGTGACCCAATATGACGGACATGTGGTCGAGTCGGTCGGTTTGATCAAGATGGACTTCCTCGGACTCAGTACCCTGACGTTGATCAAGGAGGCGCTCGCCAACGTGAAGAAGGCGCGCGGCATCGAGGTGGACATCTCCAACATCCCTATTGATGACGAATTGACCTACCAACTCTATAGTGAGGGCCGTACCATCGGTACGTTCCAGTTCGAGTCGCCCGGTATGCAGAAATACCTTCGCGAGCTGAAGCCTACGCAGATCACGGACCTGATTGCCATGAATGCGTTGTATCGTCCGGGACCTATCGAGTACATCCCTACGTTCATCCGTCGTAAGAATGGTTTGGAGCCTATCGAGTACGATATCCCAGTGATGGAGAAGTACCTCAAGGATACTTATGGCGTCACTGTCTACCAAGAGCAGGTGATGCTGCTGAGCCGTTTGTTGGCCAACTTCACCCGTGGTGAGGCGGATACCTTGCGTAAGGCGATGGGTAAGAAGATCTTTGCCATGCTGGCCATCCTGAAGCCTAAGTTCATCGAGGGCGGTAAGAAGAACGGACATGACCCTGAGATTCTGGAAAAGATATGGAAGGACTGGGAGAAGTTCGCCTCCTATGCCTTCAACAAATCGCATGCCGCATGTTACGCTTGGGTGGCCTACCAAACCGGTTACCTGAAGGCGCATTACCCGGCGGAGTACATGGCCGCCAACCTGACGCTCAGCAAGGATAACATCACCGATGTGCAGAAATTCATGGAGGAGTGCAAGTCCATGAAGATCAAGGTGAAGGGACCTGACGTGAACGAGTCCGAACTGAACTTCACCGTGAACCAGACGGGTGAGATCCGCTTCGGATTGGGAGGCGTCAAGGGCGTCGGAGAGGGTGCGGTGATGGCGATCGTGTCCGAGCGGGAGAAGAACGGTCCGTACACCTCCATCTTCGATTTCGTGGAGCGTGTCGACCTTAAGGCCTGCAACAGAAAGACGATCGAGAGCTTGGCGTTGTCGGGCGCATTCGACTCCCTTCCGAACTGCACCAGGGAGCAGATTATGTCGCCTACGGACAAGGGCCGTACCGTCTCGGAGGTTCTCTGTCAATATGGCACGCAATGCAAACTGGCCGCGCAGAGTAATGTGCAGTCCCTCTTCGGTGGGGATGTGGGCATGAAACCGCAGCAGCCTATATTGCCGAAGGCGGAGGCGTGGTCCGATTTGTATCGCTTGGAAAAAGAGCGTGAATTGGTGGGAATATATCTTTCTGCCCATCCGCTTGATGCATATTACGTATTTTTAAATTATATTTGCAATGTGAGGATGAATGATATGGAGACGGACGCAAGTTTCGGAGCCAATCATTTGGACCAGGAGTTGATGATGGGAGGCGTCATCACGGAGGCGGTCTCCACTGTCTCGAAGAAGGGTACTCCTTGCCGCTTCATCACGGTGGAGGATTATTCGGGGTCCCATCGTTTCGCCCTCTTCCGTTCAGAGGACATCGTGAAGTTCTCTCCGTACGAGAAGGGCATGATGGTCTTCATCAGCGGTAGTTACACTAAGCGGCGGTATGGAGATTTCATCGACTTCAACATCGCCACGGTGAAGCCTTTGGCGGAGGAGAGTAGGGATTTCTCAGGAAACCTGACGATCAAGATTAAGGAGGAGAATGTCACGCCGGACTTTGTCACTAACTTTTTGTCATTGATCGAAGGACAAGATGGCAATGTGAACCTCTCCTTGGCGGTGGTGGAACCATCCACGGGTAACCCTGTGACTGTGACGTCCCGCACGAGGAAGATAAAGCTCACGCGGCCTCTGATGGAGTACCTCGAACAGATGCGTCAGGAGGGAACGGTGGATTTGAACGTCGCCTGACCTCACTTGTGGCATGGTTTTTGTGCAATTGATAGTAAGATGGACTCGACGAATTGATTTTCAACCCGTTGTCCATGTGATTTTATTGGAAAGTTGAATCTTTAGAACTCACCTAAATAATTTCGAGTATGATTAATATTACAGATGCTAATTACGAAGAGATGGTTAAGAGCGACAAACTCTTAGTGTTGGATTTCGGCGCAAGCTGGTGTGTCCCTTGTAAGAACGTGGCCGTCGTCTTGGAGGAATTGTCCGAAACGTATGCTGACCGTGTGGTGATCGGCAAGGTGGATGTGGACGATAACCCCGACTTGGTCGGCATGTATAAGGTGCGTAATGTTCCAACTATCTTTTTGGTTCGTAACGGACAAATCATCGACAAGATGGTTGGCGGATATCCGAAGCCGGATATCGTCGCTAAGATTGAAGCTAATTTATAATTCTGCGTATGGATTCATCTGATTTCATATACATATTGCTTGTCGTCGGCATCTTTGTCTATTCCATCATGAAAAGCAAGATAAAGGCGGCGGAGAACAGGGAGGAAAGTAAGGCCAAATCACAGACGATAAGTTCGGGTGTGGAGCCGATGACGACACCTTTCAAGGAGAGGATCGCATCTGACAAAAAAAGATCCTCTAGTCCTTTCCTGACAACGGAAATGGAGACGTACGATTCGGCCAAGAATGTGCGGAAACAGAAGACGCAACCTCAGAAAAATGTTCGCAAAGATGCCTCTTCCTCTATGGCGGGTGCTGACATGGATTGCTCGGACGGATTCTCTTTCAAGACGGCGGAGGATGCGAAACGTGCTTTCATTGCCTCGGAAATTTGGAATAGGAAATATTAACGAATCAATTATACCATGGGAAAGAAACGGTTGGTTGTTTTGACGGGGGCTGGCATCAGCGCGGAGAGTGGTATCAGCACGTTCCGTGATTCGGACGGTCTCTGGAACGAGTATCGTGTGGAGGATGTCGCCACACCGGAGGGCTTTTACCGGAACCCTAAGCTGGTCTTGGACTTCTACAACGATATGCGCAAGGATCTGAAGAACCATCAGCCCAACTACGGACATATAGCCCTGAAGGAGTTGGAGGATGATTTCGATGTGAAGATCATCACCCAAAACGTGGACGACCTGCATGAAAGGGCGGGTAGTTCCTCCATTATCCACCTTCATGGTGAACTGATGAAGGTCTGCTCCTCTAAGGATACGAGCCTTGTGACGACCTTGCCTTCCATGGAGAGTGAGATCCACGTGGGGGATAAGGCTTCCGACGGTAGCCAACTGCGTCCTTTCATTGTCTGGTTCAGCGAACCTGTGCCGATGATCGAGCCTGCCATCGAGTGGGTGGAGCAGGCGGATATCTTTTTAATCGTGGGCAGCTCGTTGGTTGTTTATCCTGCGGCGGGATTGGTCCATTACCTGCGTAGGGAGGTGCCTATCTATGTGATAGACCCTAAGCCGGTCACTGTCCCATCGTCCAGGCCCATCTATATGATCCAGAAGGGAGCCTCCGAGGGGATGAAGGAGTTCAAATCGATGGTGCTGGCAAAAGAATGATGATAGACTGAAGGGACTTGTTGTTCCCTGTTAGGCGCAAGCATATCAAGCATATAAAGAAAAGCCGGAGGAGTGAAACTGCATCGTTTCGCTCCTCCGGCTTTTTGTGATGACCCGACTGCCTATCGCACGGTCGTTGTCAATGTCTTTCCGTTCGCCCTGACGAAATAGATGCCTTGGCTAGGAACGTACAGGGAACGGGTCTCGTTGGCTGCTCCGGTGGAGACAGATATTAGCCTTCCGGAAGGGTCATAGAGGGATACCTCGCCCTCCGCATTGCGGATGTAGATGGTGTGGCCTTCCGACCATACGGCTATGCCGTCGCTTGTGGTAGTGCCAACTCCAACTTCCTCTATGTCCACAACTATCCAACCCTCGGGGATACGGTCTTCCCCAAATTCGATTTCCAATGATTTCGGGCAGATGAATTTGCCTGTAGGGGCAACGTCATTGACCCAGGATTCGGTTGCGGAACCTGAACTCCAAGAATCAAAGGCGACTCTGATTTCGGAAAGATTGGTACATCCCTCGAACATGGATCTGTAACAACGTAACGATAAGTCCGTGGCGGGTAATTCAGGCGCTTTCGTAAGACTTGTGCAACCAGCAAACATGCGCTCGTAACAATAAAATGATAATGCCATGGCCTGCAGTTCAGGCGCTTGCGTTAGGCTAGTACATCCGCTGAACATGCTGCGGTAGCATGATTCTTCCAATGTTGTTGCTGGTAGTTCAGGAGCATGTGTTAGGCTGGTACATCCGTTGAACATTCCGAGGTAGCATGATCGTGCCAGTGTTGTTGCGAACAATTCTGGGGCATGCGTAAGGCTGGTACATTTATTGAACATTAGTTCATAACATTCAGTACCCAATGTCGAGGCTGGCAATTCGGGGGCCTGCGAAAGACTCGAGCATTCGGAGAACATTGACTCATAGCATGTGTTGCATAATGTTATAGCGGGCAAATTCGGGGCCTGGGTGAGCCCTTTGCAATAGGCGAACATTGAGGCATAACAAGCTGTGTCCAATGTAATGGCAGGCAGTTCGGGAGCATGCGTAAGGCTAGTGCATCCTTCAAAGAGCTTGTAGAAACAATATTTGTTTGGTATATTGAGTGTCTCGTTGGAGTAGCATAAGAGGTTCATGATGCTTCCGTTTGCCGCTATTTTGCCTTTCATGTAGAATTTTGTGTAGCTCTTGACGGATGTTGAAAAACCATTAGGATTGTCTCCTCTGAGTAAGGCTTTGTCTCCTGTGTGCTCTAAAATGACACTCTCGTCATCTTGAAGTTTAATCCAGGTCTCACCGCCATCCAAAGAGTACTGTATATCTGGGTCGTTTTGTGTGTTTTTTATTTTAAAGGATGAACTGTCTTCTTCTGCCGTGAAAGACAGCATTGTCGGGCAGTCCTCCCATTCTATGACTCTCCATCCTTCAGGGATTCGGTCTATACCGTATTCAAGAGGCAGTGGTTGCCTGCAGATAAAGGTGCCAGTAGGGGCAACTGAAGCAACCCAAGCATATGTCGTTCCCACCCCCCATTGGATGGATCCCCATTGGGTGAATCCCACTTTGATTTCAGATAGTTTTTTACATTTAACGAACATTTGGTAATAGCAACCCCTTTCTAAAACTCTTGCGGGCAATTCGGGCGCCTTCGTCAGATTGGTGCAGTTGTAGAACATTTCGGAATAACAAAAATCTTTCATGATTTTTGCGGGCAATTCGGGCGCCTTCGTCAGATTGGTGCAGTTGTAGAACATGCTGGCGTAACAACCGCTAGCCAGGATTTTTGCGGGCAATTCGGGCGCTTGGGTCAAATTGGTGCAGCCGGAGAATATGCCGGAATAACAATATTCTTCCAGGATTTTTGCGGGCAATTCGGGTGCTTGGATCAAGTTGGTGCATTGGGAGAACATGTAGCTGTAACAGTCTTCCGCTAAAGTCGTTGCTGGCAGTTCTGGCGCTTGTGTGAGACTTTCGCATTGTTTGAATAATCTTGTAAAACAATATATTTTAGTAATTTCGGTGCTAAAGCCCACACCGTCCAAAAGACTCATTACACTTCCACTTGCGGCTATCTTCCCCGACATTGTGAAATTATAGTAGTGCTGGTCGTTAAAGGAGAATCCGTTGGGGTTGTATCCCCTAAGTAAAGCTTTGTCTCCTTTTTTATTTAGGACGACTTCCTTTCCATATTTCAGTGTTGACCACGTTTTGCCATTGTCGAGAGAGTATTTTATGTCAGGGATGTCGTTGTCGTATGTGGAGCTGAGGTCTATCCCGAAAGATGATGCGTCTTCTTCTGCGGTGAAGGTAAGATAGTTGGTGTTCTTCCGTCTCCAGTTTTGGGGGATTCTACTGTCACCATATTCCTCGGGTAAATCTTCAGGACCGAAGAATGTGCCCTTAGGTGCTACATCTTTAAGCCAATCAACAGTCTCGTCTCCCCATTGATGGAACGAAACGCTTACGATAGACAGGTTTGAACAACCTTCGAACATGTTCGCATAACAATTCTTGACCAATGGTTGAGTTGACAAACATTTCACTTCTGTCAAGCTGGTGCAGCCTTTGAACATTTCATTGTAACAATTTTCCGCCAATGAATCGGCCGGCAATTCTGGGGTTTGAGTAAGACTTGTGCATCCTGAGAACATGGCGTAGTAGCAACTGTCTGTCAAGGAGGTGGCAGGTAGTTCCGGTGCCACTGTGAGGCCCGTGCAGTCAAGGAACAGATTCATGAAACATTTTTTGTTTGGAATCTTAGTGGTGTAGCCTATGCTATCTATTAGGCTCATTATGCTACCGCTTGCCTCCACTTCCCCATTTATCATAAATCTTGTTTCTCCTTTTGTCGAGAAGCCTTCAGGGTTATTACCTCTAACCATAACAGTCGGGTCATTAAGTGATATCGGAATTCTCCCATTTGTGACTTTTGTCCATGATATGCCTCCATTGTGGGAGTACTCTATCTTGGGATCGTTGTCTCCATAGTTTATTATTCTGATTGAAGCATCATAATCCTTCGCTTTGAATGTGAGATAGTTAGCGACAATTCTCTCTCCGTCATAATATTCCACTTTCCATCCCCTCGGGATACGGTTGGGCCCATATTCGGTCCTCAAGAGATTAGAGCAGTAGAATGTGCCGGTCGGGGCGACTCCTTTAACCCAGTCTGATGTGTTCCAAATGGAACTTGAATATGAGATGTGCTCTTCTCCCCAATCAGTGATGTGTACTTTTATGCTAGAAAGTGAATCGCATCCTTCGAACATGGAATAATAGCATTCCCTTTCCAGTTTTTCCGCCGGCAATTCAGGCGCTTGAGTGAGACTTTTACACCCTGAAAACATGCTTTGGTAGCAGTTCTGGGACAATGTTGTTGCTGGCAATTCCGGTGCTTGGGCGAGTCTTGTGCAGTTGTAGAACATCCCTTCGTAACAAGACTTCTCCAATTCTGTGGAAGGTAGTTCTGGCGCTTCTTTGAGGTTGGTGCAGCCATTGAACATGTATTTGTAACAGAGCTTTTCCATCGTGTACGCAGGTAATTTAGGCGCTTTTGTGAGACTCGTGCAATTGTTGAACATGTAGGCGTAGCACTCTTCGGACAATTTCTTCGCCGGCAATTCAGGTGATTGTGTGAGGCTTTCACATTCGCTAAATAAATAGCTGAAACACCCTTTTTGAGAGATGGCGGTTGCTTCTCCTGTGACATCTATGAGGCTCATCACGCTACCGCTTGCCGCTATTTTGCCGGACATCACGAATTTTGTATATGAGTTTGTGCCTGAGGATAAGCCCGTAGGATTGTCTCCTCTAAGCAACGCTTTGTCTCCTTTGTGTCCCAATGTGATGGTTTCTCCCTCTTTGAGTCTCTTCCAGTTTTTACCGTTGTCAACGGAATATAGAATGTTTGGGGTGTTGTTGTTCGAAACATTCTTTATCCCAAAAGATGAACTGTCTTCTTCTGCCGTGAATGTCAGATAGTTGGGTTCTGTAACTTCCTCTGTGGTCGGTTTTATCGTCCAGCCTTCAGGAATCCGGTCTATGCCGTATTCGAGAGGCAATGATTGTGGACAGTAGAAAGTGCCTGTCGAGGCTACGTCCTTGACCCATTCTGATGTGTTCCATAATGTGCCTGAGGTACTATCCTCATATTCTACGCCCCAATCTGTGATGGAAACCGTTATTTCTGAAAGGAATTTGCAGGCGTCGAACATCGAGTTATAACAACCTTCGACAAGGAATCTTGCCGGTAGTTCCGGGGCTTGCTTTAGGGACAAGCAACCATTGAACATGTAGGCATAGCACTGCTTGGCTAACTTTTTCGCTGGTAGCTCTGGTGCTTGAGTGAGGTTTATACAACCCCTAAACATGAATTTATAGCAACTGTCAGCCAGTGTTGTTGCGGGTAATTCCGGGGCTTGGACAAGTTTTGAACAGTTGTAGAACATCCCTTCGTAACAAGCGTTTGCCAATTTTGTGGCGGGTAGTTCCGGCGTTTGTGTGAGTGCCGAGCACCCTGAGAACATGCTTCGATAGCAGTTGCTGGCTAAAGTTACACCTAGCGTTTTAGGCGCTTGTGTCAGATTCGTGCAGTTGTAAAACATGTCCGCATAACAGTATTCGCTCATGATTGTGGCGGGTAATTCCGGTGCTTGTGTGAGCGCAGCACACTCTGAGAACATTTTTTGGTAACAATTCTCGGACAATGTTGTCGCTGGCAATTCGGGGGCTGTCGCGAGGCTTGAACATTCGGAGAACATGCTTCGATAGCAATTGTCGGACAAAGTTGTAGCGGGCAGCTCCGGAGCTTGTGTGAGTGCCGAGCACCCTGAAAACATGCTTTGGTAACAACTGGCGTTCATTTCGGTTGCTGGCAATTCTGGCGCTTGTGTGAGGCTTGTGCATCCGGCGAACATTCTCATGTAACAGCTGTCAGCCAGGTAAATGGACGGCAACTCTGGCGCTTGCGTGAGGCTTGTGCAGTTCTCGAACATTCTTCCATAACATAGTTTGTCCAATGTCGTTGCTGGTAATTCTGGCGTTTTTGTGAGGCTCGTACATTCCCCAAACATGCCTCCGTAGCATGATCTATCCAAATATTCCGCTGGTAATTCTGGCGCTTCCGTGAGGCTGGCGCATCCTGAGAACATGTATGCGTAGCACTCGAATTTCATTGTGTTTGCTGGCAGTTCGGGCGCTTGGATGAGGTTGGTGCAGCTGTCAAACATCTGCACGTAACATTGTTCTTTCAGCGTGGTCGCCGGTAATTCCGGAGCTTTCGTGAGGCTTTCGCATTTCTCGAACAGTCTCCAAAAACATATATCATTAGGGATGGTGGTGACCTCTCCGATGTTGTCAATCAGGCTCATCACGCTTCCGCTGGCGGCTATTTTGCCTCCCATTGTGAACTTTGTATATTTTTCATAATGGGTAGAGAACCCTTTGGGGTTGTTCCCCCTAAGCAGGGCTTTGTCTCCCTTGTGCGCTAAAACGACAGCCTTGTCCTCTGAGAGGTCCGTCCAGGTCTCCCCGTCATCCAGGGAGTACTGCACACTCGGATTGTTATCGCCAAACCTCTTGATACAGAATGTGGACGAATCCTCCTCCGCCGTGAAGGTTAAGTGGTTGGCCGCACTCGCCATATAGGTGGCGCAAAACATCAAAATGAATGTCAAGAACGTTCTCATCTTCATTGCCATATCTGTTTTTGTTTGATTAATTCATTCATGTTACACATCCCATTAGTTGCAAAGGACAGATAGCCGGTTGATGGAATATTTGTCCGTTTGAAATATTTTCCAAATATACAATTTTTTGTTGGATTGGTCAAAAAAACGCTTTCATTTGCTTCCCCCATGGTCCTGTTTTGGTACAGATGGAGCCCTCCGCCGTGGCGCACAGAATGGGGTGGGGGACATTCCCGGGACGGCTTATGGATGCTACCGATTAATCCTTCGTTGGTAAATTTTTCCCGATACTTGCTTTTAATCTTATGATAAATGACTATCTTAGCACGATTTTTAACCATAATGTAAACGAATAACTAAAAAAATAAGGAATATAGTATGGAAGAGAAGACCAAAGGTGCGTGGAAAATCAAGACGCTCCTCTCTATCGCAGGTAAGATGCAGTGGAGAAAATTGGACAAGGCCGCAAAGGATTGTAAGAAAGCGCAAGAGAAAACGCTGAGAGGTATTTTGGAATATGCGAAGGATTCCGTCTATGGTAAGGAACACAACTTCGCCAAGATATTGGAAGCGAAGAGCGCTGACGAGTTGTTCAAACTCTATGAGGAAAACGTGAAGTCTAACGACTACGAGGATTTCCGCCCATACGTGGAGCGTCACAAGCATGGTGAGGAGAACGTGCTCTTCCCTGGCAAACCTAAGATGTATGCCACCACTTCCGGTACGACCAGCGAGCCTAAGTGGATTCCTATCACGAACGAATATTACTCCAACGTATATAGTAAGATGACGAAGGTGTGGCTCTACTCCTTCATCAAGAACCGCCCGAAGACTTTCGACGGACAGATCGTCTCCATCGTAGGCAAGGCCATCGAGGGTGCCGCTCCGGACGGAACGGTGTACGGCTCCGTTTCAGGTGTGACGCAACGTGACTGCCCTGAGTTCATCAAGGTGGCTTACACGGCCCCTGCGGATGTCTTCACCATCTCCGACTACAAGGCTCGCTACTATTGCATCATGCGTTTGGGTATCGAGCACAATGTGCACTTGATCGTGACCGCAAACCCTTCCACTATCGTGGAGATGCAGAACAACGTGAACGAGTTCTACGACGATTACGTGGATGATATCGAGAAGGGTACCATCAGCGCTAAGATCAATATCCCTGAAGAGGTTAGACAAAACATCATCAAGGGCAAGAACCTGCAGCCAAACCCTGAGCGCGCAAAGGAACTCCGCGCGTTGAAGGAGAAGTACGGCATCGTGTTGCCTAAGCACTATTGGCCTAACATGCAGATCCTGAACACTTGGAAGTGCGGTAACACGAAGTTCTATTTGGAGAAGTTCAAGGACTCCTTCCCTAAGGATATGATGCACTTGGAGTTCAGCTACTTCTCGTCTGAGTGCCGCGCCGGATTGGTGTTGGACGATACGACCGGTACGGTCCTCTTCCCTCACATGCACTATTTCGAGTTCGTGGAGAAGAGTGATCTTGAGAACCCTAACCCTAAGTTCCTGCGTCTGCACGAACTGGAGGTTGGTAAGCAATATTGCCCATACGTGACGACATGGGCGGGTCTCTACCGCTATACGATGAGCGACTTGCTCGAGGTGGAGGGCTTCTACGGAACCATCCCTAAGGTTCACATGGTACAGAAGATCAACGGTATCGTGACGATGACGGGTGAAAAGCTCCACGAGACCCAATTCACGGGCGCTGTCGAGGAGGCTGCGAAGGAGTTGAACATGCCGGTTAAGTTCTTCATCGGTTTCGCCGACCTGAGCGTTTCCGCTTACCACTTCTACTACGAGTTCGAGAACCAGGATACTACGCAGGAGCAGGCTGAGGCATTCACTAAATTGGTGGACGACAAACTGAAACAGCGCAACATGGAGTATCAGGCTAAGCGTGACTCCTTGCGTGTGCACGACCCGATCACGCACATGCTCGTTTCCGAATCATTCGAGAAGTTCAAGGCACGTTGCATCGAAGAGGGTGCCCGCGACGGACAGTTCAAATTGAACTTGCTGTTGCAGGATGAGAACCGTCATGCTAAATTCAAAGACCTCGTTAAGAAGTAATGGTGAAGATTGATTGGTCGAGAGTGAAGGCTATTATCTTCGATTTCGACGGTACATTATACGATAAGAAGAATTATCCCTTCCATCTGATCATGGCGAACCCATTGGACATCCGCAATGTGGGTGCCGAGCGCGCTGTGAGAAAGTACATGAAGGACAAGGACTTCGAGACGGAAGAGAAGTTTAACGATGCTTTCTTCGAACTTTTGGCGAAGCGGCAGAAACGTTCTGTGGAGAAGACGCGGTCTTGGTACGAAGAGGACTATTTAGGCCGCTTCCTGAAGGTCTTAAAGAAGCATTATCACGCCCGACCGAGGGTGGATGAGCTCTTGGAGAAACTCAGAGACCGCGACGTGAAGACGGCTGTCTTCTCGGATTACCAGCGGACGGAGGAGCGCATGGAGGCTGTCGGGCTTTCCCCTTCGGCGTTCGACTTCTGTTTCAGTGCCCCTGATATGGGTGCGTTGAAGCCGGCTCCACGTCTGATGTGGGAGATCCTTTCCGAAATGGAGGTGGAGGGCTCTGAGATCCTTGTGGTCGGTGACCGAACCGATACGGACGGTGTCTCCGCCTTGGTGGTGGATGGGCAATTCGTCCAAATCGTCAGGAAAGATCCGGAGGAGGTCTCCACGCATGCTGTCATGCTTTGGGACGAGTTCGTGGAGGAAGCCATGAACGTCCCGATGGGATGATTCTTGCTGGATTCGATTGTTTATAAGGCGGATACATTGTGTGTCCGCCTTTTGTTTTTCTTAAAAAAGATCTTTTCAGACATGGCAAATTCTTCCGAATTCTTTAATTTTGCAACGATATATTATCGCAAATGGAACTGTATTTGAAAAATGGTTGGTTGTTATGTTGGACCTCAGTGAACAAATTAATAGTAAACAGAGATACGAATTTTATAAGAAGGCAGATGTAATCGCTTATTCGGTGTATCCCTCATTTAAGGGCAGGTTGCGGGCGTTGTTGCTGAATCTAAGTTATCGTTTTATTCGTGTGCTGAGACGGTATGAATATGTCTTGAATTGCAAGAAGGGGTTCATCCGTAGCTTCGAATTGTTTTTCATCATCCTTTACTACCGGCATCTGTCGGTGAAGACTGGTTATAATGTCCCGCCTAATGTTTTGGGGCCAGGTTGTGTCCTCCATTGTTTGGGCCCTGTGAATATCAACAAGGGTGGAAGTGTCGGCGAAAATACCCGCATCCATGTGTGTACTCAGATGGGAACGGGAGCGGGCTATGCCAATGCCGCACCTAAGTTGGGAAAGAATTGCTACGTGGCTCCGGGCGCTAAATTGTTTGGCGACATTACCATCTCTGATTGTACGGTGATTGGTGCCAATGCGGTCGTGAACAAAGGCTGTGATAAGAGCAATGTCCTCTTGGCTGGCGTGCCCGCCACGGTGAAGAAGGAGGGCGTGGATGTCTTCGATTTTATCATCCCTTCCACGATAGTCGCTCAGTTGAGTCTTGAGGAGCAACGCTTCCTTTTCCATAAGACCTCTCTTGAGGTGAAGAAGTATTTGGTGGAGAGGGGATATGTGAATTAAGAATTAAGAGTTGAGAATTGTTGCAATGTTTTAGTTGCTTCATTGCGCTGGATACAAAAAAAAGGCTGAATGCTAAGCATCCAACCTTTTTGCGGTGCGGACGGGACTCGAACCCGTGACCCCATGCGTGACAGGCATGTATTCTAACCAGCTGAACTACCGTACCAATCACATCGGGTGTTTCCCAAATGCAGTGCAAAGGTAGTGTTTTAAATTTAATACGCAATGCTTTTTGCCTCTTTTTTCTGTGGCCTGTGTGTTTTTTTCGTGTGGGAGCTGTTATCCGAGCGGATTTTTGTTTGTTAATACTTTGTCGTGGAGTTTTTTAGCCTTATAAGTGAATTATTTGTAGATTTGCATTTGTAAAATTGTATTTTGATGAAAGCTTATATTTCGTTGATCTTCTTTTTGTCGGTGATGGCGGTGTTGACGCTGTTGTGTCTAATTTTTCCTTCTTCGGGAATTACTATAGGTGCGCAGCCTGATCCGGAAGACACATTGGGGGGCAAAGTGGATAGTCTGGCATTGGACTCCATCGAGGACGCTAGACTGAATGGTATTGCGGACACCTCTCTGGTCATTGAAGATGACAGTGTTGTGCAATATGAGTCTAATTTCCTCGAGCAATTGGGGAAAGAGAGCGTTACCCTCACGTTCCCGTCCCTGAGTCAGGTGTTGTCGAAGAGTAATACCGACAATGAGTCTGCGGAAAGCAAACTGCGCAAGGCGGAGGAGGAGCTGCGCCTCCAAATCGAGCAAGACTCCCTCGATAAAGTGAGAGAATTGCAAATGGCGGAGGAGGAGAAGGAACGTAAGGCTTTTGAGGATACATTGAAATCTTACCAACATTTCGCGGAAAAGAGCTCGGCGAGAATCTACTTCCCTAACGATGATTTCCATATGATGGATAAGCTGTTCGTCGCTCTGCAGAACTGTGGCAGGGGACCTGTGGTGCATATCTTACATTATGGAGATTCCCAAATTGAGTCGGACCGTATTACGGGTTATGTACGTGAACAATTCCAGAAAAAATTTGGCGGCTCCGGACCGGGTACTTGCCCGGCCATTCAACCTATCCGTTCCTATACGGTGGTGCAGACATTCTCTGACAGCTTGCCTCGCTATATCGCGGATGGTACGTTGCAGCAGAAACTGTCGGACGACCACTATGGTGTTTTGGCGCAGATGGCGAAGCTGAGAGGCGGAAAGGTGACGCTGGGCTATACGACCTGCAACAACAGTAAAGTATATAATCATGCGAAAAAGTTCTCCCAAGTCCGCCTTTTGGTCGGCAACACGGGAGAGAATTTCACCGCAAAACTGAGATGGGGAAAGCAAGACTCCACGCAGGTGATAGAGGCTGCGACTCCGGAATTCTCTGTTCTTACATGGAAGTTGGACACGATGGTTACTAGCGTGAAGTTGGACCTGTCCGGTACGGCGGAATTGTACGGTGTGGCGATGGACGGTAAGTCGGGCGTGGCGATGGATAACATCCCTCTCCGCGGAAGTTCCGGCACTTTCTTTACCCGAATATCTTCCCATCTCCTTTCGTCTGCCATGAAAGAGTTGAATGTGAAGCTGATCTTGCTGGAATTCGGTGGAAACTATACGCCACACATCTATAGCCTGGATAGGGTAGAGAAGTACAAGCAGATGATCGCAAGCCAGATACGCTATCTGAGGAATCTGCATCCGGGCGCCATGATCATCCTCATCGGTCCGGCTGATATGTCCCAAAAGATAAACGGTGAGTTACAGACCTATCCGTTCCTGGAAGAGAACATCGAGGGAATGAAACAGGCCGCATTGGAAAACGGTGCTGCCTTCTGGGATATGTACCAGGTGATGGGTGGACGAAATTCCATGATCAAATGGGTGGAACATGTGCCTGCTTGGGCAGCCTCCGACTATATACATTTTACGCCGACGGGTGCGGGACGCATTGCGGATATGTTCGTGCAATCTTTCATGAACTATTATGACTATTATTGCTTCTTGAAGAGAAATAAGAAGTGGAGCGATGAATTGCGGAAGAAGCAGGAGGAGGAGAAACAGAAGCAAGAGAGTCAGGTAAAGCAGGCTACTCAGACTGGTCAGAAAAAACAGGTGGAACAAGTGAAACAGGTGAAGAAATGAAACGTTGGCTTCTTATATTAACGATTTGCATTCCCTGTGTGTGTGTAAATGCTGCGCAGGGGTTTCTGCGGCGTGGCGTGCCTAAGTACGACTTCATCGCTGACTCCCTAAATAGAATCATCACGCCTGGCGCGACGGATCGGCGGGACGCTTTCTTTGAGAAATTGGACTCCATCGTTTTGTGCCACGAAGGAATGGTCAATATCCTGCATATCGGGGGGTCCCATGTGCAGGCGGATATCTATTCGCATGAGATCCGCCGTAACCTGGATTCCATCAATGACCAAAGCCAGCCGGGGCGTGGACTTATCTTTCCCTATACGGTGGCTAAGACGAACAACCCCTCCAATTATAAAATCATGTACCGAGGGGATTGGACCACCACCAAGAACGTGATGCGCGAAAGGAAGGCTGTCTTAGGTCTGACGGGTATGGCGGTCACCACGTCCGATTCGCTCGCCGAACTGACGGTGTGCTTGAATGGCAAGAACCGGTCTAATCGATGGACTTGCAATAAGTTAACCTTGCTGGGCTATGCGGATTCTCTCTGCATGGTGGAGCCTTTCGTCCGGCTGACGGACTCCTCGCTTTATGCGGCACGCTTTGACTCCGCCCTCTCTGTATATGTCTTCGAGTTTGATCGCTTGGTGGATACGTTCACCATCGTCTTTGACCAAGTGGATAGTGTGCTTCATGAGTTCACCATCACGGGTATCTTGCCGGAAAAGAGTGAGCCGGGCGTTATCTATAGCTCCATCGGCGTGAACGGTGCGACCGTCCCATCATATCTCTCGTGCGAGAACTTCGATAGGGACCTCTCCCTCATCCATCCGGACATGGTGGTTTATGCCATAGGTATCAATGATGCGCTTGTGAAGAATTTTTCCGAAGAAAAATTTATCCATCGATATGATTCCCTCATCTCTAAGGTGGAGTCGGTTTCCCCGAACTGTTATCATGTGTTTGTGACGAACAACGATTCCTACAAGCGGGTGCGTGCTAACCGCCGTACCCATTACGAGGTCAACAAGAACGGATTGAAGGCCCGCGACGCTTTCTACAAGCTTGCGGAAAAACATAACGGTAGTGTCTGGGACCTCTTTGAGATAATGGGTGGTCTAGGCTCCATGAAACTGTGGGAGAAGGAAGGCATGGCGGCAAAAGACAAGGTGCATTTTACCCACAAAGGATATGTATTGATTGGTGATATGTTTTATAATGCGTTGATAAACGCTTATTTGGAGAAAAATAATAAGGAATAATTGGTAGTATGGATTTGGTTGTAAATTTTCTTAAAGATACATTCGCTTTTGATGAAAACTCCCCGCTGCTTTTCACCCAACTCTATTTCTGGGTGTTCTTTGTGGCGGTCTTCGCTGTTTTCTCCTTGGTGCATAGCAAGGTGTTGCTCAGGAATACGTTCCTCTTCTTTGTCAGCGTGCTATTCTACTATAAGACAAGTGGTTGGTTCACGTTGATCCTTGTCTTCGCAACGCTTTTCAATTATATCGACGGTCTCCTCATCTACCATTCCAAGAAGGGATGGAAGACGGCCTGGCTGGTGCTCGGACTCATCATCAACCTAGCATCCCTTTGCTACTTCAAATATGCCTATTTCTTTGCGGATATGGTGCAGAACTTGTTCGGTGCGCATATCGATGTGAAGAATGTCTTCTCGATGATTGGTAATAGTTTCTTGGAAGACCATCCTTCTATCTTCTCCACTTTGGGCTCTCCGGCTGACCCTAGCAAGCCTTATTTCACGGTCGATCGGATTCTCCTCCCTGTGGGTATATCCTTCTTTACCTTCCAGTGTATCAGTTACTTGATGGATATCTTCCGCGAGAAGGTGGCTCCTGTGAAGAATATACTCAACTTCGGTTTCTATGTGACCTTCTTCCCACAATTGGTGGCGGGTCCTATCGTGCGCGCGAGCACCTTCATCCCGCAACTCTACAAAAAATATTTCCTGTCGAGGAGAATGTTCGGTATCGCTATATTCTGGATTTTGAATGGTATGGCGAAGAAAATCATCTTGAGCGACTATATCGCGGTGAACTTCATCGACCGTGTCTTCGAGAACCCTACCATGTATTCCGGCTTTGAGAATTTCGCCGCACTTTTCGGCTATTCACTCCAGGTGTACACTGACTTCTCCGGCTATACGGACATCGCCATCGGTCTTGCCATGCTGATGGGCTTCTATTTGCCGAAGAACTTCAACTCACCTTACAAGGCTACCAACCCGGGCGAGTTCTGGAAACGTTGGCACATCTCCCTCTCCAAATGGTTGCAGGATTACCTCTACATTCCGTTGGGAGGAAACCGTACCGCCTCGATTGGTACGTACGCTTGCATCATCACCATTTCTTTGGTGGGCATGATTCTTTCGGGCAGTATCTGGGTGGCTATCGTGGTGTTGGCTATCGCGCTTATTGTCACGATCAACTGCTACAAATACCCTGAGAAGAAAAAGAATCTCACGTCTAATATGAACCGATTGAACACCATGTTGTTGGGCGGTTTGTGGCACGGCGCCAGCTGGAACTTCATGATTTGGGGTGGTCTGAACGGTATCGGTATGATCGTGTATCGTTTCTGGAAGGATATGAACGTATATGTCCGCTCGTGGGTTTCCCTGCTGATTGCGGCGGTCTTCTTCGTGTTGGCGAAGTTCTTCCCAGCACCGATCTGGAACATCGCGGTGATTTGGATGGGTGTCATAGCCATTGGTTCGTTTCTCCGTATGCTCTACCATTTCTTCGAGGGTACGGCCGAACTGAAACCGTTGGCGACCGCTTGGGCGGTTTTGCAGACCTTCGTCTTCATCACATGGACGCGCCTCTTCTTCCGTGCCGGCTCCAACCTGGACCCTGCGCAGGCGAATGAACAGGCTTGGATGACCGCCAAGGATATGGTCAATCAGATCGGTACGAAGTGGAATACGGCGGTGATTCCTAATATGGTTTGGGAGTATCGTTATGTCTTTACGCTCATCATTCTGGGTATGATCATCCACTGGTTGCCGGAGCATTTCAAACGGAGATATAGGCTTTGGTTCGCCACCACACCGTTGCCGCTGATGGCTCTCTATGTGGTGATCGCAGTCTTCATCATTTACCAGTTCATCACGGCGGACTTGCAGAAGTTCATCTACTTCCAATTCTAAACGCTTCTGTATTGAGATGTTATATCTAATAAATAGTAATTTGTAAATAGTTAAATAGTAAATCGCAGACAATTAAATAGTAAATCGTAAATAGTTAAATAGCAAATCCTTGCGTTCGTCTTTTGTGGCAAGTGAAAATTCCATGATTGTTGGCTTAAATTTTATGTTATATGGCACAATTGTTCGTGATTTTGTATTAATTTCGCGCTTACAACAAAAAATCAGTTAATAGAGTAGTAATGGACAGTCAACATCCTTTTTCAGTTTTCGCCGGATCCAATACGAAGTATTTGGCGGAGGAAATATGCAACTGTTTGGGTTGCAAACTAGGTAAAATCAATTTGCAGAGATTTGCAGATGGTGAGTTCGGGGTCTCTTATGAGGAGTCTGTGCGCGGCCATTATGTTTTCTTGGTTCAGTCCACTGTGCCTTGCGCGGATAATCTGATGGAGTTGCTCCTGATGATTGATGCGGCCAAGAGGGCTTCCGCTTATAAGATCATCGCTGTAATCCCTTATTTTGGTTGGGCGCGTCAAGACCGTAAGGACAAGCCGCGTGTGGCTATCGGTGCTAAGTTGGTTGCGGACATGTTGACAGTTGCCGGCATCGACCGTCTGATCACGATGGATCTCCATGCCGACCAGATCCAAGGCTTCTTCAATGTGCCTGTCGATCATTTGTACGCTTCTACGATTTTCTTGCCGTACATCCAATCCATGAATCTTGAGAACTTGGTCATCGCTTCTCCTGACGTCGGTGGTTCCAAGAGGGCTAACGCTTACTCCAAGTACTTGGGTTGCCCAATGGTTCTTTGCCATAAGAGCAGGGAGAAGGCCAATGTGGTCAGCGAAATGACGGTCATCGGTGATGTGAAGGGTAAGAACGTTATTATTTTGGACGATATGGTGGACACCGCCGGTACGTTGACAAAAGCGGCAGGCATCATGTCTAACGGAGGAGCACTCTCTGTACGTGCGCTCGTTTCCCACGCTGTCATGTCTGATCCTGCCAGCACGCGTGTGGATGAGTCTAGCTTGGAGGAGATCATCTTCACGAACTCGATTCCTTTCCACAAGAATTGTAAGAAGGCGCATATCTTGTCTATTGCGCCTCTCTTCGCGGACACGATCCAACGTGTGATGGATAATCGTTCCATCAGCGAGAACTATTTGACTAAATAAATTTTTAAATATTGGGCTGGAATCCTAGTGGTTTCAGCCCTTTTTGTCTTTGCGCATTATGTTTGCGGTCGTTATCTCCGATCATCGTTTGTGGGGCTACAGGTTCCAACCCTGCCTTTTGCCCGATGATGAACAGGCGGACACGTTGCAGTGTCTCCGCTTGGGGGGAGCGGATTTCCCTTTGGAGGGGCTCTCGGACGTGGAGGTTAAGATTGTGCGCCTCTGCGAGAAGTATGCGGAGCAGTTCGTGATGCGCATTTTTGTGAAGGAGAAACTATCTGTCGCCGAGTTCCAGACGAAGTATTTGAACAATAGGAACAACTACCCTCAGATCCAGCCATTCATAGAGAAGACCAATTATGAGGTGGCGAACCTATTGCGTGGAACGGATATCCCTGTTTACATCAGGGAGAAGAACTTTGCAGGTGTGTATCGGTCGGATAGGGTGGAGGTGTTGCCCCTCGTCTGTCGCCCTGTACCTGCGTTTGACTTGTCAGAGGAGGAACTGACCTATACGATGAAAGTCTTCTCCGGATCGGAGGAGATCCCTTTTCGGCGGAGAACAAAAAATTTCATCCTGCTCTCTTCTGAACCTTGTTGCTATGTGTGCGGCAAGCGCCTGTGCCTCTTCGAATCGATGATTTATAAGCGTATCCTCCCGTTTATGGAGAAGGAGGGCGTCGACGTGCCGATCCGCACAGTCCCCTCATACATGAAGTCTTTCGTCTTGCCTACGTTGGAGAAGGAGGATGTTGAGGCCCATGGGTTCGCCGTGGAGAATCGTGATTACGATCCACAACCTGTGTTGACGTTGGAGGAGGATCTCTCTTTGCATGCCTCCCTCCGTCTCAGTTTCAACTACGGGGATATTAGTTGTGACCTCTCCTCCGCCAAGAGACGGTTCGTCTCATTGTCTGAGGAGGAAGGCTTCAAATTTACTGTCATCGATCGTTGCCCAGAGGTGGAGAAACAAGCTGCCGATGCGTTGTCGGCCCTTGGCCTCCGTCAGGATAACAACTATTTCTATGTGATGGACAAGACGGATTCGGGAACATGGTTGCATGAAACCGTGGATTTCCTCATTGCCCATAGTTCAGCGTTGTCCGCCTTCACCATTCGGCAGAAGTTGGATAAACCTGAAATTGTCATGGCTTCCCCGAAACTGGATTTCGATGTGAAGGTCAACGATGTATACGATTGGTTCGACATCCGTGCGTTGGTGCATGTGGGCGACGAGTCTTTCCCCTTCGCATGCTTGCGTCGGAATATTATCGATGGCAACCGGGAGTATGTGATGCGTTCCGGAAATATATTCATCATCCCTGAGCCGTGGTTCGCTCAGTACAAAGATCTTTTCCTTTTTATGGAGGCGAATGGGGAGGATGCAAACCTCCTCAAACTGGATAAGTGTCATGTGGGAATGCTGGACACAGAAGGGTCGGCTTCCGTCCGTGACTTTCGGGGATTGCTGGAACAACGGGTTGACCTCCCTTCCGGACTTAAAACCACGCTCCGTGATTACCAGCATGTCGGGTATTCGTGGCTGGTGGGACTCTACGAAAATGGTTTGGGAGGATGTTTGGCGGATGATATGGGTTTGGGTAAGACGCTCCAATTGCTCGCTTTTTTCCTGAAGGTGTATGAGGCGGAACCGGACGATTCATCGCAAGAGAAGTCTCAGTTCGATACGTTTGAATGGCCGTATGAGTCGGCGCAACCTTCTTTGTTCGACCAACCAGTGATCAAGCGTTCTGAACCTGTCCGTACGGTTAAGCCTCACGCAAAAAAGAAATCAGCCTCCTTGGTGATCATGCCCGCTTCGTTGCTCTTCAATTGGGTGAATGAGAAGGGGAAGTTCGCTCCCTCCCTCCGTCATCTGTTATATGCCGGGAGCAATCGGGTCTCGGCCGCCTCGTTGGCCAATACGTTCGACCGTTATCACCTGGTTTTCACCACATATGGGTTGGTCCGTAGGAATATCGAGCATCTGAAGAATTATCACTTCGAGTGCGTGGTGATGGACGAGAGCCAGTATGTGAAGAATGCCTCTTCGCAAGCTTATAAGGCGATTATGGAATTGGACGCCGCCCATTTCTACTGTATGTCTGGCACGCCGATAGAGAATTCGTTGGAGGATCTATGGTCGCAGATGAACTTGGCGAACCGTGGCGTCTTGGGCTCTGTGGAGTCCTTCCGTAAGATTTATGTAAACCCGATCGTGAAACGTGGCGACGAGGAGCGTGCGGAACGGGTCAAGCGTTTCATTAAACCATTCTTGCTTCGTAGGACGAAGGAGGAGGTGGCGGCGGATCTGCCTCCTGTCGTGGAACAATTGGTTTATTGCGACATGAATGAAGAGCATCGGGAGATCTATGAGCGGGAGAAGTCCATGGTGCGGAATAGCCTTATGTCTGTGATCGCGGAGTCGGGCGTGAACAAGAACTCAATTCTCGCGCTCTCTTCCCTGACAAGGCTGCGTGAACTCTCTAACCATCCGAAATTGTTGTTCGATGATTGTTCGGTGGAGTCCGAGAAGATGAATGAGGTGGTGCGTCGTATCCAGAACTTGAAGGAGGAGGGACATAAGGTGTTGGTATTCTCATCCTTCGTGCGCTTGTTGGAATTGCTTCAGGAGCGGTTGGACGCGGAGGAGGTCAAGTACACGAAACTGACAGGCGAGACGCAGCGTAGGGAACAGGTGGTGAGCACCTTCCAGAACGATCCTTCCGTGGTTTGCTTCCTGATCTCGCTGAAGGCGGGAGGTGTGGGACTGAACCTGATGGCGGCCGACTATGTCTTCATCTTGGACCCTTGGTGGAATCCTGCGGCGGAGATGCAGGCAGTCGACAGGTCCCATCGCATCGGACAGAATAAGACAGTCTTTGTTTACCGGTTTCTGTCGAAGGATACGGTGGAGGAGAAAATCCATAATATGCAGACGGAAAAACTACAACTTTCGGATATGTTCGTGAATTCCAACAACCCTTTCGCCGATGTCGATCTGGAGACTTTGGAGCAATTATTTGGGTGATCAGTCTTTTTTTTGTTGAAACACTATCTGTTTTCGTTGAATATCTTCATGCGGAAGTGCTCGTTTTATTACCTTTGGAGGCGTTAAAGTTAGAACATGATGTTCTTTTTTGATGAAAAATGTTTTATATGAGTGAAATATGAAACTTTTTTATTACTTTAGCGTCGTGGAATGACATCGGTCGAATATGATATTGACAGGTTGTCCTTCCCATTGGAATTAGACCCTAAATTGTGTTGTTCTATATATTATTATGTGGTTGGCCCATTGAGAAATGCGCCAACCTTTTATGAAAAATAGGGGGGCTATTTCCTGATGAACAAAAAAATGAGTATAATTGTGTTCTAAAAGTATTTCGGTTTAGGTGTTTAATATAATTGGTGAAATTTTATAATAATTAATGATATGAAGAAGAAGTTTTTTCCGGCTATATTGCTTTTCGCCATGTGCTCATTTGCGGTGCAAGCGGCGACTACAGTCTCTGTTTTAGAAAAAAATGGTGGATTGAAGAGTTATCAGGTTGAAGAATCTGGTAAGATGTACTTTTCAGGGGATGGGTTGATGATACAAGAAAAGTCTGGTTCTCAGGCTGTTTCGGTCAATGTGTCCAACATCAAGAAGATTACATTCTCTTCTGTCTCCGTGGGTGTGGATGGAAATGCTGCTGAACAGATTGCTCTTTTCGCATTCCCGAATCCTGTAAAGGATGTCGTATTCCTTGCAGGAGTGAAGAATGGCGAGAAGGTTTCTGTATTTGCGGCGAATGGATCTTTGGTGAGTGAAATCTCGTATGAGGAAGAAGGTATTAATTTATCTTCTCTTCCGTCAGGAGCATATGTGCTTTCTGTGTCGGGAAAATCTATTAAAATCAGTAAGTTATGAAAAAAATTATAATCTCAGGCGTTGCGTTGCTTTTCTCTGTATTCGCATGGTCTGAATATTCTATGATTATTCATCGTTCGGGGGGGAAACTTTCTTTCGCCGATTGTCCGACTGTGGATAGCGTGAAGTGTGTGGGGGGGAATTTCAAGTTGTATGAGAATGGGGAAGATGTTTCCGAAATCCCCTTTCAACAGCTGGATAGCTTGACCTTCGTGGATGCGAATCAATTGGTCCCTCGTGACACGGTTTATGTCACCTTTTCCGAGGGTAGCGTCAAGTGTGTGAATCCCTACCAATCTTCTGTGGAGATTAAGACGGATGGGGCTTGTGTCAACGTGAATTCGTTGGCCTATCAAAAGGATATTGTTTATGTTCTTTCCGGCTCCTCTTCCAATGGATACTTCGCTATCGATTCTGAAAGGAAATTCAAGGTCATCATGGATAATTTGACTTTGACTTCGAACAAGGTGCTTCCTCCTATCCGTTCTTTCTCTGGAAAGACGATGACGATTGCGCTCAAGGGGAAGAATAGCTTGACGGACTCTGCGAACGATACTGCTAATGCGGTGATCCGTAGCAAAGGACAAATCATTTTTGAACAATCTGACGGTTCGCTTGTGGTGAACGCTAAGCAGAAACGCGGCATCCAAACGGGTGACTATATAGAGGTTAAGGGCGGAGATATTACCGTCAACTCCGACTTAGGCAATTGCGTACGTGTCAAGGATTACTTCTGGATGTCGGGTGGTAAGTTCGCTATTAACGGTGGCGGATTGAATGTCACGAATGGCTATTTCAGATTGGGGAATGGCTCATTCACTGCTACTTCCAACATGGATAAGGTCAAAATCATTGAAATTGAGTCTGAACTTCTCGATGAGGATGAGATGACGGTCACTGACGCTGAACATGGTGCTTTCTGGATGACCAGTGGTGTGCTGACTATCGAGTCTAGTGCGAAGGGCGCCCGCGGTATCAAGGCCGATGGTGACGTCAACGTGTATGGTGGTAAAATCAAATGCGTATTGACCGGTACTTCCGTTTATGATGCGGAGGATGGCTCTACGAATACTACGGCTATCAAGGCGGATGGTTGTATTAATTTCATGGATGGTACTCATGAGTTTTCAGCTACCGCTTCCGCTACGGGTGCTCGTCTCCTCACAGGTGACTCGGGCTTGACCTTCGATAATGGAGTTTCGTTGACGCTGTCGAACGCCTCCTCTTCATTCGCTTACCTTAACTCCTTGAGTGAGGATAAAGTGAAAGTCAGCTCTTTGATTAAATCGGACAAGAAGATTGTGTTCAATATGTCTAGTTTATATCTCCGTTCGACTGCCACGATTGATGGTGCCTACGGTATCGTTTCGGATGCAGATATGGAGGTGAATGACAACGCTGTCATTGTGATCGAATCCGCTTCCGCTGATGGTGTCTATGTCGATGAGGAGAAGAACGGTAAACTGGTCTGCAACGGTGGTTATATCTCAACCTGTTCGAATGGAGGAAGAGCATATTCCTGCCCGATCGCTGCGAAAGGCGGTGTTTGCGTCGGCGTTGGAAAGTATAAACATAATGGCGGATTCGCGAATTCTTCTTATGGAACTGCCGGGGATCTTTCGTATGATTTCACGCCTTTCCAGGTGTTGGATGAGACGGGTGCTGTTATTTTCTCTCACAATGGTAAATTCATGGATGGCTTATCTGCTAACAAGCTTAGCATTAGTGCCAAACTTTCTAAGGACCAAACGTATACGTACAAGGTCGGAGGAAAACTGACAGGCGGTGATGTGATAGGACCATCTGGCTTTGTTTCTGGTGGAACTTATTCGGGCGGCGAGGATTATGATGTGACAATCTCTCGTACAAACATCCTGAATCCGATCAGATAATTATGTACACTTAGGCGGAGCGTCGAAAACCGATGCTCCGCTTTTTTTTATGGATAAGATTACCCCAGAACAACGAAGTAAGACGATGTCTCGTATTCGTAGCAAGAATACGAGGCCAGAACTTATCGTCCGCAAATTCCTTTATGCGAATGGTTTTCGCTACCGGTTGAACGTTCGTTCGTTGCCGGGCACTCCTGATATTGTCCTGAAGAAATATCACACCGCAATCTTTATCAATGGTTGCTTTTGGCATGGGCATGTCTGCCAACAAGGACGGATGCCTAAATCGAATGTCGCTTTCTGGGAGAATAAGATCGCCCGCAACCAGGAGAGGGATGAGGAAGTGCGTGATAAGCTGCGCGCCATCGGATGGCGAACTATGGTGGTTTGGGAGTGTCAGTTGAAGCCTGCTGTGCGGCAACAGACCTTGGAGGGCATTGTTTACCTGCTGAATGAGGCATTCCTCGATTTGTATCGCAAGAAGCCTGTTATACCGTATAATGGGTCGAGCCCTGATGCTGAGCAACGTATGGTCGCAGAGGAGGCGCCTCGGTATGGACAGAACGATTAGGGTGTAGGGAGTGTCGGGAAGGATGTTGCCTCCATCCCTTTAGACTCCGAAGAATGGCGGTTTATTCCCACTCTTTTATATGAAAGAAGGTCTCTCCACCTCCTGCGGAACAGGACGGTGGAGAGACCTCCGAATTTATTGTACTCTGTTTTGTTACTTCTGTGATTTCACAAATTGGAATACGCCATCACGACCTTCATCCCCTAGCTTTAGGAAGTAGAATCCTTGAGGTAGGTCTGATATGTTAATTGAACCATTGGAAGATGATCCTCCCATAACTGTATGTCCTAACATGTCTTGGATCATATAGACGAAGTTTGAACAGTTGGTTACGTGAAGCACGTCCGTTGCTGGGTTCGGGTAGATGCTCTTGTTACCTGCCAGTTGGTTCTCTACTCCTGTACCCTCATTTGACAGTACAACTAATCTGTATTTTACTACGAGCTCACAACCGTTTGGTCTCTTGAGTACTTCGTAGATGTCGTCATAGAATCCTGCCTCCGTGTATGTTATGTCCAAGAATTTTTCACCCACATAGATCGTGTCTATAGGAAGGATGGTGGTGTCGGTGACACATTGGCAATTCTCGCAACAGAAAGGATCGGAGAGATTGCTGGTCCCCTCTGCTTTGTATGTTGCTGTGGCGGAGAAACAAATCGTATCACCATGTCCAGAAAGTTTTTCTGCAGGGATGGCAAATGAGAATGCACCTGTGCTATCTGTCACCGTATTGCCCAAGAACACATGTGCCGTTTGAAGTCCTCCGTTTGTGGCGAAGAGTTCGACAGTAGATACCCTGAACGTGTCCGTAGTTCCCTCGACGAGAATGCGGTCATTGTCCTTTTTAACTTGGATGATGGACGGAATGGCCAATTGATAGCTAGTCCGACGGTCGCTTATGGCCTTCCCATTTGTCCCGAAGAAGAGGTTCTCTGTGATTGTCGTGTAATAGTCTTCATAATGTACGCCACCTTTCCCGTTGAAACCGATCAGGTTGCCTTTTATGTTTTGGTCTTGTCTGCTAGTCTCCATATATATGCCATATTCTCCATTTGGCATCGGATCACCTTGTGGTGTCACACCGATGTAATTGAAGGATGCGTTACAAGCTGTCATGGTGCCTTGGCTGAAAATACCATGTCTCTTGTTGAATCCGATGTAATTGGCGCTATCCAAGCTGGATGGGAAGTTGACCTTACTTCTGGCTCCGATGAGCAGACCGTCTGAACCGTTGCCTAAGTCGTTGAAGTTTTTGTCTGTTCCGATGTAGTTGCCTTTTACGAGATTAGTTCCTCCGTTAATGACAATGCCAATGCTGTCATTGCCGGCAATAATGTTGCCCTCGACGATTGATGATATGGTTGTCATCTCGATTAAAACACCGATGTCAAAGCCTTTCACGTCCCCGTTGGCATTTATGCCGACGAGATTGTTTATTATATTGGCCGTATTCCCGGACATGCGTATGCCTATGCCTTTTTCTTTGTCGTTAACGCTTCCGTCTCTTGTGATGATACAGTTTTTGATGGCTGTCATTTGACCGCCTGTGCCATTTTGGAATACTCCAAATTGCATGTTTCCTGTAATGATTGTACTATCAATCTCTGCATATCCATCTGTCACGATGCCTCCTTTACATTCTGATCCTGAAACATAGCAATTCTTTGCTATTAGGGTGTCACTACCGTTGACAGCTATGGCGGAATAGGTGTGATTTCCTATGATAGAGTCATTGTACAATATAGTCTTTCCTTTGTGGGAGGCAAAAATTGCATTTGTGCTGTTCTCTTTCCCCACCACGACGCTATTTTTCAATGTAATGGTAAGTCCTGGTTGTTTGTTCATTTGTTCATTGTATGCACCATGTTCGAACTCTGTCTCGAACCTTAGACCGTCAAAGACAACATCACCACTGGTGTTGATTCTGAAGTAACCGGTTTTCAAGAGAGTGGTGTTCTTGAAAGGTGTGGCAACATCTCCTGTTTTTGCATCGGCTGGATAACTTCCGATGATAGTCGTCGGACGGGTGATTTGGACTTCTGTTTTTTCTGCCAATTCCTGCAAGTCGTATGTTCCTGCCGCCAAGTGGAAGGTGACGCTATCGGGAACCCTTTCCATCATAGAGACGAAGCCCTTCCCGTCCATCGCATTCTCCCAGCTGGAGCCGTTTCCTGTTCCATCCATCTTTACAAAATATTCCTTTCGGTTTTTGCTGTAATAACTATAGGTTTTACTAAGTGCGCTCGTCTCGTTCGAGTAACTGGATGTGGCGGAGAAGCTAGCTGCGTAAGACATAATTCCCGTTTTGATGGAGAAGTTTCCTTCAGCATCTGTGCTGTCGGATGCTATGAGTTTTGTCGCAGTCTCGGATTTCCCGTCGTTGAGGTAAAGTTCGATATAAGACGCTCCTATAGAATCTGCTTTGCCTGTTATGATTAGATATCCGTCTTCGTCTTCTTTGATGGAAGTGATGACCGGAGCTGACAATGGGTTATTCGTCTCAATCGCCTTGTTGATGGAACGTACCAACGTTGTTTTGAGGAAGAGCGTGTTGGTGATGGACGAGGAGACGTAGCTGGATCCCTCGCCTGCATGTGGGTAGCTCGTATATATGGCGGAACTGTCGTTCATCTCAAATACGCAGTTGTCAACCACAAGATTGTATGGACTATATTCGGAGACGGAATAGACTCCATAACCTTTGTTTTTGTAAATGGAACAACCCGTGATAGTCAAGTTACCATCTGTTGTCGTTTTCACGCCTGTGCTGCCATTCCTTGCGATGAAACTGTTTTTCAGGACTGTCTTATGAGGACTTTGGTGGATATATAGCCCCCCCTTCGCATTAGGCATCGGGGTTGAATCCGGAGTCACACCTACATAACAAGATTCAATGGTGAATTGCGTGGCTCCACCTTCAAAATTAATGCCATATCTGCCGTTGTTCCCTATGAAATTGTTCTTGAATTCAGAAGGAACAGTGGACGATGTTGCGATTGATACTCCATCTTCTCCATTCCCCAAGGTTTCGAAATTCGAGTTCGTACCGATATAGTTGTTGCTAAAGACGTTTAGTACTCCTCTTCCATTGATGATAACGCCGGATGTCTTATTACTGGTAATGGTATTCCCACTAATCGAGTCTATTGTAGTTCTTACAATCTCCATTCCCACGTTGTTGTCGGATATGACATTGTTGTATATGTGAGTACATATGCCCGCAATGTATATTCCATGTGCTTGGTTGGACACAATGGTGTCTCCAATGATATTCTTGATTGTTGTTTGGCTTGTGTATATGCCTGTCTCGTTGTTGCCTATGTAGCTGTTGCAAATGGAATCTATTTCGTTCTGGATTGCCTTGATTGCGGTTCCGTTTTCAGTGAAACGACATTTGTTGATGACATGTGCGCTACCATTTATGGCTGCAGTCGAGTTTTGAGAGAATATACAGTTGTAAAAGTCTCCAGATCCCGTGTAGGATGCGCTCTCGTTGCTTTTGAAAACACAGTTGTACGCTTTGCCCGAAAATTTACGTATGCCTTCTGTGTTTCCTGAAATGGTACAATTACGGAGGATGAGATTCTCGTTGTTCCCCCCATCAATTCCTCGGACGCTGTTGTTTAAGAATTGGCAATCGGAAATCGTTGCGGAGGCTGAAGCATCTATTGTCAATCCGATATTTTTTCCTGAGAAAAGACAATTGTTTATGCTGGTGACTGTTGTTGCTGGCAAGTACAACGCACCATAAGTGATTCCGTTGCCGTTGGTGAATTTACAGTTTGTGATCGTATCAACCACTGACGATTTGATTTGAAATGTAGTTGTTTTCGTATCGTCTACAAACTCCAGATTTTTCAGAACCACGTGATTAGCATTCGAAATAGAAAAGTAGTTGCTATATGTAGCAATCTTAGCACCATTCTTTCCTCCGTCGATTAATGTGTATGTCTCGTTGGAGATTTCTTTCGCCACATGAGAGGTTACTTTGATGGTGTCATTCGCCTTCAGGTTGAAGATGATCGCACACGAGTCGGTGGAGTATTTGTTCACGGAATCCACTGCCGCAGGTAATGATCCCGGGTCCGCTTTCGCCTCATTGTCTATGTAAACATAGGAGGTCTTTGTGACTTCAAAACGGCGGATGGCCGCGTTACTCATGTTGGGTAGAAGCATTATCCCCAACAGAAATAGCACCTTCTTGACGAAAGATGCGGTAAACTCATTGTCCCGATGCCGCTTTTTGTGCGTGCCTTCGGTGAAAGTAAAACTTTTTTTCATTATTGATATATTTAAAATGTTGTTGCGTAGTTGATGCTGTTGGGACTCGTCCTTCCCCTATTTTCCATTGGGGAATAGCCATTCTTTTGCCTTCCATTGCGCTTCGGTGTATTTTGTATACATCCCTTCCTCCGAAAATGTTTTCAATTGAAACCTAGTGGTTCCCATGTGGCGGAGCTGATAAATGTCGCCTTTGAACGATGAAATCCAAACCATTACTTAAATATTCAAATTCAGTTGTTTATCTGTTAACACATTATTTTACAACATCATATTCCACGAAAAATGTGATTTTTGTAATCGTCATGGAAATTATGTGGTTTCCTTGGTGCAAAGGTATATGTTTTTTGTAAAACATCAAACAAAATGTATAAATTTAACATAATCATATTCGTGGATGTTATTTCTACGCTTGGATTGTATGTTGCGTGAGGAAAACAAGAGCAGCGGAAAACGTTTTGTTCCCCGCTAATGATCTTCCCAGACAATGACTCTTGCCTTATGTGGTAATTGTCCTTGGATGAGTGAAGACTTTTATTTATTCATTATGGCTTACTTTCTTGTACAGAATTATCTTCTATCCTTTTTTCGGACAACTCTTTTTATTGTGTTTTATTGTTCCTCCGAACATTGCAAAGGTATGGAGACACGTCGGGCTGTGAAATCGCTATATGTAGCTATTTGGCTCTCTTTTATTCCCTAAAAGGGTGTATGGATAGGGGTGTGGTAATGTTTTTTTATAAAAAAAAAGCTACGACATCGATTTGTCGCAGCCTTTGTGCTCTCCCTCTTGGACTTGAACCAAGGACCCCCTGATTAACAGTCAGGTGCTCTAACCGACTGAGCTAAGGAAGAGTGTTTCTCTCTTTTGCGGTGCAAAGGTAAGTTGTTTTTGCGGAGTCTCCAAATAATTGGGGAACTATTTTTGCACTATTTTTCGGTTTTTATCAACTTATTTTCTATGATAAAGGAAACCAATTCGTTAGCCATTCTTGTGTGGGTGGCGATGGTCGGGTGATAGTCCTCTCCGAAAGGCCCTTCCTGCGGTTTCGTCTCGAAATAGTGGATGTGGTTCTCCTCTCCTCCGGCGTTTTTAATGGCGGTGAGCACGCATTGGCTGTAGCGTGTCAGCTGGTTCGGGAAGAATTCCATGTTGTCGATTAATGCTGGTCCGACGGCGCAGATGATCTCCGCATCGGGGTAATAACCTTTCATGCGTTGGAGGAATGCGGTGTATTCGGCGATAAACTGGATGGAATCCACCCGTATTTTGGTGGTGCTTTCCGCCTGGAAGTCGTTCGTGCCGAGGTTCAGTACCAGAATGTCTGGAATGTATTCGCTGTGGTCCCATTTGGAGTCTGGCTTCGTGGCGATGGTTTTGCCGTAGAACTGCGGGATGGTGTTCTCGGTGTCTCCTTCGTAGTTCCTGCATACTCCCTTGCCTGAATATGCGGTGCATACGTATTGCGCATTCAGTTTTCTTGCCGTGATGGCACCGTATGCATAGTAATTGTTCTCATTGAGAGGGGAAAATCCCTTTTTCGGTGTCATGGACGATAGTTCGTTGCCGTATCCACAGGTGAGGGAGTTGCCAACGAATTCCATCTTGAGCTCTGGCAGTGGGTCTGCATAGACGAGGAATGCGTCGCCGGTTTTGTCTCCGACGACAAATCCGAAGAAGTTCACCTCTCCGACGATACTCTCTGTCAGTTTGACTAGCTCGACGGTGTGTAGGGTGTCTTTCAACCGTGAAGCCAGTACATATTCGTATTGTCCCTCGTTGAGAACGATTTTTTGAGGCTCTCCGTTGTCGATGATACAATAAAAGGTGTTATGCATCCCTAGTATCGCTAAATCTTTGAACCTCGCGGTGATGGATTTCCCCCTGAATCTGGTGGAAATGGTGACACCGGGGTAGGCGAACGATACGAAGTTGGGGTTGCTCTTGTCGACACGTCCCATGTAGGTGATTTGCCGGCTTGATGGTTCGTATACGTCACTGTTGCAACTGGAAATAAGTGTTGCCATGATTAGCAAGGCGTAGAATGATATCCTTTTTATTGTTTTCATGTTATCCTTTGTCGTTAGGTTGAACACTTGGCCATGGGTTCTCTACGATGCCTGCGAGTTCCACCATCTTGGCGTGAACCCTGTCGCGCATTTCGTCGACGGACTCCTTCCTCGGCAGGCTCATGTCTGGGTAGATGGGTTCGCCTATGGTGATGTTGTACAATGGTTCGTCCTTCTTGAAGAACTTGTAGAGCCCTGTGCGCTCACGGTAGGTGATGACCATCGGCACGATTGGCATCTGGTATTTGTAGGAGAAGATGAAGGCTCCTTTCCTGAACGGACGAAGTGGTTTGTAGTTGTTCCATCTGCACTCCTCCGGGAATACGTGGATCCATGCTTTCCGCTCGTGGAGCGTGTCGAACGCCTGGTTGAATTTCTTCATCGCGCTCATGCTCTTCGGTACGGGTATGCCGCAGGTGTGGCGCATGTTGTCCCTATCCTTCGTCTGGAAATTGTCCGCCCAAGCGGGGTACCATAGCCTGAAACGCTTGGAGGCTTGCCATACGGCGAGGAAGTCCCAACGATAGGCGTGGTTGCAGACGGTGATCGCACCATCCTTCAACTCTTTTTTGTATTTCTTCAGATTCTCTCTGCCCTTGATGCGTAGTCCGAAAATCAGCGGGTTGACCCAGAAACAGATGAAGTATGCGCGGAAAAGGGCCCAGACATGTCCGACCTTCCATTTGAATGACTCGTCCAAGTACGGGTAGTTCTCATCGAACACCTCGTTGTATATGTTTTCGTAGATGAGCTTGTGGACGAACGGATCGTCCTCAGGGAAGGTGTCCTCTACGTCAGGAACGTATTCACCTTCCTTCACTTTCATCATCTTGTAACGCTTATTCTCCAAACATGATCCCATAATAGCTTAGTTATATGTAGGTTAAACTCTTAATTCTTAACTTTTAACTCTTAATTATTAATTATTAATTATCTTAATGATTTCCGGATTGCACTCCTTCTCATGCCCCAAGGTGGCAGGCTCTCCGTGCCCGCTGTAGAGCATGGTGTCATCGGGTAGGGGAAGAAGCTTCTCTTTGATGCTCTTCACCAAGGTGTCGTAGTTGCCGCGGTGCATGTCCGTCCTTCCGATGCCTCCCTCCAGGATGGTGTCTCCCACGAAGGCGCAATGCTCCTTCTCCTCGTAGAAGGCGAGCCCTCCAGGGGAATGCCCCGGCACTTGCAGCACGTTGAGGCGGATGCTTCCCACCTCCACTACGTCGCCGTCCACCAAGTATCCTTTGAGCGGCAACGCCTCGTCGTCCATCGGCATGTTGAACATGACCAGCAGATCCTGGTAGTGGTTGAGGAAGGTGATGTCCTTCTTGCAGGCCTCCGCTCCCACACCGAACGTCTCCTCCACGAACCGTTGCCCGTAGATGTGGTCGAAGTGCAGGTGCGTGTCAATTACCCGTTTGATTTTTAGATTATTGCTTATGATATAATCCTTGAATGTTTCCCTCTCCTCCGCACTCTGACAACCAGGGTCGATGACGATCGCTTCGTTGGTCTTTTCGTCTATGAGCACGTAGGTGTTTACGTTCAATATGTTGAATGTGAAACGTTTAACAATCATTTCTTAGAATTATGGTTCGTCCATCCGTTTAAAATCAGGCAAATATATGCTTTTTTTATGAAAAAAAAGGTGGATTAATGCTTTCTTTGACACTAATTGAGCAAAATTTACGTTACTTTCGCGCATTGAAACAGTATTGTAACTGCGTTGAACCATAAAGGGTAGGGATTATGATGATTCAAATCGATGACACGATCATTTCCACGGACCTCTTCGACACGAGGTTCTGTTGCGACTTGTCCGTATGCAAGGGAGAGTGTTGCGTGGAGGGTGACTCCGGCGCCCCGTTGGAGCGGGAGGAGTTGCCGGAACTGGAGAAGGTGTTGCCCGTCGTGTGGGACGAACTGCCGGAGAAGTCACGTGAGGTGATAAAGCAGCAAGGCTTTTCCACAGTGGATGGGGACGGCGATTTGGTCACTTCCATCGTGAACGGATGTGAGTGCGTCTTCGCCTATTTCGACGAGGATGGCATGTGCAAGTGCGCCATCGAGAAGGCCTACAAGGAGGGTCGTGTCGATTTCTACAAACCGATATCCTGCCATCTGTACCCTGTCCGTCTGGAGACGCTCCGGAATGGGACGGTGGCCCTGAACGTTCATCGTTGGAAGGTCTGCCGTTGCGCTTTCGCCAAAGGGCAGGAGGAGAACGTTCCGCTGTATGTTTTCCTGAAGGAACCGCTGATCCGTCGCTTCGGCAAGGAGTGGTACGAGAAGGTGGAGATAGCCGCCGAGGAACTGAAAAAGATGGAGGATCGTGGATGAAGGAACCCCCTATATCATACAAGAAATTGCCTAATGGTGTCCGCTTGGTGCACCTGCGTGACAGAAGCCCGGTGGCCTACTGCGGTTTCGTCGTGAACGTGGGTACGCGCGACGAGCTGCCGGAGGAGTCCGGCATGGCGCATTTCGTCGAGCACCTGCTCTTCAAGGGTACGCGGAAGCGCAAGGCTTGGCATATCCTGAACCGTGTGGAGTCGGTGGGGGGCGAACTGAACGCCTACACGACCAAGGAGGAGACTTTCGTCTACGCCACGGTGCTGACTACCCACTTCGAACGGGCGATGGAGCTCTGCGCCGATGTGGTCTTCCATTCCACCTTCCCTCAGAAGGAGATGGACAAGGAGGTGGATGTCATCATCGACGAGATACAGTCCTACAAGGATTCTCCGTCCGAACTGATCTACGACGATTTTGAGAACATGATCTTCTCGGGCTCCCCGATGGGACGATATATCTTGGGCGATAAGAAAGCCCTGAAACACTATGTTTCGGAGGATGTCCGCAGGTTCGTGGACCGCACCTATTCGGCGGACAGGATATTGTTCTTTTCTATCGGCAACATCGATTTCAAGCGTATCGAGCGTTGGGCGGAGAAGTATTTCATGGATGTGCCGGTGGTGGCCTCAAACGCCTCCCGCGGGGCGCTTCCCCTCTACGTGCCACAACAGAAACTTGTTCGGAAGAATACCTGCCAGTCTCACGTGATGATCGGTACCCGTGCCTTCGACCTGAATGATGATAGGCGCCTGGCATTTGGCTTGGTTAACAATATATTGGGAGGAACGGGCATGAACAGCCGGCTGAATCTCCTGCTGCGGGAGCGGAACGGTATGGCCTATAATGTGGAATCGGTATTTACCCCTTATTCGGACACGGGTATCTTCTCCGTCTATTTCGGGACGGACGAGAAGAACAGGGAGAAGTGCACCTCCTTGGTCTTGGGCGAACTGAAGCGCATGTACACCGAACTGATCCCCCCGCATAAGCTGCAGCAGCTGAAAAAGCAGTGGTTGGGACAACTGACGATAGCCCAGGAGAATCGGGAGAACCTATCCATATCCTTGGCTCGTAGCTTCCTTTATTTCGACAAGTTCGAGTCGCTCGACTACGTGGCGGACCAGTTGGATAAAATCACGCCCGAGATGTTGCTGGATGTCTCCGCTGAACTTCTCCGCGAGGACAACCTCTCTGTCTTGACCTATTCGGGCAAGGCGTAATCCATCGTGCCAGAGCTCTGCTCTGTGTGGATTTGAATTCGTTTATACAGTGTATGTGACACGTAAAAAATTGATAATCATGTGGAAGATTAGATTACAATCCGTTTTTATCTCTCTTTTTTTATTTGTTGTTTCATTCATTTTATACGTTAATCTTTATGGTTTGACGTTGACTAATACGGCAGCGGAGATCTTTGAATGGTCTATCCTTCTTTGCATTTTGACTTTTTACCATTCCATATTGGCTGTATCTATTATTGTCGGGGCGATTTTTTTGCCTAACATTAGTAAGCTATTGAAAAATCCCCTTGTAGTTTCTGTCATCTATTCTCTTGTCGTTTTTATTCCGCCAATTGTATGTTTCCTTTATGGTGAGGATGTTTTACGGAAGGACTTGACGCGGTCATTTCAACCACTTTTAGTGTCAGGCGTAGTGTCTATCTTTATTCCTTTGGCATTGGTACTCTCTCTCTATTTCTCTCGTAAAACAATCAAAAACTATATTTTGATAATTATATATGACGTTTTCTGTTTGGCGTTTATAGCGGCTTCCTATTTCATTTATTCTTTAAAAAATAATTATGTGCTATATATCCTCTTATTCCAAAATACGGTTGGTCTATTTCTGGCAAAATGGGTGGAGCATAAATTGAAAGAGGCTAATAAATCGGGTAGGGATAGTTCCCTTTTGTTATAAACCTGGATATTTATAAATTTGTTAGGCTATAAAAATTGAATGCGTCATGAACAAATACATATACAGCTTTCTATTTATAATGACCATGGTTTTCTTTGCATGTACAGAGAAACAACCGAACAGCATTCCGCAACAGGACTCAATGGACACCGATACCATCATGGTTGGAAATGACACTCAAGAAACAGATAAGATTTCTGCGGACACACTTGAATATTGCATAAAGGATACACTCCAGACGGGAGAAAAATTTTATATAAAATCTAAAATCATATCCACCAAAGAAGACCCATATAATGATACAACTACTCTATATCTCTATCATTACGATAACGGGGAAGATAAACTTATAGACACAGCTATAATTGAGGGATTCTATAGCTCTAGTCTAAGTGATTATCCGGAATGCTATTGGTTGGACACTTGTTTCATACTAAACGATACGACAAAAGCGTATGGCCACACTGTGTATGGTAGTAATTCCTCTTACGCAGACCATCTTATATCAAAAAATGTTTATTTTATAGCTGTTACACCTCATTCCATAAATTACATATTCTATGACTTTTTGTCTCACACCTCTTGTAGGGACTACGATTCAGGACATGATGATTGTGAAGGAATAGAAAATTCCTTCAAAACAGCAGATACAAAGACCAATGGATACTATGATATAGTTGTCACACAAAAGAACTGGCAAGAAGTCTTGAAAGATGGAGAAAAATATTCCGCCTCTGACACTGTGCTCACATATACATTGGTATATAAAAATGGCAAATATGTAAAAAAAGAAGGACAAAAGGATTGACGTGATTATTTAAAAATCAGGGGAAAGGAGACACGATATTATACTATCTCTCCATTGCCGGTTCGACGGGGAATTTTTACAACGTAGAGTTTTATCCTTCCGAATACATGGTAGATACATGTCTTGTCAGAAAGGGAGATGTCTCTTTGCTGAAAGATTTGATAAAATAATTTATGCTCGGTTAGTCTTCACCTATCCCAAAAAACACTTCATACCTTCCATATTGCCTTGGCGGATCAGAAGGTCTGATGCCTGTTGATTCGCCGTATAATTTTCGCCTAAAAAAAACGTCCGTTTGCTGACGATAAATGCGTCTTCGTTGTATTTGCCGCTGATTTATTGTGTTTTAAGTTGTCAGTTGCTAACTTTGGGGTGCGGTTGTTCGCTTAATGACTGATTGTTTTGACGGTATGATATAGGCCGTCGTTTTGAGATGAGACCATGAACCGATGCACTTTAGAGTGTGTCATTGATATATATAGGGGTGATCTTGTGCTGTTGATTGTGAATGTGTTATTTTAGTGTTGTTTATATAATAGGTTGCGATTAGCGTCGCTTTTTAGTGTATGAAAAGAAGTAAATTTCTAGGCATGATGTGCCTATGTGCTTTCCCGTTCTTGTATATGAACGCGGAGGATGTCAATCCGAATGATCAAGAGGAGCAGTTCACTGCTCAAGCTGAGGATGTGGTCGACCCTGAGGACGATCAGAACCCGGATGTTGCCGAGGATCCTAATGGACAGCAAGACGATCCCGCGCAAGATGGGGATGCTGGTGCCGCTGAACAAGGTGCCGGCGGTGTGGAACAAGGTGCCGGTGGCAGGGAGGATGGCCCTGGTGCGGGTGCTGGAGGTGCCGGGCAGGAAGCCGGTGCGGGCGGTGCTGAGCAGGGCGCTGGAGGTGCTGGTGGCGAGCAAGGTGCCGGTGGCAGGGAAGATGGCCCTGGTGCGGGCGCTGGTGGTGCCGGACAGGAGGCAGGCGCAGGTGGTGCTGGACAAGGTGAAGGTGGCGCTGAAGATGGTCCTGGCACAGGTGGCAGGGAAGACGGTCCTGGCGCTGGTGGTGAAGCAGGGCACGAGGATGAACATAAGCCTCACAATACGAAGGAACAGCAGAAGCATGACTGGGGAGAAATAGACTGGGAACAGGAGAACCTCATCGTGAATGACGGATTGAAAGTTGGCGGAACCCTGGATGGATGGGGCTTGTATACGGGCTTGTATTTCCCTGTTGTAGAGGGTGAAGGCGAGGATGCGGTCTATAGCTACGTCTATTCATGGGACCGGATTACGGAAGAACAGGCTAAAAAGGATCAACGTATGATGTTGTCCAGTGATTTGGGACAGACAGACCCTATCATCGCATGTAGCGACTTCTATGTGAACCCTGATAACGAGGCGGTTATCCAGATCGGTAGAAATAATGGTTATGCGGAGGGCCGAAACAAGAAGGCCGGCGCCTATGCGGAAAGAATGCACTATTCCTTCGTCGTGAATGAACAGAGTACGTTGTTCACCTATAAATATGCGTGTGTGCTTCATGTGCCTACCAGTGACAAGCACGAATCCTACCAGATGCCGGCTTTCTATGTCGATGTGAGCCTCTACTCCCCAGAAGGGAAGGAGGTGACCCTGAACTGTATGTCTTTTTCGGGTAACGCCAGCTTCAACAACTCGTTGATACAGAACCCGGCAACTTGTACGGAGGCGAAAGTGGAGCATGGACGTAACACGAGCGACGAGCAGCGTCCCGAGGATTATGTCTATCAGCCGTGGTCTACCGTGAGCTACGATTTGACGGATTACATCGGCTATACGATTGTCATTGATATCATCACCCACGACTGTTTGGTGGATGCGGGTAATACGGAGATGGGCGGTAGCCACAAAGCGTATGGTTACTTCTGGGGGAAAACGGAGCCTTTGCGCCTGATTCCTCGCAACTGTGGTAACGACGATGCGGTGATTACCGCGCCGGAGGGCTTCGTCTCTTATAATTGGTATCGTTGCGACGACTATATGCCTTTGTCCTCCACGGATAACGTGGCGGTCATTCCGAAGGACGAGATCGTGGACGGGGCGCATTACTGCTGCGAGATGATCGGTTCCAACTCCGCCTGCACGAAGATTTTGGCGGATACGGTGCTGACTACCATTGTGTTGGAACCTAACTTCGACTATAAGGATACTTGTAATATGACGGTAGACTTCATCGACAAGAGCGTGGTGAAACGTGATGAGATCAAGACCTATCGCTGGGACTTCGGTGATGGCTACTACTCCGCGGAGGCATCGCCTCGCCACGAATACAAGGAGGGTGGCGAGTATGAGGTTTCCCTTACGGTCATCTCGAACCGTGGTTGCTCGTCCACTTTCACTAAGATGGTGAAGGTGAATCCTAAACCGATCCTTACCATAGATGGAGACCAAAGGGTTTGCTACGGGGATATGATCGTATTGTCGTGCCTTTCTTCCCAAATCGGTAACCAATTCTTCTGGGTGAACCAGACGGGTGATACCATCTCGAACGACATCTCCATGTCGGAGCGGGCGGAGACGAGCCAAACCTATCGGGTGAGCATCATCGACCAGTTCAATTGTCAATATGATAAAGACGTCTATGTGGGCGTGTCGTCTTCTCCTACTATCTATATTAAGGGAGACTCTTCCGTCTGCTACAACACGCCTGCCAAACTTTGGGTGTGGGGCGATGCGGACAAGTTCATCTGGAGCTCCGCGGCGGAGGGCGACACGCTGCATTTCACCCCTCAGCAGAATACTACTTATTGTGTGACGGGTACTTACACGAGCACGGGTTGTAAGACGACCAAGTGCGTGAATGTCTTGGTGAATCCTTTGCCGGAGATTTCCGTGTCTGGTCCGGACGATATTTGTGAGGGCGAGCAAGCCATTCTTACCGCTTCAGGCGCCGCGGAATATTTCTGGATGAACGTCTATCCGGGCGACACCTTGACCGTTTCTCCGTTGGAGACATCCACCTATACGGTGGTCGGAACCGATACGAACGGTTGTTCGGGTGCGGCGCAGTACAAGGTGCCTGTCATCCCATCCCCTAAGATGGTGGTTTATGGTAACCGTGACATCTGCGAGGGTGAGCAGCTGAACCTTTGGGTGGAAGGCGCGCAATCGTATGTGTGGGATGATGGATCGGAAGGTGCGGTCGTCAACCGTATGCCGGCGCTGAACACCTCCATGTATTGGGTGGAAGGTGCCAACGGTAGGTGCAAGGTGAGGGAAGAGATCCCTATCGTGGTCAATCCAGTGCCTATGGTGGCCATCTATGGTAAGAACGAGATCTGTGCGGGCGAAACCGTTTCGTTGTACGCCCAAGGAGCCGACTCGTATGAGTGGAGCACGGGTGAAGTGGAGCGCTACGTGGATAAGACACTGATGTCCAGCCAAATCTTTTACGTCAAAGGAACATCCGAGCAGGGGTGTGTGGCTTCCGCCTCTTATACGGTGAATGTGCATCCTGTCCCTTCCTTCACGGTGGACGGTCCGGTGAGCGTCTGCGCAGGCACGGTGGTGACCCTGAAAGCCTCCGATGAGGATGGCTCCTGCGTCTTCCAATGGAGCAATGGAATGATTGGCACCACCTGCCAAACCTATTTGGATGAGACGACCACATTCGAGGTGGTCGGAACAGATACCACGTCTGGTTGTATGTCGAAGCGGGAATACCGTGTGGATGTGATACCGTTGCCGGACGTTGCTGTGACGGGTGTGACGACGCTCTGTAGGGGCCTTGCGTTGAACCTCTCCGTTATGGGCGCCTCCTCCTACTTGTGGAGCGATGGTTCCACGTCCAATTCGTTCGTCTCCGTGCCGAACACCAATGTGACAGTTTGGGTGGAAGGAACGACGGCCGGTTGTTCGACCAGGGTGGATGTTCCTGTCACGGTTCTTCCTTCCCCGGTAATTTGGGTGGATGGCAAGACAGACCTTTGCCAAGGCGATTCGTTGAACCTAATCGCCCGAGGTGCGGACTCCTTCGTGTGGAACGCCTTGATCGATGGGGATAGATTCTCGTCCAAGCCTACGCTTTCCTCCTCTGTTTCGCTGGTCGGCACGAACGACAATGGGTGTGCGACCAAGGTGGAAGTGCCATTCACGGTCAGCCCGAATCCGTACATTACGATAGAAGGAGCCGACAAAGTGTGTGAGAACAGTCCTGTCACGCTGAAGGCCACAGGAGAAGACCTTGTCCAGTTTGTCTGGAGCACGGGTGAGTCTGAGGCGGAGGTCACAGAGCCTCTCATGGGAGAGAAACTGTTCGAGGTGCGTGCATGGAATTCCCATGGATGTTCCGGCACGGCCCAGAAGAAAGTCCATACAGTGTTGCCTCCTACCATTTCCTACACGGGAGAGACGAATGTCTGTCAGGGAGAGAATGTCGTGTTGTTGGCCGCCGGCGCTTCCAATTACACATGGGCGCATAATGACGCCATTGTCCAGGAGGGTGAGCGGTTGGTCTATATGCCGGAAAATAATTCGTTGATTACACTGATCGGTTCGGAGGGCGATTGCTCCTCTACGCTCGATATCTATGTGACCGTTAGTCCGATGCCAACGTTGAACGTGATGGGGGAGACTACAATATGTAAAAATCAGTCGTTTACGCTGACCGCATCGGGCGCTGACGAGTATGTTTGGTCCACTGGAGATAGCACGGCCACGATTTCCTATTCGTTGTCAAATTCGACCACTTACATGGTCAAAGGAAGATTAATTGACGGATGTTATGCAAAAAAAACGATTAAAGTGGAGGTTTATCCAGATTTAAATGTATCTTTGAAGGAAGTTCGTAAGAAGGGTTGTCCCGGAGAGCCTACTGAGGTTGAAATGGAGGCTGAAGGAGCATCCTATTATGTGTGGAGTAGTGAGCCATATAATCTAACTATCTCTGGCACATCGTCTTACGATTTAGATGCATTGATTGAAGAACCTACGATGGTGTATGTGGTGGGTACTGATGAGAATGGTTGTCAAGGGACAGATTCGATGTGGATTAAACCGAAAGACCATAACGAGATGACGTTCCAGATCCTTCCTCCAGTGATAGAAAGGGATGCCCCTGCAGTTCATTTCAGGGGATTTTACCCGAAAAACACCCAATGGTCGTGGGATCCGGGCGATGGATCGGATGTCCTCGAGGGCGAGGATATCGTGTATGAGTACCGTGATGTGGATGTTGTCACAGAGGATTCATTCAGAGTGTATATGAGAGCTCGCAGTGAAGATGGATGTGTATATCAGCATTCTAGTTATGTGTATGTTTGGAAGGATTTTTGGGCGCCGAACGTCTTTTCGCCGAATGGTGACGGGTTGAATGATGTGTTCCGTTTCCGAGGAGGCGAATATATCGATGATTTCCATTTCACCATCTATAACCGATGTGGTGAGACGGTGTTCGTTGGCGATTCGATTGACGACAAATGGGATGGAAATGATTTGAACGGTCACCCTTGTCCGAATGAAATCTATGGCTGGTACGTTACTTTCTACAGTAATTACAAGGGCATAGGGAAAAGCGGCGAGAGGAAAGGTTATGTAACAATTCTAAAATAGAATCTAAATGAGGAAATTTTGTGTAGGAATAATATTGGCTGTTTGTTCGTGCTTGGGCACATTCGCCCAGGATTACTCTTTTTCGAACCATAACAATGTGCCGTTTAGTTTGAACCCCTCTTTGGTGGGTGGTGCGAATGCGATTCGCTTTGGATTGAATTATCGTCAACAATGGCCTGCGCTGGGGAATAAGTACCACACGGTCCGATTCTCGTACGACCAGAACTTCTACAAGCAGATGTGCTCTGTGGGTTTCGCTTATTCGTACGATAATATGGCTGCGGGTACTTATCAGATCAATGATTTCGACTTCATCTATTCCCACACGATCCGTACGACGGAGGGCCAATTTGTCCGTTTGGGTTTGCAGGCCTCCCTCTATGCGAACTTCTTGGGGGGTGATCTGGTGTTCGAAGACCAGTACAACCCTTTTTATAGGGAAGTTACCAACGAGACAATGGAAAATATCCAAAATGATTCCCGTGTCTTCCCCGATTTCTCCGCTGGTGCTTCGTATGTGATCGAGAACAGACTCACGGCGGGTATCGCCATCTACCACATTGGCGAACCTAAGAACGGTTTCATGGATAAGCCTGATAATCAACTGCAGCGTAAGTTAGTCCTGCATACCACGTATTTCCACGACCTTCAGTACAGAAATGGTCTGTTTAGTCGTGATGACCTTTCCAGCAACTACATCTTCGGTACGATTAATTTCCAGAAGCAGGACGTCTTCAAGGATTTGTATGTGAGTGTATGTGCTTTGATTAGCCCTATCATAATCGGTGCGTCCTACCGTACTAACCTTAGTGAGGTCCACACGCCTTCCGTGACGGCTGGTGTGCAATTCGGTAGTTTCCAAGCCAATTACGTCTACGACATATTCACTTCCCGCAAGAAGAAAAATGGTTCATGGTCTCATGAAATCAACCTCATTTACGTGATTCGCGTGAAAGACAAATATCCTTGTCCGGTCGTTTACTGGTAATCGGTATCCAAAAGTATATGGAGTCGTCGAAGTTTTTTGCTTCGACGGCTTTTTTTTGCTCCTTTTTTGCTCTTTTTCCGCCCGTTTTTTGTGTGCTTTTCCCTTATTTTTCGCCGATTTATGTGCCTTATCTTATCTTTTAAGATGGTCTTTGGTATATATATTGGTTTATTTTAAAAATTATTTGTACCGAATTATCAGCGTTTTATGAAATAAATCACAGTATAGCCTTTATTTTTATCATGTTTTTGTTTTTTTTATGGCGATTCATTGTATTATATTTGCGGTATTATTTCACTGGTGTTTTTTGAAAATGTTAATTGGATTTGAACTTAATATAGATAAGGAGTTGATCGCCCTTCTGTTTCATTTGGGCATTGTGTTGATGATGAAGGAGTTCTGTGGTGTCTGTGTTAGGTGTGGACTTGCCGAGGATGAAATTGACATCGATGACAGGTTGTCCGATTGCGTGGTTAGAAGTGATGCTGGTAATAATGTGTAGCTTATTGTTATAGTCATAAATGTCGAATATAATTAAATATTAATAGCCCCCAGTGGTATATTTTCACGAGATATGAACAAAAGAGTTTTACAAGTGCTGATTTTCTTGTCGAGCTTATGCTGCTTGCAAAATCTTTATGCACAATGCGCAACAGATCCTGGAGATAAGGAAGTTAGTATGTTCAGTAGTTCCTCTCTCCTTTATGCTAATTCGGGGAATCAGCCGATACAGGTAGCCAGTGGTAAGGTTCTCTTTCTTAATCAGTCTGGTACGTATTCCTTCCATTTGAATGGAGGTTCTGTGGTCGCGGATGGGCCGGGAGAATACTTCTTCACGACAGAATGTACCTTCAACAATGCATGGCTATATGTGAATGAGGGTGCAAAAGTGACGATTTTGGGTGGCCTCCAAAACGGACTTAGTTTCGTGAACCGTGGTGAGCTCACGATCCTGACGCCTTCTAATAAGGAACCTGTCGTGAACTTCAACTCTGATGCTTATGTCATCAATGCCGGAACGATAAACATCGTGGGGGCAGGCCTGAGAATCGACGGTGCGTATTCCAACTTGTCGTTGGTTAACGTCGATAGGGATATGTGGCTGAATAGTAATAAACTTGTTTGCTTGGCGAATCACTCAATTATGAATGTGGGAGGATCTTCCCACCTCAACTCCCCAATACGTGGTGACGGCGGATGCTTGCATTCTGTCGGAACAATCTCTAAGGTGAGCAATTTCGTTGCGAATAATGGGTTAATTACTCCTTATGGTGATTTGACCTACATTTGTACGGAAACTGGCTTCTCCGGTGAGTTCCACTACGTGGAAGGCGCTTCTGAGAACAAATCAGGAGGCGCTGTTCTCCAAAACCATTGCCAAGGTTGCTCTGGTGGCGGCGGCGGTGGCGGCGGTGGCGGCGGTGGCGGCGGCGACGTCGGTGGTGGTGATGATGATTTCACCTATGGAATCCTTATATATGGAGATACGATTATTTGCCAAAACTCCTCCACTTCCTTGGGCGTCAATGTCCAGGGCAAACCGGGTGCCCAATATACTTATCGTTGGGTGAAGGTGGTTGATGAGAAGGAGATTGAAGTTGCTGCAGAAAGTGGCGCTTCCCGCCTTACAGTCTATCCGACTGAAATGACGAAATATAGAGTTTATGTTACGGAGAATGGAACCAAACTGATCGGTTCTAGGGATATTGTCGTTAAAGTGTTGACCGCAAGCGCCTTCTTGTCTAAGGAAAATGACGCTGTGATCGTGTCAGCCTCTAAGGCAGACTCCTATTTGTGGAACACGGGTGCGAAAACTCCTTATATTAGTGTTCCGCTGAGCGAAAATGAAAGAACTTATTCGGTTGATTTGACCATTGGTGGCAAAACATGTACTGCAAATGTGGTTGTCAATAATTTGAATGACAAGTACGACAACCATAAGCCTTTACAGGTCCTCATCGATGGACCGGCTTCGGTTTGCCCAGGCTCGGATATAGTTCTCCGTTCCATAGTGAGCGGGGGAAGCGGCCATTATTCATATGAGTGGAATACTGGCGCAGTAACTGATTCTATTGTTGATGGCGCAACGATAAGTAGTGATTATTGTGTGAAGGTGACGGATTTGGATTTGGGTCTTGTGAAATATGCTTGCTCCCATGTGAGTGTCCCTTCAATGCAGGTCATCTCTAATGAGATGGGCGTAATCACCTATATGCTGGATGGCGTGGTGAAGACCATCAATAAAGTGCCTGCGGATTCCACCGTGCATGTATGGGTGGAAAATGGTCAGATGTGTAAATTGAAACTCTACGGTGGCGTGGGTGATACTACTCCTATTATCGACACAGTCATCGTCCCTCCGTATATTCCGTTCGTCGTCGTGACTAAGGACGGTGATACGCTCTCTTCGACGAATGATACGATCTACATATGTAAAGGGGATGTGGTTACTTTATCCGCAGCCGATGATTCTCAGGACCACACCTACCAGTGGCTGGGATTGAATTCAACTTCGAAATCGGTGGAGGTATCCCCTAATAGTACTACAACATATGTGCTGACCGTCAGCAATTCGGATGGTTCGTTCCACAAGGTGGCGAAGAAAACTATCGTCGTGCGCAGAATCTATTCTGTGGTGTTGTCGACAGAGACCCAAACGAAGGCTATCCTTCAAGGTGCGGGCGGTTCGAAATATGTGTGGAAGTATGAGAATGTCTCTGATCCGACTAGCGACAAAACATATATGGGCAATCCGTTTGTGGTTGATTATCCTGCCGGATTCGACACTTGTCTCCTCATCGTTGATGATGTGTGCTTTGATACCATCTTCTTCAGCAATAAGACGGACAAGGTGGAGATTGTGGACGGTTCGGGCTCGAAGGACAATAAAGCATACCTTTGTCTGAATGCCGAGGCGGATTCTGTCGATTTGTCGGCTAGCGTTTCTGTGGAGGGCGGATCATTGAGTTATGCATGGTATAAAAATGATTTGCTGATCTCAACGAACGCTTCCATCCGTGTCAAGGATGAAGTTACTACAGAATATAAGGTTGTCGTTACCGATTTGAATAGCGGTAAGAAAATGACCGCCACGAAGACAGTCATCGTAATGTCTGCCAAGATCAACAAACAGAATGATCTGACGGCTCAACTCGTTGCGACGGGTGGTGGCGATTACGCTTGGTCTAATGGTGGTAATACTCAGTCTATTGAAGTGCCTGCTAATGTGGCGGGAAGCTATACCGTGAATGTCACGAGGGATGGACATCAGTGCTCTGCCGTGGTGAATGTACAGCCTGGCGTTGTCACTGTTCCTGACACGATTGCTGTCGTGATTATCCCTGATGACGGACCGGGTTCCTCTTCCTCTAGAACGAATACGAGTTTATGCGAGGGTGAGTCTATTACTTTGAAAGCGGGAGAAATCAACGGTTCCGGTCGTTACGCTTATTCTTGGAATATTGCGGACGAGACCCAAAACCATACGAGCCAAATCACAGTCTCCCCAGTAGAGTCTAAAACCTATGTGGTTCACGTGAGGGATTTGGCTACGGGTGCGACGGGAACGGATTCTTTCCGCGTCAATGTGTTGAGCGTGGATGTGGATAGTGTGGGCGTCGGCAATTCAGTTGTCTTGTTCGCTAGGGGAGGCGTCTCTTATGAGTGGTCAACCCAAGAAACTACTCCTTCCATTACGGTTCCTAAAACGTCGGATCTCACACAATACGAGGTGAAAATCACGGATGAATTTGGCAAGGTATGTAAGCGTGGCATAGATGTTCAGAAACCTTCTATCCCTGCTGGAAGTATCCCTTCTGTGACGATCACAGGTACGCCTATCGTTTGTATGGGTGATACAGTTCTGCTTTCCGCTTCGCTTTCTACTGGCTGTAATTCTTGTTCATTCCAATGGGTGAACAACCGCACTTATACCACACCGAATATCGTGATTGTGCCAAAACATAGCGAAACCTATACGGTGAATGTGTTTGACCCTACCACAGAACGTGAGTACACCGCCTCTTACCGTGTTGAGGTTATGAAGGCTAAGTTGACTTCCATGATAGATGGCGGGGCTGTGACGTTGTCCGCTTCTGGTGGTACGTCTTATTTGTGGAGCAATGGTGCGACCACTTCTTCGATTAATTTCCTTTTGCCTGCGAATGTGGATACTGCCTTTTCTGTTGTCATCACGAATGGCGCGGTTAGCTGCGAAAAAACAATTACCGTTCCGGATCTATATAAGCAGGATAACCTGAATATTAGAGTGGATGGTGAGACGGAAATTTGTCCTAATTCATCAACGACCTTGACGGTTATGATAGGAAACGATGATTCTTATTATGATGATTTCGAGGTTAGATGGAAGGGCTTCCCTAATGCTGGACGATCTATTACGGTTACGCCAGCTATGTCTCAGGAGTATAAGGCATTTGTTTACCATGTTCCAACGGGTAAGCTCTACTCAACGTTGCTCGCAAAGGTGGCTGTCCTGGAAAGCTGTCAGGGTGGCGGTGGTGACACCATTCCTGTGGATCCTTTTGTCCCTGAATGTGGTGACCTGGATTTGAGCGATACTGCTTATATGATGACGAACGGGCAACCTGCTATCTTAGTACCGTTACCTGCACCTGATTCTGTAAATGTTTTCCTTTCAGGTAACTATCAGGCTACTATTCCTGAGCCTGGAAAAACATATGAGATTTATTTGTCCGAAAACACATCTCTTTATATCCATTCGAATGTGCCTACCTCTCTCAAGATGGAAACGTATGATGGTACGTTGATTTTGGATGGCTCGGGACCTTTCACCTTCGAAAGAAGAAAAACGGCAGGGAAATTCTTCTCAATGAGTAAAACTTCTCGATTAATCGTGAACACTGGAACGGTCGTGACTATAGTCTCTAATGAGAAAAATGATAATACTGGAGAACCTGCCAAAATGAACCAGCAATCCAGATTATATAACCGTGGTATTATTACTACTATCGGAAGGTTTAAGATGCTCAATTATTCTCGTTTGGTGAATATGGGTTCTTTCCTATCTTCTTCTAGCTTGCAAATCGCTGATCCGGATTGTAAGATCACAAACTATAATTTGATCGATTATGATCGTGTGACTTCTATTGATCATGCTACAAATCAGATGTTCTCTTTGGAAGCGGGATCAGTTACGAAATTCAGAAAAATTAGTAATGTCAAACCTCAATCTAATGACGCCTCTATTGTGCCTTTCTGTGGAAGTGGATGTATTCGTGTTACAGGAGAGGTTAGTGGTGTCAACGTAAATAAAATTGTGGGACCTTCTGTTAATGTATGTTTGCAGGGTGCGAGTGAGTCATCGGACGGTAAATGGAACTGGAACAATGGCAACCTTAGCACGAACTGCTCGGGTTGTGGTATGAGCGTGACACCGGTTAGCAAGGTTATTTGTGATACTGTAATGAATACGAATGTCGCTCGTCTCGAAGCGTATGTTAAGGGTGGAAGCGGTTCTTACGTTTACAATTGGTTGGATCCGTCTTCTCAACTAGATACGATGTATGTGGGCGGTATGTTGTATCCTATCACTACTTCCGTTACTATTCCAACTCCTTTGACGAGCGATTATACGGTGACTCGTAGATTGGTTGTCCGTGATCTCAATAACGCTTCTATGGTCGATACGGTGAGCGTTTCTTATTCGGTTCGCCTGTGTGGCTCTGGTGCGATCCCTACTGATACTATCGCCTTTGAGGTGGATGGGGCTGATCACCTTTGTCTCGGTAATAAGGCTAGGTTGAAGGTGCGCTTGGATAATGCGCCTTCGGGTATCATCTCTTACCGTTGGAGCACGAATGAGAAAACGGATAGAATCGTTGTCTCTCCAACCGAAACGACCACTTATTGGGTTGATGTGATGTGTGCGCGTGGCAATGATACCATCGTTTCTAGAAAAGAATTCAATATCGTCGTGTCTGACTGTGGTGGTGCGGGTAATTGTGCTTCCGACCTTTGGGTGAATGTAGACCAATACCCGGATTGCGGTGGCAATGGTGTTGTCTCTGTCTCTTCAACCGATAATGAGGCGTCTCCTTTGAACTCATTCTCCGTGAGATGGTTTGACGCTGAATTGAATCATTTGAGTACTGGATATTCCTTGTCCAATGTGCCTGCCGGCGATTATTATGTTGAGTTCACGAAGGAGGGTTGTTCTGCCCAAAGAAAAATAAGCTTGCGTTCCGTGGATAATCGTGAATTGTCGGGCTTGTTGATGACTACGTATGATTCGATTTCTCCGGAGACCGTTCAGCCTGCTTGCTTTACGGGTAGGAAAATTGCCTCTTCTCAAGTCTCCTCACTTTCTGAGGACTTGTCCTTGATTAATGCGAACTATGTGGTATGGACTGGATTTATCACGCCTCCGTGTGATGGTAAATATGTCTTCCAAACCAATACTACTCATGGTAACTTGTTTATTGATAATGTGATGCGCATATCTAATAACGGCACGCTTTCTGATTCAATCTATTTGAATGCGGGTAAATCTTATATGTTTGCCTATGTGAAAAAGAGAGATTCTCAGGAGGGTACTGTCGAAGTGAAGTGGACTACACCTTGCGCTGGTGGTAATGTGGAGTCCATCCCTTCATGCGCATTGACAGCGGATCCTTTGGTTGGGTTGACAGTGTTGATGAAGAAAGAATCGGATATCCCAGCGCTGGTTTCCTTGCTGGAGGATTGCGACAGCGTCGCTTGTCCTGAACCTGCTGTGAAGGTGGAACCTCTTCGCCAAATCTGTAAGGCGGGTTCTTCCGTGACACTCTCCGCCTATGTGCCAGGCGCCTCTTACCAATGGCGTGTTGTGGGTAATAATAGTGTTATCAGCAACCAGTCTTCGATTTCTGTGAATCATGCTGATTTCTATACGGTGGAAATCACTTCATGGTGTGGCTCGAAAGTGAAGAAGGATTTCTCGGTTCAAGCCCTCTCCACGAAAGATGTCATAGCCACTGCATCCACGGATGCCGCTTGTCATGGCTCTTCCGTGAGGTTGAATGCTACAGGTGGTTCTTCTTATAGCTGGACTCCTTCTGAAGGCTTAAGTGACGCTTCTTCCGCTTCTCCGACGTTGGTCGCTGATCGTTCCATGACCTATACGGTTAAGGTCATCACCGCTGGCGGTTGTGTCGTTACGAAGTCGGTGGACGTTAATGTTAAGGATCCATTTGACTTTGATGTGGTCCAAGAGTTCGAGGAGTGCAATGGCTCAAAGGTTCAAATGCGTGCGGATGGAGCGGATGAATATTACTGGTATCCTTCGGATGGTTTGTCTTGTGTCAGATGCTCCGTTACGGATGTCGTGTTGGGCTTCGATGAAAAGACTTATACGGTTGAGGGTATGAAAGATGGTTGTGTGCTGAAAAAGAATGTCATAGTCCGTCCTTTGCTTAAACAAAGTGATCTGGATTTCTCTTTCGAATCTGCAACTCAATGTGGTGTTGTGTTGACTGCCTCTGACATGGGCCCTAGGGTTTCATATCGTTGGAGTGTGGAGGCTAATCCGAATCTCGATGTGGAGGGCCAGTCTGTCACATTATACTTCCCTTCCGATGGCGACTATAAGGTTACGTTGACGGTTAAGAGAAATGATTGCGATGAGTCTTCGGTTGTTTCGTTGACAAAGACTGTGACTGTCAATGGATGTAATCCTTGCAACCCTTGTGTAGTGGAACATTAATAGGTGAAAAAAACGATAATATTATGATAGACAAGATTAGAAAAAGTTATTGGACAAAAGTTGTCTCGTTTGTGTGGTTGTTTCAGTTGGTGTTCACCCCTTTCCAGGCTTGGGCGCTGACAGGTGGTCCGACGCAACCTGAATTCGCGACTTTCACCCCATCGGGCGTTGACAATATGGTGGATTTGTTTACGGGTGATTTTAGCTATAACATCCCGTTGATGGATGTGGATGGTTACCCGATTAACATTAGTTATTCGTCCGGTATTGGCGTGGAGGATCAGGCTAGTATGGTTGGCTTGGGTTGGACTTTGAACGCAGGTGGTATCATCAACCGTAATGTCCGTGGTGTCCCTGATGATTTCAATGGAGAAGACCAAATCGTCACGACTACCAATATCAAGCCTTCGTGGACGGCTTCTGTCGGACTGAATCTGAAACCGGAGATTTTGGGATTTAACGCCGAAGGTGCTTCGAGAGGACTTTCTCTCAGTGGTTCTGTCGCTTATAACAACTATACGGGGTTGGCTTTGCAGTCTGGAATCTCCGCATCATTCCGTTTGCCGGGTTTGGGTGATAAGAGCAGCTCATCCTTGGGCTTGGGATTACAAAATAGTACAGAAAGTGGTTTGTCTATTTCTCCATCGTTTAATCTCTCCAGATATTCCTCGAATAAGATAGGTGATGAAAATGCTACTGTGACATCTAGTCTTAGCTTCGGTACTGCATTTAATTCTAGAAGTGGCATGAGGGAAATCACGGTCACTCCAACTAGCACATTGGAATGGTCTAACAAACTTCCTGCCAATGATAAGAAATTTTCAGCTTGTTTGGGCTCTTCAGTTACTATCCCGCTTAACCCTAGAACTTATGTGCCTCAATTGTCTAATGACATGAATTCTTACTCCGTGAAGGTGGAGATCGGTACTGGTTTGGAGGCTTTCTTGTTCGCAGGTGAGGAATCCATTGATGGCTCATATAGCAGACAATATATGCCGGAGAAAACGAAACGAGCTCCTGCTTATGGCTATCTCTATTCTGATTTGGGTAAGGATAATCCTTACGCTATGCATGATTTCAACAGGGAGAAGGATCAAGCCTACACGGAAAATCTCCCTGCCATCGCTTTGACTCAAATGACTTATGATACTTATACGGCTTCGGGACAGGGTGTCACGGGTATGTTCAGACCTTTCCGTGACGTCAGCAGGGTGTATGACCCAGTTGTGGAAAACCGCTCGGGAAATGGTGCCGTGGGTGTTGATATCTCTGGAGCTAATTTGTTTAAGGCGGGTGTTAACCTGTCGGGCGGCTTCGACCGCTCGTATTCAGGTAGGTGGACCAGCAATAACGAGCCTTTCTCGAAAACATCTTTCCATTCTTCGGAACCTGGTAATTTGTATGAGAAGGTTTATTTTAAAACCTCGGGCGATTTCTCGGTGTACGATGATGAATATTATGATCTGATGTGTGGCGTGAGCCCTGTGCGTTTTAATATTAATCAGGAGGGCGCCTTGAATTCTTTCTCGCTTTCCGGCAGATCTTCTGCCTCTCCAAGAAATGTTCCCGGATCTTCCGTCTCTCCTAGAGAAATTAAAAGAGAGGCGAGGGCTAAGCGTAATTCAACTATGACCTACTTGACTGCTAAGGAAGCTTCGCTCGTCGGTCTCAATAAGGAAATGGATCTTTACGAGATGAAAACGGACGGCTCGTACGAAAAGAATATGGTGCATATGAAAAGATATGGGCAAGACGGTAGAAAACCTCATCATATCTCTGAAATTACAGTGACCCGCCCTGATGGCACCCGTTATGTCTATGGCGACCAAATCTATAACTTCGTCCAGAAAGAGGTGACGTTTAATGTTGGTGAAGTGGATCAGACTGTTTTGAAACAGACTAATGGTGCTATGGTTCCGTTTGATCCGAACGACGCTTCTGAAAATAATACGAAGGGCGATGATCATTACTACAATTGCAATGTGTTGCCTCCTTATGCCAGCGGTTATCAATTGTCCGCATACCTCTCTCCTGATTATGTGGATGTGACTGGCGATGGCCCTACTCCTGACGATTTGGGTTCGTATGCAAAAATCAACTATGCGAGATTGTACGGTGGTGACGTTAATCAAAGTTCCTACTATAAGTGGAGAACTCCGTATCAATGTAATCGGGCTAATTTCATAGATAGATTCAAGAGTTCTAACAAGGATAACAAGGCTTCTTATCTCTATGGAGAGAAGGAAATCAAATATATCCACTCGATTGAGTCCAAAAACCATGTGGCGATGTTCTTCTATTCTCCTAGATATGATGCGTTTGAAGCTAAGGCCGAAATGCTTGGTCCTAATAACAATCAGATTCAAGGTGAGAAGTGTTTGATGAAGTTGGATTCAATTTCCTTGTATGTTAATGACGCCGCTTTTAAGGCTGCGCTTAAATCTGGTTCCTTGAGAACTCTGACCCCTGTTCAAACCGTCGTGTTCAGCTACGATTATAGCTTGTGTAAGCATAACCCTGCATTTAAGGCTGAACCAAACTATAATGGCAATGGAGATGGTAAGTTGACGTTGACGTCCATCGCCTTCAAGTATTTCGATTCTAAAAAGGCGCAGATGAGCCCTTATGAATTCACCTACGGTTTCAATCCGGATTACAATACGCATGCGATGAATCGTTGGGGTTCTTATACGAGACATGTGGATCTCGATAATCCATATGTTTCTCAGAAGGCGGAAGATCTAGATGCACTGAATCAGGATGTCGCCGCTTGGACCCTCTCCCAAATCAAGTCGCCGACCGGTGGTGTTATCAAGGTGCAGTATGAGTCTGACGATTATGCGTTCGTACAGGATAAACGCGCTACCCAGATGGTTAAGATCCTTGGTGTGGGTTTTTGGAATGACCGTTTTAAGCCTAATAGCATATTTGCTGATATGGAGGAGGGCTATGATGCTGTCTTTGTGAGTGCTCAGGCTACGGATAAGGATGATTTCGGCCGCAGATATTTGCCTGCAGGTAAGAGTCCTATTAGAACGAGTGGTGTTAGAATCGGTGCCACCACCAAAGACTTGGACGTTGAGGTGTTCTTCAAGTTCCTCACCTGCTTAAGACCTGGAAACCAGGCAGAGGAGTATGTCAATGGATATGCTCATGTCATAGATTATGATTATAGCCCTGTTTCTGGTATCGGTTGCTTGAAGTTCCGTCGGGAGCAAATCGGCGACCATGGAGATCCTATCCTTCCAATGCAGAAGGCGGCTATCCAGTATATCCGTCTTAATAAGCCTGAATATTACCTGCAAAAGCATTATGACGAGAATAGCAATGATTTTGTCACGCTGCTGCGCAAAATGCTTGGTAACGTCAATGACTTGGCTTCCATCGCTGTGGGTGTGGAAAGAGTCATTTATAACAAGGGTTGTTGCCGAACTATTCGCCCTGAGAATTCTTATCTTAGATTGTGCAACCCGAATTATTGTCAAAAGGGTGGTGGACTCCGTGTTAAGCAGATTACCATCGATGATAATTGGGGCTCGATGAAGCAGGGTTTGTTGGGTGGTTCCTCGAGAGATCAGGAGAATTTCACATACGGACAAACTTACACTTATACCAAAATCGCCGATGGAAGTGACCCTGGTATCGAGAAGGGTACCGTGATCAGTAGTGGTGTCGCTTCGTATGAGCCTTCGACTGGTATCGAGGAGTGCGCAATGCGCTCTCCGGATATATACAATGAAAAGGTGTGTATGGCTCCTGACAACCAGTTCGTGGTCGAAAAACCTTATGGCGAATCCTATATGCCGGCTCCTTCGGTTGGCTATAGCCAAGTGACGGTTACGCCGCTGAAACATGAGGGCGTCACCCGTACAGCGACGGGTTGTGTCGTCAATGAGTTCTATACCGCTAAGGATTTCCCTGTGTCTATTTCGGCAATCGGTATTGACCGTAAGCCATATAAGATAAATCCTGTGATAAGCGTGTTGTCTAAAAGTAATGATAATCGTGTGGTCGTTAGCCAAAGCTATGCTGTTGAACTTAACGATATGCACGGTAAACAAAAGTCTCAGAAAGTTTATGCGGAGAATAGCAATGTGCCTATCTCTTCCGTGGAGTATTTCTATAAGAAGAACAGATCTAATTCCTTGCTGAATGAGATTACTTCCATCTCCAAGGACGGAAAGGTCAAAGAAAATGCGAAAGCGGGTCTGGAAATCGATATGGTCTTCGACGAGAGGGAAAGTGTTTCCCTTTCTATGGACTTTGGCCTCGCTTTGGATATTGATGCTTCCATGCTGGGTATGTTCCCGTTGATCGCTCCTTCCGGTTGGCCTTCTGTAAGTACCGATTATGCGCGTTACCGCTCCATCGCTTGTACGAAGGTGGTTACTCGCTATGGTATCTTGGATAAGGTGGTGGCTAAGGACCTCGGTTCTAATGTCGAAACGACCAATATGGCGTGGGACGACGAGACGGGCGAGGTGCTCCTCACCCGTACGGTGAACGAGTTCAACGATTCTATTTACTCCTTCAAATTGCCTTCCCATTGGGTGGAGTCGGGTATGGCTCCTGCCTACCAGAATGTGGCATACGAGGCGCAGAATGTTAGGTTCGACAATTGTGCGAACGCATCTAACTTCTTCTGCGTGGGCGATGAGTTGTTGGTGAAGAACTCGAACGAGACTGATCTGGATAAGAAAGATAATGAGTCGGTAAAGGTTTGGGTGAAATCGGTTGACCCTGCCAACAACAAAGTGACGGTGGTCGATGAGGAGGGTTACACGGATTATTCCGGTAGCTATGACGTGAAGGTGCTCCGCTCTGGTCACCGTAACCAACAAAGCGTCCCTGTCGAGTCTTTGACCCTCATGTCGAACCCGATCAAGAACGGCAAGCTGGAGTTCAAGGATGTGGTGGATGCCGGTGCCGTGGAGTATGAGTCTAATTGGGGTGAGATGCTCTGTGAACAATATAGCGCGACGAACGAGTCGGATATCCCTCAAAATCCGTTCCTGACGGGCGAGATGGGTAACTACCGCGTGAAGCGTTCTTGGGTTTACCAGACGCCTCGTACGCAGTCTGACTTGAACCGCAATACGAATATCCGTCGTGACGGTGTCTACAAATCCTTCTCTTCCTTCTATCAGAACCCGGCCCAAAACAGGGTGAAGAACTGGGAAAAGGTGGAGGATGGATGGACCTTCGCGTCCGAGGTCACCAAATTCAGTCCTTTCGGCTTCGAGATGGAGAACCGCGACGCCTTGGACCGCTATTCCGCCGCTATGTATGGCTATAATTCCACGTTGCCGGTGGCGGTCTCCGCTAACTCGCGCTATACGCAGTTGGGTGTGATCAACTTCGAGGATGTTGAGCTGAACAGTGATGATTATGCGCCGCACTTCTCTTTCGATGGCACAAAAGAACATCTGGACGGAGACAACTCCCATACGGGCGATAAGAGTATCAGGGTGGGAAATAAAGAGAATGTCTCCACCGAGTTCCTCCTTGTCCCATGCGCGGAATAAAAATGTAATTTCATTAATTGGTATAATCGTAAAAATTCAGGAATATGAAAAATTTGAAAACATTAGTGATCGTGGGCTTGACACTCCTCTTCGGGGGCACATGTTTTGCCCAACAACAGGAGGAATTCCAAAAGGATTCGGTTTGGGGACTCGAATGGAACCTGCAGGACTCTATTTTGACCGTGAGTTTTATGTCTTCTTGTGATGGGTTTTATTCGTTCGAATTGAGCTCGTTTAGAAATGGAGTTTATAATGGATATGATTACTATGAAAGGGTTGCGGTTGCTTATATACATGGAGAAATAAGGTCATCTTTAAATCTTGACAGTAAATATATGTCTTTTGTGTCTTGTGCGATTGATACGATATCTGTGGCGCTAACAAGGTATACTATATCTGTTAGTTTGAATCCTATGTATTTAACTATTCCGCAGAATATTTCAACCTATTGTGGCTATTTTGGAATTATATTTCAGGCTAAAAATCATGACGCTAGCATGTATGAGCCTTTTGAAGATTTAACGAAAGATCCCCAATTCCTGTATTTCAATTTAATCGATGCGCTATCGTGGAATGTAGATAATGTAAACGATGATACATTGTTTAGGAAAACCTATTATTCCATGACGGGTGTACCTCTGCGCGAGATGCAGATAAACGATCCGGTAGTTGTTGTGAAGAGTATCGATAATCAAATAATCAGTAGCGAAGTATGTGTGTGGAGGCCATGAAAAATAAATTCATTATATTGTTATTGTCCTTTCTGATGTTCCCATTTGCCTTAATGGCAAATGATTCTGTAGTGAATATTGGATTTGAAAATGGATTGGAAGGATGGAAATGTTACCAGGCTACTGTTCGTCTTAGGCGCATTAATGATAATTCCATTAATGACGCTGCTTTGTGGGGTAATCCCGAAACTGCTATTGATCAGACGATAGAAGAGCCTTTCCGACGTTTCATGGTGTTTGAAAATCCCAGTGACAACCAAATTCAGTATGATGGTTGTGGTGTCGTATCTTTGAAGACTAACATGGGCAATAAATTTTTGAAGTTGGGTAACTCTAATTATTGGAGTCAGTGCGAAAAAGTATCGCATACATTCGCCTATGATCCTTCCCGAAAATTCATCAAATATGCTTATGCGATGGTGATGCAAGATCCCGACGACCATGAAGATTCTCAACGTCCTTCATTTATTGCTTCTGTTTCTATTTCTCGCAATGGGAATTTTATTGCGTTAGATTCGTGTGTTTCGAAGCGATATTATGGAGACTACGATAAATTTCGTGATTTTAGCAAATGTACAGCTTATTTGAACCTCGTCGATAATTGGACTTATTCTGACGTGCTATCCAAGAATTGGTCCTATAATATGATTGATTTGGAAGCGGTAGGTGCACAGCCGGGAGACTCTGTCACTCTTTCTTTTGCCACGTTTGATTGTACAATTGATGGCCATTTCGGTTATGCCTACGTGGATGCGGAGTTTGTCAATTCCAAGTTTGAGATTGAGGGGGGTAGTTCGAATGCGGTATGTGTGGGGGATAATGTGACTTTCAGTTGTCCTGGTGCGGGTACGTACGTGGGGGAAACCTATGTGTGGAAAGTAAATGGTAGTATAGTTGACACAACAAGAACGATGAAATATTCGTTCCCTCATGAAGGTAAATTTTATGTGTCATTGACCATACAATACAACTCGCAGGATTCGTCTCGATGTGAGCAAGAACAGACTATGATTGATTCAGTTTATGTCGTGAATTGTATTTGTCCAGATAATGGAAAGATTACAATGAACGGAGTTGTGGTTGATTCGTCCATGTCCGTATGTGTTGGTCGAATGCTTCGGATAGGATTCCAACCGGGTATTCAGTTGACCAACCCACAATATGTCTGGAAATTTAATGATAGTATTTTAAATGTTGGGAATGCTTCCATGGGGGAAATCTCTGATTTCTCACCGTCAAGGGATGGTATATTATCTGTTCATGTCACCTCTGATGAATGTCCGAGAGGTGTGTATGAGGCTGTCGAGATTCATGTCGTGAATTGTATTTGTCCAGATGATGGAAAGATTACGATTGATGGCATGTCTATAGAAGAAAGCTTTTCCGTATGCAAGGACCAGTTGCTTCGGATAGGATTCCAAACCGGTATTCCATTGGTCAATCCACAATATGTCTGGACTTTCGGCAATGATAGTTTGAATGTGGGGAATGAATCGCAGGATAAAATCTCTAATTTTTCGACATCAACTCAGGGTACTCTTGCTCTCCGAGTTACCTCCGATGGGTGTGAAGAAGGCGTGAACTTCGCGATTAATCTCAATGTGGAGAATTGTCGTCTGAACAAATGCAACGACTGCCCGTCCCGTTTCTCTCCGACGCCTGGGGAGAAGTATGTGGTCAGCGGTTGGGTGAGCGCAACCAATCAAATCGGTACAAAGGAATCTTTCGAGAACGTTTATATCCAACTCTCCTTTGACCTTATAGGCAGTGCCGATCCTTTCGTCGTGAATTGTTATCCTGACGGTAACATCATAGACGGCTGGCAGCGCATCAGCAAGAGTTTCGTCATCCCGCAAAATGCGGAGAACATGCGTATCTCCTTGAAGAACGAGAGCGGAGATAATGACGTCTACTTCGACGATATCCGCTTCCATCCGTTCAACGCCTCCGTGAAGGGTTATGTCTATGATCCGAAGACGTTGCGCCTCGCTGCGGAATTGGATGATGAGAACTATGCGACATTCTACGAATACGACGAGGAAGGCGCATTGATCCGCATCAAGAAGGAGACCGAACGGGGTGTGATGACCATCCGCGAGGCGAGACAGTCAAAACCTAAGATCTCGGGTGGAAATTGATTCCTCGGAGGGGAGAAGTGTTCTTCCTCTTCTCCCCCTGATTTATAATGTATTGCGTAAAGTATGACAAAGGTCAGAACATTATTGTTTTTAATTCTTTTGTGCTCGTCCATGTTCGAAGCTCTTTCCCAGAACTTCGAGGATGCTCTCGCAAAGGCGTCGGGATTTTATAATAAAGACCGATACGAGATGGATATCCAACATCTCCTTTATTCCCTCGATGGGGATAAACTGATTGAGTCACAGGATATCGTTATCCTGAGGGATGGAAATAAGTTCTATACGAATTCGTATGGGACTGAGCAGATCAGGAACTCCGACTTTCATGTGGTCGTGAATCATTATTCGCGCCTGGTCTATATCGCCTCCCTTCATGCGGAGGTCTCGGACGAGGAAAAGAAGCAACGACAGGAGATCCAGTCGGATCTGCAAAAATTTATCTCTCTGATGAAGGAGTTATCCCCAGAGAAACAGGGAGACGAGAAAAAGAATGATGTTCAATACATGGGCATAAAAGGGAATAGTCATGTGTATCACATCACTTTCCGAGGCGGTACCTACGAGACCGCTGATCTTTATTTCGGCAAGCGGGACGGGAAGGTGAAGAAGTGTGAATATTTCTTGCGTGATGCGGTGGAGGTTTCCCCCGGTGTCCAGGAAAAGGCGAAGCTTGTGATTGTCTCTAAAAAGTTCAAGGAAAAGGGACGTATCGACAAGAAACGGTTCAGTACTGACGCTATATTTCATGTCGGAAAAGACAAGAAAGTTGTTCTGACCGACCAATATAAGGAATATACACCTATCGTTGAGATGTAATTAGTTGAAATTAATAAGAATAATTCATATAATGGAACGTAGATTTTCTATATCGTTAATCAGAGTGTTACTCGTCTTGGGCTTGTTGTCTGGCGGTAATCAGTGTATTTATGCGTTGGGTAGCCCAAGTTTGTCCAGTGTTTCGAATGGACCAATTCAAGCGACATGGAGCGCGGAAGGTGGTGTGGACGGATACCATTTGGAGTGGACCTATGTGAACTCGTATGGTGGCGTGCCGAGTGATGCCTCGGTTGACTTCAGGAATGGTGCGACCCGCATCGAAACGACGGGTACCTCGTATGACATACCTTCCATATATGAGAATGGTAAACTTTATGTCCGTGTCAGGTCTTTCCGCAAAACGTCTAACAATAAATTTATTTACAGTGACTGGTCCGCTCCTTCTTCCATCACGGTCTCTTCAAACGACAATGACAAGATGAACTGGCAAGCGGTGGTCGATTATTGTGAGGAGGGAAAGAACAAGGAGGTGATGACCTATTACGACGGTACGATGCGTGCCCGTCAGATGTTGACCCGCAATAGTGAAAATGGTGATATCATCGTCGGTGAGACGTTCTACGACCATCAGGGTCGTGCGGCGGTGCAAGCCTTGCCGGTTCCTTCCATGATTCCAGGCGATGTCATTGCTTATCATGACCGTTTTAATCTTTATAGCGACAACAACAACTCGCTCCCTTACGACAGAAGGGCGTTTGACCTGAGGGATGGAGACAATGATTGTGGCGTGGTGGCACAGCCTATGACGTCCGGTAGCGCCCAATATTACTCTCCTTCTAACCCGGAAAGGAGTGGTTTCCATGCGTACATCCCTGATGCGGAGGGCTATCCGTTCTCCCAAACGGAGTATACTCCGGATAATACGGGACGTATCCGCCGCCAAGGTGGTGTGGGTAAACAATACCAGTTGGGGTCTGCTGACAATAATAGTTCCGTGCACCCAACTTCTTACTATTACGGAAAGCCTACGCAGGAGGATCTGTGGAAATTGTTCGGTTCCCAATGTGGAGATTTCTCACACTACCAGAAGAATATGGTGGTGGATCCGAATGGTTCTATCGCTGTCTCCTACGTGGACATGCACGGAAGAACTGTCGCTACCGCGATGGCGGGCGAAAATCCAGCGTCGTTATCCGCTCTTGATTCCAAGGTGAATGTGGCGAAGGGTGATGTGAACCTATTGGATCGTATGGGCGTTCCATTGGGTGAATCCGAATCTGTCACTTCCCTCCATTTCTTGGCCTCTACCGCAGGTAAGTACAGTTTTGATTATTCATATGTCCTGCAAAACGTTAACGTTGGTAATGTTTGCATGGATTGCAATTATTTGTTGACGATCAACATTAAGGATGAATGCGGGAAGGATGTTCCTTTGTCGTATGATGGAGGATTCGTGGATACTATCTCCGTCTCCCTTACCGGGGCTGAATTGCAGGGCTGTACTGGCTCGCAGGATACAAGTCTTTCCTTCTCTGCCGATTTCGCACTCGGAAACTACCAAATCACAAGGGTGCTGCAGGTTGACCCTCTCTCTCGTATGGATGAAGTGGAGAAATATTTGATGAGCGAGGAGGTTAAAACACTCCGCGACTTTATCGACGAGCAAATCCAACTGACGGATTTTACGGTCTGCAATACGCCTGACTGCTATTCCTCTTGCTTGGAATCGAATCCGGAAAGCTATGAGGCCTACGTGGAATGTTTGGCTGAATGTTTGAATAATCAGGATTCCCTTACAAGTTGTAAAGTGGCTAGGGAACTCATGATAAACGACTTTAACCCTGGCGAGGAACTGGCAAATAAACTGGTAGGTGAGGATGGTCTGACAGGTGATCCTAAAAATCAGGTGAGTGGTGGACAATATGCAGCTTATAGAATTGTAACCAGCGGTGATACTGTGGGTTTGCCTTACTCTATATTCTATAAGAATGGCGATGTGGATAATTTCAGCAAAATATTAAATGATGCGGGATTCCAAGCTGTCGTTCAGGAGAGCGGTGTCGCATTGGATTCGATTCGAACCATTAACGGATTCGTGAGAAATTATAGAAGCTCGTGGGCGGAATACCTGGCTTCTCATTACCATCCGGAATGGAATATGAGTAAGGATTGCGACTTGGAACAATATATGCAGTTCTACCAGAGAAAGATGATTCTGGTGGAAACATACGATGAGGCTGCCAGCTTGGGATTGCTTAATCCGTTGAAGTTTGATAATGTGAATAGCGTTGCTTCCTTGAGAACTTTGTCTTCGAAGGATTTGTTCATTTTCAGTCATGGTATGGATGGGGCTCTTTCCGAGAAAATGCGTAATGCCGCTGTTAAGCAGGACACTGTGTTGAACATGTGGGAAGTGGCTGTTCTCTCAACGATTGCGGATCAGATCAATCAGAATGGCGGCTATCGATCAGCCATCTCGGCGGTCAAAGACTTCTCATTGCCTCAGGTGGCTTATGGTAATAGCGGATGCTCCTCTATCCGTTTCGGCAACTACAATGTGGATTGGGATAGGGTATGGCAAACTTTCCGTTCTTTGTATCTTACTCAACGTCGTTTCGTCTTTGAGTCATTCTCCAAGAAGGGTATTGATAAACTCAATACAACTTTGTTTAATACGGATGATAAAAATACGGCCTTGGAGTTGATGAAAGCAAATATGACGCTTAGGGTTCAGTCTTATGATGAGGTTCAACAGAACTCGGAGACATTCGCAACTGACGCAGATGAGCGGAAGGATGAAGCGAAAGCCGTTAAGTCGAAAATCTGGAAATCTTGCTTGAATCAGGCGAATGCACAAGTCGAAAACATCTTCGATGATATAAAGGATTGTTTCCCTGCGTCTTTAACCAACTATGATGAGATAAAAGATCATTTCCGAAATATTCTTGCTTATTCGGCTTACAGAAGTGGATCTGTCATGGGAGATAGCTCTATCCCTGAGGATTTGGCATCATACAATGCAAACGAAGATCCTTCCGAAATGCAGTCGTATGAGCCTCAGCACTTGAGCTTCTGGAATGTGTTGAATGCTTATAATATTAGTCCAAATAGCGAGGATTGCAATATGGATTTGATCTCAGGCGTGTTGCCATACGGGGCGGAGGATCCTGCTGCTAGTGTTAAGCCTTTGGATGAGTGTGGTTGTGATTTGATCATGCAGATGGCTGACGCGTTCGAGACTCAAAAGAGTACGCTTCCATATAATGTCCACAGCGCACAGGCTTATTTCAATAAAGAGACAGGTGTCACCTTGCAGAATTACAATGCGATGTTATGCCTTTGCCGTAACGTCTACGCAAGCCATAATAATTCTTGGAGCGGAACCGCTTCGGATGATTTGAAGAACTCTGGCTATGTGATTCCTTCTGAGATTGAATGTAATGTCTGCATGCCTTGTAGCACGGTCGCAAGTGCGATGGGTAATTACCAATTGTTACGCGATAGGCTTGTGTTGGGCCAGAATCTCTTCTCGTTCAGCAATCTTGTCAGTGCGCAAACGCGTCTGCAGCTCGGAGAGAACCTGAAGGTCTCCCTGACCAATTATCTGAACCGTGTTTTGCATATGTCGAAGTCGTTCGATGAATATTACGACTTCGCTCGCAAGTGTAACTCCGTTCAGGATCAAAACGCTAAAACGGAATGTGATGTGACCTCCGAGTCTAAACAATTGGTTGCCTTGCTTAATGCGTTGTTGGTTCACCACAGACTGAAGGGTACGATCAACGACTCCCGTTTGTACAAGGATATCCGCGAGATGATCCAAGTGAAGATGACGACTGCCGGCGCTTCCGGTTCGGGCTCTTCTTCCTACGTGTATGACGCTAATCCTTATGGATACGAAATCAAGGATAAGGAGACGAATGTCTCTTCCGAAAGAGAGTGCACCGGCGATTGTGCCTCTGTGACATTCACCAATACGGGCGGATCTTCTAGCTCTTACGAAATGGGTATTGAAGCCAATGGCAGGACTTCTGTGATACATATTGAAGGGAAGGAGGGATCTCGCCTGGAGGATGTGCTTACAGTGGAAAATGCTTACGTCGATTCTTCTGACCATATTGTCCGAATCCTCGTATCCATCGTCCGTGAGGGAAGAATCGTTCATGATACTTTCTCTGTCAGCACGACAGAATGGAACCTCTCGAATTGCAAGACGGTTTCTTACAACCAGAATTTGGAACTCTGTAAGAATCCTGAGAAAACATTCGAACCTGAGATCAATGAGTGCGAGCAGGATCTGTTGAGAAACGTGTACCATAACGCGAAGGAATTGTATGATGAATACATCGATACACTCCGCACTTCAATCACGGATCAATATCTCTCAAAATGCTTCGGCGGATTGTCCACGGAGGTGTTCAATATGTCCTATAATGAGTATGAACATCATTATACGCTCTATTACTATGACCAAGCGGGTAATTTGGTTCGTACCGTTCCACCTGCTGGCGTGGAGTTCGTCGATGTGGATGCTAATCGATCTGCCCTCGAAAGTGATCTGAAGAATGGTACCCAGAATGTCTTCACTCACCATCGCTTGGAGACTCGGTACGTTTACAATAGCTTGAACCAGTTGATTTATCAATATATGCCAGACCATGATGGTTTCGCTGATATCAACTCTGACAACTATTCATTCGATAATAAGCAGATGCAGGCAGGTGCCGCGTTTACTGGTGGCAACGAGGGCTTCTCCGCAACCTATGACCCTGTTGCGAATAAAACGAGATTGTACAGGACCGATGATAACGGAGAAAATTGGGCGGAATTCTCTTATTCCGAGAAGAACAACCTCTATGTGGTGAAGACGTTCATGTCTGGCATCACACTCGCGGGTGGAGAGAATGGCGCTCTCTTGCAGAAATCGGCAGGCTCTGACGAATGGGTCGTTAAGTCTTCGGGTATCTCCAATGACATCGTGGGAATCGTGGGCGTTTCGGACGATCCTATCTTATACGCAAGGGACGGTTCGGCTTATACCTCGAATTCGGGCAATAGCGCTTGGCAAAAGAAAACGAATCTGAGCATATCGGGTGTCGATGATCTCCGTTGCGTTGATATGAGTGGCAATTCAGCTGTCGCTGTGGGTGCTATGAATGGTAAGCCTGCCATCTATGTCGGTACTGTGAATAACGGTACGCCGGCTAACTGGAAAGTGGTGTCGCCTCTTAATATCTATACGGGAAAAATCACCGCTATCGCAATGGATGGAAACAGAGGTTATATGAACGATGAGAACGGGTTGCTGATGAAAACCGTCGATGGTGGTAATACTTGGAGAATCCTCGCCACATCTGACCCTGTAGCCTTTAAGGATATGTGCATGGTGGGTGAACAAGACCTCTATGCCTTGAAAACGGATGGCCAATTGATGAAATATGACTGGAATAACGGCTCGTTCGATTTCTTCGCTTCCGGCGTTGATCAGATATCGGGTGGTGATGTGCTCTGCTTCTCAAGGAAGAATGGTTCTGGTGAGTCTTTGATCTATCGGGATAATTATGCATTCCCTCTCGCTAAGATCTCTGATCCTATCACCGATATGGCGGTCATCTCCAACGCTGCCAAGACAGTCTTCGATGTCTATTGTCTGAAGACGGATGGTCTGTATTGTGATAAGGTGGTTAAAATTGAGAACAATGTCGTTCCTGGCGCCCAATACCAGGTGCAGTCATCTGGAAAGGTCCTTGCTGATGTGACTGGCATATCGACATCGAACGGAAAACTTTATGTGAACCAAAATGGTAATTTGTACCGCCTCGGCGCTGAGTCAAATTCAGTGAACTACTCGATCGCTCCTGGCTCTGCGTGGGGTGTTAACGAGAGTGGAAGGTTCGTCGTCGCTGCCAACAACCAAATCAAAGTGGTTGATAATACGGGATTGCTCCTTTCAACTATCCAAATGCCAATGCTGAATGCTGCTAGCGTGAATGGAAACAGGGCTGTTGTGGTCGGAAATAATGGTGTCGTGTTCTACTCGAATGATATGCAGAACTTCACCCTCCTTCCTTCCCTTACCGCTTCGAATCTGCAGTGCGTGGATTACGCTATGGTGAATGGCGTCAACCGTGCGTTCATCGGTGGTGACAATGGCGTATTGCTCTCCTTCCAGGATGGCAAGCTGAAGGAATATGTCGTTCCTGAATATCACCATGAGGATATTTCCGCTGTCCGCCTTCTTAGCAATGGATCTTTGTTCTTGGGAACGAATGGCGAGTCTGTCTTCTTGGGTAATGTTACCAACAACATGAACCAAGGCTGGGTCGACGTGGCGTTTGGTGTGAATGCCATCGATTGCACTACCGGAAAGGTTTGGCTGGTCGGCGACAAGGGTGGTATTATTGAATCTGAGTATTAAAAAAATTGTAGTATAAGAAAATAGTCGTATATTGGTATGGGAAAAGTAATGTGTCATTCCATGGTTAGGAAATCCGTTTACACAACACTGTTGGTGATGCTGTCTCTGCAAACTGCAGTTGGTGGCTCTTGGCTGAAAAACCAGACGAAGTCGAACGTCTCGTTCGACGAGGTGGCCGCATTGGTGGATCGAGGCGGGTCGGGCTATTGCCTGGTGCAGAAGGACGGTGCGATTTTCTGGAGCGCAGACGGCTCTTCGTGGAACTCAAGCACGGGGACGGTGTCGATGACATTAACCTGTGCGGATTTCTTCGACCAGAACCATGGCGTGGTCGCAGGGAATGGAATCTTCGAATATACGACGAATGGAGGTGAGTCTTGGACTTACAAGGAAATCTCCTTCTTCAATGTGCGGGGTGTCTGCATGACCTCCGCCAACACGGCGGTGCTCGTGGGCGAAGGCGGCAATATCGCCTTGTATACCTTCGGGAACGGCGTGATTATTCCGTATGCCAGCCCCGTG
>JAILLP010000005.1 GCA_024693065.1 Paludibacteraceae bacterium
GAGCGGTTACGCGGTTGCAATCAACAATGGTTTGTATAAAGAGTCTGACTTCACCTTCAGTGGCGACTCGACCATCACGGGTACGGATGCAGGCAGCTACTCGATGCCAGTTGAGGAGACGGACTTCGAGAACGACAACGCGAACTTCAAGGGTGTGAAGTTCGTGGTAGTGCCAGACACGATGGTCATCACGCCACGTGAGGACGTCATCGTCACCATCACCAAGCACTCCGATGTCATCACTTACAATGGAGAAGAGCATACAGTGACAGGTTACGACTTCGACAGCAACGATCCATTGTACATCGAAAGCTATATGAGGTTCAACGGAGAAGCATCTGACTCGATTGCCAAGGGCACCAATGTCGGCAGCTACGGCATGAGCTTCGACGATACCTACTTCGAGAATATCAACGCTAACTTCAAGGATGTGAAGTTCGTTGTCAACAGCGACGACAGCTTGACGATCATCCCTCTCCACGTCCTCGTAGACATTACTGGTCATGTGGACACTGTGACCTACGACGCCTTGGCTCATTCCGTTTATGGTTATGAGTGGAATGCGTCAGATAGTTTGTACAACACTGCGGACTACTTCTCTTACGAAGGTGACAGCGTGGCGACGGGTACGGACGTTAACACGTATATGATGGGCCTGAAGAAAGACCAATTCAAGAACACGAACAACAACTTCGATGTTGAGTTCAGTGTGACGGACGGTTGGTTGACGATCAAGCCTCTCGACGTCCTCGTGAACATCACCGGTCATGTGGATACGGTAATCTACAACGGCTCAGAGCAGGCCATCCCTGGTTATGAGTGGATTGCGTCAGACAGTTTGTACAACACTGCGGACTACTTCACCTATGCGGGCGACAGCGTCGCTAAGGGTACGACCGTCGGCACTTACCCGATGGGTCTGGAGGCTGGCCAGTTCAATAACACGAACGACAACTTCAACGTGACGTTCAAAGTGACGGATGGTTGGTTGACGATCAATCGTCTCGACATTATCGTGGACATCACCGGTCATACGAATACAGTCACCTACAACGGTGTGGAGCAAGCCATCTACGGTTATGAGTGGGACGCACACACTGACTTGTATACGGAAAACGACTTCATCCACCAGGGCGACAGCGTCGCTGCGGGTACCACCATCGGTACTTACCCAATGGGTCTGGAGGTTGGTCAGTTCACGAATGTGAACGAGAACTTCACCGTAAGCTTCAACCTCATCAGCGATGGTTGGTTGACCATCAACAAGATCACTACACCGATCACCATCACCGCCTTCTCTAGCACGATGGTTTACGATGGTGGTGTATTGACCGACGATGAGTTCAGGTACACAAGAAACGTATTGGTGGCTGGTGATGAGTTGTTCGCTGATGTGGAAGGCTCCATCACGGATGTGGGCTCCGTGCCTAACGTTGTGACGGGCTATAGGGTGCTCCGTGGTGACGTCGACGTGACGGAGAACTATACATTCAATCCATCTGTGGATGGTACATTGACCGTCACGAAACGTCCGGTGACCTTCACCTCCGCTACGGATGAGAAGGTTTACGACGGTACTCCGTTGACGAATGCCGAGGTGACAGTTACTCCTACCGCTACGGGTGAAGGCTTCGTTCGTGGCGAGGGCGTGAGATTTAACGTGACCGGTACCATCACTGAGATTGGTACGGCTGACAACACTTTCACCTTCACGCCTAATAGCAACACGGATACGGCAAACTACGATATTACTGTGGTCTTCGGCAAGTTGACCATCAACAAGATCGAGACTCCGATCGAAATCATTGCTAATAGCAACAGTAAGACGTACGACGGAACACCTCTGACAGAAAGTGGCTTCACCTTCACGGATAATGTGTTGGCTGAGGGCGATAGCCTGATTGTGGATATCGCTGGTTCTATCACCGACTTCGGTATGGTGGTCAATAAGGTGACGGGATATAGGGTAGTTCGCGGAGATGCGGATGTTACCCAGAACTATACGTTCGGCAAGATGACGAATGGTACGTTGAGCATCATGAAGCGTTTTGTTACCCTTATCAGTGCTACCGATTCGAAGGTATATGACAGAACTCCTTTGACCAACAGTACGGTATCTGTTGGCGATGAGGGATTCGTCGAGGGTGAGGGCGCGATATTCCAAGTTACGGGTACCATCACCGACTTCGGTACGGTTGATAATATGTTCACTTACGAACTGAAGGAGAACACGAAGGCGGACAACTACGATATCAGTACGATTTATGGTAAGTTGTCCATCACGAAACGTCCTACCGCTATCGTATTCAACTATGGATATGACGACAAGGCTGATACGTTGTCCGGTTATGCTGATGAGCCATACACCCAGATGGCTGACCCTGTCAGAACGGGCTACGACTTCAAGGGCTGGGATGGCGAGTTGCCTACTTTGTTGCCACTGGATACGTTGACGGTTACCGCTCAGTGGAGTCTCATCACCTATGAAATCCAACTCGACACCTTCGAGACTATCACCTATACGGTGGAGGATCACAAGATCATCGACTTGAACGACCACATTCCTTACTACGAAGGATATGACTTTATGGGATGGAGAAATCAGAACGGTGAGATCGTGACCACCATCAATACGGACGATGCGGGTTCTGTGGAACTCACCGCTACTTGGCACATCGCCACGTATAATATCACCTATATCTCTAACGGTAAGACGTTGAAGACGGTTCCTGTCGTATTCGCGGATCCAATCCCTGAGATCGCAGATCCTGTAAGAGAGGGATACTCCTTCAAGGGATGGAGTCCGGAGATCCCTGAAACCATGCCTGAGGGTGGCCTAACGGTTACTGCTCAATGGGGTCTCATCACTTACCAACTCACGTTGGAGGATAACGGTAAGGTGGTAGGCGTTTACGAATATACCGTGGAGGATGAGTTCTTCTATATCGAGAAGATCGAAGACCGCGAGGGTATGAGGTTCGACGGTTGGATGTTGAATGGCGAGTTGCTTGACTACGACAAGAAGGAAGGCAAGTATATCTTCTTCCCTGAACTCGTTGCGGGCGATGTCTCCATCACTGCTAAGTGGACTACGGTGACGAACGAGTTCAACCTCATCTACAAGGTGGATGGCGTGACTTACCATAACTTTGTGATCAATGCGGGCGAGAACACTGCGGCATATGTCGCTTCCGTTCAAGATCCTGTGGATAAGCGAGGTTATATGTTTAACGGTTGGGATATGGATGTGCCGGAGACGATGCCTCGCAAGGATGTGGTTATCAATGCGGTTTGGAAGCCTATCGTTTATACCATCACTTTGAGGGATGTGGATGGCGAGGAAATCGAACGCATCAACTATACGATCGAGAAACTTGTACAACTCCCTACCTATCCGGAGAAGGATGGTCAGGTATTCCTTGGCTGGTCCGACGGTCTCAACACTTATTACGAAATCAAGCCGGGCAGTTCGGCAGAGGACTTCGAACTGACCGCTACTTGGGGTGTTAAATCGTTCGAGATCATCTACATCGTGGACGGTATCGAGTATGCTAGGGATACCATCCAGGCCGGTGCGCCACTCGTGAAGATCTCTGACCCTGAGACGACGGAAGAGGGTTACGCCTTTAGTGGATGGAGCGCTACTCCGGATATCATGCCGGCTCACGACCTCACCGTTACGGGTAGCTTCGAGAAGGGTGGTTACACTTTGACCTACATCATCGATGGCGAGGTTATCAAGACGACCCGCTACTTGTATGGTGCGGCTATCTCCCCTGCGAAAGCTCCGAACCGTGTGGGTTACGAATTCGACGTATGGGAGGGCCTCCCTGCCACGATGCCTGCTCATGACCTCTCCGTCACAGGTACGTATAAGATCGCTACTTACTCTATCGTCTTGAGGAACGAAGGTGTGGCAATAGATACCATCTACTACACTATCTTCGACGACGTCATCGCATTGCCGGTTATAGACGGACCTGGTAAGATGTTCAAGGGCTGGTACGACGGACGTAAGACGGTCAACAGAATCAATCCGAAAGACTACTCCGGAAACATCGACTTGGTGGCTAGCTGGATTTACTTCAACTTCACCGTCACCTTCTATGTGGATGATGCACAATACTCTAGAAACAATAGTATGCGTTACGGAGATGTCATCCAATTGCCGGAGGAACCAACCAAGGAGGGTCTCTACTTCATTCGTTGGGACGGTATGCCTGCGGATGGTTTGATGCCGGAGAACGACCTGAAGCTCTACGCTGTATTCTCTGATAATCCGGACGATGTCAGCGTTGATATGATCGAGGATGCTCCTACGGTGGATGTCTATACGGAGGTGGGCGAGATCGTTGTCCTCCGTGCTGAGAACATGGATATCCAAGTCATGGACTTCGATGGTGTGACCCTCTTCAGCGGTAAATCTAATGCGGAGAAGTTCTCCATCCCTGTCCGCTACCGTGGCGCTTACATCGTGAGAATCAACAACCAGTTCAGAAAGGTACTGGTGAGGTAATTTAAGAAACGTCAGTTCGACGAAGTCAATTTTGAATGAATGGGGGACGTCATTTGTTTGGCGTCCCTCTTTTCGTGTGCGCATAATCCGTGCCTTCGTGCGGAACACGTAGAGACGCAAAATTTTGCGTCTCTACAATGCAAAATCATAAATTCCAAAACACATGTAAATCGTAAATAGTCGTAAATATCCAATGTGGTAAATAAAAACCACTGTGAACCCGATATTGTTTTTCCCCTATTTATTTTTAATTTTGTGGAAGATACGTAGTTGTTCGATATTAATTGTATATGGCCATGAATATGAAGAAACAAGCGAATTTGTTAGGGTGGCTGTTGCCGCTCGTGGTCTCTCTCCTGGCATCCTGTTCCGACCCGTCTGACGTGAAGGATGTGGAGGAATTGACGCAAAAAGGGGAAAACCTCTTCACAGTGGGTACGGTATCCACCCCAGTGAATGAGTGTCTGGATAGTTATACGGAGTCGGATGGGGGAGTGACTCACCTGCTGCATTTCTTCACGACAGGCTATTACCAGATGAATGGGGATGGCACTTGCTCCGAGAACAAGCAATTCAAGGGGAAGGGCGCTTACGTCGAAATACCCGCCTTCGATAAGGGTCAGTCCGAACTACTCCGCCTGATGACGGGCACCTACATCAATAAGTACTCGAACAACGATTCTTGGAGCGGAGATTATATCGTGACCAAGACTGGTGCTTCCACTACCCGCGCATTGTCGTACGACAAGATGACCGACCTGTCTACCTCAGCAGTGCAGGTGAAGAAGAAAGGGAATATTTACGAAATAACTTGGGAGGGTACGGACGAGAAGAACAACCCTTGCTCCCTCTACTACTACGGAATAATTAAGTCCGAGAAGATGCTGGAGTGATTTTGTGAATCTATATAGGCGAACTGTCAGTTTATAATTCTTAATTATTAACTCTTAATTCTTAATTCATAAATCACTATCTTTGCACAAAATTAGAGTTTAATAGATGGAACATAAATTAAGGATATACAACACGCTGACAAGAACGAAACAGCTGTTTGTGCCGATGAATGCGCCCCACGTGGGCATGTATGTTTGCGGTCCGACCGTATATGGCGACGGCCATTTGGGCCATGCCCGCCCAGCTATCACTTTCGATGTGCTATTCCGTTACCTGACCCAATTGGGCTATAAGGTGCGCTATGTGCGTAACATCACGGACGTGGGCCACTTGGAGCATGACGCCGACGAGGGTGAGGACAAAATCGCCAAGAAGGCTCGCTTGGAGCAGAAGGAACCGATGGAGGTGGCTCAGTACTACACGAACCGCTACCATAAGGCGATGGAGGCCCTCAATGTCTTGCCGCCTAGCATCGAGCCTCACGCTTCCGGCCATATCATCGAACAGATCGAGTTCGTGAAGAAGATCCTGGACGCTGGCTACGCCTACGAGAGCGAGGGCTCCGTCTATTTCGACGTGAAGAAATATAACAAGGACCACCACTACGGTAAACTCTCCGGCAGGAATATCGACGACCTCTTGGAGACGACCCGTGAGCTGGATGGTCAGGACGAGAAGCGTTGCGCTTTGGACTTCGCTCTGTGGAAGAAGGCGCAACCTGAACATATCATGCGCTGGCCTTCCCCTTGGAGCGACGGCTTCCCTGGTTGGCACATGGAGTGCTCCGCCATGGGCACGAAATACCTCGGTGAGGAGTTCGATATCCACGGTGGTGGAATGGACTTGGTCTTCCCACACCATGAATGCGAAATCGCCCAGTCGACCGCCGCACTTGGCAAGGAGACTGTCCACTACTGGATGCATAACAACATGATCACCATCAACGGTAAGAAGATGGGTAAGTCGTTGGGCAACTTCATCACTTTGGACGAGTTCTTCACGGGCAGCCACTCTTTGCTCACGCAGGCTTACTCGCCGATGACCATCCGCTTCTTCATCCTTCAGGCGCACTACCGTAGCACGGTAGACTTCAGCAACGAGGCTTTGCAGGCTTCCGAGAAGGGTCTGGAACGTCTTACCGACGCCTACGCACGCCTGCAGAAGATCACTCCGGCCGCCACGACGACCGTGGATGTGGCTGGCTTGCGTGAGAAGTGCGAGGAGGCGATGAACGACGACCTGAACACGCCTATCGTCATCTCCTATTTCTTCGAGGTGGCCAAGGCGATCAATACGGTGACCGACGGCAAGGGTACCATCTCCGCCGCCGACTTGGAGGAACTGAAATCATTGTTCCAACTCTATCTTGTCGATATCCTCGGACTGAGACTCTCTGCCGCAGCCGATAGCCATAGCGACGCCTACAAGGGCGCTATCGACCTCTTGCTCGAAATCCGCAAGCAGGCGAAGGCGAACAAGGATTGGGCGACCAGCGATAAGATCCGCAACGAACTGGCTGCCTTGGGCTTCAACGTGAAGGATACCAAGGATGGCTTCGAGTGGAGCATCTGAGAATTTTGAATTAAGAAACGTCAGTTCGACGAAGTCAATTAAGAATTGTGGGGACGTCATTTGTTTGGCGTCCCTATTTCATGCGTGTTCCCTTTCCCATGAACACGCATATTGTAAAGCGGTCGGTTCCCCCTTGTAGAGACGCAAAATCTTGCGTCTCTACCCGATGTCGCCTCAGTTCTACGGTATATATACCACCATTAAAACCCAATGGTCCCGTTATTTGTTTGACGTCCCTATTTGTAAATCGTAAATCGTCAAATAGTAAATCAGTAAATCCCAACAGCCGTTTGCCAGACTCCTCCCCGTGACATGCTGCGAAATATTTTGAAAAAAATGTGACAAATCGTTTTGTGTTCCGGAAAATTTTGTAAATTTGCACATCAAAATAGAAGAACGATGAAGAATTTTTTCTCATATTATTTTTACTACTTTTACTTTGCGAGGTAAGAGCGGGACTTCTATTTTATTAATGAGTAATCAATCAATCGAAATAAGGTCCCGCAGTAATGCGGGACTTTTTTGTTACAGAGATTAAAAAAGAATAAAGCGATGACGAACAGTTGGTGTTTTTATTATTACTACTTTTTTTACTTTATGATGTTCATAAGGTGAGGTTCGTTATTGTTGAAATTTTGAGTCCCACCTTGGTAAACGAGGCGGGACTTTTTAATGAATAGGAATATGGGTACGAGAAAGAAAGTTGTCATTCAAGGCATTGCGGGTTGTTTCCATGATATCGCCGCAAGGGAGTATTTTCGAGGTGAGGAGATCGATATTGTTCCGTGCGACCACTTCGATAAACTCTTCGAGACGGTCTGCGCCAACAAGGATCTGTTGGGAATCGTCGCTATCGAGAACACCATCGCGGGTAGCCTGCTGCAAAACCACACATTATTGGCGGACAGCGGGTTGCGCATCGCCGGGGAACAGAAACTGCGCATCAAGCACAACTTGGTTGCCCTTCCTGATCAGGACATCACCGATATCCAGGAGGTCTACTCGCACCCCATCGCCCTGATGCAGTGCCAGAACTTCCTCAAGGAGAACCGTCACCTCAAGGCGGTGGAGTACGACGATACCGCATCGAGCGCGCGGATGGTGGCCGAGCAGAAATTGATGGGCAAGGCGGCTATCTGCGGCGAACTGGCGGCTGAGATCTACGGACTGGAGATCCTCGCTAAGGGCATCGAGACCAACAAACGTAACTTCACCCGCTTCTTGGTCGTCGGTGATGGCGAAGTGGTGGAGAAGATGAACAAGGAGAAGTTCCCGAACAAGGCCTCCCTCCTGCTGGTGCTCTCCCATGAGGAGGGTAGTCTCGCCCAAATCCTCTCCATCTTGTCCTTCTACAAGATGAACTTGACAAGAATCCAATCTACCCCTATCATCGGTAGGGAGTGGGAGTACCAGTTCTACATCGACCTGCAATTCGAGAAGTACCAACGCTACCAAGAGGCGCTCGCCGCCGTCAGGCCATTGACCAACGAGATGCGTGTGCTCGGAGAATATGAGGTGGGTAGACAAACGATTTGAGAAATAATATAAATAATTAATAATAAGTTTAATACAAAGATTATGGAATTAGAGAAATTGAATTTGAAGGGTGTTGAAGACAAACGTCCTTTGGTGATCGCGGGACCATGTAGCGCGGAGACGGAAGAGCAAGTGATGGATACTGCTAAGCAGTTGGCTAAGAACGGTATCAAGGTGTTCCGCGCCGGTGTGTGGAAACCACGTACCAAGCCAGGGGGCTTCGAGGGTAACGGTGTGGCGGCTTTGCCATGGTTGCAGCAGGTGAAGAAGGAGACGGGCATGCTCGTCGCTACCGAGGTGGCTACCGCTAAGCATGTCGAGGAGGCTCTGAAGTATGGCGTGGATTTGCTCTGGATCGGTGCGCGTACTACGGCTGACCCATTCGCTGTGCAGGAGATCGCCGACACCTTGAAGGGTGTGGACATGCCTATCCTCGTGAAGAACCCTGTCAACCCTGACCTCGAATTGTGGATCGGTGCTTTGCAGCGTATCAACAACGCGGGCATCAAGCGTTTGGGCGCTATCCACAGAGGCTTCAGCACCTATGACAAGAAACTCTATAGAAACCTTCCGCAGTGGCACATTCCGATCGAGTTGCACCGCCGCATCCCTGAGTTGCCGATCATCTGCGACCCAAGCCATATCTCCGGTCGCCGTGACCTCATCTCCCCGCTTTGCCAGCAGGCGATGGACCTCCAGTTCGACGGTCTCATCATCGAGTCGCACTGCGATCCTGACCACGCATGGAGCGACGCTTCCCAGCAACTCACACCGGATGTCCTTTCCCTCATCCTCAACAACCTCGTGATCAGGGAGACCAATCAGACGACGGAGAACCTTGCGGAGCTGCGTAAGCAGATCGACGAGATCGACATGGATTTGACGGAGATGTTGGCGAAACGTATGCGTGTGGCGAGGGAAATCGGTATCTACAAGAAGGAACATGAGATGGCCATCCTCCAGACCCAGCGTTACGACGAAATCATCAACAAGCGTGTGGAGGCTGGTTCCGCCATGGAGATGGACGGCGAGTTCATGAAGGTGGTCTTCGAGGCCATCCACGCCGAGTCTGTGCGTCAACAGATGAAGATCATGGAGGGTTAATCCTTCCGTTTGTGGAAAAATTTTAGGCCGCACGTTCGCAGAATCACTTTTTTATGTGTAATTTTGCGGATGTGCGTTCTGTTTGCGCACGGAAAGTGTTTGTTCTATGGGAAAAGGTCGTAGATTGTGGTTCGTGCCGAAGGATCGGGAAGCCACCGAAATGGAGAAGAAAGTGATGTTTTACGAGAGCCGCGGATTTGAGGTCCCGCCTCGCAAACTGATAAAAACGCCTGAACAAATAGAGGGAATTCGTCAGAGTGGGGTGGTCAACACCGGTGTGTTGGACCTGGTGGAGCGTGAGATCCATGCGGGCATGTCCACCGAGGACATCGACAAGTTGGTGTATGACTACACGACTGCGCACGGGGCTATTCCTGCGCCGCTCAACTACGAAGGATTCCCGAAGAGCGTCTGCACCTCCATCAACGAGGTGGTATGCCACGGCATCCCTAACCCTAAGACGATCCTGAAGGAGGGCGACATCATCAATGTGGATGTCTCCACGATATTGAACGGTTACTTCAGCGATGCCTCCCGCATGTTTTGCATCGGTGAGGTCTCTCCGGAGAAGAAACGACTGGTGGAGGTTACCCGCGAGTGCCTGCAGATAGGCATGGAGGCCGCCAAGCCTTACGGTTTCGTGGGGGATATAGGTTTCGCCATCGAACAGCATGCGAAGAAAAACGGTTATTCGGTGGTCCGTGACCTTTCGGGCCATGGCGTGGGACTCGAATTCCACGAGGAACCGCAGGTGGATCATTTCGGTAAGCGTGGCACAGGTATGCTCCTTGTCCCAGGCATGGTCTTCACCATTGAGCCGATGATTAATATGGGCAAATATCCGGTTGTTTTCAGCCGCATCGACGGTTGGACGGTCACCACGCGCGACGGATTGCCTTCCGCACAGTGGGAGCACACCTTCGTGATGACGGAGAACGGACTGGAGATCTTGACCTATTGATTAAAAAAAATATGAGAAGTACGATGCAATATTATTAAAGTTGCTTCGTTTAGATATTGTGTTTTTCAATGGTAGTATTTTAAAAGTAATACAGTGTTATGTTTGGGTTGCCCGTGAGGGTCGCCCAAATTTTTTTGTTGACGGAGGGCTCTTTCTAATAGATTTTATTATCTTTATGCAATAGTACATCGATTCACGCTTTTGAGAAGAGATATGTGTTGGTTGAGGAAATATGTGGCGGCGCTTCTGATGATGTTTCTTGCGCCGATGGTCTCGTTGGGCTTGGACAAGGATTCGACTTTCTTTCCCTTGTTGCAGAAGTTCGAGGAGATTGGTCCGTATGCCCAATGCTTCAACCTGTTACAAGTGACGGAAGAGGAGAAGAAACCGTTGAAAACCATGGCGATGGATGCGGGTTATACCTCTTCGGAGACGATGCCTCTTGTGCGCGCTTTCCTTTCGGAAGTCTATCCGGCGATCCGTAGGGAGTTCTTTGACGATCTTTTTTCGGATGTTAGTGAGGAGGAGATGCGCGAGGCGTTGGCTCACTTCGATTCCGAGCAGGCCCATACGGCTGTTCAGCATATGAACTATGTGAGCAGTAAAGAGTGTGTGGACAAACTTATCAATCGGATAATCTCCGACATGGTAGACACGTATATCGACAAGAAGGCCCCCAAAAAGAAGTGTGACGCTCCTTCGAAATACCAAAAGCTGTGCATGTCCTTTTTGAAGTCGTCCGGAACATTTGATTTCCTGATGGGCCAGATAGGCTCAAATTGCGTGGGTGTAGATAGCGACTCGGAAATTCTTCGTAAAATGTCGAAATGTATCGTCACGGAGATGATCCAATCTTGTTATCCGACTGTGACGATGGAGGACTTGCTTTTCTTTGATAAGTTCACGAAAACGGCTACGGGAACGAAGATAAATGAATGCGCTGAGGCGTTGCCCTATTGGATTGATGATTTCTTTGACGAAGTGGAGGCTGAGTTCGAATCGTTTCTGAAGACTTGGCAGGAAAAGAATCCGCCCGCCCATTGGAATGTCACGCCAGGGGATACTCCTGTGGAGGTGGATGACAAGGGAAATATATGAAGAATGTTTATTTAAAATGTAGAAATATGAGTAAGAATTTTATTAGTAAGGTTTTGGTTTTGGTGGCTTTTTTGATGAGCGGTTTATTCTCTTGTTTTGCGGAGGATAGTTATCGTCAAATGTTGGAGCAGGTGCTTCTCTCCTCCAACGGAGTGCAAACCAAGGAGAAAGTGATGAAGACTTTCGCTCCAATATTGATCAAATCGGGTTGTCCGGAGAAGTTGGCCATGGAAAAAGCCGGGAAGTTTTATGACGAGGTTTTCTATAACGATGTGCTGGATTGGATGGAATCGGCCTATAAGCCGATAGCGTCGGAGTCCGACCTTAAGGCTGCGCTCGCATTCTACAATTCTCCGGACGGCAAGCTTTCCTTGGAGCATTCTAAGGTCTATTCGGGTGAGGAATTCTCGTCCCAGGCGATGACCAAGATGTATCCGGATATCGTGAAGATCGTGATGGGCGAGAAGCCGGAAAAGATGAAGTCCTCATTGCCAAGCAGCTACCAGAAGTTATTCCAGGAATATTATAAACTGGCTGGTTTCGAGACCTCGATGGACATGATGGTGGAGCAAGTTATTTCGTTGGTTTCTGACGGGAACGACAAGTACAATAAGCAGCTGACGAAATACTTCAAGGATGGTATGTGGATATTGCTGATGGACGGTGGTTACCCGACGGTGACGGAGGAAGACCTCAAGTCTTTGGTGAATTTCTACAAAACCCCGGCGGGCAAGAAAATCTCCGAAGTCAACACAGAAGTCCTTCGCGGGGCGGTCAAATTCGGCGTGTCAGAGGCCATGAAGTTCCAAATGATGAATAAAAACTGGAATAATGATCTAGGCAAGGACGATGCGGACTCTGATGAGACTATAGAGATTAAGCCAGATGAACAGAAAGAATGATTGGACTCGTTTGTGACTTCTTGCAGTCGATCTACGGAAGAGGTTGGAGACGAAAAAGAAAAGATATGGGCAAATGTGTTTGTTAGTTCAAAAATAATGTCTATATTCGCGTTCCCTTTTAGGGATAGTAATTAATTAATATTTAGTTTTATGTTAAATCAGTACGAGACCGTTTTCATCTTGACTCCCGTTTTATCTGACAATCAGATGAAGGAAACGGCAGAAAAATTCAAAGGCGTTTTGACGGACGCCGGTGCTGAGATCATCAGCGAGGAGCAATGGGGCCTTCGCCATTTGGCTTACCCTATTGAAGGCAAGACTACTGGATTCTATTGCTTGATAGAGTTCAAGGCAGAGCCTAGCACGATCGATCTTTTGGAGACCCAATATCGTCGTGACGAGAAAGTAATCCGCTTCCTTACCACTAAACTCGACAAATATGCAGTTGAGTATGCGGCAAAAAGAAGAAGTTTAAAATCTAACAAAGAGAAGGAGGCTTAAAAATGGCAGCGCAAAATTCATCAGAGATCAGATATCTAACTCCTCCGACGGTGGATGTTAAGAAGAAGAAGTATTGCCGTTTCAAAAAGAGCGGTATCAAGTATATCGACTATAAGGACCCTGAGTTCTTGAAGAAGTTCTTGAACGAGCAAGGTAAGATTTTGCCTCGTCGCCTTACCGGAACTTCTTTGAAGTACCAAAGAAAGGTCGCTCAAGCAGTGAAAAGAGCTCGTCACTTGGCGTTGCTTCCATTTGTAACCGATTTGATGAAATAAAAAAAGGAGGAACGAACAATGGAAATCATTTTATTGCAAGACGTACAAAACTTGGGCTACAAGGACGATGTTGTGAAGGTAAAGAACGGTTATGGCCGTAACTACCTCATTCCTCAAGGTAAAGCAATCTTGGCTACTCCATCTGCCAAGAAGCAATTGGAAGAGAACTTGAAGCAACGTGCTCATAAGTTGGCTAAGATCAAGGCGGACGCTGAGGCTTTGGCTGCTAAGTTGAACGGTGTTTCATTGCAGATCGGTGCGAAGACCAGCGCTACTGGCACTATCTTCGGTTCTGTTAATAACATCCAAATCGCTGAGGCTTTGGCTAAGCAAGGGTTCGATATCGACAGAAAGATTATCTACATCAACGACAATGTGAAGGAGCTTGGTTCCTACAAGGCTACCATCAAACTTCACAAGGAGGTTTCCGCAGAAATCAATTTCGAGGTTGTCGCTGAATAATCAGCCGTTTCATAAAACGCTATAGAGGGGGGACGAAAATTTTTTTCGTCCCCTGTTTTTTTGTTTTTTTGTCTTTACTAATTGAATCCCTTTTTTTATATTTGTGGGGTATGACAAAGATTGGAATAACGTTATGAAAAGGATATTGTTTTTCTTGATTGTCGCATTGCTGTCGTCCGCTACGGTCTTCTCTATCAATGAGATAGATTCAAAGGGGCGTAAGCAGGGCGTGTGGAAGAAACCGTATGGAAATGGTTACTTCATGTACGAGGGCCAGTTCAAAGATGACCTTCCTGTAGGCACGTTCAAAAGATATTACGAGGATGGGGTTCTGAAATCTATCCAACAATATGGAGAGAATGAGACTTCCGCTATCGTTATTTATGAAAATGATGGTCTGACGAAGGCCGCCCAAGGCGCTTATATCGGCAAGGAGAAAGAGGGGGAATGGGTCTATTACGTGGATGGCAAGGTCTCTTTAATTGAACATTACCAGAAGGGCATCCTCGTGGATACCATGAAATCATTCGCCAAGACGGGCGAGCTGATCGAAAAGACACCGTACAAGGATGGTAAGATGAATGGAGTGAAGACTTGCTACCTCCAAGACGGTAAGCTCTATTCGGAGTCTCCCTATAAGATGGGTGTCGAGGATGGAGTGTATAAGCTCTACGAAGGCCATGATTTCCCTGTCATTGAGGGCCTATATGTCAGTGGAAAAAAACACGGCAACTGGCTGGTGAAAGACGATGCCGGCAATGTGAAGGATACCCTGAAATACGACATGGGCGTGTTGCTGAACAGTAAGGAATTGAACAAGGAGTATGCTGCTGAAGCCGCTGAAAATGAAAAGAATGAAGGTAAAATACCTGAGCCCGATCAGATGATCAACGCGGCGGGTAAGTAGGTGCTTCCTTCCCTTATGTTTTGAATGTATATGGCGGTGGGGTTATCTGACCTCTCCGCTTTTTTTTCACCCCTCCGCCACTCTCTCTCAAAGCTTCCGGTCTGGGGTCGGATACGGTGTATTGATTGTGGTTAAAAATGGTGAAAAAGTTTTTCATCGAACGTATATTTTGGCGCTTGTCGCATTCCCTTTGCGCTTTTTTCGTATCTTTGCCAAAAACGATAATATTTTGAGTTATGAAGATTGCGTTAATTGGTTACGGGAAGATGGGCCATATCATCGAACGTATTGCGAAAGAGAGAGGACATGAGATCGTTTCCACCATAGATATTGACAACTTGCAGGATTTCGAGTCCGCCGCTTTCAAGAGTGCGGATGTCGCCATAGAGTTTACTCGTCCGGAGACGGCCTTGGAGAATGTGAGGAAGTGTTTCGCCGCCAATGTTCCGGTGGTTTGTGGCACGACGGGCTGGAACGCCGCCGCTTTGAAGGATGAGGTGGAGAAGAGCGGGAAGACCCTTTTCTGGTCCTCCAATTACAGCATCGGTGTCTATGTGTTCAACGCTATCAGTAAAAAACTGGCCCAGATCATGAACCAGTTCCCTAACTATAATGTGGAGATGACGGAGGTTCATCACATCCATAAGTTGGACGCTCCGAGCGGTACCGCCATCACTTTGGCGGAGGGCATCCTCGCCAACTTGGACCGCAAGACCGCATGGACCAAGGAGGTGGAGAACAAACCGACGGACCTTGCCATCAAGTCTATCCGTGAGGGAGAAGTGCCGGGTATCCATACCATCCGGTATGAGTCTGAGGTGGATAGCATTACGATGACGCATGATGCGAAGAGCCGTGAGGGATTCGCCCTCGGCGCCGTTGTGGCTGCGGAGTTCACCGCAGGCAAAAAGGGCTTCTTCGGAATGTCGGACATGTTCAAGTTTTAAGGGAAAGGAATGATGCTATATGGCAAAGGAGAGTAAAACAAAGAATATGACATTTATGGATCGTGTCCGCTCGGCGAGCACGAAACAATGGATTAAGTTCGGTCTGGTCATGCTCCTAATCCTCGGATTCTTGGTGTGGTCGGGTGCTTGGTGGCTGTTGCTGCTGATTCCTTTCGCATTGGATATCTATATCACGAAGTATGTGCCGTGGGGTGCATGGAAGGAGTCGAAGAACCCTTTCCTGAAGTGGATAGCGGGATGGGTGGATGCAATCGGTTTCGCCCTTGTCGCAGTCTATATTGTCAACTTGTTTATCTTCCAGAACTACAAAATTCCTTCTCCTTCGTTGGAGAAGACTTTGAAGGTGGGAGATTTCCTTTTCGTCAGTAAGATGAGTTATGGGCCTCGTTGCCCGATGACGCCGCTTTCGTTCCCGTTGGCGCAACATACGCTTCCAGGCTTCAATGTCAAGTCATATATCGAGACCCCGCAGTGGGAGTACAAACGTCTGAAAGGATTCGGGTCTGTACAGCGTGGTGACATCGTCGTTTTCAACTTCCCCGCTGGTGATACGGTGGCTTTGAATCGGCAGAATGTGGACTACTATTCCCTGGTGCATGAGTATGGAAGGGATGCTGTGAGGAGAAACAGGCAACAGTTCGGCGAAATCGTCTCCCGCCCTGTCGATCGACGTGAGAATTACGTGAAACGATGCGTAGGATTGCCAGGCGATACGTTGCAAATCATTGCGGGCGTAGTCTATACGAATGGGGAGGCGGAGAAGGATATCCCTGGTTTACAGGCGAATTACCTTGTCGAGATCCCGACGATCATCTCACCTAAATTCCTTGACAAATTGGGTGTGCGTAAGGAGGATCGCATGATGTTGAATGATTGGAGAAATGGTGATATGCTCATCAGAGAACTCGGATACGGGGATTCGACGGGCGCTGTTCCATTCCTTTACCGCTTGCCTCTCACGAAGGCCGCATTGGCTGAGATGGAGAAGTATTCGGGTGTTGTCTCCATCAAGAAGGAACCGGCTTTCTTCAGCGGTGAGACTTTCCCGTTGACGATGCGGAAGGATTGGACGAGGGATGACTTCGGACCAATTTGCATACCGAAGAAGGGTGCCACCGTTCAGTTGGATTTGGCTAATTTGCCTTTGTATGAGCAGATTATCCGTAATTATGAACTGAATGAGCTGAAGGTGGAGAATGGACAGATCTATATCAATGGTGCTGCCACCAATTCATACACGTTCAAGATGGATTACTATTGGATGATGGGTGATAACCGCCATAACTCCGCCGATTCCCGCTTTTGGGGATTCGTTCCTGAAGATCATATCGTCGGAAAACCAATCTTCATCTGGCTGTCGCTCGACGAGGATAAGTCGTTCCCTTCTAATATCAGGTGGAGCAGGATGTTCACCAAGGTGCATGCGGATTAAAAGGGTCTGTTTGGCTCCCGTATGATCGTCGATCGCATGCGCTCCCGTTAGTGGTTGGGTTTGTGGCTGCGGATGACCGTGAAAAGGATGGCGTCATCTCTAATGTACGTTGGTAGATTTCAATGGTTTGGTTTTTAATTGTTTAGGATTATGTTTAGGAAAATATTATTTACTATATCGTTGATGTTCATCTTGCCGTCCGCCTTTTCGGCCGACAAGTACATGAGTGATGAACTCGCCTTTAAGGATGGGGAGAAGGCCATTTACTATATCTATTACAATTTGGGCCCTATATGGATCCATGCGGGCGATGTCCACTTCTCCGCAAAGGAACGGACGGTGAAGAATGAGTCTCTTTTCGATCTGAAGTTGGCGGGCTCCTCGACGAAGTCATTCGACCGTTTCTACTGTATCCGTGATACTTATTCGGTGACGGTGAAGAAGGATGGTTTGCTCCCTCTCCATTACAGGGAGGTGAAGCATGAGGATAGCTATTTCAGCGACAACCATTACCGGTTCGATTGGAAAGAGAACGATAAGGATTCGAAGGTCTATTTCGAATTCAACAAAAGAGGGAGGAAAACGTACGACACTCTATCCGTTCAAAAGGGCGTCCTCGATTTAATCTCCTCCTGCTATCGTATCAGGAGTGTGGATATGACGAAGGTGAAGAAGGGACAGCAGATCCCTTTCCGTCTGGTGTTGGACAAAGAGATATACAACCTTACCGTGAAGTATTGCGGTGAGGAAACGATCAAGCTAAAGAATAAGAAAAAATACAAGGCGCTTAAGTTCACCCCTAAATTGGTGACGGGGGATATCTTCGAGGATGAGGATGCGATGTCCATATACGTCTCGAACGATGAGAACCACGTGCCGCTGTTTATCGAGGCTAAAATCAAGGTGGGATATGTGAAGGTGATGCTGAATGATGTGCAGAACACGAAATACCCGATGTCCTCGGTTCTTGCTAAGTAATTAAATTAACGCTATTATGGATATTCTAATCATAGATGATGAACGCAGTATTCGTAACACATTAAAGGATATCTTGGAGAATGAGGGATATTCGGTCGATGTGGCGGAAGACGGAATGCATGGCCTTGAAAAGCTGAAGGGCGAGAGTTTCGATCTGGTCTTTTGTGATGTCAAGATGCCTAAGATGGACGGTATTGAGGTGCTGTCCAATATCAAGAAGGAGAATCCGGACCAGACGGTGGTGATGATTTCGGGACATGGTACCATCGATACGGCTGTCGAGTCGTTGAAGTTGGGCGCCTTCGACTTCATCGAGAAACCGCTGGACTTGAACCGTCTGCTGGTCTGTGTGCGCAATGGTATGGAACGGAAAAACCTGGTGCAGGAGACCAAGACCTTGAAGAAGAAAATCTCCAAGGATGTGGTGATGGTCGGACATTCCCCTGCGATGGAGCATCTCCGTTCGGTCATCGAGCGTGTGGCGGCCTCTAACGCTAAGGTGCTGATCACCGGCGAGAACGGTACGGGTAAGGAGGTGGTGGCTAAGATGCTCTACCGCTCCAGTGCCCGGGCAAACTGTCCTTTCGTGGAGGTCAACTGTGCCGCTATTCCGTCGGAACTGATAGAGAGTGAGTTGTTCGGACATGAGAAGGGTTCCTTCACCTCTGCCGTGAAACAGCGGATCGGTAAGTTTGAGCAGGCCAACGGCGGAACGCTCTTCCTGGACGAGATCGGTGATATGAGCCTCTCCGCCCAAACCAAGGTGCTGCGTGCCTTGCAGGAGAATGAGATCACCCGTGTGGGAAGCGATAAGAGCCTGAAGGTGGATGTGCGTGTATTCGCCGCGACGAATAAGAACCTGATGGAGGAGATCCAGAAGGGCAACTTCAGGGAGGATTTGTACCACCGTCTAGGTGTTATCCTCATCCATGTGCCGCCTCTGCGTGAGCGATTGGAGGATATCCCTGAACTGATCGATTATTTCTTGGGAATCATATGCGACGAGCAGGGTATCCCGACGAAGACCTTCTCTGACGAGGCGAAAGAGGAGATGAAGAAGTTCCGCTGGGGTGGTAACATCCGTGAGCTGAGGAACGCGGTGGAACGTATGGTTATTTTGTGTGGAAATGAAATTACGGCGGACGATGTGAGGCAGTACGCTTCCCCGTCTTACCTATGATTCGATAAATTGTTAGTGTCATGGCAAATGTAGTGGAAACGCCTTTGATGAAGCAGTACCTGGAATTCAAGGCGATGCATCCTGATGCGATCCTGCTGTTCCGTGTGGGCGATTTTTATGAGACGTTCTTGCAGGATGCGGTGATGGCTTCCGAGATCTTGGGAATCACGCTGACCAAGCGTGCGAACGGTGCGGCCCAGTCGGTCGAACTGGCCGGTTTCCCCCATCATGCGTTGGATACTTATTTGCCGAAACTGGTGCGCGCGGGTAAGCGTGTGGCTATCTGCGACCAGCTGGAGGACCCTAAGCTGACCAAGAAACTGGTGAAGCGTGGCATCACGGAACTGGTGACGCCGGGTGTTGCTGTCAATGATAATATACTGGACCACAAGGAGAACAACTTCCTCGCTGCGGTCCATTTCGAGAAGAAAATGGCGGGTGTCGCCTTCCTGGATATCTCCACGGGCGAGTTCCTGACGGCTCAGGGCACCTGCGAATATGTGGATAAACTGCTGAACGGTATCATGCCGAAGGAGGTCCTCTTCGAGCGGACCAAAAGGGCGGAGTTCGAGGAGAACTTCGGTTCCCGCTTTTTCACCTATGAACTGGAGGACTGGATTTTCACCTCCGAAGCTGCCCATGATAGGCTCCTGAAACATTTCGAGACGAAGAACCTGAAGGGCTTCGGCGTGGAGAACCTGAAGCTGGGTATCGTGGCTTCCGGAGCCATCCTCCATTACCTGGACATGACCCAGCATACGCAGATCAGCCATATCACCCATTTGTCCCGTATCGAGGAGGACAAGTACGTGTGGCTGGACCAGTTCACCATCCGCAACTTGGAACTTTACGGTACGATGCATGAGGGTGGCAAGACGCTCGTCAATATCATCGACCGTACCATCACCCCGATGGGCGCCCGCCTGCTGAAGCGTTGGGTGGCCTTCCCGTTGAAGGATGTGAAGCCGATCGAGGAGCGCCTCAATATCGTGGACGAGTTTTTCAGAAGCCCGGATTTGAAGGAGACGCTCGACGTGAACATGTCGGTCATCGGCGACTTGGAGCGTGTGATCTCCAAGGTGGCGGTGGGGCGTGTCACTCCTCGTGAGGTGGTGCAGCTGAAGGTGGCCTTGGGTGCTATCCTGCCGATTAAGGAGGCTTGTCTGGCGAGCGATAACGATGGATTGCGGCGCATCGGCGAGCAGTTGAACCCGTGCCCGAACATCCGTGAGAAAATAGAGCGTACCATCACGATGGATCCGCCGAACATGTTGAACCGTGGCGGTGTGATCGCGAACGGTGTATCCGCCGAACTGGATGATCTACGTAACATCTCCCACTCGGGGAAGGATTACCTCTTGCAGTTGCAGCAGCGTGAGTCTGAACGCACGGGCATCCCGAGCTTGAAGGTGAGCTACAATAATGTCTTTGGCTACTATATCGAGGTGCGCAACACGCACAAGGACAAGGTGCCGGAGGATTGGATCCGCAAGCAGACGCTGACGGCCGCTGAGCGTTACATCACGCAGGAGCTGAAGGAGTACGAGGAGAAGATCTTAGGCGCGGAGGAGAAGATATTGTCTCTGGAAACACAGATATTCAACGAGTTGGTGCTTGAACTGACGGAGTACATACCTGCCATTCAGGTCAATTCGAACCTTGTGGCGAAGCTGGATGTGCTGATGTCCTTCGCGAAGACGTCGGAGGAGAACCATTATGTACGTCCGGCGGTTAACGATAGCGATGTGATAGATATCAAGCAGGGTCGTCATCCTGTCATCGAACGGCAGCTTCCGATTGGGGAGCAATATGTGGCGAATGATTTGACGCTCGATTCGCAGTCCCAGCAGATCATCATGATCACGGGTCCTAACATGGCGGGTAAGTCCGCCTTGTTGAGGCAGACCGCTTTGATCGTGCTGATGGCGCAGATAGGCTGTTTCGTGCCTGCGGACGCTGCGTCGATTGGCGTGGTGGACAAGATTTTCACGAGGGTGGGGGCGTCCGACAACATCTCCATGGGCGAGTCTACCTTCATGGTCGAGATGAACGAGGCGGCGAGCATCATCAACAACCTTTCGCAGAAGAGCTTGGTGCTCTTCGATGAGTTGGGTAGGGGAACCAGCACGTACGACGGTATCTCCATCGCCTGGTCCATCGTGGAGTATATCCATGAGCATCCGAAGGCGAAGGCGAAGACCCTTTTCGCCACCCACTACCATGAGCTGAACGAGATGGAGAAGCTCTTTCCGAGGATCAAGAACTACAACGTCTCCGTGAAGGAGGTGGATGGCAAAGTGATCTTCCTGCGCAAGTTGGTGAGGGGTAGTAGCGAGCATAGTTTCGGTATTCATGTGGCGAAATTGGCCGGATTGCCGAATAAGGTAGTCAACCGTGCCAATGAAATTCTGGAGCAGTTGGAGGTGGGCAATTCCAAGAGCCCTATCTCAGACGGTTCTAAACCGGCGAGGAAAAAGCCTGAGGCAGTGCAACTTAGCCTGTTCCAATTGGACGATCCTATCCTAGAGGCGGTCCGTGACGAGATCAATCATTTGGACATAAATAACCTCACACCGATAGAAGCATTAAATAAATTGAATGAAATTAAAAAAATTGTTGGAGGGAAATAAAATTATTATTATCTTTGCAACGCAAAAAAGGAAGGGGAGAGTCCTTCCGGAAGTGTTGAAATAGAAATGCGAAAATAGCTCAGTTGGTAGAGCACGACCTTGCCCCCTAGCAATAGGGAATGGTTCCGACCTTGGCAAGGAGAGTTGCGGCACTGATGGGAAGCGAGAGTAGCGAGAAAATGCGAAAATAGCTCAGTTGGTAGAGCACGACCTTGCCAAGGTCGGGGTCGCGGGTTCGAGTCCCGTTTCTCGCTCTTTTTTTTTGTTCTACTATAAGGTTGCCCAGATGGCGGAATTGGTAGACGCGCCGGACTTAAAATCCTGTGTCCAGTAATGGACGTGCCGGTTCGAGACCGGCTCCGGGTACAAGATCTAAACTCTTTGTGAACGATGGTTTGCAAAGAGTTTTTTTGTTTTTGTACGGTTGATTTTACAAATCAAGAAAAAACGACGCTTGTCACACGTTTTGTAAGATGGCATTTTTTATCTTTGCCACTTAAAATAAAAATTTTGCAATGGCAATATCTATCTCGAAACGGCTGCAATGGAAGATAATCATTTGGTCGTTAGTGGTGTTTCCGGTTGTGCTCACGGCAGTGATGTTCTACAACATTTGGAACGGAAATCTCGGCTTTATGCCTTCGTTTGAAGAACTTGAGAATCCGAAAAGCAATCTGGCTTCGGAAGTTTATTCGGAAGACGGCGTGCTTCTGGGCACCTATTTCAAAGAGAACCGCTCGACCGGCACCTACAACGAGCTCTCGCCGTACCTTGTCGATGCATTGGTTTCGACTGAAGACCAGCGCTACTACAAGCACTCGGGCGTCGATTTTCCGGGTCTGGTGCGCGTGTTCTTCAAGACCATTGTTTCGGGCAACAAGAGTTCGGGTGGCGGCAGCACCATATCGCAGCAGCTGGCCAAGATGCTTTTCCCGCGCGAGAATTTCACCAATTCTCTGCAAATGGTGAACCGCAAGTTCCGCGAGTGGGTTATCGCCATCAAACTTGAGCGCAGCTACACCAAAGAAGAGATTATCGCAATGTATCTCAACCAGTTCGATTTTATGAACCTGGCCGTGGGCGTGAAGTCGGCGGCGAAAATCTACTTCAACACCACGCCGCAGGACCTGCGCATTGAGCAGGCGGCAATGCTTGTGGGAATGGCCAAGAACCCGGCGCTCTACAACCCGCTGCGCCGCCCCGAGCAGACTGCGCAGCGCCGCAATGTGGTTCTCTATCAGATGCTGAACAACGACAAGCTCACCCGTGCCGAGTACGACTCGCTCAAGCAGCTTCCGCTGGGGCTCGACTATCACAAGGTTGACCACAAGGAAGGTCTGGCGACATATTTCCGCGAGTTTCTGCGCATTGAGATGAACACCAAAAAGCCCGTGCGCAAGAATTACAAAAACAAGTCTGATTATGAGAGAGATTCGATAGAGTGGTTCACCAATCCGCTGCGTGGCTGGTGCAACCGCAACCTGAAACCCGACGGCTCGCCATACGACATCTACAAAGACGGCCTGAAAATCTACACCACCGTCAACTCAAAGATGCAGGACTATGCCGAGAACGCTGTGCGCGACCATCTGAAAAACACGCTGCAAAAGCAGTTCGACTATCTTGAGAAAGACAAGGAAAACGCGCCGTTCTCGAGCGAACTCACACCCGAGCAGGTGAACACCATTATGACCAACTCGATGAAATGGTCAGAGCGCTACCGCGTGCTCTACAGGGTTAGAAAAATGCCGTACGACGATGTTGTGAAGAACTTCAACACCCCGACCGAGATGAACGTCTTCAGCTGGCACGGCAATGTTGACACCGTTATGACCCCGATGGACTCGATGCGCTACTACAAGCATTTCCTGCAGTCGGGCTTTATGGCGATGGACCCGCACTCGGGCTACGTGAAGGCATACGTGGGCGGCATCGACTACCATCACTTCCAGTATGACCACGTGACGAAAGCCCAGCGGCAGGTTGGCTCGACCTTCAAGCCGTTCCTTTACACATTGGCAATGATGGACGGCTTCTCGCCCTGCGACCGCGTGCTCAACGTGCCCGTCACCATCACCGACCCCGAAACGGGCGTGGTGTGGACCCCGAAAGCCGGCAGCAGCAGCTTTCTCGACGGCCGCGAGCTCTCACTGCAATACGGTCTGGCACAGTCGCTCAACAACATATCGGCCTGGCTGATGAACCGTTTCAAACCGAAGGCTGTGATTCAGCTGGCTCATAATATGGGAATCAAGAGCGATATTCCGCGTGTGCCGTCAATCTGCCTTGGCGTGGCCGACCTGACGCTTTGCGAGATGGTGAGCGCCTACTGCTGCTTCGCCAACAAGGGCGTTTACACTCAGCCGATTTTTGTGACACGCATCGAAGATAAGAACGGCAACGTGCTGGCCAATTTCCAGCCGGTTAAGCACGAAGCCATCAGCGAGCGCACGGCCTACTTGATGCTAACAATGCTGCAGGGCGTTGTGCGCAAGGGTACCGGCTCACGCTTGTGGAGCGACAAATATCCGTGGAAATTCAAAGCGCAGATTGCCGCCAAAACCGGAACCACCAACGAGCAGTCCGACGGCTGGTTTATGGGCGTCACGCCGAACCTTGTGGGCGGTGTCTGGACCGGCGCCGAAGACCGTAGCGTTCACTTCGAGTCAATCACCTACGGACAGGGCGCCAATATGGCTCTGCCTATCTGGGCCGGATTTATGCGCAAGGTTTATGACGACCCGTCGCTGCCTTACTCTGAGACCGATGTGTTTGAGAAGCCGGCCGACTGGAACGAGACTTTCGACTGCCCCGACTACGACGAGAAACAGAGCAGCGGCAGCCAGAGCGACGATATTGAAGATGAATTCTATTTCTAACGGCATATATCTGACAATCAAACATCTATCACAAAAGCTCAAATGAAAAAAGGTTTGCTCATAGTTGCGGTAGTGGTTGTTGTGGCGGCAATGGCGGTGTCGTATTTCTACTTCAAGCAGCAGCAGAACGGCGCTGTGTCGGCCATCGACGCCGTGCCGGTTAATTCGGCGGCCATTATTGAAGTGAAGGACGCGCGCGCGGTGATGAAGAGGATGAAATCGAGCCGCGTGTTTGCCGATGTGGCCGAAGTGGGCTCGGGTGCCGAGTTTGCGGCCAATCTGCTTGCTCTCGACTCGCTGCTGAACACCAACCCCACTTTTGCCGA
>JAILLP010000011.1 GCA_024693065.1 Paludibacteraceae bacterium
CCCGGACAACTGGAGCCGCAAGCGCTACCAGGTAATCCGCTCGGTGTACGACGAGCCTATCTACGGCGAGTCGACGAACAACGAGATCTACCAGGCGTTCGGCGAGGGCGGACAGCAACACTTGCGCAACCGCATCGCCACTACCCTCTACCAGGAGGTGTACGACGCTTCGCCGACGCACTACAGCCATGCGACGCACTACAGCTACGACATACACGGAAACGTCAGCACATTGGTGCATGACATCTACGGACTGAGGAACATCGGCCAGCGCTTCAAGCGGATAGACTATGACTACGACCTTGTGAGCGGCAAGGTGAACCGACTCGACTACCAGAAGGATAAGGCTGACGGCTACTCCCTCCGCTACGAGTACGATGCGGAGAACCGCCTGACGAGGGTCCTCGCCAACTACCAAGGGGATGACGCATGGAACGAGCTCGCCCGCTACGAGTACTACCGCCACGGACCGCTGGCTCGCACAGTGCTGGGCACGAACCTGCAGGGGGTGGACTACGCCTACACGCTGCAGGGCTGGACCAAGGGCGTGAACCTCTCGCAGGAGAGCGACACGGTCAAGGCGGACGTCTACGGCTATGAGCTGCAGTACAACAACGAGGACTACAAGCCGATCGGCATAGCGAACCACCCTCAGGTGGACGACGGCGCGGCGAACCTCTACAACGGCAACATCGCCGCCATGCGGACGACCCTCACGCAGAACGTTCCGGCGAACGAAGGGAACCTGTTCGGGGCGCAGACGAGGCGCTTCGTCTACGACGAGCTGAACCGCCTGAAGGCTTCGCAGGTGTTGGGGAGCGACCAGTACAAGACCTCCTACACCTACGACGCGAACGGCAACATCACCACCCTGACCCGCAACGACCAATCGGGTTCGGCGATGGACAACCTGACGTACCACTACGCCACGGATGCGAAGGGCAACATCCTGAACAACCGTCTGCTGCACGTGAACGATGCGGTGAGAAACAACGCCACCACGACGGACATCAAGGATCAGAACCAGAACGATGTTAGTTACGAACAGCAGAAGCCATCGACCCACAACTACGACTACGATGAGATAGGAAACCTCATCAAGGACAAGAGCGAGGAAATCGCCGAGATCAGTTGGACGGTGACGGGCAAGGTCTCCGACGTGATCCGCACTGCGGGCAGTCAGAAGCCCGACCTCCACTTCGACTACGACGCCATGGGCCAGCGCATTGCCAAGAAGGTCACCAACAAGAACACGACCGACGGTACGGACAAATTTGTGACCACTTACTACGTGCGTGACCCGCAGGGTAACGTGTTGGCGGTGTATGAGCACAAACATGGAGAATCGGACAACGGCACCTTCACCCTCACCGAGCAGCATCTCTATGGAGCCGGTCGTCTCGGCATGAAGAAGCGTGATTTGGCGCTGAACGTCGCCAATGCGAGTGAACCCACACCTGTCACCCACTACGAGCTGACCAACCACCTCGGCAACGTGATGGCGGTGATATCTGATAAGGCATCTGCTACAAACGAGCCTACCATCGTGAGCCTTTCTGATTACTATCCGTTTGGTATGACGGAGCCGGGAAGAAGTTATGATGCGGGGTATAGATATGGATTCCAAGGGCAAGATAGAGAACGTGAATTGTGGGGAGGAGAAGCCTCATTCTTTACATACCGTATATCCGACAATCGGTTGGGAAGATTCTTCAGCGTCGATCCTTTGTCCTCGAAATTTCCATGGAATAGTTCTTATGCGTTTAGTGAGAATAGGTTGATTGATGGTGTGGAAATGGAAGGATTGGAATTCGCCCCGTTTTTCACTGCTTCTAATAGTGGTATGAATTGGTTGCGAATATCACGTATAAAAATATCTAGATCTCCGTTAACAAGACCTTCAGGACGTGTGGGTTGGAAACAATGGTTAAAACATGGGCAAGAGACTCACAAATGGTTTGAGGAACAGTGGGAACAAAAAGGATGGCAAACCGAGCAACATCTTGGTAGATCATGTCGTCCTGATGGGATAAAAATAAATGAACTCAATAGAACAGGAGCAATTAGAGAATTAAAACCCAATAATGCGGCAGGACGAGCAGCTGGAAGACAACAATTGATAAGGTATTTGGAAGCTGCGAAGAAATTGTATCCAGACATAAAAAAATGGTCTACGATATTAGAATTATATGAATCTGCTAAAACATTTTTTCTTGGAACACCAGAAGAAAGAATGTTAAAAGAGTATGATGATAATCCAGAGAATTTTGGTGGAATGTTTTACGAATTTAAAGAAGGAGATACTATGGAAGATGTTGCTAATTCATTTTCTGTTCCTTTAGATTTCCTATATGAAATTAATGGTTTAAATAAAGACTCCAAAATTGAACCAGGACAAGAAATTTTGATTGATATATATGTGAAGGAACCAGAACCAGAAGAAGATCCAGGTTTTATTATGGAATACCCAACTGAAGCTTAGTATTATGAGAGAAAAAACGTTAAAAATTTTGAGTGTATACCTCAAAGCAAAAGGATTTAAGAAAAAGGGACAAGTATGGTATCTCTTAAACTTAAAGGGGTCTGTTGCTTTAATGATTGAATATCAAGGTTCATACCATTCTAGCGGGTTCTATTTGAATATTGGGTTGTACTTCCCTAAGTTGAATAACGAGGAAAAATTTGTTGTGCATAAAGGTTATGACTGGCAAATTGAAGGTAGGTATAAAACCTATATGGATAAACTAGTCGGAACAGATAAATATGTAGGTGATTTAATCTCTTTTGAAGTGTCCGAAGAAGAGTTTTTCAACGAGATGGAACAGTTGAAAGAAAATTTAGACAAAATTTTAGAAATTATGATGAAGTGGTTGGATGTTGACTATTTCGTTGCAAATATGCCAAAGTTCATGCCGGTGAAGTTCTATCACAGAGAAGATTTCATTTCTTTAATAAAAAAAGACATCGATGCTACGTTATAATTGGGACGAGTTCCAATGAGAGTATAATGTTGTTTTTTCTTTGATATTGTTACTAACTTAAGGGTATAATCCTTAATTTGGTTGTCATGAAGAAAAATATATCCTACGACGCCATGGGTCAGCGCATCGCCAAGACGGTGACCAACAAAAACACGACCGACGGCACGGACAAGTTTGTGACAACCTACTACATGCGAGACCCGCAGGGCAACGTGCTGGCGGTGTACGAGCACAAACATGGAGAATCGGGCAACGGCACCTTCACCCTCACCGAGCAGCACCTCTATGGCGCCGGTCGTCTCGGCATGAAGAAGCGTGATTTGGCGCTGAACGTCGCCAATGCGAGTGAATCCACACCTGTCACCCACTACGAGCTGACCAACCACCTCGGCAACGTGATGGCGGTGATCTCGGATAAGGCGTCCGATACAAACGAGCCTACCGTCGTGAGCCTTTCGGATTACTATCCGTATGGTATGACTGAGCCGGGAAGAAGTTGGAATGCTGGTGACTATCGCTTCGGATATACGGGACATGAGAAGGAGAGCGACTTGGCGGAAGGCGTTTACACTACTGAGTTCCGTTTGTTGGATACTAGGTTGGGTAGGTGGATGAGTGTGGATCCGCTGTTTGGGAAGTATGCTGGAATGAGTCCGTATAATTATTGTGAGGGGAATCCTGTTGTATACTGGGATTTGGATGGAAGAGAAAAACATTCGGAACATTATTTACCTCCAGAGCATCCTATGAAATGGTATATTAATAAATACAACACATTAAATGTAGATGGGTATATGAAAAGCGATGCAGATTTACGAGCAAAAAATGAACGACTTGAAGCAAGTGCTAAAGTGTATCCTGATCAAGACAATGTTTTTCATTTCATCTGCCATGGGAATAGGGAAAAAGTTATTTTGGATGATAACAAAAGATATAATGCAAATGAATTCAATCTTTACATCACTTACAGCATACAAAGTGAGTTAATTGAAAGAAATTCTAAAGAAAAGAAAACTACAATTATCTTCTTACATTCATGTAACACTGGAAACACCGATGGTCCTGGAAATTGTTTTGCTGCTGAACTTTCTTCTCTCGGAGACTATATTGTAATAGCGCCGTCGAAACCGATACATAGAACTGCTAGTGGAGAGGAAACAGTATATGAAAAAGGCAAAATTATTAATTCCGGTGGTTATTATAACGTTTTTTATAAAGGGGAACTTATTGAGAGTTATGGTGGTTATAAAGAGGAGGGGCTATTGGAAGGACTCTTCGGAGAAGATGTGGGAGAAGCTGTTAATATGCCAGAAAAATTAAAAAACTTCAATGTTGATGAAATAAAGAAAAAATATGAGGAAAAACACGGTGACAGTAATCAATAGTATGGTTGTAGGTATTTTGTGTATATCCATTGGCTTTTATGCGGGAGGAAGAGTGGAACAGAAAATTAACAATGAAAAATGGGAGTTCTACAAAACCATTATAAGGGCAGATGATGATACTAGATATTTGGAAACCATACGTAATAGTTCAGAAGCCATACAAAATAGTTCAGATAGTATTGGTATGTTTTGCTTGGCATTTTTAGAGGCTTCTATAAATGAAAAACCTAGTGCTTATTACGATGCATACGAATATAGTGATATCTTTGGCTTTAAAACAATATCGTTAAAATGTTTACAGAAAGGGGTTGAATACGATGATCCTAGATGTTTGGTTGAATATGCTTACTTATATAAAGAAATAGGGAAGATTGATTCATCTGTTGTTATGTTGAAAAGATATGGAAACAAGAAAACAAAAGACACCATGGTGTATATAAGGCAGAAAGGAGGGAAAATGGTTATAGGCAAAATTGCTAATGTTAAAGAGTATCCACCATACCCAGGACTTTTTATATACACTTATGAGTTTGAAATTAATGGTGATATTTTTAGAGGCCGTTTGTTGGATGATAAATCGAGAATAATTGGTGACACAATAAAAATCATCTATGATTCTATAAGTCCCAACACTAATACTCCAATTATGTGAAACGTATAATATAGAAGCTTTCCCAAAATCGAATGGGGTATAATCTTCCTATTTTAAAACCATTTGCCAGCTTAAGAAAAAAACTTTAATTTAGCAACCATAGGAAAACATTCATGGAAATATCATGGAAAGGCTTGCTTGTAAAAAAAAAAATTATTGTGCGTCAGTTGGACGGTGACGGGCAAGGTTTCTGATGTGATCCGCACCGAGGAGAGCAACAAGCCTAAGCTCCACTTCGACTACGACGCCATGGGCCAGCGCATCTCCAAGACGGTGACCAACAAAAACGTCACCACGGGCGACAAGTTCGTGACCACCTACTACGTTCGCGACCCGCAGGGCAACGTGATGGCGGTGTATGAACACAAGCATGGAGACTCGGACAACGGCACCTTCACCCTCGCCGAGCAGCATCTCTACGGAGCTGGCCGTCTCGGCATGAGGAAACGTGACTTGGCGCTGAACACGGGCAATGCGAATGAATCACCTGCCACTTATTACGAGCTGACCAACCACCTCGGCAACGTGATGGCGGTGATTTCGGATGAGGCATCCACTGCAGCAGAACCTACGGTCGTTAGTTTGACGGATTATTATCCGTATGGTATGACGGAGCCGGGAAGGAGCTGGAATGCTGGTGCAGAGGGGTATAGGTATGGGTTTAACACACAGGAAAATGTTCCGGAATTGGGCGATGGGCATACAACAGCGCTTTATTGGGAGTATGATGGACGGTTGGGAAAACGATGGAATCTGGATCCGATAAGTAAAGAATATGAGTCCAATTATTCGGTACTGGGAAATTCTCCTTTATATGCTATTGATGTCTATGGCGCAGATAGTACTCTTTTTGGAGAAAATGGGATGATATTATGTCAGATAAGCAATGATAATGGAGCAACTAATGTCTGGTTTGAATTGAAAACTACTTTAAAAACAGAACAAATGTATGGACATATTAATTATAAAGATTCAAGTATGAAGGGATGGACAAATCCTATTTCCCCGGAAGATCGGGATGCTGCGATAAGATCGGCGACGAATTATCGGGATGAAAAATTATTATCATTTGGGTTCCGCCCAGAGCACCTCAGAAGCATGCAGAATAATATTAGAAGGGATGCTTTTGTCGAAATCCCCAATCAAGTATATGGAGATGTGTCATTAAATCATTTGAGTTCTAGGGAAAGTGAATATCCTGATGGTGATAGAGAGTTCGGATGGGATATGATTAGAGAGAATGGAGGGAAAAATTTTTCGCTTTATAGGACGATTGTTGGGCCTAAAATGGACCCTAAATCTGGCACATATGTTAGTGTTGATTATAGGCGTAACCATGCGCATCCAGCTGGAGAATTCTGGGCTCAACCACCTTCTTCAACAGACATAAGAAATACAACTGAAGGTGTAATTCGTTATGTTTGGGCGTTAGGAAATCGAACACTATATATATTTGACAATACTGGTGTGCTTGCGACTATTCCATTTTCGTTTTATAAAAAAATAAATAATAATAAATATGATTGGTAATGTCATAAAAACACTGATGTTTTTCCTGTCGTTTCTTCTGCTGGAGGGAAGTGATATGGTTTATGCGAAAGTCAGTGCGAAAAATTTATACACTGAAGCATTCACTCATTTTTTCGATGAGATTTTATACAATTGTTATGAAAAAGGTGACACAATCTGTATTAAACAGGTGTTCGGCATAACGGATTTTTTCCCGAAAGAAATAAAAGGGCATCCAATTAGAATAGTTAACGAATTCGATTGTGAAAACATTCCTAAAAACACGCACATCCAAGGTTTCACTTACTCTAAGAGTGAATCTGATAGTGGGACCATTCGTAGAGAGAATGTCTCCTACTATGTCCATCAGATTTACTATATATACCCAATGAGGATATCTTTTCTAAATGGCACCCTGAGGATTGATGTAGGAATAAGTGTCGCTTTATATTGGGAAGATGATAAAAAAGAAATGCGGGATCCTAATGGGAATGATTTATATAGTATTTTATTCATGTATAACAAAGAGACAAATGACGTTGAGTACAGTGGAATGTCCAGTGGGTTATATACTGGTCCTATTCCATGGATATTTAAATGAAGATAACTCCTATTGTCGATTCATTTGCCAAATTAAGGAATTCCCCTTAATTAGGCATCCATGAAGAAAAACATGACCTACGACGCCATGGGCCAGCGTGTCGCCAAGAAAGTAATTCCATCATCACATATATTGTCTGACGTTATTGATTTGAATAGACAAAAAAAGGTGCGCCAAATGACGCACCTTTTCTCTTATGGTTGATGTGGATTAGATATTCTTTCCTTCCTCCTTGTGGTTCGCATAGTAGACGCGGAGAGGGGTGGATGTGACCTTGATGAATCCCTTCGCCTCCTCGGAGGTCCATCCCTTGTTCATCTCGCCGTACTCGCCGAACTTGGTCTTCACCAAATCGTCCTTGGAATCAACACCTACCGTTGAGAAGGAGAGTGGACGGAGCTCCAGTTTCACCTCACCGTTGACGTTGCGTTGTGAGCTCTCCAACATAGCCTCGATATCCCTCATCACAGGCTCCAAGTACTGAGACTCGTGGAGGAACATTCCGTACCAGTTAGCCACTTGGTCTTTCCAGTATTGTTGCCACTTGGAGAGGGTGTATTTCTCCAAGAACTTGTGTGCGCCGATGATCAGCATAGGAGCGGCGGCCTCGAAGCCCACACGGCCCTTGATACCGATGATGGTGTCGCCCACGTGCATGTCTCGTCCGATACCATAGGCGGAACCGATCTCCTCGATCTTCTGGATGCAGGCGATCTTGTCGGTGAACTTCTCACCATTGACGGAGCAGATCTCGCCCTTCTCGAAGCCGAGGGTAAGGAATTCGCTGCCTGTCTTCTTCACCTGTTTCAGGTAAGCGCTCTCAGGCAATCCCTCACGGGAGTCGAGGATCTCGCCACCGCAGATGGAGGTTCCCCAGATACCCACGTTGTAGGAATATTTCAGCTTGGTCCAGTCAGCGGCGAAACCGTGCTGGTTCAAGTAATCGATCTCATATTGGCGGGTGAGCGCCATGTCGCGCGTCAGCGTGATGATCTCCACGCCAGGAGCCATCACAAGGAAGGTCATGTCGAAACGCACCTGGTCGTTGCCGGCACCCGTGGAGCCGTGAGCGATCGCGTCCGCGCCGATTTCGTTCGCATAGCGTGCGATGGCCATGCCTTGGAAGATACGCTCGGAAGATACGGAGATAGGGTAAGTGCCGTTTCTGAGCACGTTACCGAACACCATGTACTTCAAGCTCTTCGCGTAATACTCTTGGGTGACATCCAATGTCACATATTTGACAGCGCCCAACTTGTAGGCGTTCTCCTCGTTTTGTTTCAATTGCTCCGCGCTGAAACCACCCGTGTTAGCGCAAGCCGCATATACGTCGTACCCTTTTTCCTTCGCCAGGTACATGACAGTGAAAGAGGTGTCGAGACCTCCACTGAATGCTACTACTACTTTCTTGTTAGCCATATTCCGATGTATATATAGTTGCTTATATTTTGATGTTAGGATCCTTGGCGAGCTCTCTCTCCGCCATTTCGAGGCTCAGTGGCTCGTGCGGGTCGAACAACATGCCTGTGCAGATGCAGTAGCGTCTGCCCGTGCGTTGCAGCACGTCGTAGTTGACGCAACCCTGGCATCCCTTCCAGAACGAGTCGTCCTCCGTGAGGTCCGCGAAGGTCACAGGGAGGTAGCCCAATTGCGTGTTGAGCTTCATCACAGCCGCACCGGAAGTCAAGCTGAAGATTTTAGCCTCCGGCCATCTCTTGCGGGCCAAAGTGAACGTGTGGTGTTTGATTCGGCGCGCCAAGCCCCTGCCACGGAACTTCTCCGGCACGATAAGACCGGAAGTGGTGACGTATTTCTTGTCCTCCCACGTCTCGATGTAGCTGAATCCGGCAAACTCATCTCCGCAAAGCGCGATGATCGCTTTCCCCTCACGCATTTTTTGCTTCACGTATTCGGGGTCGCGCTTCGCGATTCCAGTCCCACGTACTTTGGCTGCCTTTTCTATCGTGTCCAATATCGTGTCAACGTAGCCAATATGCCTTTCGTCGGCAACCATGATTTCAATTTCCTGATCCATTTCCTCTATCTGAAATACGGTTGAATTATTTAATTGAAGGGATGATCTGAGATAGAGACTCCGTCACCTCCTTCGTTGTCTTGTTTTCTTTTGTCACGGCAATGATGGTATCTTCACCCGCCACGGTGCCGATAATCACATCCTTCGCCTTGTCGTCGATCTCGTAGGCCAGACTGCTGGCGTAGCCCGGTCTGGTGTGCAACACCGCTATGTTGCCCGAGAACTCGATCGAGAGGAACGCGTTTCCCATCGGGAAGTCGTTTCCGATGTTCCTGCTTTCCTCCTGTAGGCTCCTTGTCGGCAGCTGGTAGAGGTATTCCCCCTTCGAGTTGGTCGTCTTCGACACTTTCAGTTGCTTCAAATCGCGCGAGAGGGTCGCTTGCGTCAGCTCGAATCCTTGTGCTGACAATCGTTGCAGCAGTTCCTCCTGGCTCCCCACAATCGAGGTGGAGATGATCTCTTGTATGGCGGCGAACCTTTTTACCTTGTTTTTCACTGTCTTATCGCTTTAATTTCTACTCGCTTTGAATAATTATTGGAATAATTATCCGTTTGCGCTGCAAAATTATGCAAATTATGTGAATGGCAAGTTTTTCTATGCATAAAAATTGGTTGATTCGTTAAAAATATGCAAAAGTGCGTATCTTTATACTGAATATATCCATTCTTGCCTAAGGTACGGGGTCGTAGCCGCTGCCGCCCCATGGGTTGCACCTCAATATTCTTTTTATAGCCAACCAAGACCCTTTGAAGACTCCATGTTTCTTCACGGCTTGGATCGCGTATTCCGAGCATGTTGGCGTGAACCGGCAACATGGAGGGAAAAGGGGGGAGATGCACCTCCGGTAGAAGTAGACGGGGAGCAGGACCATCGTCCTGACGACCCTTTTAAGAGCGCTCGGCTCCTTGCCTCCTTTGTCCGTGGTTTGTTCCATCTTTCCCTTGGATAATCTGCTCTAACACTCTCTTCATGCGTTTCTCCACGAAGGCTTGGGACTCTATCGTGTCCCCGTTGTAGGTGATGGCGACCTGCATGGACGCCTCCTCCTTCTCCATCATCTCGAACAGCGCATGTTTGTTTTTGCGGTATGCCTCCCGCATCAGTCTTTTCAGCCTATTCCGGTCCACCGCATGCTTGAATTTGCGTTTCGGCGCATTGACAAGGCAGCGGACCGGTACTGATTCCTTGGGCACTCTTTTGTACAAGATGCGGAACGGATATAGGAAAAACCGTTCCCCCGTATTGTACAACTCGTCAATGGCGGTCTTCCCACACAAGTGTTCCTCTTTTCCAAATGTGTTTCGGCGTTCCATCATTGTCGTGTCCGTTATTGTGAAAAAAGTCCAGACATTAGTCCGGACTTTCCGCTATTTCTTCTTATTGCACTCCTTCAAGAAAAGATCCAATGCGGCTGGCATGGATGGAGCGTCGGGGGTAGGAGCCTCCACGTTGACGGTCAATCCCGCGTCCTTCGCCGCCTTCACTGCTGTTGCGCCCAAGCATCCGATACAGATGTCGCCTTGCTTGAAGTCCGGGAAGTTCTTGAACAGGGAAGTGATTCCCGATGGGCTGAAGAACACCAGCATATCGTAGTTGAAGTCCGGATCGTTGGTGAAATCGGTGCTGACGGTCTTGTACATCACCCCTTTGGTGTAGTTGGCGCCGATCTCCTCCATCATTGCGAGGATGTCGTCCTTGTGGTCCTCCGACACGGATTTGTTCGCGTCGTACACGTCGGCGACGGATACGAGGAACTTCTCGTCCAGGTGTTTCGCCACGACAGGGATCAGGTCCTCCAATTTATTGGATGTTCCGAAGAACACTTTCCTCTTGCGGTATTGGATGTACTTTTGAAGATAAAGGGCGATGGCCTCGGAGACGCAGAAATATTTCATCGTCTCTGGTACGGTCACCCTCATCTCCGTGCAGAGTCTGAAAAAGTGGTCGATGGCCGCTTTCGCCGTAAAGACAATTGCGGTGTAGTCCAGGATCGCGATCTTCTGCTGGCGGAACTCCTTAGCCAATACGGGCTCTACCTTGATGAATGGTTTGAAGTCGATTTTCACCCCATATTTTGTTTCCAAGTCAAAATAGGGTGACTTTTCAGTCGCCGGTTTGGGTTGTGAAACCAAGATACGTTTAATTCTTGCCATTTTTTCCTTATATTTTTAAGTTATTTCACCCAATCCATCAACCCGATGACGAGCACAACGGTGGGTAAAATTTCTAGCGTGCAAAGGTACAAAATCAAATAGAAAATAGAGGTTAATCCGTTAAAAAAAATCGAAACAATCTTGTATATGTATAATAATACGGCTATTGCGCAGAATCCGCAGCCTATCCACAAAGCGTATATCGCCACGGTGTGGTTGGTGAAGGAGGCCAGCAAAACGATGGGAAAGAGGGCCATGCAGAATGCGAAGCAGATGGTGGCGTAGGAGTGCCGTACGATTCTGAACGCGCTTTTGTCGTAAAATATGATGCAGATGTAATGGATGGTCAGTAGCTTGAACGTCACGTAGCCGACGAATAGGAGCAGCGTGATCCACAAGGAGTGGAGGAAGTGCTGCGCCTCGTAGTGGAACAGGTCTGTCCGTACGAACTGGCAGAATAGCGTGACGGTGGAGAGGGAGAGGACGGTCATGGCGGCCTTGAAGCCGAATTCGTCCGTGATTCTGTCGGAAAAGACATTGCTGCGGTTCTTCGGGTAGAAGAACTCCCTTGTCGCTTGTATGATGTAGGAGAATCTGGCGGAGAGCACCATCCCGAACCCCAAGAACAGGATAAGCATGAGCGGCACGAACCACACCTCCTGTCTAATGTTGGAGGGTAACGCCAAGCCTGGCATCCTTGGGATCTCCGTGAGGAATTGTCTCTCCTTCGCTGGCTGCATTTGGTCTATTTTCTTCCAGAGGTTCCCTTGGAATTCCTGGAAGCTGGGGATATACCCGATGGAGGAGTCCGCCAATGCCTCTTCCATCTCCAACTCTTCCGCCTCCTTCCGCTCCTTGGCGGATAAACACACGAAGGGAAGCGCATCTTTTTGTGGTGCGCCTCCCTCCTTGGTGCCTTGTAGATTCAGAAGAAGTGGATCCATCTTTACTTCTCGTTGAATAGTATGTCATTCGTCCCGGTTGGGGACGGTTGGTGTACGTTTTAGAAATTTGCTCGGATGCTTTCCGCTATTTTCGCCATCTCCTCAGGAGTGAGCTGCTGCTTCTTGGCGAAGTTGAGGTCGCTCTCCTGCGATATCGGGATGAGGTGGACATGCGTGTGCGGCACTTCCAATCCTACGACCGCCACGGAGATCCTTTTGCAGGGAACAGCCTTCTCGATGGCTTTCGCCACCTTTTTCGAGAACAGCATCAGCCCTGCCAATGTTTGGTCGTCGAGGTGGAAAATATAATCGTCCTCAATCTTCGGAACGACTAACGTGTGTCCCTTTTGCACCGGGTTGATGTCCAGGAAGGCGAAGTAGTTCTCGTCCTCCGCGATCTTATAGCATGGGATCTCTCCCTTGATGATTTTCGTGAATATTGTTGCCATGTTCTTCGTCTATTTTAGAAAGAAATGCTTACCACCTCGAAAGGAATCTTGCCCGCAGGCACGTTCACTTCCACCACGTCGCCCACTTTCTTGCCAAGCAATGCTTGCGCGATCGGAGTGTTGACCGCCAATTTTCCCTCCTTGAGGTTCGCCTCGTGTTCCGACACCAGCGTATAGGTCATGGTGGCCCCGTTCTTCTTGTTCTTGATCTGAACCTTGTTCAGCAGTTGGACAACATCGGTGTTGAGCCTGGACGCGTCGATGATTTTCGCGTTCAATATCTTCTCCTTGAGCAGTGAAATCTTAGACTCCAGAAGTCCTTGTGCCTCTTTCGCCGCATCGTATTCCGCGTTCTCGGACAGGTCACCCTTGTCGCGGGCTTCCGCTATTTGTTTGGAGATGTTCGGACGTTCCACAGTTTCCATGTGCTTTAACTCCTCCATCATTTTGTTGTACCCTTCTTCGGTAACATAAGAAACAGCCATGATATACTATTTAAAGGTTTGTGTTTTGTGTTATTACTTCTCTCGCCTGTGTTTCGGCACGGCATAACAAAAAGAATCCCGACTTTCATCGGAACTCCTCAGTAAATGTTCGTATGTGCCATTACAGACATAGCAAAGGTAGGTTATCTTTTTTACTTTTCCAAATCAAGGGAGATTCTTTCCGTTAATTTTGAATGTTTTTTAAGAACTTTTAGAACTCATTGGAGTCGGACCTTTGTGGGTAGAAGTTGATTTATTAGTTTCGCGGTGCGATAGCGAGGTATACCATGTTCGAGAAAGCGGTAAATTTTTACAATCGGTTGCTGGAGTTGTGGAATTCCGTCTTGCGGTGGGGCTTGAAGTTGCCCTTCTCCAAGGTGGATCGGGAGCGTTATCTGCGCCGTGTGTTCTCCAAGCATGTGGAGGATGAGGCACAGATGGCGGTCTTGCTGGATGAGAGGCCTTCCTCCGTTTTACCCGATTGCCTCATCGAGAAGGTGGTGCGGAAGGAGATCCATCGCCATGCTTTTTGGGTGTCGCTCATTTCTTTGGTGTGCGCCATTCCCCCGGACGGATGGCTGATGTGGGTGCTGATCTTGGTGGACTTCGTGCAGTTTCAGGTCTTCGTCTTCGTCATCCTGCAGAAGATGTTGTATATCTACGGGTGCAAAGAGCTTCATGCGCAGGACTCTCTGAAGGAGGAGCGGTCGCTGGATGTGATGATGCTGATGATTTCGGTGGTGATGATAGGCAAGAGCCAGGTGAGACGTCTCGCGAAGTCGGCTTTCGGCTTGGCGGTCAAGCAGGTGATCCAACGGTTCGCCGCCCGTCTGATGACGAGGCTGGTGGTGCTGAACTTCCTGCGGCAGATGGCTAAATGGTTCGGCATCGTCCTGACGAAGGAGATGGTGGTCGCCGGGCTCTCCATGATTGTGCCTCTGATATGCGCTGTGATTTCAGGACTGATCTCTTTGTGGTTGTTTATGCCGATGGTAAAAAAACTACATCGTCATCTCCGGGAGTTGTCCAATGAAGGCAAAGATCCCGTGGAGGTGACGATGCAGGAGTGCTTGTCCGAACGTTAGAAGGTAAGCACTATCTGATTCTTTTTCACAAGGTTATACAAGTCTTCGATGCAAGTCACCTTGCAGATTTTGGAGCCCTCTTTCTTGCGGCTCTGCAGGCATGTCTTGCATCCCATGATGACACCGCCTTGGTCGATGAAGTTGTCCACCTGACTCTTGATGTTCTCATCCTTCTCCATCATCTCCTCCACTTCGACGCCCTTGCCGAGGAGGAATATCTCCACCTGGTTGTCCCACTCCTGCGCGTAGTTGGCGAAGCGGAATGCGTTGAAGACGGTCTCCGTGTCGTTGGAGTACATGACGATGCCTATGCTCTTAGGCTCTTGCGGGTCGTTGTATTTGATGTCCTTTTTTATTGCCTGGGCTGAGAGGCTCATGACCCCTGCGAGAAAGAAGATGGTCAGTAAGAGTATTTTCTTCATGATTCCACGATTTAAAATGATTTTGTTCTGTATTCTATTGGTGAGACACCCACGTATTTGCGGAAATAGCGGCAGAAGAACGACGGGTTCTGGAAATTCAGTTCGTTGGATATCTGCTTGATGGTCATGTTGGTGTTCTTCAGCAAGACCTTCGACTCTTGGATGAGGAATCCTTGGATGGTTTCGCTCGGCGTCTTATTGACCGCCTGTTTGACGGCCATCGAGAGGTATTTCGGGGAGATGCACAGCTTGTCGGCGTAGAAGGCGACGGAGTGCTCCACCTTGAAGTTCTGGCTGGCCAGTTGGAAGAAGTTCTGGAAGATCTGCATCTCCCTTGTCATGTACGATTTCTGGGAATCCTCCTTGATGCATGCGTTGCAGAGTTCGTGGAGGAAGGATACGATTTGTAGCTTGACGATTTCCCTTCTGTACTTGTTGGTGGTGTCGTTGCAGCAATCGGAGAGCTTCTTGATGTAGGAGAGGATCATCTTCCCCTCCTCCTCTGTGACGCTATGGTTTACGGTGCGGATCATCGCGTCGAGTGAGTTCCAGATGGCCGAACAGAGGGAGATCACCTCTTTCCCGTACTTCTGTGAGAAGACGAGGAAGGTAGCCTTCGGGGAATCCATTTCGTTGATGTTCAGCACACATTCCGGAGACAACAGCATGACGTTATTGGCCGAAACGTTGTAGTTGATCGTGTTGATGGAGATCTGCGCTTTCCCTGAGATGCAGAAGGCCACCACGAAGTTTTTCATACGCACGGGATAGGATGGTTTGGGGATCTGGTAAATGTCGTTGTTGTTCACCACCATCACCTCCTCGTCCAAGAAAGATAGGGTTGGTATCTTCTTGAAATCCTGAATCGTGATTATGTTCAATTTTTCTTGCTTCATTGCAAAAATATCCTAGATATGACGCGAATATAGTCATATTTTTCATTTTTGGGTTTGATAAGTTGAAGTTTGTGTCATAAACAATGAATATTGTGTCTTTGTTTTTTCATATAATAAAAGGAAATTTGCAACGTAAATACTGAAGTCTAATTTAACTATAGATAAGAATGGATAAAAATGAATTAATTGAAAAGGTGAATAGGGTATTGTCCGACGAGTTTGAGGTAGAGATCTCTGAGATTGCAGCAGACAAGAACATCAAGGAGACATTGAACTTGGATAGTTTGAGCTTGGTTGATTTGGTGGCCTTGATAGAGGAGGAGTTCAGCGTGAAGATTCAGGGCTCCGAAATGTCTTCCATCCAAACATTCGGTAACTTATACGATTATCTCGCCAATAAGGCTTAAAGTATAAATCTAAAGCATGACGAAGTGTTTATGCAAGGTGTCGATACCTGACATCGACACCTTTTTTGTACCCTTTCGGGTCGTGGCTCGTCATCTTTTCGCCAAGACCACAAAGTCTTGCACACAAACGTAATTATAGCCGCTGACAGGGCCTTTCCCAAGCGCCACGCCTATTTTATCGTATTTGATATCTCCTTGTCCTAGAATCACCTTCCTGTGGCCAAGCGACTCCACCCCATTGTCTACCAGCAGCTGAATCGTAAAGTCTAATGCTAAGTCTTTGGTCGACGACGACCTTGCCCCGATATTCTCCGAGGTGGCGCGGACGTTCTGGACGAATTTCTTAATTCTGGTGGCTGGCGAATCCCCGTTGGGCGAATTGTGCTCGAATTTCTGGCTCTCTATCATCTCCTGCATGTGATAGGCGGCGGCCTGTTGTAATTCCTTCAATGGAGCAAACATCGGCAAGTCACGGGTATTCTTCAGATCCTCGTAGAGGGATTGTATGTTCTTGTTGGTTTCCCCTTTGAGGTAAGGGGTGAGATACTCTTGCGCGAAACGGTCCCCGTCGAGTCTTGCCAAATTGCAAAGAAGAATCATCCTTTTCTCGTCGGCGGACATATAATCGACGTCGGCGGCCGTATTGGCATACTTCATCTCTTCATCGGTGAAAAGATGGATCACCTTGGGCTCCTCCTTCTCCTTGGATGGCTCTTCGTCCTTGTCCTTGTTCTCGGGAAGCCTCTCTTTATCTTTATTCTCCTGGGGATTCGTGTAGTCGTCGTCCCAATCTTCTTCGAAGCAGGATACGCCTATGCCTTGGAATAGCAGGCAAGTCAGGCTTAGTAGTAATATATGCTTTTTCATGGCTTTGGCTTTTTGACTGGTGGTTCTGCTCTGTTTTTTCGTTCCGGGGAGGGAGAACAGATTACCCCCATGCGAGAACGTTGCGTTTCCATTAAGATAGAAAACATTTTCGACACTGGAAAGTTTTCTGCGCTTTTTTTCTCGGATTGCCTTAAAAAAGAATATATAATACCCTATGAAACAATTGATTATAGGATTATTTCTGGTTCGCTTTGGATGGTAGGTATCCAAAGAAATCACGGAACTTCTTCGTGAAGTAGGAAGGATCGTTGAATCCGACATCGTAGGCTACATCGGAGACGTTGGCGTCCGAATGGGCGTCCTGCAACATTTTCAGGGCTGTGTTCAGCCTGTATTCGGTAAGGACTTCCAACGGTGTCTTTCCTGTCATGGAGCGGATCTTCCTGTTAAGGGTCGGCTGGCTGACGGCCATGCCTTTTGCCAAGTCTTCCACGGATGTCTGGCTGTCGGTGTACTTCTCTTTGATCACCTCCAGGAAGGCTTTCAGGAATGGGTTGATGACCTCTTCGGAGGTTGCCTCCTCCTTTGTCTCTTTCCCACCCTCTTGGCATAGATAGTCGCCTAGTATCTTCTTCTGGTGCTTTTGACGGACATCCAGTATGTTGGTCAGTTTGAGGAGCAGTTCGGATTGGCTGAACGGTTTGGCGATATAGTCGATGGCACCGCTGAGGAGGCCTAATAGGCGGTCGCTCTCCTCGTTCTTCGCGGAGATGAACAAGATAGGGATGTGCTTCGTCTTCGGGTGTTGTCCGAGCGCCTGGCTCATCTCGATACCGTTCATGTTCGGCATCTCCACATCACTGAGGATAACGTCCGGCTGTTGTTTCTCCGCTATCTCCAGAGCCTCTTTTCCGTCCTTGGCCACGATGGTCTGCAGGTAATCGTCCATCATGTTCTTGATGTTGTTGCAGATGAGTGGGTCATCGTCCACAACCAATAGGGTGTTGCCTTCGAGGATGGTCCTATCGATGGACATCTCCGGTGTATTCTCCGCAGGAAGGTCAACGACTTCCAACTCCTTGTTGGAGGATGGTAGGGTGATGAGGATCGAGGTGCCTTCCCCTTGTTTGCTCTTCACGGAGAGGCTTCCGTTGTTGCGAGACACGTAGTCTTGGCAGATGCGGAAACCGAGTCCGGTGCCCTTCTCGTTTTCGGTGCCTGGTGTTGTCGCATTGCCACCGTTGAGGAGTTGGCTCAGTTGCTCCTCGCTCATGCCCACGCCTGAGTCGGATATCTCGATGAACGTCTTCTCCCCCTCCTGCCAACCGTTGATGCGGATGGTGCCTTCCCTTGGGGTGAACTTGATTGCGTTGCTCAGCAGGTTGCGTATGGCGGTGCCCATCATTCGTGAGTCCGCATAGGCGTAGTGGCTCAGCCTGAAGTGTTGCTCCAGGGTTATTTTTTTGTCCTCCATCATTCCTTTGAGAAGTAGGATGACGTTGTTGGTGACGAATTTGAGGTCGATGTCGCTCGGGTGGCAGATGATTTCGTCACGTTTGGACTTCGCCCAATCGAGGAGTTTCAGCATCTCCCGTTGTAGCGTCACGGACGATTGGTAAGTGTCTCCGATAAGGTTCCGCTTATCCGTGTCGTTCATCTGTTTCTCCTTTCCCAACCATGTCTCGAGGGCACCCACGATGGCGAACATCGGGTTCTTCAGGTCGTGGGCGATGACGGAGATCAGGCGGTCTTTGTCCTGCAGCACCTGCTTGAGCTCGGTGGTCCGTTCGTCCACTTTCTTCTGGAGTATGATTTGCTCTTCCTCCAGCTTGCGCATTCTCCTTCTGAAGATGAGGAGGATGACGGAGAAGATGAGGAGGGTCATGAGTAGGCGGAACCACCAAGTGGACCACCAAGGCGGGAGCACATGGATCTTCATGGTTATTCTTCTGCCCACGCACTCTATGTAAGGGCGGAAGGCCTCCACTTCCAGTACATAATCGCCTGTAGGGATGTGGTTGAAGTTGATATGCCTTATGTTGTCCATCTCGATCCAGTCCTCCTGCATACCTTTCAGTCTGTAACGGAGTTTCACCTTGTTCGACTTCGCATGGTCGATGACGTCCACGGCGATGGTGATATCCGTCCCGCCATGATTGAGCGTCAGCTCCTGTATGTGGGCGATGTTACCAGCCTCCAGGACGGATGTGCCAGGAGCGATTTTCTTTCTGGAGACATAGAGTTCGGAGAATGCCATATGGCTGATGGCCGTGTCCGGAACGATATGGGCGGGGTCGAAGGTGTAGAAGCCTCCGTTGGTGCCGAAATATATTCTTCCCTTGGAGTCCCTGAACCCGGCCTTGATGTAGAAGAAGGATTGGGCGATGTCGTTATAGTCTCCTTGCAGGTGGCTATACTCCTCCTTCTCGCAGTCGAAGGAGATGATTCCGTCGAATGAGGCCGCCCAGAACCTGCCCGTCTGGTCTTGGATAATGATCCGGTAAAAATAGTTGGGCAGGAAATCCAGCCTTTTCACCTCTTTCCCGTCACTGCTGTACTTGTAGATGCCGTGGTTGCTGGTGGCGAAAAGGTTACCCTCTTGGTCGCACACAGCATCGAAGATGACGAGCGGATCGTGTGATTTGTTCATGAAGAGTTCCGGATAGATGGCGCGGGTAGTCTTTCCCTCGACATACCATAGCATGTTGGTGGAGAGCACCCATAGGGAGGAGTCCTTCCCTGGAATCACCTTGGCGATCCATTTGCTGACGATGGAAGGGAACGAGTCGTCGTGCAGGCAAAGTTTGCTCCATTTGTCATGCTTCAGGTAGAGGTCGTCGTTGGCGGTACATGCCCACAGCACACCGTTCGGGGTTCGTCCGACGCTAAAAAACATCCGGATAGGATTTGTGATGTCATCGAGCGCCATGGAGTGGGCGGAGCCGTCCTTCGGGTCGAATTCGAGCAATCCGGCTCCCCATGTGGCGGCGATGATCTTTCCGTCGCCGGCATATACGCCCGTGACGTTGTTGTTAGGCAAATCATAGTGCTTGATCTCCTGCATATCACTGGAGAGCGTGTAGATACCGTCACCGTCCGTTCCCACGATGATGGTGCCGTCCTTGTCCTCCTGGAAGGAGGAGCAGACCTCTGTCGGGAACCCAATGTCCCCTGAGAAGGTGACCCCGTCTTCGTTCTTCTTGCTGTAGGACCAGATGCCGGAGTTTTGCGTGCCGATCCATATTTCACCATTGTTGCCCTTGGCCAATCCGTAGATTTTTTTGATCTCATTCTGCGCCTCGCCGTAGGGGATGAGGTTCTTGTAGCGCGCGTTGGGGGAGATCGGGTCGTCGGTGTACCATAGTCCGTCACCGTCCGTGGCAAACCAGTACCGTCCGTCGTCCGTTTGGATCATCTTCATGACGCTATGGAAGGGGATGGATATCCGTTGTATCTTCCCCACCTCTTCCAGGGAGGTGTCTATGAGCCATAATTCATTGTTTAGGAAAGTGACGACCACCTTGCCATCCCCCAAAGGGATGATGCCGGAGACATATCCGCAGCCATCATGTTCGATGTCGAAGCAGCGCACGGTTTTCCCCTGCTCATCGATGACATAGATTTTGTTGATGGAGCCGACCCAGAATCTATTCCGTTGGTCGACGTACATTGTATTGACGAAGTCTATTTTCAGTGCTTCGAAGGCGGGGAACCGGGAGTTGAACGCATCGGAAGCCTTGTCGTAATGGTAAATGCCCCCGTTGGTCTGCAGGTATTGTTCTCCCTTTTCGGATATGTAGACGGCCCTGACTTGCGTGTAGCCAGTACTATCCAACTCGGCGGGCATTCTCTCGATGAAATCGTCCCTATTTCTATCATACTCTTGGAATACGCCACTGAATCCGCCCACGACGATGCGGTCGTGACCGATATGCCCGACGTACATGATGTCGTTGCGGTGCAAGTTAGGGTAGTCTTTCTTCTGATGATGTTTGAAATTGATTCCGTCGAACCGCTCTAATCCGAAATCCGTAGCGATCCACACGAATCCAGTGGAGTCTTGCGCGAGGTTGAACACCCTGTTGGAGGCCAGACCATCCTTTGTGGTGAAGTGCTTGAAACGGGCATACTCCTTCGTCTCCGTGGCAAATATTATTCCGTGGAGTGCTATGAGCAAGTATAATGTCAGGATGTGTCTCTTCATCACTTTCCCTCCCGTTACGAATCAACTTTGTAAATATAATTGTTTTTTCGGGAATAATGTGCTGTCTAATCCTTTTATGAATATTCAGTGCATCTAAAAAATGTGTTTTTCAATGTGTGTTGTGTTATAACATGACAAAGGCACAGAACTTGTCCGTGCCTTTGTCCACCACTATAAGCAAATAAAGATGAAAAATGACCCCTTATTTGATGAATTTGAAGCTACCGCCGTTGTTTGTCCTAACGAGGTAGACACCTTGATTCAATGAAGAAATATTCACGCCCTTGCTATCCAAAGAACCGGTCATGAGAATCTTACCTGATACGTCGCTCAAGTTGAATTCCGTAGCCTCAGCGCTTTCGTTGCACAAATACAATCTGTCGTTGTCCACGCAGATGCTGTTGTTAATGGCGAGGATGTCGTTTACTAATACATCGCCACCTTCACCACCTTCACCACCTTCGCTGCCATGTGCTTGTGCGGCTGCCTTCTTTTCCTTGATCTTGTTGAGGAACTTAACCATGTCGCCAGTCAAACTGCCTTCCACACCGTGGCCACCACTATGAGGATGGTATTCACAATCTTGTACGTTTTTTGCGACGAGGTTGTCATAGAATTTCTTACCCTCACATTGTGGAACGATGTTGTCGGCTGAACCATGTGCTACGAATACAGGTGCGTCTGTTTCGTCAATGAAGGTGTTTGCGCCAAGCAGGGCGTGCTTGTCCGGACATTGTTGGTCGTTGCAACCACCTACCATATCGTTCTCTGGTGACATTTGGATAGGGTTTCCACATCCCTTGTCTCGACAATCCACCGGACCAGACCAGTCGCATACTGCATCCACCCAGCTGCTCTCCCCAGTATATCTACCAAGGTTACCTTCGATGTTCATCGTAGCGGAACCAACGGTGTAGTTGTCCTTCACGTTTCTAGTCACACCCATCAAGGATGCCAAGTGACCTCCTGAAGAGAAACCGGAAACCGCGATGAAGGAAGTGTCTACGCCCAACTCTTGTGCGTTACCGCGCAAGTAGCGGACAACCGCCTTGATATCGTTGATTTGCGCTGGATAAAGCGCATCATTGTATGTTCTATGGTTAGGAGTCACGAGGATGTATCCGGCTCCCAAAGCTGCGGTACCTACAGTACCCAAGTCTGCGGAACCCTTGGAGTTGTTACTTCCCCATGCACTACCGTAGATGTGGATAACTACCGGGTGAGTAGACTTGCCGTCATCTTTCGGGAAATAGATATCCATTTTGTGTCCGACGTGGTTATCTCCTACATAATCAATGTCGGCTTTCTTTTGATAGTCGCCGATGTTGCCGGAGTTGCCGCTACCTTCACCACCGAAGTTGAAGCCGCCGCCACCGCCCCATTGGCCGCCGCCGCCCCATTGGCCGCCACCGCCGCCCCAATCTCCCCATTGGGCGAACGCATTCATACTACAAAGACTCAATGCTAAAATTAAAATCCTTTTCATGATAGTAAAAATTTAAAGTTCGTTTAATTAATTGTAATACTTAAAATCCTATACATTCTACTCTTAGAAAACAACATCGCAAATGTATGGTCTCTCGCCAAACTTCTTCGGTATTATTCAATCAATAACTAAGAAAATTCGATTATTACGTGAGCGGATTGTGTGATTGTATTTTTGTAATTTGTTTATTATTAATATGTTGTGATGATTGTTTTGTGTTGTTGCCCAAAAATGATTGGAATGGTCTTGGTATTAGTTTTCAGGTTGTTTTTTTTTCTGACGATCGATTAGAAACGCTTCTTAGGAAGGTTGTGGTACCATAAAAAAGTTGGCGGAAGAATCTCTCCTCCGCCAACTTGCTTATTTCCCCGATTAAGGGTGTTATCTCTTCAAAGCGACTATTTTTGTGTTCCCGCCTTGTTTAGGTTTGGCGAGGTAAGAGCCTATGTTGAGGTTTTTGCCTTTCATTGCGCTTTCGAGATTGTTCTCGGTCGCTGTAACGTTGGTTACGAAGATGCCCTGCAGCGTGTAGATGTCATACTCCTGTTCTTCGTTGAGGGAAAGGGTGTTTTCCACACCCACGTCGCTGTGTTCGTTGACAGCCTTGAACTCAACCTTGTCGATGTTGACATAGTCAGCCTCGATGGACACCTTGAGGATGTGCTTGCCTTTCTCGAGTTCTCCAGTCTTTCCGGTGTACTCCCTGAATGTCTTCCAGTCGCCTGAGTTTTTGACCTTGACAGCCTCTGAAATAGCCTTCTCGTCGATGTAGAGCTTGAAGGAAGATCCGTCGCTACCGGAAGCCGCGTATGCGGTCCAAGTGTACTCGTCGTCGTACTTCACCTCCAACGTGTATTCCGTCCATTCGCCAGCCTTGGTCCATCCGATGGCATACTCGCCTTTGCTGAACTCCTCGATGTCCACACCATCCTTGCGGTATCCATCGCCTTCGTTTTGCTCGTCGCTGTCATGGAAGGCCATGCCTTCGCCACCCTCGTCGTAGTTCTCCATCTCCACAGCGCCAGGCAATACGCTAGCCACGCCCTTGTAAGGAGATTGCGGAGCTTTCACTTCGAAGGATTTCTTGGCGGAGTTGTATGTCTTGCCCTTATTGTCTGTCATGACGGCACTGAATTCGTACTTGCCGATCTCCAAGTCCTCGACGCTCACCTCGAATGGTTCTCCGGTTACGGTCTCGATCAGTTCGCTTCCTTGGTAGAATGCGATGGACTGTACGTTCGTGCCTTCCGGCAACGTAGCCTTGGCGGTCAACGTGACAGTTGCAGGAGCCTCACCGATGCTTGGTGAGAGGGAGAGGGAAACACCTGTAGCGGAATATTTACCGCAGGCGGTTGAGTACTGTTTGAAGAAGGCCCACAATGCATTAGAGGTGTGGAATCCATTGTTGGATGGTTCATGTCCACGTCCGTTGACAGAGTAGAGGATTACCTCAGTGTCGCATTCTCCGTCCTTGTAATGGAGCTTAGAGTAACCATTTCCTGTTGTCTCTTCTGGCGTCATGTTGCACTTCATCGCTTGCGCGAATTTTTTCAAGTAGTCCTTTATACCGCTGTAACTCATGATGTTGTCAGCCGTTCCGTGAACTTCACAAATCGGCACAGGACGAGAACTTGATGTATTGGCACCCATCAAATTGTACCCGGAGATTGGTCCGAAAGCGGCAATTTTGTCGGCAGCCTTGTTGAGCATGTAGTAAGTAAATGCACCACCCAGCGAAAAACCGGACATATAGACGCGCGTTTCGTCAATGTTGTAGTTTTGTTTAATCTCTGAGATGATGTCCAACATGAAGTTCACGTCGGTCATGCCGTCGAGGTCCCAACCCGTTTGGAATGATTGTCCCCATGCGGTACCTGCGATTCCCACTGGATAAACCACTACGAAATTGGCTGTGTCAGCTAAATTCGGCCATTGGGTATCATTTTTTTGACCTGCGTAATCACAGTTCATTCCGTGGCATGAAATGATCAGCGGACGGTTGTCCGTGAGGCAATCAGGTACATAAAGGAAGTATTGACGACTCTTCCCTCCTGTCTGAATGGTCTTCATGCCATTGAATTTTGCGGCCATAGCAACCACGCTAAAGAGTGCCGCGACTAAAAAAATAAACGTTCTTTTCATGATAAAATGTATTTTGGGTTATTTAAGAATGATCACTTCCGATCGTGTACCTCCTTTCTTCCTAATAGCGTAGGAGCCCTTCGCGAATTTCTTTGCCTTAAGAGCTTCCTCGACGCTCGTTCCGGAGATGTTGATAACACTAATCAATGTTCCGTTCAATGAGTATACTTCGTATTCGCCATCTATATCTGCGCTATTTTCCAAAGAGAGGAGACCCGTCTCAACGTGTTCGTTAACCGCTTTGAACTCGATCTTGTCGATGTTCACATAATCGGCCTCGATACCCACCTTGAGGATATGTTTTCCTTTGGAGAGCGAGCCCGTCTTACCGGTATACTCCCTGAAGGTCTGCCAGTCGCCTGAGTTCTTGACGCTGATAGCCTGTGAAATAGCCTCGTTGTCGATGTAGAGTTTGAAGGAAGAACCGTCGCTTCCGGAAGCTGCGTAGGCGGTCCATGTGTACTCGTCGTCGTACTTCACCTCCAACGTGTATTCCACCCATTCTCCCTTTTTCGTCCATCCGAGCGCGTATTTCCCAGTTTCGAACTCTTCGAGGTCCACGCCTTCGCTCTTACGATAGGAGTTGCCCTCATTCTTGTCGTCGCTGTCGTGGTAAGCCATGCCCTCGCCACCTTCGTCATAGTTCTCCATCTCCACGGCGCCAGGCAACACGCTAGCCACACCATTGTAAGGGGCTTGCGGCGCCTTCACTTCGAACGATTTCTTGGCGGAGTTGTAGGTCTTCCCTTGGTTGTCCGTCATGACGGCGCTGAACTCGTATTTGCCGATCTCCAAATCCTCGACGCTCACCTCGAATGGTTCGTCGGTTACGGTCTCAATCAGATTGCTCCCTTGATAGAACTCGATGGACTTCACGCTTACGCCCTCCGGCAGGGTGGCTTTGGCGGTCAAAGTGACAGTCGCTGGAGCCTCTCCGATGCTCTCGGAGAGAGAGAGGGAAACACCTGTGGCGTTAATCTTGCCACATCCATTCGTGTAATTGCGGAAGAAATCCCACAACGCCTTCGTGGTGTGGAACCCGTTGTTGGTCGGCTCGTGGTCACGGCCTTGTACGGAGTAGAGGATCACCTCTGTTTCGCAGTCACCGTTCTTGTAATGGGTCTTTTTACAGATATTGTTGGCTTGCGTCACCTCAGGAGTGGGGTCGCAGTTGTTCTTGTTGGCGAATCCTTTGATGATGGATTCGATGCCGTTGTAGTTGACGACGCTGTCGCTCGTTCCGTGCACGTGGCATATTGGCACAGGGCGAGAACAATCATAGTTTGCACCCCACAGATTGTAGCCGGAAATCGGTCCGAAGGCGGCGAACTTGTCCGCCACATTGTTGATGATATGGTAGGTCAACATACCACCCATGGAGAACCCAGTGATGTAGACTCGGCTCTCGTCTATCTTGTAGTCTTGGGACATCTTTTTGATGATGTCCAGCATGAAGTTGATGTCGGTCATTCCGTTGATGTCCCATTGCGTGCCATCCGACTGAGGATATACCACAGCGAAGTTTGCGGTATCAGCGACCTTCTCCCATTGTGCCATACCCTTCTGGTAGGCGATGTCCTGGTTCATGCCATGCACGGATATGACCAAAGGCCTATTTTCCGTGTAGCAATCAGGCACATAGATGAAAACCTCCCTCGATTTCCCTCCTGTTTGGATGTGCGTTGTCTGACTGTATTTTGCGGCCGTAGCAACCACGCTAAAGAGTACCGCAACGATAAGCAAAAATGTTTTTTTCATGATAAAATGTATTAGTGGTTATTTCAATGGTCATTTAAGCATTATTAGTTCAGACCGCATACCGTCCAATTGGCGGACCACATATAACCCGTTTGCGACTTGGTATGCCTTGAGTCCGTCCTCAATGGTGGTCCCAGAGATGTTGTAGACACCTATTTTGGTCCCTAACATTGAGTATACTTCATATTCGCCATTCACAACTTTATTGCTCTTCGCGACAAAGATGCCTGTCTCATCATGCTCGTTGACTGCCTTGAACTCGATGTAATCGATGTTGGCGTAGTCTCCTTCTATCTCAATCTTCAGAATATGCTTTCCTTCCTCCAATTGGGTGGTTGTACCCTCCACGAGTGAATAGGTATTCCAGTCTTCCCCTTGAGGCACTTCGATGGTTCCGCCTGCGATGTCCTTTCCGTCCATGCTCATGTTGAATGCGGAACCGCTCGCGCCTGAGGCTACCTTCGCCGCCCATGTGTAGGTGTCGGTGTATTTGACGTTGACGGTATATTCTATCCATTCGCCCTTGGCTGTCCAACCCAATACGTAGCCACCTTCACCGTTGCTGTCGATGTCGACGCCTTCATCTGTTCTGAAGTCACTGCTCCCGGCGCCCTGGTTCTCGGCTTCGTTGTCTTCGTAAGCATAGCCTGCACCACCGACATCATAACGCTCCGCCTCCACTTTCCCTGGCAATTCCTGGGCGATGCCTTCGTATGGACCTTGCGCCAAGCGTGCGTTGATCGTCACTGTAGGCGATTCGAATGTCTTGCCTGCATTATTGGTCAAGATAGCGTGGAACTCATATTTTCCTGGCTCAGGAATCTCGTACTCGAAGGTGTAAGGAGCCTCTGTCGCACTGCCGACCAGCTCTTCGCCTAAGTAGTAGTCAGTCTTAGTGATTCCCTCCTCTGATGTCTTGACGGACAATGAGATAGTGGCAGGAGCCTCCACGCTGTTCTCCGAGGCGATGATGGAGACGTCAGCCTTCTTGCACATCCAGTAGTCGAACTCGAAGTCGCCCGAGTAGATGAAGAAGATATCGGAGACGCCCGAAATCGCTTTCGTAAGCGTTGCGGTCACCTCTTGCAGCCGTCCGTTGGTGTTAGGGACTGGAATGTAGCCGATTACATCTCCGTCCACTTTCCCTTTACAAATCTTGATGGCACCCTCTTTCTTGGAGGATACGTAAGCGGAAATGATGCTTGCGCCCTCGCCGAAGTCCACACCGGCCACACCGGTCCAGTTCCCTGCGGCACCAGTGGTCACCAACATGTTGGAGCCGCCGTTTTTCGTGTCGATTCCGGCCATCCAAGCCATGGTTTCCGCCTCCACCTTATCGAATGGGTTCACGTATTGGATCTGATCCACGCCGGAGAGGGTTCCCTTCGCCCTGTTGAAGGTTGCGGTGCTCTCGTCCACCGAAAGGTAATCGATGTTGGTGGAGCGGTAGCCGAGGTCTTGACCTCCAAGCCTTGAATCCTTCATTTGGAGGAGCAATGCGTGGTAGGTTACATACCACTTGTCCTTGAACTTGAAGGCGGCGTGGTGGTTGTTTCCACCGCTACCCCGGAAGAACTCGCTATGGTTAGGAAGGAACATCCCTTTGTAGGTGAATGGTCCCATCGGATCCTTGCTTGTCATGTAGCAGATTTGCGCATTGCTCATAGGGTTGCCCGTACAGTCCCAGTTGGAGCAGTAGCTGTACACGTAGGTGTCGCCCACCTTGTTCGCACCGGCATCCTCGAAGAGGTAAGGTGGATTGATGGCTTTCGGACTTCCATCCAAGCTGGTATAGTTCGAGCCCAATTTCACGACACGTGCGGTTCCTGGGTCTGATGCCTTACCTTGAGGCACACCTCCACCGAAGTAGAGGTAGGCGGTTCCGTCATCGTCCATGAGGACGGCCGGGTCGAAGAGCCACGTCACCGTGTTGCAGGTCGGCGTACGGCTGGAGACCAGTTCGGCTCCGATAGGGTCCGTCCAAGGCCCGTAAGGCGTGTCGCTGGTGACAACACCGATACCGCTACCGTTGTTGGCGAAGTAGAGGAAGAATTTCTCTTTTTCTACCTCCTTGCCATTTTCCCTCACCTTCACCTTGGCGTGCATGGCGGTAGGCGCCCATGAACAGTTTGCCCATCTGGCAGCGCCCGAGCTTCCGGCGACAGCCATGACACCATGGTCGGTCCAGTTGACCATATCCTTGGAGGAGATACAGTTGATCGTGTGGATCTGCTCGTAGGAGTTTTTCACGATGCTGTTACCGCTGTATTTGAAGTTGTCGCTGGTCATGTAGATGAATACCTCATCATCATAGACCATCGCGTATGGATCCGCACCATAGCGTTGCGTCATCAACGGGTTATGGTCGGATTGTGGTTTATATCCGGATGCAGCGCGCACCCCGCTGAAATAGCTTTCAGGGTTTGCGTTTTGGGCAAATATATTGGCCGACATGGCTACACAAGCGCATGCCACAATACCTTTGCCGAGTAAGTTTTGAAATGTGTTCTTCATGACGTATGGTTTTAAATTTCTGTTCTCCTTTCCCCCTGATGACACATTAGTCATCGGTGCAAAAGTATTCATGAAAACTACATATCTCTGTGAATTAAAATTCAAATAATAGGATTTTTTTTTCACAAATCCATCCCTTTTCAATTCACAGTACCTTAAAAGTGTTGCATTTCAGTGAATTAATCCAAAAATGCTACGAATCACTTGTTTTTTTAGTTGAAAGATCTTCTGCCACAAAAATATACAAATTTTCACACATCCAAACTTCTCGTCGATTTTTCATCTAATTTTTGCAACATTTTTTTCATGGTCTCTCCTAAAACAGGGTGTGTGAATTCGGGAGCGATCTCCGCCATGGGACGTAAAACGAAGTCTCTTCGTTCGATGAGCGGGTGGGGGATTGTGAGGTTATCGCTACGGTAGATTATGTCGTCGTAGAAGAGGATGTCGACATCGATGATCCGGTCTTCATACCCTTCCTTGGTGTGTACCCTTCCCATCTCCCGCTCGATGGCCTTGGCGATGTCCAAGCATTTCTGGGGCTCAATCTCCGTCTCTATCTGGATGACGGCGTTCAGGAAGGTGTTGGAGGACTCATAGCCCCATGGCTCCGTCTCGTACAGGGAGGACAACGCGCGTATCTCGCCCATCACGGATCCGATGATGATCGTCGCATCCGTGATGTTCTTCTTTTTGTTTCCGATGTTGGTGCCGAGTCCGAGATAGACGGTTGCCATGAGGGGAAGTGCTTAGTTCGTTTTGAAGTTATATTTCACCTCCGCAAGTTCGGAGTTCGCCTTCACGATTTTCTCTTTCAGTCCTTCCTTGTATTTCGCGAGCTTGTCGGCCAAGTTCTTGTCGCTGAGCGCCATCATCTCGACGGCCAATATGGCGGCGTTTTGCGCACCGTTCACGCCCATTGTCGCCACGGGTATTCCCGGAGGCATTTGGATGATGGAGAGCATGGCGTCCAGTCCGTCCAACATGCCCTTGATAGGCACTCCGATGACGGGCAACGTCGTGCTGGCGGCGATGACGCCCGGCAATGCGGCGGCCATTCCTGCACCTGCGATGATCACTTTTATGCCTCTTCCTTTGGCGGAACGGGCGAATTCTTCCACTTCGTCGGGCGTCCTATGGGCGGAGAGTGCATTCATTTCGAAAGGCACTTCCATATCGTCCAGGAATTTGGCGGCTTTCTCCATGACCGGGAGGTCGGAGGTGCTGCCCATGATGATGCTAACCAATGCGTTCATTTTCTTATGTTTAGCTATTATGTTTGTATAAAACGTTTGTTCGATTAATCCATGAACAAAAGTAGACAATTATTTCCTGAACGCAAAAGGATTTTTGTTGCCGGAAGGGTTGTGTATGAGTGATGGCCTATGTCGATGATTGCCAGGAATGGTGGTTGGGTAGTTGTGTTGTGGGGACTATCCCATATTTATTATTTATTTATTATTTTCAGTGTTCCCCATGTTCGTCAGAGTGAATTTTAATATACCATTCCCATGTGTAGACTGAAGATATCGGGTCTGATTGGATGATTTTCTGTAGGTCTTTTTTTATATCCTCGCATTCGTCTAGGTAGAAGATTTTGTTGACAGGCAAGGCGAAAATGGCCAAAATAGCAAGAATCATTAACCCTCCTTGTATCTTATAGAGAGCATCTCCTTCTCCTAGTAGAAAAGCGAAAAACATAAATGCCCATATCAAAAGCATCGCATATGTGGCGATATATGCCACTTCCGAATAATGGCAAGTGACATTTAAAGATTCATTGTCACAGGTGATTCGGATGTGTGGGGAAAGCATATTTCGCGAGTTGTTCTGTTTCGCATAAATGATATTCTGTTTTTTATCCCAAGAACATAAATATTTTGGCTTTTGGGATAAATAAGCCGAATAATGCATGCTTTCCAATTCCGCATACAAATGTTCCATGTCAACCATTCCATATTTAAATTCGCAATAGTTTTTCATTTCATATTCAGTTGTTTACAAATTTATTTCCTGGTTGACAATGTGTTGGACGATGTGTAAAGCTATTCCTTTTGCTTTTCACACCTTTGCTTAGCCATATAGGCGGGTAATTGGATTACGGCTCCATCTCGCTTGGCTTTTCCGCATCGTCCGTGAAGTCGGTCGCCAGTCGTAGACCGATGATGCTGGAGGCGTAGTTCGGTTCGCTCTTGTTTCGGCAGGAGACGCGGCAGAAGATGGCTGGTCCTTCGAAGTAACCGCCCCTGACGACCCGCTCTTTCCCCTCAGGCGCGCCTTCCGGGTTGATCTGTTCTGTCTCCGTGTCGGTAGTGTAAGGTCCGTACCAGTCGGAGCACCACTCCCAGACGTTGCCGCTCATGTCGAAGAGGCCTATTTCGTTGCCCTTTCGTTTGCCGTTTGGACGTAGTTCGCCAGCGTTATCTTTGTACCATGCGACCATCCTGCATTCTTCGCTGCCACTGTATTTTTTGTTCTCCGAATAGATTCCGCCCCTTGCGGCGAACTCCCATTCCGCCTCGGTCGGGAGACGGTAGCTTGTCCCCATGAAGTTGTTGAGCTTGCTGATGAATTTTTGGGCGTCATCCCATGATATGTTGGTGACGGGGAGGTCCTCGTCGCGCACGTCGCTAGGGTTTTTGCCCATAACCTCCCTCCATTGCCTTTGCGTGACGCAGTATTTGCATATGGCGAAACTTCTCACGAAGACTGGGTGTGCAGGCTTCTCGGGGGCGAAGCATTCGTCTTCTTGTTCGGCGGTGCATCCCATGGTGAAGGAGCCACCCTCCACGAAGACCGTCTTGAATTTCAGGATCGCCTTTTTCCTCGCGATCTGGTCTTCCCTGTATGCGTTGGACTGCTGTTGCTCCTGAGGGGCGGCGGGCTGCCCTTTGGCCGCTTTTTTGCCTGCGGCGTATGCTCCCGGGATGGATAGCGCCGCCGCGAGTAGTATGGTTGTGAGTCGGTTCATCATGTCATCATTCGTTGTCGGACTCTTCGTTGATGAGGATTCCGTTTTTAGTGAAACATAGTTCGATTTCGTTTGGCTTGTTCAGCTTGATACGGTAGCCATAGCTTTTCTTCTCGATCTTTCGGATGAATTGGTCAGGGTATTTCTTCGCTACGTATTTGGTCATCGCACTCGGTATCTGTTTCAGGAATTTCTCCGGTAATGTCTTGTTTTTAGTCTTTATGGTGTACCAATTGCCTTTTCGGTCGAACTCTATCTCTGTTTTGTCGTCCAATTCCACTTCAATGTCTCCGTCCACGTCCACGTAGATGGTCGACACCTCCGCTCCTTCGAATAGGCTGATGATGTTCTTCGCCACGGATGGCACACGTTTGTCTTCCGGGTCGTTGCTGATGAGGTCGCCATCTTTGGTGAAGCATAGTTCGATCTTATTCGGCTTGTTGAATGCGACCCTGTAGATGAGTTTGTTCCGCCCGAAGTTCTTCTTGGTGATTTTGCGGATGCTAGCTTCCGGGTAGTTCTCTTTGATGTAGGAGGACATGTTTTGAGGTAATGACTGGAGAATGGATGCCGGCACTTCGGTCTTTTTGAAGTTGATCTCTTCCCACTCACCGTTTTCGTCGAAATCTATTTCCGTGCCGTTCTCCAGAATGGCGGTGTACCCCATCTGTGTGATGGTGTCCATGATTTGGGTGATAGATACATCACTGTAGTGCTCCGAAAGGAACTGTGCGGCTTGTTTAGGAAGCTTGGATTCGTTGACGTCGTTGCAGGCGATCAGGCTTGTGCATGCCAATCCGAAAAGGAATGCTTTAACTATGGATGTCCTCATATGTTTCACTTTTATGTTTGTCTCCTCAAAGTTATATTTTTTTTCAATCTTTTTTTCTATTGCATGGTATTTTTCAGAGTAAGACCTGTTTTCTTGCGGTGAATGGTGGTTCATTTCGTATGACGAATAGGAGCGGGCACGATATTTTTCCGTACATTTGTGGAGGATCAATACTTAATCTTATGTTTCTGATTTTTGATGCGGGTTCCACCAAGACGGATGTCCGTTTGGTCAAGGAGGATGGTTCACATCTCTCCGCCGAGTTGGCGGGGATCAATCCTTTTTTCATGGATGCGGGTGCCATACGGGACGAGCTGAGCCGTTCCTGCGGTATATGCGTCCCGTCTGCCGTCGACTCCGTCTTCTATTACGGGGCGGGTTGTGTGGCGGATTACGAGCCTCTTTTCGTCGACATACTCTCTTCCCTCTTCCCGAAGGCTAGGGTGGAGGCGCATAGCGACTTGTTCGCAGCGTGCCGTGCCACGTTGGGTGACGGAGTGGGTATCGCATGTATAATGGGTACGGGCTCCAATTCCTGTTATTACGATGGTTCCGTTGTGGTGAGCAATGTTCCTCCGTTGGGCTATGTGCTTGGTGATGAGGGAAGTGGGGCGACCATGGGCCGGCAGTTGGTCGGGGATGTCCTGAAGGGATGTGCCCCCGCGGATGTGTGTGAACGCTTTTGGCGGTGGTATGGATCTGACCGTAAGGCGATTATGGATGGTGTCTATAGGGGCAGTTTCCCCAATCGTTTTTTGGCCACGTTCTCACGTTTCTTGGCGGAGAATGCGGACTTGCCGTATTGCCGGGTTGTCGTGGAGAAATCTTTTGTTTCTTTCTTTGAGCGCAATGTGTTGCAATACCCTACGAATGTGCGGGAGATGGGTTTTGTGGGTTCCATCGCCTCCCATTTCTCGGATATCCTGCGGGAGGTGGCCGGACGATACGGGTATGTCGTGCGCACTATCGAGGGGCGGCCCATGGATGCCTTGGCGGCGTATCACAAGGGAAAATCATTTCCTGCGTAGCGTCACGAGCGGTATGATCATCTCCTCGATGGAGATGCCTCCGTGTTGGAAGGTGTTCTTGTAGTAGGATACGTAGTAGTTGTAGTTGTTGGGGTAAGCGAAGAAATCGTTGTTCCCTGCGAAGATGTAGGTCGAGCTGACGTTGAGGATAGGCAGACCGATTTTCTCCGGCTGTTTGATGGCCATCACCTCTTTCGGATTGTAATCCAGGTTCTTGCCGATTTTGTATCGTAGGTTCGTGTTGGTGTTCTTGTCGCCGATCACGCGGATGGCTTTGTCCGCCCGGATGGTGCCGTGGTCGGTCGTGATCATGATTTTGACGTCTTGTTGCGCCAAGGCCTTGAAGAGGTCCAATATAGGTGAATGCTGGAACCACGACTTGGTAAGCGAGCGGTAGGCGGCTTCCGATGAGGCGAGTTCCCTGATCATCTTGGAGTCCGTGCGGGCATGTGAAAGCATGTCCACGAAGTTGTACACGGCCACATTCAGTTGCTTGCCAATGTGTTGGGGTAGTTCCGTGACAAGTTTCTCTCCCGCCGAAGGATCGTTGATCTTATGGTAGGAGAAGGTGTATTTCTTCCTGTAACGGTCAATCTGAGATTGCAGCAACTCCTTCTCGTAGATGTTTTTCCCTTCGTCATCGCCTTCTTCCACCCAGTATTGAGGGAACATCTTCTTAATCTGTGCGGGGAGCAGTCCGGCGAAGATAGCGTTCCTCGCATATTGTGTGGCAGTCGGGAGGATGCTGCTGTAGAGCTCTTCGTTCTCCACGACGAAATCGTTGGATAGTAGGTCTTTGATTACCCTCCATTGGTCTAGACGGAAGTTGTCCAGTATGATGAGGAATACTTTCTCTCCGTTGTCCAGCGCCGGGAAGATGCATTTTTTGAAAAGCTCGTGACTGAGCATCGGACGTTGCGCGTCGGGTGTGAACCAATCCTCGTAGTTCTTCTTGATGTACTTCACGAAGGTGGAGTTGGCCTCCTCTTTTTGCATCCGCAGCAGGTCTTGCATTTGGCTGTCCGCATTCTCCAATTGTATCTCCCAGTATACCAATTTCTTATATACCTCAGCCCAATCCTCGAATTGTGAAGCATCGTTGATGAGCATACCGATCTTGGCGAACTCGGTGCGGTAGTCGTCCGTAGTGGTAGTGGAGACAATTTCCGTCTTGTTGATGTTCTTTTTGATGGAAAGCAGGATCTGGTTCGGGTTGACGGGTTTGATCAGATAGTCCGCGATTTGTTTTCCGATGGCTTGTTCCATCAGGTTTTCCTCCTCGCTTTTGGTGATCATGACGACGGGCACGCTGGTGTCCTTCTCCTTGATGAGGGAGAGCGCTTCCAACCCGCTGAGACCCGGCATGTTTTCGTCGAGGAATATGATGTCGAAATGTTGTTCCTTGCAGCATTGCACCGCATCTTTACCATTGTTGACGCACACCACCTCGTAGCCTTTCGCTTCGAGAAAGAGGACATGTGCCTTCAGCAGATCTATTTCATCATCAGCCCAGAGAATCCTATCTTTCTTCATCTTCTATCTTTTTAGGTATAATCGTTTGTACAATTCCATGTATACGTTGATGTTGCCGCTCTCCTTCAGGACTTGCAGGTTGTCTTTGGAGATGACGATGTTGCGGTAAGGGGTGCTCCCGAACGCATTCTTCACCTCTGCGCTTTTCACGAACTGGGTGAGGTAGGACATGCCTATTTCCGACGATGGCATGTCGCCGATCACGAACATCTGCGTGAAGTCTTTGGATGAGGTGGCCTCCACGCTTAGGTTCAATAGCGCATGGTTGCTTTTGTTGTATTCGTTCAGAGCTTTTGTCACATCGCTTTCGTTCACTTTCCCGTTGACGATGATGGCGAGGCAGTGGGATGATGACGGGTCGTAGGTGTAGAGTCCTTTGTATTTCCGCAGTTCCTTTTTAGGTTGCTCTTGGGTCGTTTTGTCGGACTCTTTCTGCTCGGTGGAAGGCTCAGGAAGGGTATTCTCCTTTTTCTCTTCCGGTTGAGCGTTGTCCTTCTCCTCTGGTTGAGGTGCAGCCGCCTTCGGTTCGTTTGCCATCTCTGTGGATGGTTTCGTCTCTTCTTTCACTTCGGTGGTTGGTGCGCTTGCCTGTGGAACCTCGCTTGGGGTGGTTGTCACTTTGGCGCCGTTCAGATCGTCGCCCTCTTTCACGTCAAGCTTTTGTGTGGTGGTTGCCTCCTCCAGTTTTTGTTGCTCGCCGACGAGCTCGATGTTGGTCTTGTTAGAACGTTTGTTCTTGCCTACTATGTTCTCTTTGTAGAACTTTTCATATTGTTCTACGGTGTAGCCTTTGCCGATCAGTTCCAGATTCTCTGGTGTGATGAGCAGGTATTTGTAGTCGGTCCCGCTGAGGAGTGATTGGATGCCTTTGTCGGCGATCACACCGTTGATGTACCAAAGAGCCTCCTCGTAGTTGTCGAGTCCGGATACGGAGAGTATGCCATCCTTGATGTTCAAATCGAAGTCCTTGATGAGGAACTTCGTGAAGTTGTAGGTGGCGGTCTCGTAGAGGAGTTTATTGGAGTTGACCTTTGTGGTGTCTGTGATGATCACGAAGATGTAAGGGGAGTTGAAGCTGACGGTGAAGCCTTTGTTCTCGACCACTCCGTTTTGTTCAGCTTCTTCTTTCCGGGTCTCCTCGCGGAGGGACATGAGTCCGCCTGTTGATGTGCCCTGTTCCGGATTGTTTCCTTGGTTGATGAGGGCGAGAATATCCTTCGCCATGGAAGAGACGTCGCTGCTTGGATAGCGTTCCAACAAGTTGTTGAGTGCAACGGCGAAGGTGTCTTTCCCTGCTGTCTTGCCGATGCTCAAGGCGTTGAGCAATAGAAATTTAGGCATAATGGAGGAGACTGGGTAATTGGTCTCCATGTAAGCGGTGTTCGCCTTCACTTCGTCGAATCGTCCGTTGAGGAAGGCTGCGTACGTTCTCTCGTAGAGGGAATCCTGAACGTCCTTCATCTTTTCAAGTTTCGTTTTGAAGTCTGGTTGCGAAAGTATCTTTGCGTATTTGCTGTTCGGATAGTCCGAGAGCAGTATGTTCCTGTATTTGTCGCTGGTTTGGGTATCGTTCATTTTCCCCGCGATTCTGTAGCAACAATAGAATCCGTCCGCCGCGCGAGGATCTTCCGGATATCGTTTCGCGAATTCCTCGAAAGCTTGGAACGCTTTTTCGTAGTCGTTCAGTTTCTCGTCGTAGATGACGCCTAGGTTGAAGAGGGCGTCTGCGAGTTGTTCGTGTGCGCTCTTTTTCTGGTCGTCTGTGAAAGGTATCTGTTTCAGATAGTATTCTGGACGTTTAGGGTTGGCTTCATTCGCCATCGCTTGTTTGTTTGCTCCGTTCGTCGTATCGTTTACTTCCTCATTGGAACCTTCCAAATTCAATGCGTCCATATCTATCATATCCGATAGAGACTCTTCCGAGAATACTGCGATGGTTTTGTTCTTGCGGTTCCAGTTGTCCTCTAGACGTCTTTGACCGAATTTTTTGCGGAACTCCAGCTTTCCCTTGTCCACTGTGCTTTTGACGTAGAAATACCATGTGGAGCCTTCCGTGTTACCCAAGGCCCGTTTGTCCATCACCGCCATGTTCTCTATCTCGAGTTCCAGTTGCTTCTGCTCCTCGTATTCTTTTTGGCGGCGTTCCCTCTCTTTCTTCTCCTCCTCAATAATCTTGGCGATTTGCCTATTGATGGCGGCAGTCAGGTCACTTTTGCTTGCCGTGGAGAGGATGAGCAAACTATCCTGCAGTTTGTAGGTGTTGTAGTTCTGCACCAGTTCGTCCAATACGGAGGCGAGGCGGGATACCCTGACGTAATCATCGTGCTTCTGGTCTATCAGAGAGGAAGCTTCCGAGAAGCAAGGTTGTGCCAACACGTAGTCCGGACGTTCGTAGTAGAGGTCACCAAGCGTGATGAGGGTTTGGGCTTTCTCTTTGCCGTTGCGTGTGCTTTTCTCTGCGGACAAGAGGTAGTTCTCAACTGCTTTGGCGGTATCCTTCTTGGCGAGGTAAATGTTACCGATCGCATAGTAGATTTGGTCCAGATAGTCCTCGTTGTTTTTGTTCTTGGCCATCTTTTGGAGACGGGTGACGAGTGATTCGGTGGATTGTTTGCCGCCCACCACTTCGGTCTCCCTTATCTTGGCGTTGAAGGACATCTGGTAGGTAGGGTTCGCTTTTATGACCTTCTCGTAAAGGGCGAATGCCTTCTCTTTTTCGCCTAATAGCTGGTATATCTGCGCGGACACGAAATGGAATCGGGTCCGTTGTGTGCGGTCTTTCTCTGTTTCAGCCGCCTTCTCCAAGTATGGTAGCGCCGCTTTGTATTCCCGCTGGGTGACTAGCATGTCGGCCATGGCTCCGTTGTATAGGTTGGAGAGCGATGGGTCGATCTCTTCCGGGTCGATTCGTTTGAGTATTTCGTCGGCCTCGTAGATCCAGTCCATCTCCTTCATGGAACGCGCTTTCCAGATGTTCGCTTCCGTGACGAGTCGTTGGTCGTGCGAGAAGTGTTTGGTCACGTATGTGAAAGTGGCTGAGGCTGCCAAGTAGTCGTTGGCATAGTATTTGGATTTGCCCATCAGCATGTATACTTCATCCATGTAGGAGTTGAACTCTTCCTGGTTGTAGAATGAGACGTAGTTAGGATCACGCATTTTACTGTAGTCCTTCTTCGGCTTTTTCTGCATGGAACGTTTCTGGATGGCCTGCTCGCACTTCTCCACCGCCCTGTTCATGTCTCCCGTACCAGCCCCTTTCGTGGATGCGTCGCTTACGGCGAACACGGGGATCACGTGGGAATAGTCGGGTTGATATGCCTCCTCGATTCTCTTGTTCCCTTTCTTGAAGGACTCGTTCGCATTGTAATAGACGTTGTATTTCGTGTTCAACGCTTGGTGTTTTCTGTTGAACCAAGTGTTTTTCTTCATGTCACAGCCCGCTAATGTCAGAATTGCCATTAGTCCGAACAATATGTAGGTGTTTCTTCTCCTTAACATTTACTGCTTTCCAAAGATGTTATTCCTAGTTGGGTCTCCCCATATTACTTAACTGACTATTGGGAAGAAAATTGTGTGCATCCCGTGTAGTCATTCGACAAAAATACATAAAATTCTGTAACTTATCCTTGATTATCGGGGTATATATGCTTGTATTTTTTTCAATATTTGTTCGGATGGGACATCTCGGGGCGGTTCCGAGGCGATGGAACGGAACCCTTATGCGGTTGGAATATTAGTCCGGCGCACCGGTTTTGAGGATGAGGGTGGTCGCTCCCAAGGTGATGATTTCCCCGTCGGTAATGACACGTTTCTCTTTTTTCTGCAGGATCTCGTTCATCACGAAAGTGCCGACGAGGCTGTCGTAGTCTTCCACTTTATGGATGATGTTCCCCTCCTTGTCCATTTCCACGTGGACGATGCAGTGCATCCTATCCATGCTGGTGTCGTTGGTGTCGATGGGAGAGGAGATGACGGTGCCGGGACAACGCCGACCGAACATGTTTTCCCCGAGTTGTAGCGGGATGACCTGCTTGTGGCAGAACACGTTCTCCACGACGACGATGCAACCGTAGGTGTAGTCCTCTTTCTTCTCTTCTTTGGGCTTGAACCGTATGCTGAATTTTTTCCCGCAGTTGTCGCATTGGATGATGATGGATGCGCCTGGCTCTATGCGGCTATCCTCGAATCTGATGAATTGTTCACATTTGGGGCATCTGATCTTTCTCATGGGTTTTCTCCTCGCATCTTCTTTGGTTATGACAATAGGGTGAGTCCTGAAATATGGAACCTGCCAATAAAAAAAGTCTTTGCGATTCATGACGAGTTGCAAAGACTTGTGGTCGGGGTGACCCGGCTCGAACGGGCGACCTCTACGTCCCGAACGTAACGCGCTACCAACTGCGCTACACCCCGAAATCCGCCGCAAAGGTATAAAATGATTTCATAAACGACAACGAATAATGCAAATTATCTTTTGCGGACTGCAGGATTTTTATTGGAGAGGAAACCATTCCTCCCCAACAACTAAAGGCTAGCGTCTAGCGACTAAAGTCTAAGCTATTGACTTCTTGGACTTCGGGACTGAGGTGGTGCTCTTCTCCTTTTTTGCGGTGCTCTTCCTCTCTTTGGTGACCTTTTGCGCCTTGCATTCCACCTTCCTTTTTTTTGCTTTGGCTTCGCTTGGGGTGGAGGTGGTGTCGTTTTTCTCCTGCTCTAGTTGGGCGATGATCTTCCCTTGGGCGTCGATGGTCTTCATGAGTGAGTTGAGTTCCTCCACGTCCACTCCCTCCGGGAACTTCTCCCTGACGCGGATCATGAAGTCGCTTAGCACGTTCATGTAGTTGGTAAAGGCCTCGAATGGGGTCTCGTACGGACTGAAATGGTTGTGTACCGCCCCGTCTGAGAAGTGTTTGGTGCTCATGTAGTAGAAATGGTCGGAGGTCTGGAGGTAATACCAGTCCTGCAAAATCTTCCTATCGGTGCAGAGCCGTACTTTTTCGCGGATGCTGTACAGTATGTTGAAGGCTGACCGTTGCAGTTCGTTGCCGAGCCATGCGGAGGTGTCGCGCTCTTCGTCCGCCCATGAGATGGTGTAAGGGACGTCGATGCGGTCGATCGGTTTCTTCTTGCTGAAGAGGTTGGCTGGCGTCTCGAAATTGATGTCTGCCTTCTCCGCCATGCGCGGTATCGCTTTCAGGAACTCGAAGATGCCCGTTTCCTTGCTTTGCAGCTCGCCGAATGTTTCGTAGTTCATGAAGAGGTTGAAGACGTCTTCTTCCTTCGGACATGCTGATATCCAATTGATTAGCTTGTCGGCCGTCAGCGGGAACTGATCCCAACTCCAATCCGAGAAGCGGAAGGTGATGTCGTCGCTCAGTTTGTAGTTCTTGAGCAATAGCTTCAGGCGAGGGTTGCTGGCGCAGCAGTAGACGTAGTTCGGGCTTTTCCATCCCAGCACGTGTTTGGCGCCTTCGGTGATCATGCCTTTGAAGCCCATGTTGGCCACCCTCCTTCCGATGTCGTCGGAGTAGATGAGCTCGGTGTTACGGAACGTTGTAGGCTTGTAACCGAAAAGACTTTGTATCTTGCTCGCATGCATCTTCACTTGCAGCTCGAATTCGTCGCTGTCCTCTTCCAGACTCGACAGGGAATGGGCGAATGTCTCCGCCAGGAATTCCACGCAGCCTGTCTGTGCCAGTTCCTTGAAGGAGTCGATCACCTCTGGTGCGTAGAGCTCTAGTTGCTCCAGTGCGATTCCAGAGATGGAGAAGGCCACCTTGAACTTTCCTCCCGTCTCCTTGATCATCTGTAGGATGGTCTGGTTGGCTGGCAGGTAGCAGCGTTCCGCGATGCGGCGTATGATCTCCTCGTTGGCGTAGTCATCGTAGTAGTAATGATCCATGCCGATGTCGAAGAACCTATATCTCTTCAGTCTGAATGGCTGGTGTATCTGAAAGTAAAAGCATATTGTTCTCATCTTTCCTATGTTGTTATTTGTTATTTCAATCCTAATACTCTGTCGTAGATGTCGCGCACTTTCCATGCTGCATTCTCCCAGACGATTCCGTCCACCTCTTTCTTCCCTTCCACTTTCAGGTAATTATACATGGCGGGGTAGGTGATGATGGAGTATATCGCGTTCGCCATCGCGTCTATGTCCCAGTAGTCTACCTTGATGGCGTTGCTGAGGATCTCGGCGCAGCCCGACTGCTTGGAGACGATGGTCGGCACGCCCACCTGCATCGCCTCCAACGGAGAGATGCCGAATGGCTCCGATACGGATGGCATGATGTAGACATCGCTCGATTTCAGTATTTCGTAGACCTCCGTCCCTTTCAGGAATCCTGTGAAGTGGAAACGGTCTCCGATGTTCTTGTAGGCCACCATGCTGATCATCTTCTCCATCATGTCGCCGCTGCCGGCCATGACGAAGCGCACGTTCTTGGTCTTCTGCAATACCTTATGGGCGGCCTCGACGAAGTACTCCGGACCCTTCTGCATGGTGATGCGTCCCAGGAAGGTGACCACCTTGTCCTTCGTGTTGTGGTGGGGTTGGATGGCCTGGATTTCCGGGCTGAGCGGTTCCACCGCATTGTGCACGGTAGTCACTTTGGCGGGGTCTATGTGGTATTGGTCGATGACCGTGTCCCTTGTCTTGTTGCTTACGGTGATGATATGGTCCGCATGGTCCATGCCCGCCTTCTCGATGCTGTAGACGGTAGGGTTCACGTTGCCGCGGCTTCGGTCGAAGTCGGTGGCGTGGACGTGGATGACGAGCGGTTTGCCCGACACGTATTTGGCGTGCACGCCGGCAGGGTATGTCAGCCAGTCGTGCGAGTGTATGATGTCGAAGTCCAATGCGCGGCTTACGACACCAGCGACCGCATCATAGTTGCGGATCTCCTCCTGCAGGTTGTCGGGGTATCGTCCCGAGAACTCGATGGAGCCGATGCCGTTCGTGCCGATATGGTTGTTATCCTCCTGAATGCAGGCGCGCATACGGTAGTATTCGTCTGGGCTCATCCTTCCCGCCAACTCTTGGTTTAGGTAGTCCCAGTTAGGATCTCTCCAAACCACCGGTACCTTGTTCGCCGCGATGATTCGAAGAAAACTTTGGTCTTCATCTCCCCACGGTTTAGGCAACACGAAGGTGATCTGCATGTCCTTTTGTGCGGACATGCCACGGGTGAGTCCGTAACTCGCTGTTCCTAAACCTCCTAGGATATGCGGAGGAAATTCCCAACCAAACATTAATGCTCTCATAGTCTATTTTCTTAGTCTTTCTTGTGGTTCTTTAGGTTCTTAATTGTGCGTAGTGTCTCCGCGACGTTCATCGCGAACGATAGGCCACCCCTTCCTTTGTAAGGCGGGTTCCCGTCGTACATCTCGCAGAGCGTTCCGATACATCCGACGAACATCTCTTCCTCTATGCCGATGAGCGCCCTTTCCGCGAAGTATATGCCGCTGTTCTTGTATACGCTGAGGTAAGCCTCCACGTACGGACCGAGCAGCCATGGCCATGCGGCGCCTTGGTGTTTGGAGAAGGTGCGGGTGTCTTCGTTCCCTTCGCAGGAGCCTCTGTAGTTGGGGCTCTTCGGGCTCAATGAGCGTAGGCCCTTTGGTGTGAATAACTCTTTCGTGGCGATGTCCACGATCGCTTTCTTCTGCTTGTTCTCCAGCGGAGAGTATTTCAGGGAGGCGGCGAATATCATGTTCGGACGAACCGACAGCTCTTTGTAGTTGCCGCTGACGAAGTCGTAGAGGTAATAGCCGTTCCAGAAGGTGGCGGAGAAACTCTCCTGCACTCTGTTCGCGTAGTTGGTGAGGGTCTCCGAGAAATGTTCCTCCCCGAAGTCCATGGTGAGGTCCGCGATGAATCGTAGCGCATTGTACCACAGGGCGTTGATCTCCACGATGTAACCGCTTCTTGGTGTGACGGGTTTCCCGTTGAAGGTGGCGTCCATCCATGTGACGGGCGTCTCCCATCCGTTGGAGAACAACAGGGCGTTGTCATGCACGAAGAGGTTCGGGTGCCTTTGCCGAAGGATATATTCCACGATCTCTTTCAGGATGTCTCCATATAGGTTCCAAAGCTCCTCCTTGGAGGTCGCCTTGCCATATTCCTGCAGTGCCCATGTCACCCATAACAGCACGTCTGGTTGGTCCAAGCCCTCCACATCCCTCTCTATCGGCTTGCCGTTCATGAAGTTGCGGATGGCGGGGATCATGGTGTTCATGATCTTCTGGAAGCCTGACGTGTCGTCGAATGCGAGCGAGACGCCCGGCAGGGAGATGAACATGTCCCTCGCCCTGCACTTGAACCATGGATAACCTGCCAATAGGTACAACTCTTCAGGGTTCTTCCTGCAGAAGAGCTGTTGGGCGGAGTTCTTCAGACAGTTGAAGAAACTCGTTCGGGTGGTTCTTCTTGTGATTTCATCGAAACATATCTCCGCCAACTTCGGGCAGTCCGCTTGGCTGATACCTGCGGAGAAGATGACGGACTCTCCTTTCTTGATGGGCAGTTCGAAGTATCCTGGGACGAACAGGTCTTCTTTGTAGTAGTAGCCCCGTTCCATCTCCTTGAAGTATTCGATCCCCTTGTTCCAACTGGGCTGGGAGACGAATTGGACAGGTTTGTTGAATTGCATGAAGAGCCTTGGATAGCCTTGGTAGAGGCACATGGAGATGCCGTTCTCCTCCTCCTCGTAGGCGGTGTTTATCTGATCGTTCTCCATGCAGAGTTCGTTCACATTCCTGAAGGCTAGGAACGGTTTGAACCGTAGAATGGTCTCGGAATGTGCGTCGAGCAACGTGTATTTGATCAAAATCCTATCTTCGAATGATACGAATACTTTCTCTTTGGAAAGGATGACACCGCCCACACGGTATATCTCGGAAGGGACGATGTCGAACTTGAACTCCCTCTGGTACTTGTGCCCGTGGGGAGCGTAATAGTCTCCGTTGTATTTGTGAATGCCTAGGTTGAATTCGGCCCCGTGCTGTATCACGGTCTCGTCCAAGGATGACAGGAGAACATGGTTGTCGTTGTCCAAGTTCCTTACCGGAGTTACTAATAATCCGTGATATTTTCTTGTGTTACAGTCTATTATGGTTGTGCAATGATAGGCTCCCGACTTGTTGGTACGTAGCATCTCCCTTTGTTGGGACTGCTCCAAGTTGGTTAATAACGTCTTGTCAAATCTCAGATAACTCATGCCACATCAATCTATTTTTCGTCAAACAATACTAGTCAAACAACACTAGAGAGAAAAATTTGTTAAATATAGGCTTTTTTCCTGAATGCATCGCTCTAAAATCCGCTTTTTTTCTTCAACTGCTTCACCGTGATTGATTCAGTTGCTTTTTTTTACGTTGCTATGGTGTTTTTCTTTACTTTTGTGGTAAAAATTCATCTAATATGTTAACAAGAGGAAGTTCCTCTCGTAAGGAGGAGAAAAGTAAAATCGTCACTTTCCATGTGAAGGAGGAGGCTATCCTTTCCGATTTTGTCGCGAAAAAGATCGGTAGCATGAGTAAAACTGCACTGAAGCGAGTTCTGTCGCGCGGTCAGGTCTTCGTGAATAATCAGGTGAAGACACAGTATGATTATGCGCTCCGCCCGGGGGATGTGGTCGCCGTCGATTTCGCCAAGGAGGCTACGGGTTTGAAGAGCAGCCGTGTCTCCGTTTTGTTCGAGGACGATTACCTCGTCGTGGTGAACAAGTCGGAGGGCGTGTTGTCCGTCGCTACGGATAAGCAGGAGGATTATACGGCTTTTCGTGTGGTATTGAACCACCTCAAGAAACAGAGCAGGAACAACCGATTGTATGTGGTTCATCGTCTGGACCGTGAGACCTCCGGCGTGCTGATCTTCGCGAAACAGAAGGAGGCCCAGATGCTGATGCAACGCAATTGGCAGCGGGATGTCAAAAGCAAGGTCTACTACGCTATCGTCGAAGGAGTGGTCGAAAAGGATGCTGGAGAGATCCGCACGTGGCTGAACGAGGACCCTAAGTCTAAGAAGGTCTATTCTTCCGATTTCGATAATGGGGGTATGGAGTCGATCACCCGCTATGAGGTGGTGAAACGGCTGAACGGCTACACTTTCCTGAAGGTCTTGTTGCTGACTGGCCGCAAGAACCAGATACGCGTGCATATGCAGAGCATCGGTCATCCGATCATCGGTGATAAGAAATATGGGGGATCCACTTCCCCTATCGGGCGTATCGGATTGCACGCTTCTTCCATCACGTTCCGTCACCCTATCACGACTAAGCTGATGACCTTCGAGGCGGAATTGCCAGAGAAGATGGCTCGTTTCGTCCGTAAATAATTGTCGCCATGAATCATAAATTGGATGTTGTCAGGAAACGGATGGCGGAGTTGGGGGTGGACGCCTACATCGTTCCTTCCGAGGACCCGCATCTGAGTGAGTATCCACCCGAGGAGTGGAAGTTGAGGCAATACATCTCCGGATTCACGGGCTCCGCAGGCACGTTGGTGGTCTTGCCGGACGAGGCGGGGCTTTGGACGGATTCGCGCTACTATCTGCAGGCGGCTGCCCAATTGTCTGGCTCCGGCATTACACTTTTCAAGGATGGCCTGCCGGATACGCCTTCGTTCCTGAATTGGATTGCGGGCAGATTGTCCAAGGGCAATGTGGTGGGCTTTGATGGCTCGTGCTTCTCTGCCAAGAACGTGGAGTCGTACCGCACTTTCTTTGAAGATTATGGTATCCTTGTGGTCTCCGATCTCTCCCCGCTGTGGGACGAGGGGGTCCCGAGGAATCGCACATCGCTATATGGTTTGCCTGTTGAGATTACCGGTCTGTCGCATCGGGAGAAACGTGAACTGATCTTCTCCAAGACGGATGCGGATGCCCTTCTGTTGTGCGCTTTGGATGAGGTGGCTTGGACGCTGAACGTACGTGCTGCCGACACTCCGTATAACCCTGTGGCTGTCGCCTATGCGATGGTGGGCAGGAAAGGGTCTGTATTGTTTGCGGAAGAACAATGCGTCTCCGCCTCCTTGCGGGATTCCCTTGCGGAACAGGGCATCGAACTGAAACCGTACGACAGCGTCTTCTCATACGTGGCTTCCTTGCCGAAGGATTTCAAGCTTTCCGTTGACCCCTCCAAGACGAACTCCGCCTTGGCGGAACGGATCGGTTGCCGAAAGGTGGTCGAGACCTCTCCGGTTGCCTTGCTGAAGGCTTGCAAGAATGATACGGAGCTCTCCGGCTTTCGCCTCGCGATGCGGAAGGATGGCGTGGCGCTCTCAAATGCCTTCTCTGAACTGTATGAACGGGTAGGGGAGGGTGAACGCCTGACGGAGTTGGATGTCGCTGAGGTCTTGTTGAGGCATAGGCGTGGGCAACAGGATTTTGTCTGCGAGAGTTTCTCCACCATCGCCGGCTATGCCGCGCATGGGGCGGTGGTCCATTATAGCGCTACGGAGGAGTCGAACGCGGTGATTGGCAAGGATAGCTTGCTGCTGGTCGATTCGGGCGGTAATTACCTCCATGGCACGACGGATATCACCCGTACGGTTTGTTTCGGCAAGCCTACGGCAGAGCAACGCCGCGACTACACGTTGGTCCTGAAGGGACATATCGCTGTGGCGACGGCTCATTTTCCGGAAGGTACGCAGGGGGCTCAGCTGGATGTGCTGGCGAAGATGCCTCTGTGGCGGGCTGGTGCGGATTATGGACATGGAACGGGTCATGGTGTCGGCCATTTCCTTTGTGTGCACGAGGGCCCTCAAAGCATCCGGAAGGTGCAAAATGGTGTCTCCTTGCTACCGGGCATGGTGCTTTCCGACGAACCTGGCGTCTATCGGGAGGGGAAGCATGGCATCCGCATCGAGAACTTGGTGGCGGTGGCGGAGGGCGAACAAAGCGAGTTCGGTCGTTTCCTGCGCTTCGAGACCCTCACGTTGTTCCCTTACGATACCAATTTGATCGATATTGAACTCCTGACGGACGAGGAACTGGATTGGGTGAACGATTACCACAAGAGGGTATGGGAAGAACTTTCTCCTTCCGTGTCAGATAAAAAAACGTTAAAATGGTTGGGTAAAATGACTTCCGCTATTGGTCGTTGATAAATAAATTCATTAATTTAGCGAAAATTTTTTGGAATAGAGTCATGAAAAGATTGTGTATGATTTTGGCGACATTGTCGCTATCCGCTGCATTTTCTGTGGCAGTGGGCGCAGGCTATAAGATTCAGCTGAATGTGAAGAACATGAAGAACGAGCCAGCCTATCTGGCGTATCATATGAACGGGAAGACCTACTCCCGCGATACCCTGCAGTTGGACGGAAAAGGAAATGGTACTTTCACGGGCAAGGATAAGTTGGAGGAGGGTATCTATATCATCTATTTTAATGCGGAGAAGTACTTTGATATGATGGTCGGCTCTGACCAGAACATCAAGGTTTCAGTTGATACTACGAAGATTGATGAGGCAGTCGTTTCTGGTGCAACTGAGAGTGCCGAGTTCCAGGACTTGAGGAAATTCCTCATTCAGATGAATACGGAACGTATCGACTTGCAAAAGAAGTACAAGGATAAGAAGATCGATTCGACGAAGTTCTATGACACTTTCGACAAGATGACGGAGAAGGTGATGAAGTACCAAAACGATATGATCGAACGTAACAAAAATAATTTCCTTGGCGCTTACGTGAAGGCTACTATTCCTGTTGAGACGCCATCGTTTGATAATGTGCCGGACTCTATCCGCGCGTTCACTCGTTATCAATACTTTAAGCACCATTATTTCGACAATGTTAATCTGTGTGACCCACGCTTCCTGCGTACTCCGTTCTTCCCTTCCATGGTGGACGGTTTCATCTCCAAGCATGTGTTGCAGGACCCTGACACGTTGGCGGAGGCCGCTATCGACTTGATCGAGCGCAGTAAGTGCGACACGCTCACCTTCCAGGTGATGACGAGTAAGATGATCAACTACGGTATCTCCAGCAAGATGATGGGTATGGACAAGCTTTGGTTGCGTCTCGCTGAGAAATATTACTTCTCCGGACAGGCCAAGTGGGCTGATTCCGCTTGGGTGGAGTCTTTGCGCAAGGAGGCTAAGAAGATCCGCTACAACCTGGTGGGCGACAAGGCTTATATGCTCACGATGCTCGATTCGACCAATAGGGTGAAGAAACTATCCGACGTCACTGCGGAGTGTGTGTTAGTTTATTTCTTCGAGCCTTCCTGCGGACATTGTAAGAAGACTACCCCGGTGCTTCACGACTCAGTCTACACGAAGTGGAAGGACAAGGGTTTCGAGGTCTTCGCTTGCTATACGCAGACGGACCGCGACGAGTGGATGAAGTTTGTGGAGAAGAACCATATGCAGGATTGGATCAACGTGTGGGACCCTTACCGCGAGTCTTACTTCTGGGAGTTCTATGATACCTCCGCTACGCCTGGCGTTTACTTGTTGAACAAGGACAGGAAGATCATCGCCAAGAAGATCGATATGCAGACACTGGACATGATCCTGGAGGAGGAGCTTGTGAAACGGAAGGCGAAGAAGAATTAAGAGTTGAGAGTTAAGAATTAAGAGTTAAGAATTATAGGGGGAAATGCGTCTCCCTATATTTTTCTGTAGGTGATTCTTATCATGTCGGTTCCCGTAGAGACGCAATGCCTTGCGTCTCAATAACAAATGCAATGCCTTGCATTTCCGCACAATACGTTGCGTCTCCACAACGATGCGTTACGTCTGTGTGAAATGCATTGTAGAGACGCAAAATTTTGCGTCTCTACGAAACGATTCATAGATTCTACGAAATGAATTTATAGAACCCACCATAGGGAAGGTGTGATCCTTCGTGATCATGGTTGTGCCTTCCTCTTTTGTTCATCGTAAAAAATTATATTATGGCTTTGATTAAATCAGTGAGGGGCTTTACCCCTAAGATAGCCGAGGATGTTTTCTTGGCCGAGAATGCGACCGTGATTGGTGACGTGGAGATCGGTGAGGGTTGCAGCATTTGGTTCAATACGGTTTTGCGGGGGGATGTCAACTCCATCCGCATCGGTAAGAACGTGAACATCCAGGATGGCAGTGTGCTTCACACGCTCTATCAGAAGTCCACCATCGAGATAGGCGACAATGTCTCTGTGGGTCATAACGCCACGATCCACGGGGCGAAGATCTGTGACAACGTCTTGGTGGGAATGGGCTCCACCATTTTGGATGGTGCTGTGATCGGCGAGAATTCCATCGTGGCGGCGAATGCGCTCATCACGCCTAATACAGTGGTTGAGCCCGGTAGCCTCTATGCGGGCGTGCCTGCCAAGAAACTGAAGGATGTCTCACCGGAACAGACCAAGGAGATGATTCATAAGATCTCCAACAACTACCGGATGTACGCTAGTTGGTATAAGGAATAGTTTTCTTCGTTACACATGGGGAAGGGGATGCATGTGTCTCCTTCCTGTTACCTTGGTGCGCTCTTTGCTCCAGCGGAATGTGTGCGGCGCAAAATTTAGGGCATCATTGCAAAAGAACTTGCGATGATGCCCTGTTTTTTTTGAATTGACCTCGTCGAACTATCGTTTCAAGAATTCATAATTCATAATTGACTTCGTCGAACTAACGTTTCAAAATTCATAATTATCCTATCCTTTCTTGATCGTTAGTTTCTGTCCTGCCGATTTGAACGCTTGGATAGCGTATACGACAATACAGATTCCGCATACGAACAGCGCCAAATAGATGTTCTTTTGGATGTCATCCTTCACTTCAGGTAACTTGGCGAAGGCGATTGCGAACTGGATCACATCTGATAGAGGCGCATCCTTGAATCCGTCGGTTTTCCGTACCTCGATGACGATGTCGGCGATGGTGCTTAGATATGTTCCGATGACTACGAACAGAAGGCTTGTGACGGAAACGATCAGGACACCGATCTTGTCGAATTTTCCTTTGGCCCAGGAATATCCCTTGAGAGCAAGGTAATAGTAGACGAATCCTGAGATGGCTGCGATCTTTCCTAGCATAATGAATATGAAGGATACCAGTATGCCTGGTATAGAGAAGAGGGATGCACCCAAAAATCCACGGAGGTAGTTCCCCGGCGCTGCTTCCTCTTCTATGTTGGCCTTCTCCAAATCCTTTTCCAGCTCTTTGGCGCATTTCTCGCACAGAGGAATTGGAACGCCATTCAATTCGTAGATGTCTATGTTCGTCTCTTCCGTACAATCCTTTCCGTAGCATGTGATTTTAGCTTCGGGGTATTTCCCGATGTAGTATCCTGAAATGTCCTCTAATACCTCTTTGATTTTGTCTTTGTTGGAGGATTTGAAGCTGATTTCCACGCTGCTCGTGTCATCTGAATCTTTTTCGATTTTCTTTGCGTATCCGTCTTTCTCCCAAGATTTAATCCTCTCCATGTCGCTTTCGTCAAGCTCGTTGGGGAATTTTATCGATACACATATCTTGTTGTCCTCGTCCTCGTGTATGATCACGAATGTGTTTTGTAGAAATCCGTACAAGAATACCTCGTTGCTCTTGAATCCTAACGTTTCGTTTAATTCTTTTAATGCTGAACTCATTTTGTGTCTCCTTCCTATTATTTCCCCTGTAGATGGGGCATGACAGGGTGACCTGCCACCTTAATAAATGTTATTACTTTTTTACGATTTTGAATGATTTTATAGAATACTAACACAAATGTAGAATAAATTCTCAATATTCCAAATATATTTTGCAGAAGTTTCATTGGTCTCGTGTGATTCGTGTTGTGTGGGGTAGTCATGTGGCAAGAAAAAAGGGATGCCATCTGACATCCCCGTATTTCTTCATTGACAACGTCGAGTTGACGTCTCAAAATCCATTATCATCTGCTATCTCGTCAAGTTAATCTTGAAGGCGATACCGAAGTCTGTTGTGATGATAGGGAATCCTTCTGACACTTTCGGAGTGCTGGATTTGCAGTCGAAGTAAAGTTTGATGTTCAACCTTTCGCTGAAGAGGTAGTCGGCGGAGAGTTTCAGAGACATGGCTCGCAGACCGCTGCTCAATTGGGAGAATGCCTCGTCGATGATGCGGATGTATGCGTCCGTGTTCTTGAACGAGAGGTCTCCTCTCAGGTTCAGGTCGTTCTTTATTTTCTTCTGTTGTTTGCCGAGGTTGATGATCATGCCGATGTCGTCGAACCGATAGCCCGAACCAATCACTAATTCCTTGCTGGAGGATTCGAGTACTTGGTTGCCTGGAATATCTAATTGGACGTTGCGTGATCTCTTGAACTCGCATTTTAGGCTCAGACTGTTCTTCAGGCTTGCATCCACACCGATGAGTGGTGAGAATTGCTCGCTAATGCTGACCGATGAAACATCGTATTTGGACGTGATGTTGTTGAAGTCTTCATACTCTCCACAGGTTCCGTAGTAGTTGCTCCCGTAGATGTTGTTCCTCCATTCCAGCAATGAACTATAAGGACCTAAGCTATAGGTGCTTTTGTAGGAATGGTTTATGTTGAACGATTTGAAGCCCTTCTTGATTGGTTCAAGGCGCATCAGTGAAGTACATGTCACTTTCCAGTTCGGGATTAGGGAGGTCATCATGCTTCTGAAGCTTCCGCTTGGCACGTAGTTCAGATCGACTTCGCTTGCGTTCTTCTTCATGTAGGCCGCATAGAAGGCAGGAATGAGTACATCGGCACCACTTGGGTTCACATAATTCGTCTTCCCGTTGCTATTTCTGCTACCTACTTGTTTGTATATCCTGTTCTGGATGGTTTGCCTATCACGCAGGAACTGCTCGAACACTTCGGAGTTCGCGGTGTTGGATCTGAACGATGTGCGGATCGAGATACATGTCCTGGAGTATGAACCAGAGAACTCTTTCATGGTCCAGTCGTCCGTATATCCGTACATATAGTAGATGTCGTCTTGGTTGTTCTTCATCCAAGAGGCGTTCAAGTCTATCTTCAGATTTGGCAATGGTTCGAGTTGCGCCTTTGCGGTGAGGTTTTGTGTGATGGACCTTACGATAGGAGTCGTAACCCTATCGTCCGCAAGCAACAATGAATCTTGGCAGTATGCCCTATGAATGAAATTGTCGGTGTTGTAGAATCCGAATGTGAAATCGTAACCAGGGTTGTCGTAATCTTGTCCGAGGAATCCGCTGGTAGGTTTGTATCCTCCGATTTCAAGCACATCCCCATGCCTGTAGTTGAAGTTTATGTTTCTCACCATCATGAGGAAGCGTGCGGAGTATTCGAGCGCTTTATAGATGCCTTTTTCTCCTCTGCTATCGACGGAAACGACCAGTGTCACGTTGTTCAGGTCTTCGCTGCTTGTGACGTTGATGACATTTGCGTCTATGGCTGAATATTTCACAGGGAATTCTTTTCCCGTCGTGTCTTTTACGGAGACTTTCACCTTCAGGGACCCAAGTCTGTGACTAATCCGAGTCTTGCTGTTCGCTTTTATGCGCATGTTCTTGCGCTCATAGGTTTTTGGTTTCTCCTCTTTCTTCTCGTCTTTCGAATCCTTCTTCTTCGTGGTTGAACTTGTATTCTTGTTCAACTTCTTGTTGATTTCTTTGAGATGAGGGAATTTGTTGTAAAGCGTCTCGAAATTGAACCTCACATCTCCGCTCCAATTCCTTTGGTTTTCGATGATATTACCCGTTACAGGGGCTTCTCCCAGCACCAATACCGTTCCTTTGTCCCATTGATAGAAGGCGGTGTATGATGCATTGGAGGTGATCCAATCCAAGTGTGGAAGCTTGTTGATTGGTATGTTGTACGAGATGTTGAATTTCTGTTCGTAGGAAACTGGCTCTCCAAAATGTTTGATGCTATTCCATACGGTATCTTTCCATTTATCATACCAGTCGTAGTAACCGATATCTTCTAGATATTGTTTGTTGATTGGCATATTGACGAGTCGGTCTCCATCCTCCTCGTCGGTTCTGATTATCTCCGTGATTTCAGAGTTTGTAGCGGTGGAGAAACTCAGTTTGAGGTTCCTTGTCAAGTCCCATTTGATATCTGACGTTCTATCCCACTGCCAGTTTTTGTCGAATGACATGTATTGGAACGTCGTATCCTTGACAACTGGTTGCATGTAGTTCCTCATCTGTGCCTCCTCATAGTAGCGAGTCATGGATGTACCGAATGCGATGTTCTTCGGAACATAGTAGAAGTTGAAATCTCTGATGAGTTTCAGATACTGTGATTTGAATGCCTTAGCCTTTTTGAATGGCTCCACTGGCTTAGGGTTGATCGAATAGACATAGTTGAACACACCTTTGTAGTTCTGTATGTTCTCGTACTCTGTCTCCGGGTTCACTTCCTCCGATTTGTTATATCCCAAGCTGAAGGAGAAGTTGGCTGGGTCATATGGCATCGGTTTTTTGCTTGTTATACCCACACGCACGTTGTTGAGTGCGTAGCTCTTGTATATTTTGTTGGTTTGGGACATCTCCTTGATGGAGTCCCTTATCGCATCCGAGTCGTAGTTGTCCAACGTCTTCTTCAGCTCGATGTCCGTGTTCATCGGATCATACTTCGGTGAGGTACGTTGGTGGGTGCGTGTGTAGGAGAATGGCATATTGACTTTCGCCTTTTCAGGGAAGAGTTTGCCCAATTGGATGGCTGCCGCCAGATTGTACTCGTAGAAGTCGTCTTGGTTTCTCTCCATTACGTTGTCTTCGATGTTGCCGAATCCTACGGTCTCGATTTGTCCGCCCAAGGAGAATGATCCCAAGTCGGAGAATACGATGCCTAAGTTGGCTACAGCTGCCCAACCTCCCTCTTCGTCATAGCCGGACATGCGCATTTCATTGACCCAGATTTCCGCATTGTGGGATACGTTGTCCTCATTGATGATACCGATCATCATGGAGGTAATGTCCCCGAAGGATGGCGAACCGATGACTGACATGGTGTTATGGCCGTCCATCTTGGTGTACACTTCATTGTACTTGGCCTGTCCAGACACCTTCTTCTTGTCTCTTTCCAGTTTCAGGTTTGTTAATTGCTCAAACGCAAAATCGAAATTGTTTTCTTTCGGCCATATTTGGTTCACGTCGATGGCGCCTGCTTGGGTCATTTTCAACGGAATCTTATATTCGTAGTAGTTTTCCGTGAAGTCTGATCCGAAGCGTACGAATGCGTAGATCCTATTGTCTGGAATCTCTTCTCCGTCAATGTACTCCTCTGCATGCACAAACATCTTGAAACGCTTGTACTGACGTGTGTCGAGCGTGGCGGTCTTGTATACTGCGCGCACATCGTTCGGCTCGAGGCTGTCTATGCGGAGTACCATGGACTGCTCGTTTTCCTCCCTGATTTGGCTCTGACTCGGGTCAATGGTCTGTTTGATGCCAGGAGGCAGCTTGTATCCCACAGGTTTCTTCCTTTGGTCTTTTTCGTAGCAGACGGAGGAAATGTCTATCTTTCCGGTGCCCCGCAGTTTCGCATAGATGCTATTGTCCACCAATCTGTCGTTCTTTTCGTAAATGCGCCAATCTGTGCGTACAAGTTGGAATTCGCCGAATCGGAGGTGCTCTTCTTCTTGGAATCCTGTCATGTACATACGGATGTATCGGATGGATCGGAAGTCGGATATGCCACCTTCCGCACGTCTCTTGGTCGTCTTGATCGGTATTCTGAATTGATACCATCTGATATTCTCGCGCTCCCCGTTCTTCAGCTCAACGGATGACTCCACCATGTTGGTGATGTAGTTGTCTTCCCATTCTGCCTCGTTCTGGAATGCGGATTTTTCGATGTTCACAATGTATTCATAGTATTGCTCCGACTCGTTCAACGTGTTATCTCCGTTCAAGTCTTCTGCGTCCGGCGATGTGGTGGCGGATGATGTGTACCTGTCGCTGGTGGCGGTTGAGTTTCCATCCGTTCCGTTGTAATACTTGTATCGGTCGAAGATGTTGGACTCTGCGTCATCGTAGTCGGATCCCCTATAGTAGTGGTAGTTGTCTCCTGATGGGTCGTTGAGCGGAGAGAATGGTGCGGCATCCCATCTTTGCTTGGTTGCGGCGCTCACCTTCGAACTTATTTCTCGTTGATATTTCGCGTAGGAAGGGGCGAACCGGGATTCTTCACTGTTGGATAGTCCGTCGAGACCTAAGTCTTGTTGGTTGAGGTTCGCATTGTCGAAGGAACTTGTCAATGCGGTTAATCTTGGAACCAGACCCCAGATAGTGGTGTCGATGGCAGCATTGTTGTTGGAGGTCGGTAGTCCGTTCTCGAATGCCTTCCTTCCATCTTTCAAGATGTCCTCGGACATGTTTCCTAAATTGATGACCAACTGTCCTGATGTGGTGTTCATGTCCGGATAGACGAATGGGTCCATCATCCAGAACTCGAGGTATTCCACATTTGAGGTTTCGAAGTTGGTGTTGTCTAGCTTGCGCATGATACCAGCCCATCGATCCTCTGGGTTTGTCAGGTATCCGTCCGTGCCCATTCCTGCTACATCAAGGTTGTATTGACCTCTTTCCTTTGGATAGTAGTGCAGGTGAAGGGTCTGCATGGTGGTCGACTCCCCGCTGATCGGGTCTTTGTCTTGGTATATTTCCCTCTCGTCTACCTGACGGACGTAGTGGTTGGACAATTGGTTCTTATCCTTTTTGATGTGGTCTGGCGTGCTGGAGCTTGTGCTTGTGAATATCTGATCGATGTAATACCAAGCCAAGTGGGCCCTGTTCAAACCATAACCGATGTTGATAAGGTCCGTTGAACTTAATTGTTGGCTCCAGTAGCTATCGTTCTCGCGGATGAAGTGCTTGTTCATGAGCGGACCGCTTGTCACTTTTGGAGTGCTGGCCAGAACCCAAGATGTCGGATTCTTGATGTTGATGGATGACTCTGTCCCTTCGAAGTCATCTATGTAGGATGTTCCTGCATCTTCCTGATTTACAGCTTTGCTATGTCCTGGAATCAGTTGTGCGAATTCTCCTGATAGGGCTACCGAAGAAGGTGCCTTCGCATCTATCAGAGGCAATTTGTCTATGGCGGATGTCAACCATTGCCAGTCGGATTTGAAGGTTCCGTTCATTCCCCATATCGTGTTGGAAATAGGCTCGTTACCCATGCTGACTTTCTGTGTGAGTGGCTTCTCCGTCATGTGGAGTATAGTTCCTCCTAATGTGAATTTGTCGGAGAATTCGTATTCCATGTTGGTTCCCATGAGCGACTTCCGTTGCGTGTTGAAGAAGGATTCGCTTTCTAGGGAAACGTTGATCGGAGAGTTGGAAGAAAGGGCTATCTCATCCAAAATCTTCACGATACCCAAGTTGTAGTCCACTGTGTAACCTGTTCCCTCCACCAACGTTCGTCCGCCGGCGGTGACTCTGACGGATCCTCTTGCCACATTGGTGGCGCCAAGTCTGATCTCAGAGCCGGAGGAGGAACTATATTTTCCCGTGATGAGGTATTTGTTCTTTTCGGTGTATTCTTTCGCTACGGTGAGGGTGGAGTCGTAGAGCTCAGGATAGGTGAACTTCTCTACACCTGCCATGTTGTTGTATCCATTCTTGATGCCTGTGTCGAACGGGCGAGTGGAGAGGAATATGATTCTTCCTGTCGTTGGGTCGACTGTGTATCCTTTGATGAAGTCGAAATAACCGTCCGGCATTGCGTTCAACCGCTTGTTGAGTCGGTCCATGTTCAGGACTCTCAGCAGGTTCTTGTTGCTGAGGGCTGGTATGTAGGTCAGGTATTGTGTGGTCGAATCGCTCTGGTAGTAGTATTTGACCTCAACCTTGAAGTTCTCTTCTTGTATGTTGTATGCACCAAGCGAATAGATGTTTTTCATGGCCAGGTTCCATAGCCTTTTGTTCCGTGGAGCAGGCGTGGAACCTTTTATCAGCTTCACGAAGAGGTTCTTCGTTGATGTGCTTGCCGTATCTGTTGTGCTGGTGGTCAACTCTCCGACCTTGTATGTTTTGCCTCCTTGTGTGTACTCGTAGGCTACGGCGACAATGTTGTCAGACGATACACTGCTCTTCAATGATATGTAACCTAACTCTGAGTTGAGTGTGTATTCCGACTCGCGCAGTAGCTTTGCGTTGTTGAGTATCTCGTATTCTTTCGCGGAGGTGTAATCTTGTCCGTCGATGACGAGGTTAGACATCTCGTTGGATGCAGTCTGTATGTCGCGCAACGCTTTGTTGGCGTTGATAGTGTTGTAGACTGTTCCGTTTGCGTTGTTTGGCCAAGCTTCCGAAACGCCCTCGCTGTCGTAGGTTTCCGCCAAGTCTCGTATGGCGATGATGTTGCGCATCGTCGTGTTGTTGGACGTGGAACTGGTGGAGTTTGTTGTCCATATCTCTACCTTGTTGATGACGATTCCGGATTGTGGATTTGGTGCGTTTTTCGCCCACTCGTCATAATGGTCGTAGAAGTATGTGGAGAGGAAGAAGTGCCTATTTTCCTCGTATTGTGATGCTTTTATCTCGAAATCGGTGGTTTGCGCACCTTGGGTGGATATGCTCTTCCTGTCAGATTCTTGTTGAGAGAAGATGGCGGAGACTTTCAACTTGCCGAATTGCAGGTCTGTGCGGAATCCGAACAAGTCTGTGCTTCCCGAAATGAGCGACGAGGATAGTGGTAGTTTCACATTTCCTGCTTCGACCAATTGAAGTATGTCGTCCTCTTCTCCCTTGTAGCCCAAGTTGATGAGTCGCTGGTCTGCGTTGAAGGTCGCCTCGGTGTTGTAGTTGATGTTGAAATTGATTTTATCTCCCACATTTCCTGTGGCTGACAACTGTATTTTACAGTCGAAGTCGAATGTTCCGTTTCTCCTGTTTCGCTCGGAGATGGCGGGGTTCTTTCTCTTCGTGATGGAGACTCCGAACGGTAACTCGACGGATCCTTGTGTCTTCAGTTGCACACCGCCTGGACCGAATATCTTCTCTCCTTGTTTGCCTAAACCGATCTGGATTTCGCTTGGCGTGATTTTATTACCACCCTCTGTGTTGGTTTTTGCCTTCTCCGCCCAATATTTGTTCATGGACTCCTTCAATGCCTGTTCCCTGTATTCGTCTTCGCTGAGCACGAATGGTGTGGTGATCTCCATCTCACCCACTTTGGTCCGGTATATGTAGAGCCCACTTCCCGGGTCATATTCTACATCTGTATTTATGTTGCCTGGGGTGACGAGATCCATTGATGACTTCTGATTGAGGTCATCGTAGGTCACTATCTCTTGTTTCTTGAGTGGATAACGCAGACTAGCTGTGTCCTCTTGCGGGTTGGCAAGGGTTGGCTTTCTGTCGGATGGTCTCGGGAGGGATAGATTCCCGTCCCCTTGTGCGAATGCCGAAAGGGCAAGGATTCCGCAAAGCGACGCAGCTATGAATATATTATGTCTATTAAGTCTCTTCAATTTTTTTTCTTTCTGTTATGAAAACGAAATCAAAGTTGTTTTAGTGCGTCCTTGATGATTTTTTCTAGTGAAATGGTCGGGTCGCCAGCAATGATCTTGTCGACTACCTTCGCGGACGCACTTCTGTTGAATCCCAGTAAAACCAAAGCGGTGAGCGCTTCTTCTCTGTTGTTGTTCGTCTGTATCTGTGCTCCCAACGGAGATGTCTCTTTCCCAACTTTGTCTTTCAGGTCAACGATGATTCTCTGGGCGGTTTTCAGCCCGATGCCTTTCACCGCCTTGAGTTGGCTGACGTTCTCTCCGCTGATGATGGCCTCCAATTCGGGTGCCGAGAAGGAGGATAGGATCATCCTGGCGGTGTTGGCGCCAACGCCTGATACGGATATGAGCAGAAGGAAGAGGTCACGCTCCGCCTTTTCGGCGAAACCGTAGAGCGTGAAGGCGTCTTCGCGGATGGCCTCGTGGATGTAGAGCTTGGCCTCCGCCTTGCCTTCCAGCGCCGCATAGGTGTTCAGCGAGATGTTCACTGCGTACCCGACTTGATTGGCCTCTATGATGGCCATGGCGGGACTCAGTTCCTCGATTCTGCCTTTGATATATTCGTACATTCTATCTCTAAGTTATATTTAGTTTGCAAAATTAATGAAATAATTCTAAAGAAAGCAATTCGGGCGTACGGAAGTTTCATTTCGGCGGTTGCCGGAAGGGAAACTATAACCCAAAAATTGAGAGGCGAAAATTAAAATTGGGGGATTTGGGGAATTCTCTGCTCGTGGCAGCTAAGGATAGTAGGCTTAGAAATTTTATTTGTATCATTTGGTAGAGGCGCCGTTCCCTGCACCTACTGAAATAGTAAATGGTTAAATATAAATTTCATCTATACAGAATACGTTGGCTGTGCCCACAAAATAGTAAATCGTAAATAGTTAAATAGTAAATGTCATAGGTGTTGCATCGCAAAAAAAAAGCGGACCGAAGCCCGCTTTTTGATTTGCTTAATTCAGCTGTGATTATTTCTTTACAGCGAACTTAGTCTCCTTAGCACCATTTGCATTCAAAGTGGTGTTGATGGTACCAGAAGTGATAGTGTAATCAGCTTTTGAGTTAGCGCAAGCCAAAACCATAACGATCTTGTCAGCGTTTTGATCAGCAACTGTCTTGCCTACAGTCTCGTAAGAACCGTCTGCATTTCTCATCAAGTAAGAATCGCCTTTGTCTGAAAGAGTGAACTCAACATCCTTCTTTCCGTCTGCGTTCTCGATCTCGAAGATAACTACCTGAGATTGGTCAGCATAGTGTCCAGTTGTAGATGTAACTTTGAATGTGAAAGCAGCTGTACCAGCTTGGTATGCTTGGTATTTTGTGCCTGCTACAACTTGAAGTTCAGCAACAGCGTTTGCAGATCCGTTCTCGAAGTCGTCGATTACATCATCTTCATCGTCATCACAAGATGCGAAAGTGAAAGCTGCAGTCAAAGCTGCGAAAATCACTGCCAAATTAAAAATCTTTTTCATTTTGTAAATAAATTAAAAAGTTAAACAATAGAATTCGATCATATAACACGAAACCCGCCTTTGCAGGTTTTGACAATGCAAATATAACAAAAAATTGGAATTGCAATTTTTTTCTCTTCTATTTTTTTTAGATTCATTTATATTTTTTGTGAAAATATGTTTCGTGATCTTGGTCGATAGTGCTTATATCCTATTGGATTTATTCTATTTTATGGGTTGCCCCGGTTGTGTATGTGCTGTTTGTTTGGGGCGAAGGGGCATTGTCGGTTTATGTGAAGAAAAAACGGCGGAACCTTGAGCTCCGCCGTTTTTTGTTTTATTTTGGAAGTCCGAATTATTCCTCGTCTTCTTCTTTCACGTTGGTGAATACGATGGAGACATCGTCGTCCTCATCCAGCTTGTCGAGAAGCTTGTTGAGGGTCTCACGCTGTTCCGCAGTGATCTCCTTCGTGTCGTTTGGTGCGTAGATGAACTCCACATCCTTGATTTCGAAGCCGTTGTCCTCCAAGTATGATTGAATCTTGGAGTTGTTCTCGAATGCGCCTTCGATGATGATTTCGCCTGTCTCGTCATCCTTGAACACCTCTTCCACACCGAAGTCGATCAGTTCCAACTCCAGTTCTTCGAGGTCCGCACCTTCTTTCTCCGCTACCTTGAACACACATTTGTGTTCGAAAAGGAAGGCGAGACTACCGGAAGTGCCGAGGTTACCTCCGTGTTTGTTGAAGTAAGAACGCACGTTGGAAACGGTACGCGTATTGTTATCTGTCGCGGCTACGACCAAGACAGCCACACCGCCTGGGCCGTATCCCTCGTAGATGATCTCCTTGAAATCAGCGGCGTCCTTGTCGGTCGCCTTCTTGATGGCGCGGTCTACGCTGTCTTTCGGCATGCACTCCGCTTTCGCTTTTTGCAGGAGCATGCGTAGACGTGAGTTGGAGGATGGATCCGCACCGCTTGCCTTGACACTAATGGTTATTTCCTTAGAGATGCGGGTGAACGTCTTGGATAATCGGGCGTTCCTCGCAAAAATTCTTGCTTTACGGTATTCAAAAGCTCTTCCCATTTTATTATTATTTATTATTGTATGTTTTTATATTCCCGTCTTTCGTGACTAAATGTTGCGCGAAGGTATTATTTTTTGTTGAGTCTGTCAAACCAAATCCATCTTTCGTGTTTTTTTGATCCGGGATGGCCAGCCCTCATTCCAAGGAATAACTCTTAATTCTTAACTCTTAACTTTATACGATTTTCCCGTCCTGCATGTTGATGATCCTTCCCGAGCCGGAGGCCATCTCCATGTCATGCGTGACCACGACGAGCGTTTGTCCCATCTCCTGCTGAAGTTGGCAGAAGAGACGGTGGATGTCTTGCTTATTCTTGGAGTCGAGGCTACCCGTCGGTTCGTCGGCGAGCAGCACGTCCGGCTTGTTGATGAGGGCGCGTGCCACGGCGACTCTCTGCTTCTCGCCTCCCGACAGCTCGTTTGGCTTGTGGTCCGCCCGTTCGCTCAGGTTCATGAAGGCGAGCAGTTCCTTCGCTTCCCGTTCCGCCTCCGCTTTCTCTCTCTTTGCGATCAAGGCTGGGATGATGATATTCTCTAGGGCTGTGAATTCCGGCAAGAGTTGGTGAAATTGGAAGACGAAGCCGATGTGCTTGTTGCGGAAACCCGCTTGCTCGTCATCCGATAGGGCGAAGACATTTGTCCCGTTGATGGTCACCTCGCCCATGTCGGGCTTGTCCAGTGTGCCTAGGATCTGAAGCAGTGTGGTCTTGCCTGCGCCACTCGCTCCGATGATGGATACGAACTCACCCTTCTCGATGGAAAGGTTCACACCTCGTAGTGCGGTGAATTGCCCGAATGATTTCGTGATATTATTTGCTGTTATCATAGTCCTCTTCAAACTTATTCGTCAGGATGGCTTCCAAATCCTCCGGTGAGATGTTGATCTTGAGCGATCCGTTTTGTGCGTAGGAGATTCTACCCGTCTCCTCTGACACGATGATGACCAGTGCGTCCGTCTTTTCGGAGAGGCCTACAGCGGCCCTATGGCGCAGACCGATCTCTTTGGGGAGGTCGAAGTTGTGTGAGACGGGCAGGATGCAGCCCGCCGCTGTTATTTTATTTTTGGATATGATCATCGCCCCGTCGTGGAGCGGAGAGTTCTTGAAGAAGATGTTTTCGATGAGCCGGGCGTTGATTTCGGCGTTGATGAAGTCGCCCGTCACCTCTATGTTTTTAAGGTCTTTGGTCTTTTCGAACACGATGAGTGCGCCTACCCGTCTCTTCGCCATGTTCTTGCAGGCGATGATGATCTGCATCACTTCGGCGTCGACTAACTGGGAAGGGTTGGCGGAGAATAGCTTGTTGATGAACGACGACACCTTGTCGTGCCCGGTTCCGATTCGGGAGAGCGTTTGCCTAATTTCATCTTGGAACAATACGATGAGTGCGATGGCGCCCACGTTGACGATCTGGTTCATGATTCCTCCCAACAGTTGCATTTGGAAGAGGAAGTTCACGACCAGCCATGCCACGACGAAAAAAAGGATGCCGATGAATACACGGATGGCCACTGTTCCCCGCAGGACTTTGTAGGTCTTGTAGAGTATGCAGGTGACAAGAATGATGTCTATGTAATCAATCAGTCTAATCATTTATTTCCTTGTTTATACCTTATTATTGGAGTAGCGTGTGAAAAGTTCGACACACTGCATCGCTTCCTTCACGTCGTGCACCCTTAGGATGTCCGCACCCTCGACCAAAGCCAACGTGTTCAGCACGGTGGTTCCGTTCAGTGCGTCGTCTGGCGTGATGTCTAAGGTTTGCCAGATCATTCTTTTCCTTGAGATGCCAACCAGCAGGGGATATCCCATGGATTTCAGTTCATGCATCAGGGAGAATAGCTCGAAGTTTTGGTCCATTGTCTTTCCGAAGCCGAATCCGGGGTCAATGATGATGTGTTCGACGCCTTTCTCCCGCAATGATTTGATTCCTTCTGCAAAGAAAGCGAAAATTTTTCTGATTAGTTCGCTTGGAGAGGATGAATCTACCTCAAAAGGGTGAGTATATACATAGGTGCATCCAAGATCCGCCACGGTATCCGCCATCGCGGGGTCACATCCGTATACGTCATTGATGATTTGTGCCCCGTATTCCTTGCCCGCCATCTGGGCGACGCTAGCCCGGAAAGTGTCGATGGAAAGACAGATGTCGGGGTGTGCCCCTCTGATGAGTTCGAGGGCGTTCCCTATTCTCGAAAGCTCCTCCTCCTCGCTGACGGGTGCGCTTCCCGGTCGGGTGGAGCAGGCTCCGATGTCGAAAATGGTGGCACCCTCCGCTTTGAATTGGTCGATTCTTGACAAGATAGCTTCCTTTGTTTCGCATCGGCTTCCTTTAAAGAAGGAATCTGGTGTAATATTTATGATCCCCATCACTTGTGGGTTCTTTTGGTCGTAAGTATTTGTCATACAAGTAAATATATAAAATTTATTTCATTCTAAATCAGATGCAATATTAAAAAATGCAAAAAAATATCCCTAAAAACTTTTTTGCAAAAATAGAAAATATATATCTTTGTCCACTACTTCAGTCGCGAAATTGATTGTGCTGTTGAATTTTGAGGTTGAGTGGGGCAATAAAACTGCAAAAGAGAAGTTATATAATTATTAATGAAACATTATCTTATTTTATTATAGTGCTATGAGACACGTAAATTTTTTGAAGACTGCGGCGTTGTTGATGTTAGCTGGTTTTACATTGGCTTCGTGCGGAGAAAAAAAGTTGAAAGACTCTAAGGAATCAAACGCTACAGGTTGGAAATACAATGACAAGGAGAATGGCGGATTCCAGGTTGTGAATGGTTATGTACAGGAAACCCCTCCGGGAATGGTTTTCATTGAGGGTGGTACATTTACACAAGGTCGTGTGATTGAGGATGTGATCGGTGACTGGAACAATATTCCGAGACGTGTGACCGTCGCTTCCTTCTATATGGATAAATATGAGATTTCAAATGTGAACTGGCGTGAGTACCTCTATTGGATGGGCAACGTGTTCCACAACACTCCTGAGTATGTAGAGAAGGCTTACCCTGATACATTGGTATGGCGTGAGGAGTTGGCTTACAACGAGCCTTATTTGGACTTCTACTTCTCTCATGTGGCTTACAACTGGTATCCTGTTGTGGGTGTTAACTGGGAGCAGTGCTGTGATTATTGTATTTGGCGTACTGACCGTGTGAACGAGATGAGAATGGCTTCTAAGGGTGTTATCCAATACCCTGACTTCCAAGCTTTGAAGGGTAACACTGACCCTAACGATATTGCTCAGAACCAAGTGTTCAGTACTCAGAAATACTTGATGAAGGCTGATTATAAGCCAACGGATGGTAAGAAGCCTGTAACTGACGTTTATGGAAATGTTAGAAAGACAAATATGTCTGACGGTATATTGATGCCGAAGTATCGTCTCCCGACCGAGGCTGAGTGGGAGTATGCAGCTTACGGAACGAAGGCTATCGAGGGCGAGGAGAACTACCAAGAGAGAAAGATTTATCCTTGGTATGGTCACCAAATGCGTAACCCAAGCAAGAAGGTTAAAGGTCAGATGTATGCTAACTATGTTCGTGGACGAGGCGATATGATGGGTATGGGAGGTCACTTGAACGACCACGCTACTATCACGGCTCCAGTGGATGCTTTCTGGCCAAATGAGTTCGGCCTCTATTGTATGGCTGGTAACGTAAACGAATGGGTAATGGATGTTTATCGTGTATTGTCAAGCGACGATGTACAAGAGTACAACCCATTCCGTGGTAACGAATACAAGGTTCCTGTTAAGGAACAGACTACCATCGATGGTGTGGACGTGAAAGTTCCTCAAATTGATAGCTTGGGTCGTGTAGTGTTCGCTTATCCAGTTGACAAGGCTGAGGATCCTGCCGCTTACGCTAAATTGGATGTTCGTAACTACAAGGATGGTGATGCTGGTAGCGCACTGAACAGAGCAGATTGGACTGTCGTTACTGACCCAGACGTTTCTACTAAGAAATTGTACGATCCAGATCCTGAGAGTGATAGGGAGAGCTTCTTGGCCTCTAAGGTTTCTAATACCACTCGTGTTTACAAGGGTGGTGGTTGGAAAGACCGCTCTTACTGGTTGAACCCAGGTCAGAGAAGATATCTTGAGCAGACTGAGTCTCGTAGCGATCTCGGTTTCCGTTGCGCAATGAGCAAGGTAGGTGCTGAGGATGGAGATGTAAGATAATGTAATCTCATAGAAAAAAAAGCCCCTCTTGTAGGGGCTTTTTTTGTTACTGAAAGTTTATTCTTTTTGTTATGGATATTCAATGCATTTATGACATATTTTCCCGCTTCCCGCTTGTGACAACCGACAGTAGGAGTTGCCCTATGGATTCTTTGTTCTTTGCCTTGAAGGGCGGAAACTTTGATGGTAATAAATTCGCCCGTGCCGCTATTGAACAGGGATGCGCCTACGCATTCGTGGATGAACCGGAGCATGCGGACGGCGATCGGATTTTATTGGTCGACGATTGCTTGAAGACCTTGCAGCGCCTGGCGGAGTACCATCGCAAGCAGTTGGGATTGAAAATTATCGGCGTTACGGGCAGTAACGGTAAGACGACGACCAAGGAGTTGCTCGCTTCTGTCTTGGGCAGGAAGTTCAACCTGACTTATACAAAAGGTAACCTGAACAACCAAATCGGTGTGCCGTTGACTCTCTTGTCCATCAAAAAGGAGCATGAACTGGCTATCGTCGAAATGGGTGCGAGCCACCCTGGAGACATCGAGGAGCTGGTGAACATCGCCCATCCTGACTATGGCTTGATCACTAACATCGGTACTGCCCACATCCTGGGCTTCGGATCCTTCGAAGGGGTGGTCAAGACGAAGTGCGAGTTGTATGATTACCTGCGGACTCATCACGGGAAGGTATTCTATCATTGCGCTAACCCTATCTTGGAGGAGAAATCCTCGGGTATGGACCGTATCCCTTACGGGGCGGGCTCTCCGCTCTCCGCGGAACTGGTGGGTTGCGATCCTTTCCTGCATATCCGTTGGAATGGACAGGACATCCAAACACAGCTGATCGGTGCCTATAATTTCGAGAATGTGTTGGCGAGCATCGCGGTGGGTTCCTACTTCGGCGTCTCTCCGGAGGATATCGTGGAGGCTATCTCCCAATATGCGCCGACGAACAGCCGCTCCCAATATAAGAAGACGGCTTCCAATGATCTGATTATCGATGCTTACAACGCGAACCCGACGAGCATGTCGGCCGCACTCGATAACTTCAAGAGCATGGTCGCTGATAGCAAGGTGGTTGTCCTTGGCGATATGAAGGAGTTGGGCCATGTCAGCGAAGCGGAGCATCAGAAGATAGCAGATATGTTGCCTGCTCTGCACCTGAAACAGGCTTTCTTGATCGGTCCTGAATTCGCTAAGACGAACGCTGACGCACTGAAGTTCGATTCGGTGGACCAACTGAACGAGTACTTGAAGGCGAACCCGGTAACCTCTTCGCTTGTTCTTGTGAAGGGATCCAATAGTATGAAGTTGACCTCTTGTGTCGATAATCTGTAATGACCGGTTGCCATGAAACAGATAGCCTTAGTGGTAATATTCTTCACGATATTCTTCTCGTATCTCTTCTATGTCCATAACCGTAAGAAGAAGGCTTTGCCTCCTGCCAAGGAGGAGACGGAGGAGGAACGGAAGGAACGTATACGACAGGAGAAAATCGCTTCGGGCGAGTGTTGTGGACAGCATGCGGTCTGCGAGCGTGACTCGCTCTTGAACACTAAACTGAAGGTGGTTTATTACGACGATGAGGAGTTGGACGCTTTCGCAAACAGAGAGCCTTCCAGCTATACGGACGAGGAGATTTCGCAGTTCCAGAACGTGCTTTTTACCATGAAGGATTTTGATGTGGCTGGTTGGCTGAAAAGCCTTCAGTCTCGGGAGATACAGCTACCCGACGTGGTCCGGGAGGAGGCGCTGATGATCGTCTCCGAACGAAGGTCGAACGCAAGTGCGACTGTCTAACTTTTAATGAGGAGTCCCTATGAAGTCCAGGTTGAAATCTCTTCTTTTCGTATACCTCTTTTGGGTGGTTCTTTTCATTTTGCAGAAACCTATCTTCTTGCTGTTCCATTGGAATAGCGCATGCCGCCATTCTTTCGGGGAGTGGTTGCTGACCAATGTCCATGGGTTCTCGATGGACCTCTCCATGGCGGGCTATTTCACCCTGCCGATATTAGTCGTGCTGCTGGTTTCATGTTTCTTTTCCAAGGATCGTCTCTTCGGAAATATCACGAAGGTCCTCACCATCATCTTCCTCTCTTTGGGCATGTTGGTTCTGGTCTCGGACCTTTTTCTGTATAAGTACTGGGGCTTCCGTCTCGATGCCACCCCTCTTTTTTATTTGTCGTCGCCTAAGGATGCGGCGGCGAGCGGTACGGCGAAGGAGTATCTTTCCTCCTTGCTTCTTTTCACGCTCTTCTTGGGCGGTTCCATGTATGCGTATCTAAAGTTGCACAAACGCTTTTTCTCCTTCTCGGGGAAGGCTTACGTGGCATTGCTCCCCTTATTGCTTTTGGGGGGCGTGATGTTCATCGCCATCAGGGGCGGTGTGGGTGTCTCCACGATGAATGCGGGCAGATGCTATTTCAGCAAGGATATATTCCTCAATCATGCGGCGATTAACCCTACATGGAACTTCATTAGCGCTTGTTTCTCCTCCAAACGGTTCGACGACCAATATCGTTTCATGCCGGACGAGGAGGCGCACGAGAGGCTCCTCCCTTTGCTTCCTGTCGAGGGGGATTCCACGACTATCCGTCTTTTGAGGAATACCCGCCCGGATGTTATCTTCATCATCATGGAGGGAATCGGCTCGAATGTGATCGAAACGCTTGGCGGGGAAAAGGGTGTAGCGCCTAACCTTAACCGATTGATGGAAGAGGGTGTTTTGTTCACTCGTTTCTATGCGAATAGTTTCCGTACGGATAGGGGTTTGGTTTCGATTCTGAGCGGCTATCCTGCGCAACCGACCTCCTCGGTGATGAAATACCCCGCTAAGACGCAGAACATGGCTAAAATACCGCTTTCCTTGAAGCAGGCAGGGTACGATTTGGCGTTCTTCTACGGAGGGGATGATAACTTCACGAACCTGCATTCGTATCTTGTCACTTCCGGTTTCGAGAAGATCATCACGGAGAAGGATTTCGGCCATTCGGAGATGTCCACCAAGTGGGGTGCTTACGACCATGTGGTCTTGAACCGTCTCTTGAAGGATATTGACGAGGAGACGCGACGTCCGTTCTTTAAGGCTATATTGACGCTGAATAGCCATGAACCGTTCGATGTGCCTATGCGTCGGCTTGAAGAGCCATATTTGAATTCTGTCGCCTATACGGATAGTTGCCTCGGCGCATTTGTCGATCAGCTCCGCCAAAGGGAGTTGTGGAACAATCTGCTGTTGGTGATATTGCCCGACCATGCGTACCGCTATCCCGCCGATCTCTCCAGCTCGTGTGTCGCACGGCATGAGATTCCTATGCTATGGCTGGGTGGAGCGTTAAATCAGCAGCCTATGCGTGTGGACACGGTATGCTCGCAGATGGATTTGGCCCGCACGTTGCTGTCGCAGATGGATTTGCCGGCGGACGATTTTATATTCAGCAAGGATATATTCGGGCAGCGGACCCATAAGTTCGCATACTACGCTTTCCCGGACGGTTTTGGCATGATCGACCATCGTGGCGTGGCGATTTTCGACAATGCTTCCGGCGCACCGCAGGAGTGCGACAACGATACGCTTCTCCTTGCGGGGAAGGCCTTCCTGCAATGTCTGTATGATGATTTAGCTAAAAGATAGGATATGCGTTGCTATAATTGTGGATCGGAATTGCCTGAGGGTTCCAAGTATTGCTTGAGCTGCGGGCGTAAGGTGGGCGAGAAGAGCCAACCCTCCTCGTCGAACGCGGAGGGCAGTGCCGAGCATTTGGACCCGAGCAAAAAGAAAGAGGGGAAACGTTTTAAGTTACCCCTCTTCCATCGTTGTATGATTTTCCTCGTCCTACTCCTTTTGGTTGTTTTGGCTCTCACCCATGCGAAGTAATTCGTCCGTGTCGTAGAGGTTCATGTGCGAATTCTTCTTCGGATAATCTATCGTGTAGTGCAGGCCTCGGCTCTCTTTCCGTTGCGAAGCAGCTTTGATGACCAGGTATGCCGTGTTGATGATATTTCTCAGTTCACATATTTCCTTGGAGACGACGGATCTCTGGAATAGGTTCTCCGTTTCCCTGTAGAGTATTTCCAGACGGTCGTAGGCTCTTTTCAGACGCAGGTTGGACCGTACGATGCCCACGTAGGCGTTCATGATTTGGTTCACCTCCTTTTCGCTTTGGGTGATGAGCACCATCTCCTCGTTGAGGGAAGTTCCTTCGTCGTTCCATTCAGGGATCTCCTCGTTCCATGAGATGGCTGGCAGGTATTTGAGCGCATCCTTTGCGGCTGCGTCGGCATAGACTACCGCCTCGATGAGGGAGTTGGAAGCCAGACGGTTGGCGCCATGCAAGCCCGTGCGGGAGCATTCGCCCGCCGCATAGAGGTTGTGGATGCTGGTCCTTGCGTTCATGTCCACCTTGATTCCTCCGCAGAGGTAGTGCGCCGCTGGCGCCACAGGAATATAATCCTTGGTGATGTCGATGCCGATGGAGAGGCATTTGTTGTAGATGGTTGGGTACTCCCTCTTGGTGGTCTCCGGGTCTTTGTGCGTCACGTCGAGGAAGACATGCTCGTCACCCGTGATTTTCATCTCGTTGTCTATGGCGCGTGCGACGACGTCACGCGGTGCGAGCGAACCTCTGGAGTCGTATTTCTTCATGAAGGCTTCGCCCTTCTTGTTGCGCAGGATACCTCCGTAGCCGCGCATCGCCTCCGTGATGAGGAAGGAAGGACGGTCGCCCGGATGATAGAGTGCGGTAGGGTGGAATTGCACGAACTCCATATCCTCCACCAATCCCTTGGCGCGGTAGACCATGGAAATACCGTCGCCCGTGGCTACCGGTGGGTTGGTTGTCGTCTGGTAGATGTTACCGATACCACCCGTGGCCATCATGGTGATCTTCGAGAGGAAGGTGTGCACATGGTTGGTGCGTATGTTCAGGACGTACGCTCCGTAGCACTCGATGTTCGGGGTAGTGTGTTTCACCAATTGCCCCAGATGGTGCTGCGTGATGATTTCGATGGCGAAGTGCTGGTCGTATACATCGATGTTCGGGTGGTTCTTGACCGCCTTGATCAGGCTCTTTTGGATCTCCTCGCCTGTATTGTCCTTGTGGTGGAGAATACGGAAGTCCGAGTGTCCTCCCTCTTTGTGTAGATCATAATCTCCTTTCTCGTTCTTGTCAAAATCGACGCCCCATGATACCAGTTGCTTGATCTGTTCAGGTGCGCCCTCCACCACTTTGCGTACGACCGCTTCGTCGCAGATGCCGTCGCCTGCGATGAGGGTGTCGATTACGTGGTGCTCGAATTCGTCGGTTGGTTTAGTCACGGAAGCCACGCCACCTTGCGCATAGTGCGTGTTCGCCTCCTCCATTTCGGTCTTGCATAAGATGGCGACCTTACCTTTGTGGGCCACCTTCAGGGCGAAACTCATGCCCGCAATGCCGGAGCCGATAACTAAGAAATCATATTTTTTCGTCATATACCTTGTGTGTTTTGATACTCTTTTTCTCTATTGTATTACAAATTTAATTTTCTTTTGTATCAAAATCTTCATGAATGCTTTTTTTTTCATAACTTTTTATATCTTTATGCATGTGATAGTAATAGCACTCTTTAAATGTTGAGTTTAATTATTGAAGATTAATGAGAAATTTATTTTTAGGACTCGTGCTGGCGCTTTCAATGGTGGCATGTACTGTTCCGGCGGATTATTTCGAGAAGGTTTCGAAAGAGGTTAGTTCGGTCGTGCAGGCGCATAACCGCTTCGTGGAGACTCTTTCTCCCCCGATTGATTACGGGAAGGTGAGTGAATCGTATACGGGGGGCTATGATGCGGCCAAGTCTTCGTTGGAGGCCCTTCAAGGCATGTCGGATTGCAGGGGGAACGATGCGTGTCGGCGGTCTGCCATGGATTTCGTCTCCACGTATGTCTCGTTTTATGAGAATGATTTCCCTCCGGTGCTGGATGCCATTAAGGCAGGTGAAAGTGGCGAATATTTGGAGAACCGTGTGAATTCGGTCAAGACGGATTTCGCGGTGCGGTCCGCAGAGAAGGAAAGGGTTTTCTTGGATAACATGAAGGCCTTTATGAAGGAGTTCGATTTGTATGAGTCCGGATTTTAAAGGGGAAAGACGAGGTCTTTTTTTGTTGAATGTAAGTAATTTGAGTTGATTATGAGTAACATGGTTGATGTTTTTTGCGTGAATACGCAAAGGAAGTACAGCTACCCTATGGGTACAAGTTTGTTGGATGTATACAAGGATTTGAATGTGCCGTTGAATGGGAAGCCTTTCGTTGTTCAGGTGAACAATGTGACGCGCGATTTGAAGTTTAAGATATATAATCCGAAAAGAATAGAGTTCCAGAGCAATGATGTGCCAGCCGGTAGACGTGCCTACGTACGTTCGTTGTCTTTTATCTTGTGCAAGGCTTTTTACACTTTGTTCCCTGGGGCGGAGATCCGTCTGGACCACCCGATAGCCAACGGCTATTACTGCAAACTGTTAAGGTCTGATCAGAAGATCACTACGGAGTTGACGGAGCGTATCAAGGAGGAGATGCGGAAGATCATCGCGATGGACTACCCGTTCGTCATGCGAATGATTCCTACCGAGGAGGCGATTGCCGCATTCGAGAAGCGTGGGGCTACCGATGTTTCCCTCCTGCTGAAGTCTTTGGGCGAATTGTATACGAAGGTCTATGAGTTGGATGGACTGATGGATTGGTACATCGGTCCTTTGGCGCCTTCCACGGGTTATGTGGACGTCTTCGACCTGACCCCTTATAAGGATGGAATGTTCCTCCGTGTGCCGGATAGGAAGGACACGAAGAAGCTGAGCGAGGAGGTGAACCAGGACAAGTTGTTCGAAACCTTCAGCGAATATACCGAATGGAATGAGATCATGGGCCTCAGCAATGTGGGGAACATGAATTCGTTGATCCAGAAGAAGCGTGTCATGTCTGACGTGATAAAGATTGCGGAGGCTTTGCAGGAGAAGAAGATCACGAAGATAGCGGACGATATCTGTGAGCGAGGCACAGTGAAACTGGTCTTGGTTTCGGGGCCTTCCTCTTCTGGTAAAACCACTTTCAGTAAGCGTCTGAGTATTGCTCTTGCGGTGAATGGGAGGCGGCCTACGCCTCTCTCGATGGACGATTATTTCGTGTCACGCGACAAGACTCCACGGGATGAGCATGGCGACTATGACTTTGAGTCTCTCTATGCGCTCGATCTGGAACTTTTCAATGATCATCTGAAGAAGATGTTGGCGGGTGAGGAGGTGAGTCTCCCTACGTTCAATTTCGAGACGGGACAGCGAGAATACAGGGGCAATACGATTAAACTGGGGCCGAATGATATCTTGGTGGTGGAGGGTATCCATGCCTTGAACCCGACCCTCACTTCGGAAATCCCTTCGGAGCGTAAGTTCAAGGTGTACGTGTCGGCGTTGACGACCATCTCGTTCGATAATCACAACTGGATACCGACGACGGATAACCGATTGCTTCGTCGTATTATCCGTGACTATAAGTACCGTGGCTATTCCGCACTCGATACCATCAGCCGTTGGCCGAAGGTGAATGCGGGTGAGGAGAAGTGGATCTTCCCTTACCAGGAGAATGCGGATGCGATGTTCAACTCGGCTCTGATTTTTGAGCTGAGCGTTTTGAAGAAGTTCGCTGAGCCGATCTTGTCGGAGGTTCCGCAGAATTGTGTGGAGTATTCCGAAGTGCATAGGCTGCAGAACTTCCTGAAGTATTTCAGCCCTATCCAGGAGACGGAGATTCCGTTCACCTCGCTGTTGCGCGAGTTCTTGGGTGGCAGTACGTTCTCTTATTAATCTTTTAAAGTGCATTGACTGTTATGAAACGTTTTAATTGGAAAACAGTTTGGGCTTTCTTCGCCTTTGTGTGCTGTGCCGCTTTCTCGTTCGCATCGGATAGAGCGGCTTCATTCCCGGGAGGAAACGATGCGTTGGCGAGTTATTTGCAAACCAACGTGACATACCCTGAATCGGCTATGAAGAACAACGAGATAGGCAAAGTGTTTGTCTCGTTTGTGGTTGAGAAGGATGGCTCCATTCAAAATGTGAAGGTGGAGAAGGGCGTTTCTTCCATCTTGGACGAGGAGGCGATGCGTGTGGTTCGCAACATGCCTAAGTGGATACCAGCCATGAAGGACGGCAAAGAAGTTAGGACTTCATTGACGTTGCCGATAGTTTTTCACTTGCCTAATAAAGTTCTAGAGAAGTAGGCATGTTTCATGTGGATATTGCGGGGGACGTTGGGTAATCTCACAACGCCCCCCGTTTTTTGTCAATGCCTTGAAAGAAAGTAGCTGTTCCCTGGCGCCGAACAGACTAGGTCTTTCATCTCCATGTCGAATAATAGGGAAGATAATTGTCCGAACGGTATCTGTGTTTTCCTCACCAACTGATTCATGTCCATCCTCTCATCTATTTGTAGGGCTTCGACGATAATCTTCTCCTGGTCGGTCAGTTGCATGAATCTGGAGATGCTCAGGTCGGTTTGCTCTTTCTCCATGATGTCCCAGTTCATCAGTCGTTCGATTTCTTCTGCAGTCTCCACCATGGTCGCCTGATTGTTCTTTATGAGCTTGTTACATCCTGCGGAGTAGAGGTCTCCTACACGCCCAGGTATGGCGCAAACATCTTTGTTGTACGAGTTGGCGAATTCTGCGGTGAAGAGAGCCCCTCCCTTCTCTCCGGACTCCACGACGAGGATGACGTCGCATAGTCCTGCGATGATACGGTTTCTGGAGACGAAGTTCTTCTTGTCCACGATGCATTCCGAGCGGAACTCCGTCACGATGCCACCTCTTTCCATCATTTTGTTGGATAAGGCCCTGTGCCTTGCGGGGTAGATCATGTCTAATCCGTGTCCGACCACACCGATTGTTTGGATGCCTAAATCCACGGCTTTTTTATGGGCGCATCCGTCCACTCCGTAGGCCAACCCGCTGATGACACTCAGATCCGGGTATTTGTGCGCCAATGTGGATATGATCTCCTCGCAGATATTCTTCCCGTAAGGGGTCATTTTTCGTGTTCCGACGATCCCGATGAAGCGCCCCCCGTTCATCGACATCTCTCCTTTTGAGTAAAGGATGTAGGGCGCATCTATGCATTCCTTCATGCGTTGGGGGTATTCGTCGCTGTTGATGGGAATCGCCTTTGCGCCGGTCTTGTGAAGAAACTGTATCTCCTTTTCCGCTCGTTTCAAGAGTTGCGGGTCCTTTAGACTTTGGGCGGTGAAGGTGCCTATTCCTTGGATACCCTCCAATGTTTTTTTCGGACATTCGAACACCTCCTTTTCACTGCCTAATATGCTGACGAGTTTTCTGATGGTATGGGTGCCCACGCCTTTCGCCATCGTCAGGGCGATCTGATACAATAAATCTTGTTCCATGATGTGTAAACAAATAGAAATTTCCGTATTTTTGGTAGTCTTGCCTCCGCTTTACCACAGATACGATTTTTATATTACCTTTGCAAAGGTAATTATTAATGTTTAGAATGCGATGGAATCAACAAGAAAAAACAAGATAGATAGACTCGTCCAGAAGGAATTGGGCGATATTTTTCAGAAGTTCACGAAGTCCCAGGGTGGGGTGCTGATTTCCGTGACTTCCGTGTCTGTTTCGCCGGACCTTAGCGTAGCCAAGGTGTATTTGAGCATCTTCCCTAGCGAGAAGCAGGCGGAGTTCCTGGAGATGATACAAGGGGCCACGAAGTCGATTCGTTATGATCTTTCCCAACGTACCCGTTACCAATTGCGTCAGGTGCCTGAGTTGCATTTCTTCCTGGATGATTCGCTCGACTATCTGGAGAATATAGACCGCCTCTTAGGCTTGGATAAGAAATGAGGCTACAGTTATTCATAGCTTTAAGGTATCTTTTTTCGCGCAAGGACCATAATGCCATCAATGTCATCTCCTCCATTTGTGCGGGTGGCATATGTGTGGCGACGATGGCCCTGATTTGTGTGCTCTCCGGCTACAATGGTTTTCAGGAACTGATTCAGGGCTTGTTCAATGCCTTTGACCCTGATGTTAAAATCACGGTTGCGGAAGGAAAGAGTTTCAGCGCTTTGGACGAGCGTGTCCAGAAGGTGAAGTCCCTCGATTTTGTGGAGGTCGCTTGCGATGTCATGGAAGAGAATGCCTTGATCCGGAATGATGAACGGCAGACGATGGTCACGGTGAAGGGTGTTTCCGACTCGTATGCTCGGCTGACGAATGTGAACGAGGTGATGCAGGTGGGGCAGTTTGTCCTACGGGAAGAAGACGACTATGGTATGGTTATTGGAGGAGCTTTGGCCAATCAGATAGATGTGGCGCTGGGCTTCACCCGTCCCGTCTCCTTGTATGTGCCTAAACATAATGTGCAGATCAACTTGGCGAATCCGGAGAAAGGGTTCGAGGAACAGCGCCTGTTTGTCGAAGGTATATATGGAACCAATCAGTTGGAGATCGACTCCAAATATGCTTTCGTGGATCTCTCTTTCGCCCGCAGATTGTTGGGGTATGCGGAGGATGAGGTGACGTCGTTGGAACTAAAATTGACTTCGAATGCCGATGTGGACGAGGCGTTGCGTGTGGTGTCCGAGACAATGGGCCCGTCGTTCAATGTGCAGGGAAAGAAGCAGCAACATGAGGATTTCTATCGGATGATGAAGATTGAGAAGTGGATCTCTTTCCTCATCTTGGTCTTTATCCTGCTGATAGCGGTGTTCAATTTGGTGGGGTCTCTCACCATGCTGATACTGGAGAAGAAGGAGGATATCGACACCTTGCGTAATATGGGGGCAACTAACGGATTCGTCCGTCGGGTCTTCATGCTGGAGGGGTGGTTGATATCCGTGTTCGGAACGTTTATAGGTGTTTCTATAGGATTGATTCTTTGCGGTTTGCAGAAATGGTTGGGAATTATTAAACTTAGTAACGGTGATGAGGGCGGTTTCGTCGTGGACGCATATCCGATCAGCATCAGGTTCTCTGACGTCTTGATCGTTTTGCTCTCTTCCCTGCTGATAGGTTTGCTCATCTCATGGTTCCCGACAAAGTACATGGGACGGAAAGCCGCTTAGTTTCTTTAAATGGAGTGCTGGTAATAAGATGAAAAAAAAGGTTTTTGGCGTTCTCCTTTTGATGGAGGCCATGTTCATGGCGATTTCCACTATCGTCTCGCTCTGTTACGGTGAGGCGGATTTGTTTGCTTTGCTGGTGCCTACGTGCATAGCTGGCGCTTGCGGCGGATTCCTCTTTTGGTCCGATAGGAAGAATAAGGGGTCTCTGACCAGAAAGGATTGTTATGTCATTATTTCCGGGGCATGGGTGGTCTTTTCCCTCTTCGGTATGCTCCCTTTCCTGATTTATGGGACGACGGAGAACGTGGCGGACGCCTTCTTCGAGACGATGTCCGGCTTCACGACGACGGGCGCCTCGGTCTTGAATAACATCGAGGAACAACCCCACGGCATCCTTTTCTGGCGCAGTGTGCAGCAATGGATGGGTGGCTTGGGCATCATGCTGTTCTCCATCGCTTTGCTTCCTTCGTATAACCGAAACAATACGCAATTGTTCTCTACGGAGGCGACCAGCGTCGCTATGCGTAAGTTGCGCCCGAAGACACAAGAGACCGCAAGGGGTATTTTTCTGATATATGCTATCCTGACCGCAGTCTGTGTGCTCTTCTACTTCATCGGTCCGATGTCCTTCTACGATGCGGTGTGCCATGCCATGACGACGGTCGGCACGGGCGGTTTCAGCACGCACCAGGCCAACTTCGCCTACTTCAATTCTCCCTATTTGGAGTATGTGGCGTCCATCTTTATGTTCTTGGCTGGTGTTAACTTCGCCTTGTATTTTATGGCGAGTGTGGGGGAGTGGAAGGTCTTCCGTGTCAATGAGGAGTTCCACTGGTATGGTATCTTCACGTTGGTGCTTGTCTTTATCTTTTATGTTATGCTGGTGGAAAACCCATGCCATGTGTTGACGGCGCAGATGCCTTCCTCTTATGAGGGCGCTTTCAGGGCGGCTCTGTTCCATGTGACGAGCATCTTCTCCTCTTGTGGCTATCAGGGTAGCTATTGCGACTATGTCGGTTGGGGCGCTCCTTTCTGGATTCCTACAGCCATTATGATGTTCAGTGGTGCATGTGCGGGTTCCTCCAGTGGAGGCGCCAAACTGATCCGCCTCATCATCGCCGTGAAGAATGCGGGGAACGAGTTGCGTCTGCACTCGCATCCTAACGCAGTATTGCCTTTGAAGGTCTCTTCCCGTTTGATGTCGATGGAATTGGTGGTGCGTGTGCTGGCATTCTTTTTCATATTCGCCTTGCTGTTCTTGGCGGGTACTTTCGCCTTGACGTTGACTGGCATGGATTTCGATTCTGCGCTCGGCTCTTGTCTGTCCGCCATCTCAAATAATGGCCCTGGTTTCGGTATCACAGGCCCTGCGGTCAATTATGCTGATGTGCCTATCGTCGGCAAGTGGATTCTTTCCGTATTGATGTTGATTGGGCGTTTGGAGATTTATACTATTTTGTTGCTTTTCACTTCCCACTTCTGGAAGCTAAGATGAGGAGAATTTTGAAACGATAGTTCGACGAAATCAATTTTGAATTAGTTGTGGGGCTGGAAGACCCGTTGCGGTTTTGGGGGCTTATTTTTGCCTTCTGGTCGCATCATTCCCCTTCTGACGTGTAAGTGACCACCTCGTGTGTTTGCGATTGAAATTGAGGCTCTGAAGGCCATGAAAATTTTGAATTAAGAATTATGAAACGATAGTTCGACGAAGTCAATTTTGAATTAGTTGAGGGGGTGTTGGCTGGACTAACCCGCCCTCGCATGTGCACATACAACAAACAACTCTTAATTCTTAATTTTTAATTCTTAACTATTAATGAAGGGCTTGTATGGAAGGAGGACGCGATACTTCGCCACTGCGTATAAAAAAAGCGGGAAAGCTAATGCAAGCCTTCCCGCTTTCGTGTGTTATAATCTCAGAGATTATTTCTTGATGAACTTACCAGTGATGTTCTTGTTGACGATGATGACATACTCACCAGCTGCCAAGTTAGAAACGTTCACTTTGTTGTTCACAACCTTGCAAGCGTTAACCGCACCGTTCAAGGAAACGATCTCTACGCTTTGGATATCCTCGATACCTGCGAATTCGATAGCCTCGCTTACTGGGTTAGGATATACTGACAAAGTCTTGCTTTCGCCGTTGATAGTTGCAACTCCGACTTTTCCCTTGTAAGAAATTAAGAGCTTGTCTACAAGGTAAGATACAACAGGGTTTTGTTTGAATTCAATGACAACAGACTTCGCATTGTTAGGTATTTCGACCTCGCCGACTTCTTTTGTCCAGATACCATAGATGATGGAATCTTTAAATGCGTCGAAAGATTCTCCTGTGTCGAACTTCACTTGGATAGGAAGCAATTCGTCTTGGTTGATGCCATCTACGTTTCCTACCAATGTATAGTTCTCGTCGTCCGCATATTTCTTTACGAAGCACTCGATTTTAATCTTGCCCTCTTGGATAGCCTCTTCTGGCAATGCGATTTCGTCAGTCCAGATAGAATATTCACCAGTTTCACCAACTTTTGGGTTGTTTGCTAAAATGAATACTGGGCTATAGATTGGCAATGCGGAGTACATTTGGCACATAGGAATTCCAGAGCCATCGTACCATACTACAGCTGCTGAGCTGTCACCGTCGTCGCTACTCTTATCCCAAATGAGGAGGATTTTAGCAACTTTGTTGTGGATCTCTTTGTTTGTTCTGTCCCATTCCATTCCAATGCCGTTAGGGAAGTGCAGAGTGTCGTCGATGCTCTTCAAGTTGTCATCACGGTAGCAAACCTCTCCATCGAACTGACATCCGTAAATTGGATAGTTGTCTGCATCTGTTTCGAAGTACAAGTTCTTGATCTTCAATGTAGTTTGTGTGCTAGCTACAACCTCACGTTTGTATGAGATGAGGACTGACTTAACTTCTTTGTCCCTAAGTGCATAAGTATATTCTTTGAATGTTTGCCATTCCTTTTCGCATCCTGGCTTCTTTCCATCAATGAATGTTCTGCTGATCAAGTTACGAGAAACATATTCTCCACCCTTGAGTTCGGCCAATCCTTCACCACCGATGAATCCAGAATTCTCGTCTGCTAAACATTCGATGATGATAGTTGCCTTATCCATTTTTTCTGGTGTGGTTTCTGACACATTGTGTCTGATGTCCTTCTCGTCAACCATGTATTCGATGATCAATGATTTTGTTGCTACATGGAGACCATCCATACCTGTCAATCTGGTATCCAATGCTGAACTGAAACCACCATTGTGCTTGATCGTTGCGTAACCATCACCCTCTACTAATTCGTTGTTTGTTTTGTCTTCTGACTCGAATGGATCAAATTTTACGCCGTTTTGGAGCTTTCCATCCTTAATTAAGTAGAATGCGTCACCCGCGAACGCACTCGCGCAGCATGTAGCAAGCGCAAAAAAGAGTAAACCTACTTTTTTCATATAGTAAAATCTATAAAAATAAAAGGCGGGTTCTAAAAAACTCTCCCTCCTCATCGGAAGAACCCATTACCCGACTTCGGAGAGGTCGTTCGTGCGGAACGATTCCCCAAATTTAGTGCTTGTTCATTTCTGCGACAAATTTTTTCTGTCTGCTTTTTGTCCTCGGCGTTTATTTCTTGATTTTTTTTAATCTTTTATTCTGTGCCGTGGCATGTGTATCACTTTGCTGGTGCTGTGCTTCCCCATGGATCCCTAAAATTTTGCATTTATTGACTAATGGGGCAAAACGAGCGTGCATATAATTTTTTTAAGGCAAAAGTTTTCGTACTTTCGCGCCAAATCGATTTATTTTATGTTAAATAACATATATCACATAGGCTTGGATGCTGGTTCTACCACGCTGAAGGTGGTGGTGACGGATGTGAATGGTGAGATTGTTTACACTAATTATGCACGGCATCATGCTGATATACAGGGGACTTTGCTCTCCTCATTGTCTGCCTTGATGGAAAATTTGTCGGATGTGCCTGTCCGTATCCAAGTGACTGGCTCTGCCGGAATGGGCTTGTCTGAGCGATTTGGCTTGCCTTTCATCCAGGAGGTTGTGGCAGCGACCCAAGTAATCGAAAAGAGATACCCTGATACCCGTACGTTGGTGGACATCGGAGGAGAGGACAGTAAGATGATCTTCTTCAACAAGAATATGCAACCTGACATCCGTATGAACGGTAACTGTGCGGGCGGTACAGGCGCCTTCATCGACCAAATGGCAGTGATCCTGGGCGTCGAGGTGGGCGAGCTGAGCGATATGGCGCTCAACGCCGATTCGGTCTATCCGATCGCCTCCCGTTGCGGTGTCTTCTCTAAAACGGATATTCAGAATCTTATCGCCCTCAATGTGAGGCGCGAGAATATAGCCGCCTCTATTTTCAATGCGGTGGCGACGCAGGTGGTCTCCGCACTCTCCCGTGGGTGCGATATCCTGCCTAAGGTCTTCTTGTGTGGTGGCCCGTTCGCCCATATCCCCGCATTGCGGAAAATCATGCAGGAGCGTCTCGGACTCGCTTCCGAGGATATCATCTTGACTGAACATGCTTCCGTGGTGCCGGCTTGGGGCGCTAGCCTCTCCATGAATGAAAAGGCTGAGGTGCGTAAACTGAGCGAGTTCATCACCTTGTTCCAAACGAAAAGCAAGAATGCTGGTGTTTCGGCTTCTTCCCTCTCTCCTCTATTCGAGAGCAAGGAGGCTTTCGAGGCATGGAAACAGGGCAAGGAAAAGAATAAGATCGAGAAGGTGGCAATGGCTGACATCGCCTCCGACAATTGTTACATCGGTATAGACTCCGGCTCCACGACCACGAAGGTGGTGGCTATGGATGAGCAGGAGCGTATCTTCTTCACCTTCTATAAGAAAAATGGCGGTAGGCCGTTGGAGACGGTGAAGGAGGGCCTCTCCCTCTTGCTGGAGGAGGCGCGGAAGTGTGGACGTGACCTCAAGGTGGTGGGTAGCTGCTCGACGGGTTACGGTGAGGAGCTGATCAAGACGGCTTTCGGACTGAACTTCGGTATGGTCGAGACTATCGCCCACTATACGGCAGCCTATAAACTGAACCCTAAGGTGTCGTTCATTTTGGACATCGGTGGACAGGACATGAAGGCGATCTTCGTGGAGAAGGGCGCCATCAACCGTTTGGAGATCAACGAGGCTTGCTCGTCCGGTTGTGGTTCTTTCATCGATAGTTTCGCACAGTCGTTGCAGTGTCCGATCACGGATTTCGTCCGCAGGGCTTGCGAGAGCCAACACCCGTGCGATTTGGGTACGCGTTGCACCGTCTTCATGAATTCTAAGGTGAAACAGTGCCTGCGTGAGGGTTCTCCGTTGGATGATATCTCCGCTGGTCTTGCCTATTCGGTGATCAAGAACTGCCTCTATAAAGTATTGAAACTGAAGGACACGAAGGATTTGGGTGACCATATCGTGCTGCAGGGCGGTACGATGCGGAACTTGGCGGTGGTCCGCGCTTTCGAATTGTCCGTGGATAAGGAGGTCATCGTCTCCAACTACCCTGAGCTGATGGGTGCGTATGGTGCCGCCCTCTTCTCTAAGAAACGGATCGGTGCGGGAACAGAGCCTGTGGCTCTCACTCAATTGGTTGACCTGAAGGAGTATACATCCGAGCCTCTCCGTTGCGTGGGGTGTGAGAATAATTGCCAGATCTTGAAGAATGTCTTCGCCAACGGCAAGGTCTATTATTCAGGCAATAAGTGCGAGAAGGTCTATACCAACAAGGGAGAGAAGGGTAGGACCGCCTTCAACATGAGCTTCTACAAGAATGAGTTGGCCTTCAAGAAGGATAAGGCCGGCATGCTGGAGAAGCCTTATTTCACGATGGGTATCCCGCGTGCGTTGAACATGTACGAGAACTTCCCGTTCTGGTATACGCTCTTCACGCGTTGCAATATAGCTGTCAAATCCTCCGCCCGTTCCACTTTCTCGCTCTACGAGAAGGGGTTGAACACGGTGATGGCGGACAACATCTGTTTCCCTGCCAAGTTGTTGCACGGGCATGTGTTCGATTTGGCGGAGAAGAAGGTGGACCGTATCTTCTATCCGTATGTCATCTACGAACGCATGGAGCCTAACTCCAACAATAGCTACAACTGCCCTGTGGTGGCTGGTTATTCGGATGTGCTGAAGAGCTCCATCAATGTGGAGGCCCGTTTTAATATTCCGCTCGACTCGCCGGTCATCAATTTCAAGGATGACGCTTTGCTGAAGAAGTCGTGCGCGACCTACATGAAGAGTATCCTCAAGGATAAATATGAGAAGAAGCGTTTCGAGGCGGCCTTCGCCGAGGCGCTGAAGGCGCGTGACACGTTCTCGGAGACGGTGCGCAAAAAGGCGGTGAGCCTGCTCACGAAGGCGAGGGAGGAGAACCGTTTGGTGATTATTCTCGCAGGTAGACCGTATCATAACGATCCGCTCGTGCAGCATAAGGTTTCCGAGATCATCACCTCGTTCGGGGTGGATGTGGTCACGGAGGATCTGGTGCGTGGCATGGACTCTGACCTGAAGGATTCCCACATCATCCCGCAGTGGTCTTACATGAATAGGATCATGAAGGTGGCGAAGTGGGTCGCCCAGACGAATGAGAACGTGCACTATGTGCAGCTGACCTCCTTCGGTTGCGGACCTGATGCGTTCATTGTGGATGAGATCATCGATATGATGAAGCGTTACGGCAAGAACGTTACCTTGCTGAAGGTGGACGACGTGAACAATGCGGGGTCGCTCCGCTTGCGTATCCGTTCGCTCATCGAGTCGCTGAAGTATAAGAGCGAGGAGGCGGAGCCGGTGGCTCATGCGTTCCAAAGCACGCCTGAGTTTCTGAAGAAGGATGCGGGGAAGAAGATCCTCGTGCCGTTCTTCTCGGATTTCCATTCGCCTTTCGTGCCAGCCTTGTTTGAACTGATGGGCTATGAGTTCGAGAACATGCCACCGAGCGACGAGGCTTCGGTTCAGTACGGTTTGAAGTATGCGAACAACGAGATCTGTTACCCTGCCACATTGGTGGTCGGTGACTGTATACGTGCCTTGGAGTCCGGCAAATATGACTTGAATAACATTGTCTTCGCCATCACCCAGACGGGAGGGCAGTGTCGTGCGACGAACTACATCGCCTTGATCAAGAAGGCCCTTTTGGCGGCGGGGTACGGGAATATCCCTGTCATCTCCGTCTCCATCATGGATACGATCAATGAGCAGTCCGGTTTTACGCCTAATGTGAAGAAAATCATCAAGATAACCATGTACCTCCTCTATTTCTCCGATGCGATGTCGAAGATGTATTATTCGGCAGTGGTCAGGGAGAAGGTGCCGGGAGCCGCTCGTCAGATTTTGGACAAGTACATTGCTTTGGGCGTTGAGGCGGTCCGTCAGAAGAAGTCTAAGTTGATGATCAGCTATCTTTCCGAGGCTGCGAAGAAGTTCGAGGAGATAACGGAGACGAAGGATGTGCCTCGTGTCGGTATCGTGGGAGAGATTTTCATTAAGTATAATTCCTTCGGACACCAGCACGTTGTGGATTGGTTGGTGAAGGAGGGCATCGAGCCTGTGATTCCTTCTCTGAACGAGTTCTTCGTGCAGTATTTCCCGAACGCTAAGTTCAACGAAGCGCATTATCTAGAGAAGAAACGTAAGTTCGTGGCCAGGTTGCTTTCCAGCCTAGGAGAGAAGTATCTGAACCACGTGGCGAAGAAGATAGACAAGGCGGCTTCCTCTTTCCGTTATTATGAGAAGATCGTGAACATCCACGATGAGGCGAAGCGTGCGGAAAAGATCACCAGTTTGGCCGCCCAGTTTGGCGAAGGGTGGTTGATTCCTGCCGAATTTGCGTCATTCGCAGAACATGGCATCAATGCCGCCATCAGTTTGCAACCTTTCGGCTGTATCGCCAACCATGTCATTTCCAAGGGTATAGAGAAGAAGGTGAAGGATATCTATCCGGACATGAACCTTCTGTTCCTAGACTTTGACGGAGGTGTGAGTGAGGTGAATGTTTTGAACCGTCTCCACTTCATCGCGCGGGCAGCGAAACATGTCAAGTGATTCGTGTGAAAGAAAAAATATTTATATTTGTTGCAAAGAAAAATTGTATGCAAATGAAGAAGATTCTTATTCTCACGGTAATATTATTCAGTGTAGTATTCACCGGATGTAAAAATGTGTATGAGAAATACAGCAGTAGTGAGTTCTCTATCGAATATCCGAAAGCGTGGGCTGCAGAGTATGACAGACGTCCGACCTGCCCGTTCGTCGCATCTAACGATAATCAGATAGTGGTGGTGAACACTAGGGAAATGTCAGACATATCGGTTGAGGATTTTGCGAAATCAAGAGTTGTAGCTTTCTCTGAGGAGATGGAAGGTTTCAATCTTATTAAATTCGATATGGAGAATGATTACGCACTCATTCACTATTCAAGCGAAGATGAGGAGATCCCGGATTCTTATCAAGAGACGATTATGAAAATAGGCAAGAAGGGAAATAAACTTTATGGTGTGGATTGTTCTTTCGTCAATAACGCCCAAAAGGACACGGTGGAGCACATCATCAACTCCTTCCAGCTGAAGTAAGCTGACGGACGCAAACAATACCCAGATAGGTAATCAAACCGTTTAACAACAATAATTCGTACCCCATGTCATAGCCACAAAAGACATGGAGCGCTTTTGACGTGCCATAAGAGAGCAACGGGGAGAGAATCGCCACCACCACTACCCACACGGAATCCACCACACCCCCTCCGCGACGGAAGATGCAATAGGCGAACATTCCCAACAAAGGGCCATACAGATAGGAAACCAACTGGTATATCACGTCAATGGCATGGTCGCTCCTGACAAAATCCAGCAACACGACCGCCAGACATACCGCCGCCGCCACGCCTAAATGGACACGATGGCGAAGCTTCGGGGATACCCGCTCCGCATCCTCGCCCAAGAGATCGGAAAGAAGGGATGTGGTCATGGCCGCCATCGCCGAATCGACACTCGAGAACGAAGAGGCCAACATTCCCACGGCAAAGCACATCAACACCGCCGGACCAGCCTCCTTCACGAAATAGGGCAAAAGAGCATCCCCCGTCGCCGGCAAAGCATCCACTCCGTAGTAGTTGGCCACCAAAAGACCTAAGGATAGGAACAACAGATTCACAGGAATAAAGAGTACGCCATACGACAACATGTTACGCCGAGCCTCCTTCAACGAACGGCATGAGAGATTCTTTTGAATCATATCTTGGTCCAAACCCGTCATCACAACAACCACGAAGGCTCCACTCACAAAATGTTTCCAGAAGTAAGTACGTGTGCTCCAGTCGTCAAAATAAAAGATTCGGGACATGTCGGAGCCTATGATGAATTTCAATCCTGACCGCCAATCCAAGTCCATGAGGGATAGCGCCTTATGGAGCAAAAGCACCAAAGACAAGACCATCAGGAACGTCTGCAGGAGGTCCGTCCACACAATAGACCGGATGCCGCCCTTATAAGTGTAGAAATATACGAACGACACGCATAGCAAGGCAAACACGGGGAAAGGCAGGAAATCGATGTCCGACAGTTGGTACAGCACGTACGCCGCGACATAGAACTTCACAGCGGCGCCCATCAGCTTGTTCAGCAAGAAAAAGAGCGCCCCCGTCTTCCGTCCCGACTCTCCCAAGCGGGAGGTTAGGTACGAATAGATGGACACATTCCCGGAGTTGTAATAAATGGGTAGCAAGAGATATGCGACGACGACGTAGCCCACCAAAAAGCCAAGCACCATCTGCATGTAAGAGAAAGAGGACGCCGGCACCCAACCCGGCACGGAGACGAACGAGACGCCCGACACCGAAGCCCCCACCATGCCGATAGCAACCGCCCACCAAGGAGAGCGCCGATTCCCCAGAAAGAAATCGGCACCACTATCGTTTTTGCCCGTACGGTGAGAGACGTACGTAAGCAAACAAAAATATAATACAAGAAGTAAAATGAGCATTCGGGCTAATCCTTCTTATCCTGCGAATTGGAGGAGTCATTCCCTTGCCCGATGCGTTTCTTCTGCTCTTCCGCCATCTGCTTCTGAGCCTCTGCCATCTGCGCCTGGAAATCGGCCATCTTCTTCCGGAATGAGCCGAACAAACCGCCACCTCCGTTATTGTCCGAAACAGAGATGTCATTGATGGCGCCGATCACGTCACCGCCGACAGACTTCCTCATGCGGTCCGCCTTGTCTTGTTGCTGCTTCAGTTCAGAACGCTTCTTGCGGTGTTCCTCGATACCCGCCAACAATTTCTCCTCATTAATGGATTTGCGGATAAGGTATGTTTGAAGGATTGTGATGAACAATGAAAGGAAATAGTAGTAGCACAAACCGGATGCTATCTTGTTGAACCAGAAGAAGAAATAAATCGGCATACCGTACATCATGTACTTCATGAACTTCATCTGATCCATCTGAGCCGAATTGCTGTTCATTTGCATGTTGTACTTCGTGTATACGATGTTCACGACCGTCATCAACAAGCAGAACAAACTGATATGGTCACCAATCAACGGAAGGTCCGCGTTCCACGAAACGATGGCATCGTAAGAGGAGAGATCCTTCGCCCACAAGAAAGGCACATGCCTCAACTCTATGGCGACAGGGATAAAGAAGTACACGGCCGTCAGGAACGGGAAGGAGAGCAACATCGGCAGACATCCTCCCGCAGGGTTCACACCCGCGTCCTTGTAGAATTCCTGCGTCTTCTGCTGACGTTCCATCGGCGACAAGGAAGCGTATTTCTCGTTGAGAGCATCCAATTGCGGCTTCAAGACACGCATCTTAGCGGAAGAGAGGTAAGACTTATACGTCAACGGTGTAAGGATCAACTTCACCGCAAGGGTCAGGAACAAGATCACAAGTCCGTAGTTGCTGAAGATGGATCCGAAGAAATCGAACAACGGGATGATGAAGATCTGATTCACCCAACGGATCAGGGAGAAACCAAGCGTCAGGAGACGGTTCAGATTCAATTTGTCACTTCCACTCGTTCCCTCATTGAAAGACTTCAGCAGTTTATAGCTGTTCGGACCGAAGAAGAAGCGGAAGTTCGCTATGCCCTCCTCGAAAGGAATGGAGGTTTCCATTTCATATCTCTTCAGATAGGTGGAGTCCGTCAACTGGGTAGACCTCAGGAAACTCTTCTCCATCAGGGCATTGTCCACGATGAAGATGCTGGAGAAATATTGGTCCTTAAAGGCCACCCAGCGTAATTTGCCATTCACGTTGCATTCGTCGTTGGAATGTTCGCTCAAGTAGTCACGTCCCTCATCCGGATCATAGTAGTACATCTGCGCATAGCGGTCCTCAAACTCACGACCCACCTCCTGCTGCGGGATACGCAGAGACCATGACGCGCGGAGCTCCTTCATGTCCGGAGCCAGCAGCAGGTTTTTATCCTTTGCCTCCACGTTGAATTGGAGCATATAGCTGTTCTTCGGCAGGACATAGGAGAAGAGCAAAGCGCCTCCGTTTGCGCCTGACAAGGAGAATACGACGGAGGTGTCGGTCTTGGCGGCGACCTTGAAGTTCATGTCGCTCGTCGTCAACTTACGGTTGCTCACCGTATTCAACACAAATCCGAAATCGCCATCCTGCGGGCGGAACAACGTCAATATCTGTTTGTCCTTATCGAGGTATTGCTTCATGACCGCACTGGAAACCCGTGCGCCACGGGAGGAGAAATCCACCTTGACCAGTTCGTTCTCCAACGTCACGGTCGTCTCTTCCCCGAATGCGCCCGTGGCGAACTCTCCGTATGCGAGGGAAGCCTTGGCCATCTTCGCGGAATCTCCCTCCACGCCCTGGAACACAGGATTCTCATGTGGTTTCTCACGCTCAAGCGCCTCCTGTTCCTTCATTTTTTGGACTTGCGCGATTGAGTCCTGATAACGATTGCGGGCTTCAATCTGCTCTGGAGTGGGTCTGTTCCAGATAGAAAAACCGATAAACACAGCGATAATCAACAAGAAACCCGTAATAGTATTCTTATCCATACCTTCTAAACAACAATTTTACAATTTAGTAATCAATCGATTATATATTTTGTGTCACCATAACCCGAAATCAGGGCGTCCGACGCCACAAATGTTTTGCAAAGGTAAAAAAAAAATGTAAATTTGCGGTATTATGAATTTGATACAATTATTCAAAAGCATCAAACCGTTTGTGATGCCCTACAAGTGGTTGGTTCTAGCAACCTTGACACTGACACTCATAGGGTCCTTCATGGCACAGGTCAACGCGATTGTCCTGGACTGGACGGTGGACTCCATCAACGACCACATCCAAGCGGGCGGGAAATGGGGCAAGGAAGCGATTGAGATCGTCTCCTTCATCGCCATTGTCCTTTTGGGCAAGGAAGCCCTCTCCGCCATCATCACTTTCGCCCAAAGATATTTCGGGGAAAAGATGCGAATATTTGTATCCAAGGACTTGGCGCAGGCCGTCATCGAGAAGGTCCTCACCTTCAGGGTGGCGTTCTTCTCGGCCAACGACAACGAGGCAGGCAAGCTACAAACACGTATCGACCAGGGAGTGAGCAGCCTTTCCAGGACTGTGCAGAACTTCTTCATAGACCTATTGCCGCTCTTCACCAGCGCCATTCTGGCTTTGATCCTCATGTTCAAGGCCAACGTGTGGGTCGGACTCACCGCCCTATGCATCGTGCCGATCTACTTCTACATCACCTATCGCCAAGCGGTGAAACTGAAAGGGTGGCGACGCGACATGCGGCACTTCAGGGAGTTGAAGAGCCATGGCATCATGAACATCATCGAATCCATCAATGTCATCAAATCCTTCAACAGAGAAAGAATCGAGGGAGACAAACAGCTCGACATCCAAAACCGGGTGACGAACAACCAGATGGAGACACGCAAGGTGAGCTTCTTCTTCGACGGATTGAAAAGCTTCATGCAACAGATTGGCACCGTGCTTATCATCATCCTCACCGCCTACTTGGTGTTGGACGATTACCCGGGCATGAGCATCGGTAAGATCATGTACCACGTCATGCTCTTCAACAACGTGGCGGCGCCGATCAACCAGTTGCAACGCATCTTCGACGACATGAACGACGCGCTCATCTACGCGGAAGGCTTCTTCGGCATCCTGGACTCCGACCAGGAAATCGAACCAACTGGCACCTATAAGCCTGAAAAAATCGAGGGCAATTTTGAAATATCAGGAGTGGACTTCACCTACCCGAACGGGACGAAGGCGCTGCATAACATCAACATGAAGATCGAGAGCGGGAAGATAACCGCCTTCGTCGGGCTCTCCGGCGCGGGCAAGAGCACGATCGTCAACCTCCTCGACAAATTCTACGAACCAGACTGCGGAAGCATCAAGCTGGATGGTGTAGACCTGAAGGAGTATGACACGAAATTCCTGAGAGACAACATCGGTCTGGTGCTGCAGAAGAACCATATCTTCGACGGAACCATCGCCGAGAACATACTATATGGCAACCCGAACGCCAGCATAGACGAGGTGTACGAGGCGGCCAAGAAGGCTTACCTCTACGATCAGGTGATGGCGCTTCCTGACAAGTTCGACAGCAAGGCGACCCTCCTTTCCGGAGGCCAGCAGCAACGCATCGCCATCGCACGTATGTTCCTGAAGAATCCGCCTATCATCTTCTTGGATGAGCCGACAGCTAGTCTGGACGCTATTGCGACGGAGCAGATCAAGAACAGCATCGACGCCATTAAGAAAAATAGGACGGTCATCATCATCTCTCACAGTATATCCCAAATCATCGACAGCGACACGATTTATGCGCTGCAGAACGGACGTGTGGAGCAAGGCGGTGACCCAGACGAGGTCTACAAACAAGGCGGCATTTACAAAGACATCGTGGATGCTTCCGCACGTAGTCTGAACATCGAAAAAATATCCAAGGCAATTGAAGGGGACAACAAAAAGGAAACATCATTATAACAGGCATTATTATGATAGACACTAAAGAACTTCGAATCGGAAACGTCATTTACCTGAATGGCAAGAAAACAGCGGTCAGTTCGGATGACATCGCCTTCTTGGCGAAATGTCAGCTGATGGGTATTGGTTGCGAGTCGACCCCTGTTAAAGTGACGGAGGAGATGCTCAATGGTTTAGGGTTCATGTTTGAATTCGAGAATGTTTCTAATAGGGTTTATTCAAAAGAGGGAATAAATATCTTAATCCACCATTCGGATGGTTTGTCCCTATACAACAACGGTGAAAAAATAGGAAAGAGTTTCTTTTACATGCATCAACTTCAGAACCTGTGGTTCAGTCTATTAGGAAGAGAAATAACCAATCCATAAATAACAAAAACAATATAGCAATGCAAGAGAAAGAAGAAAAAAAGGTTGAGAGTACAGAGACGGGGATGGAGACGGAGGAGCAATTGAATTATTGTTACAAGCATCCTCATCCCGCAGTGTCGACAGACTGCGTGATTTTCTGTTTTGATAAAAAAGACTTGAATGTTCTTCTCATCAAAAGGGGTGTGGAACCGTTCAAGGACGCATGGGCATTCCCGGGTGGCTTCCTCCGGATGGACGAGTCGGCAGAGGAGTGCGCGCTGAGGGAACTTAAGGAGGAGACGAACCTTATCCCTGGGCATATCGAGCAATTCTACACCTTCACGGATGTCAACAGAGACCCAAGGGAGCGCGTGATTACGATTGCCTATTTCGCTCTGATCAAGAAGTCGGAGGTTGCGGGTGGCGACGATGCTTCCGATGCTCAATGGTTTAAAGTGAAGGATCTCCCTCAGTTGGCATTCGACCACGATTATATTTTCCAAAAGGCATTGACCGCTTTGAAGCAAAAAATACACTTCGAACCTATTGGATTCGATTTGCTGGAGGAGGAATTCTCTATTCCTGATCTTCAGCGCCTTTATGAAGGTATCCTCAATGCGCACTTCGACCGCAGGAATTTCCAAAAGAAGTTGCTCCAATTGGGTATCTTGGAGGAGTCGAAAAACAATGTGAAGAAGAAAAACAAGACCGGAAGATCTAAAAACAAGAAGTGGAGATTCGTCTTGAAAAAATATGAGGAGATGAAAACTAATCACCAATTCCGCATGGAATTCTAAAACGGGTGGGGAATCCACGAAGATTCTGGCTTATCTTATCCGTTTGTTCTTCATTTTTAGGTTGAAAGTTAAATGGTAAAATAAAAAAACTAACTTTGCATAAGATTAGTAATTCAAATACAAAGAGATGAAATGTAAATTATTACTCGTTACGGCTTTGGTTTCCTGCGCTTCTGCGTTTGCGGGAACGAGAGCTGACATTGTGAACGCTCCTTGCACCACAATAGACGCTATGATGGCTATTGTGCTTCGCCAACAACAGAAACCATTTGCGCCTGGTGCGAGCGGAAACGACGCATTCGACAATCCGGGGCTGGTTAGTTTCGCCTATCGTCAGTTGGGTCTTGATATTCCTGCAGACTTGACTGCCATTAGTACTCAAGGAAAGAAAATCACTGTCTCCAAGAAAATGAGAAGAGGGGATATTGTTTTCTTCTCTAATTCCTTGAATCCGAAGGAGGTTTATCACGTGGGTATTGTGCAGCATATCAATGAGGATGGCACATTTAACTTTGTGTGTGTGTTCCCTGATCGAGGCGTCATCATCGCTAGTAGCACCGATCCTGGATTTAATGGCAATTTCATGTATGCGACCCGCATTACATCCGACGAGCAAATCAAGGAGATCCGTGCCGATTACCAGAGGGATTTGGCGGCTATTGAGAAAGCCAAGGCTGACTTGGAAAAGGCAAAGCAGGCTGTCATCAACGCGGAGAATAGAGTCCATGATCTGGAAAATGAATTCGCGAAGAATAACACCGCACCGTTGAAAGCGAAGTGATTGTGCCGTGAAAACTAAAAAGGGGGGTGTTTTTTTAACGCCCCCCTTTGTCTAATTTATCCATACGTGGTTGTGCTCTAATATAGGCGACCAGATTGCAATGTTTTTTTAAAACATTTATTGCTTCAGTATTGAGCTGAATGCCTCTTTGGTATTCCTTGCCATTTCCTCTGCAAGTTTGATCTCTTCATCTTGGTAGAGATCGTTGATCTCTTTCTCTTTCTTCTTTTGCTCTATGGCGAGTTGGTGCAGGTCTACCGTTTGTCCATTTTGGTATATATTCCTGTAACGTGTTATATCCTCCTCGTCGTTTGAGTTTCCTCTTGAGAACAATAGAATCGTGAATAAGAGCATGAGCGTCAAAAGAAGGTTTGTCAGGTATTTCTGATTGTTGGTCAACTCCCTCTCTCTCCGTTGGGTTCCCCTTCTCGTTTCGACAGGGTGTTTTTCTTCTCCTTCAATCAAGAATCCCTCTTTTGGAATTTCCATGTCCGTCCGAGGCTCTTCCACTTCTATGCCGAGCTTCTCCGCCCATGCCTTCAGCTTCGAGTAATCCTCGTCTGTCCATTGTACAACCATTTCAATTCTCTTGCCGTTCGCTAAGGCGAGTATGCCTGAGCCCGGCTTTTCTGTTCCGTTTGAGACCATACCATTTGTCTCTGCCGCGTCTCTGAAAATCCTGCCACCTTCCAGGGTAGCGTTCAATTCGTTCGGGAACACTTCGTTCAATTCGTCTAACGTAGCGTTGGGATGCGACGCCATGTAGGCGTTGGCGATCCCAAGAACAACGCGGTCACGGACTCTTCCGTAAACTTTTAACTTTGCCATCCTTTGGATTTCGCAACTTTGTATCTCCAATATATGCTTTTTCGACCGTAAAAAAAAGTTTTTCGACGCCTTTTTTCGCGTTTGACCGCCCTTTCCGCACATCCCTTTTGGCTTTTGTCATATTTTTTTAGTTTATTGCTTTATGCGAAAATTATTGTCTATGCAACGTTTTTTAAGATTCGTTAAGACAATCTTGTTGTTTAAACAACTATATTTGTGGTGTTAATTTATAAGGAAATGGAAGAGTTCATTCAGGACATAGAGTTGGCCTTTGCTGTGATAAGCGGTAAGGTGTCGAATGCTATCAATCGTAATTTGTCTCGCAGTTTCAAGAAGTCGGGTCTGGATATCACGCCCGAGCAGTGGTCAATCCTGATGTGTCTATGGTTGAAGATGGGAGGGGAGAGCCCTACCCAGAATGCGTTGGCGGAAGCTACGTTCAGGGATCGCCCGAGTGTGACCCGCCTTATCCATAACATGGAGAAACAAGATCTGGTGACCCGCGAGATGAGGGATTCGGATAGACGGTCGAATCGTATCCGGTTGACGGAGAAGGGACTTGCCTGCCATAAGATTGTCAAGGATGCCACGTTGAACGCGATGAAGACGTGTTTCAAGGGCATGAGCGAGGCGGATGTGAAGACCGCCATTGAGATGCTGGGCCGTGTGTTCCGCAATTTGCGTGAGGTCGAGCAAGCCGAAAGTGAAAAAATAAATAAACTATCGATATGAAAAAGAGATTATTGCTTGTGGCAATGTTGTGCCTGACTGCCTCTTCCGTGTGGTCCGAGCAGAAGGTGTACACATTGGAGGAGTGCCGGGAGTTGGCGCTGAGAAATAACAAGGGGCAGAAGATTGCCCGTGAGGAGGTGGAAAAAGCGACCTACGAGCGGAAGGCGGCGCGCACGAAGTACTTCCCCGACCTTAGCCTCCGCGGTGCGTATGTGCGGAATGGCGACCAGCTGTCGTTGGTCTCCGAAGACATGTACCTTCCTATCGGGACCTTGCTCAACGGAAGCTTCGGATTTGAGATGCCTACGCTCCAAGCCGACGGGACGATCTCAAGCCGGCAGTTGAATAACAAATGGGCTAACCTCAATGGCTCTGTTGTGCCGCTGGACAAGGACGGAAAACCGTTCGACCCGAGGAAGAACCCAGAGAAGTTGCAGTGGAAAGAATATACCATCATCCCTAAAGACGAGCTGGAATTCGATACGAGGAATATCTATTTGGCCTCTTTGAATCTGACACAGCCGGTTTTCATGGGGGGTAAGATCGTCGCGTATAATAAAATCACTGAATTGAAGAAGGAACTTGCGCAAAGCAAATTGCGTACGCTGAATGAGGATGTCATCGTCGAGGTGGATGGCGCTTATTGGCAAATCATATCGCTTAACAATAAACGGAAGGCAGTCGAGGCTCTTGTGGCATTGCTGGAGAAGATGCAGAAGGATGTGGAGGCCCTGATCGAGTCGGGTGTGGCTACAAAAGCGGACGAACTATCCGTCTCCGTGAAAAAGAATGAGGCGGAGATGACGCTCTTCAAGGTGGACAACGGCATCCGTCTCTCTAAGATGTTGCTGGCGCAGTATTGTGGTCTGCCGCTGGAGGAGGAATATTCTTTGCAGGATGAGACAAATGATGAGATCGCCATCGCGGATCCTGAACTTTACGATATCAATGAAGTCTACTCGAATCGTAATGAGGTGAAGAGCTTGGAGATCGCTAAATCCATATATGACCAGAAAGTGAAGGTGGAACGGGCTGCATTAATGCCTAATGTGGCATTGTTCGGAACCTACGCGGGTACCAATCCTTCGACGAAGCACGGCTTTGAGAAGGAGTTCGGCTTCGATTGGCATGTCGGTGTTTTGGTGAACATCCCGTTGTTGCATTGGGGTGAGAATATCTACACCATGAAGGCCGCCAAGTGCGAGGCTAACATCGCCCAATACAAGGAGGATGAGGCGAAGGAGAAGATCGAACTCCAGGTTAGCCAATCTTCGTTCAAGCAATCGGAGGCAATCCGTAAGTGGGAGGTCTCCAAACGTAATTTGGAACGTGCGGAGGAGAACCTGCGTTATGCCACCTTGGGATTCAAGGAGGGGGTCATCCCAGCTTCAAATCTGTTGGAGGCGCAGACTGCCTGGCTGGCGGCCAATTCCGACAAAATCGACGCCGAGATAGAGGCGAAGATGAGTGAGATCAATTATCAGAAAGCGGTAGGTAAAATTGGAAAATAATAAAATAAAAGGATATGAATATTATGAATAAATCGGAGAAGGACGTCAATATGCTGATAGCATTTGTCGTTTTGTTGGCCATTGTGGCTGTTGTGTCCCTGATTGGTATCTTTATGATGAAGCCTGAAAAGGATATCATCCAGGGTGAGGTGGAGTTTACTGAGTTGCGTATCTCGGGCAAGATTCCGGCGAGGATCGATAAGTTCCTTGTGAGGGAGGGCCAATATGTGAAGGAGGGCGACACGCTCGTTTTGCTGAACAGCCCGGAGATCGAGGCGAAGCTCTCACAGGCCCGTGCGGCGGAGAAGGCTGCTTCGGCCGTAAACCAGAAGGCTTTGCGTGGGGCGAGCGAGGAGCAGATCAAGGCCGCCTATGAGTTGTGGCAGAAGGCGCAAGCCGGCTTGGACGTGGCGAAGAAATCCTTTGACCGTGTGCAGGCGCTCTACGAGAAGGAGGTGGTTCCTGCCCAGAAACGTGACGAGGCGGAGGCTAACTACAAGGCGATGTTGGCGACCGAACAGGCTGCCAAGTCACAATACGACATGGCTTTGCGTGGTGCCGACCAAGAGGATAAGGATGCCGCTTTGGCTCAATTGAGAAGGGCGAAGGGCGCTGTCGCTGAGGTCCGCTCATATGTGGAGGAAACGATGTTGACCTCCCCAATCTCCGGTAAGATCAGTGAGATATTCCCTCAAAGGGGAGAGTTGGTCGGCTCCGGCGCGCCTATCATGAATGTGATCGATACGGCGGACGTGTGGGTTACATTCAACCTCAGGGAGAAGGATTTGTCTGAGTTCTCCGAGGGTACGGAGTTCAAGGCTTTTGTCCCTGCCTTGGGTGACAAGGAGATCGCATTGAAGGTGAATTACGTGAAGGATATGGGTTCTTTCGCCGCATGGAAAGCTACGAAGGTGACGGGCGAGTTCGATTCCAAGACATTTGAAATCCGCGCCGTTCCTACGGAGAAGGTTGAAGGTTTGGTTTCTGGCATGTCAGTTATCGTGAAACGATGAACAATAGGTTAGCGTCAAATAAGGTTTGGATGGTCATGATGAGGGAGTGGCGGCAGATATTCTCCCGCAAGCTCTACATCGTGTCCATGGTCATCCTGCCGCTCTTCTTCATCGGCTTCTTCCTTACGCTGATGCGAGACGGGTTGCCGAAGGATCTTCCTGCGGCGGTGGTCGACATGGACCAGTCCTCCGTCTCCCGACGCCTTGTCCGTCAGTTGGACGCCTTCAAGCAGACGAAGATTGTCGCCCATGCGAAGGATTTCAGTGAGGCGAGGGAAATGATGCAGCGGGGGGAAATCTATGGCATCTACTATTTGCCGGAGAATTTTGAACGCGACGTGCTCTCTTTCCGCCAACCTAAGGTCTCCTTCTACACGAGCAACTCCTTTATCGTGGCGGGCTCCATGCTCTTCCGCGACATGAAGACGATTTCCATATTGGGCTCTGCCTCAGTGGGGCGTGAGTTGAGGCTCGCAAAGGGACAGACGATGGAGCAGGCGATGATCGACCTGCAACCGATCGTGGTGGAAACGCATCCGTTGGGAAATCCTCAACTGAACTATGCAGTCTATCTCTGCAACGTCTTGTTGCCAGGCCTGCTGAGCGTGATGATTGTCCTCCTGACGGTCTATGTGCTGGGCATGGAGGTGAAAGAGATGCGGTCACGCAAGCTCTTGGACATGGTGGACGACGATATCTTGTCGGTGATGGTGGGTAAACTCCTGCCATATACGCTGACGTTCATGTTGATGGCGACATTCTATGACGTCGTCTTGTACCGCTTCATGGGTTTCCCTTGCCATAATGGGTTGCCGAACATGCTGCTGAATAGCCTTTTGTTGGTGCTGGCTTCCCAGTCGTTGGGCGTTTTCCTCTATTCTCTGGTCCCGATCATGAGCATATCGTTGAGCCTTTCAGCCTTCATCACGATGCTCTCTTTCTCCATCAGCGGCTTTACGTTCCCTGTGGGTGAGATGCCGGGGCTGTTGCAGACATGGGCGAATGTCTTCCCGTTGCGCCATTATTTCCTCATCTATGCGAATAATGGCCTGAACGGCTATTCTAGCTATTACGTGTGGGGCTCGTACGTCGCCATGTTGCTGTATCTGTTCTTGCCGATACTGGTTTCGATTAGACTGCGCAATGTTTACCGTTACGATACGTATAAACCGTGATTGTGCGTTGTGTGGATGTTATTAGTGGAAACTGTCAAAGAATAAATTGATATGAAGATTATTCATTACTTTTGGAAACAAGTGAAGGAGGGCTTGGCGGATATATTCGTCGTCTGGCGTGACGAGTTTTCCCTCGTCATCCATGATGCGGCCATATTGATGCTTTTCCTCGCCGCTCCTTTGCTCTATCCTATCGTTTATAGCTTGATATATAGCCATGAGGTGGCGCGTGAGGCCAAAATGGTGGTGGTGGATCAATGCAATTCCCCCGAGACCCGCGAGTTCCGCCGCATGTGCGACGCCACGCCGGACATTGAGGTGGTCGGACTCTGCGCCAATATGCAGGAGGCGCAGGAGGCGTTGCGCAGGAGGGAGGCGTATGGCATCATGGTCTTCCCGAGAAACTTCTCCAGCGCATTGGCGAATAAGGAACATGCCTATGTGCAGCTCTACTCCGACATGAGCAGTCTGCTCTACTATAAGTGTTTCCTCCTTAATCTGACGGAGGTCTCTTTGAAGATGAACAAGGATATTCAGGTCCAGGATATGAGCAATTCCACGGGAAGGGAGGAGGAGGTCGCCACGACTCCGATAGAGTATGAGGAGGTCGCTTTCTTCAATCCGAAGAGCGGTTTCGCCAGCTTCCTGATTCCTGGCTTCCTAATGCTTTTGATACAGCAGACGTTGGTCATTGGTATTTGCGCCTTGGCGGGCAGTATTTACGACAAGAAGATGTATCATGTGCTGGAACCTATCATGCGCCATAAGCGTGGTTCGTTCAGAATCATTTTCGGTAAGGCTTTGTGCTACATGATGTTCTACGGACTGATGAGCGCTTACCTGCTTTGGGTGATCCCTTGGATGTTCAACTTGCCACGCATGGGTGACCCCTGGAATATCGTCGCCTTCATGTTGCCGTACCTTGCCGCTTGTATCTTCTTCGGTATGTCTGTCAGCGTCTTCATCAAAGAGAAGGAGACAGCCTACGTGTTGATCGTGGCCTCGTCGCTCATCTTCTTGTTCATCTCCGGACTCTCCTGGCCGGCCGCCGCTGTGCCTTGGTATTGGAAGGCGCTCAGCTACTTCTTCCCGTCCACTTTCGGGTTGCAAGGCTTTGTGAAAATCAATACGATGGGTGCGACGATCCCTGACCTGCAGACGGAGGGCATCGGACTGATCGTGCAGATCTGCGTATATTTCCTGCTCGCCACTCTGGTTTACCGCTATCGGGTGAAGAAGGAGTGCGCATAGTGATAGCGTCTAAAATAGTGGAATAAAGAAGGGAGGACATGACCGAACGGTTTGTCCTCCCTTACAATTCAGATTATTTGATGTTTATTTTCCGTAGAAAACTTTTCCTTCTTTGATGATGTGCTTATGTCCGTTCACAATGTAAAGTCCGTCCTGTAGATTCTCATACCAGTTGGTTGACTCCACATTTGTTTTGACGATTTGTCCCCAAAGATTAAATACGTTCACAAGACCGGATTGCACGGAAGAGGTCTCCTCCTGTGCGATTTCATCGAGTATGAATATCTCTTCGTCTGCAGGTAATGACAATTTCCGCAATTGGCCATCCTCCGATTCTTTTTCTTCGATCGCATAGAGGTATTGCTTGTATTTCGCCCAATCAGGAGCGTTCTTGTAGCGTTGCAGGTATTGGGCAGGTACGTAAATCTTGAAATCGTCGGACACATCTCCAAACACGTCCTCTCCAAGGTTACACATTCCGGAAAGAAGCGTCACCTCTGTCAATCCAGATTCTCTGAATGCGTCGTCCCCGATATATCGGAGTCTGCTAGGGAGTGTGATGTTCTCAAGTCGGATGCAACTGTAGAAAGCTTTTTCCCCGATGGTGTCGAGACGAGAATATTCTGAGAAACGGATTTCCTGAAGGAAGTAATCGGAGAGACAGACTTGGTCTGCTAATTTGCTGACCATTCGTGGCAATTCGATATATGTGACGTTACTGCATCGTGAGATGTCCATCAATCCAGATGAGGCACTGGTGACGGTGTATCTTTCTCCTTGATATAGGAAGGAAGCGGGTAAAACAATCTTGCCTATGTTTTTTTCTCTTCCCACCAAATCTGCTGTTTTAGCAACTGTGTCGATTTTGAAGTAGTATTTGCCGGCATGTACTGTGTTTTTTTGCTCCATATACTTCATCGTCACATTGATGTGGAGGTCCTTTGTGATGTTTTCCAAATGGATGCTCTTCTGCTCTTCGGAGACTGGTAGGTATTTGCCGTCCATAACGACTTGGTAGGCGAAATCCCCGAGATGGAGAGCTAACGGAATGTCCGTTTCGTTCCCGTAAACAATGTAAGACTTGTTCAAGACGTAGACATAGGATCTCCAGTATTCCTCGTTGAATTGGTGCTGCTCAACATATATTGTATAGAAAGGAATTAATTTATCGGCATATTTCTTCCAATTCTCTGCTTTTTTGTATCGCTCCAAAGCGGAATATGGTACCCAAATGACAAGGCTGTCGTTGTCTCCAAATGCGTTTGGCCCAATTTCACAATGATCGGAGAGGATTTTGATTTCATGCAGAGAGGCACATCCGGCGAAAGCCTCTTCCCCAATGTAAGAGAGGGTGTTCGGCAAGGTGACTTCTTGTAGCCTACTGCAGTAGGCGAATGCCTGATACCCAATCTTCTCTAAATTTGCCTGTTCCAGATCAAACTCTAGACTCTCCATGTATTCGAAATCGAAACAACAGATGTCTCCTATTTCTTTGACTGTTAAAGGAATGTGGAGTTTTGTTATTATCCCTGATTTGGGGTGTTCTCCGAGCAGACTCTCTATTGTCTCTACGGAATAGGTTTCGCCATTGTGCTCTATGCTGTAAGGCACCTGAAGATTTCCTCCACCTTGGAACATCCTTCTTCCTCTGATGAGTGCGGTGTGCTCCTCTGGGTTGATCGTGTACAGGATGCCATCTATCGAGAGGTAGTTTTTCTCTGCTTCCTCTTTGGTGAGATATCTTAGAAGATGGTCACTATCCACGTTCTCTAGCGTGAATATGGTGATGTTGTTTTTCTCCACGCTGTCTCTCAGGTTTCTTCCGTCCAAACTGATTTCATCCACGATGGTGGAGGTTGTTTTCCTGAGCTCAAATTGGATATCTTTTCCTTCTCCGTAGATGAAGGTGTTTATGTCATAGGATCCATCTTCCATCATCCCTTCATACCAATCTTCTCTGTAATATCTTGGCTGTAGGATAATACGGTAGTATGGGTGTATTTTGTCGGCTTGCTTGTTCCAATTCGGAGCTGATTTGTATTTTCCCACTTCCGTGTGGCTCACATATATGTTGAAACGTGAGTTCGTGTTGTTGAAGACGTTTTTCCCTGATGGAATAGGCTCTCCCTCGTAGTTGAGTCCGGGGTCGAGGATTCCGAACTTGCCTCTATAATCCAAGATCTTAACAGTGTCCAAGGCTGTACATCTCATGAAACAACTGTCCCCGATGATTGACTCTTGGTCATCCCATTGTTTGATGGTGATGTTTTGAACTGACTGACAATACATGAAACATTTGCTGCGGATAATCTTAGGGGAATTGATTTCCAAGTTTTTGATGTTTCTGCAGTTGTAGAAGGCATATGTGCCGAAGTCGCAGTTGAATGAGAATGTGATGTCTTCGATCGAGGTGCAGTTGTAGAATGCTTTCTCTCCGAATGCTTTTACATATGACAGATCAAAGGCTCCTTCCAAACTTGTGCAGTTGGCGAAAGCGTAGGCTCCAATCGTGTCGCGCGGTGTATATCCTTCGATGGACTTCAGTTTCTTGCAACCATAGAAGGTGTAATCTTTGATGGTTACATTTCTGTTCCTGTTAAATATTACCCTCTCGATGTTTGCGCAACCGTAGAATGCCCCTTCTCCAAGGTGTTCCAATTCCGGACGAAGGGAAACGAATTGCAGTTGAGCGCAGTGCCCGAATGCGTAGTCTTCTATTGATTTTACACTTTCCGGCACGTTCACTTCCTTTATGCTCGGGTTTCTGTAAAATGCTTTGGACGTGATTTCCGTAACGGTGTAGGTGCCGCTATTGCATTGAATGGATGAAGGAATGTAGTAAATCTCCTGATCCACATTCCTGCCGTTGATGAGAGCGGCGGTCATTTTCCTCTCGTCGATGTCGTACTTGACATTCTCTACGGTGACGACCTTCGCCGCCATAGATTGTGCCACAAGTGTTACCATGAGGCACATGATCGTTTTTTTTAAATTCATTTTAGTTTAATTAATAGAATAATTAATGATAGGGAATAACTTAACGCATCGATATACAACCAATTATCAGTTTGGTAAGCGAATGGCTTGTGCCTTTATGGTATTAGCGATAGATAAAGTAACACTGAATTTTGTCGCTAAATCTAAACTGAAAAATCGTGCGCAAGTTAATGAATATCTTATAAATACACAATGGTTAAATTGAAAAAACTCATTTTGTCATATTGGAATTGTCAAGAGCGTATGAAATGCTTTATATTGTTGGTGGTAAGAATATTGTATGTTCTGGAATCGTGTATGTCGTAAAAAAAACAGGTTGCTTCAATTTTAAAACGGAAGAAAATATGAGATATTAAAAAAAAACTATATATTTGTTATATTCGTTAACAAATCAAAAATGTATATGAGAGGAATTTTTACTGCCACAATGTTGGCTTTGGCTGCTTTTGCGAATGCGCAGACAGTAGCATGGGAGGTGCCGGTTAATGGCAAAGCGGAAAGGATCTTCTTCAATGGATTCACGCAAACTCCAATCGTTGAAATGAGTGACAATTTCGTGGGAATCGATGCGGAGAAGAGTACGACCGCATGGACAATCCAGAAGGCTAAGGGAAACGAGAATTTGAAGAAGGCGGCGAAGGTCGCTGCGTTGACTGGTAACAGTAGCGAGGCGAGTATGATGAACAAGTTCGAGAAACAAATCTACCAGGAAGTTGACTGGACGCATTTCGTGTTCGTAGGTGACAGGGTGATTGATGTTGTGACCGGCGAGACGATCATCGAAGGTGTTCGTGAGATTCAGGCAAGCGATGTTATCCCTGAACTGAATATCGCACTTGTCCGCATAGATGGCACAGATAAGAATGTGTCACTCCATGCGATAGATATCGCATCGAACAAGGTGCTTTGGAAGTTCCCGCTGCCTAAGCCAAAGAAGGCAATCGCGGCTAACTTGCTTCTAGACATGGCGATGGTTCAGTGTAGACCAGGTCTCTCCGCTGATGGAAATGTTATCTACGGTTTCGACCAGTTCCTATATCTGATCGATGCGAAATCGGGAAGCAAGAAGTGGGAGAACCAATCCAAGCCGGAAGTTTATCTGATTGATAATTCAGGCAAGTATATCTTCTCCATCGAAAGCGGCTTGAAGAAAATCCATTTGGTGGACGCTAAGACGGGTAAGGATGTGTGGGCTCAGCCTATGAAACTTTCCGCACCATTCGCGGAACTTATTCAAATTGACAACACGCAGGCGATCATCGCTTCGGATGCGGAGGTGAACATCATCGACATCAAGGCTGGTAACAAGAAGTGGAAGAAAAGCTTCTCTGCGCCATTCTATAAGAGCGCTGAGGTGACGAATGAGGGTATCCGTGTCTGCTACGGTAACAAGATCCAGATGCTCGACAAGTCAACAGGTGAGAAGGCGTGGAAAAAACCAATCGAACTCGATGGTGTCGACGAGAGCAAGTCTCCTCAGGTTGAAAAGCAATATAAGAGCACTTATTCCATCATGACGAACAATCGTCTGTTGGTTTATGATAAGGAGACTAACAAGCGTAAGTTCAAATTGGATCTTTCTCCTACAGATCGTGTCGCATATGACGATGCTACCGGCAAGATCGTCGCATTGAGCGGAAAGAAGGTATATGTGATCGATCCGGACGCTGATGCGAAGTTGCCTGCTGTTGTCACTAAGGTGGATGATCCTTCCACGATCTCTGGCCTTAAGGTATCGGATAACGGATACTTCATCTATGGCGCCAAAGAGTATGTCATGATCGGTAAGGATAAGAGCGTGATCGCTCAGAAGGTGTTCCCTCAGTTGAAGACGGGTCGTGGCGCTAATGCCGCTTTGCTCGCCGCATCTATCTATAACGGAATCAAGAGCGTTAAGATTACTGCTACAGACGGAAATGGTCAGGTGGTGGCTGAGTCTGGATTGTTCTGCTCCGCGGCTGAGGCTGATCAACACGGACGTGCTTGGGAGGCTCAGAAAAACTTACGCCATAAGATGAAGGATAACGAGAAGGCGAAAAAGGCTGCTAGAGCAACTGATGACTTGTCTATCTTCATGACTTCCGAGAAGGTGAACGGCGACGAGTTGGTTCAGCTGGTTGTGGTTGACCAAAATACTGGTAAGGAAGTTAAGTCATTCCGTTTGAGCGATGACAAGAATGTAGTATACGAAATCGATTTCAACTCTAACACTGTTTATGCGGTAGACGGAGGAAAGCTGAGGGCTATCAAGTACTAATCTTTTTCGAGATAGGTCCCGCTATTTTAGGGAATCTTTTCGGAATTTTCATGGAAAAAGGGGATGTGTCATGATTGACACATCCCCTTTCGTTTGTTTTCAAAATTTGGAGTCTATTTACAGATGAACTTGGAAGTCTTGCCTGTTGTGGTGTTTCTCAGGGCATAGACTCCTTTGCTACCTGTTGTTTGTTTTACTTCTTCGTTTAAGTCGCCCCCGTTGTAGTTCACCTCGCCGAGGATTTCACCCATCATGGAGATGATGGTGTATGTGCCGGTCTCCATTTCGCTCGGGGTAAGCTCGATTCCTGTGGTAGTGCAGTTCGGGCAGGCGAACTTGACCTTGTCGATGTTGACATAGTCGCCCGTGATGGTGAATCTGATGGTTTGCTCACCTTCGTCATAGAGTTCCATGTCGGTCTTTACGTCGGTGTAAGTATTCCAATCTTCTCCTGCTGGTACGCTGATCTTCACGGAAGAGTTCCCGCAGCTGATCCTGAAGCCAGAGTTGCTTGATCCGGAAGATACGGTCGCCGATACGGTATATGTGCCGGCTTGCTCTACGTTCACCGTATATTCCAACCACTCGTTGCTCTTTGTGTAGCCGATGGCGTAACCTCCGTTCCCTTTTACGATGTCCACACCTCCATTGTCGGAGCGGTAGCCCTTGCTGTCACCCTCGTCGGTGCCGTCGGAGTCGTATGATGCCACACCGCTACATCCCTTGTCGAAGTCTTCCGCCTCGATTGTTCCTGGGATTGGTATGGCTGATCCTGAGAATGGGGACCTTGCCTCGCATACGGTGATGGATTTTTTGATCTCTTTGCTATCTCCGTTGGTGCTTTGTACAGTTACTAGAATCTCCAGATTGCCGGCCTTATCAGCCACGTATATCCATTCACCGTTCTCGTTGTTCACGGTATTCCCATCCACCTTCACTGTGATGTTGCTGATGCTTCCTTCTGTGGTTGATGCTTCTACGTTGATGGTCAGTATGTCACCTACGGAAATAGCATCCGCTGAGAGTTCCACGTTTGCCTTGAGTTTTGATGCTGTACCGCAGAACGGGCTCTGTGCGTTCTTGGCGGCGTCGGTCTTCATGTAGTTCTCCAACCATGTAAATGCTGAACGTTTCTTGCAATCCCTAACCAATCCGGAGGATCCGTTGGCAACCCATGTGTGTCCGTAGATCCAACCCCAGAGGGTGACACCGGCCACGTAGTCGGCCTCCCACATGATAGGGAACTGCTCCTTGTAACGCGTCTCGAATGTGGCGTCGTCGCTTTTGGCGATATCATACTCGGTGATGTACTGAGGCAATTGCGTCTTGTTGTGGATCTCTTCCAATGCGCTCCTGAATTGACTGCCGCCCATGTCGTTCAAGTCGTGTGCCTGGTTACCCGCCGCATCGATCGGTGCGCCGCAAGCCTTCAAACCGTTGACGAGGTTGATGAACTCGGTCTTTTGCCACTGGAACGTGTTGTAGTCGTTGTAGATGAGGATGGCGTTCGGCCAACGGTCACGCGCCAGACGGAACGCTTCTGCGATCCATTGGTAGGAGTTGGTGTTAGGGTAGCCATTCGTGTTGCAGTTGTAGCTAGGCCTTGTGCCGGTCTCCTTTTGTGCCCTATCCTCCGCAAGAGAACCCAATGCCTGGATAATCTTTGTGGATTTGTATGGGGAGTGGTAATCTCCGCCGGAATAGATGGCCTCGTTCACCACGTCTATGATCTCGAGGTTCGGGAAGTGTTTCTTGCACTCGTCGTACCATTCGATAATGGCCTTCTTGGTGTCGTCGACGCTTAGACTCTCGATCCAGTTAGGATGTTGGCTTCCCCAGATGAGGGCGTGGAATTTGAAGATGATTCCATGCTCTTGACAATACTTGTAGGTCCTGTCAGGACTTGACCAGTTGAATCTTCCCCAACCACTGTGCACGGAGCCCCATTTGGTGGCGTTCTCGCACGTGATTTGATTCCAGTAGTCAGCGAAAACAAGGTTGCAGTCGCTGTAGTCGCACTGCTCTCCCGTGCTCCAATCTTTGGTCGTCGTGATGTTACCTAAGAACTTACACGGATTGTCCTTCGCCAGTTGCGCCATGGCGCAATTGACCATCATTATCCCCATTGCCGCTAAGACGGCTTTCATGTAATACTTTTTCATGTGTTTATGCTTTTAATGGTAATTAATATAAAAGTACTGCTCGTCATTCCAGACCACGTTGGTCTGAATAATAGTTGTCGAATAACCTATGCTTACGGTTGCAAATGTAGAGGTAAATGGTTGCTATGGATGTGAATTTAGCGTCAAATAAGTGGATTTTTGTTCCATTTGTGTGTGGTAGATTCCTAGGCTATGCGGGGTGAAGCGGTGTCCCCCTAGTGGAAATTGTAACTAAACCCAAATGATAGTTGCTCTTTGATTTGTATTTTCGATTTTTTGTCTATCCGAGCGTTGTCGAAGATCATTTGTAGGGAGAGTCGGGTGCTCAGGAAACGATTGATGTTGAATTTCCCGATGGTCTTCCAATCGAGGTCGATGTGCTTAAAATTGTAGGAATTGAACAAATCGAAGCTCGAGGTGATCTGTATTTCTTTGGAGAGCCTCCAATTTAGACTCGTTTGGATGATATATCCGGAAAACCATCTGTGGCATTGGGTGCTGTCGAATCCCGACTTGAGGTGGTCCACCTCTGAATTGGGCAGAACAAAGATGAGTTTGTAGCTCCATGGGTAGATGCTTAATCTTGTGTGTTTGTTATGCTTGTAGTCTAGTCCGATGATGCCGAAATATAATTTGGATGGGGATAGGAAGGATGCGGATACCTCCTTGGAGTTGGTTTTCGTGTAACTTTTGAGGAGTGGAGTCTTGAGCACTATATGGGTGCTATAATAGAGCTTCTTGGACATGGAGGTCTGGTAGCCTAAGCGTGTGGGTACCCTGATTTCGTCGCTATTGACACGGATGGCATGGACAGTATCTATGTCGGTGTTATAGAACCCGATTTCTGCTTCGATGTCATTTTCCCATAACCATCTGTTTTTTTCGTAGTGGATGGAGTATTCCAATATGGAGAGAAAAGTTGCGTTGGGTGTGCCTCCTTTTTCCCAGTTGTCCGTCACGTAGTATTGGGAGAATTGAAGGGATAGATTCCCTTTAAAGCTCCAAGGTGCATTCTCTTTCGATTTTTTAGGCTGTTCTAGGGTGAAAGGCATTGGAATCAATTCGGGTTCTTCCACACCTTCCACGTGAAACTCCTTCCTTCCTCCCTTTATGCTGTTCAGCGTCTCGTCGAACTGTTGTAATCCGTAGAAATCAATTAAGTCTGGTCGGCTGACGGCGATGTTGTAAACTGACCTTCTTGTCAGTTTGTCGTGGATCATCATGCTGTCGTAGGCGATCTCCAAGGAGGTTTTCTTCCTGGCAGGCATCGCTTTCCAATATGTGATCTCGTAGGGGAGTGAGAGGGGCACCAAATCGATTGCCCGCATGGAGTCAAACACGATGACTGGCAACTGACGGGAGGTGCTCATTGTGATGGAGTCAGAGAAATCCAGTTGGAATAACGACGCCTCCTTGTCCGCCTTCACTTGGAAGAAGGAAAAGAGAAAGGTGAAAAAGATGATCGCTCTGAAATGGAATAAACCCCGACGCATCGCTACACATTAACTGATTACTGATTCAGTCGCGAATTTAATTATTATATTTATGAGTTCCACTTTCCAGTTCGTAAAAAGAAATGTGTTTCTGTATTGTTTTTTTCTTATATTTGCCGATTGTAACTCCTTTTGTGTTAGGAGTAGTTTATTCAATGTGAGGAATAGACGGATTAAGTATATAATGTTTTAAAGCAGTATTGTATGATGAGATTTAAATTTACGATTTTAGCGCTGATATGCTCTTTCGCTGGTGCCTTCATGGCTTCCGCGGCGGACTTGTCGTTCGATAAGGAGCAATATCAAAAGGCTTTGTGGATGACCGCAAGGTTTTATGGGGCTCAACGTATGGGCGAGGGCGTGAATTGGCTGGTGGCGGACCACGAGCCGAACGGTGTATCCAATGGTATGTCTTTCTCTGAGAGGAATTTTGTCAAGGGGAAATCATACTTGAAGGATGCGGATGGTTCTTATGATCTGACGGGTGGCTGGTTCGATTGCGGCGATTTTGTCCTCTTTGGTCAGACCTTCTTCTATTCCGCCTATATGCTGGCGTTGGGTTATTCGGAGTTCCCTGAAGGATATGATGATTATTATTCTTTTGATTATAATGGATATGTCTCTTCCGGTGATTACACGTGGGAAGGCAAAAAGGGTGTGCCGAATGGTATCCCTGATATCTTGGACGAGGTGAAGTATGCGACCGATTTTATCTTGAAGGCTGTCCGTGATGATAATACATTCTATTACCAGAAGGGCGATGGCGACGCTGACCATATGGTGTGGTGTACCTCTCCTGTGAAATCCGCTATGCCAAAGGCGCAAGGAGGTGAGTCGGACGGATCCAGAGAAATCAAAAAGGCGAGTGGTAACGTGACCTCCATGGCTGCTCTCGGAGGTGCCGCATTGGCTGTGATGTCCCGTGTGTATAAGAAGTTCGACCCGGTTTATGCGCAAAAGTGTCTGGAGAAGGCTAAGGTCGCTTATGACTTCGTTAATGGGACCTCGAAGGGCAATACGGGTGGGGGAACGTTCTATGGGGCGAAGCCTAAGTATGTGCCGGACATGGTCATCCTCGCGGCGGAGTTATACCGCGCCACGAATGATTCCAAATACCTGAATAATGCGGAATCGAATTGTATTTGGATGGATGCTCAGAGAGACTATAATTACAATTACACGTTGTGCTATAACAACACGGAGGACTTGGCCGCATACCTGATGGCTTCCATCAAGGAATCCTCCTATAGCGAGAAGGCGATGGCCGTGATGGATTTCTATGTGAATTCGATGTACAAGCCTTCCTCTGGCTATATCCTGAGAAAACCTGGCCATTATGACGCTCAGTGGGGCTCTCTTCGTTACCCTGCTAACCAAGCCTTCACATATGGCTTGTATTCTAAACTGGTGAGTGACAAGGAACTGAATCCTTATTCGTTGGCCACCATCGAATTTATCATGGGTAAGAATTCATCTAACATGTCTTTCATCGTGGGATTCGGCAATAAATATCCGGTGATCCCGCATCATCGTAATTTCTTCCGCTATGATGGCAATAATATGAGCATGGTGCCTATACCTGACAAGAATTATAAGTTCATACAGTTGGGTTTCATGGTGGGCGGTAGTGGCGCTACTTTGGAGTCTGCCTCCTATTCGGAGTCGTTGGACAATTACCAGATATCTGAGGGCGGTATCGACTACAATGCGGGTCTGGTATGCGCCTTAGGTTATATCAACTCTGTCGTTAACCCTGTCAATGTCAATAAGTTCGGTCATCCATCTCCAGATCTTGGCAATGCGATTTCTCTTTGTGGCATGAGGTCTGTTACTTTGGACTCTAAGGTGCCTGCCGACGGAAAGAAGACTTTTACTTGGTATAAGGATGGACAGAAGGTGGAATCGTCGACTTCGGCTTCTTCTTATCAGGTGTCCGCACCTGGCGAGTATGTCTGCGAGATCGATTCCGCCGGCGAATGGACTACCAGTGGTAGCGTCGTGGTGATGGCTTCCTTGCCTGAGTTCGAACCTATACCGGACATGGAGCTCTGTAACCCTTCTCAGATAGAAATGAACTTCGAATTGCAGGATGTGCCGGCATCCTACCAATGGTACAGGAATGGCGAGGCGTTGAAAGGCGCTACTTCCCCTAAGTACCTTATCACGAAGGGTGGCGAGTACGTTTGCGAAATCTCCGCTTCTAATTGTAAATCGACGGGTGTCTCCTTCAAGGTGACTTCCTTGTTGCCGGAGGCTGAGGATGCCGTTTCTGATGTGAGTGGCAATGTGACCCTGACGGTGAAGGGGGATGGAGAGTACGAGTGGTATGATCAGTTGGAGGGCGGTTCGCCGCTTGCCACGGGCTCTTCCTACAAGACTACAATCTCCGCTGACAAGACCTTCTACGTGCAGGATGCCGGCGCCATGGATATCGTGGTGGGCCCGACCCAGAAGGACTTCACCTCCACGGGTGTGAACTGGGGTAATATCTCCGCTAACTTCAAGGCCTCCAAGGCATGTAGCATTACAAGTGTCTATGTCCATATCGAAGGCAACCCTTACAACCAAGGCGAGACTACCGTGAAGGCTGAGCTGGGTGGTGCGAAGAAGGCGACGTTCACTTCCGACCCAATCCAGGTATCCAAGGGTAACCAGTTCGTGAAGGTCACTTTCTCAAACCCAATCGAAATCCCTGCGGAGGGAGACTATACGTTGACCTTCTCTTCCGGTGCATTCGCCGTCTCCTATTATGAGAACATGAACAAATATTCCTCCTTCGCGCATCAGGGTGAACCGCTCACGTTCACCAGTGCGGGCGATGGCAAGCAGGGCTTCCCTGGCATCGCTGATTGGAGCGTGACGACAGGCTCGGGATGTGCCCGCGCCGTGGTGTTGGCTAAGTATGGCAAGACCTCAGGTGTGGATGATGTGGAGAACTCTCTCTGCGCATTCTATCCTAACCCAGTGTCTGATCTCCTGACCGTCAGACTGAATACGGTTGTGCCGGCTACTGCTCAACTCTTCGACCTTATGGGAACGGTTGTGGCTGAGAAACAGTTGAACGCTTCTGACATGACGCTGGATCTGCGTTCTTTGCCTGCGGGCGTCTATGTGGTGCGTGTCATCGCTGGCGATTCGATCTATACGGGAAGAATCGTGAAGGAGTAATTGTTTTTTATGATAATATGATGGGGGATGGACGTGTGTCGTTCATCCCTCTTTTTGTATATTCGCGAGACCAATAGACTCTATCCGATGGAAGAAGTTAGACAGAACTCTGTGCGGGCGTGGCTTTTAGCTGCCCGTCCGAAGACATTGGCTGCGGCGATTGCGCCGGTGGCCGTGGGTTGCGCCTTGGCATACTATTTCAACGCTTTTCAGTGGGTGCCGGCTTTGTGTTGCCTTCTGTTCGCTGTCGCCATGCAGATTGCGGCGAACCTGATCAATGATTTGTATGATTTCCTGAAGGGAAGTGACGGGGAGGACCGCTTAGGACCGCCTCGTGCCACGGCGCAAGGGTGGATTACGCCTGATCGCATGAAGATTGGTATCCTTGTGGTGGTGGCGATGGGTTGTCTCTTCGGCTCGGTGCTGATGCTCTATGTGGGCTGGTGGCTCGTCGCTGTGGGTATCTTTTGCGTATTGTTCGCCTACTTCTACACCTCCGGTCCGTTCCCTTTGGCCTACAATGGCTTGGGCGATGTGGCGGTGGTGGCTTTCTTCGGACTGGTCGCCGTCGGCTTCACGGCTTACGTGCAGATTCTTTCGTGGCCTGTGGCGCTGACGTTGGCGGGCATTGCCACGGGTTTGGCGGTCAATGTGTTGCTCGTCCTGAATAATTATCGTGACGTGGAGAATGACGCGAAGTCCGGGAAACGTACGGTCGTGGTGTTGTTCGGCAAACGGTTCGGCCTCTACTTGTACCTGTGTTCAGGCTTGGCCGCCGTGCTTCTCGCGGGTGTCTCCTGTTATTGGCTCGGGCTAAAACCTTATGCGTTCTTATGGATGGTACCCTATCTTCTTTTGCATTTCCTGACGTGGGGTAAGATCCGTAAAATCGACCAACCAGCTATGCTGAATGCGTTGATCGGGGAGACGTCTAGGAATATGCTGCTGTTTGCGGTGCTTCTCTCCGCCATGTTGGTGCTTTCCCGTTGATTCGTCCATAAAAAGTCGCTAACTTGTGTGGTAAAGTGATTGATTCGTCGATGTGATTTGGTTCTGAGGAAAACATTGGTTACCTTCGTTTCATTGATTGTTTAATGTAAAAAAAATTTAATGTTATGAAGAAATTATTTTCAACAGTGCTGTTTTCTATTTTGATGGTTTTCCCTGTCGTGTTCATGAGTTGTGGTGATGATGACGACGATAATAAGGACCAGGGACAAAGTAACGCATTGATCGGTACGTGGATGTCAAAAGATTCCACAGAGATTTACGAAGGTTTTTATTGGTACGAGGATCAATACCAGAAGTTTGAGAAGGACTATTACTATGACGTCTATGTTAAGCAACAGGGTCAGGTACAGACCGTAACGGTTTATCGCTACGCTTACTCTTTTGACGGCCAGAAGATAACATTGGCTAGTTTCCCGACTTTCCCGGTCAGTGTGACAGTTGAGGGCGATACCTATAAGACTCCTACAACCGTATTTACTCGTGTTGCCGATTTGCCTCAGGTTGCGTTGGATAAGATCGCCGCTGGTGATTTCGAGGACATGGACGCAGACGATGAGGAAGAATGAAGTTTTTGATGTTCAGTAATTGTACTTCCCCCTTGTACATGAAGGGATAGATCTACGGTTAGTAAAACTTGTTGACCCTCTTATTCATCCGTCTGGGCTGGTGATTAGGAGGGTCTCTTTTTCGCTTATTAATGTTTAGAAGGGAATTGGATGCGTAACGGAATGTAACGCATACGAAACGGAGGTGTGAGTTTTTGCTTGGGCAGGAAATGTTCATTTATGCCTTCCTTCAAAAATAGTTTTATGTTGGATAACATCTTTTTGATGTTTTTTTATAACTTCGCGACTTGAAAATTTTTAAGTAATACAGAGATGCAAAAGATTAGAAATGTTGCGATTATCGCTCACGTTGACCATGGTAAAACAACGTTGGTGGATAAAATGTTGTTGGCAGGAAACCTGTTCAAGGATCACGAGAAACCAACTGACCTGATTCTGGACAATAATGATTTGGAGCGTGAGCGAGGTATAACCATCGTTTCTAAGAATGTCTCTATCCGTTATAAGGACTATAAAATCAATATCATAGATACTCCGGGTCACTCCGACTTCGGTGGCGAGGTGGAGCGTGTGCTCAACATGGCGGATGGTGTGTTGCTCCTGGTGGACGCTTTCGAGGGCCCGATGCCGCAGACGCGCTTCGTCTTGCAGAAGGCCATCCAATTGGGTCTGAAGCCTATCGTGGTGATCAACAAGGTGGATAAACCGAACTGCCGCCCAGAGGAGGTGCAGGAGGAGGTCTTCGACCTGATGTTCAACTTGGACGCCACGGAGGAGCAGCTCGATTTCCCTACCATCTATGGTTCCGCTAAGAATAACTGGATGTCGGACGACTGGAAGAAGCCTCGTGAGAACGATATCACGCCGGTCTTGGACGCTATCATCAAATATATCCCTGAACCTCGTATGAATCAGGGTACGCCTCAGATGCTAATCACTTCTTTGGATTTCTCCTCCTACGTGGGACGTATCGCCATCGGTCGTATCCACCGTGGTACCTTGCAGGAGTCCCAGAACCTCTCGCTTGTGAAGCGTGACGGTTCCGTGAAGAAGGTGCGCATCAAGGAGTTGCGTGTGTTTGAGGGCTTCGGACAGGCGACGGTACGCGAGGCGCATTGCGGTGAAATTTGCGCATTGGTGGGTATCGAGGACTTCGAAATCGGTGATACTATCTGCGACTTCGAGAATCCTGAGCCGTTGCCGCCTATCGCGATCGATGAGCCTACCATGAGCATGGTGTTCGCCATCAACGACTCGCCGTTCTTTGGCAAGGAGGGTAAGTTCGTCACTTCAAGGCATATCAATGACCGTTTGGAGAAGGAGTTGGACCGCAACTTGGCTCTCCGTGTGGAGAAGAACCCTGATTCTGATAAATGGATCGTCTATGGTCGTGGTGTGCTCCACTTGTCTGTCCTGATCGAGACGATGCGTCGTGAGGGCTATGAGTTGCAGGTGGGCCAGCCTCAGGTCATCATCAAGGAGATCGATGGCGTGAAGTGCGAACCGGTCGAGCAGTTGACCATCGATCTGCCGGATGAGGTGTCCGGTAAGGTGATTGAGATGGTTTCTGTCCGTAAGGGTGATATGGTCTCCATGGAGCGTAAAGGCGACCGTGTGCATCTGGAGTTCGTCATCCCTTCCCGTGGTATCATCGGACTTCGTACGAATGTCCTGACCGCCACTGCAGGTGAGGGTGTGATTGCTCACCGATTCTTGGAGTACCAGCCTTATAAGGGTGAGATCGAGCGTAGAACCAATGGCTCCCTGATCGCTATGGAGACGGGTACGGTCTTCGCTTACGCCTTGGATAAGTTGCAGGATAGGGGCCGTTTCTTCATCAGTCCGCAGGACGAGGTCTATGCGGGCCAAGTGGTCGGCGAACACTGCAAGGACAATGATATCGTCATTAACGTGACGAAGTCCAAGCAGTTGACCAACATGCGTTCGAAGAGTTCAGACGAAAAGGCTCGCATCATCCCGCCTATCATCTTCTCCCTGGAGGAGGCGCTTGAGTATATTAAGGAGGATGAGTATGTCGAGGTGACTCCGAAGAGCATGCGTATCCGTAAGATTATCTTGGACGAGACCGAGAGAAAACGCGCGAACAGGGTCTGATAGACCTTTGACCCCTAATACCTACAAGGATGAAAAAGTATTTTCGTAGTTGGAAAGCGAGGATTTTTTTCATCCTTTTTGTTTTTTTCGCAGTGCTCTGCCTGCTTCGTTTCCAACTCTTCCCGAGTGATTATTCCACGGTCGTTTTCACGGAGAAGGGCGAACTGGTGGGGGCTCGTCTGGCGAACGATGGGCAGTGGCGCTTCCCTCCGATGGATACGGTGCCGTATAAGTTGAAGAAGGCCACGCTGTGCTTCGAGGATAAACATTTCTACCGCCATCCGGGTGTCAATCCGGTCTCCATTTTCCGTGCGTTGAGGCTTAACCTCTCCGCCGGCAGGGTCGTTTCCGGCGGCAGCACCATCTCCATGCAGGTGATCCGTATGAGTCGCAACCATCGGAAGCGTGTCTTCACCGAGAAGATTATCGAGGCGTTCGGAGCCGTATGGCTTGAACTGCACTATTCGAAGGAGGAGATCCTCTCCATGTATGTCTCCAATGCGCCGTATGGTGGCAATACGGTGGGCGTTCAGACCGCCTCGTGGCGTTACTACCAGCGGGCGGGGAAGGATCTATCCTGGGCGGAGGCAGCCCTCTTGGCCGTGTTGCCGAACGCACCTTCCATGATCCATGTGGAGCGGAACCGTGAGTCGCTGAAACGCAAGCGTGACGCGCTCCTGCGGACGATGTGCGAGCGGGGCGAGTTCGACGAGGAGACGCTTTCCCTTTCGATGGATGAGCCATTGCCGGAGCAGGTTTTCTCCTTGCAGGTGATGGCGCCCCATCTGGTGGATCGCATGAACAGGGAAAAACGTGGACAGATTGTACATGTCACGTTGAATGCCACGTTGCAGAAGAATGTGGAGGAGATCGCTTCCCGCTACAAGAGCATATACTCCCAAAATGGGGTGCAGAACTTATCCGCAATGGTGATGGAAGTTTCCACGGGCAACGTCCTGTGTTATTGTGGCAACGCTGCCTATGATAACAATGACGACAACCAGGTGGATATGATTCTTGCTTCTCGTAGTACGGGTAGCATTCTGAAACCTTTTCTCTATTGTGCGATGATTGAGGATGGTCAGGTTACCCCGCATATGTTGGTGCCCGATGTGCCGATTCAGATTGCTGGTTATAAACCTCAGAATTTCGATCGGACCTTCGATGGGGCAGTCCCTGCCAACGAGGCTTTGGTTCGCTCTTTGAACATCCCTGCTGTGCTGATGTTGCGTAAGTATGGTATACCAATGTTCCAAGATTATCTGTGTCGGGCGGGTATCTCTACGCTCAAATACTCGCCTGATCATTACGGTTTGACGTTGATCCTGGGTGGTGCGGAGGCTACGCTTTGGGATGTGGCGGGTGTCTATGCATCCATGTCCAGAGTACTGAACCGCTATAACCGTGATTTCTTGTACGACGAGGGCGATATCCATGCGCCTCGGATTTGTCGGCAGGATGAGATGCATAAGGTGGTCGATAAACCTGTCTTATTTCATGCAGGGTCTGTTTGGCACACCATGGATGCCATCAAGGAATTGAACCGACCGAACGTGACCGATTGGCGTATATTCTCCTCTTCCCGCAAGGTTGGTTGGAAGACTGGTACCAGCTTCGGTAATAGGGATGCGTGGGCGGTGGGCTCCACGCCGGAGTATGTGGTGGGTGTATGGGTTGGTAATGCGGATGGTGAGGGTCGCCCTGATTTGACTGGGGTAGGATATGCTGCCCCGCTGATGTTCGCCATATACAATATTTTGCCTAATACAACGTGGTTTGCTGCTCCTCAGAAAGATTTCGTCCCGATGGAACTTTGCCGCCAAAGTGGTTTCCTGCGAGGAAAAGATTGCCCGCAAGGGGACTCTGTGATGTTATATGCGCCGTGTGCCAAGAGTGAACCTTGTCCATATCATCAGGTGATCCACCTCACCAGTGATGAGAAATACAGGGTGTCGGCGAAGTGTATGTCACCTCTGGATATGGTGCATAAGCCTTGGTTTGTCCTACCTCCTACGATCGAAAGTTTCTATCGTATGCATAATACATCTTATTTGCCGTTGCCCCCTTTCAAACCGGGATGTGAGGACGAATCCTCTTCCGTAATGGAATTCATCTATCCGAAGGAATCCCGGACGCTGTATATTCCGAAGGAGATGGATGGCAAGAGGGGTGAGGTCATCTTCGAGGTGGCGCATCGCCAAGCGGACGTGACGCTCTATTGGCATTTGGACAACACATATCTTGGCGAAACGAAACGATTCCATCAGAAGGGAATCAGCACCACAGAGGGTGAACATACGATTACCGTGGTGGATGAAGCTGGAAATCAGATGGAAAGGAAATTCAAGGCGATTGTGACGGAGTGATGGGGAATGCCATATTTTGATGGAAAAAAGTTTGCGATATCGTATTGACATCTCTTTATTTTCTACAAGTTTGTTTCTTTGAAGATTGAGATTTTTGTCTTACATTTGCGTGTTATTCGTTGGTGGCGTATGTTACTGACGGGGCGAAGCTTTGGGGGATATGTTTTCTCCGTAGTGTTTGCTTTAGGAATGAGATGCGCAGATGCCGTGGACAAATGCCTTGGACTTTGTTTTTCATGGTGGTTCAGTTAATGGATGAACTATTATGAGAGTGTGGACAGATGATGATCCCTTGGATGAGGAGATGATCTATCGTCGTAAATGTTGATTGTATTGCTGATAGGGTTGAGAGACTTGGCAATCGAGAAAGTGTGATGGGGGTGTGTGAAATTTATATTCGTACATGGATATAAAGCATATGACGGAAGGTGCCCGGTTTTTTGGAGAAATCCGAGGAAGTGTCGGTGTGATAACTGTAATATAATTTTGGGAATTTATTAGTAAATAGGTTACCCCTTTATCCCTCTCCATTGAGGAAGCCTATATATTGCTTTTTGATATTGGTCGTTTTTCACGTGCGCTATTTGAGTCATTTAAAAAGTTAGAATAATATGGTAGATAAATTTTATTGTATGAGTTCATATCTCGCATTTAGATTTATTGAATGCGATGAAAAAGATTTTTATGAAAATCTACATCATAAAAATATAGATTTGTTACCCGATGGAGATAGAATACCGGTCAAGACTGCGGATGAGATAGGATTGGCGATAGATAAGCAGATGGCCATGTTTAGTGGGAAAAAACGAGGAATATTGCTTTCGGGGGGGATGGACAGTGCGATAGTAGCTTCATATATGAATGGAGGAGAAGCGTATACATTTAGATTCTTGGGTGGTGATTTCCAAAAAGAGGAACTTTCTCGTGCAGAGTGTCATGCTAAATATTACAACCTTAATCTTCATTATGTTGATATCGAATGGGAATCGATTGAGAAACTTGTTGATGATTGTATGAAGTCGAAATGCGCACCGGTTCATTCTATTGAGCCTCAAATACTTAAAGCAGCTTTGCAGGCAAAGAATGATGGAGTAGAAATCATGTTTGTGGGGGATGGTAGCGATTATATTTTTGGGGGCATGGATCAATTACTTTCGAAAGATTGGAATTTTGATGATTTTGTTGAAAGATACTATTCTATAAAACCAAGTGAGATTTTGAATGATCCCGTTGATATGACTTATCCATTTGAACCTTTTAGATTACCCAATAATAAGATTGATTTCCAAGGTTTCATGGCGGGATTGATGACAAGGGAAAGTTTTAATTCGTATCACAATGCTTTTTCAGTTGCGCATATGCCGTATTATGATCCATATGCCCATCTGAAGATGGCAGAAAAGCTTGATTTGAAACGTATTAGAGGTGGTGAGCCTAAGTATCTAATCCGTGAACTTATGTCCAAACGTTATCCGGGTATTCCTGTCCCAAATAAAAATCCCATGCCACGTCCTGTCGATTTTTATTTTAAAGATTGGATAGGTCCTACTCGCCCTGAATTTAAAAGAAATATTGATATGTCTCGTTATTCGGGTAATCAAAAATGGCAGATGTGGTGCTTGGAACGTTTTTTAAACATGCATGAACCCATTAAAATTGGATAACAACGGTGAGTATGATTGCATGGTCACTTGAATTTATTGAATAAGGCAAAGTTAATGTGTAATCGTTTAATTGTTGGTGTGCCTGCGGATGACTTGGTTGAGTATAAGGTGGAAGTTCAGTTATTCCGTTTGAAGAGCGTAAATTCATTGCGGATGCTTTAAAAATTGTTGATGAGGTTGTTGCCCAAGAGGATGTCGCATGTGCTATTTGAGTCATTGTAAAATTTAAAATAATATGATAGATAAAAGTTTTTGCATGAGTTCATATCTCGCATTTAGATATATTGAATGCGATGAAAAAGATTTTTATGAAGATTTACATCATAAAAATATAGATTTGTTGCCCGATGAAGATAAGATGCCAGTCAAGACTGCGGATGAGATAGGATTGGCGATAGATAAGCAGATATCCATGTTTAAAGGGAAGAAACGAGGAATATTGCTTTCGGGGGGAATGGACAGTGCGATAGTAGCTTCATATATGAACGGAGGAGAAGCGTATACGTTTAGATTCTTGGGTGGTGATTTCCAAAAAGAAGAGTTGGCGCGAGCTGAATACTATGCAAAATATTACAATCTTAATTTACATTATGTAGATATTACTTGGGATACGGTTTTAGATTATGTTGATGCATGTATGAAAGCAAAATGTGCTCCTGTCCACTCTATTGAACCTCAGATCTTACAAGCAGCTTTACAGGCAAAAAATGACGGTGTTGAGGTAATGTTTGTCGGTGAAAGTAGCGACTTGGTATTTGGCGGGATGGACAAACTTTTGTCTAAGGATTGGATGTTTGATGAGTTTATGAACCGCTATATGTTCACAGATCCGAACGAAGTTCTCAAAAATCCTGTTGATATGTCATATTTGTTTGAGCGTTATCGCCAAGGCAAAAATATTGATTTCTTGTCATTTATGGATAATGTGTTTTCAATTGAAAGTTCCAGTTCATATTGGAATGCTTTTGCTATTGCAAATATGCCATATTATGACCCATATGCACACTTGAAGATGTCAGAACCTCTTGATTTATATAGAGTGCGTAACGGTGAACCGAAATACCTGATTCGAGAACTTATGGCGAAACGCTATCCGGACATTCCTGTTCCAGATAAAAATCCTATGCCACGTCCCGTTGACTTTTATTTTAAAGATTGGACGGGTCCTACTCGCCCTGAGTTTAAGAGAAATATTGATATGTCTCGTTATTCAGGTAATCAAAAATGGCAGATGTGGTGCTTGGAACGTTTTTTGAATATGTGCGAACCCATTAAAATTGGATATACAACGGGCGTGTATGATTTGTTCCATATTGGTCATTTGAATTTATTGAATAAAGCAAAATCAATGTGTGACTATTTAATTGTAGGAGTGTCTACAGATGATTTGGTTGAGTATAAAGGGAAACGCTCAGTTATTCCGTTTGAAGAACGAAAATCCATCGTGGGAGCTTTAAAATGCGTTGATGAAGTTGTTACCCAGGAGAATATGAATAAGTTGGAAGCTTGGCATAAATATGGGTTTAATGTGATGTTTGTGGGAGATGATTGGAAGGGAACGGAAAAATGGAACAGGATTGAGGAGGAGATGAAGTCAATTGGTGTTGAAGTTGTTTATTTCCCATATACAAAGGGTACGTCTTCAACTTTAATTAATGAAACTTTGCGTCGATTGAGAGGAGATAAATGATGATGTGCGAGGACTTTTCTATGTATAACGGAGATGGTACGCAGTTGCGTAAGGCTCAATTAGTGATGTTAGAAATACTAAAACAGGTCGATCTTGTGTGCAAAAAGCATAAAATCGATTATTTGTTGGATGGAGGCACTTGTTTGGGGGCCGTTCGTCATGGAGGGTTTATTCCGTGGGATGATGATATTGATATTAATGTCAAACGAAGCGATATGAAGCGACTGCGCAAAGCACTTCAGTCTGAACTGCCTGACAATCTTTATTTCCAGGATAAGAGTACGGATAAACATTATTGCTGGGAATTTGCAAAAGTACGAGACCGTAATACGATTTTTCAGGAAGAAGGGAATGATAGAGAGGAACATCAGGGGATCTTTATTGACATCATACCTGTTGAACCATTTTTTTCTCTGAAAAGTAAAAAGATGATAGATTATTTTTATGCTCGTTGTTGTAGAGGTATTCGCCATTTTTATACTTACAAAAAGAAGGATATTGTCATCGCATATTTATTGTGGCTTCCTTTCCGGACTATTGTCGCTGTCTACAGATTAATGGTCAGAATTTTTAAACCTAAAATGTGGGGACATGTATTTGGTTGGGAGTCATACAACTGCGTAGAAGAAAAATATATGTTTCCTGTTAAAAATATGTTGTTTGAAGGTGTTGAAGTGTTAGGACCGAATAATCCTGATGCGTTTTTGTCGGCTCTTTTTGGTGACTATATGCGTATTCCCCCTAAAGAGGAACGTGTAACGCATGCAATGAAAATTGTTTTTCTTAATGAGTGAGTGATGCGTATCCTTTTTATGACCGATAAAGATTGTGCGCCCCAAAATGGAGGCATTGAAAGAGTTGTCTCGGCTTTGTCTAACGGCTTTTCTCGGGAGGGAGTGACTTGTTTTTTGTTGTTTGCAGGTGAACCTCTCATCTCGGGGAAGGGTTCGTTTGAGGAGAAATATCAGTTGGACCGGAATAATGCATATAGTCAGATTCGATCAGTGGTTGAGCAGGAAAACATCGATGTGCTTTTTAGTCATTTTATGACGAAATCTAATCGTAGTGTGGTCTTGCCTGCGATTAATCGAATCAAGAAGGATTCTCCAAATATTAAGCATGTTGCTTTGTACCATAGTCAACCAGGCGTGGAGTTGGTGCGGATACCACTTCCTGTTTTTAGCCGTCGTATAATTCATGGTGTACAGATTAAGGCTAATCTGATTACGTTGGCTAAGCAGTTATTGTTACGTCTCGTTGGGAAGAATGTGTTTAAAAGATTTATTGCTCGAAAATGCCAGATATTGTATGATAGTGCGGATAAGTTGGTGCTGTTGAATGAGAAATATATTTCTGTGTTTAACAGCTTGGTTGACGGTAGGTGTATGGACAAATATTGTGCGATTGGGAATCCGTTGCCATTTGATGACGTAACTAGGGTGGACCTTGAAAAGAAGGATAAGGTGTTGCTTGTGGTTTCTCGTATGGAGGAGGAAACGAAGAAATTGTCTAAGGTTCTGAACTTTTGGAAGGAAGTGGAGCCTCTCTGCATGGACTGGAACCTTGAAATCGTTGGCGATGGACCTGATAAAGTCGTATATGAGTCCATGTCAAGGTCCATGGGTCTTCGCAGAGTGTCTTTTTGTGGGAAACAGAATCCTCGCCCATATTATGAACGATCTTCTCTTTTTTTAATGACCTCTGATACGGAAGGATGGCCTATGGCTTTGTTGGAGACAATGCAATTTGGTTGTGTTCCGATTGTTTTTAATACGTTTTATTCCGCATCCTTGATTGTTGACGATGCTGTCGATGGTTTGTTGATTCCGCCTGAGGACAATAAGACGTATATGGATAGTATGGTACATTTGATGAAAGATGAAGCTAGGAGAAAGGGAATGGCCTTGTCTGCGATGCGGAATTGTCAAAGGTTCTCGCAAGAGAGAATCGTGGGGGAATGGATGGATTTATTTAATGACTTGATTAGAAATGAAAACGCCTAAGGTTTCGGTAATATTGCCAGTTTACGGTGTTTCCCAATATGTTGAGAAATGTGTCGGTAGTTTATTGTCTCAGACATTGGATGAGATGGAGTTCATTTTCGTAGATGATCATGGTCCGGATGATAGTATTGAAAAGGTGAAAAATACTATAAAAGGGCATGCGAGAGAGTCTCAGTTTAAGTTTATTAAACCTGAACACAATTTAGGTGCTGGTATGGCTCGTAATTTTGCTTTCCAATATGTCGAGGGAGAGTATGTCGCTTTCGTTGATAGTGACGATACCATTGAACCAACCATGTTCGAGGAATTGTATAATGAGGCTGCCAAGTATGGTAAAACCGATTTGTGTTACTGTCATGCTTTTAAGGATTATGTGGATGGGAAAACCACGGAGATACTGAGAAATCCAATTGTTGACAACGGGCCTTTCACCCCACAAAACAGAAGCTATTTCTTGCGGAATTACGTTTCCTTGTTTTGGTCGTTCATTTATAAAAAGGATCTGTTAGAGAAGTATCACATTTTTTATCCCGAGGAGCGATCTGCAGATGATAGTTACTTTGTCTCGTGTTGTTTGATGACTGCAGACAGTATCGCTCATGTGGATAAACCTTTTTATCATTACCTGATTCGCCCGGGTTCTATTTGCACTACAAAGGTGAGCGATAAGTATAAAAAAAGATTGGCTACATTCGCCAAGTTGATGAGATTCTCCAAAGAGAGCGGAGTGTATGATACGTATAAGGCGGAAGTGGATTATGTATACATGAAGAAGGGATATGTTTCTTCTGTGCTTAACTTCTTGTACAATTCTTCCTCCCCGATGGCCCCTGTATTGAGGGAAATTGACATGGAACTGGAATCCCAAATTCCGGATTACACTGATAATGTGTATTTTAAGAGCGATTTTAAATTAAGGTGTCTGACTTTCCTGTTCAAGAATTGTCCTTGGCTGACTACCCAGGTAATGGCTCGAATTGTTAGGAGGATGAATTTGGTTGTGTAGGGTGCATCCCTTGCGGGGCGATAGTTGATGAAATGATAAAATGATTTGATAAGATATATTCGTGTGTAAAAGAGATAAAATCCATAATGTTTAATAAGTAAAGAAGAAAGAAATGGATCAGAAACGTTTTTCGGTGAAAAGTGTGCTGCCGTATGGAGTTGCATTAGTTATTTTTCTCGCACTGACATTGGTGTACGCATCTCCTGTGCTGATGGGGAAAGTCGTGCAAGCTGGTGATCACGTAAGTTGGCAAGGTATGGTGCATGAGGCGATGATGTCAAAAGATAGTGGAAACCCTACTTGGTGGACAGGTTCTATGTTTTCTGGAATGCCTTCTTATCAGATAGGTGGAGGCAGTTACCTCCCTGTGGATTTGACTTTGCCTTTCACGAAGATATCCCGTTTCTTTTTGGGCAATGAAACACTATTCTATTTGATGGGCTACTTCTTTTGCTTTTTCCTTATGCTTAAGTGTTTCCGTTTGAAAACCAATCTTGCCATCGCTGGTTCCATCGCGATAACCTTCTCGTCGTATTTTTTTATTATTATTGCGGCGGGACACAATACGAAGGTGGAATCAATCGCATTGCTCGCTCCTGTTGTTGGCGGATTTTTCCTGATTTTTCGGAAACGTTATCTTTGGGGCGCATTGCTGACGGCTGTCTACGTGATGTTAGGGGTGATGAAGCATCCTCAGATCGCTTACTATTATTGTATTATGATTGCGGTTTTAGGATGCGCTGAGTTGTATATCCACATTAAGGAAAAACGATATAAGGACCTGGGATTAGCTTGTTTGGTCTTCTTGGGCGCTTTTTTAGTGGGTGTAGGAGCTTGGTATCCAAAATACAAAGCGAATATGGAGTATATGTCTGAAACTATGCGTGGCGGGCATTCGGAGTTGGTGAAGGAAAACGATGAAAAGAACAAGACGGAGGGTCTTGACTTGGATTATGCGACCGCATGGAGTTATGGAGTGGGCGAGACGTTTACCTTATTGGTCCCTGGATTTATGGGAAATGCGTCTGGCTATGATGTGGGTGTGGACTCTGAAGTCTATAAAAGCCTTGTCGACCATGGTGTTTCTCGCCGTGAAGCAGCTCAATATGCTAAGCATATGCCAACTTATTGGGGAGATCAACCGTTTACTGCTGGTCCTGTCTATGTGGGTGCGATTGTGTGCTTCTTGTTTGTCTTGGGCCTCTGCATAGTTGAGGGCCCATACAAATGGGCGTTGCTGGCTGCTACGGTGATGTCTATCATGCTCTCTTGGGGCCATAACTTCATGCCTCTTACGGATTTCTTCTTCAAGTATTTCCCAATGTATAATAAGTTCCGTGCGGTCTCCTCTATATTGGTCGTGGCTGAAGTGACAATGCCTCTTTTGGGTTTCTTGGCTCTGAAGAAAATAATGGATGGAGAGATGGAAAAGAAAGACCTGCTGAAGAAGATGTGTATTTCAGCGGGCGTGACGGGTGGACTCTGTCTTATTTTCTCTTTGTTGGGTGGTGCCTTATTTGACTTCTCCTCGGTGAATGATGCGCAAAACTTCAAGAACCTGCCTGATTGGTTGGTCTCTTCGATCATGGATGAGCGTGAGTCTATGTTGAGGTCGGATGCTTTCCGTTCCTTCTTGTTCATTGCGGCGGCGTTTGCCCTGCTGTGGTTGTATGTGAAGGATAAGCTGAAGGCGAATATCTTCGTGTTGTTGTTGGGAGTGTTCGTCTTGTTAGACATGTGGCCGATTAATAAACGCTATTTTAACAACGACAATTTTGTTACGGTGAAGGAGGAAAAGAACTATTTTAAGAAGTTGCCTTGGGAGGAACAATTGCTTTCTTCGGAGACGGATATAAACTATCGTGTCTTGAACTTGACGACAAATACCTTCAACGAATCTCGCACTTCCTATTATTTCAAGTCGATAGGTGGATATCATGCGGCGAAGTTACGTCGCTATCAGGATTTGATCGAAGAGCATATTTCGAAGTTTAACATGCCTGTGCTGAATATGTTGAACACAAAATATGTGATTACAAAGGGGCAAGATGGCCAGGCTATTCCCCAACGTAATCCGGATGCGATGGGGAACGCTTGGTTCGTAGACTCTATCGTCGTGGCTAACACTCCAAACGAGGAGTCTGATGCCCTTAAAACAATCAATGTGAAGAATACTGCTGTCACTGATGTGAAGTTCTCCGAATTCGTGAACAGTAATTTGTCTCATGATAGTTCTGCGGTAGTCAAGGAACTGACTTATGCTCCGAACAAGTTGGTGTATGAGTCTCAATCGGAAAAGGATGGTACGATTGTATTTTCTGAGGTTTATTATCCATATGGATGGAAGGCCTATATTGATGGTCAGGAAACCCCTCATTTTAGGGTGAACTATCTGTTGAGGGCGTTGAATGTCCCTTCTGGTAAACATTCCATCGAGTTTATTTTCGATCCAGATAGTATTAAAAATGCTAGACCTATTGCATATATCTGTTTCGCAATATTATATGGCTTGGTTTTCTTTGCGTTGGGCAGTTGGATATACGGCTTGGTCCGTAAGCGTCGTGACGGCGAAGAGACGGGATTGACCAATCTTTGATAGGGGACGATTATGAAAAAGGCTGAATCGAAAAGATTCAGCCTTTTTTGTTTACTTGTATTTTTGTTTTATCCTGCCTTATTTGGAGTCGGGATAGGAGTTTGGAACTTATGTCAGAAGTTCCTGAATCCCATAATCTCTCGCACCTCTTTGATGGTTTTCGAGGCGCTTTCGCGAGCTAACTCTTTCCCTCGGGTGACTGCGTTGTGCAGAATCTCCGGATGGGCGTCGATGTAGGCGATGCGCTCGCGGATAGGCTCCGTGGCTGCGATGATGTCGGCCGCCAACTGTTTCTTGAGGTCGCCGTAGCGAATCACGCATTTATTCCACTGTTCATCGAAGTAGGCTACCGTGTCAGGAGTTGACACGACCTTCATGATGGTGAATAGGTTCTCGATATAGTCTGGCTTCGGAGAGTTCGGCGCTGTTGGACCTTGGTCAGTCAACGCTTTCTTCACTTTCTTCTCGATGGTCTTCGGGTCATCCGCCAAATAGATGCAGTTGCCTTCCGACTTGCCCATCTTGCCGCTTCCGTCCAATCCGGGGATCTTGATAGGCTCGGTGCCGTCATTGTAGGCGACTGGCTCCTTGAAGTATTCCACCTTGTAGAAGTTGTTGAATCGTTTGGCGAAGTTGCGGGTCATCTCCAAGTGCTGTAGTTGGTCTTTGCCCACTGGCACTTGGTCCGCATTGTGGATGAGAATATCCGCCGCCATTAGTGTAGGGTAGGTGAGGAGTCCGGCGTTCACGTTCTCTGGCTGCTTCCTCGCCTTGTCTTTGAAGGAGACTGTCTTTGTCAACTCTCCTAGGTAAGCGTGCATGTTGAGCATCAGATAGAGTTCCACTACTTCAGGCACATCGCTTTGGATGAAGATGGCCGACTTCTCAGGGTCTAACCCGCAGGCTAGATACTCAGTCAGAACGCTCTTCACGTTTGGATAGAGGATGTTGGGGTCTGGATGTGTGGTTAGGGAGTGGTAGTCTGCTATGAAGAAGAAACAACGGTTGTTCTCTTGCATACGTATGAAGTTCTTTAATGCTCCGTAGTAGTTGCCCAGGTGTAAGTTCCCTGTTGAACGGATGCCGCTTACGACAGTTTTCATTTTATAATTGCTTTATTTTTATATACCTTTGCAAAGGTAAGAAAAAAATGTGATTTAGATTCGGTTTTGAGCGATTTGGGTCGTTAATGTAATTTAATTTCAATATGCGTTTTTTTAGAGTTTATGGCATGTCCATGGTGTTGTCGCTTGCTGTTCTGTATGTGAGCATTATTCGCACTGTCCCGGAGTTCCCTCAGTTGCAATTCCAATGGATGGATAAGGTTGCCCATTTTTTTATGTATTTTGCGTTGTCAGGTGTGGTCTGTTTCGAGTTGTATCGCCAACGATACGATTTTAGCGACCGCCAGATGCGCTTATGGGGACTTATCTATCCTATCGCTTATGGTGGTGTCATCGAGTTGCTGCAGGAAAATTTCTTTCCTCCCCGCACGGGAGATTGGTCTGATTGGCTGGCGGATATCCTTGGTGCGGTGGTGGCTTATTTCTTGGCGAAGAGATTGTTCCCTAAATATGTGAAACCTGAGGACCAGGGTATTGGTTGCCGTTAATCGTTTTTATGAAATTCTCGATTCTTGTTCCAGTATACAACCGACCGAATGAGGTCGGTGAACTTCTCGAAAGCCTCTCTTCCCAGACATTCAGGGATTTTGAGGTGATTGCCGTGGATGATGGGTCTGCTGTGAGATGTGAGGAGGTGTGCTCTTCTTTCTCCGACAGAATGCCACTTCACTATTTTTACAAGGAGAATAGTGGCCCTGGCCAGACACGCAATTACGCCGCTGAACGTGCGCAGGGCGAATATTTCCTAATCCTCGACTCAGACGTGATCCTTCCGCCGGACTATCTGAGAAACACAGCGGACGAGCTGGAGCGTGAGTATGCGGACGCTTTCGGCGGGCCAGACCGCGCGCACGAATCCTTCACGGATCTTCAGAAGGCGATCAGCTATAGCATGACCTCTTTCTTCACCACAGGTGGGATCCGTGGCGGCGACAAGAAAATGGATAAGTTTTACCCTCGCAGTTTCAATTTGGGGGTGAAGGCGGATGTTTTCCGTGCTTTAGAGGGTTTCTCTTCCATGCGTTTTGGCGAGGATATTGATTTCAGTATCCGTGTCTTCAAGGATGGTTACAAGTGCCGTCTGTTCCCTGAATCGTGGGTGTGGCACAAACGTAGAACTGATTTGAAGAAGTTCTTCAAGCAAGTCTATAATAGTGGCATGGCCCGCATCAATCTATACAAGAAATATCCTGAATCGCTGAAGCTGGTGCATCTGCTGCCGGCTGTCTTCACGGCGGGTTCATTGTTGTGCATCGTCTGTGCGGTTCTTCTTGCGGTGCTTTCCTTCGCACTTTCATTGCCTTCCTTGGCTTGTTGGGCCGCTATTTGTGTGGTCCCGATCCTGCTCTATTCGTTATTGGTGATGGTGGATTCGATGGTGAAAAATAGTAGCGTGAAGATCGGATTGCTTTCCGTTCCGGCTGCCTTTACGCAGTTGTGGGGCTACGGACTGGGCTTTTTCCATGCGTGGTGGTCGCGTTGTGTGCGGGGTGGAGGAGAGACGAGCGCCTTCTCGAAAACCTTTTACAAGTAAGTCTAGTGTGAATAAAAAGAAAAGGGTCGATTGGCATAAGCCTTTCGACCCTTCGTTTATAAAGTAGTTTTAATATCGGTCCAATTTAGAAATTGTGCCAGTCGCTGAATATCAGGTCTTCATCCAGCTCATCGTATGCGCCGCATAGGAATGTGTTGTTGTAGTCGTCGGAACACTGGAAGGAGATCACGCCGTCACCTAGCTGCAATGTCTCGGGAACGACCTCCTCGATGAGCGCATCCCACCTGAACATGGGGAAATACTCCTTCAGCAGGGCTTCGAAGTCCACTTTCTCGATGGAACCGTCGTTGGGCGATCCTTCGTATTCGTCCGCCGCCTTCCCTAATTCCTCTTCGTGTAGGTCATAAAGCGAGTCGTCCATCTTCTCTCCCTTTGGCACGGCATTCGGGTCGAATATCTTATCTATGTTCCAGAACTCTGTCCCGGAATTGTTCATGTCCAAGTATATGTTGCGGAGGAAATTGTTGTTTACCTGTTTGCGGTTCTTCTTTACCTTTTTTTCGAAGTCGTTGAAGTATTTTGTCAGGAATTTAGCCAATTCCTCGTCTGTGCTGTCCGCCTTGTTGCTGTCTGCTACAATGGCCCATTCTCTCACTTCCCCGGGAGTGTTTTCTATGGATATCATATCATCATCATATACTCCCATATATCCTAGATCGAAATCTCCGCCGATTTCAAATTCCCCATCGATGATTCTAATGTCTATCATAAATCTCCTTTTGATGATTAATAATTAACACTTTGTAAATTTATAATAATAATTTGGATTATCCAATAGAATGATGGAATATGGGTGTGTAATTTTACCCGACGTATGTGTCCCCGTAGGGAGAGAATCGGGTGTGCATGGCTGTCTCCGCTTTGTATTGATGGGCGTTCGGTTAATTTATAGGGTGTGAAAATTCTTTGGAATAATTTATTTTTTTTACTTGAGTCTTCTAAGTTTTATATCCTTATTTTAGGACTTATTCAGAGTTTAGGCGGTATTATATATGTTTTTTTTGACAAGAAATCTTGATATCTTATTATTCTTTTTGTGCAAAAAATGCAGATGGATTGAATAAAAATACATAACTTTGCAAGGTTTTTTTAATATAAACTCTCGATGAAAACAAAAAGATTTATAGCAACACTTATTTGTTTAGTACAGACTGTATTATTTAGTTTATCATACGCGAAAGATTATTATGTGAAAGTTGATGGAACAGGAGATGGTTCGTCGTGGGAAAAAGCGATGAGCGGAGATGATTTTGCGCAATTATTGCCTGATGTTTCTTCCCAATCTGTCTTTTATATAGCAGCTGGAAATTATAACGCCTCAGCAGCTACGACTAGATCGTTTTTGGTAAATAATAGTGCTACAATTATTGGTGGATTCCCTAAAAATCCGAAACGAGGAGATGTGGCGAATCCAAATGAGAATATTACAACCTTTTCAGCTGAGAAAAATACAGCATCACCAATATTTGATGTTAATGATAAGTACACTGTATTTAAGTTAAAAGGTGTTACAATTAAAGATGCTTATATCGGTCTCTATCCGAGAGGAATCAATAGAATCTTCTTGTCTGATTGTGTATTTGATAATGCGCCCATAATAGTCAGTCGTTTAAATGAAGTTTTTATAGAAAACTCTAGTTTCAAAAATCTATCAGCAGAAACAACCTCTATCTCACAGTTTACTATTGATTCAGTAAGTACGTTTTCTTTAAAGGGGTCTGTTCTAAGTGATATAGATGCTGTGTTTAGAGTCAGTAAGATTGTTGAAAATCTAAATATAGAAGATGTTGTTGCTACTGTGCCTGGCAAATTTTTTGAAGGAAAGGTACGCTCTGCCAACATATCAAGGTTAAAAGCACGTTCGGGCGGATTATGGATGACCGCTAGTTCTTATCCTGCTTATTCAATTAATATTTCGGAAAGTGAGTTTATATCCAATGGAGCCAATAAGGAAGGAATTTATATATCAGAATGTCCTGACTTTAGCTTATCTAAGTCTTTGGTGAAAGGATATAGTACGGGAGTCTACTCTAATGCAAAAAAATCTTCTTTAGATGATGTTGAGATTTATGGTGGAACAGATGGATGTTGTTTTTGTGCACCTGCGACTTCCGATGTGTATATTAACAGGTCCCAACTATACGATGCTAATGAAGGCGTGAAAGTCTATTCGGGAAGTTTGGAAGTTGAGAATTCTGTTATTTCCGGGAATTCTTCATATGGTATCGGAACTTCTCCTGGATTGCGCAAATTAGTTTTAAGGAATAATATAATAGGATTAAATGCCGATGCGACTGACAAGTACGGGAATGGAACTGGTGTCTTTGTCAAAGCAGATTCTATATGTATTGATGGAAATATTATTTCCGGAAACAAAGGATTGGGTGTGGAGTTTAATTGTAAGGGTCAATTTTGTGAAATAGAGAATAATTATATTGGCACAAATAAGTTTTATGAAAACCTGGGTAATGGTGGAAGTGGTATTAATCTAGTATATAAGGGCGCCTATTACTCGACAAGTATGAATCCATCTTCGTTAAAGGAGGCTAACTATATTGGATTTAATGGAGAGGATGGTGTTGTAGCATATTCATTTGCTTCTGAAATCAGCAATAATTACATTGGTGTAACTCCGGATGGCCTCCCGATGCCGAATGGCAACTATGGAATTAATGTGATTGATGGAAACTCTGCGTTAAAAATAAACAATAACCATTTAGGATTTAATGAGGAAGGAGACATCTACTCTGATTATTCTGTTATATCACACAACATCTTTCATGGCAATGAAAAATATGCGATAAAAACCACGAACGATGTTCCTACAATGAAAATTACCAAAGAAGAAACGGATGGCTTCTATGTTGTGGTTGAAGGAGAAGTGAATTCTAGTAATCCGACAGATGTCGAATTGTATTTTTCAGATGGAAAGAAACATAGTGCTCTGTCTTTATTGGGTGTTGCTGAAACAGATGCAAACCATAAGACTTTTTCGATAAGGTTCCCACTACATAATCTAAAAGGGACCTCTTACTATTCATGGGTTATAATAGAAGATAGTATTAAAAGTAAGTTTTACGGACCCCAAAAAAGTTCCATAGATCTATCTAAGTATCAAGGAAAAGAATACTATGTTAAGGTAGATGGTTCAGGAACAAAAGATGGCTCATCTTGGGGAAATGCGATGTCTTCAGACGATTTTGCTAAAATATTGCCTACTGTGTATGATGGGTCAACATTCTATTTGGCAGAAGGGTCATATCAACCTTGTTACTGTGGTGATTATGAAAAATGTGGTGCCAAATCGTTGTATGACTTAAATTCTTCTGTGAAGATTATCGGTGGATTTGCAAATGATGCGAAGATGGGAGATGATAACGATCCGGAGAAACATCCTACTATTATGAATGCATCTTATAATGGTAGTTCGCAATACCTTTTTAAGGATGGAGATGAACCTATTACTCTTTCTCTTGAGGGACTCACAATGAAATATGCTACAATTGCTGTGCTTCTCAGTAGAAATGGGAAGCTTTATATGAATAATTGTATTGTTGATAGCTCCTCAATCATTACTCCTAATGTGGAAACAGTTGAAATTTCAAACACAAAATTTAGTAATGTCAGGAAAGGAGCAAGTACCTATACGTATCCGCTGATTATTGAAAAGGCAGAGAAAGTACGGCTATCTAATGTTTCATTTAGTGACATTGAAGGTGATATCATTTATTCTAATAGTAAAAAAACAAATTTTGTCTGTGATTCTCTTATCATGAAAGATGTTACCGTTAGAAACGCAAGTGGCTATCTGTTCGCAGGTGACGTTAATTATGGTTTGTTTGAAGGATTGGATGCCGAGACCAATGGAATGTATATATTCAATTCTTCGGATGAGATTATAATAAAGGATTCAAAACTTGTGTCAACAAATTTGCCGGAAGTAAATTATGGTATCTACTTCGCTAACGGAAAAAAATTGTCTGTGAGTCATTCCTCAATCATCGGTTATCCTTACGGTATTTTAGACTATTATTCAAATGCGGAGAGCCTAATTTCATTGGATGATGTGACGATATCTTGCAACAAAGGGAATTCGAGTATCGCACTATATTTGATAAATGGGGAATCAGATGTTGTTGTTAACAATTCCAACCTTGTAGATGCAAGATATGGAGTGGAATTGGTTAATGCCAATAGTTTGACGGTGAAAAATTCAATGATTTCAGGGAATTCGGAGTATGGAGTTTATGCTATACCAAATTCTAATGCCAACATCAATCTTGAAAATAATGTTATTGGATTAACAAGAAATGCCGATGAGAGATATCCGAATAAGGTTGGTGTTTTCGTTAGTGCGAACAATTTCGTGGCTAAGAATAATGTTGTTTCAGGCAACGACTCTATTGGTATGTGTTTCTATGTTGTGCGAAATAAGTTTGAATTGAGCGGAAATTATATCGGTACAAATAGAAAATTTGAAGATTTTGGGAATGGGTCAACTGGAATAAAACTGCAGGCTGCGAATGTTACTGCATTGGATATGGCGCCAAGCACTTTGGCTTCCGCTAATTATATTGGTTATAATGGAGGTGATGGGGTATATACAAGTACGGGAGATTTGCATTCTTTTAGTTCCATAATAAGAAATAACTATATTGGAGTTACTCCAGCGGGAGTAAAAATGCCGAATAAAGGGTATGGAATTTCAATTGGTTGGTACTCTATCCCATATACAACTGTGTCGAGTGAATTATACATTGACCACAATCATATTGGGTTCAATGAGCTTGGGGATATAAAGGAAAAAGGAGCTTATGCTGTTATATCTAAGAATGTTTTTCATGGGAATAGCGTAAATGCAATTGACATGGATTCAAGATCATTCCCTTCGCCTAGAATTTATGAGGTGAAGGAGGAGGATGGAAAATATGTTGTGTATGGAACAGTGTCTCCCGATCCTCGTAATAGTTCTGCAGGTGTCACTGTGGAATTGTACTGCACAAATAAAGAAAATGAGTCTGCATTAATATATATCGCATCTGTAAATGTGGATGAAAACGATCATTTTTCATTCTTGATAGATGATATGCCAGAAATGGATAGTGAAGTGTCGTGTCTTGTTGCGATAGCAATTTACAATGAAGATCCAGTTGCTGAGAACCACTCATATACTACAAAATTGAGTGATCCGTATTGTCTTTGTACTCCTGCTCCAGTTGTGGTCGAGAAGAGTGTGACAGTGGGAACTCCATTTACCATTGATAACCGGAGATTCTATCCTAAAGAAGAAGGATATTTTGAGGAGATGGTGACTTCAGAAGGAGAGGATGGATGTGTAAAGAAAACTATTGCCAAAATAACTGTTATCCCTGGCGAGATTCCAAACGCATATTATGTAAAGGAAAAGAGTTCAGGTGACTCGACGGGTAGTTCGTGGGAAAATGCGATGAGTAGGGAACAATTCACTTCCATTTGTGGATCTGTTCCGGATGGTACCACGTTTTTCTTGGCAGAAGGCAATTATGAACCGAGGAGAATATATGGTTATAGCGGATTCTACTTGAGCTCCGATATCCGTATAATTGGAGGTTATCCTGCAGACGCTAAGACTGGTGCGAAGAGAACGGAAAAAACTTATTCAACCATAGACGCATCTGACATGGGTGTTAAATCTTACCTTTTCAGAAGGATGAACAATGGTGACACATTGAACATTTATCTTGAGGGGTTAAAGATGATGAATGTCATGAATGCGATAGAAGCGACGGATGGTAGCAAAATAGAGGTCTTTGACTGTGTTTTTGACAATGCTCCGATTATACTCAGCAAAGTAGATAGTTTCAGTATTTCAAATTCAGAAATAACCAACATTAGCGAGGATTCAGAGTCTCCGTTCCCGATTTCAATAGACTCGGCGGGGGTTATAAGCTTCAGGCATATACAATTCACAGATATTGCTGACGGTTTATTTAAGCCGACTCCATATATCGATAAATTGATAATGGAAGATGTCACACTGAATAAAGTTGGAGGCATGTTGTATAGAGGTAAACTGGGAGAAGCTAATCTGTCTGACGTGGAGGCAGCCAATGCTTCCATAAGAGTTGAGGACATATCTTCTAAACTTAACATTGAGGACTCCAAGCTTTCCCATATAGAACTTGTTGTAGGTAATTCTTTTGTATTAAAGAATTCTAAGATATTGGGGTCGGGAGTTGATTTGGCTTCCGTGAAAAAAGCGACAATTGAGAACACGACAATTGACAATCAAGGTAAGGGAACCTGTCTTTCTTCCCTGACGACGGATGTGACGATTAGTGGATCGACTCTTAAGAGTGGAACCGTTGGCTATTCATATAAGTTGGGAAGCCATACCATTAAAAATTGTTATATTATAGGAAACACATCGGATGGAATTAATTCCTCTGCTGATTATCATACACATTCTCAATCTCTTGAGTTGATAGGGAATTATATTGGCGTAGGCCCTTCAGGAAAAATAGATGCGAATGGGAATGGAGTATATGTTAATGCCAGTGCTTTTGTGGCAAAAGACAACATCATCTCTGGGAATACAGGATATGGTGTAAAAATAGGGCCCAACGAGACCTCAATCATTGAAAGAAATTATATAGGAACTGACGAATTCCATAGAGACTTAGGTAACGGAGGATGTGGAATAGACCTGCATGGTATGTCTACTATGGGCGGTATATCTATGGCTCCGGAATCAATTGAAGACGCTAATGTGATAGGGTTTAATGGAGGAGATGGCGTAATTATAAGCCCCGGGAATTCTGCCTTGTCGGCTAAAATAAGCAACAATTACATTGGCGTTTCGAGAAAAGGTGATCCTATTCCTAATAGAGGTTATGGTATAAGTATTGTTTCTGGATCTTTCAATTATCCTGTCTCAATAATAAATAACCATATAGGATATAATGAAAAAGGAGATGTGTCCGAAGAGATAGGCTCCTGTATATCTCAAAATGTATTCTGGGGGAATAAAAACGGCAAAGCGATAGAAAATAATACTGGTTATAAAACATTAGAAGGCAATATCCCGGTTATTAAAGAAGTAGGAAAGGTCGGAGACAGTGTGTATGTGGAGGTGCAGGTGAAAGATCATTTTGACGCTGACGTGGAACTGTATGAGACGGGCCTAGATCCTCAATCCGCAAAAAAGCTTCTCGCAAAGTCTTTTGTGAATTATGACGAAGGAGGTTCCGTCACATTCGCAGTACCTGTTTCAGATCTTGAAGGGGGTTTATATAACTATTTTGTTGCAACGGCGTATTACACGGGAAACAAGTTCACAACCGAACTTAGTTCTCCGTACACATTTGTTAAACCGCTTGAATTAGGAGATTATTACGTGAAAGAAAATGGTTCAGGTGACTCGACGGGTGCTTCGTGGGAAAATGCGATGAGCGCAAAACAATTCGCTTCCATTTGCGGATCTGTTCCGGATGGTACTACGTTCCATTTGGCGGAAGGCAATTATGAACCGAGGAAAATATATGGTTATAGCGGATTCTACTTGAGCTCCGATATCCGTGTAATTGGAGGTTATCCGGCAGACGCTGAGACTGGTGCGGAGAGAACGGAAGGAACTTATTCAACCATAGATGCATCTGACATGGGTGTTAAATCATACCTTTTCAGAAGAATGACCAATGGTGATACGTTGAACATTTATCTTGAAGGGTTAAAGATGATGAATGTCATGAGTGCGATAGAAGCGACGGAAGGTGGTAAAATAGAGGTCTTTGACTGTGTTTTTGACAATGCTCCGATTGTACTCAGCAAAGTAGATAGCTTCAGTATTTCAAATTCAGAAATAATCAACATTAGCGAGGATTCAGAGTCTCAGTACCCGATTTCAATAAACTCGGCGGGAGTTGTAAGTTTCAAAAAAGTGCAATTCACAGATATTGCTGACGATTTATTTAAGCCGACTCCATATGTCGATAATTTGATAATGGAAGATGTCACACTGAATAAAGTCGGAGGCATGTTGTATAATGGAAACCTGGGAGAAGGATATCTGTCTGACGTTAAGGCAGCCAATGCTTCCATAAGAGTTGAGGACATATTTTCTAAACTTAGCATTGAGGACTCCAAGCTTTCCCATATAGAACTTGTTACAGGTAATTCTTTTGAACTAAAGAATTCTGAGATATTGGGGTCTGGAGTTGATTTGGGGGTCGTTGATAAAGCGTTAATTCAGAACACGACAATTGACAATCAAGGCACGGGAACCTGCCTTTCTTCCCTAAAGACGGATGTGACGGTTAGCGGATCGACTCTTAAGAATGGAACCGTTGGATATTTATATAAAGCGGGAAACCATACCATCAAAAATTGTTATATTATAGGAAATACATCGGATGGAATTAATACCTCCGCAGATTATAATGTTCCGTGTTCCTCTCTCGAGTTGATAGGAAATCATATTGGCGTAGACCCTTCAGGAGAAAAAAATGCGAATGGGAATGGTGTATTTGTTAATGCCGGTGCTTTTGTGGCAAAAGATAACATCATTTCCGGAAATACAGGATATGGTGTAAAAATGGGGACCAACCACACCTCAATCATTGAAAGGAATTATATAGGAACTGACGAATCATACAGGGACTTAGGCAACGGAGAATATGGGATAGACTTATATGGTAATTTATCTTCTCTTGGAGGTAGATCTATGGCCCCGGAATCAATCGAAGACGCTAATGTGATAGGGTTTAATGGAGGAGATGGCGTAATTATAAGCGCTGGGAATTCTGCCTTATCGGCTGAAATAAGCAACAATTACATTGGCGTTTCGAGAAAAGGTGATCCTATTCCTAATAAAGGTTATGGAATACGTATAGTTTCCGGATATTACAGTTTGCCTGTCTCCATAATAAATAACCATATCGGATATAATGAAAAGGGAGATGTTTCCGAAGAGATAGGCTCCAGCATATCTCAAAATGTATTCTGGGGGAATAAAAACGGGAAAGCGATAGAAAACAATACTGGTTATAAAACATGGGAAGACAATATTCCGGTTATTAAAGAAGCCAGAAAGGTCGGAGACAGTGTGTATGTGGATGTGCAGGTGAAAGATCATTTTGACGCTGACGTGGAACTGTATGAGACGGACCGAGATCCTCAATCCGCAAAAAAACTTCTCGCTAAGTCTTTCGTGAATTATAACGATGGAGGTTCCGTCACATTCGCAGTATCTGTTTCGGATCTTGAAGAGGGTGATTACAACTATTTTGTCGCAACGGCGTATTATACTGGAAACCAGTTCACAACCGAGCTTAGTTCTCCATACACATTTGTTAAACCGCTTGAGTTAAGAGATTATTACGTAAAAGAAAATGGTTCAGGTGACTCGACGGGTAGTTCGTGGGAAAATGCGATGAGTGCAAAACAATTCGCCACATATATCCCGTATGCAATTGATGGTGTCACATTCCACATGGCGGCAGGTAATTATACTCCTTTGCTTACGTATGGATATGGAAGTTATAATGTGAGATCATCCATTAAGGTGATGGGAGGATATCCGTCAGATGCAAAAACAGGGGACAAGAGTAACCCTAAAGAAAATCTCACAGTGATGGATGGTGATCCAATGCCAATTAAAACCTATCTGTTTAATAGCTATGGTGAGGCTCTTAATATTGAGTTAGAGGGCATATACATGAGAAATGTGATGAGTGCCATCGACGGAGGACCAGGTAGTGTAGTAATTGCTAGGAGTTGTGAGTTTAGCAATGCACCGATTGTATTATCAAAGTCCGATTCTTTGTCACTTATTAACTGTACTATTAAGGATATATCAGAATCATCCGAAAAATCTTCTCCAATTGTGCTCGACAGCTTGAATAGTATGGTAATATCGTCGACATCAATTAATAACATTTATGATGGCTTTTGCACGTATATTTCGCCTTCTCATATAAATACAATTAGTATTGATAATGTCAATATGTCCATTGGCGGTCTTTATGATATGGGATGGATTAATAGCGCTGTTGTAAGAAACTTTGATATTGTATCCCGAGGAATAAAGGTAATGGTAAATGATAGTATATTATTTGAAGGAGGAAAAATCTCATCGTCCGACAGTGCATCTCTTGGTTTGTTTGTCGATGCTAAGGAGCGTATGGCTTTAGAGGATATGTCTTTATCTATAAAAGATGTTACAATAGAAGGTTATAATGATGGCGTTGTGTCATACGTGCCTAAGGTGAGCTTGGATAATGTTATAATAAAAGGAGAACAAGGAGGTTATTGCTTATATGCTGTTCATTCTTCTGATGTTATTGTCTCTAACTCTCACATTAGCAATTGTAAACGAGGCATTGAAGTGGCAGGTGAGAATTTAAAAATTGAAAATTCAGTCATTTCTGGTAATTCGGAGTATGGTGTTAAATCATATGGCACCTTGAACAAGATTGAACTATATGATAACATTATTGGATTAACAAAGGATGAGAGTGATGCGCTTGCGAATGGAGTAGGTGTATATGTAAGTGCCGACACCTTTATTGCAGTAGGTAATCTTATATCAGCAAACAACTCTTCTGGTATTCAGATATCAAATTTGACAATACCTACTACGCAATCTATAATAGAAAAGAACTATATCGGTGTAAGGAGAGATGGATCATTATCTCCTAATGGAGGATATGGAATAGAGGTTATGGGTGGAAACAGAAAGGACTTCTTGAACATTAGTAAGAATCATATCGGAGGAAATGAGGAAAGCGATATCACGGTAGGTAACGCTTCTTCGATTATCTCTCAAAATGTTTTCTATGGCAACAAAAAACTGGCTATTGAAAGTGTCATAGAGAGCCCAATTATAACCTCAGTGATATTGGGAAATGATAAATATGTTGTAAATGGTGAAATTGCAAGTGGATTAGATAAGATCAAGGATGGGGCGTCTGTTGAATTGTTTGCTACATATAACGAACATCAGTCGGCTCTAAAATATATTGCGTCAACATCGAATGTCGTTGATGGGAAGTTCTCAATAGAAGTTCCTGAATCATTAGAAGAAGCTTCATGTTTGGTCGCTATCGCTATTTATAATGCTGAGTCTAATGCAAAGGACGATAAGTATTCATCAGAACTTAGCGATCCATATTGCCTTTGTGAACTTGTCCCCGAAGTTATAGAGGATACAGTGACTATAGGTGTTTATTCGGAGATTTTTGGAGATAAATATGATCCATTCATTATTGGAACTGTTCGTGATACCATCTTTGCTGTGGTGGATGGTTGTCAAAAGATGCGTGTTGAATCCTTTACAGTTTTGCCTCTAGATTCGACACTGACAGATTATTACGTGAAAACGAATGGTTCTGGGGATGGCTCGTCTTGGGAGAATGCAATGAGTGCTGAGGTCTTTGCCGCTTATTTGCCGTACGCACCAGCGGCATCTACTTTCCATGTTGCGGCTGGAACATATTATCCAACATTGGATCTCAACCTTCAAAAAAATGAAAATGTCGCATCAAGATTCTTCTTTGTTAGGAATGACGTTTCCATTATAGGAGGTTATCCAACCGATGCAAAAGATGGAGATGTTTCGGATCCGGATAATAATCTTACCATCTTCTCCGGAGATATATTGGATAATGACTCCAGAGGAATAACGGATGATAACACAACTTATGTGTTCTATATTGACAAGAACGCAGAAAAGGTTAGATTTGATGGTGTTGATATTGTCCATTCAAAGAATGGTATATGCACTGATCTTGCACCTCAGTCAAGCATCGTTGTTAGTCATTCGAGGATGAACAATTGTGATGCGGCCGTAAAGGTTACACTTGTGCTTTCTTCGTTGGAATTGGATAATGTGAGATTTGACTCGAATGTACACGCTGTTTCTTCCGGTTCTATCAGCAATACAATCGTCAAAAACTCAAGTTTTGTACACCATACAGGTACTCCATTATGGATTATGTCAAGTGGTAAGGTGTCTGTTACAAACTCCATCTTCGATGGAAATTTAAGTCTTCCAATTGTCCAATGTAACACTTCGGATGTTACCATCACTTCATCTACCTTCTCAAATTCAATCTCTCAAGGGGAAGATGAACCTATAATTCAAAGTAGTATTGTGAAGTTGGTGAATAATACGTTTGCTGACAACGAACAAGGTCGGGATTGGATAAAGACGGACTCATTGGTTATGTACCATAACACGTTGTTAGGCATCAAAGGATTCGTGGGTGGTATGTATGCGAATTCAGATCCAGCCTTCACTTTTGTCGGCAATATCTTTGGATATGACTCTTTACCTTCTGAAGTCTCTGAAATATTGCCCGATAATATTGTTGGTTTGACGAAGGGAAAACTCTCTCAAGATATGGATGAACGTTTGCTTTCTGTGGAGCAATTGGATTTGTTATTCTATAAGGAAGAAGGGAAGTTCCTCCTTACAAATAGAGGCGGATTTACACCTGTTGTTGCGTTGAGAACTGATGTGATGGAGAATGGAGAAAGCATTCGTCTAAAAAATTCAGGCATAGAGGTAGACCAAAGAGGTGAGATGAGACCTGACATGACATGTATGGGTGCTTATGAGTACCTTTCACCAGTGGTTGTAAAGCTCAGCGATTCAATCTGCTTTGGTGAGACCATTTATCAAAAGCATGGTTTTGACATCGTTTTGGAGGGCTCAATCCCAGGTGTGTTTGACTTTGATAGAGTGGTGGCGACAGGTCGAGTCGATACATCCTATCAGTTGGCTTTGACCGTTAGACCTCAACTCGTATTAACTGATGTGAAGATTACGCCTTCCACTTGTATCAGTAATCCGAATGGTGAATTGGCCTTTGTTGTGGAAGGATGGGATGAATCGATTTCATATCTGTCCTATGAGGGAGAAGAAACCGAGAAGTTATCACCATTCGAGGTGATTGATGCGGTAGCTAAGTTCCGTATAAATAATTTGAGGGATAAATCTTTCACGCTGTATGTGGAGAATAAATGTGGAAGCAAGATCGCAGAGAAGTATGAACTTGACGCTATCCCTAATTACTCAATCTCCATCTCTGATAATAGTACCACAGATTTGAGATGTAGTTACTCAAAAGATGGTTTTATAGAAGTTATGATCTCGGGTGGTCATGAGTTGTCAGAATTCTCCATGAGAGGAGGTGTGACCGTCTCGAGGAAGAACGATCCTTCGATCCCAGAAACAATTGTTATTGACAATTTAGGCTCGGGCATTTATACCTTCTCATATCATTCTACTGTGGAAGGTTGTGCGGACGAGGTGATCGCTATTCATAAGATCAATGCTCCAGAACCGATCGTCTTTAAAAATTGTGTGGCGGATGCAACCTGCTATGGCAAAGCATCGGGAGAGTTGGACATTGTCCCTATTCGAAATGGCGAAGCCATACAATTTGTGGATGAAGATGTGTCGGTTAATTATGCTAAAGACGTGATTGATAATAATAGAACTGATAAAGGTTATCTTGGCAAGTTTGGTGATATAGACTCGATTGGTTTTTCTCTTGTTTCTCTTGATCCTAGCGTGGAAATGTATGGAAAAACACAAGACCAATTCTTCAAAGATGCCCTACAGGATGCTGTTGTCTTAGAATTCCCGATGGACTCATTGTCCAAGCATAATTCAACATATACTAAATTCGAATATCCTCAGAGTTGGCTGGGTTACACTGCCATGTATCCTGGTATTTATAGGATTGAAGTCAAAGATTCCAAGGGATGCTATTTTGAACAAAGTTTTGAGATTAAGAATCCGGAGAATCCTCTCCTTGTCGAGATGGAACATGCAATTGACGCATGTGATGCCGATAAGAGACGTGTGAAGCTAAAGGCATCAGGCGGATGGGCTCCTTATCAGTTCATTGTCGTAGACTCGCATGAGTGGGGTGATCCTGATGATAATGACCCCAAAGACTTGAGTGGAAATCAGGGAAGTGTGACAGTAGGGCAAGACTTCGAACCTGATACCATGCTTGTTAAGGAAGGAGACAGCTATGTTTATACGTCCGATATCCTTCCTGTAGGCAAGATTAACGTTATGGTGATGGATAAAAAAGGCTGTGTCGATACAGTAGGTAAGAATATGATTGTTGATGCCAATATTAAGGTTGTCGGAGAAGAGGTTTTTGATAAATGTGCTCAACCAAAGAATCACTCCATCAAGGTTAATCTTGGCCCTGAAATCTCCCAAAAACCTCATAGTTACAAGATACGTCTTGCAAAGAAAGGTGATTTCTTAGAGATAAAGGATTTCCAAACTGATGAAGAGGGTAATGACATCATCAGTGGCCTTCCTTCAGGTCGGGTTGGTGTGTTTGCGTATGCGGATGGATGTTCTGGATACTCCACTGTGGATATCGCAGGTGATACATCTTTGTCGTATATCCCTTATGTGGCTGTAAAACTTGATTCAGTAAAGCCTTGTCCAGATGCCGCTACGGGCGAATTGGAAATCAAAGTTTATGGCTCATACCCTCCATATCAAATGTACCTAGATGATTTTTCCGATGCATCTTTATTTAGGAATATTGATTTGTATGATACGGTCACAAAAGCATATGCGCAGATTAGTGATCCATCTTCATTTGAGTCGACTGTTAATGACAAGTTGCGCTTGCGCAGTTTGCCAGGAGGCGCCCATACCTTGGTGATTGTTGACAAAGAGGGATGTAAGAAAAATGTCGACTACAATTTCGGGGTCTCTTCTCCTATTGTAATCAGTGCGGCTGCCTCTCCTGTTTGCCCTGGTGAGGAGTTCTCTAGAGTATATGTGGAATCGGTCTCTGGTGGTACGGCGCCATATCTATACGCGTTGGACGATTCCTATGACTTTAATGATGATTCATTCAAGAAGGTCTCTTCGGGTACCTCACATTCCATCGCTGTCAAGGATGCGAACGGATGTGTTAAGAAGAGTGGAGTGATTCCGCCAAACACTAAAAAGATGTCAGATGTCAATGTCGATTGTATGGTGACGAACTGGCATAGTCTCGATGATATCGTGGTTTTTGTGGATATCTCATCAACTGGCGGTTTTGCTTATGACAGTGTCTCCTTCTCAATTAAGCCTGAGGACTTGCCTCAAGGTGTCTCCTATGAAGTTATTGACCCTGATTATTTCCGATATGGATTGATGCCGGGAGATACGGTTGAGTGGATCAATGGCAAGACCTATTATGGTCCTCTTTGGGGTATTCCGGATGAAGTTGTCTCAAGTATACTTCCGGAAAATGAATATGACAGGGAATACAAACGTTTGGAGCAAGTGGTCGAGGAACTGGAAAAGTCACTCAATTCTGCTAATAGTGAGGAAAAAAAGGTGATAAAACAAAATATAGCGTCTCAAACGGAGAAGAAGAAATCAATCTGTACCAAGGAGATGGCTCTTGAAAAATTCACCGCTGAGCTTTTCTCTAAGAACTCAATCGAACGAATGAAGTTTATTCGTTTGGTGACAGATTCCCTGATCCAGAATTCGGGTGATACGTTGTTCTCGTATCCATTTACCCATACATTATATGTTGGAGGTTGCGATATAACCGTCGAATATAATGGTAAGAATGGTAGGAAACCTAACAATGTGGAGAATGACGGTCAACACTTCGCTAATTTGAGCACAAAGGATATCTTGGAGTTGATTGCGTCTCCAAATCCGGCTAACGTAGGGGATGAATGTACGATTTTTGTCACATTGAAGTCGAAAAAAGATGTCTATTGTGATGTGTATGGTATGAATGGAAGCGCATCAACCGTTTCCGTTCCACCTATTACAGCGAATTCGGATGAATGGGAGTTGTCAGACTCGAACTACATATGCAAGTTCAATGTTAATCTTACCGAGACGTCCGTTGTGCGTGTTCGTACTGCGACAGATGCTGCCAGTGTAGTCGTACTGGTAGCCCCAAGCGAGAGATGATCGTAACAGAATGAATAGATAATTGTAGAAGTTGTGAAAAAGATAATTTTATTACTGTTAATGGTTCAGGGGGTCCTCTTTTCGATGGCTCAGGACTTGGAGCAGTTTGATGTGAAGAAAGGCTTGAAGGTTTCTGGCGGGCTAAGCTTCAATAACACTTTTTACTCGGGTAGCGACAGTTTAATTCATAGAGATCCTTACATGTATACTTTGTCGGGAAATCTTAACTTCAATATCTTGGGGATAATAGACGCTCCGTTCTCCTTTGCGGTTTCCAATACAAGTAAAACCTATACGCAACCATTCAATCGTTTTCAGTTTGCCCCAAAGTATAAATGGGTAAAACTATATTTGGGAACGACTAACATGCATTTTTCTCAGTATACGTTGGCTGGTCATGATGCGCGAGGTGTGGGTGTCGAGCTTACACCGGGCCATTGGAATGTTAGTGCGATGTATGGACGTTTTAAAAAAGCCATAGAGTATAATCCTGAAGCAAACAACATCTATGATGTGGCTTACAAACGTATGGGATATGGATTTAAGGTGGGCTATTGCAATAAGGGTACTGATGCTAATGTGATTTTATTCTCTGCAAAAGATGATAAAGAGTCATTGGAAATGCCTATACCAGCGGAGGCTGATCTGCATCCACAAAAAAACATGGCAGTATCTGCATATTTCCGTCAAAAATTCCTGAAACACTTCTTCGTCCAGGGAGAGTACGCACTCTCTCTTTATAACTCGGAACTTCGTGCTTCCAATGGAGAACAAATAGAGTCTGCTAACTTTATAGACAGAGTATTCGGAAGGAATGGTAACGATCGGTTTGTAGATGCGCTTAACGCATCGCTTGGTTATGAGGGTGCAATATGGGGTTTGTCGTTCTGCTATGAGCGAGTCGCTCCGGATTATCAAACCCTTGGAGGGTATTACTTCACCAATGATGTTGAGACGTTTACTCTTGCCCCTTACTTAAAGTTGGTTGGGGGAAAACTATCAATGTCGGGAAAGTTTGGTCTTGAAAGGAACAACCTGAATGATCTTAAGGCAGACGATACCCGACGAATGGTGGGTTCCGCCAATGTCTCCTTCTCTTCAAAGGGGTTCATGACATCTGTGTCGTACTCTAATTTCTCCACCTATACACGTTATAGGAAGACAGCCTATCCTTACTATGTAGATGACTTGGACAGCTTGAACTTTTATCAAATTAACCAGTCGTTGAATGCGATGGCCTCTTACAACTTTGGCAAGGATACTACTCTTAGACATAATATCAACGTGATGGCCTCATATCAGACAAGTGATTCGAAAAACGATGACGTGAAGGAATCGATTAGTGATATCGTCTCCGCTTCGGTCTCTTATGGTCAGTCCCTTGTACCCAAAGATTTCTCGTTCGCGACTTTCTTTTCCATCAATCATGCTACAGCGGATCTCTACAAGTCTTTGTATTATGGTCCGGGTATTTCCTGTACGAAGCAGTTCTTTGATAAACATCTTACAACAGGACTATCCTTCGCTTTCAACGAGAATATTCTCAATGACAAAAAAACAAATTCGTTGCTGAACTCGTCCCTTTCCGCCTCCTATTTGCTCCATGGCATCAAGGAGAAATACGGCCGTCACACTTTCTCGGCGTCGGCGGGCTTGACCAATCGTCTAAAGACAGAGATGGCGAGGAACTATGAATTCTTGGCAACTATTAGATATGGCATAACTTTTTAATTGATAATATCATACAAAATATATGAAAACTCGTTTTCTCAAGGTTCAACTACTTTTTGCGATGCTTCTTATTAGTATGAAGCTTTCAGCTGCTGTTGTTTATCCTGTAGTATTGAATCCACAGATTTTACCTCCATACAGTAATTGCCTTTTGGACTATGCGGCAAGTAAGAGATTCAATGTGTTTGCTCTAAGTAGGGATGTGAACCATGCTAATTACACGTTTTGCCTGGACATAAAGATGAAACATGGTAATTCTTATTTAATTAACGAAAAGGTTACTGGAGTTAAATTCACTGTGGCAAGTGGTGTGCCAACAATTGTGGATATCACTCCTTTACTGAATTATGTGGGTAATCAATCGAATGAAGAATTCTGTTACGAAGAGGGAGCCTACGAATTCATTTTCCAAGCTTTTGACGCTACAAATCCTAATATTGCGGTTAGTGAGCCGGCTTATCTGTTAGCCTATTTGAGCAAAAGCGAACCTCCCATGTGCATTTACCCCAATGACAACGACTGTATTTCACCTAATATCGGAGGGGTAATCAATTTCTCATGGACTGAATCCTTTGCGGCAGTGCCAGATCCGAGCAGAAAGTTTAGAATAGCCATCTATGAGATGCCTGATGGTCTTTTTGATGAGGGATCCGATTATTCAACAAGACAAAGAAAGTCTCGATTGAACTCGCTTGTTGAAACACAAGTCCCAATATTCATGGATGAGACCAACGTCCCTTTCTATTCGTTTATTAACACAACAGGTAAGTTGCAGAAGAATCACACCTATTTGTGGAGAGTCCAGATTTATAAAGATGGAACAAACCCGGATGGTAAGTACACCACTTCTGGCTACTATAAGAATGGGGGTTGGAGCGAGCCGTTTACCCTTCGATACCGCAATTGTGATCCGTGGTCGCAAGAGATAGTGAAACAAGAGAAAGAATCCAATACGGATGCTCCTGATTTAGAGGTGGAAGTGTCTGACGCTGTGACTATATCTTGGGAGACCGACCCTGATAAGTATTGCGGATATCGAGTTGGTTATAATGTTAAAGGACAAGATTCTGTCATTGAATGGACAACTCAGACATTTGCCCAAAACGAATCTAGTTGGGTGATCTCGAAAAACATTACGCCGGGAGTTGATTATGTAGCTAAGATTGAGGGTATAACGGACTGCCCGGATACCGCATATACAAAGCCTAATAAAAAGGATTTCAAAGTGCAGTATAAGGCGAACAACGATTGTAAGAGTAATATTCCTGTCCTCTCTCTTAACGATAATATTGAAGAATTAAAGGCGGGTGATATCATTGATGCGTGTGGTAAGAGTGTAAAGGTGACAAACGTTGAACGCAACGCTAATGGCACTTTCTCTGGTCAAGGTATCGCACTTTTGCCAATTCTATCGGATTGGACAGGAATTAGGGTTAAGTTTGAGGGTATTAAGGTCAACTCCTCCAAAGAGATGACCTCCGGTCACATTGAGAGCACCACGGGAAGTTCCCCTTTGACATTGAATATCAACGGTGTAGCCAATAAACAAAACGCGGGCACAAAAACAAATCTCCAGAAGAAGATAGCTGATTCAAAATCCGAAAGTTCGCAAGTAGCAATAAAAGTGGAGGGTAAAAAAGTCTCTGTTTCTGGTAATGCAATAGGCACAATCGTGGGGAAAGATGAGGTGGGTAATATTTCCGATGAGGATAAAGTAGGTGAGAATGGCAAAATAACATTCACCGCCAAAGAGTATGGAAATCCTGTGATTGATGAAGGCATGTCGCCGTTCAATGGTCTACAAATTAGTAGCTATTACCAAGTTCCCGGCCAGTGGATTGCCCTTGAGGAGGGTAAAGCGACTAAACTGGTCGCAAAATTCACGAAAGGTGATGGCGATATTAATCTAGACAGCGTTTCCTTCTATATCCAAGCGGAAGAGGATGCCGTGAAAATAGAGAATCTTAAATGGAGCGCAACAAACGAATGTGAGCTTACGATCTTCGCTGGTAAAGAAACCGAGCATTTGAACCTAATCGCGATGGATAAGAGCAAAGGCTCGCTTAATGTACTCGGTAGAGCATTTATCCAATCAATGAAGAATGAAAATATCACACTTCATTTGGTTCCTGTCAGAAGAGATTCCAACTCGATTAAAAAAGATATAATTTCGGGAAGACTGAATGCCATTTATAATCCACTAGGCAAGTATTTTACTATAAAGTTGGAGGATCAATTTGATAAAGATAAAAAATTAAGTTTCCTTGACGATGGTTTGGATGTCTCTGAGACAAGTCTTCTAAGTTTGGAGAGTAAAGAGATGAAGGATCTTACACAAGCATATGTTAAAGAGCATCCGGAGGTTGAGGATAGTAAAGATGCCTACATCTTCATTTGTCCAAGCGCAAAGGACAAAAATGTGAAAGGAGACATGCCAAGAAATAAGAGTATAGGCTATGTGTTTAGCAGTGCGGCAACGTATGGAACAGATACGGATGCCTGGACGATAGCCCACGAGTTAGGACATGGTATCTTCGATTTGGAACACACGTTTGATTTCGGTGTTAATAAGAATACAACCAAGAATCTCATGGATTATAACCAGGGAACAGAGACCAAGGTATGGCAATGGACTGTTATGGACAACCATCCATCGTACACACTTCCTTTCTTGGAGGATGCGGAGGATTCGCAATGGACTACTGATGGCCATTATTACTTGTTTACATATTTATGTCTATTATTAGGTCTTGATCCTGGTACAGCACAACAATATGGAGTATGGGCAGAAGCGCCTGATACAGAAATAGACGGAAATGGTGTTTTTGTTGAGAATACAACGTGGTTGCAACCTTATCTTCAACAACAGTTTCATGCTCTTACTGGTGGATATCATGGCGTTGAACTTGCAGCAACGTTATACGCTCTTCATAAGCTAAAAACAGACCCATATTATATTGATCCTTTAACGAACAATATTTTCAAGGGGAAGAGTACGGATAATAGGCAATTCCTTTTCCATAGATTTGGGGATTGTTTTGCTCACTGTAGGATTGACGAAGAAAGTATTACAAATAGTGCTAAAATTAAGAATGATGTCTATATAAAAGCGATAGAAAAATATGTAGATAAGGTTTATGTTTACGAAAAAAGGCCTTCGGATACTATTATATATAAGAATGGTAAATTTCGTACTTCATACAATAAAGAGACATTTACAAGAGGTGTAGTAAATGCAATAATTCTTTCGCAAGATATAGTTTATAGGGGTAAGCTTGAATATTGGAGTGAAATTGTATCAAAAGCGGCAAATATAGCATTTATGTTAGAAAATGGAACTCTCTTTGTTGCCTCATTGGGATATGATGTGGCATCAAAAGGTAGTGTGCTAGCTGCAATAGATGAAAAAATATGTCCTACTGATACAAAGGGCCTTGAAACGATTTGGAATGGATTGCTGGAAATATTAGGATCCAATGATATCAATGCTTCTAAGATGTATGGTGGGGCTGCAAATAAATGTTTTGCTTTCACCGAAGGTCATGCGTATCCGGGAGCGGAGGTGGACGCAATTTGTCAAAGGCCTAATTTGTTTAAATATTATGTGAATTCCGCAATCGATTTATTGTGTGATGTGGCAGGGGGAAACCGGAGTAAAAAGAGCTATGCGTATAAATCGGTAGCGTCAATTGTTGATTGGGCGAGCGAAAGTTATAAAAAAAATAAGACAAAAAATAGATTGGATGGCGTTTTCGCATTTTTAATAGCATATGATCAGAATGAAAGAACTTCATCTAAAACTGTAGAAGTAAAAATCCCGATTAAGTATTTAACACCGAAAGCTAATGATTTTGAAAGAATCGTAAATATTGTGCTTTCATCGTTTGATGATCTTACAGAAAATTTCAGTAAACAAGCAGATGAACAGTTAGAAAGCCTAATACGTTATCTGGTTTATTGTAAAAAGAATAATAAATATTCAGACCTAAATTTGGATAATATTAAAGAAATTGAGGTTAAGAAAACTATTAATGAAATAACTTTTACAATAAATAAAAAGTGAAGAACAAAGAGATTTAATAATGTTTCTGTATGAAAATGATAATCTAATAAAATGAAAATATTAAAACCCTGCACGTTACTGTGCGCATACTTATTCTTCATTGCCGCATCATTTGCGAATGAAACCTCGGATGTTGTTGGCAATATAGGTGGTGATGCCCTTGCTTCAGTCAAGGAAGAGTTCCCCGAGACGTACTCCGCGCTTCAGAATATGGAAGACGGTTATGAACTTCCCGCCGTGGTGCGATGTGAGGTGGGTGATGTTGGTGTCGAGTTGACAATCGACAAACTGAAAATGGATAGGAAAGACATCGGATCCGAAGGTGCCAGTGTCCTATTGGATGCTGAGGCGGCATTGGCGCTTCCATTCTCTGTTTCTTCGAGCGGAGATAATATTATTCGCTTTGAAGGGAATGATATATCAATGGATGGCAGCATGTCTGAGGAGGCTAAATTATATTTGGGATCCAAAGTTGACTTTACGTTCTTAGACAACAAGATAAAACTTAAGTTAAATGGAGAATCTTCGTCTAAGGAAGAAAGATGCTGGGTCAGTTTCGATTGTAAGGGCGTTCAGAATGGACAGATAAGCGGAGACTTCGTATTCGATAAGTCATTTGTGTCACCAGCTGAAGGTGATGATCCTGTGAAGGCCTCATTCTCATTTAACCTGGGTGACGGATTTATATCGAAAGTGAAGTTCGATAAAAAATTCAAGGTGGCCAACTGCGGTGATTTTGTATTTGATGTTACGGATGCAATAGTTGACCTAAGTTCGTCAAAGAATGCGGCGGGCTTTGTTTTCCCGCCAGACTATTGGGACGAAACCGCTGGTGCCCCAGAGACATGGAGCGGCTTCTTCCTAAAGAAACTTAACGTTACCATTCCAAAGGAACTATCCTTCAATGGGGATGGACAGACAATATCGGTACAAAACCTCCTTGTTGATGATTATGGTTTGACCGGTAACTTCATGATGATGCTACATGATGGCGAGTCCACAACTACAGACCAAAATTCGAATCCGGGTCTTGATTTCTCAGTCGACACTATTGGTGTTTCCATTTGGCAGAATGAGTTGTCGGATGGTATGATCTCAGGAAGTGCCCAAGTGCCTTTCCTTAAAGAGAATGAAAACCCACTCAAGTTATCCTTTAGGGGGTCATTCGGTTACAGTGATAGGTTTTACTATAATATTAATGCTGGCATAAAAGACAATGCAACCTTTGGAATACCTTTTACAGAGGAGGCAAAAGTTACTATCAATAAAGGTTCTTACCTCGATATCGGAGACAAAAAGGGAGGCGATGGATTCGAAGCATCATTATGTATGAACGGAAGTTTGACTGTTGAGTCAGACTTCCGATTGAAAGGTGTGAAATTTGAGGGATTGAAGTTCTCGACAAGTTCTCCTCACGTGGATTTCGATTATTTTGGATTGGACGGAACTGTCGGTTTCTCATTCGCAGGTTTTGGAATATCGCTTAACGAACTCGGCCTAAGGAAAAATTCCACAGCAAGCGCAGAATCATTATTAGATCTTCGAATTGCGGCACAACTTAGTTTGGCACAAGAGGGTAGTTGGGGCATCGCAGTTGGTGGAGGTTTCGATATTTATTCAACTTTTGAAAATCGGGAATGGAAATATAAAAATTTTAAAGTTGACTCAATCAAACTTGATTTGGACTTCTCAGCCTTCCGTTTTAAGGGAGACATAGAATACGAAGGCTATAAAAATAAAGATACTATAATCAACTCAGAGTTCAGAGGCGGTTTGTTGCTGGAAATCAGTGCGCTTAGTTTTGGCGTGAGTGGTGATGTGATTTTTGGTCGTACCAAGAAAAATGACACATATTTCTATACAAAAGCCGCAGTAGAGCTGCCTGCTGGTGTAATGCTTTTCCCTCCATGTTTATTTGCGAAATCTTTCATGGGAGGTCTGTACTATAAGATGGATACACCAAGAAAACCTACAACGGGGAATGATTTTGAGCCTATTAAATTTGGTGAGAAAGACAATTATAGCTTTAATCCTGAAGCTGGTTTCGGATTTATGGCAGGAATGGGTATTTATGTTGCGCAGAAGTCTTTGGTTTCTGCTAATGCCAATCTTGAATTGAGTTTGAACTCCCATTGGGGACTTAACTTTATTCGATTGTACGGATTCGCATCATTCTTGTCGGAAATGGGACTTGAAGATGGACCGGATGATGCCAATATAAGTGTAGCCCTAAATTCGATATATGACCGCCCAAATCGGACCTTTGAGGCACAATTGCAAGGAAAGATCAAGTTTAAAGGCAACCTGTTGAAGGGAGAAGCGAACGCTCTTTTGCATACAGATCCTGACAGGTGGCATTTTTGGTTGGGGACAAGAAATCAGCCAAATAACCTGGAATTTTTAGGGTTCGCCAAGTCGCAGTCATACTTTATGATGGGTGAGATTGAGACTCCACTCCTCCCATTGAATGAGACTGTGGCCGCAAAAGCAGGGATTACACTTTCCCCAGCGCAAGGAAAAGAAGGGGAAATTTCTCAAGGGAAAGGTTTTGCCTTCGGTGTCGACATGTCAGTAGGAGCTAAGATCTCTCTTCCTTTGGATATACTCTATGCGGGATTCAATCTTTCCGGAGGATCCGATCTTATGGTGGTATATACGCAAAATAATTGGATGGGAAGCGGCGACATCTATGTATATGCCGATGGAAGCGTAGGCGCATCGATTCCTTGGCTAAGATGGTGTAAATGGCATCCTTGTATTAGGAAGAAGAAGTTCAGCATCTTTAAAGGAATGACCTTCGCAACTCTTCAAGGTTCCGGACCAACTCCGTTTACAGGTAGGGGAAAATTAAACTTCTCATGCTCGATCTTCTGCATCGACCTGCCTTCGATTGACGTGTCAGTATCATTTTAACATGTAAAATAATTAGTCACATTATATGAAACGAATAAAATTCATAATATTCTTCCTCTGTTCACTATGTGTGGGTAGTGCAGTGGCTCAGTCGGGAGATTACTCCATCGATCTTTACGTTTACAATGCTGGCAACTATGTCGCTCTTCGATGGTATCCACAAAATGCGGACATCTTACGTCATGCGAAAGAAAGCGGTTTCGTGGTGCAAAGAAGGGCGGCCGGATCATCAGTGTGGTCTGATATATTTAGCGGGAAGCCTGCTCCGTATGAGAAGTTCGATGCCATGTCGGAGAATAATGACCAATATATGATGATTGGTTTTATCCTATACCAAGAGGAGTTGGAGAAGAAATTCAGCACCGATTCTATCAAGGCCCAGATGAAAGCCGACTCTATCCAGTTCGACATGAGCCAATATAAGGATCCCAAAATACAGGATTACTTGTATAAGCTTGGCCTCGTCACTTGTGAATTTAACTTGGAGATTGCCCAAGCGGTATGTCTATACTATAAGGACGAGAAGGTTACCCCCCATGTCACGTATGACTACCGTGTTCTATTAGGTGATGGCAAATACGCTGAAAAAGCAAAAGTAGTGCGTGTCGACATGGACAATCTTTCCCAACTTCCTCCCCTTAAGGGATTCGAATCCGAAACAGCAGGTGAGATGGTTCGCTTCAAATGGAGCGTGGCTGATAATAAAAGGAGTTACTCGGGATATATCCTGGAGCGTAGTGCCGATGGTGTGAAATACTCAAGAGTAAACGAAGACCCAATCGTCTACACTTATACGGGAGAATCATCCAAAGACCTCTGCTTGGCGGGAGATTCCCTTCCGGAATGCGACAAAACTTATCATTATAGAATATGCGGTATTACACCATTCGGCGTAAATGGACCCTACTCAAATGTGGTGAAAGTGTCGAACGAATGTGAATACTTGGTAGAAGTGAAGATCGATGATGTAAATGTCAATGAAAAAAATGTCGGAGAAATCAAATGGACAGTTGCTAATCCTAAGAACCAAGCCATACGTGGATTCCATGTCCAAAGGGTGGATAAGATGAATTTCGACGCGAAAACGAAATCTCCTATATTCCAAAATATTACGCCGAAAATGCTGTCTAGTAAAACCCGCTCTTACAAGGATAAAAACACACATCTGACCAACTACTATAGGGTTGTGGCGTATGGAGAGAAAGATGGTCAGAGGAGTGTGTCCAACGTGGTGTTCCGTCACCAAGTGGACAGCATCCCTCCTTCCGCTCCTACAGGTCTGTCGGGAACAATTGATTCAACTGGCGTCGTTCGTTTGACTTGGAATAAAAACCCTGAATCCGATGTCATGGGATACCGTGTATTCAGGGCAAACAATCCAAACGTTGACTTCCTCTCTTGCTCGGACACCATCTTGCCTAAAAATAGTTTCTCGGATACGTTGTCCCTTGGTACTCTTACCAACGATGTCTATTATAAGGTTATGGCTATCGATCTTAATTACAACCAGTCATCTCTCTCGGGAATGGCTCATCTGGTAAAACCGGACACCATAGCCCCCGCAAAGGCGGTGTTTACGAACATCAAACAAAATGAGAAAAATCTTTTTGTCCTTAAATGGATCAACAGTTCCAGCTCCGATCTCCAGAGGGTTGAATTGTACAGAAAGACAACAGAGCAAGGTGAGTGGAAAAGGTTAATGTCATGGAGTAGGCCTAATCTTGTGGAGGAGTTCACGGATACAACAACCACATTCAAAGGGGAGAAGGTGTTTTATAATCTTGTATCCTATGATGCGTCAAACAACCAAAGCATAACAGAGGGCGTTCCAGTGAAATCTCATGTTGTGAGGACTGATGGCATTACGGATGTTCGGGTTGAGAAGAATTATAAAAAAGGCGGGATTCTCATCTCATGGAAGAATGCTTCAAACCTTATTGATGCAATCCATGTCTTTAAGATTGAGGATGGCTCAGCACCGAAGTTGATTGGATCTTTCCCTCCTGAGAGGACGAGTTTCTTTGACGACAATGTGTTCAAAGGTAAAAGGTACAAGTATCTTATCCAACTTAAGTCAAGTACACCGATGAAAGCCGTATATACGACCGAAGTTGCGTTTTAGGAGCTAGTTAAACCCATTAGTGAAAAAAAGTGAAACAATAATTCCGCAATAGATTAAGTGAATATTTTTGTGTAATCTGTTGCGGAACTAATGTTTCATTTAGTTGTTCCCCCATGTCTTGGGTCTTTCTTGTCTTTCCTCTTAATCCTTCCCAAAATTCAGCCCTCGTATTAATTGCGCGATTCCAACAATAAACAAAAAGACGGCTATCGCCCAAACAAGGTAATTAAACACAAATACCCTGCCCGCCTCCATCGTCAAATTGTATAAGATACAACCGAAGATGAAAAGCAAAACTCCACCTGCCATTTTTATCAAACCACTTATCCTAAAGGCTTTTTTCTCTTCTGCTTCCTCCACTTTTTGATATGCCTTATCTATTTTTCTCAACGCCTCCACAACCATACTTCGTTGCTTGTCAGGAAGATTGTTTGCATTCATTCCTTTTATCAACTCCCTAGTTGGCACACCATCCATTCTTCTGGATGTGTAATATTGGACGAGCTCCTCGTCTGTCATTTCATTTATTGTTTTCATAAATTAAACCAGTTGATCGATTAGTTATTAAATTATTTTTCGTAAAATTCAGAAGAATTCTTGGGATTTGCAAGCAAATGGCTGGGAATCAAGCATGCGAGAATCGGGATGATTCCCGCTGTGGTGTGTCGCAGACCTTCTCTGACATAGAGGTGGTCGCGCTTTCTCATTATTACGGAGGTTTCCGTAATTGGATAAAGGGAAGGACTCTCTAGTGGAGTTGTTTCTGTGATGATAGACTATCGTTGTGGATATTCAAGTAGGGGGAAACTCCCGAAGTTCGCAAGGAATCAAAGTTATCCATAGTGTTTGTCCAGACAATAGATTGATTGAGGTATGGTGATAACGCAAGGGGATTTAATGGAACAAATCCAATTTCTTCTTTTTAGCCTCTTCCAAGTCGACCAGTTTCTCCTCTTTCTGTTGGTGTGTGGATCTGCATTTTGCTTGCGCCGCCCTGTTTTGCGCCTCGTATTCCTTTTGTGTCTTCTTGTTCAGAAGCATCGAGATGGCATAGGTGTTTTGTGAGGCGTCGCGCATGTGCATGACCGTTCCGCTGTAGCTTGGTGCGATCTTCACGGCGGTGTGAATGTCCGATGTGGTGGCTCCTCCGACAAGCAAAGGTATTTTCAGGTGCGCCTTCTCCATCGCTTCCGCCACATGGCACATCTCTTCGAGCGATGGCGTGATGAGTCCGCTGAGGCAAACCACGTCCACCTGTTCCTTGATGGCTGTCTCGATGATCTGTTCGGTCGGCACCATCACCCCAAGGTCAATCACCTCGTAGTTGTTGCATGCGAGGATGACGGCGACGATGTTCTTGCCGATGTCGTGCACGTCTCCCTTGACGGTGGCGATGAGCACCTTCCCAGATTTCTTGCCTGTTCCTTTGTTCTGCTCCTCTATGTATGGTTGCAGGATCGATACCGCTTTCTTCATCGTTCGGGCGGTCTTGACCACCTGCGGCAGGAACATCTTGCCCGCACCGAATAGCTCGCCCACCTCGTTCATGCCCTCCATCAGTGGCTTCTCGATGATTTCGACGGCGGAGGAGTAGGTCTTTAAGGCCTCTTCCATATCCTCCTCGAGATAGTCCCCGATGCCTTTCACGAGACTGTAGGATATCCGTTTCTCAAGAGGGTAGGTCCTCCATTCTATTCGGTTCTGCGAGGATTCTGCGCTTTGGGAGTTTTTGATTTCGTCCGCTTTCTCGATCAATCGCTCGGTGGCATCCTTGCGACGGTTCAAAACCACATCCTCCACCAGTTCGAGCAGGTCGGCGGGTATCTCTTCGTAGACTTGCAGCATTCCCGCATTCACAATACCCATGTCCATTCCTTTCTTGATGGCATGGTAGAGGAATACGGAGTGCATGGCCTCACGTATGGGGTTGTTTCCCCTGAATGAGAAGGAGAGGTTGCTGACACCACCGCTGATCTTGGCGTATGGCAGGTTCTGGCGGATCCATCCTGTCGCATTGATGAAATCGACGCCGTAGTTGTTGTGCTCTTCGATACCTGTGGCCACCGATAGCACGTTGGGGTCGAAGATGATGTCTTCCGGAGGGAAGCCGATATTCGTCAGTAGGTCGTACGCCCGTTTGCATATCTCGATGCGCCGCTCGTAGGTGGCGGCCTGTCCTTGCTCGTCGAAAGCCATCACGACGGTGGCCGCTCCGTATTGTTGGATCTTTTTCGCCTTTGCCAGGAACTTCTCTTCCCCTTCCTTGAGGGATATGGAGTTGACGATGCTCTTGCCTTGCACACATTGCAGACCCGCCTCGATGACCTCCCATTTGGATGAGTCGATCATGATCGGCACCTTCGCCACGTCGGGGTCCGATGCGATCAGGTTCAGGAAGGTGACCATCTCTTTCTTCGCGTCCAGCATGGCGTCGTCCATGTTGACGTCCACTACTTGCGCACCGTCTTCCACCTGTTTGCGCGCGATGGAAAGGGCCTCGTCGTAATTCTTTTCGTTGATGAGGCGAAGGAACTTGCGGGATCCCGCGACGTTACACCGCTCACCGATGTTCACGTATAGGGAGCGTTCCTGGGGCTCGTTGAGGCTTGCGTTGATGGATTTGATCTCCAACGGCTCTAGGCCCGATAGCCTCAGATGGTGGTTGGCTACTTTCGGAACGCGGGGCTTCGCGCCGTTGACAAACTCTTGGTATTTGGCGATGTGTGCGGGTGTCGTTCCGCAACAGCCGCCTAGGATATTGACCAACCCCTCGTCCACATACTCGACCACTTGCTCCGCCATCATTTCAGGCGTCTCGTCGTATTGCCCGAACTGGTTGGGAAGTCCCGCGTTTGGATAGGCACTGACGTAGCAGGTGGCGACATCGCTGATCTCCTTCAGGTATTTCTTCAGGTCTCTGGCGCCGAAGGAACAGTTCAGGCCGATGGACAATGGGTTGGCGTGCATGACGGAATTCATGAAGGCCTGCATGGTCTGGCCGGAGAGTGTTCTGCCGCTGATGTCCGCCACTGTCGCGGAGAGCATGATGTAGACAGTCCGTCCGCTGCGGGCGATACATTCGTTGGCCGCCGAGATGGCCGCTTTCGCGTTGAGCGTGTCGAATATGGTCTCTATGAGCAGGGCGTCGACACCCCCTTCGATGAGGGCATCCATCTGTTCGATGTAGGCCTCTTTCATCTCTTGGAAGGAAACATTGCGGAAGGCTGGATTGTTGACGTCTGGAGAGATGGAGCACGTCTTGTTGGTGGGACCGACGGACCCGGCCACGAACCTTGGCTTGGTTGGGTCTTTGGCTGTATAGTTGTCCGCCGCTTTCCTCGCCAATTGTGCGGCGGCGAAGTTAAGTTCATGGATGTGGCCTTCCATCTTATAGTCGGCCATCGAAATCCTTTGGGAGTTGAACGAGCAGGTCTCGATGATGTCCGCACCCGCCTCCAGGTATTTGGTGTGGATGTCGGAGATGACGTCGCTTCGGGTGATGCAGAGCAGGTCGTTGTTTCCCTTTTGCTGTACTTCGCTGTTTGGCACGAAGTTCCCTCGGTAATCCTCTTCCGTTAGTCCGTATTGTTGTATCATGGTTCCCATACCTCCGTCGAGGACGAGTATGCGGGAGCTTAATTCTTTCTTTAAGTCGAACTTCATGTTGCCGTTGAATTTTTTGCAAAGATAGGATTAGAATTTTGAATGAGGGAATAGGAGAGGGAAAATAGATGCTTGTCGAGCGAAAAGAGACTATATTCTATTGCTCTTTTGTGTGTTGTTTGTCTTGTTTCTTTTCCATTGGAATTCATGGTGTTTGTTGGTATGAAGGATTGTAAATGATATAATACGTTCATTTTGTGTTGATAAATTTTGGAAAAATCGACTAATATATCTATATTGCATTTGCTTTGTGAATATTTCTGACTTTAAAACTACAAATCAGTTAAATCATAAAATCTTTATTGTATGAGACGTAACTTTAAATTTTTATTGCTGATAGGCATTGTGGCTACGGTGTTTACAGCTTGTGGTGATAGTGACGATGACGAAAACGGCAACGCCAATGGTGGTAATATTATTGAAAATGGCGCTATAAAGGCGGAATTTTCTGTCTCTGCCGACAAGAAAGTCTATTTTTCGATGGGAAACTTGCAATATCAGGCTAGTACAAATACTTGGCGTTTTGCGGAGCATCAGTATGAAACTATTGGTCTTGATAACATGAAAGTTTCAAGTACATACGACGGATGGATTGATTGCTTCTCTTGGGGAGCAAGTGGTTGGGAAGGCGGAGTAAAATGCTATCAACCATATAATGTGAAATCGACGAATGATGAAGATTATTACGTCGGCGATTCTTATTCCAACAATTTAACTGGCCCTTATGCAAATGCAGATTGGGGTGTGTACAATAAAATATCCAATGGGGGAAATGAAGCTGGACAATGGCGTACGCTTACTAAAGAAGAATGGACTTATTTGTTAGAAAAACGTCCAAATTGGACTAAATCTGCTTGGTGCGCTAAAGTAGATGGTGTGTGTGGTATATTATTGTTGCCTGACAATTGGGTTACGCCTTCTGGTATCACTATACATGAATCTACCAACCATGATAAAGGTGCTTATTGGGATAATAAGTATACGCTTGACGAATGGGCTATCATGCAGTCTCATGGTGCGGTGTTCCTCCCTTGTTCTGGAGAGCGTACAGGTCGCCCCAGCACATACCATTTGTCTCTTGATATAGGCTCATACTGGACGAGCTCGTTTTGCGATATGGGCGGTTCCTACTATTTGAAAATCTCCCAAGGTAGCTGTACTGCGAATTATTCCTCACACCGCTACGATGGATTTTGTGTCCGCCTTGTCCAAGATGTGAAGTAAAAGGAAATACTACGTAAAGGAGTCAGTTTTTGTAATATAAATATAAAAATGTTTTTGTATGAGACGTGATTTTAAGTATTACTTGTTGTTTGGCATTGCGTAGCAATGTTTACATCTTGTGGAGATAGTGACGACAACGATAACGACAGCGTAGGTGACGATTCTTCACTTCAGGCGGTAACTGTTGAAAATGGCGCTATAAAGGCGGAATTTTCTGTGTCCGCCTTGCTCAAGATATAAAGTGAAATAAAGAATAAATGAAGTTGAAGGGCTGCCGTGAGGTGGCCCTTTTTTATTAAAAATTTATTTTTGTGACAAAAAACGATTATATTTACGCGCTTTATCATATAATTGTTGTTTAACGTAAATAATCCAAAAGGGGGAGATAAAAAGAATGAAACGTGATTTGAGCCTTGATCTTTTGAAGATCATAGCGATATTTGCTGTCGTTGCGGTACATACACAGAGGTGCCTGGCAACCGGAGAACTATATAATCCGGTCGTGTACTATTTTTTTAGATTCGCGATGCCATTATTTGTCATGTGCAACGGATATTTAATACTTAATAAGGATCATTATGACTTTAAGTATTACAAAAAGAAAATACTAAGAATAATAGTTCTGTTGGTGACTTGGGGGTTAGTCACATTTGTATATCAACTGACATTGTGCCATTCTCCTTTACCCCAAGCGGCTTATTGTGGCTTTAAATGTACACTTGGAGCATATATAGTTCCTTTTTGGTTCCTTTTCTCTTTCGGTCTCATCTATACGATTCTTCTTTTCTCGTTTGATAAGGTGAAAAAGTATTCGAAACAAATAATAATTGGGTTGGCGATTTGTATGACAATAGTGGATATTATCTCCCTCATCAACATCTTCCATGGCGGGTACTTTATTCAATGGTATGTGACGCAGAGACTTAGGCTATGGACGTGGATGTTCTATTTTGTGGTTGGTTATAAGATCAAGACATCCATGCATGTGTTCGATAAGGTGAAAACTCCGGTGCTGGTGACGCTCTTCTTGGTGTTGTCGGTGATGGCGGTTTTGTATCAATACTACTTGTGCGCAGTATATCTCGGGAAAATTAATGCGGAATATTGTTATGATAATGCCATTATCATCTTGTGGAGCATTTCTTTCTTTATTTTGATTAACCGAATAGATTGGGAGAAGTGCAGCGATAAGGTTAAACGGGCAATCTCTGTTGTGGTCGAGAACTGTTTTGGCGTTTTCTTGATTCATAGTTACATCGACCATTACTTCAATTTCACGGGAAGAATATCCACTGCCTTCGAATCAACGATATTGTGGCTTTCCGTCTTTACCTTCTGCCTAGTGGTCACTTACTTCCTGAGAAAGATTAAATATGTTGGCAGGATGTTTGAATACTGATTGACGGATTACGTCATAGGTCGTTTCCGGTTTTTTGTTCCCGAGAGTGATTCGCTTTTCTCACGGAGGGGGAAGAATTCATGGAGAATAAATGCAAGGCATGAGGATATTCATGTCGCATTAAAAGCATGGAGAAAACTCTGAGTTCCTTGTGTCCCCGAGGGCGATCTATTTTCCCACCTTGCGAAAGATAGAGTTCACGGGATAAACTTAAAATGCAAGTCTATGCTACATAAAGAAAAAAATCTTGAATTTTTTTTGATAAGTATATGATAAATATTATCTTGGTCGCTGATAAGTAAAATGAGTATTCTTGTTATTGTTTTGATTGAAGATAATGCAAAATATGCATGAAAATCCTTTGGGAAAGATTGAGTTAGTCGACGTTTTTAATGAGGCTTTTGTGGCTTGATGGCTTCGTCGTGATATGGTTTAAGGGCTAAAATTATTAATAAATAAAATCAGTTTTGGTATGAAACGTATTTTTAAGAAATTTCTGCTGATTGGCATTGCGGCTGCGATGTTCACAGCGTGTGGTGATAGTGATGAAAACGACAACGAAAACGGCGGCGCCAATGGTGCTGTGTCTATTGCGAATGGAGTTATAAAGGCGCCATTCTCTGTCTCTGCCGATAAGAAAGTCTATTTTTCGACGGGTAACTTGCAATATCAGGCAAGCACTAATACATGGCGTTTTGCGGAACACCAGTATGATGTGATAGGTTCTTCTAATGCGAAAATTTCAAGCACATACGATGGCTGGATTGATTGGCTCTCTTGGGGAACAAGTGGTTGGGATAGTGGAGCGAATGTCTATCAACCATATGTCGTAAGTAAAGATGATGCGGACTTTTATCCAGGTGGTTCTTTCTCCAACAGTTTAACAGGTAGTTATGCAAATGCGGACTGGGGAGTGTTCAATAAAATATCCAATGGGGGAAATAAGGCAGGGCAGTGGCGTACGCTTACTACCGACGAATGGCAATATTTGTTGAGTGGTCGTCCCAATGCCAGAATTTTAGTTGCACATGGTTCCGTGGATTATAAAAATGGGCTTATATTGTTACCTGACGGATGGGATTCGCCTTCTGGGTTCTCTTTAAATATTTCTGAGCCTTATTACGGTACTAATTATATTGCAAATAGGTTTTCACTTGAGGATTGGGCTATAATGGAGTCGCATGGTGCGGTGTTCCTTCCTGCTTCTGGCTATCGTGAGGGTAATTATTCAAAATCGAGTTCTGAGTCTGGTAATTATTGGTCGAGTACGGCTCACGGCAAGAGTTATGCCTATCAGTTGGACTTTGACAAGGGCAGTAAGGATCCGAAACACACTACGCACCGTTCCTATGGAATTCAAGTTCGCCTTGTGCAAGATGTGAAGTGAAAGGAATGAACACTAAATGAAGGACTATTCTGAGGAAATTAAACAATATTTAAAATTTTTTGGTATGAAACGTATTTTTAAGAATTTTCTGCTGATTGGCATTGCGGCTGCGATGTTCACAGCGTGTGGCAAGGATTCAGATGAAAATGAACTTGAAGATGATGGCGCCGATGGAGTAGCCGTGCCTATCGAAAATGGTGCCATAAAGGCAAAGTTCACTATTTCTTCTGCCGGCGACCAGGCGTATTTCTCCACGGGGAACCTGCAGTATCAAGCAAGCACTAAAACTTGGCGTTTTGCGGAAAACCAGTATGATGTGATTGGGGCTGATAACCAATTCATTTCAAGCACGTATGGCGGTTGGATTGATTTGTTTTGCTATGGGACAAGTGGTTGGCCTAGTGGAGCAATTGCTTATCAACCATATTCTACGAGTGTGACTGAAAGTGATTATTACATCGATGGCCGCGTATTCTTTCCCCATGTAAAGGGGTATGAAAATATGGATTGGGGTTTGTATAATAAGATATCGAATGGAGGAAATGAAGCGGGTGTGTGGCGAACGCTTACTGGTGGTGAGTGGATATTTTTGATGGAAGATCGTCCGAATGCTAAAGAAAAAATGGGTGCTGCGAACGTTAATGGTGTTAATGGTGTTGTAATCCTTCCTGACGACTGGACATTGCCTAAGGGCCTCAAGTTCACAAGCGGATTCTCTAACGAGTCTTATGCGAAAGTAAACAAATATTCTTTGGAGGATTGGCGTAAGATGGAGGCGCACGGTGCGGTGTTCCTTCCTGCTTCTGGTCTTCGCAAAGGAACACAAGTAAAAGATGTGGGAGATGGCGGTTATTATTGGACGAGTACGGTGAGTAATAAAAAAGCTCACATAGCATTCTTCTATAACTACGGATTAGAACCTTATTATGAGGCTGCGTGCAGTACTGGATACTCTGTCCGTCTTGTACAATATGTGAAGTGAAAACTGTTTGGACATTAATCGGCACCATCTCCTAGTTTATTGGCGAATGGTGGAATCTGTGAGGTCAGGGGAACAAATCTTATATATTTGTCCTTTGACCTCCACTTTTCTGACCTGTAGTGTTATGTGTTATGATCATGCGAATTTTTTCACCAATGAAAAAAACGAAAGGGCCAACGATGCCATCCTGTATTTCTTCCCCTTTAGCAGTGAGTGACATATTTTCCTGTCTTTTCTTATGGGTTGCGCATCCTTTACGAGCTCTTGTAAGACGGAATCTGACAGGATGTCCCGGATCTCTTGCGCTGATGGCTTCGTCAAGTAAAAATGGCCACATAGCCTTGTGAAGAAATGATTGGGGATGGATGCGGATTCAAAACTCATCCCCCAATTCCTATACATTGACCGTATGTCGTTATACAAGACGGATATGATGCGGTAATAGTCTTTCCTGATTTTTGTGCTTCTTTCGGACGGTATTATACGATAAACATATCCGTTTTTGGGACATATGCAGTAATTGTTGATGTGGGAATAGTAGCGATAGTTGAATGCGATGTCCTGTGAACGTCTTAAGTCCGGGAAAGAAACGGAGTTGGTCTCTATGATGGATTTCTTGTAAAGCTTCGCATGAGGTGAACTTATCAGGTCTGAGGTCAATAGACGTCCGTAATCTTTCCTCACTTGCGCTTGGGATCCGCACATCTCGAATTCACAGCTTTTGTTGTCATACCGCAGGATTTCACCTGCACTTGTGCATTCTGCAATAATATCTCTGGTGATGACCAAATCGCAGTCGTTTTCTTTCTGATATCGCACCAAGGTTTCCACATAGTCCGGTTCACACCAGTCGTCAGGATCAACGAACATGATCAACTCGCCCTTCGATTTCGACAGACCATTGTTCCTCGCCGGACCGCTTCCCTGATTCTCTTGCCAATAAACAGAGTAGTGCGGATATTTTTGGCAATACTCCTTCGCGATGTCGTAGGAGGCATCTGTCGCACCGTCAATGACGATGATCACCTCTACGTTCTTATAGGTTTGATTAGCTAGACTATCCAAACATTTATTTAGGAATCTCTCCACGTTGTATGTGGGAAGTATGATACTTACTAGCGGTTGTTCCATGCGAAACTTCTATTATGATTCAGTATGCTATTTGCGGCCATCCCTGATGGTAGGGAATTTATAGTTTAAAACATTTTTGTTGTGCTCAGTGTTACTGTAGACTATGTGAGGACATAAAAAACGCCGACTTTCGCCAGCGACGATCATGCCGCATCATATGGATTTGAGCACTGCAAATATACTTCATTTTTTTTGTTTTTTGTGTAATGTGTGTCAAAAAAACCGGACAAGGAAGAGATCATATTCTTGTTAATCGACGGTTCTTGCCCGGATGTTCATCCTACATTCTGTGTGGTGTGATGGTGGTTTGCCAGGTCTCTGTTCGTTTCAAATATTTTGCCGTATGGTTTGTTATGTTGACATATTGTTGTATGTTTGTGTTGGTGGCGGTTGTGCGAAGCCCTATTTCGCCCCGCCGTTTTTTGCTGTGTTTTAATGTGTCGTCAAGAGAGATTTGTCTAACTAAAAAGTGTTCGAATTTACTGGGGGGTCGACAAATATTTAATTTTTTAATCGATATGGGAATATTTTCAAGTTTGTTTCATCGCAAACAGCAGCAAACGTTGGATCTGAAAGTTGCTGCTATAACGACGACCTATGTTGTCCGCAACCATTCTGTCATTACAAATGTATACCATGACGCTGATGGTGACTGGCAATTCCTGGGTGACGAGGAGGTGACGGAGGCAGATGCGCTTGTACTCTCTTTAGGGGAGATCATCGAACTGGATCCTTCCGTGGAGGAGGTGCTGGACATGAAGATGGGGTGTTCGGCACACAGAACCTCGAAGGCGGATGCTTGGAAGATAAATAAGGGATAGGAAGGACGGGTCAACTCATATGTGGGCCCTGTTGATTTTTGAATGTCCTCAAATGTTATAATATGGGAAAACTGAATTTTGAATTTATTAGGAAGATAAATCATGTGTTAATTTTTTTGGGCGCATGCGCAGGGATTGTATTTATTTGTGTGTTAGTTGGTTGTGCGATCTTTGACGCTATCTCCTCGTCTTCGTCCCGTGACGAATCTGCTGTGTTTGTGAAAACGGATGCTGCCGATGTGGCGTCGCCAAGTGACGTTGAGGCTGAAAATAATGCGGAGAATGAGGGTGGGGTAAAGGAAGAGGAAGAGAAAGAGTATATTGAATTTAACCGTATGCTCAAGGATGTATATGTGTTTGATGTGCTGGATTCATCTCTATGTGTGAAAAAGGATGTGACTCGCTCAAGATATTCTAGGTCGACTGAAGCCAGGAATAAAAGTGTACATGCTAATTTCTTGTTTGTGAACAGTAATAAGGAGGAGCATAAGTTGTTTCCGACAAATTCGCAATATATAATCAAGCATTCTTTCCGCGATAGTTGTGCCATCTATGTTGTTATCAAGCATGATACAAACGGTGATAAGGTGCTCGATTTTTCAGACGATGCTTCTCTTTATGTCTCTGATTACGATGGGAAGAACCTAATGGAGATGTCATCGTCCGTTTTCGATTCGAAGCCTATCGGTAAGGGGTTGATCCTTATCACGGAGTTCCATGACGATGAACTGAAGTTCTATGTGCTCGATTGTGTGAAAAGGGAGAAGAATTTAATCAAGTCGGTGAAGCAAAAAGCCAGTAAAAGCAATTGTCTCGTTTTTTGAAGCAAGGCGGATTTGACGTCGGATATGATGGCAAAAAAAAGAGGATACATCCTGCCGATATATCCTCTTCGAGCGGTAAACGGGACTCGAACCCGCGACCCCCAGCTTGGGAAGCTAGTGCTCTACCAACTGAGCTATTACCGCAAAACCGGGAACCTATTGCAATCCCCTCGTTTTTTGGTGACACAAAGGTAGTAATATTTTTGAAATAGGGCAATGTGTGGGGATTTTATTTCTTGGAAAATTCACTTGTCATGTGAGATATTTACTATTTAGCTATTTACGATTTACTATTTGACCGTTTGCTGATTTACTATTTAGTTATTTACGATTTACTATTTGACCGTTTGCTGATTTACTATTTAGTTATTTACCATTTACTATTTGGTTATTTGCCAATTGTCGTTCAAAAGAAAAAGGAGACTCTGAAAACTCAGAATCTCCTTTGGGATTGGTTGTCTCACGAGGATTCGAACCTCGACAGACAGTACCAAAAACTGTAGTGCTACCATTACACCATGAGACAATCCTCATTTGCCTTCTTTTCGAAAGCGGTGCAAAGATACGTCATTTTTCTGAACCTGCAAGCGTTGAAACGATTTTTTTTATTTGCAGATCAGCAAGAAATAGTTTTTCTTGCCTTTTTGAACCAGTATGTACTTGTTGTTCAGAAGGGATGCGCTGTCGATGGTGGTGTCGAAATCCGCCAACTTCTCTTTGTTCACGGAGACGCCGCCGCCTTGAACTAGTTTTCTCAACTCGCCTTTGGAAGGGAAGATGGCCGCCTTCTCGGTGAAGAGCTCGGCTACTTTCACGCCTTGCTTGATCTCTTCCAACGACACCTCGAATTGTGGAACGCCCTCGAACACGGAGAGGAGCGTCTCCTCGTCCAATTTCTTCAGTGCGTCGGAAGTTGCGTTGCCGAACAGAATGTTGGAGGCCTCTACCGCAGCGTTGTAGTCCTCCTCGGAGTGCACCATGATGGTGATCTCCTTCGCCAGTCTCTTCTGGAGCGGACGCAAGTGCGGAGCCTCTTTCTGCTCTTGGATGAGCGCGTCGATCTCCTCGTGAGGGAGGCTAGTGAAGATCTTGATGTATTTCTCGGCGTCCTCGTCGGATACGTTCAGCCAGAACTGGTAGAACTTGTAAGGCGAGGTGTATCTCTTGTCCAACCATACGTTGCCCGACTCCGTCTTTCCGAACTTCTTGCCGTCGGCCTTCGTGATGAGAGGGCAGGTGAGGGCGAACGCCTCGTTGCCGGTTACCTTGCGGATCATCTCCGTTCCGGTGGTGATGTTACCCCATTGGTCTGCGCCACCCAACTGCAGCTTGCAGTTCTTGTGGCTGTTCAGGTATACGAAGTCATATCCTTGGAGCAATTGGTAGGAGAACTCGGTGAAGGACATGCCGTCCGCACCGTTCTCGCCCGTGAAGCGTCTCTTGACGGAGTCTTTCGACATCATGTAGTTGACCGTGATGAGCTTGCCCACGTTCCTGATGAAATCGAGGAAGGTGAAGTCCTTCATCCAGTCGTAGTTGTTCACCAGCTCGGCCGCGTTCTCCGCCTTGCTGTTGAAGTCGAGGAATTTCTCCAACTGTTTCTTGATGCACTCTTGGTTGTGGCGCAGCCTAGGCTCGTCGATGAGGACGCGCTCCTGCGACTTTCCGGAAGGGTCTCCGATCATACCCGTGGCACCTCCGATGAGGGCGATTGGCTTGTGACCGCTGCGTTGGAAGTGACGAAGCATCATCACTCCGACCAGGTGACCGATGTGCAGGGAATCTGCCGTAGGGTCGATGCCCAAGTAAGCGGTTGTCATCTCTTTCTTCAGTTGTTCTTCAGTGCCTGGGGTCATGTCCTGAATCATCCCACGCCATTTAAGTTCTTCGACAAAATTCATTTTATATGATTCTAATAGTTTTTTGATACGAATTGTTATGGGGTGCAAAGTTAGCAATTCTTTTTCCAGCGAGAACCACTTTGTCTCTTTTTATGAACTTTTATTGTGTGTTTTTCAGATTTTAAACTAAATTCGCGGTGATTTATAAGTCGTAATCAAAATTTTGTATCAGTATGATAAATGCACAAGACATCAAGAACGGAACTTGCATCCGTATGGATGGAAAACTCTATTTTTGTATTGAGTTCCTGCATGTAAAGCCAGGTAAGGGAAACACCTTTATGCGTACCAAGTTGAAAAACGTTGTCAACGGACTCGTTGTGGAGAAACGTTTCAACATCGGTGAGAAGTTGGAGGACGTTCGTGTAGAGCGCCGCGAGCACCAATATTTGTATCAGGAGGGTGAGGATTACATCTTCATGAACCAGGAGACTTTCGAGCAGGTGCCTATCGCGCATGACTTGATCACAGGTGTTGAGTTCATGAAGGAAGGCGATATTGTACAGGTAGTGTTCGACGCCTCCACGGAATCCGTTCTTTTCGCCGAGATGCCGGTGAAGACTCCGTTGAAGATCACATACACGGAGCCAGGTCTGAAGGGTGATACCGCTACGAACACCTTGAAGCCAGCTACGGTCGAGACGGGTGCCACGGTACGTGTGCCTCTTTTCATCAACGAGGGCGAGACCATCTTGGTGGATACGCGCGACGGTTCTTACATCGAGCGTGTGAAAGCGTAGTCTCTAAGTAACCTTAATATATGAGGTGGGGACTTTCGGGTCTCCACCTCTTTTATTTGACATGACGATCCATTATCTCAAAAATTACGTAAGGTATCTGTTCTGTTCCCGTCATTGGCGGGGATACGGCATCCATTCGCCCTTTGTCTTCGAATTGGTCACCAAGGTGATCGAGGAGAAGCTACCGTATTATAAGTATGGGTTGGTGGAGAAAGTGAGGAAGATATACCAGACATCCTCCAAGAGCCTATCCTTGGATGGTGAGGAGGTGAAGGTCTCCCGTCTTGCCAAGCAGTTCTCCATGAATCCCTCCCATGCTCAGGTGATGTTCCGCTTGGTCAACAAGTTCAAGCCGAAGAATGTCGTGGAGACAGGGATGGGGATGGGCATCACCACGATGTACTTGGCCGCACCCGATAGCCGGATCAATATGGTCACGATAGAGAAGAACCGGCCATTGGCGGATTTTGTCTCCTCTTATATAAGGAAGGCCGGTTTCCAGAATGTGAAGGTGGAGGTCGGTGATACGTTGAAAAGGTTGTCGGATGTGATGAGCACGATGGAGAATTTGGATTTCCTCTATATGGGGGATTGTCAGGATGCGGAGGATGTCGAGAAGCGGCTGAACCTATGCATGCCGAAGATGGGGGAGCAATCGGTGCTCGTCGTGTGCGGTATCTACGAAAACGAGTCGATGACGGAGGCTTGGAGACGCATACAGGCGATGGAGAAGGTTCGGGTCACTCTGGATCTCTTCAAATATGGCATAGTTATCTTCGACGGCAAGTTGCAGAAGGAAGATTATTATCTCCGCTATTTCCCTGATTTCCATATCTAACGGGGTGGGCGGAAAAAATAAATTCATTTTTCCACATAATTTTTCGCTCAATTTGTTGTTAGTACTGAAAAAAGGTATATTTTTGCAGACCTCAATATGAGGATAATTATTAATTCTTTTTCGTTATGTATTGGACATTAGAGTTAGCTTCAAAATTGGAAGATGCGCCGTGGCCAGCCACGAAGGATGAGCTTGTGGACTATGCGGTGCGTTCGGGAGCCCCTCTTGAGGTTTTGGAGAACTTGCAGGAAATGGAAGACGAGGGGGAGATATATGAGAGCATCGAGGACATATGGCCCGATTATCCCAGCAAGGAAGATTTCCTTTTTAACGAGGAAGAGTATTAAAAATTATTAAAAAAAATATTATACTAATTCATTGAAATTAAACGACATGGAATTTGAGTATCGGGAAAAGCCGAAAAAAATGAGGTCGATAATTTGTGAATTAATGTAAAAACTAGTAATATTGTTGTCGATTTTCTTGAGACTGGCAGTTGAAATATGAGGGAAAGGCAGTACATATTAGTCGTTTTTTTTCTGTGTATTTCAATTTTGAGTTCGAAGGCTCAGATGAGCCCGCAATTCAGTCAGTATATGGAAGTCCCAACGACCACAAACCCAGCCGCAGTAGCGGAGGAGGAGATGATAAGTGTGTTTGGTGTCTATAGGAGACAGTGGGCAGGGTTTAGTGGCGGACCTCGTGATGTTTATTTTTCGATGACCACACCATTTAAGGTCGGAGATTCTAAACATGGCGCTGGATTAGTCTTTTCAAGTGATGAGATAGGTTTATTTAAAAACCAGAGCGTTCTTTTACAATATTCGTATAAAGCGAAACTTTGGGGTGGAAGGTTGAGTCTTGGATTGGGTGTTGGTTTTTTGAACCATACTTTTGACAAGGAGAAGGTTGATATGACAGGCGGTGGTGAGAAAGTGTTGAGCGGTGATGATTTCCACAAGGAGAGTGATCCATTTGTTTCGAGTTTCACTGTAGAGGGGAATAGCGATGTGTTATTTGATGCCTCGTTTGGTTGTTTATATACGCAGGATCATTATTACATTGGGCTATCGGTATTACATTTGAACTCAGGAACCATTGATTTAGGAAACGAGTTGTACGGAATGTATGTTCCCCGTTCATTTTATTTGACGGGTGGATACAATTTTTCAACTTCTAATCCGTTGGTTACTTTGACACCGTCTTCGCTAATAAAAACAGATTTCTGTTCTTGGCAAGCGGAAGTTTCGGGTATATTAGAATATTCTAAAAGAGTGAGAGGAGGAATTTCATATCGTTTTGGGGATGCTTTCGTATTCATTTTTGGAATGGATGTGATAAGTGGACTCCAAGTAGGTTATTCTTATGATTTGCCCACATCGAAATTGATTAGGTCGGGGGGAAGTCATGAAGTCTATTTGCGTTATAGTTTCAAGCCTCAATTCACTAAAAAGAACAAATATAAGAGTGATCGAATATTGTAGTAAAGTAGTAAATAATAACAAATGACAAAGACAATAAAGTAGTTTATATCATGAAAAAGCTGTTAATTATTTCATTAGTCGCCGTCCTTCTCGCTGCTTGCAGTGGAGAAAATGGAGAATTGGTGGGAGTTTACAACAAGTCTTGGAAGGAGCCGGTACCTTACGGTATGCTGTACATCAGACGTGGTTCTTTCACGATGGGTCAGAATGACCAGGATGCGAACTGGGCGATGTCGTCCCAATCCCGTACGGTTTCTCTAGACGCGTTCTGGATGGATGAGACGGAGATCACGAATGGTGAGTACCGTCAGTTTGTGCATTGGGTGCGTGACTCAATCGCAAGGGAGAAGTTGGCTGATGTCGACGAGTCCTACAAAATTTACCAAGACAAGAATGGTAATGAGTTGGAGACTCCAATCTTAAATTACAAGAAGAAAATACCTTGGAATAAACAGACTGAGGATCAGAAAGCCGCTTTGGACAGCATGTATTATCAGGGAGAGGATAAGATTGACTTCGCTCCTGAAGCAAATGCGGCTATCTATATGTACAAGTATGCGTGGGTGGATTACATTCAGGCAGCCAAGAAGGAGAACAAGTTTGATCCGTTGTTGGGTCGTTACAACCGTAGCATCGCCGGCCTTGGTAAAACAAAGGATAGTGCTGATGTGATGGTGAAGAAGGATACGACGGTTTATAACGAAAAGGGCGAAATTCAAAACATCACAGTATATCGTGAGTTGAAGCACCGTTCTGACTTCATCTCTGTGAAGCGTGTGAATATTTATCCTGATACGTTGTGCTGGATTCGTGACTATACGTATGCTTACAATGAGCCATACATGAAGATGTACTTCGCTCACCCAGGATATGGAGAGTATCCTGTTGTCGGAATTTCTTGGGAACAAGCTCAGGCATTCTGCCATTGGAGAACTTATTTGTTCAATTCATATCAAGTTGCTAACAAGGGCGTGAGGGTTCAGGATTACCGTCTCCCGACCGAAGCTGAGTGGGAATATGCTGCTCGTGGTGGCAAGGATTTGTCTATGTACCCTTGGGGAGGTAATTATATCCGTACCGCTAAAGGTTGTTTCTTGGCTAACTTCAAGCCTCAAAGAGGTAACTATACGGATGATGGTTATTTGATCGCTTCTAAGGTTGCTTCTTATCCGCCGAATGAGTATGGTTTGTACGATATGGCTGGTAACGTTGCAGAGTGGACTTCTTCTGCTTATCATGAGTCTAACTACTCTTTCGTACATGACTTGAACCCAAGTTATGATTACAATGCGAAGAGTTCTGACCCAGATGTGATGAGACGTAAGGTAATCCGTGGTGGTTCATGGAAGGATGTTGGTATCTTCTTGCAGTGTGGTGTCCGCACGTACGAGTACCAAAACGAGAACCGCTCTTTCCTAGGTTTCAGATGTGTTCGTAGTTATATTGGCGAGTAATTTTTTGATGAGATAACATATTATTAACCTTAAAATATTTATTAAAATGAGTTTTTCAGAATTGCGTGATACCGCAGGTTATCAGAAATTCACTGCCCTTGCGTATGGTTTGGGTGCGAGTGTCGTTATTATTGGAGCGTTGTTCAAGATCATGCACTGGCCAGGTGCAGGTATCGTGTTGACAATCGGTATGTGTACGGAGGCTTTCTTGTTTGCATTGTCCGCATTCGATAAACCTCACGTAGAGTACAAGTGGGATAGAGTATATCCTCAATTGCATGAAGACGAGGAAGGTGCTGTTGGTACAGGTGTGATGAACACTAACGCAGCTAATGCTGCTGAGGAGAAGAGACTTGAGCTTCAGAAGATCCGTGAAATGGTTGACGGTGAGATGCAAAACTTGAAGGATGGTATCCACAGCTTGAACGTAACTGCAGGTCAATTGACTGACTTGTCAAGTGCAGCCGCTGCTTCTGGCGAGTATACTAACACTTTGAGACAAGCAACTAGCGCCGCTAGTGCATTCGCTTCTTCTCAACAGAGCTTGAAAGAGGCTTCTGAGTCTTTGGATTCTTCTTACAAGAGCATCGCTTCTAGCATCAGCTCTGCTTCTCAAGGTTCTCAGAACTTCGCTGCACAAATCGATGGCATCAACAAGAATATCTCGACTATCAACTCTGTATTCGAGCTTCAAGTTAAGTCTGTAAACGAGCAGAACGAGGCTATGAAGACTTTGGCTTCTGCAGTTAAGACAATCGAAACTTCTTTGAACGGTTCTGCAGCTGAGGCTGAGGAGTACAAGAAGCAAGTCGCTTTGTTGGCTTCCCAGATGAAGAGCTTGAACTCTATCTATGGCGGTATGCTTAGCGCTATGACTATTAAATAATAATTTCGGTTTTTTGAATTAACTAAAGAAGTATAATTATGGGTGGCGCTAAAAATTGTCCGGAAACCCCGAGACAGAAGATGATATCCATGATGTATTTGGTGTTGACCGCAATGCTTGCATTGAACGTGTCTGCCCAGATCTTGAATGGATATGCTTTGGTGAACGATTCAATGAAGAAGAACATCACTATCAGTGATGGTAAACTCGAAAACTTGAGCAACGAGTTCGACGGTTTGCTGCATTCTGATTCCATCAAAGCCAATAAGGTGAAGCCAAGAGTTGATAGCGTGATCGCTCAGTCTGACGAATTCTGTAAATATATCTCAGATTTGGAGAAGAAGATCATCACGACTATCATGGGTGATCCTAATGCTACAGAGTTGGACGAGTCAATGAATGGTGACTTGAACGTTGCGAGCCAAATCGGTTTGGTTGACAAAGTAGATGGTAAGACTAACGCTGCAATCTTGAAAGAGAAAATGCAGTCTTACCGTGAGTTTATGGCTACCATCGATACAGCCAAGGCTCAATCTATTCTTAACACTTTCTCTACGGATCCGCTCAGCTCAACTGAGAAGGGTGGTAAGCCAAGAGCATGGGAGTCTGGTGTGTTCGAGGACATGCCTGCTATCGCAACTTTGACGGTGCTTAACAAGATCAAGAACGATGTGAAGATCACTGAATCTGAGGCACTCGCATACTTGATCGGATCTATGGATGCCGGAGATTTCCGTGTGAACAAGATTCAAGCTCTTGCAATTCCTAATTCAAGCTATATCATGCGTGGTGGTAAGTATTCAGCTCAGATTATCTTGGCTGCTACTGACTCTACTAAGAAGCCAGTTATCACTATCAATGGTACTCCATTGGAGAAGGATCGCTATGAGTTCGTCTGCACATCTGTAGGTACTAAGAAGTATGCTGGTTCTATGGTCTTGACTAAGAAGAATGGTGAGACTCAAACTTACAACTTCGAGAGCGAGTATACTGTAGGTGAGCCTACAGCTACTGTGTCTGCTGACTTGATGAACGTGCTCTACGCCGGTTTCAAGAACCCAATCAGTGTCTCTGTACCAGGTGTTGCACAGAATAGCATCGAGATCAGTCCTTCTAACATCAAGTCTTCTTCTAGAACGAGCACTGGATGGGTGGTTGTTCCTGCTAGGGTAGGTACTCCATGTAACATCTCTGTGAGCGCTAAGATTGATGGCAAGTCTCAGCACATCGCCACAAAGACGTTCCGTGTGAAGAAGTTGCCAGATCCATTGGCAATGATCGAGTACACGAACGCTCAGGGTATCAAGAGCAGATATAGAGGTAATAGCTTCGATAAGGCTATCGCTAAGCCGCTGTTGATCACCGCTCGTCGTATTGTTGCTGAGTTGAATGATTCTGATTTGGATGTAAAGTACAAAGTGCAAGAATTCTCTTTGAACTATTTCGATTCAATGGGTAATACCTTGATCGAGAAAGCTTCTGGAGATCAATTGAACGAGAAGCAATTGAAGATCTTTAGAGAGATGACGAATAGAAAGACCGTTTATATCTCTAATACTAAGGCTCTTGGTCAGGATGGTATCACTCGTACTTTGCCTCCTGTGGAAGTGAAAACTAAATAAGATTGTATAAAAGTTTAACGTTATGAGTAATCTAGTTAAATTATTGTGTGTTGGTTTTGCGGCATTCTCCACTTCTGCCGTTTTCGCTCAGTTCGAGGAGAATTCTTTCTTCGATGAGTCGGGTGACGTATCTGTGGAAGTCGCTTCTAACATGCCAACAAGTGGTCCTAAGGAAAATCTCGAACCAATCGAATTGGTAAATCCTCGTGCGGATGACATTTTCTGGCAAAAGGTTGTTTATAGGACTATCGACTTGCGTGAGAAGATGAATTATCCTTTGTATTATCCTGAAGAAGCTGTAGACAACAGACAAAGTTTCTTTACTCTGATGTTTAGACTTATTCAAGAAGATAAGATTAAGGCTTATGAGTATCTTGATACTCGTGAGATTTTCACAAAGGAGCACGAACTTCCGTTCAGCGAGATCATTAACAAGTTCGATATCTATGCAACAAAGAAGGCTGATTCTTTGACTAATGATTCTATTATCGTTGTTGAGGAGTCTGACGTCCCTAATCTTTTTGTCCTCAAGTATTACGTAAAAGAGGTTTGGTATTTTGACAAAATCACTTCTACGTTTAATGCTCGTATTATCGCCTTCTGCCCTATTATGGTGAAGGATGGTGAGCTTGGTGTTCAAAAGTACCCTCTTTTCTGGGTGCCTTTCGAGACTTTGCGTCCATTCTTGGCTCAACAGGAGATTCTTATCACGGATAAGAACAATGGCGCGAGACCATCTCTTGACGATATCTTTATGAAGAGACGTTTCTCTAGCTATATCTACAAGGAGTCAAACATCTATAATAGAAACGTGTTGGAGTATAATACCTCTTCTGAGGAAGTGAGAAAGGAACAACAAAAGGTTAAGACTTTGTTGCTCAACTTCGAAAATGATTTGTGGGAGTATTAATCTTACAACGAATTAAAAAAAGGGTGGCGGTTTCGTCACCCTTTTTTTGTGCCTCTTTTTCTTTTTGCTCGGTCCTTTATTTTATATAAATTCGCGGAAAATTTTGTCGATATGGATTATAATTTCAGAGAAATAGAAAAGAAGTGGCAGAGTTATTGGAAGGATAATTCCACCTATAAGGTTGACGTCGATAAGTCGAAGCCTAAATGTTATGTTTTGGATATGTTCCCATATCCGTCTGGCGCAGGCCTTCATGTGGGGCATCCTCTCGGTTATATCGCTTCGGATATCTATAGCCGTTATAAACGTTTGTGTGGCTTCAATGTGCTGCATCCTATGGGATATGATTCGTATGGCTTGCCTGCGGAACAGTACGCCATTCAGACGGGACAACATCCTGCGGTGACCACAACGAAGAACATCAACCGTTATCGTGAGCAACTCGACAAAATTGGGTTCTGCTATGACTGGACACGTGAGGTGCGCACGTGTGATCCTAAGTATTACAAATGGACGCAGTGGGCTTTCATCCAGATGTTCAATTCATATTATGATAATGATTCCGATAAGGCTAAGCCTATTTCTGAGCTGATTGCCAAGTTCGAGAAGGAGGGTAGTGCGTCTGTTCATGCCGCTTGCTCGGAGGAGCTGAACTTCTCTGCGGCGGAGTGGGCTGCCATGGATGAGAAGAAACAACAGTCTGTGTTGATGAATTATCGGATCGCATATTTGGCTGATACGAAGGTGAACTTCTGCCCTAAATTGGGTTGCGTCTTGGCGAACGATGAAATCAGCGAAGGCCTTTCCATCCGTGGTGGTTATCCTGTGGAGCAACGTGTGATGCGCCAGTGGAGTCTTCGTGTTTCAGCCTATGCGCAACGCTTATTGGATGGATTGGATCGTTTGGATTGGACGGACTCCCTGAAGGAGACGCAACGTAACTGGATTGGTAGAAGCGAAGGTACGGAGATGAAGTTCAAGATAAAGGGACAGGATCTCGATTTCGTGATTTTTACTACTCGTGCGGATACGATTTTCGGTGTTACATTCATGGTGTTGGCTCCGGAGTCTGAATATGTGGACAAGGTGACGACCCAGGAGCAGCGCACCGCCGTTGATGAGTACCTCGCCGCTGTGAAACGTAGGACGGAACGTGAACGCTTGGCGGACCGTCGTGTGACGGGTGTCTTCACCGGTGCCTATGCGATCAACCCTTTGACGGGCAATGAGATTCCTATCTGGATCAGTGATTATGTGCTTTCTGGCTATGGTACGGGTGCGATTATGGCTGTGCCGGCGCACGATTCCCGCGACTATGCTTTCGCTAAGCATTTCAACCTCCCGATCATTCCTGTGATTGAGGGTTGTGACGTGAGCGAGCAGAGCTTTGATGCGAAGGATGGCATCATGACCAACTCCGGCTTCTTGAATGGTATGACGGTGAAGGAGGCTATCGCAGCCACGAAAAAATATGTGAAGGAGCATCAATTGGGTCGTGTGAAGGTCAACTACCGTCTGCGTGACGCGATATTCAGTCGCCAACGTTATTGGGGCGAACCTTTTCCTGTCTATTACAAGGATGGTATCCCTCATGTTTTGGACGAGAAGTCGTTGCCTTTGGAGCTCCCGGAGATTGAGAACTTCCTTCCGACCGCTTCTGGTGAGCCTCCGTTGGGACATGCGAAGAACTGGTGCACCAAGGAGGGTTATCCTTTCGAGTTGAATACGATGCCTGGCTTCGCAGGCTCATCCGCATACTTCCTCCGCTATATGGATCCGCACAACGACAATGCATTGGTTAGTCGTGAGGCGAACGATTATTGGCAGAATGTGGACCTCTACTTGGGTGGTACGGAACATGCCACCGGTCACTTGATCTATAGCCGTTTTTGGAACAAGTTCTTGTATGACTTGGGTCTCATTTGCCAGGATGAGCCGTTCAAGAAACTGATCAACCAGGGTATGATCCAGGGACGTTCCAACTTCGTCTATCGTATCAAAGATACAAACACCTTCGTGTCGTTGAATCTGAAGGATCAGTACGATGTGACTCCTATCCATGTTGACGTGAATATCGTTAGCAATGATATCCTTGACATTGAGGCTTTCAAGAATTGGATGCCTGACTATAAAAACGCTGAGTTCATCTTGGAGGATGGTAAATACATCTGTGGCTGGGCTGTCGAGAAGATGTCCAAGTCTATGTTTAATGTCGTGAATCCGGACGTGATCGTCGAGAAGTATGGAGCGGACACGTTGCGCCTTTATGAGATGTTCTTGGGTCCTTTGGAGGCTTCGAAGCCATGGGACACGAACGGTATCGATGGCGTACACCGTTTCTTGAAGAAATTCTGGGCCATGTTCTATGACAAGGACCAGTTGAATGTCTCTGATGCACCTTTGACTCCGGAGGAGTTGAAGTCTGTCCATAAGCTGATTAAGAAGGTGACTTCGGATGTGGAGACCTTCTCCTTTAACACCTCTGTGGCCGCGTTCATGATTTGCTTGAACGAATTGTCCGCATTGAAGTGCAACAAAAAGGCGGCATTGGAGACCTTGTGCATTCTGTTGGCGCCATTCGCTCCTCATATTTCGGAAGAGTTGTATCATGTACTTGGACATGACACGTCGATATGTGATGCCCAGTGGCCGAAGTATGACGAACAATACCTCAAGGAGTCGAATTGCAAGTATGCCGTATCATTCAATGGCAAGGTGAAGGGCACCATGGAATTGCCGATAGACATGAGCAAGGAAGATGTCGAGAAGACCGTCGTTTCCTCGGAAATGGCGACTAAGATTTTGGCTGGGAAAGCGATTCGGAAAGTGATTGTGGTTCCAGGGAAAATTGTCAATATCGTCTTTTGACGCCGAAACTTTTTGTCGGTTAAAAATGTTTGATTAATTTTGCAAAGTTTTTGCGCAATCTCTGTCGGGGCAAAGGTAACCGTTATATTGCGTTATGTTTAAAGTAATAATTAAAAACTAAAATGGATTTAATTAAAGTTGCAGAAGGGGCATTCGCAACGGCGAAGGAGTTCCCTCAGTTCAAGAGCGGTGATACGATCACTGTCGCTTACAAGATTGTGGAAGGTAACAAGGAGCGTATCCAGCAATTCCGTGGTGATGTTATCCGTATCTGTGGACATCAAGACAAGAAGCGTTTCACTGTACGTAAGATCTCCGGTGGTGTAGGAGTAGAGAGAATTTTCCCTATGGATTCACCGTTTATCGAGAGCATCGTAGTGAACAAGGTTGGTAAGGTTCGTAGAGCTAAGTTGTATTACTTGCGTGATCTCACAGGTAAGAAGGCTAGAATCAAAGAGAGAAAGATGATAAAAGAAAAAGAAAGTTAAAATTTAACTTGATTATAGGAAAAGAGAGACCTTTTGGGGCCTCTCTTTTTTGTTTTTTAATGGATATTTTATGTAAATTTGCCTGTTGTAACTAATGTTGAATTAATATGAGAGACATGAAACGTTGCTTGATTGCGATCTTTGTGTGGATTGTAGGCGCACAACTTGTTGCCGCGCAAAATGCTGATCCGGTTCTTTTTACGATTAAGAGCCTTGGTGACGAGTATTTGGAGGAGGTTACCAAATCTGAATTCGAGTACATATACAGGAAAAATAATTCTAATTCCACAGTGGAGAAAAAGTCTCTGAAGGAGTACCTGCAGCTTTTCATCGATTTTAAGTTGAAGGTGATGGATGCGAAGCTCATGTGGCTTGACCGCTCGGAATCATACAAGAAGGAACTTTCCACTTATGAGGCGCAGTTGACATTGCCATATATGCGCGATTCTTTGATGGAGGAGGAGTTGGCCCGAGAAGCGTATGACCGTGCTGCCTATGATGTTTATGCTTCTCATATTTTGGTCTCCATGGAGGGAAAAGATGATAAGGATACTGCGGCGGCTTTCGCTAAGATAAATGATATTTATGGACAGTTGGAGAAAGGAGCATCTTTCTCGGAATTGGCGAAGAAATATTCGGATTGTCCATCTAAACGAGATGGTGGCGATTTGGGCGTTATAAGTCCATTTTCCACAGTTTACCCCTTCGAGAATGCGGTATATGCCACGAAGGTCGGGTCATACAGCAAGCCTTTTAGGACAAGATTCGGTTACCATATCGTGAAGGTGTCGGATAAGAAACCTCATGTTTCGGATGTTCGTTATTCTCAGATCGTCTTGAGTGATTCCGTGGCGAAAAAGGATGGGTTTGCGGAGAAATTGTGTGAGCAGTTGAATGCGGGAAAGGTGAAGTTCGCTGACATGGTGAAGAAGTATTCAATCGATACCGCATCTGCGAAAAAGAAAGGGGATGCGGGGTATCTATCCGATCAACCTTATACTCCTCCGTTTTTCTCGACTATGCTCCTCCAGATTGGTCAGACAGGGAAATATGTTGTTTTGAATTCGGTTGTTACGACTCATATTGTTGTTTTGAAGGAGATGATCGGAAATAAACCATATGATGAGGTGAGAAACGAGTACAGGGCTAGAATCGCCAAAAGCGATAGGGGTGATTTGTTGATGGGAAATGTGGATGAACGACTGAAACAAAAGTTCGGATTTAAATTGTATGAGTCTGGTGTTGAACCATTCTATCGACTTCTTAAGGTGACAGATCCGGAAGAACTTCAGGTTGAATATAGAAAATTGACGGAGCCGATGTATGAGTTTAATGGGAATGTCTATTCTCAGGAGACTTTCATCCCTTCATTTAGAGATTATCGGAGATCGTATAAAATTCATGATACGCTTCCAGTAAAGCAATATCTTGACGGACGGATTAGCGATTACGCCCGTAATTTGTGTTGGGAAGCTGAAAAGGAAGAGTTGAAGGCGCGTAATTCGGATTACCGTAATTTGTTGAAGGAGTATAGCGATGGTTTGTTGCTCTTTGAGGTGAGTTCACAGAAGGTATGGAACAAGGCGGCGAAGGACAAGGATGGATTGGCTCGCTATTTTAAGGAGAATAGATCACAATACAAATGGTCGGCTCCTAAGTACAAGGGCGTTGCTATAAGATGTGTTGACAAGCAGACGCTTGACAAGGTGAACAAACTTTTGCCTAAGCTAGAGTTGGATTCAGTTCAGAAAGTGTTGAATCGTGAATTCAATAAGGATGGGAAGACGCTTGTGCGGGTAGAAAAAGGATTGTTTGCGGAGGGCGCAAATACGGTTGTGGATCGCCTAGTGTTCAAAAAACAGGATGTTAGGCCGGATGATGACGCTTCTTTCTCTACTGTCAAGGGCAATTTGCTCTCCGCTCCGGAATCGTATATGGACGTGAAGGGCCCTCTTACAGCTGACTATCAAAATTATTTGGAGACAAAATGGGTGAGTGAACTTCGGGATCGCAATGAAGTTCATGTGTTCAACAATGTTCTTGATATGATCCATGAGTAGAATGGGTAAATCATATTTTGTGTCTAAGGGATTGTGCAGGATTGTTGGGGGCTTGGTGCTCCTTCCGATGGTGCTGTGCGTTCTCTCCTCTTGCGATTTTGTCTCATCTTTGGTGCGTCGGGATAAGGTGGTTGCCGAAGTTATGGGTAAGAAACTGACGGAGGAGGAATTGTATCGGAATCTTGACTTGACAGGGTTGAGTTCTTCCGACAGTGCCGGTGCTATTGATTTGTATGTGAGGGATTGGGCCTCAAGCAATTTGATGTATGAGTTGGCTCGTGATGAATTCTCGGGTAACAAGGAGATTGATTCATTGGTGGAGAGTTATAGACAATCGTTGTATGTCTACGAGTATGAACTGCGTCTAATCAAGGAACATTTGTCGACGCAGATAACCGATGATCAGCTTTTCTCATACTATAAGGAAAATTCTTCGTTATTCTATTTGCAGGAGCCTTTGTTGAAGGGAGTCGCATTGACGGTTTTGAATAAATCTCCGGACTATCAGGTCATAAAATTGTTGATGGAATCTCCAAGCGATGGCAACATGGATATGATTGAGTCTTACAGCGTTAAGAATGCTGCTAAGTTTGACCATTTCATGAATACATGGAACCTTTTCTCGGAGGTTCAGAAAAGATGTCCGTTGCCGATTCATGAGGTGGATTTCAAGAGGAAGACGCTTTATACGGAGACGGATTCTGTGCGCACAGTCTTTCTGTATGTGTCGGAATGTGTTTCGGCGGGAGATATGCAGCCGTTTGAGTTTGCGAAGAGTAGGATCCGCTCCATTTTGACGGAGCAGAGAAAGACGGGATACCTCCGCTCTTATCGGAATGAGTTGTATGAGAGAGGGGTTTCGAATGGCTCAGTGAAAAGATATTAAAGATGATTATGAGTAATAGATTCATTCAAGTTTTTTTGTGTTCTATTTTGTTCCTTACGTCGGCGATGGGGGCTAGTATTATTGATGAAGTTGCCTGGGTCGTCGGAGACGAGGCGATTTTGTTGTCCGATGTGGAGGAGTATAGGCAACGGTTGAGGTATGAGGGGACATCTATTGAGGGTGATCCGTATTGTTACATCCCGGAGCAGTTGGCCCTTCAGAAACTTTATCTGGACCAGGCGAAGATAGATAGTATCTCGGCGGATAGCAAGACCGTATCCAATCAGGTGGAGATGAGGATTAACTATTTGATATCTCAAATCGGTTCGAGGGAGAAAGTTGAGGAGTATTTCAATCAGGATATCGCCTCTTTGCGGGAGGAACTCACGGAAATGGTTTCCAATCAGCAGATCATTCAGCAGATGCAACGCAAGATTATCGGAGATGTCAAGGTTACGCCTGCCGAAGTGAAGAAATTCTTCAAAAGCTTGCCTGATGATAGTATCCCCGAAATACCGACGCAGGTCGAGGTGCAGTTGTTGACTGTCGCTCCTTCCATAAGCAAGAAATCGATTGAGGAAGTGAAGGCAAAATTGCGTGGCTTTAAGGATCGTGTGGATTCGAAGGAGACGGAGTTCTCCACCTTAGCTATCCTATATTCAGAGGATAAGGAATCTGCGAAACGTGGAGGAGAATTGGGCTTTATGGGACGTGGCCAACTTGTGCCGGAATTTGCGGATGTAGCCTTCTCCTTACATGATGCATCCAGAGTGTCGAAAGTGGTGGAGACCGAATTTGGATTCCATATTATTCAGTTGATAGAAAAAAGTGGAGACAAGGTAAATGTCCGTCACATCCTGATGAAACCAAAGGCCTCGTTAGAGGAGAAGAACAATGCGATGGCTCGTCTTGATAGTATCGTGTCTGTCCTGGATAGTAGCGTGATGACTTTCGAGGAGGCTGTTTCGCACTATTCTGTGGATAAGGGAAGTAAGAATAGTCTGGGACTGCTGATGAATCAGAAGACCGGATCGTCTAAATTCCAGATGAGTGAATTGCCTCAGGACATCGCCAAGGCAGTGTATCGCTTGAACCAAGGAGAAGTGACAAATCCGTTCATGATGGTCGATTCCAAGGGAAATGAGGTCTTCGCGATCGCAAAGGTTAAATCGTTGGTGAAGGCACATAAGGCGAATGTGGAGGATGACTTTATGGTGATAAAGGCAGCATACCAAGAGCAGAAAAACAGTGAATTGCTGAAAGACTGGGTGCTGGGGAAACAAAAGTCTATTTACGTGAAGATAGATCCGAAGTGGCGTAATTGCGATTTCCAATATCCAGGTTGGATTAAGTAAGTTCCTTTTGTTATGAAACGATATGGGTTAACCTTTTGGGCGATTCTCCTCTTCCTGTCTGCCGCTTCAGAGACAAGGAATGTTATTCTTGAGCAATGTGACGTGTTGTCGTTTGACAAGTCTACGGGAGCTCAGTATCAAGTCCTGAAGGGGAATGTGAGGTTCCGTCATGAGAGTGCCTTGATGTTTTGTGACAGTGCGTACTTTTATGATACAAACAACTCGTTCGATGCGTTTGGCCATGTGAGGGTGGTGGATAAGAATTCGACGATGACCGCCGAAAAGATGTTCTATGACGGGAATACCACCTTGATGAGAGTCCGCAATAATGTGGTTGTGAACAATGAGGGTACGACGTTGACCACCAACTCTTTGGATTTCTATAGGGACAAGAATTATGGGTACTATATTGGTGGGGGAAAAATCGTTGATCCCGAGTATGAGCTGGTTTCCCAGAAAGGGTATTATTATCCGGATTCTAAAACCTATTTTTTTAAAACGGATGTTTTACTGACGAGTCCGGACTATGTCATCAAGAGTGATTCCTTGCAGTTCAACAATGAGACGGGTAAGACGGTCTTGATTGGTCCCTCCACTATAGAGGAGAAGGACTATACCATATACACGACGAATGCCTGGATGAATAAGAAAACGAAGGTCGGCAAGTTGTATGACTATTCAGTCATTGTCTCCAAGGAGGGCCAGCGCTTAACGGCGGATTCCATCTTTTACGACATGAACCTGGAGGTTGCGAAGGCGTATCACAATGTAGAAGCGCAGGATTCTTCGCAGAAAGCCATTGGCCGTGGCAACTATGCGGAGTTCTGGAAGAAATCGCCGTCGAGAGGCTTTATCACGGATCATTCTTATGTGATAGATTATTCAGAGAAAGATTCCCTGTTTTTGGCGGGGGATACGATATATGGACTGGAATTGGATTCCAGCAGGAGCGAAGTGCGCGCCTATCATCATGTGCGGTTTTTCCGTGAAGATATGCAGGGGAAATGTGATTCCATGGTCTACTCATCGAATGACTCTGTTTTGTCCATGTACGGGGATCCTGTCATATGGAGCGAGGAGAGCCAGTTGACGGGGGATCAAATCAATATTTACATGAAAAACCAGAAGGCGGATCATATTCACATCACGAAGAATGCGTTGATTGTTCAATATGAGGATGAGGATATGTTCAACCAACTTTCGGGGAAGGAGTCGATGGCGTATGTGAAAAACAATAGGTTGACGCGTGTCGACATGTTAGGGGAAGCCATTTCCATCTATTACTCGAAGGATGATTCAAATGCGTTGGTAGGGGTCAACAAGGCGAAGGGTAATGCCATGTCCATTTTCATGAAGAGGAATAAAAAGGTTGATAAGATTCTGATGACACCTGATTCCGAAGGTGTCTTGTATCCGCCACTTAGGATCCCTGACGAAGAGAAACGGTTGAGCAAGTTCAAGTGGCTTGAAGACCTAAGGCCAAAGACCAAGAACGATATTTTTATCAGGTAAGTGTTGTGCGGTATGTGGCGGTTATTCTCTCTGATAGTGTTTTGCTGGTGCTTCCCTTGGACGTGTTTGTCTGAAGGACATGTGGTGGTCGGTTCCGTGGTGGATGCCGAGGGCGGTCCATTGCCACAGGCTGATGTGGAGGAAAAACGCTTGGGGATAGGCACCTTTTGCGATGATGGAGGCCATTTCCAATTGGAGATCCCCCCCTCTGACACAATCCGCATGGTTGAATTGCATTTTTCATTTGTGGGATACCACCCCTATGTTAAGGTTGTTCCTTTGGATCGGGATACTGTTTCTGTCCATGTCTCTTTGAAAGATAAGTCGGATTTGATAGATCAGGTGGATGTCGTTGGTGTCGTTAAGCAGGAGACTTTCGTCGAAAAACTTAATGTGGATGTGGCGAAATCTATCCCTGATGTGAGTGGTGACGCTATAAACAGTATGATTTCCTCGTTCTCCGGTGTTTCGTCCACCAATGAGCTGAGTTCGCAGTATTCTGTGCGAGGAGGAAATTATGACGAGAATTGTGTCTATGTTAACTCCATTGAGGTTTACCGCCCTTTGCTGATACGGAGTGGCGAGCAGGAAGGCCTTAGTTTTGTGAATTCGGATATGGTGGAGTCTGTCGCCTTCTCTTCTGGCGGGTTCTCTCCTGAGTACGGGGACAAGATGTCATCCGTGTTGGATATAAAATACAAGACTCCGACGACTTTCGAAGGGTCTGCTTCTATCAGTTTTTTGGGTGCCTCCGCATATGTTGGAAGTTCTTCCAAACGATTTTCGCAGATGCATGGTTTCCGATACAAGACATCCTCCTATTTGCTTAATACGTTGGAGACGGAGGGTGAATATAATCCGAGGTTCCTGGATTATCAGACCCACATGACGCTGCGAGTCTCGCCTAGGAGTAAACTATCCTTCTTGGGTAATCTCTCAAGGAACAGGTATGAATTTGTTCCTAAGATGCGCAGTACCAACATCTGTACGATGGCGGACATGGGGAATGCCAAGACGGTAGAATTCCACTTTGAAGGGCAGGAGATGGATTTGTTCTCCACTATGTCGGGTGCTCTGACATTCTCGTTTGCCCCGAAATCTTCCCTCTCCCTAGATTTTATTGGTTCGTCTTTCCGTTCCATGGAGCGTGTCTCGTATGATATCGCTAGTGCCTATTGGATTGGCGCTTTGGGTACGAAAGCGTGGGGAAGCGAGATGAATGATGGTGTGGGAACTTTCCATGAATATTCGAGAAATACGTTTGACGGGACGGTCTCGAATCTCTCTCATATCGGTACTTTGAAGTTGAGGAAAAATACGATTAAGTGGGGACTTTCATACCAACTCGAAAACATGGGGGAGTCTGTGAACGAGTGGGAGATGCGGGACTCCGCAGGTTATTCCTTGCCGATCAATCCAGACAAACTGATTTTGTATAAGAGCCTATATGCGGATGTGAGTGAGATTTCTCACCGGTTCTCCGGTTTCGCGCAAAATGCCTACACGTTACGTTCATCTGCGGGTCGGATTGTCCTTTTGGGCGGTGTCAGGTTCTCCTATTGGAGTTTTAATGAGCAACTGTGTGTCAGTCCCCGCGCATCTATGGCCTGGTTCCCGAACAAAAGTTCATGGGCCTTCCGTTTTGCCACGGGTATTTACCATCAGGCGATGCTTTTCAAGGAGGTGAAGAAAATCATGGAGGAGGATGGCAATCGCATCGTCTATTTGAATCGGGATGTGAAATCCCCGCGTTCTTCCCAAATTATTTTAGCTTCGGACTATTATTTCAAGAAGTGGGGCCGCCCCTTTAAACTGACGGGTGAATTATATTACAAATACATAGACAGGATCATCCCTTATCAGGTGGATAATATGAAAATCACTTATCGGGGTGAGAATTGTGCGGATGGCTTCTCCTTTGGTGGAGATGTTAAATTGTTTGGCGAATTTGTGCCTGGGACAGATTCCTGGATTTCCATTTCCCTAATGAACACCAAAGAGAATGTGTATGGGGATGGGCGAGGTTATTTGCCAAGGCCTACCGATCAAAGGTTTAATATTTCTCTGTTTTTTCAGGATTATTTCCCCGGATATGATAAGCTTAAGTTTAATGTGAAGATGGCATGGGCGGATGGATATCCTTTCCGTCCACCGGGTTCTTCCTATTGTGATGATATCCTTCGTATACCCAATTATAGGCGTTTCGATTTGGGGGTTTCCTTTCAATTGAAACATGGTGTCGATTCGATTATGGCGAGACCGTTTTTCGCTTGGATGGAGGTCTTCTCCATCAATTTGGATGTGTTCAATCTGTTGGATATAAAGAATGTTAGCACTTACTATTGGGTGCCAACGGCGGATGGTCGGCAATATGCTGTGCCCAATTATCTGACAGGAAGACTGTTCAACCTGCGTCTGGCAGTGGATTTTTAAATGTAGATAGATGTTTTTAAGGGATTTGCCCGATATATAGATTATGATGGAAGAAAAAAAATTAAAGAATTATTCGTTCTCTTTGGTCGCCTTGACCACTTTGTTTTTCATGTGGGGTTTCATCACTTGCTTGAATGATATTCTCATCCCCTACTTGAAAGGTGTGTTTGATTTGTCTCAGTTCGAGGCCACGTTAGTGCAGCTGGCTTTTTTCTTTGCCTATTTTGTGGTCTCGCTGATTTATTTCATAGTATCTGCCACATTCGGGGACCCCATATTGAAGATAGGGTATAAGAACACGATTGTGCTGGGTCTGTTCATCTCGTCGGTGGCCTGCTTCCTGTTTTATTGCGAGGCGAATTCCGAGACCCCTGTATTCGTGGTGTTCCTGCTGGCGCTGTTCCTATTAGGCGCCGGATTCACATTCCTGCAGATCGCGGCCAATCCGTTGGTGGCTATTCTGGGGTCGCCTGAGACCTCTTCCAGTAGACTGAATCTCTCCCAAGCCTTCAACTCGTTGGGTACCACGTTGGCTCCGATCATCGGAGGTGTGCTCATCTTCGACTATTTCCTGGTGGATGGACAAGGAGCCTCCTCCGTGCGCATTCCCTATCTGGTGTTGTCTAGTTTGTTGCTGATATTGTGCGGTTTCATCTTCTTCTCGGAGATCCCGACAGTCGAGTTGAAAGACGACAATAAGGGATTGGACCGGTTGGGTGCGTTGCGCCATCCTCATCTGCGCTATGGTATGATCGGTATCTTCTGCTATGTGGGTGCCGAGGTGGCGATAGGCAGCAACTTGGTCGAGTATATGAAGAACTTCCATACCATGAATGAACTGAATGCCAGTAAGTTGCTTACCTTCTATTGGGGAGGTGCGATGATTGGTAGGTTCATGGGCTCCATCTCCATGAGCAAGATGCGTTTCCAGACGAAATGCATCTTGATGATCTTGTCGGCGGTAGCTTCCTTGGCCCTTATCTTCTGGGTGATAGGCTTGTCTGCGGAAATGTCGTTCAAGCAGTTTGTCGACTTCTTCTTCGAGATGAAGGTATATTATTTCCTGATATTCTTGGTGCTGAACTTCTTTGTGTTCATGTTGGCCAAGTCTATACCTTCCCGCACGTTGGGTCTGTTCGCCGTCATGAACATGGCTTTGATCGCCTTGATGTTGGTGATGGAAAACGAACTCTCTCTTTGGGCGATTTTGGCGGTTGGTTTGTTCAACTCCATCATGTTCCCGAACCTGATCACACTGGCGATCGACGGCTTAGGTAAGTATACCTCCCAAGGTTCTTCGTTGTTGGTGATGATGATTCTGGGTGGTGCGGTAGTGCCACCGTTGCAAGGCTTGCTCTCCGATTGCATCAATGCTCATGCGGCATTTGCCCTTCCGCTGTTGTGCTACGCTTATCTGGTGTGGTATGGCTATGTCGGTTGTAAGAAACGCAAGGAGAATAAGTAGCCCTCTATTGTTTTGAATTTTAATATATTAACTAATAAACAAAAAGATATGAAGTCTGAATTGAAACCTAATGTGGTTGGAATCGACATCGGAGGTACCAACACCGTGTTCGGAATCGTTGACGCGAATGGTAATGTCTTGGCATCCAACTCGATAAAGACGCAGGCGTATCCTGAATTGGAGGATTACATCGAGGCTTTGGGAAATGGTTTGTTGGAACTGATCTCCAAGAATGGTGGAGCGGAGAAGATCAATGGCATAGGTGTGGGTGCGCCTAATGCGAACTATTACACCGGTAACATCGAGCATGCGGCCAATTTGCCGTGGAAGGGAATCGTCCCTTTCGCTAAGATGCTTTCCGACAAGGTGGGCCTTCCTGTTTCCTTGACCAACGACGCCAATGCGGCCGCCATCGGTGAGATGAAGTACGGTGCCGCTCGTGGGATGCGTGATTTCATCATGATCACGTTGGGTACGGGCGTTGGTAGCGGTGTGGTCGCTAACGGACAATTGATTTATGGACATGATGGCAATGCGGGCGAGTTGGGCCACGTGATCGTGCGTCGTGACGGTCGTCCTTGCGGCTGTGGCAACAAGGGTTGCTTGGAGACTTATACTTCCGCTACGGGTGTTGCCCGTACCGCCAAGGAGTTTTTGCTCAACCGCAAAGAGGATTCCCTCCTCCGCAAGATCGATTTGGACAAGATCACTTCCAAGGATGTTTTTGACGCCGCTATGGCGGGCGACCAGATTGCGAAGGATATCTTTGCCTTCACCGGACAGGTCTTGGGTGAGGCGTTGGCCGATTTCGTGAAGTTCAGCAGCCCTGAGGCGTTCGTTCTTTTCGGCGGTTTGGCGAAGGCTGGAGATTTGCTGTTCAATCCAGTGAAGAAAGCGATGGACGACAACTTGATGCCTGTGTTCAAGGGCAAGGTGAAGGTGTTGTTCTCCCAAATGAAGGATGCCGATGCCGCTGTGCTGGGCGCTTCCGCTTTGGCTTGGGATATATAACAGAGCGTTATAAAACCTCATATGAATTGGGAAAGGGAATCTTTATGGTTCCCTTTTCTGTTTGCATATATATTGCATATTTATTCCATTTGTATTCTTTAGTTTGATATTTATGCAATTTTTTAGTGGAAAAGCATAGAGGTTTGGATTTTTTGTTGTACTTTCGCGCTGTTTTTCAGAAACAAGAGTTAATAACCGAATAAGAAATAGTAAGGTATAATGGCATTTAACTTTATCACTGCCGAGGAGGCAGCGTCTTACATTAAGAACAATGATGTGATTGGCATCGGTGGTTTCTCATCGGTGGGTACGGTCAAGGCTGTGACTACCGCTCTCGCGGAGAAGGCGGAGGCGGAGCATGCGAAGGGAAATGAGTTCAAGGTTGGCATGATCACCGGTGGTTCGACGGGTGACCAGATCGATGGAGCCCTCTCCCGCGCGAAGGCAGTGAAGTTCCGTACTCCTTTCCAGTCAAGCAAGTATATGCGTGATGCGATCAACAAGTGCGAGGTGCAGTATTTCGACATGCACTTGTCCCACGTGGCGCAGGACCTCCGTTACGGATTCCTTGGCCCAGTTGATTATGCGCTTATCGAGGCGGCAGATATCACGGACAAGGGTGAAATCGTCTTGACGACTTCCGTAGGTATCACCCCTACGTTGGTGGAGAAGGCTAAGAAGGTCATCATCGAGTTGAATGCGCATCATCCTGCGAAGATCAATGGAATGCACGACTTGTATGAGCCGGTTAACCCTCCTCACCGTCGTGAGATCCCTATCTATACTCCATCCGACCGTATCGGTACCGCCACGTTGAAGGTAGACCCTTCCAAGGTGATCGGTGTCGTAAAGACAGACATGAAGGATGGCATCGCTCAGTTCACGCCGGTGGATGCTGTGACTGCTAAGATCGGAGAGAACGTGGCCAACTTCCTGTTGAGCGAGCTCCGCAAGGGTATCATCCCGAAAGAGTTCTTGCCGTTGCAGTCTGGTGTCGGAAACATCGCCAATGCGGTGTTGAGCTCCCTTGGCAACTGCGACGATATTCCGTCGTTCACCATGTTCACCGAGGTGATCCAGAACTCCGTGATCGATTTGATGAAGCGTGGACGTATCACGTTCGCCAGCGGTAGTTCCCTGACCTTGTCGGACGACGTGCTGATGGATGTCTATGCGGACTATGATTTCTTCAAGGATAAATTGATGCTCCGTCCTCAGGAGCTTACCAACAACCCTGAGTTGGTTCGTCGTTTGGGTGTCATCGCCATCAACACGGCGCTTGAGTTGGATATCTTCGGAAACGTGAACAGTACGAACGTGTTGGGTCAGAAGATGATGAACGGTTTGGGTGGTTCGGCGGATTTCGCCCGTAACGCATTCCTCTCCATCTTCACTTGTCCATCCGTCGCTAAGGGTGGCGTGATTTCCGCTATCGTGCCGATGGCGAGCCACATCGATAGCTCTGAGCACTCCGTGAAGGTGATCGTCACCGAGCAGGGTGTCGCTGACTTGCGCGCGAAGTCTCCGTTGCAGAAGGCTGAGACGATTATCGAGAACTGTGTTCACCCAGACTATAAGGAATTGTTGTGGGATTACCTCAAATTGGCCGCCGGCAAGTGCCACACGCCAATGACGCTCTCCAAGGCGTTGAGGATGCATATCGCCTTCGAGGAGACGGGCGACATGCGTAACACCAAGTGGGATTGATAGTTGTTGTCTTTTTTGTTGAAATATTTTTGTAACTTCGCGACATCGTAGTGTCTCGAAGCACAAACGAAAGGGATGCTATGGTACATGGCATCTCTTTTGTTTTTTTATAACGTATTACTTGATAAGATTGAAATCCGATGAAAAAACTTTTGCTTTTGCTCTGTTCTTTTTGGTTGCTGTCGGCCACTGGCCTCATGGCACAGGTGCGTGTCCCCTTTACGATGGACTCGAATATCTTCTATGGCGCATACGTGACGACAGGAGGAAAGTACAACTATGAGTGGACGGATGGCCAGATAAGGATATGGTCGGGAGGTTTGCTCGAGGCTGGTTGTGGGTTCTGCTGGGACGATCGTTTTTTCACCGTGGAAATAACGGGGGTGCCGGATATTGTCAGTTTCACCACCTCTGCCTCCGCTTTGGCCACAGCCTTAGGCGAAACAGATTGGAAATTGGAGGAGAGTGCGAATGGCGAGACGTGGCAGACGCTCTGGACCAGCTCAAACCATGACAACAACGTCTCTGAACGTTTGAACCCAAATACGAAGTATGTCCGTCTGCATTATGGTTTGAACTATTCCGGCTATGTGAAGAATTTCTCCATCTCTGCCCGTCACCATGTGACATTTCGGGCGGATGGCGAGACGCTTGGTGTGTTTGGCCCTTTCGGGAAGGATGAGTCACTCGGAACGATTGTGGCACCGACCCCAGAGAAGGCATGCTATGATTTTGTGGGATGGGACAGAACTTTGCCTGCTAAAATGGGGGGCGAGGACATAGTCCTGAATGCCTTGTTCGAGGAGAAGGAGTATAGCGCCACGATACGTTTCTCCAATGAGGCGGAGAACATAGCCATGGCGGATTCCGTGATCTCTTTCAAGTGCGGTTCCTCCATCACCGTCGATGGGGCTACCGTGGAAGGCTTCACGTTTGGGGGGTGGTCGCCTGAGCTGCCATCCGTCGGATCGCCTGAGATGGACGGACAGACCTATGTGGCGCAATGGACCCGTAATGTATATAAACTGAATTATATCGACGGAGCAAACACCTCTTCCGTCAGCGTCGAGTATGGCAGAGTCATTCCGGAGTTGACAAAGCCTGAGAAGGAAGGCTATACTTTCCTCCAATGGATCCCTTCCCTGCCGGAGACCATGCCTTCCCATGATGTGTCCGTTTCCGCCGAATGGAGAGTGAACAAACATTCGCTTACCCTGCACTTGACGGAGGACAGCGTATTGACCGATTCGTTGGACTATGGGGCTGTGTTTCTCCTGCCGATTCCTTCCCGCAGTGGCTATACGTTCGACGGGTGGAAAGATTTGCTGGAGTCCATGCCAGACCATGATGTAGACGTGTGGGCGCAGTGGATTCAAAACGAGTATCGTTTCTCTGCAGTTGTGGCGGGCGACACGCTCCTCTCCGCATTTCACCATATGGGTGATACCATCCAACTATCCGACACGTTCGGTGTCTACGGATATTCCATCGTCGGATGGGAGCCTTCCCTGCCTGCGGTCATGCCAGACTCCGATTGGACGGTCACGGCAATTCTGAAGGCGAACAGCCATTGGCTCACGGTCCGTGTGGATTCTGTGACGACCTATTCCGAACAGGTTGATTTTGCTACCCCTATAGACATGGATCTTTTGGTTCCTGGGGATTCCGCCGGGGTGGCTTTCGAATGGATTTCGGAGCCGATCGCTTCGATGCCGGATAGCGATGTCGTCTTGTTAGGCAAGTATGTGAACCAAAAATATCCGTTGAGAATCTATGATGACGAACTCGTTTGGGTGGATACGCTCTGCCCGTACGATGATTCCTTGGCCCTTTGCGAACCAGTGAAGCGTGGCTATCATTTGACCAACTGGGATGATGTGCCTTCCATCATGCCTGCTAGTCCGGTGGAGGTGCGTTTGGTATGGGAGAAGAACACGTATGCGATCGCCTTGGAGGTGGACAATGATACACTATGGACGAATACGGTGGCATATGCCGATACCATCGCTTACCCTGTATTCCCTGATAGTATAGGCTATCGTTTGTATTGGACGGCTGAGTTGCCGGTTGTGATGCCCGATTCAGATGTGTTGATCCATGGATATTGGGACGAGTACAAATGGTTGTGTCGTTTGGTGGACCGTGATACCGTGTTGCTTTCGGGCTACTACCGTCCGGGGGAAACGATTGCAGGTGTGACGGATCCTGTTAGGGAAGGGTATACTTTCGTTGGATGGTCGCCGGAAATACCTGTGCTGATGCCCGATTCGGACTTCAGTGCGATAGCCCAGTGGGAAAGAAACACCTATCCATTCCGTGTATTTTTGGACGAGGAGACGATAATCGACACGGTTTATTATTACGACGACACGATAGTGGCACCATACATCCCCGAGAGAGTAGGGTACACGTTGGTACAAGACACCTGTCCGGCCCGTATGCCAGCGCGTCCGGTGAAGCTTAGTTATGCTTGGAGCGTGAACCATCATCGTTTGGTGTTGAAGGATGGTGATGAAGTGCTGCTCGATTTGTTGTACGGTTATGGAGACCAGTTGCCAGACAGTACGCTTTCCCACACGGGGTACACCTTCGCCGGTTGGCAACCCGAGTTGCCTGCGACCATGCCCGATACGGACATCGTCTCCGTTGCGGTGTGGAACGTAAACCATTACAAGTTGGTCACGTTAGTGGATGGAGACACGTTGCGCAATGACTCGTATGCGTTTGAGGATGCGATTGTCATCATGGATGTGGAGGAGAAGACGGGCTATCGGTTCGATTGGTTGGATTCCTTCCCTGTCCGTATGCCTGCGGAGGACGTTACGGTCCGTGGACACTATTCACCGTTGAGTTACCCGTTCGTCGTGCTGGTGGATGGAGACACGTTGGTATCGAAGACCTATCTTTTCGGCGAATTGGTTGAAGTGCCGGCTGCGCCACAGAAGGAAGGCTATTCGTTCGTGGGATGGAAAGATAGTGTGCCAGCGTATATGCCGGCGCACCCGTTGCGTTTGGAGGCGGTATGGGAGACGAATCGATACCGGTTGCAATTGGTGGACATGGATTCCGTGACGCTTGACACGACAATCGCCTTTGGCGGCGCATTGCCGCAGTTCCCTGAACTTGTCAAAGAAGGATACACGTTCATGGGATGGGACGATACATTGGCGGTCATGCCATCTTGGGATGTGGAAGTCAATGCGATGTGGAAAACGAATCGTTATTGTGTCACCCTGATGATTGTTTCCGCGTCGACCATGAAGATGTTGGAGTTGCCAAGGAAGGTGATGTTTGATTACGGAGAATCCATTGTGTTTGATGATTTTGAGCAAGATGTGTACCGATTCGTCAAGTGGAACAATGAGTGTCCGGAGACCATGCCGGCTAAGAACTTCGCATTGATCGCTTTGGTGGATGAGTTGGGGCAAGTAGGGGTGTCGTCAGGGAAGTCAGAAGAGTTGTCTCTTTATGTGCAAGATGGGAAGATTCACCTTTCGGGCGATGAGGAAGGCGATGTTATAAGTCTCTACGACATGTTAGGCAAATTGGTATTTCGGGGCACTTCTCGAGAAATTGAGGTTTCTGTTCCTGGGGCCTATCTGTTAAAAACCAAGGGATTGGATCTGAAAGTCGTTGTGAAATAAATAGATAAAGAGATAGAAGAGGAAGACCCGCAATGTTTGTTGCGGGTCTTCCTCTTTTGTTGAAGGAAATGTGCAGTTCGATGAAAAATCTTTTTAGACTTTTTTGCAAAAAAAAAGTGCTAAATAACGATATTTAACTTATATTTGCGTTGCTTTATGTTTAATGTGAATAATTCTAAGAATATTTCAATTTGTATTAATAATAGTTATTTAAAAAAGATGAGAAAGATTTTATTGTCTTTAACGTTGCTCTGCACGGCGGGGGGACTTATGGGACGTGACATCACAGGTGTTGTCAAGGACTCAGATGGACCAGTGCCAGGAGCTGACGTTGTAGTTCAGGGGTCTGATACGAATTATGAGACCACTGATGAAAACGGAGAGTTTACCATTTCCGTGGAGACTGGTGATGTTTTGGAAATCTCTTCTATGGGATATGCGAACAAAACAGTGAAAATTGATTCCAGGAACAGGTATGAAATCAAATTGGCACAGGAGGCTCAGGAATTGAAAGAGGTGACTGTGACAGGAGACTATGGAAAACAGAAGAAGGAAGATTTGACGGGTTCTACCTCTCAGGTCGACGGAGCAAAGTTGACAAGTGCGCCAACTCCTTCTGTTGAGAATGCGTTGGCGGGTAAGGTGTCTGGTTTGCGTGTGTCTGCAAGTTCAGGTCAGCCAGGTCAGGCCTCTACCGTACAGATTCGTGGTTTAGGTTCTTTGACAGGTAGCAACGAGCCATTGTATGTCGTTGATGGTATGCCAATCAACGGTGGTGGTAAGACAGCGGCCAACGACAACCCATTGGCGTCGATCAACCAGAATGATATCCTCTCAATCGAGGTTTTGAAGGATGCATCTGCGACGGCCATCTATGGTGCGCGTGCTGCGAATGGTGTCGTGATGATCACGACCAAGAGAGGTAAGAACACTAAGGAAGAGAATCAGGAGAGTTCCTCTATTTCATATGCTGGGCAATTCTCTGTAGCTTCTGTTACAGACAAGTTGGATTTGATGAACCTGCAAGAGTTCGCATCCTACTACACTGATCCTTATGTGGCTGCCGCATATAACCAAAATGTTGACAAGGAATTGGTTGCACTCGCGAAGTATGGTGGTCAGGGTACTGACTGGCAGGATGAAATCTTCCGCACTGCGATCAGCCATAGCCACCAAGTGTCTTTGACTGGTGGTACGGACAAGACGCAATATGCTTTGTCATTGGGTTATATGAATCAGGATGGTATCCTTGTTAATACGGACTTCGAGCGTTTCAACTCTCGTTTGAACCTCGAGAACCAAGTTAAGTCTTGGTTGAGAGTCGGTCTCAACATGGCATACACCCACATGACTCAAACCAAGCAAAGCGGTTTTGATTTCCCTGATGACAACAAGTTGTCTGGTATTGGTGCCGGTGCTGCGAACGAGGAGGCTGTTTATGTACAGTCTTTGATCTCTAGCCCTGCTACTTCTCCAGTGGATTTCAATGGTGAGTATACTGATTTGGGATCTGACGACCAGGAAATCAAGATCAACCCACTTCGTGAGGCGAACTATTCCCCAATCTTCTTGAAGAAGAACAATGTAACGGGTCAAACTTTCTTCGCTATTAATCTTACGAAGGATTTGAACTGGCGTAACACTTTCGGTATTGATTATTCCGCATCAGGTGAGAGCCGCTATCGTCCAGCAGAGAACGCGGCTGAGTCCAACCAACAAGAGTTCATCAACCGTGAGAACATGTACTACCGTTTCTGTTCCACATTGAACTATGTGTTGCCACAACCAAAAGAAAGCAAGCACAAGATGAATGCTTTGTTGGGTTACGAGGCATGGAAGGCTATGTGGGAAGGTATCTCTACCCGTAAGAGCAACTACTTGGATAACTATAAGTTTATTGACAAGAAGTATCAGAACGCTAACTTAGGAGACAAGGAAGGTATCATCTCTGGTTATAAGGGTGAGCAATCCATGATGTCCGTATTCGCACGTGTGAACTATACGTTTAACAGACGTTACTTGGTTACCGCTACGGGTCGTTTCGATGGATCTTCCACATTGGCACCTGAAAACCGTTGGGGATTCTTCCCATCTTTCTCTTTGGCATGGAATGCTGACCAAGAGCTCTTCATGAAGAAGATCACTGCAAAGAAGAAGATCACTCAATTGAAACTCCGCGCTGGTTGGGGTCAGACTGGTAACGCAGGTAACAACATGGGTTACATCGGTTCTTACAAGTCAGTGAACACCCAATATGGTATGGGTAAGGTATATGGTACGTGGTTGAACCCAGACTTGATTTGGGAAACAAACTGGCAAATCAACGCCGGACTTGACGCAAGTTTCTTCAAGAACAGGCTTAACCTTACGTTCGATGCCTTCTACAAACAAAACAACGATTTGATTGTGAAGGCTGAGCCAGGTCCATCATTGGCAAGTACCGCTAACTCTTATTTGTATACGCAAGTTCCTGATATTAACGCAGGTTCCATCAAGAACGTCGGTTTTGATGTCACACTCACTTCCACTAATATCCAAAAAGAGTTGGGAGGTAAGGACTTCACATGGAACACTGACGTGAACTTCTCATTCGTACGCAATGAGGTTGTTAAGTTGCAGAGTGATTCTGCGGTGTTGGAGGGTAAGCAATCATTTAAGACCGCTACTCGTACCTATTGCGTCAGCCGTGTAGGTCACGCTCCTGGTTTGTTCTGGGGATTCAAGACGAACGGTTTGATCCAAAACACTGATCAATTGAAGTCTATTAAACAACGTCCAGATGCAACTGATGTGGGTGATTTCGACTTTGTTGATATCAACTCGGATGGTGCAATCAACGAGGCCGATAAGACATACATCGGTGATCCTAACCCAGACTTCACATTCGGTCTTGGTAATACTCTCAACTGGGGTCCTTGGTCTTTGAACATCTTCTTGACTGGTTCATACGGAAACGATGTCTATAACTTGCTCCGCTCTAAGTTGGAGGGTATGGACCGTGGAGGAATCAACCAATTGAAGACTGTCCTCAATTGCGCTCGTGTAGAGACTACTGTTAAAGATGGACAAGAGTACAAGTACATCACTAACTCTTCCACGAATATCCCTCGTCCTAACTCAGTTGCTGAGGGACGTAACGTTGCGAATGTCGTTTCTGATCGTTACGTAGAAGATGCTTCGTATGTTCGTATCCAATCAATTGGTCTTTCATATGCTGTTCCTTTCGAGTCTGTGAAGAAGATCGGTTTGAACAATATGAGAGTTTCATTTAATGTTCAGAATGTGGCTACATTCACGAAGTATTCAGGCTTGAACCCTGAGGTTCCAAATGTGAGTGCAATTAATCAAGGTGTTGACACTGGTAGCTATCCATTGTCTAGATCTTACGTTGTTGGTTTAAATTTTGATTTCTAATTAATAAGGAAATAACAGTATGAATCTAAGTAATTTAAAACATAAATCTTTGCTTTACGGGCTGGGAGCGTTAGCTTTCTGTACTACTTCCTGTAAAGATTTCCTTGATGTGGATGTTCTTGACCAGTATAGTACGTCGTCTGTAGGGTCTTATCAGGATTGTCTTTCCCTGACCAAGTCTCTTTATGGAGGATATCTTTGGTCGGAGTATGAGGGAAAGTTCTCCTGGTGTGTGAACGAAGGTATTCCTGGTATTCTTTTCAATGTATATCAGGAGGAGGGCGCATTGTTCTTGCTCTCTATTGGAGAGGATAACCCGATTCTGTTGGAGGGTTATAGATCTCTGTATTCTGGTGTAATCGCCATAGCCAACCAGGTCATCGATAAGGCTAGTAGCTTGGAGACTGGTTCTTCTTTGTCAGATTTGGAGAAGAACCGTATTATAGCTGAGGCTCGCTTGTTCAGAGGTTATGCTCATTTCCTTGCTACGGAGTATTTCGGTGAGGTGCCATTGGTTATGCATAGCGCTACGGACATTTCACAAAACGTTGCTCTTCCTCGCGCTTCACGTAAGACATTGTATACTGCCATAGAGAGCGACTTGAAGTTCGCCGTGGAGTTCTTGCCTGAGGATTCTTCCGACAAGTGGAGAGCAAACAAGAGCTCCGCAAAAGCTTTGTTGGCTAAGTTGTATTTGACGATGGGCTCTTGTGTGGCTGATCTTTCAGGTGCGGTTTATCCTTTCAAGGTTTCGGATGCTCAGTCTCGTGAGTACATGAACAAGGTGGTTTCGTTGACTACTGAGGTGATCAATAAGATGGGTGCATCTTCTTTGACGTCTCATGCGAACATCTTCTCAGCCACTGGCCGTACGGAGCCATGTTCCGAAACTGTATTCGCATTGTATTGGAAGTTGGCCGAGTATGGTGAGGGTTCTATGTACCAAGCACAGATGGCTATCGACAACGTATGGAGCCCAGGTTCAGGATGGGGTTCTGGAAAGGGTATCTCTTATACTCTTTACAACTCATTCGAGAAGACCGACCCTCGTTTGTACGAACTCTGTTTGGTGGCAGACCACGAGTACACTACGGTTAATGGAGAGAAGGTTTATTACGGACCAAACAGCTCTTCATACAACCCTAAAGTGGATCACGTGAAGACTGGTACTGACTTCTTGAATAGCGGACAATGTCTGTTGAACAACGTCAAGAAATATATCTGGGGTGTGAACTGTACCGCAACTCAGTCTGCTGGTATGGCTTACGACCGTCGTATGGATATTATTCGTCTCTCTGACGTGTACATGATGCGTGCTGAGGCTAAAATGGCTCTCGAGAATATGGAAGTTACTGCACAAACGACTTCTGGTATTGATGATATCAATGCTGTCTTGAAAGCGCATGGCGCGCTTCCTGTTGGTCCTTCCATCGCTTACTTCGACGATATGGAGCAAAGCCCTGTTACGTACACATTCAATGTGGATGTTGACGGAAATGGTCCTCAAGCCGTTACCGTTGAACCAAAGGTTGCTATGTATCATAACTTGATCCGTACGGACTTCGTACAACAACGTCGTAAGGAGTTCGCCATGGAGGGTCAGGCATGGTTGGATCTCAAGCGTTTCTTCTATCGTAATCCTAAGATGGCGGAGAAATTCTTGTATCAGATGGACCGTGGAATCCAGTTCTCTCAGAATCCTGAGATTGAGAACAAGTCTCTCTTCGAGACTGAGACTGGTTATTCAAGACGTCAGCTCGTTCATGATTTGAACGTTAAATTGTCTCGTGATGCAGGTGAGGAAGAACCGACCATATTTATTAGTAGTTTCATCGAGAAACATTATTGGTACTTGCCTATCCCATCTTCTGCAAAGGCATATTTGAGCTCTTCTGTGATTGATGTTGCGGATCAGGTGTTGAATCAATCTTATCCTTATTAATGTTAAAAAAAATTGTACAATGAAAGTGAAATATAATTTTTTGGCGTCGGTAGCTTCCTTAGCGGTTTGTGCCGTTGGACTCTTTTCGTCTTGCGAGGATAAATGCGTGGGCTGCCAATGTGATGCATTTGTCGTTGACCATGTGGTGAACGCAGATTCTATGGATGTGCCATTGACCCAATTGGATGCTAAAACCACTGTCGTTATTGTTGGTTCTGGTCTTTCCACGGCGAATGGTGTTTATTTGGTGGATAAAGATAACAACTCGTATTCGGTATATCTGAATCCGGCTTTCGTTACGGACAATGCGATTGTTATCACGTTGGATTCTGAGGCCAACAACGTTCGTACGGAAAAGGTTGTTGTGACTTCAAGCACTGGTTGCGAAAAAATCATTGATTTGGCTAAACCAGTACCTGCTCCTTCCATCAAGATGTTCTATTCAGAGTTTGTGGCTGATGGCGACACTTTGAGAATTGCGGGTGATGCTTTCTTGTCTGTTCCAGGCGATAGCTTGAAGGTTTATTTCTTCGACAAGAATGGCAATAAGATTTCTGCTAAATACAAAACTGCGCACGATGACTGTGAACTTTTGGTCGTTGTGCCTGAGGGTGTGGCGGATTCTAAGCCTGTAGTTGTTTCTAACAAGTTCGGAGAGTGCACTAGTAAGATGTTGTTCCGTGATACAAGAAATATTTTCTTGGATTTCGACAAAATTATTGCTAAGCATTATGAGAAAGAGGAAGGTATTGTTTATGGTGCTCTCGATTCTCTCTCATTTGACTGGTCTCCTAAAATCAAGACAAGCGCAAGCAAGGTTTTGTATGATGACTTGCTGAAGGCTATGGGTGGTAAGTTCCCAGATCCTTGTAACGGCTACTATCAGGCCATTGTCACTGATGGTAAGGATTTCAACTTCGGTGAAGAGGCTATGATCTATTACATCCCTGCATCTCTTGCAGTTCCTGAGCGTAATTTCTTGGGTAGTTTCATCGACGAGGATTTGGAAAACTTGGTTTTGAAGTTTGAAATCTTTATCCCAAGCGCAGTTCCTTACGCTACATATTTGTATGCCGTATTCTCTGCGTATGGATCTGAAATCGAGGACAACTTCTATGACATTTATGATAATCTGGATTATGGTTTCTTCTCTCGTGACCTTACTAAGGTTAAGACATTCGATACGGAAACCTACACTTGTACGGGTGAGGGAACTGGTGTTCCTGCAGCTTGGTTGAATATGATGACATTGTCTGTGGATGATTCCAAGAGTGATCCGACCGTGACATTGGCTAAGCCTTTCGATACGGGTGATAGATGGATGACTGTCGCAATTCCTCTGAAGAGAAGTTCTTTCAGGTATAACCCTAGCTCTTATAAACTTGCCACTAACGATAATTTGATATCTTGTGGTCAGTTGGAGAAGAACAGAGACTTCGGTAACTTCTTCCTCCATGCAGACTCTTATGGATTCCAAGATAAGATTCCTGCATCTAAGGAATGTGGAAACAAGGGCTTCTGTGCATTCGATAACTTCCGTATCGTTCCTGAAGATGGTGGCGGTGTTCGTTTCACGAAGTATTATGGTCCTACACCAACATCTAAATATCCTTTCTAAGGATCTTAGATAATGGAAAAAGAAGGGGTGAGATTCGGTTCTCTCCCCTTTTTTTGTCTCAATGCTTTTTAGTTTCGTTTGTTTTCCCTATCTTTGCACTCGCTAAGCCAATGCGGATATGGCGAAATTGGTAGACGCGTCAGACTTAGGATCTGATACCGTAAGGCGTATGGGTTCGAGTCCCTTTATCCGCACAAGGTGGGAGTTGTTTCAACTTCCACCTTTTTCTTTTTCTGTTTCTCCCAATTATTTTGTAAATTCGTCCCCAAATTCAAAACCATGTTGCTATGTCGGACGAAACTAAAGGCACTAACGAAGATTTGGATAATGTGATGGACGATGGGGCCGTTGAGGCTTCCTCTACTTCGTCTTACGAGGTGCCTGAAGAGTCGAAGGACCAGGATATCTTTCACCATATTCCAGGCATGTACCGGACTTGGTTCTTGGATTATGCCTCGTACGTCATCTTGGAACGTGCGGTGCCGCACCTTGACGACGGTCTGAAACCTGTTCAGCGTCGTATCCTCCATTCCATGAAACGCTTGGATGACGGCCGCTACAATAAGGTGGCTAACATCGTCGGACACACCATGCAGTTCCATCCGCATGGCGACGCCTCTATCGGTGGCGCGTTGGTGACATTGGGTCAGAAGGACCTCCTGATCGATTGCCAGGGAAACTGGGGAAACATCCTCACGGGCGATAGTGCGGCCGCTCCTCGTTACATCGAGGCCCGCCTTTCGAAGTTTGCCCTCGATGTAGTATTCAGCCCTAAGGTGACGGAATGGAAGGCCTCATACGATGGACGAAACAAGGAGCCGATCACCTTGCCGGTGAAGTTCCCTCTCTTGCTTGCACAGGGCGTCGAGGGTATCGCGGTCGGCCTCTCTTCTAAGATATTGCCTCATAACTTCAATGAGATACTGGATGCCGCTGTGGCATACCTGAACGATGAACCGTTCGAACTCTACCCGGACTTCCAAACTGGAGGTCTGATCGACGTCTCCCACTACAACGATGGAGAGCGTGGCGGCAGGGTGCGTGTCCGCGCGAAAATCAGCAAGATTGACAATAAAACGTTGGTCATCAACGATATACCATACGGTAAGACAACGAACGTGTTGATCGATTCTATCCTGAAGGCGAACGAAAAGGGTAAGATCAACATCCGTAAGGTGGAGGATAACACGTCCGACCATGCGGAGATCATTATTCATCTGGAAAACAAGACCTCGTCCGACAAGACGATCGACGCGCTCTATGCCTTCACGGATTGTGAGGTGAACATCTCGCCTTGCTGTTGCGTCATCCACGATAAGAAGCCTATGTTCACCAACGTCTCAAGTATGTTGAAGATGTCGGTGGACCGTACGAAGGATCTGTTGCGCCAGGAGTTGCTCATCCAACGTGGGGAGTTGCTGGAGCAGTTGCACTATTGCTCGTTGGAGAAGATATTCATCGAGGAACGCATCTATAAGGACAAGAAGTTCGAGGATAGCAAGAATGTCGATGCCGCCTTGGATCATATCGCCACCCGCTTGGAGCCGTTCCGCCCGTTGTTCGTTCGGGATGTGACGAGGGAGGACCTGCAGCGTCTGTTGGAGATCAAGATGGCGCGCATCCTCAAATTCAATTCGGACAAGTCGGAGGAGCAGATCGTTGCGTTGAAGCAGCAGATCGAAGGCGTGGATTACAACCTGGAGCACCTTGTCGCGTTTACCATCGCTTGGTATAAGTCTTTGAAGAACAAGTACGGGGAGAAGTACCCTCGTTTGACGGAGATCCGCAACTTCGAGACGATTGAGGCCTCCAAGGTGGTCGAGGCGAACGAGAAACTCTATGTGAACTGGGCGGAGGGCTTTGTCGGAACGGCCTTGAAGAAGGACGACTTCGTATGCAACTGCTCGGATATCGACGATATCATCCTCATCCATAAGGATGGTAAGTATCAGATCATCAAAGTGCCTGACAAGAAGTATGTGGGCAAGGATATTATCCATGTGAACGTCTTTCGAAAGAATGATAAACGGACGGTCTATAACGTGGCATACCGTGACGGAAAGACTGGCTTCAACTATATTAAACGCTTTGCGATAACGGGCGTTTCAAGGGATAAGGACTATGATATCACGCAAGGCACGCCTGGTTCGAAGATATTGTACTTCTCCGCTAATTCCAATGCGGAGGCGGAGACGATACATGTGGTGTTGAAGCCTCGCTTGCGCCTGAAGGTGTCGGCCTTCGACCGTGATTTCGGCGAGATAGCCATCAAAGGACGTCAGTCCATGGGTAACATCCTGACCAAGAACGAGGTGATGAGGATTACGCTGAAGCAGCGAGGTTCTTCCACGTTGGGTGGACGTTCCGTATGGTTTGACAGGGATGTGCTTCGTTTGAACTATGACGGAAGGGGAGAGCCTCTTGGCGACTTCCAGTCGGAGGATAAGATCCTTGTCGTTTCGTCCAAGGGCGAATATTACCTCTCCGGTTTTGAGGACACCAACCATTTCGACGAGGATGTTAAGATCGTGGAGAAATTCGATCCGGAGAAGATATGGACGGTGGCTCTCTTCGATGCCAACGAAGGCTTCAAATACTTGAAACGTTTCCGTTTCGAGGTGACGAGCAAACGGCAGAACTTTATTGGAGAGAATCCGAAGTCGGTGATGTTGCTGATCACGGATACTTATTATCCAAGGCTGAAGCTCACCTTCGGCGGACGTGACGCGCACAGGGAACCGTTGGAGATCGATGCGGATGAATTTATTGGCGTGAAGGGTATGAAGGCGAAAGGCAAACGGTTGCATACGTGGGAGATCCAGAACGTGGAGGAGCTGGAACCGTTGCGCTTCCCTGAGAAGGTGGAGGAGGAAGTCGCTGAGGCGGACGAGCCAGAGGCGGACGCTTCCCAGAGTACGGATCAACCAACTTTGTTCTAAATATTATGCAGATGAAACGCATTTTTTTCATATTGTCATTTTGGGTGATGGGAATATCCTCTTATGCTGCGAATCTGGATCAGTACGAAAAACTATATCCAGGTTGTGTGGACAATGAGGAGTCTACCATTTACGGTGGCACGTATGGTGCGTGGCCTAAGAACCTTATCCTCCCAGAGTTCCCCGACGGTGGAGATGTGGAGTTCACTCGTTTTATTTACAGTAACTTAACATATCCTGAGGTTGTTGAATCCTATGATAGTTTGACGAAACAACCTATATTGGCGAAGGGTGTCGTGGCTGTTCAGATTGTTATTGACCGGTGTGGTAGGGCCACAAGACAGGAGATCGTACAATCCATGAACGATGAGTATGATGAGGAGGCCCTGCGTATCATGAATGGTTTGCCGGTGTTTAAGCCGGGAGAGATGGATGGCATCAGGGTGAAGGTGGCTTTTATCGTCCCTGTGAGGTTCTCGAAGACCCATCTTCCTCCTAAGGCGGATCAGATTATCGAATTTGATGATAACTATAATTTTGATGATTGGTGATGAAACAAACACGTTTGTTTTTAGTGGGTTACATGGGATGCGGGAAAACGCATACCGCTAAGCGTCTGGCTAAGAAGTACGGTATGGACTATATTGATTTGGACCAGTATATCGAGCGTCGCTTCTTCAAGACCATCCCGCAGATCTTCGCCGAGAGGGGAGAGGAGGGGTTCCGCAAACTGGAGCACAACATGTTGGAGGAGGTCGCCTCCTTCGAGAACGTCATCATATCCACGGGTGGCGGAGCGGCGTGTTTCTACGACAACATGGAGTTGATGAACGCTTCGGGCGAGACGGTCTACCTCCAGGCTTCACCGGAAGGCCTTTTCGCTTATCTGAAGAACGCGAAGGCGGAACGTCCTTTGTTGGCCGGCAAGTCTGACGACGAGATGCTGGCGTTCATCCGCGCAAGCCTCGAGACGAGGGAACCCTACTATCTGAAGGCGAAGCATATCATCGATTCTAAGGATGAAAGCGATGTGCTTTTCGACCAACTGTTGAAATAATACTTGGCTAAATAATTACATATTCATGCAAGAGAAAATTATCGTATTGGATTTCGGTGGGCAATATGCTCACCTGATTGCGAATAGAGTCCGCCGTCTGGGCGTTTTCACGGAGATATGCTCCCCAACCGCTTCCGTCGAGGAATTGGCGGGCGCTAAGGGAATCATCTATAGTGGCGGTCCTTCCAGCGTGTATGCGGAGGATGCCCCTGATTATAATCCTGAGATATTGAACATCCCGGTGCCTAAGCTGGGTATCTGCTACGGTCACCAGTTGATGGCCTCTCAGTTGGGCGGTACGGTGAAGCCGGGCAAGGTGAAGGAGTATGGTATCGCGGATCTCCTGCTGAAGGAGCCTCAACATCCCCTTTTGAAGGGTATCCCTGCCTCTTCCCCTATGTGGATGAGCCATGGCGACGCGGTGGAGAAACTGCCTGCGGGCTATAAGATCATCGCCTCCACCAAGGATTGCCCGATCGCGGCCGTCGCTTTGGACGAGCGCAAGATCTATGGCATACAGTTCCACCCGGAGGTGACGCACAGCAAGTTCGGTATGAAGATATTGGACAACTTCATTGATATCTGTGGCTGCGAACGTACGTGGAACATGAAGAGCTACATGCCGCTGATCTCGGAGAAGATCAAGAAGGAGGTGGGCGACCGCAAGGTGTTCCTGCTGGTTTCCGGTGGTGTGGACAGTACCGTGGCGTTCGTGTTGCTGAACCGTGTGTTGGGCACCGACCGTGTCATGGGTCTGCACATCGACAATGGTATGATGCGCATGGACGAGTCCGCTAAGATCATCGATTTCTTGAAGGCTGAGGGCATGCACAACCTGCGTGTGGTGGATGCGACCGACACCTTCCTTGGCAAGCTGAAGGGCATCACGGCTCCTGAGCAGAAACGTAAGATCATCGGCGCCACTTTCTTGGTGGTGAAGGACGAGGAGATGGCCAAGCTGAACCTCGACCCTAAGGAGTGGATGATCGCCCAGGGTACCATCTATCCGGATACCATCGAGAGCGGTGGTACGAAGAACGCTGATTTGATCAAGACCCACCACAACCGTGTGAAGGAGGTGATGGATCTGATGGCGCAAGGCTTGTTGCTGGAGCCGTTGGCAGACCTCTACAAGGATGAGGTCCGCATGTTGGGCGAGGAGTTGGGTATTCCTCATAACCTCGTGTGGAGGCATCCGTTCCCTGGTCCGGGCTTGGGCGTGCGCCTGCTTTGCACCGACGGCAAGGGTGAATTCGCGAAGATGGAGGACGTGCCGGGCTTGGCGGAGTATCTGAAAGAGAACCATATAGAGGGAAAGATCCTTCCGATCAAGAGTGTGGGTGTGCAGGGTGATGGACGTACCTATGCGCAACCGTTCCTGTTGACCACGAAGAACCTTACCTGGAAGCAGTGCGAGAAGTTCAGCACCGAGTTGGTGAACCGCTTCAAGGTGATCAACCGTGTGATTTGGCAGGTAGGCGCAGTTTCCGACGAGATGCCTAAACTGGTGGAACAATATGCCACGAAGCACAACTTCGACGTGTTGCGTAAGTTCGATAACATCTGTACGGAGTTCCTGCAGGAGAATAACCTCTACGAATCCATTTGGCAGATGCCAGTCGTTTCCGTTCCATTGACGGTGGCCGACAAGCCATGCATTGTGATGCGTCCGGTGAACAGTTCCGAGGCGATGACCGCCAACTTCGCGGAGATCGACCAAAAGTTGTTGGAAGGCCTATGGGGCAGGTTCGTGGCGGAGGGCGCCGGCTCGTTGTGGTACGACGTGACGCACAAGCCTCCGGGAACGATCGAGTGGGAGTGATTTTGATCCCTAAGATATTGAGTATCCCCATTGTCAGAGAGTCTGGCGATGGGGATGTTTCGTTTCTTGTAGGGGCAAAAAAACTTTTGCCCCGGGCCTATCCATAAACATATTTTGTTACTATTTCGTTTTTATTTGTACATTTGCATATTTAACGTTTCGAAATGTGTGACAGATTCTCATGGCAGACTGGAAAGAGAAAATAAGGAAGATATGTACCAACAAGTGGTTTGAGTTGGTGATCACGATTATCATCGTCGTGAATTCTGCCCTTATCGGTGTGGAGACGTATATGAAGTCTCCCGTCATCTCGCATGTGCAGGATATCATCTTAGGCATTTTCACCATTGAAATCATCATGCGTTTCATCGCCGCAAAGGATGTGCGCACGTTCTTCCGGAGCGGGTGGAACATCTTCGACCTCTGCTTAGTGATCATCAGTTACGTGCCGGAGACGATGATGCCGAACTCCTCCGCCATGATGGCCCTCCGTGTGTTGCGTGTGCTCCGTGTGTTACGCCTGTTGCGCGCCTCCAAGGAGATCAAGCTGATCGTTACCGTCCTGCTGAAATCAATCACCTCCATGTTCTGCAACATGCTCCTCTATCTGATCTTTATCTATTTGTTCGCCATCGTCGGTGTCGGTCTTTTCCGTATGCCTGACCCGAACACGTTGAGCGGCGAGGAGGCTGTGCGGTACGAGGAGTTTCTGCGTGTCGCGCCTAATAACCCTCACAATTCGTCCGACCCATACGGTTCCCTGGACGAGGCCATGTTCACGCTTTTCCGTGTCATGACGGGGGAGGATTGGACCGATCTGCGCTATAACCTTGTGACGGCAAGCGAGATGGGCGTCATCAAGACCCCGACCGTGGTGGTGACGCTCTTCCACGTCTTCTGGTTCATCATCGCCGCCTTCCTTCTGTTGAACTTGGTGACAGGCGCCATCCTCAACAATTACCAGAAGGAAAGGAGCCGGCAGGATGTGCATGGACCTGATAGTGATGAGGATTAATAGCCTCGCTCCCTTTTTTGCTGATTAAATGTAAGTTGTTGATTATAAATTTAATGATTGAAACATGAAACGATTCTTACTGTGTATGTCGTTATTCTTCTCCTGGGGTTGTTTCCATAATCTTATGGCGGAGGAATTGGATGTGTTGGTCGTCGAGCTGAAGTCTGACATCTCCTATAAATTTTCGTTGAATGAACCTCCTCGTTTTTCGCTGAACAATGGGCAGATGGAGGTTGTCGGGGATGTGGAGACCAGCTTTGAGGTGTCGAATGTCCGCCAAATCTACTTTGCGCCGTCTGCATCGGTGGGTGTCTCTAAGACTGAGGCGAAGTCTGATGTGACTCTCTTCTATGAGGATAATAGCCATGTGCGCGTCGAAGGTGTTCAGCCTGGTTCCGTGGCCTATCTCTATGCGGCGGACGGAAAACTGCTTGGGGAGAAATCGGCGAGTGGAAACGCTGTGGAGGTTCAGTTGCCTAACGAGGCGGGGATCTATATGTTGCAGGTGAATGGTAGAACGTTTAAAGTTAGGAAGAGATGAAAAAAGAGATACTACTTTGTGGAGCATTGATGCTTTCCTTGGCGGGTCAAGCGGAATCATTCATGCGTGTGGAGCTTGCGGATGGAACGTTTGTGGACTATAAGGGAGATAATATCAAGAATGTCACATTTGAGACCACCGATAAGTCTGGAACCATTCAAGGCAAAAAATATGTGGATTTAGGATTGTCCGTGAAGTGGGCGGCCTATGACGTCGGTTCGGACAACGCGAACGAGAACGGCAGTCGGTTTGCTTGGGGATTGACCACCCCTACGACGGAGACGCAAGTGCCATGGTCGGAGTACAAATATTTTGACGAGGAGAATAATGATGCTCCGTTGACGAAATATTGTGAGAATGAACGTTTCGGAAAGGTGGATTCCTTGAATGTCTTGGAGGCTATCGACGATGCGGCTTCTGTCCTTTGGGGCGATGAGTGGCGTATGCCGACGAAGGCTGAGGTGGCGGAGCTCATCCGGGTATGTCATGCCACGGTCGTCCGTAATAATGGTGTCCTTGCCAACCGGTTCACCTCCGATGAGGCGGGGTATGAGAATGTCGCATTGACCTTCCCTTATTCCTCCGGATTGTCCAACTATTGGACATCCTCGTTGTATGAGACGAATAGCATCTTGGCGTATTACTATCAGATGGTCGATTTCACGTCAGGCTCTTCGACTATAGAATCAGAGATAGGCCCTAAGGGCATGGGAAGGGGAGGAACGGCTTTCGTCAGGGCCGTGTCCACGTCCGAGAACGTTAAGAAAGATTCTACGGTGGTTATCCACCTGAATAATGGCAAGGCGGTGGAATATCTTTCCGATCAAGTGAAGAACCTCTTTTTCTTTGATTCGGAGGCATCTTCCGCAGACAAGGAGACAGGCTCTTTGGATGACTATGGGTATGTCGATTTAGGCTTGAGCGTTTTGTGGGCGACCCATAACGTGGGCGCCGCTACGCCAGCAGGAAGAGGTGGATTGTATGCTTGGGGCGAGACGGAGGAGGAGAAGAAGGATACTTCTGTAGCGTTCGCCACCGCGTATTCACCGTATCTCTATAAGTTCTCAATGGATAGTACGATGTTCTCCCTCTCCAAATATTGCAATGTGGATACGGCAGGTGTTGTGGATAATCTGACGACGTTGGAGGCGGAGGATGATGCCGCAAGTGTGAACTGGGCTCCTAAGTGGCGTATGCCAACCAGGGAAGAAATGAGTGAGCTGGTGGAGAATTGCACGGCCCTTTACACTGATAATTATATGGACTCCGGTGTCTCTGGTGTCTTGATGACCAGCAAGGTGCAGGGATATACTGACCGATCCATCTTCTTGCCGGGAAACTGTTTCATCCAATATGAGTATGTTGCAACTGACGCCGACGGGAAGAGGTGCTATAACCCGTATTATTGGACTTCCTCTTTGTATGAGGCGGATTGTAAATTTGCATGGATGGTCACATTCCATGACATCGAAGGTGAGTGGAATGTAGCGACCCTAATAAGGAACTGCGGTGCGTCGATTCGTCCCGTGGCTGATAAGTGATAATCATAAAATGTATAGTGTATCATGAAAAAGTATTTGATTCTAAACGTTTTCATGCTCTGTGCGACGCTTTCGTTCTCACAGAATGATGTGACTTTGGGCATGCGTATCGCAGCCCTGCGCTATCCGGAGGTGGGTGTGCCTCAGGAAAACCTTATGCCAGTGGTGGCGAGTGGTAAGATTGGTTTCGTCAATCATGACGGAGAACTGGTCCTGTCTCCTACATACGACAAGGAGAGGGACATCGAGTTTTACCGTTTCCGCGACGGCCTTATGATTGTGAAGAAGAATGGCAAGTATGGCTACTTGAACACGAAGTTGGAGGAGGTGATTCCTTGCCAGTTTGAGGAGGCCAGACCGTTCGATGACGGATTGGCCGCTGTGAAAAAGGATAAGATGTGGGGATTCATCGATAAGAAGGGAGAGAACGTGATACCTTTCGGCTACAAGAGGGTATGCTCCTTCTCTTTCGGTTTGGCCGCTGTGGTGGGCGACCAGGACTCTATCGGCTTCATCGATAAGTTTGGTATCATAGCCATTCCTTTCCAATTCGACAATGCGGGCCAACCTGCCTTCATGGAGGATGGCCGTTGCGCCGTGAAGAAGAACGGTGTGGGTGTCTTCATCAACAAAAAGGGTGAGATCATCGGTAACCTGTCGGAGGGCGACGCTGAGCCTCAGTTGGCAAAGCCGATTTCCTTCCAAACCGCTGACGCGAGCTTTTCGAAGACCGGTTACCAATTGGCGGAGACTCCGTATGACGACGCATGGCCGTTCGTGGATGGCTACTCCATCGTGATGAAGAAGGAGGGCAACGAGAAACGCTTCGGTGTGGTTTCCATCAAGGGCAAAGAGGTGGTTCCTTGCTCGTATGACCAGATATCAGGTCCGTTCAGAGGCCCAGTCTCCTATTTCATCATCAAGAAATCAACGGGTTATGGTGCCTACGATGTGGATGGGAAGGAGATCCTCCCTTGCGAATACCAGTCTATCGGCAAGGAGGGTAGCCAACTGATTATGATCGAGAAGGACGGCAAGAAGGGTTTCGCGGATGCTTCGGGTAAGGTGGTGATCCCTTGCCAATTCGAGGATGCCCGTCCGTTCAATGCCGCTAACGTGACCGCTGTGGAGGAGAAGAAGAAGGATAAGATGGTTTGGAACTTCATCGACCGAACCGGTAAGGTGATCGCTTCCCCAGCTTATGACGATGCGCTTGCCTTCGTGAACGGTGTGTGCCCTGTGCAAAGAAAAGGCAAATGGGGCTTCGTGAACGAGTCGTTGAAGGAGTTCTCTTCGCTGAAATATGAATATACTTTCTCTGACATCAGGGAAAAATGGTCATACCTCCGCTCTCTACCGGGCGACCCTATTCCAGTCTCCCGTGCCGGCAAGTACGGCTTCATCGACATAAGGGGCAAAGAGGTAATCAAGTGTCAATACGACGAGGCGCTCGCCTTCCGCAATGGTTTGGCAAGGGTGAAACAGAATGGCGCTGTAATCTACATAGACAAGAAGGGTCAGGTGGTGGATAACCAAACACCAGCCAACCGTAAGAGCATCCGCCAATCCATGGACGAGCAACCTGTTGTCACGAAGGAGAAGAGCGGCATGAAGGCGCTTGTGTACGAGGACGAGACCTCCGGCAAGGAAACTGTTACGCCTTACATCTTCGATGACTTTGGCGCTAATTATATCGATGGCTTGGCACCGGTGAAGGTGGTCGGCAAGTGGGGCTTGATCAATGCCAAGGGCGAGATCGTTGTCCCTTGTATCTACGACGGCGTCGAGATCAGCGAGCAGGGCACGGCCATTGTCCGTGTAGGCTCTAAGAAGGGCTTCATCAATAAGATGGGCGAATCATTGTTGCCTCTTTCCAATGCGGCTAAGGTGCAATGGATACCGATTCGTCGTTAATGGATAGGGCTTCTATGCCTTTGTGATTTTAGGAGATGACTACGTACATCGAGACTATCTTGCCGTTACCGTTGGGCGGAACGTTCACCTATATCCTGCCGGAGGAGATGGCGGGTGAGGTGAAGGTGGGCATGCGTGTGATTGTGCCGTTCGGCCGTTCGAAGTTCTACACGGCGCTGGTCTACGGTGTGCGTTTCACACCTCCCGAGAACGTGGAACTGAAGGAGGTGATCGGGGTGCTGGACGCTTCCCCGATCGTGCGCCCCCAGCAGATCAAGTTCTGGGAGTGGATAGCCTCGTATTACCAGTGTACGCTGGGCGAGGTCTTTAAGGCGGCTGTGCCTTCGGGTCTGAAGCTGGAGAGTGAGACGACGATCTCGCTGGTGGAGGACTTCGAGGCGGAGGCTCCGCTGAAGGAGCGGGAGCAGTTGCTCCTGGATTGCTTGTCCGCCAAGGAACATACCGTCGCCGAACTGAATAAGCTGATGGGTATGAAGAATGTCCTCCCGCTGGTGAAGCGCATGATGGACATGGGGGCGGTCTCCGTGAGCGAGGAGCTCAAGGCGAAGTACAAGCCGAAGATGGAGACCTATGTCCGTCTCTCCCCCGAGTACATGGAGGAGGCGAAACTATCCGCCTTGTTCGACGCTCTGGAACGGGCGAAGAAGCAGTCCGAACTATTGATGATCTACATCCAACTCTCTTGTTTCATGCAGCCGCAGCGCCGAAAAGAGGTCTCCAAGAAGGCGTTGCTGGATGCGAAAGTGTCGCCTGCCGCCCTGACCGCCATGGTTGAGAAGGGCATCTTCGAGCTCTACAAGAAGGATGTGGACCGAATCGAGGAGGCTCCCTACGAGATCGCTCTTACTCACCCCCTCTCCGATGTGCAGCAACGCGCATACGAAGAGATCAAGGAGTCATTCACGTCGAAGGATGTCGTGTTGCTGCATGGAGTGACCTCCAGCGGCAAGACGGAGATCTATATACACCTGATAGAGGAGACCCTGAAATTGGGTCGTCAGGTCTTGTTCCTCTTGCCTGAGATTGCCTTGACGACGCAGATCACCAACCGGTTGAGGCGTGTGTTCGGCAATCAGTTGGGCGTTTACCATTCCAAGTTCACCGACAACGAGCGGGTGGAGATTTGGAAGAACCTCTTGGAGGATAAGTCGTACAAGGTGATTTTAGGTGTGCGTTCCTCTGTTTTCCTGCCGTTCAAGAACTTAGGGCTGGTCATCGTGGACGAGGAGCACGAGAACACCTACAAGCAATTCGACCCCGCTCCCCGCTATCATGCGCGCAATGCGGCGATCGTCTTGGCGAAGATGTCGGAGGCTAAGGTCCTGTTAGGCTCCGCGACGCCTTCGTTGGAGAGCTATGAGTGCGCCCGCTCCGGCAAGTTCGGCTTGGTGGAGTTGATGACCCGCTATGAAGGCATCGAGTTGCCGGACGTCATGGTGGCGGATGTCAAGGAGGCGAGACGTAAGAAGGAGATGGTGCGAGGGGTATTCTCCCCGTTACTCATCGAGCAGGTGCGGAAGGCTTTGGAGCGGAAGGAGCAGGTGATCCTGTTCCAGAACAGACGAGGCTTCTCGCCTTTCATGATGTGCAGGACGTGCGGCTGCGTGCCCCGTTGCCAGAATTGCGACATCAGTTTGACCTACCATAAATCCACCCATCAGTTGGTTTGCCACTACTGTGGCTACACGATGAACGTGCCTACGTTGTGCCCAGCCTGTGAAACGCCTGAGCTGGAGCCCCGCGGGTTCGGTACGGAGAAGATCGAGGAGGAGATCGCCGAGATCTTCCCTGGCGTGCGTGTGGTGCGCCTGGACCTGGATGTGGCGAAGTCCCGTAAGAACTACGAGAAGATCATCCATGACTTCGAGGAGGGCGCGATCGATATCCTTGTCGGCACCCAGATCATATCCAAGGGCTTGGACTTCGAGCGGGTGCGTGTGGTCGGCATCCTGGATGCGGACTCTTTGCTGAACTACCCCGACTTCCGCGCTTTCGAACGGGCGTACCAGATGATGGCGCAGGTGAGCGGACGGGCGGGTAGGAAGAACAACCGAGGTATCGTGGTCATCCAGACCTCCGAGCCGGACCATCCCGTGATACAGCAGGTGCGGAACAATGATTACACCTCCATGTTCAACGTGCAGATGAATGATCGGGCGGCGTTCAAGTACCCGCCTTATTATCGTTTGATTTATATTTATATAAAAGGGAAAGAATATGCGCCCGTGAACAGTGCGGCGAATTACCTCGCCACGCTCATGCGACAGTCGTTCGGCGACCGTGTCTATGGACCCGACAAGCCTGTCGTGGCCAGGATCCAGAACCTCTATATCCTGAAGGTGATGCTGAAAGTGGAGCTGCGGGCGTCGGTCGAGAAGGCCAAGGCGATGTTACGCGAACTGACCAACCTGACGTTGGCCCATCCTGCACATAAATCTGTTTATATTCAGGTAGATGTGGACCCGATGTGATATCTTTCCCATATTTTTGATTAACTTCGCGGAAATTTTGGAAGAACAGAGCAGAATATAGTTTATAATGAAGTTTGAAGAATTGAATTTGGAGCCCGCCTTGATGGACGGTTTGAACGTGATGAATTTCAAGGAGATGACTCCAGTGCAGGAACAAGCGATTCCTGTGATCATGGAAGGTAAGGATGTGATAGCGTGTGCCCAGACGGGTACGGGTAAGACGGCCGCTTTCCTCCTCCCATTGTTGAATAAGATGTTGAAGGAGAAACATCCTGAGGATGCTGTGAACGCGATCATCATGTCGCCTACACGCGAGCTGGCGCAGCAGATCGACCAGCAGTTGGAGGGCTTCTCCTACTTCCTCCCGATCTCCTCGGTGGCGGTCTATGGAGGAAATGACGCGGGGGCTTGGGACCAGCAGAAGCGCGCCATGCAGTTGGGCGCTGATTTCGTCGTGGCGACGCCGGGACGTCTGATCTCCCACATCAGTCTGGACAACGTGGACTTCTCACGGGTCAGCTACTTCGTGCTCGACGAGGCGGACCGTATGCTCGACATGGGTTTCTTCGACGACATCATACAAATCGTGAAAAAACTTCCTGCGGATAGGCAAACCATCATGTTCTCAGCCACCATGCCGCCTAAGATCAAGAAGCTGGCGGAGTCGATCCTCCGTGATCCAGTCATGGTGAACATCGCCACCTCCAAACCGGCGGATGGCGTCACGCAGGGTGCGTATGTTTGCTATGAGACGCAGAAGCTCGCTCTGGTTCAATCCCTGTTCGCCGATAAGAAAGACGAGAAGATTATCGTATTCTCATCCTCCAAGCAGAAGGTGAAGGAGGTGGCCCGTAGCCTACGCAGGATGAAACTGCGGGCGGTGGAGATCCATTCGGACCTGGAACAACCGGAGCGCGACCAGGCTTTGCTCGACTTCAAGAGCGGTAAGGTAAATATCTTGGTGGCTACCGACATCATATCGAGGGGTATTGACATCGAGAACGTCGATGTGGTGCTCAACTACGACGTGCCGCATGACGCGGAGGACTATATCCACCGTATCGGACGTACGGCCCGTGCCCAGAAGGAGGGCGCCGGCATTACCTTCATCTCCGAGATGGACCAGTTCCGTTTCCAACGTATTGAGAAGTTCCTCCAGAAGGAGGTAGAGAAATATCCGTTGCCGGAAGGCTTGGGTGAGGCGCCTGCCTATAACCCGAAGAAGGATGGCGGACGCTCCAGACATGGCGGGGATGGCCGCAAGTTCCACCACCGTCCGAAGGGGAATGGCGCAAAGGGTGGTAATCCAGGCGAGGCTCCTAAGAAGAGTGGGGGATCACACCACCATAGACGTAAGAACCCAGGCCACAACCAATAACCGTAGATGATGGGAAAGAAACGCATTCTTTTTGTCTGCTTGGGCAATATCTGCCGTTCCGCCGCCGCTGAGGCTGTGATGAAGGCGTTGCTGGAGCGCAAGGGCTTGGCGGACCGCTACATGGTGGACTCCGCCGGCATCCTGAACTACCATGCGGGAGAGCCTGCCGATCCGCGTATGATCGCCGCCGCGAAGACACGGGGGTATGATGTGACCTCCATCTCACGACCAGTCCTCTTCTCTGACTTCGACGATTTTGATATCATCGTGGGAATGGACGACGACAATGTGGAGTCGCTGATGGACAAGACCCACACCGACGAGCAGCGCAGGAAGATCCACCAGATGACCGAGTTCTGCATCCTCATGCACGACACTTACGTGCCGGACCCCTACTATGGTGGCTCGGCTGGCTTCACCCATGTGATGGATTTGCTGGAGGATGCTTGCGAGGGACTGTTGAATTACTTGGAGAATTAAAAATTAAGAATTAAAAATTAAAAGTTGGGAATTAATTGATTGCTAGGACAATAAAAAAGGCGGATCGGGGTGATTCGCCTTTCGTTTTATGTTTGGGTCGTTTTTATTCCTGCCAGAAATAGGTGTCGGTGGCGCCCCATTTTAATGTCGGAGATATCAAAACTATATTTGATGTCGTGGATGAGATCGTGCCTTGGGTAGATGTTCTTGGTACACATAAAACAATCATATTTGCATGATCGGCTGCGTTAGCTTCGAAAGCGGTCATGAACGATGATCCATCCCACATCAGATTGGCGCAATCCGAGATGCCATTTCCTAAAGTGAATTCACCGTGATTCCGTCCATCGTTTGTGATGATATTGAATGTAATTCTTTTGTAATCGTCGGTGATGGATGTGCTGATAACTTTGAGTGTCCCTCCTATGCCTAGTGCTTCGTTGCTGAACTTGTACTCTTTGCCGCTGATTACTTCAATTTCTAAAGATTTGTTCTTGTCCTGTTGACTGTTTTTCTGCCTGATGTGTTCGTCGATGGATTCGTCAACTTTTATGAAAGAGTAGTCATAGTATTCTCCTGCTGTCTCATCTCCAAACCTTTCTCGAATAACCATTTCCGTCTTTGTCAGTGAGATGATGGTGTAGATATGTTTTTCTCCTTCATCGTATATGTAGATATATCCGTTGGAGTATTTCCATGATGCTACAACACTTTTTTCCGTGGTTTTGTTGTAACTGCTAATGGCGTATTCAAATCCTGATTCTGCATCGAGAAAATAATAGTATTTGTCATCTACGTCGTCCGTCCATTTGTATTCTAAGGCTTTCCCTTTAGATATAGCATAGCCTTTGTAGGATACACACTTCCAATTCACCATCACATCAGCCTCGTCTGCTACGATAGCTTTGTCTACAGTGTTTGTGTATTGTTCGTTGTTGTTACAATTGCAACTGTTGTTGCCATTGCCATTGTCATCGTTGTCGTCGTCGCCACAAGAGGAGAGGACAAACATCGTTGCCAGTGCGGTCGCAAGGCAAGCGAATTTGTTGTACGTGAAAATTTTTCTCATAATCTATTCGTTTTGAGGATCTTGAAATTATGTCTCACTCGTGACGTAAGACCCGTTAACCATCAGAATAAGTAGTGCCTATTATTAGACAATCAGTCAAAGATAATTCTTGTTCTATCGATTGACCCAATTATTTAATCTAAAAATCACCCCCCCCTATTTTTCTTAATTATTGTCAATGAATGACATGTGCTAATGGTATGTTTATGAATCGGTGAAAGACGGAATGCCTGCCTATGCGCAACCCTAAAGGATTAATCGTATCTTTGTCCCCGCAATGCCCGAAGTGTGGGCAAACGACTAAAGTCTAAGAATGTTGGACCTACAACATATTGAGCGATCGACCGGTTCGGTGGAGTATCATCCGCTGAAGCCCTTTTTGCCGCCCTCCGCGAAGGTGCTTTTCCTAGGCAGTTTTCCTCCGCCGAGAGCCCGCTGGAGCATGGACTTCTTCTACCCTAATTTCATCAATGACCATTGGCGGATTATGGGTTCGCTCTTTTTCGGAGAGAAGGACTATTTCGTGGAAAGCGGTCGGAAGCGTTTCTGCCTGGAGCGCATCGTGGCGTTCCTCCAGCAGACGGGCATCGCCTATTATGACACGGCCACGGCGGTCAGGCGCCTGAAGGAGAATGCCTCGGACAAGTTCCTCGAAGTGGTGGAGCTGACGGATGTTGAGGCGCTCTTGGGGCAGATTCCCTCATGTAGGGTGGTGGTCACCACGGGTGAGAAGGCCACGCAGAACCTTATGGACTTCTTTTCGTTGCCGGAGATGCCGAAGGTCGGCGCCCATGTCCCGTTGTGTGGTGACACTGTTCTGTTCCGCTTGCCCTCCTCCTCGCGCGCCTATCCGCTGAGTCTGGAGAAGAAGGTGGAGGCATATCGCAAGATGTTCGAATTCGCGGGGATTCTGTGAGGAATCATAGTGCTTTGGATGGATTTATATTGTAAATATATTTATTGTTTTGATTTGCATATCTGTTTATATTGTTAATATCATGTAAAATACGTGTTAATTTTATATTAGTTCGTATTTAAAATAATACCTACTAAGTAAATGGTTTATATGTTGTTAATGGTCTACTTTGATAATACTCAAAATAATAAAACATAAAAAATATATAAAAAAGTTTGTTATATCGGAATTTATATCCTATATTTGAATTGACATGAAGTAAGAGATATGTCATATAGATAATATGTATTAATGTGTAATCTTCTCTATCTATAAGATAATTCGTGTGTTGATGTGTGTAGATGCCCTTTTTTTGTGAAATACCCGTTGGGGTAATTATTTGTCATGGACGAGTGGGTTTTGACGATGGATGGGATCTCCGTTTTGTCATAAATCCATTTGAACATGCTTGAAAAACAGATTGTCTTATATGATGTCAGATATTGAAGCGCATTCCTGATTATGTAATGTAACCGCTTTTAAATCTTAATATTAACTTTAAATTTTAATGCACATGGAAGAAAAAAACATTCTTGATTCGGCTATTAATCCTTTTGCATTAGCAGAGGCGATTTCGGAGAAGAAAATCTCGTGGGGCAGTGATTTGAATTCACAAAAGAAAAAGTTATCCTCGACGCTTGGATTGTCGGAGCAGGATATTTTTGGGGAAGATAGTCCAATCCTTCATCCGTTCTTTAAGCCTAAGACGATGAAAGCCATAGGGATACCGGAGGCGAAAAAACAACTGGAAGAGTTCTTAGGTGCAAGAATGAAGCCTTTGCAGCCTAATTTGAAAAAAACTGCGGCAAACGAAGAAAAAAGGGTGTTGGCTCTCGCGAAAAAAGAACGCATTCTCAATTTTGTTTTTAAAGCAACCAAGGAATCATATTCCACTGGTGATGTGACCCCAGCGAATTGTACATGGAAAGACAATGGTATTTTCTTCAAATGTGCTGCTGAAGGTGATGATCCTATACAAGGATCTTTAGGCGATTGCTATTTCATAGCTGCGCTTGCTGCAGTGGCTTGGGCAAAACCGTATTCAATTATAAATAGAGCGTCTTTGTGCTATTGTGATTCTGAAGGCGACGCGGAGTCAAATATTAGGCATCAGATCGATTTCTTTAAGCAAGCGTCGAATGGTAATTATTCGACCAAGGTTGCCCTGGAAGTGTCCGATTTCATACCGATCCTAGATAGCACTAAAACACCTTTGTATGCTAGGTCATTTGATTCGAAGGAAACATGGCCTTCCGTGTATGAGAAAGCGTATGCGAAATATAGAGTGGGACATACAGGTGATAAACCGGACTATTCATTGATCGGACAAGGCGGATGTACTGAACATACAATTGGCGAGATTACTGGCGGAAAAGTAACAGTAAAGTGGCACAGTTCTACTTCGGCTTCTGCGTTGTTGAAGTTTATCCAAAGTAATTGTTACGCATGGACAGCAAATGACTTTTGGGGGAAAGATGGATATTCACATCGCTTGAAGTATCCTATGGTCGCCGGACATCCGACCTCCAATGATTGTGGCGTTGTATCTTCCCATTCTTACTCTATCCTGGGATTTGACCATGATGATAAAGGTCAGTATTATGTTGTCCTAAGAAATCCGTGGGGACGCTATCCAGCCACAAAAGACGTAAAGACTGGCAATTGGAACGTGATTTCGTATAGGCAGGGGTATGGTTCAATGATCCCTTTGAATGTGACCGGTTCGACAAGCAGATGGGGTGGAATATTTGCGTTGAAGATAGAAACATATTTGAAGATATTTGGCTGTACGGCTGTTAGTGTATATTAAAGTTTATTTGAGGACGACGCTTTACGTCGTCCTCCTTAACCTTCAAGTTCCAAGGATTATTCATCAATGAAAAGAAGAACCTTATCATTACATGTCAACGACACCTTCACGTTGGAGTTGGAAAGCCATGAAGGGGGTGGTTACCTTTGGACGATTGCTTCTAATGATGAAGCGGTTGCCCAGGTGCGAATCGTGCCCCGTGGGTCGACGCAATGCGCGACGGCAACTCCGATCGGCAAGAGCCTCCCGGTCCGGGTCGAAATCACGGCTCTGGCGGAGGGGAAATCTGTCGTTGTCCTTGAAGAGAAAAGATCGTGGGAGATGGACGTTAAACCATTGAATATCTATAAGATCAACATTACAGTAAAACAATAGTATTAAGACATGACAAACAATAATTCACAGATAATGGAAAGCAAATTCAAGTTGCCTAAATTGGGATGGCTTCCTGACCTTCCCGATGAGAGGGATTATATTTATAAGGCTCCTATCAAGTTCAGCAAACCTAAAGCCTTGCCGTCAAAAGTGGACCTCAGGAAAATTTGTCCTCCTGTATTTAATCAAGGAGAACTGGGTAGTTGTACGGCAAATGCCTTACTCGCCGCTGTGGAATGTTGCAAAAAGAAGCAGGGGCAGAAAACCAAAAGACTGTCGCGCCTTTTCCTGTACTATAATGAGCGCGTGATGATTGACACTGTGATGTCCGATAGTGGCGCTTACTTGAGAGACGGTGTCAAGTCGTTGAACAAACAGGGCGTGTGCCTTGAAAAGGATTGGCGCTACAGCAGTAGTACTAGCTACAAGGCTAAATTCACGAAAAAGCCAACCCCTAAATGTTATGAGTTGGCTCTCGACAACCAAATCCTATCTTACTGGCGCATCTCTCCTAATCTCCAGGACATCCGGTCTTGCCTCGCCGACGGATATCCGTTTGTTTTCGGTTTCTCGGTTTATTCCAGCTTTATGACGGATGAGGTCTACAAAACGGGTATCATGCCGATGCCTCAATCCGGTGAGTCAATGCTTGGCGGACATGCGGTGATGGCCGCAGGCTATGATGATGAGAAGAAGATGCTCCTCGTGCGTAATTCATGGGGAAAGGAATGGGGCGACAAAGGTTATTTCTGGATGCCTTACGAGTATATTACAAACACAAGGAATTGCTCGGATTTCTGGACTATCCGTGAAGTGGAATGACCAATGCGCTGGCTTCAGCGGTCGGACCGTTATCCAAGGCATAGATGGACAGGTCTTCCGTACCATAGTCGGAAACTCACCTGAAAATCTTTGAATGTATGACTGTTAGAGTATGTTCACATTTTTTTTGTCTGGTAATCGACTGACAAGTTTCCCACCCGTCCGCTATGCCGAAAATATTGTAGGCGTTGCGGACGGTACATTCCTCTCATGACGAAGGTGCGTTTAGAGGGAAACTTAGTCGGGTAATATTGTTGCAAATCAAGTAATATAATATTGTATTATTATTAAGTATTTGTGTAATAATCCAATAACAATAAAATACAATAAAAATAGATAATAGATTTGTTTATTAGAAATTTTTATCTTATATTTGAATTGATAATAAATAAGAGATGTACAATATTCGTAATATATATTGATGTGTAATGTTTTTTATTTTGTAAGATAGGCTATTGTTGATGTGTATTGCGGGGCGTACCCTTAGGGAAGCCCATTGGACTAATCTTTTGTAATAGTGAGCGTATTCCGATGATGGGCGGATTGCATGTTTGGCCCTAGGTCCATCTGGATTTAGTCGAGGAGAACCGAATGCCCTGATATGGTGGCAGATGTGAATGTGTATGATATTAATAGCAATAAAAATGTTTCATTTTAACTTTATTATTAACCTTAAATTTTAATGAAAATGGCAAAAGTAAAAGAATTATTTGAGTTTGAAATTGACTATAAGAAAGTCAAGAAGTTCGAGTTGACCGAACAGGATATTGAAGATCTCAAATTAGAGCAGCTATCGGTCGTAAGGAAGTTGCGTAAGGCTGTAACGACTATCATTACTGCACAAAGCAGGCCTGATTTCCCGGATGACCTTCAGTATTTTGAGAGCTATTCGGCTAATTTCTTCCCTAAAGGAAAGGTTGCGATTTATGTGAATAAATCCATTTATACAACAATTAGGGCTTCCATCGAACAGTATATAAAGGATTTGGCGGACGAAGGTTATTATGCGACAGCATACACTGTTACTGGAGATTCCGCAGTGACATTGCGCAATCACATTAGGAACCAGAGTGGAATCGTCGGGTCATTAATGGTGGGAAATCTGCCGTATATTGCCTATGAGGACAGTAGTGATTCATCAGCGGTGGAAGTGTTCCCATGTGATCTTTATTTCATGGACACGAATGGTACGTGGACTAATACGGATAGCGATACTAACATCGAAAAACACACGGGAAATGTGGCCCCAGAAATTTGGGTAGGAAGATTGTGGACTCCGACCAATAATGGAAATGATACTGCCTTGTTGAAAGATTATTTCAGAAGAAACCATAATTATAGGAAGGGCTTGTTCGGTTGTACCAATCGAGGCTTGTCTTTTGTCGATGACGATTGGACTAGCTTTGGAGACTGTGGGCTTAAAAAATGTCTGAATGCTGCTGATATATGTACGGTTGTTAATAAGGAAGACACGAACGAGAACCGTTATAAGGCAGAATTGAGCATGCATAGATTGTGGTCACAAGTGTGTGCTCATTCAAATACCAGCCTCCATGCCTTTAGGGTAAGTTCTGGTAATGGCTATGTGTATTCATCCTATATCAAGAATAACTCTGCGCCTAAAGCCTATTATTATAACTTGTTTGCATGTAGAAGCGGAAAGTATACGTCTTCCGATTATATTGGTGGATGGTATATTTTCGATTATTCAAAACAGGACAAATGCTATGGATTGGCGGCTATTGCAAGTGCGAAAACTGGCTCGATGTTGTATTTCGAGAATTTCTATGGATCTATGGGGAAGGGACTCTCTATCGGAGACGCTATGGTACAATGGTGGAAGTGCTTGGGATCCACGCATGAAATAAGCGAAATCTCTTGGCATTATGGACTCTCTATTTTGGGTGACCCGACATTGACTAACTTGTCAGGTGCTGTGCCAAATAAGAGGACTCCTGCCGATGGCACCGTATTTGAACATTATCCGAGGTTAACCCATTTGTCGTGGGATCCTGTCGCATTGCCTAATGTCACGTATGAAGTCCAAACTGATTACTACTACGGCGTGTGGAATTATGAGTACAACAAGGCTTCTATTAACACGATTAAAAACATAAAGAACACATACTACGACACTTCATTCGTGGGTGCGCAGAGAGGCCGTTGGAGAGTTAGGGCCGTCTCAGGAAATGTGCCTGGACCATGGAGTGATTGGGGTTATTTTAGATATTTGCATTAATCAGTCTGTTGTTAAAAAATGTCCGCAATGCTTTTGGCGTTGCGGACATTTGTTTGTAAAGTAGTCATAAAGGACGATACTCTTCCTGTTGAGGTATGCGCTCCTTATTTCTTTTCCTCCTCCTTCTTGTTCAGCTCCGGATAGATGATGCGGGTGTGGTAGATGGTCTTGAGCTTCTCCTTGAGGACCGCCTTGATCTCGTTAATCTCCTTGAAGGTGATAGGGGTCTCCTCGAAGATACCCTCCCGGATTTGATCGGTGATGATCTTCTCGACAAGGTCGTTGATACTCTTGTCCGTGTATTCCTGCAAGCTTCTGGAGGCCGCCTCCACGGAGTCGCACATGACGAGGATGGCCATCTCCTTTGAGGTCGGCAACGGTCCGGGGTAGGTGAACTTGGATTCGTCGATCTCCCTGTCCGGGTATTTGTTCTTCATCGTATAGTAGAAGTATTTCGTCTTGCTCTTTCCATGGTGTGTCTTGATGAACTCCTGGATTTTCTCCGGCAGTCCGTATTTCTTCGCGATGGCCACGCCGTCCGCCACGTGGCGGATGATAATCTGCGCACTTTTCTCCTCGTCGTTCATCTCGGTGTGCGGGTTCTTGCTCGATTGGTTCTCCGTGAAGAAAGCCGGGTTAGCCATCTTGCCGATGTCGTGGTAGAGTGCGCCCGTCCTCACTAGCATAGGGTTGGCGCCGATGCAGCTGGCGGCGTCGGATGCGAGGTTAGAGACCTGCATGGAGTGCTGGAAACTTCCCGGAGCCTCCTCCGAGAATTTCCTCAGCAAAGAGTTGTTCGTGTTGGCCAGTTCCACCAATGTGACGTCCGAAACGTAGCCGAACATCTTCTCCACAATGTATATGAGCGGGTTGGCGAGCAGGAGCAGCAGACCGTTGCCGAGGAAGATCGGGAACATCGTCCACTCGAAGTGATCCAAACCGTTCTCGTGCACCAGCGTGTTGCCCACGTAGATGATGCAGTAGGAGAGGGTGATGAGTATGGCGGCTTGCACGAGCTGTGAACGCATGAAGATGTTCTTCAGGGTGCAGATGGAGATCATGCCCGCGATGGACTGCATCAGCAGGAACTCGAAGTCGTTCGGCACGATGAAGGAGGAGAGGAGCACAGCCGTGAGGTGGGCGAAGAGTGCCGTCCTCGTGTCGAAGAAACAGGTCACCAGAATAGGCAACAACGCGTAAGGCACGATGTTCGGCGTGTATTCGTTCCTGACCATGATGGATGTGAGCACGCAGAGAATGGTAATCATTCCCAGCATGAAAGCCACGTTCTTGAGGTTCACCAAGAATTTCTTCCTGAAGAGGAATAGATAGAGGAAGAAAGCGCATAGGATGATGGTGATGATGATGATTTGCCCGATGATGATCAGTTGTTTGTTGGTCTTGTCGCTGTTCTCCTGCACGGCGGACCTGAGAGATTCGAGGATGTCGTAGGTCTGAGGCTTGACGATCTCTCCGTGGTCGATGATCTTTTCCCCGCTTTGGATTCTTCCTTTGGTGAGGGAGATGGATTTCAGGAGTTCCTTCTTCACCGATTCGTTCTTCTCCTTGTCGTAGGTGAGGTTTTCGTGGATATAGTTATTGATGTTGTAGCCTTGTAGCGTCTCCTTGTCGAGCGAGGCGGGGATTCCGTTGATGATGTGCTCGTAGGCCGTCTTGGTGGTGTGGAGGTTGGCGATGGGGCGGTTCTTCGACTGGTTGCCGGTCAGCACGTTGATTTCGCTTTTCTTCTCCTCGTTCAGTTTGTCCATGTCGTCGGCAGAGACGATGCCGCTGGCGTAGAGAGATTTCAGTTTTCGGGCGATGTAGTTCTTGTAGTCGTCCGCCGCGTCGTCCTCCTCCTTGCCGAACTTCTCGTTCAGGAGGCCGATGTATTTGCCGGACACCCCCTCGTCGTTGATGAAGAACGGGTTGAAGTCGCTCAGCAGGCTATCCTCCTCCTTTTTCACGTCCTCTTTGGATTTCATGATTTCGAAGGCGAAGGGAGCGGTGAGGGCGTCATATTCCCAAGGCTTTTCGATGGCGTAGTTGTATTTGAACTTCCCGAAGTTCGGGTAAGTCTTGAATATGATCAGTCCGGCGGCGAAGAACAACGCCGCGAGGGATATGTAGCGCATATATGAGCTTTTGCTTTTCATGTTAGTCCGATTAAATGTTCGACAGAAAAATCCTTTCATTTTATTATAAGGTACAAATATAAGCCATACATGTTGAAGAAACAAGATGAGAATTAAGAATTAAGAATTAAGAATTGATCGGCGGATGTGTTTTCTTTCCTACACGAGACGCACGACCCACGGCCTGCAGGACCAAATCTTTACTTAGCCCAGGGCAACACCCTGGGGGGATTTATGCGTGGAAACTTCGGGTTGGGACGGTCGGAAAACATTTTGTATAAAAAAGAGCAAAAAAAATTGGTGGGATGAAATAATCTTCCTAAATTTGCACCCACTTTTAGTAGAGTGTCTAAAAATATATTTATTAATAACTTAAAAGATTAAAGTTTAACGAAATGCCTACAATTCAGCAGTTAGTTAGAAAAGGAAGGGCAAGTCAAGCGGACAAGAGCAAATCTCCGGCTTTGGACTCATGTCCACAGAGAAGAGGTGTCTGCGTGAGGGTTTACACAACAACCCCTAAGAAGCCTAACTCAGCAATGCGTAAGGTTGCCAGAGTACGTTTGACGAACCAGAAGGAAGTGAATGCTTACATTCCGGGAGAGGGTCACAACTTGCAGGAGCACTCCATCGTGATGGTGCGTGGTGGTCGTGTGAAGGATCTTCCAGGTGTGCGTTACCACATCGTACGTGGAACATTGGATACCGCAGGTGTGAATGGACGTACGCAACGTCGTTCCAAGTACGGAGCGAAGAGACCTAAGCCAGGACAAGCAGCTCCAGCAAAGAAAAAGTAATTCGGTAGGGCGACCTAGCAGAGTTACACCGGTTGAGTAAATGGCTAAGCGAAGCCGTTGAAGCAACTGCAACCAAAACAAAAACGAAAAATTTTTGAGTAAAAATGAGAAAAGCAAAACCAAAGAAACGGATCATTTTACCAGATCCGATTTTCAACGAAGTAATGGTTTCAAGATTTGTGAACCATTTGATGTATGACGGTAAGAAGACTATCGCATACGATATATTCTATACAGCGTTGGATAACGTTAAGTCAAAACTTCCTAATGAGGACAAGACCCCATTGGAAATCTGGAAGAAGGCTTTGGAGAACATTACTCCTCAAGTAGAGGTTAAGTCTCGCCGTGTGGGCGGTGCTACGTTCCAAGTGCCTACTGAAATTCGTCCAGAGAGGAAAGAGTCTATTTCTATGAAGAACCTGATCATCTTCTCTCGTAAAAGAAGTGGCCATTCAATGGCTGAGAAGCTGGCTGCGGAAATCGCAGACGCTTACAATAACCAAGGCGGTGCATTCAAGAAAAAAGAGGATATGCACAAGATGGCCGAGGCTAACCGCGCGTTCGCTCACTTCAGATTCTAATTTAATTCACGAACTACAAAATGGCTAAAGCTGATTTACATTATACAAGAAACATCGGTATCATGGCGCACATCGATGCCGGTAAGACAACTACGTCAGAGCGTATCTTGTTCTACACTGGTTTGACCCACAAGATTGGTGAGGTTCACGATGGTGCCGCTACAATGGACTGGATGGTGCAGGAGCAGGAGAGAGGTATCACTATTACTTCCGCCGCTACTACCACTTATTGGAAATACAACGACAAGAAGTACAAGATCAACTTGATTGACACTCCGGGACACGTTGACTTCACGGTCGAGGTGGAGCGTTCACTCCGTATCTTGGACGGTGCTGTCGCTACGTTCTGCGCGGTAGGTGGTGTTGAGCCTCAGTCAGAGACCGTTTGGCGTCAGGCTGACAAGTACTCCGTTCCTCGTATCTGCTACGTGAACAAGATGGACCGTTCAGGTGCCAACTTCTTCGACGTGTACGCGCAGATCAAGGAGGTGCTCGGCGCAAACCCTTGCCCAATCCAAATTCCTATCGGATGTGAGGAGTCTTTCAAGGGTGTTGTTGACTTGATTAAGATGAAGGCTATCTTCTGGCACGACGAGACCATGGGTGCTGAGTATTCCGTAGAGGAGATTCCAGCTGACTTGGTTGACGAGGCTAAGGAGTGGAGAGATAAGATGTTGGAGTCAGTCGCTGAGTGCGACGATGCGTTGATGGAGAAATTCTTCGACGATCCTTCCACCATCACTGAGGATGAGATCAAGGTTGCCCTTAGAAAGGGTACCATCGCCATGAAGATCAACCCTATGATCTGCGGTTCTTCCTTCAAGAACAAGGGTGTGCAGACAATGTTGGACGCTGTGTGCGCTTACTTGCCTAGCCCATTGGATACGGAGGAGATCGTAGGTACTTCAGTAGACAATCCGGACCAGAAGGTGGTTCGCCACCCAAGCGAGGACGAGCCTTTGTGCGCTTTGGCGTTCAAGATCGCTACAGACCCATTCGTAGGCCGTTTGTGCTTCTTCCGTGTATATTCAGGAAAGATCGACGCAGGTTCGTACATCTTCAACACCCGTTCGGGCAAGAAGGAGCGTATCTCCCGTCTGTTCCAAATGCACTCTAACCACCAGAACCCGGTTGAGGTCATCTCCGCAGGTGATATCGGTGCCGGTGTAGGTTTCAAGGATATCCGTACTGGTGATACTTTGTGTGGTGAGGAGGAGAAGGACCACATGATCTTGGAGTCCATCGACTTCCCAGATCCAGTGATCGGTATCGCTATCGAGCCTAAGTCTCAGGCAGACGTTGATAAGTTGGGCGTTGGTTTGTCCAAGTTGGCTGAGGAGGACCCTACCTTTACGGTTAAGACGGACGAGCAATCAGGCCAGACTGTCATCTCAGGTATGGGTGAGCTCCACTTGGATATCATCATCGACCGTTTGAAACGTGAGTTCAAGGTAGAGTGTAACCAAGGTCGTCCGCAAGTTAGCTACAAAGAGGCTATCACGAGGACGGTTGACCACCGTGAGCTTTACAAGAAGCAGTCCGGAGGTCGTGGTAAGTATGCCGACATCGTTGTTAAGGTTGGTCCAGCAGACGAAGGATTCGAGGGCTCATTGCAGTTCGAGGATGTGGTTAAGGGAGGTAACATTCCTAAGGAGTTCATCCCATCCATCCAGAAAGGTTTCCAGTCAGCCATGAAGAATGGTGTGTTGGCAGGCTTCCCTATGGAGAAGTTGAAGGTGACCGTAGTCGATGGTTCTTACCACCCAGTCGATTCAGACCAGTTGTCATTCGAGATCTGTGCTAACTTGGCGTTCAAAGAGGCATGTGCGAAGGCAAAGCCGGTTTTGATGGAGCCAATCATGAAGTTGGAGGTTATCACGCCAGAGGAGAACATGGGTGATGTTATCGGTGACTTGAACAAGCGCCGCGGACAAGTTGAAGGTATGGAGACCAGCCGTTCAGGCGCCCGTATCGTGAAGGCTAAGGTGCCGTTGGCAGAGATGTTCGGATATGTGACCGACTTGCGTACCATCACATCCGGTCGTGCGACTTCTTCCATGGAGTTCTCACACTACGCTGAGGTATCCACAGCTATCGCTAAGGCTGTAGTCGCAGAGGCTAAGGGTAAAGTAGAATTATTGTAATATTAAAATAGATTCAAAGAGATGAGTCAAAAAATTAGAATCAAATTAAAGTCTTACGACCACAACTTGGTTGACAAGTCAGCCGAAAAGATTGTTAAGACTGTTAAGACCACGGGAGCAGTAGTGAGCGGTCCAATTCCGTTGCCAACTCACAAGCGTATTTTCACCGTGAACCGTTCAACGTTCGTGAACAAGAAGTCAAGAGAGCAGTTCCAACTCTCCTCGTTCAAGAGATTGATCGACATCTACAGTTCAACTGCGAAGACTGTCGACGCTTTGATGAAGTTGGAGTTGCCAAGCGGAGTTGAGGTAGAAATTAAAGTGTAGTTAACATTAATATTTATTGAAATGCCAGGATTAATTGGAAAAAAAATCGGAATGACATCCGTTTTCAGTGCTGATGGAAAGAATGTTCCATGCACTGTTGTCGAAGTAGGTCCTTGTGTTGTTACGCAAATCAAGACTGTCGAGAAAGATGGCTACGACGCGCTTCAGTTGGGCTTCGAGGATAAGAAGGAGAAGCACACTACGCAAGCGGAGATGGGTCACTTCAAGAAGGCAGGTGTGACACCAAAGAGACACTTGGCCGAGTTCAATGGGTTCGCTCAGGAGTACAAGTTGGGCGACGAGATTACAGTTGACTTGTTCACAGAGAAGGATTTCGTTGATGTAGTAGGCACATCCAAGGGAAAAGGCTTCCAGGGTGTTGTTAAGCGTCACGGATTCGGTGGTGTGCAACAGTCTACCCACGGTCAGCACAACCGTTTGAGAGCTCCGGGTTCTATCGGTGCATGTTCTTATCCAGCGAAGGTGTTCAAGGGAATGCGCATGGCTGGTCGTTTGGGAGGAGACTCTGTGACAGTTCAGAATCTTCAGGTGTTAAAAGTGATCTCAGAGAACAATCTTTTGGTTATAAAGGGTTCGTTGCCGGGAGCTAAAGGTTCAATCGTAATAGTGAATAAGTAATGGAACTGAGTGTATATAATATTAAGGGAGAAGATACCGGAAGAAAGGTCTCTTTGGATGAGAGCATCTTTGGCATCGAACCGAACGAGCATGTGATGTACCTCGCTGTTAAACAATACATGGCTGGACAACGCCAAGGTACGCACAAGTCAAAGGAGAGAAGTGAGATTTCCGGTAGTACTAGAAAGTTAGGTCGTCAAAAAGGTGGAGGTGGCGCACGTCGTGGAGACATCAACTCACCAGTGTTGGTTGGTGGAGCCCGTGTGTTCGGTCCTACTCCTCGCGACTACAGCTTCAAGTTGAACAAGAAGACAAAGCGTTTGGCGCGTTTGTCAGCATTGTCGACCAAGGCAAAGGAGAACAAAATCGTTGTGGTTGAGAACCTCAATTTCGATGCACCGAAGACCAAGAATTATGTCGCTATGATCGATGGTTTGAAGGCATCTGATAAGAATTCTCTTTTAGTTTTGTCGGAACCAAATAAAAATGTATATTTGTCGGCGAAAAATATTCCGAATGCTGACGTCATAATCTCCTCAGAGTTAAATACTTACAAGATTATGAAGGCTGCATATCTCCTCTTTACGGAGGACGCTTTGGCGAATATTGAGAAAAATTTAAAGGCTTAAGGAGGTTGAACAGATGGGAATCATAATTAAACCGATAATAACAGAGAAAATGACAAACCTTAGCGAGAAGTACTCTCGCTATGGTTTTCGTGTCGTTCCGACAGCCAACAAGTTGGAGATAAAGAAGGCTGTCGAGGAGTTGTATAACGTAAAGGTTGCTTCAGTCAACACTGCGAGAGTGGAAGGCAAGGCAAAGAGCCGTTATACGAAGTCCGGCATTCTTTCCGGCCGCGACGTTTCCTACAAGAAGGCGTACGTGACCTTGAAGGAAGGTGAAGTAATAGATTTTTATAGCAATATTGAATAAAAATGGCTGTTCGTAAATTCAAGCCCACAACACCGGGGCAAAGACACAAAGTTATTGGTACGTTTGAGACAATTACCACAAATGTGCCAGAGAAATCTCTTGTCGTAGGAATGCGCAAGACTGGTGGACGTAACAACTCAGGTCAGTTGACCATGCGTTACATCGGAGGCGGACACAAGAGAAAGTATAGAGTAATTGATTTTAAGAGAGACAAAGATGGTGTTCCAGCAGTGGTAAAGACAATCGAGTACGATCCGAACCGTTCGGCCCGCATCGCGCTTTTGTTCTATGCTGATGGTGAGAAGCGTTACATCCTTGCACCTAATGGACTGCAGATTGGGCAACAATTGCTTTCGGGAGCGGAAGCTGCGCCTGAGGTCGGAAACGCGCTGCCTTTGCAGAACATCCCTCTTGGTACGGTGATCCACAACTTGGAGCTTCGCCCGGGCCAAGGAGCTGCTTTGGTTCGTTCCGCAGGAACATTTGCTCAATTAACTTCGAGAGAAGGAAAGTATGCTATCGTGAAATTACCTTCTGGCGAGACCAGAATGATTCTTTGTACTTGCAAGGCGACAATCGGTACGGTAGGAAACTCCGACCACGCTTTGGAGGCTTCCGGAAAGGCAGGTCGTTCACGTTGGCTGGGTCGTCGTCCACGCAACCGTGGTGTCGTAATGAACCCAGTAGATCACCCGATGGGTGGTGGTGAGGGCCGTCAATCAGGAGGTCACCCAAGATCAAGGAAAGGCTTGTTGGCCAAGGGCTACAAGACTAGATCTCCAAAGGCTGCTTCCAGCAAGTATATAATCGAAAGAAGGAAAAAGTAATTTAAAAGGTAATTTTTATGAGTCGTTCATTAAAAAAAGGCCCGTTCATTAGCGTAAAGCTCGAGAAGAAGGTGTTGGCCATGAATGAGAGCGGTAAGAAGTCCGTGATCAAGACTTGGTCGAGAGCCTCCATGATTTCTCCTGATTTCGTGGGCCATACATTAGCAGTTCATAACGGAAATAAGTTTATCCCTGTGTACGTTACTGAGAACATGGTCGGCCACAAGCTCGGTGAGTTCTCCATGACGCGCACGTTCAGGGGACACGGTGGCAACAAGAAGAAATAAGCCGTGAAAACTTACTAAAACATTTTTCAAAATGGATGTAAATAAAGAAAATAGAAGAATGAAGAAGAGTGCGAGAGCAGCCGTTAAAAAAGAGGCTCTTAAGACTCAATACTTCGCAAAAATGAATGATATACCTACATCTCCGCGCAAGATGCGTTTGGTCGCAGACATGGTACGTGGAATGGAGGCGTATAAGGCTCTCAGCGTGTTGAAGTACTCCACAAAGGACGCTTCCAACCGTTTGGAGAAGTTGCTTCGCTCCGCAATCGCTAACTGGGAGCAGAAGAACGAGAAGAAGGCAGACAACGGAGAGTTGTACATCAGCACCATTTTCGTGGATGAGGGAAGGACGTTGAAGAGACTCCGTCCAGCACCACAGGGTAGGGGTTACAGGATCCGTAAACGCTCTAACCATGTGACGATATATGTAGATTCTATTAATTCTAAAGAAAGTAAAAATTAATTGTTAGATGGGACAGAAAGTAAATCCAATTAGCAACCGCCTCGGAATCATCAAAGGTTGGGATTCCAGCTGGTTTGGCGGTAAAAGTTACGGCGATACTATTGTGGAGGATGCTAAGATCAGAAAGTACCTCAACGCCCGTCTCGCAAAGGCAAGCGTCTCTAGAATAGTTATAGAACGTACATTGAAGCTCATTACCATCACGGTTTGCACGGCTCGTCCGGGAATCATCATCGGTAAGGGTGGTCAAGAGGTTGAGAAGTTGAAGGAGGAGTTGAAGGGAATCACCGACAAGGAGGTTCAGATCAACATCTTCGAGGTAAAGCGTCCTGAGTTGGATGCTATGATTGTCGCGAACAACATCGCTCGCCAGGTGGAGGGTAAGATCGCTTACCGTCGCGCCACGAAGATGGCAATCGCGTCTACGATGCGCATGGGCGCCGAGGGTATCAAGGTGCAGGTTTCCGGTCGTTTGAACGGCGCCGAGATGGCTCGTTCCGAGATGTACAAGGAGGGAAGAACTCCGTTGCACACATTCAGGGCTGACATCGACTACGCGCAGGCTGAAGCTTTGACGAAAGTGGGTTTGATTGGCATCAAGGTTTGGATCTGCCGTGGCGAGGTTTACGGCAAGAGGGATTTGGCTCCTAACTTCACGGCATCGAAAGAGGCTGGACGTTCAGGTAACAACGCGCAATCCGCAGGCAAACCACAAGGCTTCAAGAAGAAAAAGAAATAATTCTGTTTAACGAATTAAAGTTGAAGGAAAATGTTACAACCTAAGAGAGTAAAATACAGAAGACCGCAGAAAGGTCGTTCTAAGGGAGTCGCTTCCCGCGGAAACCAGTTGGCATTCGGTTCTTTCGGAATTAAGTCCTTGGAGACAAAATGGATCACCGCCCGTCAAATTGAGGCTGCCCGTATCGCGGTTACACGTTATATGCAGAGGGAAGGAAAAATCTGGATCAGAATATTCCCTGATAAGCCAATCACCAAGAAGCCTGCCGATGTACGTATGGGTAAAGGTAAGGGTAGCCCAGAGGGATTTGTGTTCCCTATCACTCCGGGTAGAATCGTGATTGAGGTTGAAGGCGTACCATTCGAGGTGGCAAAAGAGGCGTTGCGCCTGGCTGCCCAGAAGTTGCCGGTAACCACTAAGTTTATTGTCAGAAGAGATTATGACGCTCAAAATCAAAATGCATAAGTGATATGAAAATAGCGGAATTAAAACAATTGACCACTCAGGAATTGCAAGAGAGACTTGCTACAGAGGAGCAAAACTTGGCTAAGCTGAAGCTTACCCATTCAGTTTCTCCGTTGGACAATCCTATGCAGATTAGAGCTGCTCGTAAGGATATCGCTCGCATCTACACGGAGTTGCGATTGAGGGAAATTAACAAATAAAAAAGGGGCTGATAACAATGAGAAACTTAAGAAAAGAAAGACAGGGAGTAGTTTCCAGCAACAAGATGGACAAAACCATCACTGTCGCTGTTAAGTGGAAAGAGAAACACCCTATTTATCAGAAGTTCGTCAACAAGACGAAGAAATATCATGCTCATGACGAGAAGAACGAGTGCAATGTGGGCGACTTCGTCCGTATCATGGAGACTCGTCCATTGAGCAAGACTAAGAGATGGAGATTGGTTGAAATTATCGAAAGGGCTAAGTAATTATGATACAGCAAGAATCAAGAATGGTTGTGGCTGACAACAGCGGAGCGAAAGAGGCACTGTGTATCCGTGTCTTGGGAGGTACCGCTAAGCGCTACGCCACAGTAGGTGACGTCATCGTAGTGACTGTCAAGAATGTCATTCCGTCGAGTGACATGAAGAAGGGAACTGTTTCTAAGGCGGTTGTCGTTAGGACGAAGAAGGAAATCAGACGTCAGGATGGTTCATACATCCGTTTCGACGATAACGCTTGTGTCCTTTTGAACGCTGCCGGCGAAATGAGGGCTAGCCGTATCTTCGGTCCTGTCGCTCGTGAACTCCGTGCAACAAACATGAAAATCGTTTCATTGGCACCTGAAGTGCTTTAATTCTTAATTTTAGAGAAATGAGTAAGTTACATATCAAAAAGGGAGATACGGTATACGTAAACTCTGGAGAGTGTAAGGGTAAGCAAGGACGTGTGCTTCGTGTCCTTGTGAAGGACCAGAAGGCGATCGTTGAGGGTCTCAACATCGTGAAGAAGTCAACCAAGCCTAGCGCAAAGAATCCTCAGGGTGGAATCGTGGAAATGGAAGCTCCTATCCATATCTCCAACTTGAATTTGATCGATCCTAAGAGTGGCAAGCCGACTCGTATCGGTCGCCGTGAGGGTGCAAACGGCAAGTTAGTGCGTTACGCAAAAAAATCAGGGGAGGAAATTAAATGATGAATACTGCAAGTTTAAAGCAAGAGTACGCTAAGCGTATCGTTCCTTCCTTGATGAAGGAGTTCAACTACAAGACGGTGATGCAAGTCCCTGTTTTGGAGAAAATCGTTATCAACCAAGGTTTGGGTTTGGCTATCGCCGACAAGAAGATCATCGAGGTGGCAATTAACGAGTTGACCGCCATCACGGGTCAGAAGGCTGTTCAGACATTGTCTAAGAAGGATATCTCAAACTTCAAGTTGCGTAAGAAAATGCCTATCGGTGTGAGGGTTACCTTGCGTAGGGAGAAGATGTATGAGTTCCTCGAGAGATTGATCCGCGTGGCTCTTCCTCGTATCCGCGACTTCAAGGGTATTGATTCCAAACTCGACGGAAGGGGTAATTACACCCTCGGTATCGAGGAGCAGATCATTTTCCCTGAAATTAATATCGATTCCATACAGAAATTGTTGGGAATGAATATTACCTTTGTGACCTCTGCGAAGACGGACGAAGAAGGTTTTGCTTTGTTGAGAGAATTTGGGTTACCATTTAAAAATGTAAAGAAGTAATAAGATGGCAAAAGAATCAATGAAGGCACGTGAGGTTAAACGTGCAAAACTTTGCGCCAAGTATGCTGAGAAGAGGGCTAAGTTGAAAGCCGAGGGCGATTATGAGGGTCTTCAGGCTTTGCCTAAGAATTCCTCTCCGGTGCGTAAGCACAACCGTTGCAAGTTGACGGGGAGACCAAAGGGTTACATGCGCCTTTTCGGCATTTCACGTATCCAATTCCGTGAGATGGCTTCCGCAGGTTTGATTCCAGGTGTGAAGAAAGCAAGCTGGTAAAAAAATTAGTGTTAAATATTGTCAGGTTTTCCTGATCAATTTAATTGTTTTATTATGACAGATCCAATAGCAGATTATCTAACGAGATTGAGGAACGCTATTCAAGCTAAACACAGAGTGCTTGAAGTTCCTGCGTCAAATTTGAAAAAGGAGATTACGAAGATATTGCTCGACAAGGGCTATATCTTGAACTACAAGTTCAGCGATGAGGGTTACCAAGGTTCTATCAAGATCGCCTTGAAGTATGATCCCATCAACAAAGTAAACGCTATCAAGGGCTTGAAGAGAGTTTCAACCCCAGGTTTGCGTAAGTATGTCGGTTACAAGGATATGCCGAGGGTATTGAATGGTCTCGGTATCGCCATCGTTTCGACATCCAAAGGAGTTATGACTGATAAGGAGGCCCGCGACATGAAGATCGGCGGCGAGGTTTTGTGTTACATCTATTAATGTTGGGAGGATTTTGAAATGTCAAGAATAGGTAATTTACCGATCAGTATTCCTTCAGGGGTTACGGTATCCATGAGGGATAATGTTGTGACAGTTAAAGGTCCTAAGGGCGAGTTGTCACAGTATGTGAATCCAGACATTAATGTTGAGATTAAGGATGGTAACATCACATTCACCCGTTCAGCGGAGGATGCGCCACGTCGTTCCATGCACGGATTGTACAGGGCTTTGATTAATAATATGGTTGTCGGTGTATCTCAGGGCTACAAGAAGGAACTTGAACTTGTTGGTGTCGGTTATCGTGTTTCCAACCAGGGTCAGGTGCTTGAGTTCGCAGTAGGATATACCCATAACATCTTCTTACAATTGCCAAAGGAGATTAAGATCGAGACCAAGAGTGAGAGAAACCAAAACCCTTTGGTCATCCTCGAAAGTTGCGACAAGCAATTGTTGGGTCAGGTTTGCGCGAAGATTCGTACGTTCCGTAAGCCAGAGCCTTACAAGGGTAAAGGTATTAAATTCGTTGGCGAGCAGATTCGTCGTAAGGCTGGTAAGTCAGCTGGTGCTAAGTAATCATTGTAAAAAAGTAGTATTATGGCGACTAAAATTGAAAGAAGATTAAAGATAAAGAGGAGAATCAGAGGTAAGGTCTCCGGATCTGCCGCTCGTCCTCGCATGACAGTTTTCAGAAGCAACAAGCAAATCTATGTTCAATTGATCAACGATTTGGAAGGCAAGACTTTGGCTGCCGCTTCTTCACTTGGGATGACTGAGAAGTGCCCTAAGAAGGAACAAGCCGCTAAGGTTGGCGAATTGGTTGCTAAAAAGGCTTTGGAGGCAGGTATCAGTGAGGTTGTCTTCGACCGTAACGGTTACTTGTACCATGGTAGAGTTAAAGAATTGGCGGATGCTGCTCGTAAGGGCGGTCTTAAATTTTAATAGTTATGGCTGGAGAAAATGTAAAAGTTAAGTCAACCAACGATTTGGAATTGAAAGATAGGTTGGTCGCAATTAACCGCGTGACGAAAGTGACCAAAGGTGGTCGTACCTTTAGTTTTGCTGCGATGGTTGTCGTAGGAAACGAGGAAGGTGTAGTCGGATACGGTTTGGGTAAAGCCAGTGAGGTTACCGCAGCCATAGCGAAAGGCGTTGAGGCAGCAAAGAAGAACTTGGTGAAGGTTCCGGTTCTCAAGGGTACTATCCCTCACGAGCAGGAGGCTAAGTTCGGTGGTGCACAAGTGTTGTTGAGACCTGCATCCCACGGTACCGGAGTGAAGGCCGGTGGTGCCATGCGTGCCGTTCTTGAGAGCGTAGGTATCACTGACGTCTTGGCTAAGTCCAAGGGGTCTTCCAACCCTCACAACTTGGTGAAGGCCACAGTGCTCGCACTTTCTGAGTTGCGCGATGCTTACACGGTCGCACAGAACCGTGGTGTGTCAATGGAAAAAGTGTTTAAAGGTTAATTTTTGGAATTATGGCTAAGATTAAGATCAGACAGATTAAAAGTAAAATCGGTGCCCCTAAAAGGCAAAAGGAGACTCTCGAAGCTTTAGGCTTGAAGAAAATTAACGCTGTGGTTGAACATGAGGACACTCCAAGCATCTTGGGAATGGTCGAGACTGTTAAACACTTGGTGATTGTGGAAAAATAGTAATTAACTTTAAAAACATTCTATAATGGATTTAAGTAATTTGAAGCCAGCTGCGGGGTCAGTAAAGAGCAGAAAGAGAATCGGACGTGGTCCGGGTTCCGGTTTGGGTGGCACTTCAACGAGAGGTCACAAGGGTGCTAAGTCCCGTTCTGGTTATTCAAAAAAGATTGGTTTCGAGGGCGGACAAATGCCTTTGCAACGTCGTTTGCCTAAGTATGGGTTTAAGAACATCAACCGCGTTGAATATAAGGCCATCAATCTTGGCGATATTCAGGCTGTTGCCACTGAGATGAAGGTTGACGCTGTGGACGTTAACGTGTTGGTATCGGCTGGCTTGGCTTCTCCTAAGAGCTTGATCAAGGTTTTGGGAGATGTTCGCAAGGGTCAGTTGACGAGCAAGTTGACTGTTTCCGCTCATGCTTTCTCTAATTCTGCGAAGGAGGCGATTGAAGCACAAGGTGGTACGATTGTAATTCTTGAGAAATGAGAAAGCTTATAGAGAAGTTACAGGAAATATATAGGGTCAAGGATTTGAGACATCGAATCCTTGTCACCTTTTTATTTGTTTTGGTCTATCGTTTCGGCTCATTCGTTGTGTTGCCAGGCATAGATCCTAGTTCTTTGTCTAGTTTGAAAGACCAGACAGCGACTGGTTTGATGGGCCTCTTGGATATGTTCTCGGGAGGTGCCTTCTCCAACGCGTCGATTTTCGCGCTCGGTATCATGCCGTACATCTCGGCCTCTATCGTTGTGCAGTTGTTGACCATCGCTGTGCCTTCTTTCCAGAAAATGCAGAAGGATGGTGATAGCGGAAGGAAGAAGATGATTCAGATCACTCGTTACTTGACGGTGGCTATTCTCTTACTCCAGGGCCCTTCTTACTTGATGAACTTGTCTTACCAACTGAGGGAGGTAGGTTCCGCTTTGCCAGCAGGCTGGTGGTTCAAGGTGTATGCCACTATCATCCTCTGCGCAGGCAGTATGTTCGTCATGTGGTTGGGTGAGCGTATCACAGACAAGGGTGTCGGAAACGGTATTTCATTCATCATCTTGGTGGGTATCATCGCTCGTTTCCCTCATGCAGTTGTCGGAGAGTTCGCTTCTTGCTTGAACGAGAGTGGTGGTCTTATCAAATTGATCTTGGAGATCCTCGGACTGTTCGCAGTGTCTTGCGCCGCTATCCTTTTGGTGCAGGGTGTCAGGAAAGTTCCTGTGCAATACGCGAAGCAGATGTCAGGCATTCAACGTGTGGGTGGCGCTCGCCAATATATTCCTTTGAAGGTGAATGCCGCTAATGTGATGCCTATTATCTTCGCGCAGGCGATTATGTTCATCCCGTTGGCGCTTATGCCAGTGCTCGGGAATGGAGATGGTTCGGGTTCGTTCTTCTCTATGTGGCGTGATAACAACAGTTTGGTATACAACCTGATTTTTGCCGCGTTGATCATCGTCTTCACGTATTTCTATGTGGCGATCATCATCAATCCAAACCAGATGGCAGAGGATATGAAACGTAACAACACGTTTATCCCGATGGTTAAGCCTGGTTCGGAAACGGCTGAGTATATCGATACTATCATGTCCCGCATCACGTTGCCTGGTGCTATCTTCTTGGCTATCTTGGCTGTGTTGCCAGCTATCGTTCGTCAGTTCGGTGTCACCACCCAATTCGCGCAGTTCTTCGGGGGAACTTCCCTGTTGATTGTCGTGGGTGTTGTGCTCGACACGTTGCAGCAGATCAACAGCCACTTGAAGATGAATGGTTACGACGATTTGTTGGAGTCCGGTCATTTCAAGGGCCGTTCCGGTGCTTCCGTTTACTAACGGTCTATGATATATCTTAAGACTGCCGAAGATATCGAGTTGATGAGGATAAGCAACAGGATTGTTGCGATGACATTGGGTGAGATCGCCAAGGCGGTGAAGCCCGGGGTTACCACCTTACAACTCGATGCGCTGGCAGAGGATTTCATCCGCTCGCAGGGTGCTGTCCCTAGTTTCTTAGGATATGCGGGGTATCCGAATTCGATATGTACCTCCGTGAATGATCAGGTGGTGCATGCGATACCCTCCAAATATGTACTGAAGGAGGGGGATGTCGTTTCCGTGGACTGCGGAGCTCAGATAAATGGTTTCCATGGCGATTCTTGCTACACGTTCTGCGTGGGCGAGGTCTCCGAGGAGGTGAAGAGGCTGATGAAGACCACAAAAGAGTCTTTGATGATTGGAATCAGCAATGCGAAAGTTGGGAACCGTTTGGGAGATGTGAGTCATTCGATTCAGGAGCATTGCGAAGGAAAAGGATACTCTGTGGTTCGTGAGTTGACGGGCCATGGAATCGGACGGATGATGCACGAGGAGCCTCTGGTCCAGAATTATGGGCGTGCGAGGAGAGGCCTTCTGTTTAGGGAAGGCATCGTAATCGCGATCGAGCCCATCATCAATATGGGCAAGAGGGGTGTTTACTTGGAGAAGGATGGATGGACAGTGCGTACTGCCGATGGTTTACCTTCCGCTCATTTCGAGCATACGGTTGCGATAGGTACAGATGGTCCCGATATTCTTTCTTCTTTTGAATATGTCGAACAAATATTAGGTACTAACGCATTATAGTTGGATGGCAAAACAGGCTGCTATAGAACAGGATGGAACGATCGTCGAGGCATTGTCCAATGCGATGTTCCGCGTAGAGTTGGAGAACGGGCATGAGATCACGGCCCATATCTCCGGGAAGATGAGGATGCACTACATCAAAATTCTTCCAGGTGACAAGGTGAGAGTAGAGATGTCCCCGTATGATTTGTCCAAGGGACGAATTGCTTTTAGATACAAATAGAAAAAATAATTGAGATATGAAAGTTAGAGCTTCTTTAAAAAAACGTACTCCTGAGTGCAAGATTGTCAGGAGAAAAGGGCGTTTGTATGTGATTAACAAAAAAAATCCTAAGTATAAACAACGTCAAGGATAATTTTTTATACTTTTGCAAAAAAATTAGTTTATGGCTATAAGAATTGTCGGTGTAGATTTGCCACAGAACAAAAGGGGCGAAATCGGTTTGACCTATATTTATGGTATAGGCCGTAGTAGTGCGAACAAAATCTTAGCACAAGCTGGTGTTGACAAGAACATCAAGGTAAAGGACTGGAACGATGAGCAGGCATCCAAGATTCGTGAGATTATTGGAACCCAATTCAAAGTTGAGGGAGACCTTCGTTCAGAAGTGCAACTGAACATCAAGCGATTGATGGATATAGGTTGCTACAGAGGAATCCGTCATCGTTTGGGATTGCCGTTGCGCGGACAGAGCACTAAGAACAATGCTCGTACTCGTAAGGGTAAGAAGAAAACAGTTGCAAACAAGAAGAAGGCGACTAAGTAATAGTTAGCGAACGCTATTTAATATTTAAAGATATGGCAAAAAAAGCAGTAGCAACCAAAAAAAGAGTAGTAAAAGTTGACGCTAATGGACAATTGCATGTCCACTCATCTTTCAACAACATCATTGTTTCTTTGTCTAACGCTGAAGGTCAGGTGATCTCTTGGTCTTCCGCTGGTAAGATGGGATTCAGGGGTTCAAAGAAGAACACTCCGTACGCTGCACAAATGGCTGCGCAGGATTGCGCTAAGGTAGCATACGACCTCGGTTTGAGAAAGGTGAAGGCTTATGTGAAGGGTCCAGGTAATGGCCGTGAGTCCGCGATCAGAACTGTGCATGGCGCAGGTATCGAGGTGACGGAGATTATCGACGTAACACCACTACCACACAACGGTTGTCGACCACCTAAGAAACGTAGAGTATAAAAAATACAGTATTATAACAACTTTCGAATCTCGCATTGTGATAATTGCATTTTAAACCTCTCTGCAATTGCGGCTGCACGGTTCAAGGTTTGGAAATAAACAGTAATTAAAATGGCTAGATACATAGGTCCAAAAACTAAGATTGCGCGTCGTTTCGGTGAACCGATTTTCGGTCCAGACAAGATTTTGGCTAAGAGAAACTTCCCACCGGGACAACATGGCGTAAACAGAAGAAAGAAGTCATCTGAGTACGGTATTCAGTTGGCAGAAAAGCAAAAGGCTAAATACACTTACGGCGTTCTCGAGAGACAGTTCCGTAACCTCTTCGAGGCAGCTAACCGTTCCAAGGGTATCACCGGTGAGGTGCTTTTGCAACTCCTCGAGTCTAGGCTCGACAACGTTGTTTTCCGTTTGGGTATCGCTCCGACTCGTGCGGCAGCGCGCCAATTGGTTTCTCACAAGCATATCGTTGTTGACGGTGAGGTGGTTAACATCCCTTCTTTCTCCGTTAAGCCGGGTCAAATCGTAGGTGTTCGCGAGAAATCCAAGTCTTTGGAAACGATCGTAAATTCTTTGTCAGGATTCAACCACAGCAAGTATCCTTGGTTGGAATGGGACGCTCCTGCTTCTGCAGGTAAGTTCCTCCACCTGCCGGAACGTGCGGACATCCCTGAGAATATCAAAGAACAATTGATCGTCGAACTTTACTCTAAATAATAATTGATTCATGGCTATATTAGCGTTTCAAAAACCTGACAAGGTTATAATGTTGGAGGCGGACAATTTCCACGGGAAGTTCGAATTCCGTCCTCTTGAGCCTGGTTACGGTATTACCATCGGTAATGCCCTCAGACGCATTCTCCTTTCTTCGTTGGAGGGTTTCGCAATCACTTCAATCAAGATCGATGGCGTTGACCATGAATTCTCTGTGATTCCAGGCGTGATGGAAGATGTCACTAACGTCATCCTCAACTTGAAACAAGTACGTTTCAAACAGAAAGTGAGCGAGATTGAGAATGAGAAGGTCTCTATTAACGTTTCCGGTACTGAGGTGTTCAAAGCTGGCGATATAGCTAAGAGTTTGACTGGTTTCGACGTTCTTAACAAGGATTTTGTCATCTGTCGTCTGGATCCTTCCGCTTCCTTCACCATCGAACTGACGATCGGTAAGGGCCGCGGTTATGTCCCTGCCGACGAGAACAAGATTCCGGGTTCTGAAATCGGGGTCATCGCGATTGACTCTATCTATACTCCTATCCGTAATGTCAAATATGCGGTTGAAAACTACCGCGTCGAGCAGAAAACTGACTTCGAGAAGCTCGTGATCGAAATCGATACCGATGGTTCCATCCATCCGAAAGACGCCTTGAAGGAGGCCGCCAAGATTTTGATCCAACACTTCCTCTTGTTCTCTGACGAGAAGATCTCCCTTGACACGACGGATGAAGGTTCGAATGACGACTTCGATGAGGAAGTTCTTCACATGCGTCAACTGCTCAAGTCTAAGCTGGTCGATATGGATCTTTCCGTTCGCGCGCTTAACTGCTTGAAGGCCGCTGACGTCGAGACATTGGGCGAATTGGTTGTCTTCAACAAGAACGACTTACTTAAGTTCAGAAACTTCGGTAAGAAGTCTTTGACCGAGCTCGACCAACTCTTGGATACTTTGAACCTTTCGTTCGGTATGGATATTTCTAAGTATAAATTGGATAAAGAATAAGTAAAATGAGACACAATAAAAAATTCAACCATCTTGGTAGACAAAAGGGACACAGAGAGTCTCTGTTGGCTAACTTGGCCATCTCTTTGATCGAACACAAGAGAATCACGACGACTACCGCTAAGGCGAAGGAGTTGAGAAAGTACATCGAGCCATTGTTGACGAGGGCTAAGGATAAGGACGAGGCTAAGTTGATGAACAACTACAGGGTTGTTTTCAGCTATCTCCAAAACAAGAAGGCTGTCACTGAGTTGTTCAAGGTAATCGGTGAGAAGATCGCTGACCGCCCAGGTGGTTACACTCGTATCATCAAGACTGGTTTCCGCGCTAACGACGCAGCTGAAATGTGCTTCATCGAGTTGGTGGACTTCAACGAGAAGATGTTGAAGGATTCTACTCCTAAGAAGGCTACGAAGACCCGTCGTTCCAGAAAGAAGGCTCAACCTGCAGTGGAAGCTCCTGCCGCTGAGTCTACTGAGGTCGCTACAACTGAGGCTGAATAAGATTTCTTCAGTATATGAAAAGCCGCATCCTAACCCGATGCGGCTTTTTTGTTCAATTCGGGGACCGCGCCTTGCCTCCCTATTCTTTTTTTTGTATCTTTCATGAAATTTCGGTGGGCCTTTATGACCTCACTATCAACCTAAATTCTTTTTTGTATGGCAAAGTTTAAAAGAGTCTTATTGAAGCTTAGTGGCGAGTCGCTGATGGGCGAAAAAGGGTATGGTATCGACGAGAATAGACTGGGCGAATATGCCGCCCAAATCAAGGAAATAGCTGACATGGGCGTCCAACTGGGCATCGTCATCGGCGGTGGTAACATCTTCCGTGGCTTGTCTGGCTCGAAAAAGGGCTTCGACCGTGTGAAGGGCGACCAGATGGGTATGCTCGCCACGACGATCAACGCATTGGCCCTCTGCTCGGCTCTGACGGCCGCTGGCGCGAAGTGCAAGGTGCTGACCGCTATCCGCATGGAGCCTATCGGCGAGTTCTATACCAAGGATAAGGCCCTCGAACTCCTCAATGCGGGCTATATCACGATCTTCGCCGCTGGTACGGGCTGCCCTTACTTCACCACCGATACGGGCTCTTCCCTCCGTGGCATCGAGATCGAGGCGGACGCCATGTTCAAGGGCACGCGCGTGGACGGTATCTACACCGCCGACCCGGAGAAGGATCCTTCCGCCACGAAGTTCGACGATATCTCCTACGACGAGATCCTCGTGCGTAACCTGAAGGTCATGGACCTCTCCGCTACGGTGATGTGCCGCGACAACGGTCTCCCTATCGTGGTATTCAACATGGATAAACCGGGCAACCTGAAACGTGTGATCGCCGGCGAGAACATCGGTACCTACGTGCATCCGTGATGTGCTTTTGGGGCGAAACTATTAAAGCGGGGTTGGGTCTCCGCTTTTTTTGTTTTCGAACAGAGCCTCTTAGATTTACTATTTGACGATTTACGATTTACCCTTGGGGATTTACTATTTGACGATTTACTATTTACTATTTGGGGGCGATTGGCTGTTGGGACGGTTTGCGATTTACCCTCTGGGATTTACTATTTGACCATTTACAATTTACTATTTTGGGGTAGCGATTGGCTGTTGGGACGGTTTGCGATTTACCCTCTGGGATTTACTATTTGACTATTTACAATTTACTATTTTTTGCGGTCTCGCGATTATTGTTATCTTTGTCTTAGACTATGTCATAATGAGGAGTATATGAAGAGAAGTGCTGTTTTATTGTTTTTGTTGATGCTCTCCTGCTTCACGATGGGTGCGGAGGAGGTGAGTGAGCCTGTCAATGTCCCTAAAGAGTATTCGAAGGATATTGATGCGCTGGCGAAGTATATCAAAGAGAATTGCCGTGACACGCGCCAGATGCTTTGGACGCTGCAGAACTGGTTGTCGGAGAACGTCATGTATGATCTCTCCGTGACGGATGTCCAGACTAAGTACAATACTGAGGACCTGGCCAACTGGACTTTGCGCAACAGGAAGGGCGTGTGCGCCAACTACTCGAGCCTCTTTTCCGAGGTCTCCAACAGGATGGGCATCCCCATGTTCATCATTGAGGGTTATACGACGAAAGACAATATCGTGGGGGAGGGTGGTCATGCGTGGTGCGCCTGCATCATCGACAGCGTCCCTTATATGTTCGACCCGACCTGGTGCAGCGGATATTTCGAGCCGGGGAATCCCCGTGCCTACCACCCGCGCCTGGAAAATAAATTCTTCATGGTCTCTCCGGATAGCCTGAAGGAGAGCCATGTCCCTTACGACCCGCTGATGCGCCTGGGGGCGGGGGTGTCGCAGGACCTGACCTCGGGGGATACGATGAACCCGCCTGCCGTGGATGGTACGGGCTGGTTGGACTCGCTGACCGCTTATTTCCGGTTGGACTCCCTCGAACAGAAAAAGGCCCTCTACGAGAGGCTCGTCCGCAACGGGGACGGCAATAAGCTGGCGGTCAAGTATAAGGAGAACGTGAAACACTACATCGACGCGTATACGTTGGAGGAACAGCAACATAGGTGCGAACGGATCATCTACCAAATCAGTGACCTGCACAACCGCATCGTGGACCTCAACTTCGTGAGCCCGGGTGCGGAACGCTCGATGCAGAATAAAATCGAGGAGATCAGGGCTGAGCTGAACGATGCCATGTCGCGGACGAAGACTGTGACGACACCGGTGCTCGCCAAACCTACAAAGGAGATCCGCGCGTATATCCTGGACTTCCTCAGGAAAGTGGATAAGTGCGAATCCATGCTGAAAAAGAAAAAGAAGTGAATCGTGCGGATACGTACGGTTCATGGTCCCGGTGGGTATGCGTTTTGCCGCATGCGCCCGTTGGTTTTTCCCCGAATCTTTTTATCTTTGTGAAAACGGATGATTATGTTGAAGTTGACTAAACGCCAAAATGGCATCATTCTCGCTTTGCTGGGTGCGACGCTCTATGCGGTGAACGCTCCTTTCTCGAAGATTGTGCTAGATTACCTTCCGCCCATCTTGACGGCGGGTCTTCTCTATCTAGGGTCGGGTCTGGGCATGTTGGCGATCGCTTCGTTCAGGAGCCGCCACGGCATGGATGACATGGAGAAGAAGCTGGACCGTAAGGAGTGGCCCTACGTCCTTGCGATGATCGTTTTGGATATCGTGGGACCGATCTGCCTCATGGTGGGCTTGCAGAAGACCACGGCGGCGAACGCTTCCCTGCTGAGCGATTTCGAGATTGTGGCGACCGCCATCCTCGCGTGGCTCTTCTTCCAGGAACGCATCTCCAAGCGGCTTTGGGTGGGCATCGCCTTCGTGACGCTCTCTTGTTGCGTGCTCTCCTGCGAGGATATGGATAGCCTGCGCTTCTCTTCCGGCTCCTTGTACGTTATCTTGGCAGCTTTCTGCTGGGGCTTGGACAATAACTGCACCCGACGGATCGCCTCGAAGGACCCGATGCAGATTGTCCTCATGAAGGGCATCTTTTCGGGGGTCGGCATGCTCCTGATCGGTTTCCTCATCGGGGAGACCATAGAGGTCATTTGGCCCATCTTCGCGGCGATGGCCATCGGACTTGTCTCGTACGGCTTGAGTGTCTTCGTCGACATCTATGCGCAACGGTCGTTGGGCGCCGCCCGTACGAGCGCCTACTATGCGGTCGCGCCCTTCATCGGTACGGGTCTCTCGCTGCTGATCTTCCAGCAGACGCCGCCCCACACCTATTGGGTGGGACTAGCCCTGATGGCGGTGGGCGCTTGGCTATGCGCCAAGGATTCTTTCGACGATAAACTAAATATGTTAAATGATAATTGATTGAATATGGGTTTGATAGATTCTATACTCGGTAAGGCGAGTGAGGTGGACGAAAAGAAGATCAGAAGTGATTTCGAGAATGTCCTTTTGGAGAATGAAACGGTGGAAACGGCTTTCGCGGTCTCCCGCCAATGTCTGTTGTTCACGGACAAACGAATGATTTTCATGGATGTGCAGGGGCTCATCAAGTCGGAGAATGCCTTCACCTCTGTTCCGTACCGAAGCGTCGTCACCTTTTCCGCGAACTTCGCGAAGCCATGCACGCTGACGATCTATCTGGTCGGCAGGGAGAAACCTTTCGTGTTCGAGTTCGGCCGCGAATCGGGGCTGGAGACGGCGCAGATGTTGTTGGCGGCACACGTGGGACAATTATGAATTAAGAATTAAGAATTAAGAATTTTGAAACGTTAGTTCGACGAAGTCAATTTTGAAACGTTAGTTCGACGTAGTCAATTAAAAATTTTTGGGAGGTGCATCCCTACATGATTCGCACGACCTAAGCCCTGGAAGGGCGACATCCCCCAGGCAGGGGTGTAAACCCCTGTGCACGAAACGGCGGGTGCGGATATAGCCCTGAAAGGGCGACACATGATAATTATGAATTTTAAATTATGAATTGTAGGGGCGAATAACATTCGCCCCTTTTCATTTGTTATGAATTATGCGCATCCCTACATGATGCGCCCACCCTTCGTTATTGCCCTAATTCATGGTATTGTCCCTCCCATTCTCATTGACATTAAATAAGAAATAACAAACAAACGAATTATATATTTAAATAATTCCCTGTATTTAAAGTATTTCTGCTAACTTTCTTATTCTTTTTGTAAAGTGTTTCCCATGATTGGCGGTTGATACCGCCGATGATAGGAAATGTGGGTTTATTGAAACTATAAATATGTGAATGGACGTGAATTGCTTTTCTATGGTATTGGATCATCGCCCCATCGCTATGGCTTGGCATTAGTGTAGAATAAAAAATTACAGCTTATGAGAAAAATAATTACTGCTTTCATGATGTTGCTTTGCGCTGTCTGCATGGCGAGCGCGGCCAATTACCTCACCTTCACGGCCGAGGAGGATGGTTCTTCGTTTGGAATCGTGAGCAACGAAGGAAATAATCCTGACGTGCAGTATTCATTAGATGGTGGAGAAACCTGGACCGCACTGGCTGCAGGCGATACCATCACGTTGTCCCATAAGGGAGACAAGGCTTTGTTGAGGGGAGATAATCCGGAAGGGTTCTCAAAGAGTAGGGATCAATATTCAACTTTTAGGATGACCGGGAAAGTGTCCGCCAGCGGTAGCGTGATGAGCCTAATCGATGGAACAGGACTTTCTACGGAGATTCCTAATGGGTACTGTTTCTGTAGATCGTTCAGATCTTGCACCAGTCTCACCCGAGCCCCTGAATTGCCTGCCACGACATTGACCGCTTTTTGTTATGACGCGATGTTCTTAGGTTGCACCAGTCTGACAGAAGCCCCAGAATTGCCTGCCACGAAATCGGATAATTTTTGTTATACATCTATGTTCGATGGTTGCACGAGTCTGACGCAAGCCCCTGAATTGCCGGCTATGACATTGGTTGCAGGTTGTTACTGGGAGATGTTCTCAGGTTGCACGAGTCTGACGCAAGCCCCTGAATTGCCTGCCACGACATTGGCTGAACACTGTTATTTGGGTATGTTTAAAGGTTGCACGAGTCTGACGCAAGCTCCTAAATTGCCAGCCACGACATTGGCTGAAGGTTGTTATACCCGTATGTTCGATGGTTGCACGAGTCTGACGCAAGCCCCTGAATTGCCTGCCACGACATTGCCTGTAGGTTGTTATGAAGTGATGTTCGAAGGTTGCACGAGTCTGACGCAAGCCCCTGAATTGCCAGCTACGACATTGGCTGAAGGTTGTTGTGCCAGTATGTTCGATGGTTGCACGAGTCTGACGCAAGCCCCGGAATTACCTGCTACGACATTGGCTGAAGGTTGTTATAATTCCATGTTCTACGGTTGCACCAGTCTGACGCAAGCCCCTGAATTGCCTGCCACGACATTGGCTGAAGGCTGTTATTCGGGTATGTTTAAAGGTTGCACGAGTCTGCTGCAAGCCCCTAAATTGCCAGCCACGACATTGGCTGAAGGTTGTTATACCCGTATGTTCGATGGTTGCACCAGTCTGACGCAAGCCCCGGAATTGCCTGCCACGACAATGAATGAATCTTGTTATGCATATATGTTCGATGGTTGCACGAGTCTGACGCAAGCCCCCGAATTGCCTGCTACGACATTGGTTGATGATTGTTACTGGGGGATGTTCTCAGGTTGCACAAGACTAACCGAAATCCATGTCTCATTTGATGATTGGAATGACGATTATTCCACTGCCGCTTGGGTCAAAAACGTCGCCCCAACCGGCACCTTCATCTGCCCGAAAGACCTACCTCTCGAGTATGGAGATAGCAGAATCCCTGAGGGTTGGACGGTGAAATATATCGATGATACGGTTGCGGTGGAGACCAACTACCTCACCTTCACGGCAGAGGAGGATAGTTCTACGTTTGGAATTGCCTACAACTATTTTGAGCCAGATGTGCAATACTCCTTGAACGGCGGGGAGACGTGGACTGAATTGGCGGTTGGAGATACAATCCTATTGGCGAAAAAAGGAGACAAGGCACACATCAGGGGATATAATGAAGGTGGACTAAGTGATGGGAAGGCTGACGTTCACTTTGTCATGACGGGTGCTATTGCCGCCAGCGGCAGTGTGATGAGCCTAATCGATGGGTCTGGTTCTTCCACAGAAATTCCTTGTAGTTACTGTTTCATAGAATTGTTCTCAGGTTGTACAGGTCTGACGAAAGCGCCGGAATTGCCTGCCACAACGTTGGATAGAGGTTGTTATGCTGGTATGTTCCAAGATTGCACAAGTCTTACGCAAGCCCCTGAATTGCCTGCTACATCATTAAGTAATTATTGTTATAATTCCATGTTCCGAGGTTGCACAAGTCTTACGCAAGCCCCTGAATTGCCTGCAATGACGTTGGCTAATTCTTGTTATTCTAGTATGTTCTCAGGTTGCACCAGCCTGACGCAGGCCCCCGAACTTCCAGCCACGGAAATGACTTTTTATTGTTATAATTGTATGTTCTCAGGTTGCACCAGCCTGACGCAAGCACCTGAACTTCCTGCTACAACGTTGGCGGAATATTGTTATAACAGAATGTTCTCAGGTTGCACCAGCCTGACGCAGGCCCCCGAACTTCCAGCCACGGAAATGACTTTTTATTGTTATTCTGGTATGTTCTTAGGTTGCACCAGTCTGACACAAGCACCAGAATTGCCAGCAAAAGAATTTTTGGGAAAATATTCTTATTCTGGTATGTTCTCAGGTTGCACCAGCCTGTCCGAAATAAATGTCTCATTTGATGATTGGGATAAATTGGATGCCACTTTTGAATGGGTCGCAGACGTCGCTCCTACCGGCACCTTCATCTGCCCGAAAGCTCTGCCGCTTGAGTATGGAGAGAGCAGAATACCGGAAGGGTGGACAGTGAAATATATTGATGATACAGTTGCGGCTGAGACCAACTATTTGACCTTCACGGCTGAGGAGGATGGTTCTACGTTTGGAATTGTGAACATGGGGAAAAGTCCTGACGCGCAGTATTCATTGAACGGAGGGGAGACGTGGAATGTCTTGGTGGAAGGAGACACGATCGTATTAGCCCATAAGGGAGACAAAGCATACATCAGAGGATATAATGAAGGCGGACTGGGAAGTGATGGGAGGAAAAATGTCCACTTTGTCATGACGGGTGCTATCGTCGCCAGCGGTAGTGTGATGAGCCTAATCGATGGAACTGGCCTTTCTACGGAAATTCCTAAGGAGAACTGTTTCAATAGCTTGTTTAAAGGTTGCGCCAGTCTGACGTATGCCCCGGAATTGCCGGCTACGACGTTGGCGAAAGATTGTTATGAGGGAATGTTCTCAGGTTGCACCAATCTGACGCAGGCCCCGGCGTTGCCAGCTGCCACGTTGGCTGATTTTTGTTATTATGAAATGTTCTACGGTTGCACCGGTCTGACGCAAGCCCCAGAATTGCCAGCTATGACGTTGGCTGAGGATTGTTATGCCGGTTTGTTCTCAGGATGCACCAGTCTGACGCAAGCCCCCGCATTGCCTGCAACCACGTTGGCTTATGGCTGTTATGCCTCCATGTTCGCTGGTTGCACCAGTCTGACGAAGGTTTCCGAATTGCCTGCCACGACATTGACTGTTTATTGTTATTCCGCAATGTTCTCAGGATGCACCAGCTTAACGCAAGCCCCGGAATTGCCCGCTACAACGTTGGCTGATTATTGTTATAACGGGATGTTCTCAGGTTGCACCAGTCTGACGCAGGCTCCTGAATTGCCAGTCGATAGTTTGGCTCGTCGTTGTTATTATAACATGTTCTCAGGTTGCACTAGTTTGTCGGAAATCAATGTCTCATTTACTAGTTGGTCGAATTCGGGGACTGAAGAATGGGTCAAAAACGTTGCCCCTACCGGCACCTTCATCTGCCCGAAAGACCTGCCTCTCGAGTATGGTGTGGACAGGATACCTGAGGGTTGGACGGTGAAATATGTGGATGAAGGCTCTGGCGTAAGCTCAGCCTTGTCCGATGGCATCACCGTATGGAGCGATGATTTAACTATCTTTGTTCGCAGCGCGGAAGGGGAGGTTTCCCTCTATGATATGTCGGGCAGACGGATTGCGGTCTCCAACTCTGCGGACGAGGAGCGTGCGTTGAGCGTGCCTGCCAAGGGCGTCTATGTGGTCCGCACGAGCGGAGGAGAGAGGTCCGTGCTGGTGCGCTAAGGCGGCGCCGGCGGGGAAATGTTAGGTGGAAAAAATATTTAGGTTATGAGGAAAATAATTACTGCTTTCATGATGTTGCTTTGCGCTGTCTGTGTGGCGAGCGCGGCTAACTACCTGACCTTCACGGCCGAGAAAGATGGTTCTTCGTTCGGAATTGTGAACAACTGGGGCAACAACCCAGACGTGCAGTATTCATTAGATGGTGGAGAGACGTGGACCGCTTTAACTTTAACGGGAGGCAAAATGGTCACGTTGGCCCATAAAGGCGACAAGGCTTTGCTGAAGGGAAATAATCCCGAAGGGTTCTCAAAGGGGAATTCTTATTCATCTTTCACGATGACCGGGAAGGTGGCCGCCAGCGGTAGTGTGATGAGCCTAATCGATGGAACTGGCCTTTCTACGGAAATTCCTAAGGAGAACTGTTTCAATAGCTTGTTTAAAGGTTGCGCCAGTCTGACGCAAGCCCCCGAATTGCCGGCTACGACATTGGCCGACAGGTGTTATTTTCAAATGTTCTTTGGTTGCACCAGCCTGACGCAAGCCCCTGAACTACCAGCCACGACATTGGCTGGGGGTTGTTATAACACTATGTTCTCTGGTTGCACCAGCCTGACGCAAGCCCCTGAACTGCCAGCCACGACATTGGCTGATGGTTGTTATAACACTATGTTTAAAGGTTGCACCAGCCTGACGCAAGCCCCTGAACTGCCAGCCACGACATTGGCTGGTTTTTGTTATAAATCTATGTTCTATGGTTGCACTAGCCTGACGCAAGCCCCTGAACTACCGGTCACGACATTGGCTGAGAGTTGTTATTCTTCTATGTTCTCAGGTTGCACCAATCTGACGCAAGCCCCGGAATTGCCGGCCACAGAATTGGCTAAATATTGTTATTCTTCTATGTTCTCAGGCTGCACCAGTCTGACGCAAGCGCCCGAATTGCCCGCCACGATGTTGGTTGATAATTGTTATCAAGGAATGTTTCAGGGTTGCACGAACTTGTCCGAAATCCATGTCCCATTTTATTATTGGGATAACGGTGATGGTACGTCTGGATGGGTCAAAGACGTAGCCTCTACTGGCACCTTCATCTGCCCTGAGACATTGCCTCTTGAATATGGAATGAATAGGATGCCGATAGGTTGGGATGTGAAAAAAATTATTGATGGAGATACTGTTGATGTGCCTGTCAGTCGCGACTATCTTACCTTCACGGCCGAGGAGGATAGCTCCACGTTTGGAATCGTGAGATACGAAGGAAATAATCCAGACGTGCAGTATTCATTGGATGATGGAAAAACCTGGACCACACTGGCTGTAAGAGATACCATCACGTTGTCCCATAAGGGAGACAAGGCTTTGTTGCGGGGAGATAATCCAGACGGATTTTCAGGGTTCTTATCACCTTGGACTAAGTACACGTCTTTTACAATGACGGGAAAGATAGCGGCGAGTGGCAGCGTGATGAGTTTGATTGACGGCATAGGCGAAACTCTTGTTATTCCTAATGACTGTTGTTTCTATAAACTGTTCTCTGGCTGCGCGAGTCTGACAGAAGCACCTGAATTGCCTGCTGCAATATTGAGAGAATCATGTTATTGGGAAATGTTCGAAGACTGTACCAGTCTGACGCAAGCTCCTGAACTGCCAGCGACGACATTGGCTGGAAGGTGTTATTCGTATATGTTCTTGGGTTGCACAAGTCTGAAGCAGGCCCCCGAACTGCCGGCTACGTCGTTGTATTATGGTTGTTATAGTAGTATGTTTTCAGGTTGTGCCAGTCTGACGCAAGCCCCCGTATTGCCTGCCACGACATTGACTAGTTATTGTTATGATGGAATGTTCCGGGGCTGCACCAGTCTGACGCAAACTCCCGCATTGCCGGCCACGACATTGGTTAGTTCTTGTTATTCTGGAATGTTCGAAGGTTGCACGAATCTGACGCAAGCCCCTGAATTGCCAGCGACGACATTGGCTGAACATTGTTATGAAGAAATGTTCTCCGGTTGCACCAGTCTGACGCAAACTCCCGCATTGCCGGCCACGACGTTGGCGAAATCTTGTTATGAATCCATGTTCTCAAGATGCACCAGTCTGGCGCAAACCCCTACATTGCCGGCCACGACATTGGTTAGTTCTTGTTATTCTGGAATGTTCGAAGGTTGCACGAATCTGACGCAAGCCCCTGAATTGCCAGCGACGACATTGGCTGAACATTGTTATGAAGAAATGTTCGAAGGTTGCACCAGTCTGACGCAAGCCCCCGAACTGCCTGCGACAATATTGGCTAGTGGTTGTTATTCGTATATGTTCTATGGTTGCACAAGCCTATCGCAGATTGCTGTTTCATTTGATGATTGGACTGACGGCTCTTACACTTATAGATGGGTCGAAAACGTAGCCCCTGCCGGCACCTTCATCCGTCCGAAAGCATTGATTTACGAGTATGGATTGAGCAAGATACCGGTAGGTTGGACGATAAGGGATATGGTTGGCATCCTCACCTTCACTGCCGAGGAAGATGGCTCTTCGTTTGGAATAGTGAACAACGATGGTAACAACCCTGATGTGCAATACTCGTTGGATGATGGGGCGACATGGACCGCCTTAGCGGGAGGTGACACGGTCGTGTTAGTCCATAAGGGAGACAAGGCCTTGCTGAAGGGTGATAATCCACAAGGTTTCTCAAATGGGAATTCTTATTCATCTTTCACGATGACAGGGAAAGTGGCCGCTAGCGGTAGTGTGATGAGCCTAATTGACGGGAAAGGACTTTCCACAGAAATTCTGAATGGTTACTGTTTCTATCGCTTGTTTTCAGGCTGTACCAGTCTGACGCAAGCTCCTGAGTTGCCAGCCACGACATTGGCTGAATCTTGTTATGAATCCATGTTCTCAGGCTGCACCAGTCTGACGCAGACTCCCGAATTGCTGGCGACGACGTTGGCTGATTCTTGTTATAAATCTATGTTCTCAGGTTGCACAAACTTGTCTGAAATCAGTGTTAATTTCGTTAAATGGGAGAACACTTCTGATTGGGTCGAGGACGTTGCTCCTGCCGGCACCTTCATCTGCCGGAAAAACCTGCCTCTTGAATATGGAGTGAGCAGAATACCGGAAGGCTGGACGGTGAAACCTGATAACTACCTCACCTTCACGGCAGAGGAGGAATCTTCCTCTTTTGGCTATAGCGGAGACTGCTTTCTAGATGTGCAATGCTCCTTGGACAACGGGGTATCATGGGCCAAATTGGGGAAAGAGGGAGAAGTCATATTGGCAAAAAAAGGAGATAAGGCTCTGATTCGGGGATATAATAAAAAAGGGCTGAATAATGAAAGGGAATACGCTCACTTCATCATGACAGGGGCGATTGCCGCCAGCGGTAGTGTGATGAGTTTAATCGATGGAACAGGTCGTTCTACAGAAATCCCTTGTGATTGCTGTTTCCGAGGCTTGTTCGAAAATTGCACAAGTCTGACGCAAGCCCCCGAACTGCCTGCAACAAGGTTGCCTTACGGTTGTTATGAATTTATGTTCTCGGGTTGCACAGGTCTGAAGCAGGCCCCCGAACTGCCGGCTACGTCGTTGTATTATCGTTGTTATTATGGGATGTTCATGGATTGCACTAGTCTGACGCAAGCCCCCGAATTGCCGGCCACGACATTAGATGGACGGTGTTATGATTCCATGTTCAAAGGTTGTACCAGTCTGACACAAGCTCCCGAATTGCCAGCCACGGCATTGGTTCCAAGGTGTTACGATTTCATGTTCGAAGGTTGTACCAGTCTGACACAAGCCCCTACATTGCCAGCCACAACATTGTCGGAGAGATGTTATGAATCCATGTTCTCAGGATGCACCAGTCTGACGCAGGCTCCTGAGTTGCCAGCCACGACATTGGCTGATTCTTGTTATGAATCCATGTTCTCAGGCTGTGCCAGTCTGAAGCGGGCTCCCGCATTGCCGGCGACGACGTTGGCGAAATCTTGTTATGGCTCGATGTTCTCAGGATGCACCAGTCTGACGCAAGCTCCCGAATTGCCGGCCACGACATTGGCTGATCATTGTTATTACTTTATGTTCTCGGGTTGCACAGGTCTGACGCAAGCTCCTGAGTTGCCTGCTACAACGTTGGCGGAAGATTGTTATTATGCAATGTTCTGGGGCTGCACCAGTTTGACGCAAGCTCCGGAACTGCCTGCGACAATATTGGCTAGTTGTTGTTATTCGCATATGTTCGTGTACTGCACCAGTTTGACGCAAGCCCCCGAACTGCCTGCGATGACATTTGCGGCTAGTTGTTATGCGTTCATGTTCGAAGGCTGTACCAGCCTGACGCAAGCTCCTGAGTTGCCTGCTACAACGTTGGCGGAAGATTGTTATTATGCAATGTTCTCTGGTTGCACGAGTCTCACGCAAGCTCCTGAGTTGCCTGCTACAACGTTGGCGGAAGATTGTTATTATGCAATGTTCGTGTACTGCACCAGTTTGACGCAAGCCCCGGCATTGCCAGCGACGACATTGGTTGATTATTGTTATGGCTCGATGTTCAGAAATTGCACCAGCCTGACGCAGGCGCCCGAATTGCCTGCGACGAACTTGGCTGATCATTGTTATTCGGGAATGTTCGAAGGCTGTACGAGCCTGACGCAGGCTCCCGCATTGCCGGCCACGACGTTGGCCAGAGGTTGTTATTATGAAATGTTCTCAGGATGCACCAGCCTATCCCTGATCCATGTCTCATTTGAAGATTGGTTTACCAATGATGTTCCTACTGAGGATTGGGTTAGAAACGTCGCACCGACCGGCACCTTCATCTGCTCGAACCATCTGCCTCTCGAATACGGATATAGCAGTATACCGGAAGGTTGGACGGTGAAATATATCGACAAGGATCCTGGCGTAAATTCAACCTTGGCCGATGGTATCACTGTTTGGACTGATGAATTAACTATCTTTGTCCTCGGTGCGGAAGGGAAGGTCTCCCTCTATGATCTGTCGGGCAAGCGGGTGGCGGTCTCCAGCTCCGCGGATGAGGAGCGTGCGTTGAGCGTGCCGTCCAAGGGTGTTTATGTGGTCCGCACGAATGGTGGATCATCGGTTGTGCTGGTGCGCTAAGGGCACCAACACAATCCGGTTATGAATACCTGGGTGTCGCCCTTTCAGGGCTATGATTGCACCTCCGCATCGTTCACAGGGGTTTACACCCCTGCCTGTGTTGTCACCGTCCCGTTGGGGCTCAGGTCGTGCGGGTCGGGTAAGGATGCGCTGGCGAGAAGTTTAAGTAGAAAAAAATTTTTTAGCTTATGAAGAGAATATTTACAGCTTTCATGATGATGCTCTGCGCCGTATGCGCGGCGAGTGCGGCTAATTATCTGACCTTCACGGCGGAGGAGGATAGTTCCACGTTCGGAATTGTGAACAATAAAAATAATCCTGACGTGCAGTATTCATTGGATGGTGGAGAAACCTGGACCGCACTGGCTGCAGGCGATACCATCACGTTGGCCCATAAGGGTGACAAGGCTTTGCTGAGGGGAGATAATCCGGAAGGGTTCTCAAGGAGTAGAACTCAATATTCAACTTTCGAGATGACCGGGAAAGTGTCCGCCAGCGGTAGCGTGATGAGCCTGATCGATGGAACAGGACTTTCTACGGAGATTCCTAATGGGTACTGTTTCTGTAGATCGTTCAGATCTTGCACCAGTCTCACCCGAGCCCCTGAATTACCTGCCACGACATTGACCGCTTTTTGTTATGACGCGATGTTCTTAGGTTGCACCAGTCTGACGCAAGTCCCCGCACTGCCTGCGACGACATTGGCTAATTTTTGTTATGACGGGATGTTCGCAGGTTGCACGAGTCTGACGCAAGCCCCTGAACTGTCAGTTGTGACATTGGTAGGTGGTTGTTATTATTCCATGTTCTCGGATTGTGCGAGTCTGACGCAAGCCCCTGCATTGCCTGCGACGACGTTGGCGGATAGTTGTTACATGTATATGTTTTCGGGTTGCACCGGTCTGACGCAAGCCCCAGAACTGCCAGCCACGACATTGGCAAGTTATTGTTATTATTCCATGTTCAAAGGTTGTGCCAGCCTGTCGCAAGCCCCCGCATTGCCGGCTACCACGTTGGCTGATGATTGTTATAAGTTAATGTTTAAAGGATGCTCCAGCTTGACGCAAGCTCCAGAACTGCCTGCTACTACGTTGGCTGGTAATTGTTATCAATATATGTTCGAAGGTTGCACAAGTCTGACCAAAGCACCTGAATTACCTGCTACAACATTAAATTACGCTTGTTACGAATCTATGTTCTCTGGTTGTGCAAATCTCACGGAAGCACCTGAATTACCTGCCACAACGTTGTGGGCGGCTTACTGTTATCAGAGCATGTTCTCGGGTTGCACAAGCTTGACAGAAGCTCCTGATTTGCCTGCCGTGAATTTGTCGTCATCCTGTTACCATTCCATGTTCTCCGGCTGCACAAGCTTGACAGAAGCTCCTGATTTGCCAGCCACGACATTGACATATGCTTGTTATGCGTCCATGTTCTCCGGCTGCACAAACCTTGCCAAAACCCCGAAATTGCCTGCGATGGAGACGTCTAGTCATTGTTACGCTAACATGTTCTCTGGTTGCACAAGCCTTACAAAAGCGCCAAAATTGCCTGCCGTTGAGTTGTCGACTAGTTGTTACAAGACCATGTTCCAGGGTTGCGTAAACCTGTCTGAAATAAATGCCGCACACATCCTATGGGGAAAAGAAACTTCTGATTGGGTCAAAAATGTAGCCCCTACCGGCACCTTCTTCTGCTCGAAAGATTTGTCTCTTGAGTATGGAGCGAGCAGGATACCAGAGGGTTGGACGGTGAAATATGCTGATTACCTTACTCTCACGGCCGAGGAGGATGGGTCTTCGTTCGGAATTGTGAACAGAAATAATAATCCAGACATGCAGTATTCATTGGATGACGGGGAAACATGGAATGCACTGGTCGAAGGAGATGCAATCGCATTGGCCCATAGGGGAGACAAAGCCTTGCTGAGGGGAAATAATCCGGACGGATTCTCGAAGGCGGATAGCTCATACTCGTCTTTTACGATGACAGGAAAGATTGCTGTAAGCGGTAGTGTGATGAGCCTGATCGACGGCATAGGCGAAACCCTTGTTGTCCCTGTTGATTATTGTTTTTATGGCCTATTTATTGATTGTGCCAGTCTGACCCGAGTGGCAGAACTGCCTGCCACGACGTTAACTGATTATTGTTACGCATCCATGTTCTCCGGTTGCGCGAACCTCACCCAAGTGCCTGATTTGCCTGCGATAACGTTGGCGACTTATTGCTATGGGAACATGTTCTCCGGTTGCACCAGTCTGATTCAGTCACCGCGATTGCTCGCTTCAACGTTAGCCGACAGCTGTTACGCTTCCATGTTTTCAGGTTGCACAATGTTGTCTGAAATCAAAGTTTCCTTCGTCGTGTGGGAGAACACATCTGAATGGGTCGCAGACGTAGCCCCTACCGGCACCTTCATCTGCCCGAAACCATTGGCTCTCGAGTATGGTTTGGATAGGATACCGGAAGGCTGGACGGTGAGGTTTAATGACTACCTCACCTTCACCGCCGAGGAGGATGGCTCTTCTTTCGGGATTGTGAACAGAAGTAATCATCCTGACGTGCAGTATTCGTTGGACGGAGGAGAGACATGGAATATATTGGCGGAAGGTGACTCGGTCATATTGGTTCATAGGGGTGACAAAGCTTTGTTGAGGGGAAATAATCCGAACGGATTTTCAAAAAAGAGTGGTGTATCCTCTTATAGTACAGAAAGCTACTCGTCTTTCACGATGACAGGAAAGATCGCCGCCAGCGGTGGGGTGATGAGCCTTATCGATGGAATGGGCATTGGCAATGTAATTCCTGTCGATTTTTGTTTTTATGGACTTTTCAGTGATTGCGCAAGCCTCACACATGCTCCAGAACTGCCTGTGACAATGCTGACGGAATATTGCTATGGGGAAATGTTCTCAGGATGTACAGGTCTCACGGAGACACCTGAATTACCTGTGACCGATCTGAAGACTGGTTGTTATTGGGGTATGTTCAGCGGTTGCGCAAGTCTGACGAAAGCCCCCGAGTTGCCTGCGACGACATTAGTTGATTTTTGTTACCGTTCCATGTTCGAAGGTTGCACGAGTCTGACGCAAGCCCCTGAATTGCCTGCCACGACATTGGCTCAAGGCTGTTATTCCTGGATGTTCCGAGGTTGCACAAGTCTAACTGAAGCTCCTGAATTGCCTGCTACGACATTGACTGGAGGTTGTTATTACTACATGTTCGAAGGATGCACCAGTCTGATTCGAGCACCACAAATTTCTGCTTTAACAATGGATTTCAGAGATTGTATTGCTGCTATGTTCTCAGGTTGCACAAACTTGTCTGAAATCAGCGTCGCCTTCGAAGAGTGGAGTAGCTACATTGCCTACACTCAAAATTGGGTCGCAAACGTCGCCCCTACCGGCACCTTCTACTGCCCGAAAGCTCTGCCTCTTGAGTATGGAGTGAGCAGAATACCAGAGGGTTGGACGGTGAAATATATCGATGATACGGTTGCGGTGGAGACCAACTACCTCACCTTCACGGCCGAGGAGGATGGCTCTACGTTTGGAATCGTGAACTATTATGATAATAATCCAGACGTGCAGTATTCGTTGGACGGCGGGGAGACGTGGACCGCCTTGACAGAAGGCGACATGGTCGTATTAGCCCATAAGGGAGACAATGCTTTGCTGAGAGGAGATAATCCTCAAGGATTCTCAGAGGATATAGATCCATGCTCAACCTTTAAGATGACCGGGAAGGTGGCCGCCAGCGGTAGTGTGATGAGTCTGATCGACGGGATAGGATTTTCCACAGAAATTCCTAGATACTGTTTCTGTAGATTGTTCAAAGATTGCGCCAGCTTGACGCAGGCCCCAGAATTGCCGGCTACGACGTTGGCGGAAGGTTGTTACTGGGAGATGTTCTCAGGTTGCACAAGTCTTACGCAAGCCCCCGAATTGCCTGCTACGACATTGGTTAATGATTGTTACTGGGAGATGTTCTCAGGTTGCACAAGACTAACCGAAATCCATGTCTCATTTGATGATTGGGGTAGTGGCATTGGCATTGGCACTTATGATTGGGTCGCAGACGTAGCCCCAACCGGCACCTTCATCTGCCCGAAGACCTTGCCTCTTGAGTATGGAGTGAACAGGATACCGGAAGGTTGGACGGTGAAATATATTGATGATACGGTTGCGGTGGAGACCAACTACCTCACCTTCACGGCCGAGGAGGATAGCTCCACGTTTGGAATTGTGAATAACGGAGGAAATAATCCTGACGTGCAGTATTCATTGGATGGTGGGGAAACCTGGACCGCACTGGCTGCAGGCGATACCGTCACGTTAGCCCATAAGGGAGACAAGGCTTTGTTGAGGGGAAGTAATCCGGAAGGATTCTCAAAGAGTAGGGATCAATATTCAACTTTTAGGATGACCGGGAAGGTGGCCGCCAGCGGTAGCGTGATGAGCCTAATCGATGGAACAGGACTTTCTACGGAGATTCCTAATGGGTACTGTTTCTGTAGATCGTTCAGAGCTTGCACCAGTCTCACCCGAGCCCCTGAATTACCTGCCACGATATTGACCGCTTTTTGTTATGACGCGATGTTCTTAGGTTGCACGAGTCTGACGCAAGTTCCCGCACTGCCTGCCACGACATTGGCTGATTTTTGTTACGACGGGATGTTCGCCCGTTGCACGAGCCTGACGCAAGCCCCGGAACTGCCAGTTACGACATTGGTAAGTGGTTGTTATTATTCCATGTTCTCGGATTGCAAGAGTCTGACGCAAGCCCCCGCATTGCCTGCGACGACGTTGGCGGATAGTTGTTACATGTATATGTTCTCAGGTTGCACCGGTCTATCTGAGATCCATGTCTCATTTGACGATTGGAGGAATGCCGGTTATTCCACTGCTTATTGGGTCGAAAACGTAGCTCCAAGCGGCACCTTCATCTGTCCTGAGAATTTGCCTCTTGTATATGGGGCGAATAGGATACCGTTAGGTTGGAGGGTGAAAAAAGTTATTGATGGAGATACTGTAGGTGTGCTGCCTGTCAACCGCGATTTACTCACCTTCACGGCAGAGGAGGATGGCTCTACGTTCGGAATCGAGAACACCAATAACAATCCGGATGTGCAATATTCGTTAGATGGTGGAGATATATGGATCGCCTTAGCGGGAGGCAAAATGGTCACGTTGGCCCATAAGGGAGACAAGGCTTTGCTGAGGGGATATAATCCAGAAGGGTTCTCAAAGAAGGGGAATAATTACTCTTCTTTCAAAATGACGGGCAAGATTGCCGCCAGCGGTAGTGTGATGAGCCTGATTGACGGAGTAGGTGAAACCCTTGTTATTCCTGCTAATTATTGTTTCTATAATCTGTTCGTTGGTTGTAAAAGCCTCACGAAAGCCCCTGAGTTGCCAGCCACGACATTGACCGAATGGTGTTATTGTGAAATGTTTGATGGTTGCACCAGCCTGACGCAAGCCCCTGAATTGCCAGCAATGACATTGGCTGAAGGTTGTTATTGTGAAATGTTTGATGGTTGCACCAGCCTGACGCAAGCCCCTGAATTGCCAGCAATGACATTGGCTGAACGTTGTTATTTAGCTATGTTCGCTAGTTGCAAAAGCCTCACTCAAGCTCCTGCATTGCCTGCTACAACGTTGGCGGAATATTGTTATAACAGAATGTTCTCAGGTTGCGAAAGTTTGACGCAAGCACCGGAATTGCCTGCTACAACGTTGGCGGAAAATTGTTATGCTAGTATGTTCTCAGGTTGCACCAGTCTGGCGCAAGCGCCCGAATTGCCTGCCACGACATTGGCTGAACGTTGTTATTTAGCTATGTTCGCTAGTTGCAAAAGCCTCACTCAAGCTCCTGCATTGCCGGCTACGACGTTAGCTAATTACTGTTATTGTGAAATGTTTGATGGTTGCACCAGTCTGACGCAAGCGCCCGAATTGCCAGCAACGACATTGGCTGAAGGTTGTTATACAAGTATGTTCTATGGTTGCACGAGTCTGACGCAAGCCCCTGAATTGCCGGCGACGACGTTGCCAGCTGAATCAAACGTAGAGAGTGGCTGTTATTCTAATATGTTCTCAGGTTGCACCAGCCTGACGCAAGCCCCCGCACTGCCTGCCACTACGTTGGCTGATTTTTGTTATGCACGGATGTTCAGAGGTTGCACCAGCCTATCCCAAATCCGTGTCTCATTTGATGATTGGAATGACGGCCTTCACACTGATAGATGGGTCGCAGACGTCGCCCCTACCGGCACCTTCATCTGCCCGAAGGCATTGGCTCTTGAGTATGGAGAGGATAGAATCCCAGAGGGTTGGACGGTGAAATATGCGGAGGAAGGCTCTGGCGTAAGCTCAGCCTTGGCCGATGGCATCACCGTATGGACCGACGGACTCACCGTCTACGTGTGTGGTGTGGAAGGGGAGGTTTCCCTCTATGATGTGTCGGGCAAGAGAGTCGCGGTCTCCAACTCTGCGGACGAGGAGCGTGTGCTGGACGTTCCGGCCAAGGGTGTTTATGTGGTCCGCACGAATAATGGTACATCGGATGTGTTGGTGCGCTAAGGGGCACCAACACAATTCGGTTATAAATACCAGGGTGTCGCCCTTTCAGGGCTATGATTGCACCGCCGCATCGTTCACAGGG
>JAILLP010000024.1 GCA_024693065.1 Paludibacteraceae bacterium
AGGAACTCAATGGGGATATGAGTCCATGTGCTTTAACGGCAAGTATCCTTCTGAAAACGGCTTCACGTTCGTCCCTGACCACACCTACGAAGGTTCTGCCTTCGGCGGCATGTTGTTCGTCAACGGAGACAGCGAAATCGGCGATGTGATCTATTCCAAGAAAATCAACAGCTCAAGATTGAAGGGCAAAGACGTGACAGCTAGGTGTTTCGTGAACACCTTCGCAGACGCACCAAACCCAGTGAAAATACACTTACAAGTGACAGACCTGAAAACGGGGACTGTTACCAAATCTACGAGCATAACACGCAATAGCCACAATGAAAGTCTCGACTGGGAAGAGGCAATTGTCACTTCTTCCATCGAAGGGGATTCGATTCTGGTTGAGATCGTATATGACTGTGGTGATACAGAGTACAACCTGAATGGAAACGACCTCATCCTGGACGATATCCAGGTCTTCGTCTGCGAGGAAATAAACACTTCTGGCCTCAACATCTATTGCGAAAGCGCCGATGGCAAACTGACACCTCAAAAAATGCTTTGGCAGGAGGATTTCGGCACATTCACGTCCGACTCCACTTATTGGAATTGGGACTATTCTAACTTGGATGCGCCTAAGAAAGTGACGCACAAAGATGCCAAGAAGTGGTCCACCTGCTACGGATTGGAAATCCCTAGGACAGAATGTGCATCTTCTCCATTTGACCAAGGATCGTTTACCGTGGCCGGTAATGTGACTTCATCAGCCGATGAAGTAGGAGGAACTCAATGGGGATATGAGTCTATGTGCTTTAACGGCAAGTATCCTTCGGAAAACGGCTTCACATTCGTTCCTGACCACACCTATCAAGGTTCTGCCTTCGGCGGTATGTTGTTCGTCAACGGAAACAGCGAAGTCAACGATGTGATCTATTCCAAGCGAATCAACAGTTCAACACTGCAGGGTAATGACGTGACGGCTAGGTGTTTCGTAAACACCTTCGCGGACGCACCACACCCAGTGAAGATACACATTCAAATAACAGACCTGAAGACGGGGGGTGTTGCCAAATCCACAACCATAACACGTAATAGCCAAAATGAAGGACTCGATTGGAAAGAGGCAACTGTCACTTCATCCATTGAAGGAGATTCAGTTTTGGTTGAAGTCGTTTATGACTGTGGTGACAGCAAATATAACCTGAATGGCAACGACCTCATCTTGGACGACATCCAGGTCTTCGTCTGCGAGGGAGAATCCGACCTCCCTAATTGTATTCAATCGAAGGAACCTATCATCTATGCGAATGGCAAAGATGTGAAGAGCATCCATTTGAGTCCAGACGAGTCTGTGACACTGACCTCAAACGATGTGACAACCACAGACATTACTGGAGAGCCTTATACCGACTTCACAATGTCATGGCACAAAGATGACGCAACATCCGCCCCTCTTGGCAAAACCGTTGGTGTGATCGCTAATTCGTTGGAGGTGAAATGGGAAGATGCGGATAAGAATGGCACGACATTCATCTTGAAGGTTCAGGACAATACTTTAAACGAAAAGGGCGAAAAAATAGACGCTTGCAATATGTATGACACGATAATTGTCTATGCGGACGATGCTCCTACTCTTGATCCCGACCTCTACTGCTTGGACGACGAAGGCAACGTGAAACCAATGGAACTGATTTGGCAGGAAGACTTCGGTACGTTTACTTCTGCGACAAATTATTGGACGTGGGATTATATTGACCTCTCTAATCCGACGAAAAGAGAACATATAGATGGACGTGATTGGACTACATCCACTGATTTAACTCCAGACGCTAATGTAACCTATGATTTGTCTCCGTCTATAGAAGGCAAGTATTGCGTCGCCGCCAACGTGACTTGTTCGTATGATGGTGTTCAAGGTGGTACCCAATGGGGTTGGGAAGCCTATTTCGGAAACGGGCAACATCCGAAAGAAAACGGTTGGACATTCGTTCCTGACCACACCTATGACACAAGCGCATACGGAGGTATGCTGTTCATAAACTGCGATAACGAGCAAGATGCACCAATTTACACACACAAAATCAGCAATTTATTCCAAGGCAGCTATACGGCGCTTTGCTATGTGAACACATTCTCTAACTGTGAATATCCTGTGGATATTTACCTTCAAGTAAAGGATTTGGCAACTGGTGATATTTACAAGTCAAAACGTGTGACAAAAACATCGACAGGCAGCAAAGATTGGGTTGCCGCTCGATTGAAATTCGAATTGCATGGAAGCGAGATAGAATTGTCCGTCGTTTCCTATGCTGGAAATGGAACGTCTGGAAATCCAAACTATAACAAACTTGGTAATGACTTGGTATTGGATGACATCCAACTCTACGCTTGCAAAGCTTATGAACATGTTGGCGTGGAAACTCAGTCTGCAGAAGAGATGAACGAACTGGTAAACGTCTATACAATCTCCGGTATCATCGTGAAGTCCAACGTCAAGAGATCGGAGGCTTTGGATGGTTTGAAGAAAGGCACCTACTACATCGTAGGTCACGAGAAGGTGCTGGTTGATCTATAATCTAACCTATCCTAAAACAGATGCGGGCTGTTCCATGCTGTGGAACAGCCCGCTTTCGTATCAGAAGCGCAGGGAGGGCATTCTCGTGCGTTTAAAGGGCGTTACGAGAGGAAGGGCGGACCTCTACCCTGTCCCAATAAAATCTTCCGAAAAAAGCGGGAAAAAGAACCCCGCAGGATGGACCAACATGGTCTCGAACCTGCGGGGTGTAAAACAATCGTCCGAATAGTGGCTTAGCGGTACTCCCTCCAGCTCTTGATGGCCAACTCGTCCAACTTAGTGGTGCAGAAGGCGCGGATGAAGGCCGAAGCCAGTCGTGAATTGGTGATCAACGTGATGTTCAGATCCACCGCCGCGCGACGGATGATATAACCGTTCGTCAACTCTCCCGTGGACAAATCCTTCGGGATGTTAACCACCATATCGATCTTATGCTGATGCAACAAATCCAATGCCTGCGGTGTCTTTTGCTTATCGCTTGGCCAGAAGACCTCCGTGTTCGGGATACCATTGTCCGTCAGGAAGCGGCTTGTGCCTGGTGTAGCATACAACTCATACCCGTGCTCGATGAGCAAGCGGGCAGGCTCCAGCAACGAGACCTTATCCTTCGCAGGTCCGGTGGAAAGAAGCACCGTCTTCTTCGGAATACGATGTCCGACGGAAAGCATGCTCTTCAGCAATGCGCAGGATGTATCGTCACCCAAGCAACCCACCTCACCGGTAGAGGTCATGTCGACGCCCAGCACAGGGTCGGCCTTCTGCAACCTGTTGAAGGAGAACTGCGAAGCCTTAATACCCACATAATCAAAGTCGAAGAACGATTTGCTCAGTTTCTCCACCGGCAAGCCCAACATCACACGGGTTGCCAAATCGATGAAATTGACCTTCAAAATCTTACTTACGAACGGGAAGGAACGGCTGGCGCGGAGGTTACACTCGATCACCTTGATTTCGTTCTCCCTAGCCAAGTATTGGATGTTGAATGGTCCTGATATATGCAACTCCCTAGCGATCTGAGCGGATATCTTCTTGATACGGCGAACCGTCTCCACATATAGTTTCTGCGCAGGGAACTGTATCGTAGCGTCTCCCGAGTGGACACCCGCATACTCGATGTGCTCTGAAATAGCGTACGCCAAGATCTCGCCATCCTTCGCCACCGCATCCATCTCCACCTCCTTGGTGTTCTGCATGAACTTAGAGATGACGACCGGATGTTTCTTGGAGACATTCGCCGCCAACGTCAGGAAGCGCTCCAACTCATCCTGGTTACTGCAGACATTCATCGCCGCACCCGAAAGCACGTATGAAGGGCGCACCAAGACAGGGAAGCCCACACGCTGGATGAAGGCGTTCACATCCTCCATGGAGGTCAGGGCGCTCCACTCAGGCTGGTCCACACCGATACGGTCGAGCATGGCCGAGAATCTATCCCTATCCTCCGCGTTATCGATATAATTGGCTTGCGTACCCAAGATAGGCACCTTCTGCGCATCCAGTTTCATGGCGAGGTTGTTCGGTATCTGGCCACCCGTGCTGACAATCACACCCTTAGGCGACTCCAGCTCGATGATATCCATCACACGCTCGAACGTCAGCTCGTCGAAGTAGAGGCGGTCGCACATGTCATAATCCGTGGAGACCGTCTCAGGGTTATAATTGATCATAACGCTTCTGAAGCCCTCCTTGCGTATCGTGTTCAACGCCTGCACACCGCACCAGTCGAACTCCACGGAGGAGCCGATACGGTAGGCGCCGGAGCCCAACACCATGATGGTCCGGTTGTCCCGCTCACACACCACATCACTCTTAACGGCGGAGTATGTGAGGTACAGATAGTTCGTCTGGGCAGGATATTCAGCCGCCAGCGTATCAATCTGCTTAATGAAAGGCAAGATGCCCAATTGCTTACGATGCGAGCGAACGACCAGCACTGCGTCCTCGATATCCATCTTGCTACCCATATCCAATGCGCGGGCGATCTGGAAATCGGTGAATCCATATACCTTCGCGCGCTTCAGAAGGTTGTTCGGCAACGCCTCAAGCGAAGAGACAGCCTGCAACTCCTTGTTGACCAAATGGATGTTCATCAGCTTATCCAAGAACCAGCAATCGATCTTCGTAAGCTCATGGATCTGCGCCACGGAATAACCTATCTCAAAGGCTTTCTCTATGACGAATATACGTTTATCGGTTGGCGCCCTCAATGAACCGTCAATGTCGGCGATCTCCAACTCTTTGTTACCCACGAATCCGTGCATGCCCTGACCGATCATACGCAAGCCCTTCTGGACAGCCTCCTCAAACGTACGTCCGATGGCCATCACCTCGCCGACCGACTTCATGGAGCTACCCAGCTCACGGTCCACGCCGCGGAACTTACCCAAGTCCCAACGAGGGATCTTACATACCACATAATCCAAGGCTGGCTCGAAGAAGGCGGAAGTGGTCTTCGTCACCGAGTTCTTCAGGTCGAAGAGGCCATAGCCCAAACCTAACTTAGCCGCCACGAAGGCCAACGGATAACCCGTCGCCTTACTTGCCAAAGCGGAGGAGCGGGACAAGCGGGCATTCACCTCGATCACCCTATAATCCTCACTCACAGGGTCGAAGGCATATTGCACGTTGCACTCACCCACGATACCGATGTGACGGATGATCTTTATGGCAAGCGCACGCAACTTATGATATTCACTGTTCGTGAGCGTCTGTGACGGTGCGATGACAATGGACTCACCCGTATGGATACCAAGCGGGTCGAAGTTCTCCATGTTACATACCGTGATGCAATTGTCAAAGCGGTCACGCACCACCTCGTACTCAATCTCCTTCCAGCCCTTCAGCGATTTCTCCACAAGCACTTGCGGGGAGAACGCAAAGGCCTTCTCGGCCAATTTATTCAATTGTTCTTCGTTATCACAGAAACCAGAACCAAGACCACCCAACGCATAGGCCGCACGGAGGATGACCGGATAGCCCAGTTCCTTAGCCGCCTCACGAGCCTCCTGCACATTCTCACAAGCGTGTGACTTGATCGTCTTCACATTGATCTCGTCCAGCTTGTTCACGAAGAGCTCACGGTCTTCCGTATCAATGATCGCCTGCACCGGCGTACCCAGCACACGCACATTGTATTTCTTCAGTATATCGTTCTTATACAATTCGACACCGCAGTTCAGCGCCGTCTGGCCACCGAACGAGAGCAGGATTCCGTCCGGACGTTCCTTCTCGATGACACGCTCGACGAAATAAGGCGTCACAGGGAGGAAATAGACCTCATCGGCGACACCATCGGAGGTCTGCACCGTAGCGATGTTAGGATTGATCAAAACAGTATGGATACCCTCTTCTTTCAAGGCTTTCAAGGCCTGGGAACCTGAGTAGTCGAACTCGCCCGCCTCACCGATCTTCAAGGCGCCACTACCCAACAAGAGGACTTTCTTAGGCTTCTCAAACGATTCGAACGTCTCCTGCGCCTCGGCGACCATCAATGACTTAGGGTCGCACATCGCCTTGAAGAACTGTCCGAAGATGAACTCCGTATCAGTAGGACCGCTGGCAGCCTCCGGGTGGAACTGCGCCGAGCACCAAGGCTTGGTCTTGTGACGGATACCCTCGTTCGAACCGTCGTTCATGTTGATGAACTGAGGCTCCCAATCGGCAGGGATCGTATCATTATCCACCGCATAACCATGGTTCTGGGAGGTGATGAAGCAACGGTTGGTCAATTTACCATTCACAAGCAGACGAACAGGCTGATTATGTCCACGATGACCATACTTCAGCTTGGTCACCTTGGCACCCGCGGCAAGCGCGAGGATCTGGTTACCCATGCAGATACCATAGATAGGTTTGCTCTGTTGCATGAACTTACGGACATGCTCCACCGTCTTGGTGCAGAGGTTAGGGTCGCCCGGACCGTTCGAAATGAAGAGTCCGTCGTACTCCTCCGACGTGAAGTCATAGTCCCAAGGGACAACCGTTATGCTCACGTCGAACTTAAGCAACTCACGGATGATATTCTGTTTCACACCCATGTCCACCAAGCAGACCCGTTTGCTACCGTTTCCGAAATGTTCCACCTCCTTCGTGCTGACGAGCGCCACCTGGTTGACAAGGTTAGGATCCTCGAAAGGAATATCCTGCTGTCCCTCCGTGATGATCACACCGCTCATGCTACCATATTCACGAAGACGTTTGGTGAGCTCACGCGTATCGATTCCCGTGATACCCACCACCTTTTCTCTTTTCAACCATTCCGCCAAAGAGCCCTTAGCGTTCCAGTGGCTGTAATGGACTGAGTAGTCGCTCACCACCAACGCGCGGACATGTATCCTGTCACTCTCCATGAAGGTGGACAATCCGTTTTGCTCCGTAGATTCACTTGGCACACCATAATTTCCCACGAGAGGGAACGTCATCACAAGGATTTGCCCAGCGTAGGAAGGGTCCGTCAAACTCTCAGGATAACCCATCATGGCAGTATTAAACACCACCTCACCTGCCACGGCACCCTCATAGCCGAAACTCTCGCCATGAAACTCAGTGCCGTCGCTGAGCCGTAAAATCGCTTTCTTATTCATCTATAATCGTTTTTATAAAATCCATAAACAATGGGTGCGGATTCAGCACCGTGCTGGAGTACTCCGGGTGGAACTGCGTACCGATGAACCAACGGAGGCCTGGGATCTCGACGATCTCCACCAGTCCGCTCTCCGGGTTCCTACCCACGCACTGCATCCCCTTCTCCTCGTATTCGCCCAAATATTTGTTATTGAACTCATAACGATGGCGATGGCGCTCCCGTATCAACTCCTCCCCATAGATTTGTCTCACACGTGATCCTTCCTCCAACTTACAGTCGTATGCGCCCAGACGCATCGTACCGCCCTTCTGCGTGACGGTCTTCTGCTCCTCCATAATGTCTATCACATTATGCGCCGTGTTAGGGTCCATCTCCGCGCTGTTGGCGTCCTTGTAGCCCAGCACGTCCCTCGCGAACTCGATGACCATCATCTGCATGCCCAAGCAAATACCGAACGTAGGCACGTTATGTTCCCTGCAGTACTTCAGGGCATCGATCTTTCCCTCGATACCCCTCTGTCCGAAGCCTGGGCAGATGACTACGCCACCCACTTGGCTCCAGTCGAACGTGGAGGCGTCGAGCGTCTCGCTGTTGATGAACTTCAGCTTCACCTTCACGCCGTTGTATATGCCGGCGAGCGCAAGGCTCTCACGGATGCTCTTGTAGGCATCCTGCAGGTCATATTTGCCTACCAGACCGATGTTGACCTCCTTCGTGGCGGACTTGCTCAACGCAAGGAAACGATGCCAAGGCTCCATCTTAGGGGTCTCGCCCACAGGGATGCCGAACTTACGCAACAAAGCCGCATCCAATCCCTGCCGTTGCATGTTGACCGGCACTTCATAGATGCTTGGCAAATCCTCGCTCTGCACCACGCACTCCAGATCGACGTTGCAGAAGGAGGCCACCTTTTGGCGCACACCGTCCGACAGGTGCTTCTCCGTACGCAGGATCAGCACGTCAGGCTGGATACCCATTCCCTGCAACTCCTTGACGGAATGCTGGGTCGGTTTGGTCTTCAGCTCGTCCGCCGCCTTCAGGTAAGGCACGTAGGTGAGGTGCACGCAGACCGCGCGTTTGCCCAACTCCCAACGCAGTTGACGAATCGCCTCCATGAAAGGAGCGGACTCGATGTCTCCGATGGTGCCACCCACCTCAGTGATGACAAAGTCAGGCAAGCGGTTCTCCCCTTCCTCCGTACCGTCCGTACGCAACATCCTGCGCTTGATCTCGTCCGTGATATGCGGCACGACCTGTATGGTTTTACCCAAATAGTCGCCACGACGTTCCCGGTCAATCACCGTCTTGTAGATGCGTCCGGTCGTGATCGAGTTCTCGCGCGTCGTATGGATACCCGTGAAACGCTCGTAATGGCCCAGGTCCAAGTCCGTCTCCATGCCATCGACCGTCACGTAGCACTCTCCGTGCTCATACGGATTCAGCGTACCCGGGTCGATGTTAATGTACGGGTCAAACTTCTGGATAGTAATACTATAGCCACGCGCTTGCAGCAGTTTACCGATACTGGAAGAGATGATTCCCTTCCCTAAGGAAGAGACCACACCACCTGTCACAAAGATATACCTTGTCATACTATTTTGTTCAATTATTATCCATTATTTTTTTCCACTCTCATACCAATCCATGTACGAACGGTAAAGCATGCGTAATCCGCCCTCCGTCGGATAGTGCCCCGTGAAGTACCAATCGCCTGGATGTTTCGGGATCGCATGGTGCAGTCCCTCAATGCTTTGGAAGACCAATTTCACTGGTGTCGTCACCCCTTCTGGGCAGAGGATCTCCACCATTTTCTGGTTCAGTTCATCGACGGACAAGCCATCGTACAATTGTCTCAGGACATTCTCTCCGTTCTTCCAACCGCCATCAGCGAGGGCGGCCGCGCACGAATCGTACAATGTCTTCAGCATCGGGGCCTCTCCCCTATCCTTCCGCAGCGCCACAGCCGCCTTGAAGGCGATGAAGTCGCCGATTCGGCTCATGTCGATACCGTAGAAGTCCGGGTAACGGATCTGCGGAGCGGAGCTTACGATAACGATGCTCTTCGGATGGAGGCGGTCCAATATCTTGATGATGCTCTCGTGCAAGGTGGTTCCCCTCACGATGCTATCGTCGATGACTACCAGGTTGTCCACACCAGGTCGCACGCTGCCGTAAGTGATGTCGTAGACATGGGCGGCGAGGTCGTTTCGGCTCTTGCCCTCCGTGATGAACGTACGCAGCTTGATGTCCTTGGAGACCACCTTCTCCGCACGCACGTGGGAGAAGTTCTCGCGGAAGCCCTCCACCATACCGTAGTAGGCCACCTCCGCCGTGTTAGGAATATAGGAGAAGACCGTGTTCTCCACATCTCCGTCTATCGCTTTCAGGATAGCGTCCTGCAACTGTCTACCCAACATCTTGCGCTCCTGGTAGATGTCTTGGTCATTTCCCCTGCTGAAATAGATGCGTTCGAAGACGCAAGGGGAATAAGGCTTAGGATCGATGATGGACTTCAGGAAGAGCTTTCCGTTCTGTCCCACGATCAGCGCCTGACCCGGCTTCAGCTCCTCCACCTCGTCGCAAGAGAGATCGAAGGTGGTCTGAAGCACCGGACGCTCGCTCGCCACAGCGACGAGTTCATCGTTCCGGTAGAAGAAGGCGGGGCGGATACCCCACGGGTCACGCATGGAGAACATCTCACCGCTACCCGTCAGACCGCAGACCACATAGCCTCCGTCGAAGTGAGGCATGGTGGAGGACAACACGTTGCTGATGTCCACATGCGTATCCACATAATCGGTGATCTCCGTATTGACCCGACCCGACTCCTTCGCCTCACGGTAGAGGCGCTCCACCTCACGGTCCAGGCGATGGCCCATCAGCTCCAGCATGATGTACGAATCGCTGTAGATGCGCGGGTATTGGCCCTGCTCCGTCAGAAGCTGGAAGATGTGGTCGATGTTCGTCATGTTGAAGTTACCGCAGATGCAAAGGTTCTTCGCTCGCCAGTTGTTGCGGCGCAGGAACGGGTGCACATAACGCAAGCCCCCTTTGCCTGTGGTGCTATAACGAAGATGACCCATCAGCAACTCACCTTGAAATGGTGGTGTGCCTGATGGGTCATCCTCGCTTGGCGTGGCCAACAAGTGGCCGATGGAGGAAAAGACCTTGGTGATGGCATCCTTGCCCTCCGCCTTTTCCCTGAACATATACTCGTGCCCCGGTGTGGAATGAAGCTTCACACACGCGACACCCGCACCCTCCTGACCTCGGTTATGCTGCTTCTCCATCATTAGATAGAGCTTGCCTAAACCATAACCGTCCGTACCATATTTCTGACGGTAATAGTCCAATGGTTTCAGCAACCTAATCATAGCGATGCCGCATTCATGACGTAGCGTCTCCATAAATCCTCCTCTTGTTGACAATTAAACTACAAAACATACGCGAAGTAAATCTTTTTGCTACAAACACGCAAGTAAAAACAATAAAAAGTTTTTAAAATAAAAGAATAAGAAACTTTTTGTAAAAAATATTGTATTTTAACTTGCTATTTGAAAGATAAATAGTATTTTTGCATGTCATTATGATTGAAAATATAAAATATTAACTGCATTATGCAACGAATATACGATTTTTTAGAGCAATTAGACACCGAAAATCGATAATAAAAGAGAATTTATGTACAATATTTAATATCAGTTATTATGAAAACAAAAAAGAGATGGATTATCATGATGTCGTTCATGGCTATCATAGCGGCATTGGGCATCTTCATCCCTGAAGAACAGGGTCTATGGGAGTTTGTGGAGACGGAAGAGTGCACGTCGAGCAATGTGGCATGGATGATCACGGCCACGATTTTCGTATTGATGATGACTCCGGGTCTCTCCTTTTTCTACGGTGGTATGGTGGGAAAGAAAAACGTCATCAGCACCATCCTGCAATCATTCATCGCCATGGGTATCATCAGTGTCCTGTGGGTGATTTTCGGGTTCTCCCTCGCTTTCGGAAACGATTTGGGCGGACTGGGTCTGATCGGTGACCCGACACAATACTTCATGTTCCACAATGTGGGCGCCAAGCCTGAGCCCTACCTGACCGCCACCATACCGTTGGCGCTGTACGCTATCTTCCAGATGAAATTCGCCATCATCACTCCTTCCCTTATCACAGGGTCTTTCGCGGAGCGTGTGCGTTTCTCCGCTTACATGGTCTTCATGATGCTCTTCTGCATCTTCATCTACTGTCCGCTGGCCCACTGGACGTGGCATCCGGATGGTTTGTTGCATAAATGGCTGAACATACACGACTTCGCGGGCGGTATCGTCGTGCACGCTTCCAGCGGTGTGGCGGCGCTCGTCGGGGCGCTCTTCCTGGGCCGCAGGACGAACGTGCGGTCGGAGAACCACATTCCTGCCAACGTGCCTTTCGTCTTGCTGGGTGCGGCTTTGCTGTGGCTGGGTTGGTTCGGCTTCAACGGTGGTTCCAGCTTAGCGGCGGACGGTATCGCCATCAAGGCGTTCCTCAACACGAACACGGCTGGTGCGACGGCCATGATGAGCTGGATCTTCATCGATTGCCTGCGTGGCAGGAAGCCTTCCGGCATGGGTGCGGCTGTCGGTGCGGTGGTAGGATTGGTGGCCATCACACCTTGTGCGGACGTGGTGACGACGAGCCAAAGCTTCATCATCGCATTGCTCACGACGCTCGTCTGCAACACCGCCGTGCATTGGAGGGAGAAATCAAGCATCGACGATGCGCTCGACGTGTTCCCGACCCACGGAATGGGCGGTATCTTCGCCACCATCCTCACGGGTGTCTTCTCCTACACGGGTCTGATCCACGGCAACTGGACGGAGTTCCTCAACAGTGTCTTGGGCGTCGTCATCGTCATCGCCTACACGTTCATCGTCAGCTTCGCGCTCTATTGGGTCACTAATAAGATGATTCCGATGCGTGTCAGCGTCAAGTCGGAGCGCATGGGTCTGGATGTCAGCCAACACGACGAGTCCTACGCCTTCAGCGACAGCGCGGAAAGGGAAATAGCGGAGTACTTCGAGAACTATTCGGAGAAGGACCAGAGGGACATTTAGAGAATTTTGAATTAAGAATTCGTTTGTAATTTTTATACTAGTTAAGGGGGCGCCGTAGGGAGGTTTCGTAAGACTTCTCTACGGCGCAATTGTATAGATGGGTGAATAGTTCAAGACATAATCTTCCAAAAACATCTCCAAAAATCTCCGTTTGTCAAAAAATATCTATATTTGCAACCAAATGCAAAACTTGTACGTGTGTTTTTAATGTTTTGCGACACATTAATAGAACAATTTAAACAGATAAAAGCATGACCAGAAAACTCATTTCATTAATACTTGCTATAGGATTCTCCACGTTTGTCCATGCGGGGAAAACACTGATGATAAACGGAGAGAAGGCGGAACGGGACGACGTGTCAACAATAACCTTTGCCGAAGATGAACTTGAACTGAAATATTCCGACGGCAGCACATTCAAACTGGACATCGAAACGGTGGAGATCAATTTCTCCGTATCAAGTGGCACAGATGGAGTTCCGACGAACACCTTTTCTGTCAACACGCTCGTCGAAGACCACATTCTCCTATCCGGACTCGAGAAAGGTTCCCAAGTACAAATCATACGTACAGACGGCAAAGTGCTTTTCTCGACAGTCGCCGAAGAATCGGAATTGACAATACACACAGACAAAATGTCTCCTGCGCCTTACCTGATCAAGGCGGGAAACCAATTCGTGAAAATCATTAAAAAATAGCATCCAATACCAGACTCAAATGAAAAGGCTCATTCTTTTAGCATTAGCTATCTCTTCGATTACGCTTAACGCACAGAACAGGGTTGAGGTCACCATGGAAGATGGTACGACACAAACCTATCCGACCTCTTCCGTCGAGGCTATCCGCTTCGAACAAGGAAACAACTTCACCATCACCACCGAAGAGGGCGAGACCATAGCATTCGACGGGAACGCACGCAATATCAAGTTCAAGAAGGACCACGCCATCGACGGCACATCCGTACAAACCATCACCCAAAGTCTTGGATTAGGGTGGAATCTGGGGAACAACTTGGATGCTCAAAACAACGGATACTCGAGTGAGACAGCTTGGGGGAACCGCCCCGCAACATTGAAGACATTCCAAGCGGTAAAGGCCGCCGGCTTTTCTTCCGTGCGCATCCCTATCACATGGATGGGCCACATCGGCAGCGCACCTGATTATAAGATCGAAGAGAAATACATGAACCGAGTGGCTGAGGTGGTGGGCTACGCAAAGGAGGTAGGGCTCAAAGCCATCATCAACATACACCACGACGGAGCCGACAGCAAATACTGGCTGGACATATTGGGCGCCTCAAAAAGCGCGGAACGCAACACACAAGTGAAAAACCAGCTCTCCGCATTATGGAAACAGATAGCCGAAAGATTCAAATACGAAGGGGACTATCTGATCTTTGAGGCCATGAACGAAATCCACGACGGCAACTGGGGTTGGGGCGAAAACAGAACCGATGGTGGCGCGCAATACCGCGTATACAACGAGTGGCTGCAACTATTTGTCGACGTAGTACGTTCCACCGGGGGTGAAAACAGATACAGGTACTTGGGATGCCCCGGTTACGTCACCAACATAGACCTCACCATCAGTGAGTTGAAATTGCCCACAGACGTAGTTAAGAACAGATTGCTTGTCGCTGTACACTTCTACGACCCCTACACCTACGCGCTCAACAACGAGAAGACCGAATGGGGACACACCGGCAGAGACAAGGAAGAATGGGGGGACGAAGACAATGTGATCGACAACTTCAACCGTATGAAGAGAAAATTTGTCGACAACGGTGTTCCCGTTTACCTCGGCGAATTCGGCTGTGTACACCGTAGCACCGACCGTGCCGAAGCATTCCGCAAATATTACCTCGAATACGTCTGCAAGGCCGCCAAAGATTATGGATTGTCCCTCTTTTTCTGGGATAACGGTTCAGCCGGCACAGGCAAAGAGCAGTCCGGACTGATCGACCATGCGACAGGAGCCTACCTCAACAACGGCAAAGAGGTGGTCGACATCATGGTGAACGCATACTACAACGAGGATCCGAATTACACGCTTCAATCGGTCTACAACAACGCACCGAGATAAGCCACATGTTCAACGCTTAACGGCAAAACATAGGCAAGCGGGGAAGAGACCTCAATAAATCAGCTTCGTCATAAACATCGCCACAAGGGTGCTGACGGTCACGCAAATCAAGCCTGGGATCATGAAACTATGGTTGAGCAGGTACTTGCCGATGACGGTGGTGCCTGAGCGGTCGAAGTTCACCGTGGCGATATCGCTTGGATAGTTAGGAATGAAGAAGTAGCCGTAGACGCTTGGCAGAACACCCAACAAGACAGGTCCAGGAATGCCCAACGAATAGGCCAACGGCAACATGGCGACGACCACCGCCCCCTGCGAATTGATCAACACAGAGACCGCAAAGAATGCAAAAGCGATACTCCACGGATATTCACTGACAATACCGGTCAAACCGCTCTTCATCACATCAAGGTAATTGGAGAAGTAGGTGTCCGCCAGCCAAGCGATACCATAGATGGCGACCACCGCCACCATACCACTCTGCCACACCGGTCCCGCCACCGCCTTCTTCGGCTCAGCCTTGCAGAAGAGGATCATCAAGGCAGCCGCCGCGATCATAACAATCTGAATGATGATATTCATACCCAATGGTTTGCCATTGTACTCAGGACGGATATCATGCTCCGCAATCTGCATGACGGAGAACAACACGATGACGGCAAGCGCTCCCAAGAAGATGTAGACGGCGGACTTTGCCTGAGGGCTAACCTCCTTGTCGAGCACGGAGGCGGTGCTGCCATACATGTACTCCTTCATTTTCGGATCCGCCAGGCGAGCCTGGAACTGAGGGTCTTTGTCAAGGTCCAAGCCTCTGTTGTAGGACCATGCGGCAGCAGCCATCAATCCGCAGATGCAGGCCGGGATAGTGATGGCGATGACACCAAGATTATTGACGTCGAACCCGTTCTCGTTAGAGATGATAACGAACGAGGCCACCGCCGCCGCGATAGGCGAACAAGTGATGCCCACCTGCGAAGCGATGCTGGCCACACCACACGGACGTTCCGGACGGATACCCTTCTTCAACGATATATCACAGATGATAGGCATCAACGTATAGACCACGTGGCCCGTACCGACCAATACGGTCAGGAAGAAGGTACAAAGAGGGGCTAAGATGGTGATGTACTTCGGATGTTTCCGCAACAGCCTCTCCGCGATCTGAATCAGCCAATCCATTCCACCGCTCGCCTGCATGATACCCGCGCAAGTGACGGCGGCGATGATGATATAAATAACATCCGTAGGCGGATTGCCTGGTTTTAGGCCAAATCCGAACACCAAAATGGCCAAGCCGATACCACTGATGGCACCCAAAGCCAAACTACCGTAGCGTGAACCCACATACAAAGCCATCAGCACCACCAACAGCTGTAAAATCATCATCGTTATTTCCATGATATTATCTCTTTAAGGATTTGCTAACAAAATTAATATATATTTTGACAACAACAAATTCAAGGCATACCATAGACGAACAAACACTCTCTAATCAATCGGATATGTGACTTTATGACAGAAATAACTATTTATTAGTAGATATTTCGTTTGATTTTTTGCTAATTTCGCGTCTCGAAGAGAGGATCAACAAACAACATACCCATTATGATAATAGATTTCCACGCACACATATATCCCGCCAAGATAGCGGACAAAGCGAGTAACACGATAGGCGAGTTCTACCACATCCAGATGAAATACAACGGTAGCCCGGAGAATTTATTGGCGAGCGGGCGACGCATCGGTGTCAACTACTACATCGTGCACTCCACGGCGACAGCGCCCCACCAAGTGGAATCCATCAACAACTACATCATCGGAGAGGTCTCCGAGCACCCCGAGTTCATCGGGTTCGGCACCATCCACCCCGAGTACGAGAACTACGAGAACGAGCTCATCCGCATCTACTCCGCGGGACTGAAGGGCATCAAGCTCCACCCGGACTTCCAGAAGTTCCCGATCGACGAGCGTGAGATGGACGATATCTATGAAGTCATCGCCGGACTGGGCATGCCGGTACTTGTGCATGCGGGCGATTTCAGATACGACTATTCAGGGCCGAAGCGCATCGCCCACGTGCTGGAGAAGCACCCTACCCTAAAGGTGGTGGCGGCCCACTTCGGCGGATACACCCAATGGGACGAGTCTGAGAAGTACCTCGTGGGGAAAAACGTGTGGTTCGACACATCCAGCTCACTGTGGAAATTAGAGCCTGCCTATGCGGAGAAACTGATCCACGATCATGGCGTCGAGAAGATGCTGTTCGGCGTGGACTACCCTATGTGGGACCATCAAGAGGAGCTGGAACGCTTCAACAAACTCAATCTGACCCAAGAGGAAAGGGACGCAATCTTGTACAAGAACGCACTGAAGCTTCTGGGTATGGAAAATACTGAGAAGTAAAAGATAAATAGGTCCTCACGGAGAAAAAGAGTTCACGGGAAAGCTCACAAATTCACCTCCGTGTCTCCGTGAGAAAGAGTCACACAATCACCACTGTATAGGCGTTAATCCTTTCGACGCCAGGTATTGGTTCGCTTGGCTGAAATGGCCGCAGCCGATGAATCCGCGATAGGCGGAGAGCGGTGACGGATGGACAGCCTTGAGCACAAGGTGCCTTTTCGTGTCGATGACCGCCCCCTTGCGTTGCGCATAGGAGCCCCAAAGCATAAAGACCACGTTGTTCTTCTTGTCGGAGATCTCCTTGATCACACGGTCGGTGAACTCCTCCCACCCTTTATTCTGGTGCGAACCCGCCTGCCCTTCCCGCACGCTCAGCGTGGCATTGAGCAAGAAGACGCCCTGATTGGCCCATCGGGTAAGGTTGCCGGACTGTGGGAAAGGGATATGAAGATCCCGCTCGATCTCCTTGAAGATATTGACGAGCGAAGGCGGGAACTGCACCCCGTCATTCACGGAGAAACAGAGCCCGTGCGCCTGTCCGTACCCATGGTAAGGATCCTGACCGATGATGACCACCTTCACCTTGTCGAAAGGGCATTGGTTGAAAGCGTTGAAAATCAGCGGAGCAGGAGGATAACACGTCGTGCTCTGGTACTCCTTCCGCACGAAACTCGTCAGCAACGAGAAATAAGGCTTCTCGAACTCATCCGCCAACACCACCTTCCATGAGGGTTCTATCTTAACGTCCATCTCTTTAAATCCATTATTTATATTACCTAAATCTTTATACCTATCACAGCGCAACTCTCCCCTCCAAAGGGAAGAATCCTCTCGCCTACCACCGAATCAACGTGAAGTGACCGACATACACCCTGTCAATTTCGTGGACATCAATCATATACCAATAATCGGTCGAAGGCATAGCATATCCATTGTAGGTTCCATCCCACCCTGTCGCATCATTGTAATCATTAATCTCAAACAATTTTTTGCCCCAACGGTCATAGATGGACACCACAGCCTGAGGATATAGCTCGATGTTCTCCACATGCCAACGATTATCCTGGCCGCCGCCCCTTACAAGAATCTCCGAAGGAATGATTTCAACAAAACTGAACGTGTCCGTCTCCTCTTTGCTCTCCCTGAATTTCACGACAATCTCAATATCCTCGCAGGAATTGCTCGAACGCACAACCTGATGATATTCTCCCTCATCAACGTATGTCTCTCCTCCGAAGACAGCAGTCTCCCCTTCTTGAATGATAAACTCTTTGGCGGTGTGACGAAGCGGAAGCCTGCAGAGGGAAAGGGTCACAACGCTATCGCAACCATAAGTAGGCAAGAAAGTAAGGGTGTGGGTCGTTGTGCCTTCCTCCGGGTCCGGAATGTCGAATCCATTACCATCGTAGGAATCACCCTCACAGATGGTATCGTTTATTGTCATCGTATAGGACGGCAACTCTTCTAGTATCAGCGTAACGATACTGTCACAACCATAGACGCTAGTCCCCTCATTTCTGTACACGCCACCCGCACTTACATTGAACCCATGTTGACTGTATGTCTCTCCTGCGCAAAACGCATCCCTGATTGTGTCGTCGTAGGTCGGAAGCACCTCCAGCACGAGCGTCACGAGACTATCCGCACCCGAAACATTCTTCAACTGTTGCGTGTAGATGCCCGCTGCACTTTCGTCAAAACCATACGCCTGGTAGAAGGCACCGGAACAGATGGAGGCGCGGATGGTGTCGGACGAGCCGTTGAGCACGCTAAGATTCAGCGTGACGATACTGTCACAACCCGAAACCGTCTGCAGGCGGACTGTATAGAGACCTGCCGCATCATACGTGTTGCCCGCAAAAGTGTAGGAGTCTCCTTGGATGATGGTCTGTGCGATCGTGTCGTTGTAGGTCGGAAGCACCTCCAGCACCAGCGTCACGAGGCTATCCGCACCCGAAACATTCTTCAACCGTTGCGTGTAAGTGCCCGCTATATTTTCATCAAAACCATTCTCCTGATAGGAGGCGTCGGAACAGATGGAGGCACGGATCGTGTCAGACGAACCACTGATCACGCTAAGGTTCAGCGTGACGAAGCTATCGCAACCCGCAACCGTCTGCAAGCGGGTAGTATAGAGGCCTTCCGTGTCATATGTGTTGCCCAAGAAAGTATAGGAATCTCCTTGGATGATTGTCTGCGAAACTGTGTCATCATAAGTCGGAAGCACCTCCAGCACCAGCGTCACGAGGCTATCCGCACCCGAAACATTCTTCAACTGCTGCGTGTAGGTGCCCGCTATATTTTCATCAAAACCATTCTCCTGATAGGAGGCTCCGGAACAGATGGAGGCGCGAATCGTGTCAGACGAACCACTGATCACGCTAAGGTTCAGCGTGACGAAGCTATCGCAACCCGCAACCGTCTGCAAGCGGGTGGTATAGAGGCCTTCCGTGTCATATGTGTTGCCCAAGAAAGTATAGGAATCTCCTTGGATGATTGTCTGCGAAACTGTGTCGTCATAGGTCGGAAGCACCTCCAACACCAGCGTCACGAGGCTATCCGCACCCGAAACATTCTTCAACTGCTGCGTGTAGGTGCCCGCTGCGCTTTCGTCAAAACCATACGCCTGGTAGGAGGCTCCGGAACAGATGGAGGCGCGGATGGTGTCGGACGAGCCGCTAAGCACGGTAAGACTCAGCGTGACGATACTATCACAACCCGAAACCGTCTGCAGGCGGACTGTATAGAGACCTGCCGCATCATACGTGTTGCCCGCAAAAGTATAGGAGTCACCTTGGATGATGGTCTGTGCGATCGTGTCATCGTAGGTCGGGAGCACCTCCAACACCAACGTCACCAGACTATCTCCTCCAGTCGAGTTTCTCAACTGTTGCGTGTAAGTACCTGCGGTGCTTTCGTTAAAGCCGTATTTTTGATAGGTTGTACCCTGGCATATGTCGATGCGGATGGTATCGCTTGTATTCTTGTAAACATAGAGTTTCAAAGAAACGGTGCTGTCGCACCCTTTGCTGGTTTGTAGTTTCAGCGTATCAACGTTTTCTCCGAGGATCGGGCTTGGAATGTTGAATCCATTCTTCGAATAGGCATTCCCCAAGGCAATCGTGTCGAACAATTCGACGGTAGTGTCTACGCACGATTCGCATACCTTAAGGCTGATTTTCGCGAAGTCGGAAGCGGAATTACATTTGCTGATCAATTGGGAAGCACCGTTACCGCTTGCCCATACACGATAGTATCCCTCGTCCGCTTCCGATACATTATGGAAGTCAAGAGATGTGCCACTGCCCACCAAAGTCCAATCTGAAGGTTCATAGGAAATCGTGTCGCATTTGTACCACGTCAGGGTTACCGGCTCCGCATAAGTGCCATCATTGACGAAATCGGCGGACAATGTGACGTCAGATCCTGGGCAAAGACTGTCGGGGGAAGCAAGCGAGATTGGAGGATTGCAGAGACGCACCTCGATATCGTCTAGACAAAAGTCATTACCTCTGTTGGTGTTGCTGTTGTTGACGATTTTGAAGATGACGGAATTCTGCCCGCTAGGAACAACATAAGTCAGTCCGAATTGTTCCCAAAAGCCCTTTGCGTTCTCTATCTCGATGTTAGAGCTTTGCAGAACGTTGCCATTTAAATCCTCCACAATCAGTTTGAGGTAGGCATTCGCCCAAAAGCCTGTTGTGGTGGAGCTCATACCCCACATGGACATGTAGAGTTCCGAGTTTTCGCAAAGACCCGTTATCTCCGTCTGATAGAATATTCCACTGACGGCGGAGGCGTCCACTTGCATGAAATAGCCCCTATCGCTGTCGTCCGGATAGGTGTGGTCGTAGATGTCTCTATACCATTGGTTGTGCTCGATGCCAACTTTCCTGATGCTATATTTACCGATGCCTTCGGAATCCCTCGGGTCTTCTCCGAACTCATATGAGCATTGGGGAATCGCCTCCTTTTTCACGCTAGGGTCACTCACACTATTACCACCGAAATCCTCCTTGAAGAGAAGTGTTCCGTCAGGACAAGGTTGAGGCCTATGACTGCCGCAATCCGACACAACAAGCTCATAGAACTCTGACAGACAGCTGCATGCATTTAAATTAGGCGTCTGTCCTGCACCGGAAACCATCACTTTGTAAAAGCCCGCATCGTCTGCTGTAACGTTATACAATCCCAAAGACTTTCCCGTATACACTTCCTTCCAGTCTGCCATATTGTAACTGAGAGAGTCGCATTTATACCACGTGAATGTGAGGGGAAGGGTCAGGTTGATGGTGTTGTCCATGTCTCCCGTCAGTGTCTCGCTTTCCCCCAAACAGATGGTTGTACCCTTCTTAGGGGTGATGGTAGGCAAAGGCAGGCAAGCACGGATTTCAATATCATCCAAACAAAAGTCATTACCTCCGCTTATGACGGAGGGGTCCGCATTATTGACGATTCTATAAACGATGGAGCTACACCCCGCTGGGATAACGAAGGAAAATCCGTATTGGACCCACTTGCCATTCTGAGAATTCTGCATCTCGACATCATAATGATCGATCTCGACACCAGACGTGGCATCTTCAACAATCATTCTGATGGTACCATTAAGGTCACCAGACCTTTTTGTCGTACTGGCACCGTACAAAGAGGCATACATTTCAGTCCCCCCGCATACATTGTCAATCTGCGCACGATAAAACTCACACGGCAGGTGCGACGCATCCACCTGCATGAAATAGCCTCTGTTCTTATCGCTCGGATAGGTGTGGTCAACGATATCATTATACCATTCATAGTGACCAGATATCGCCACCTTCCGAATAGCATATTTACCGTTCCCTGAGTAATCGACAGGGTTATCATCATAGCTATACCCACTGCATTCCGGAATGCCACTTCCCTTTGCGACTGGGTCTTCCACATTATTCCCCCCGAAATCCGCCCTGTAGATAATTGATCCGTTGGAGCAGTCCGTCGCCCAGGCAGGAAAGAAGTTTGCGCATGGGAAGGACAAGGCGAAGAACAGGAAGAGGAGCACTCTCATCCATGACATTTCACCACAATGTATCCCTATTATTTTTTTGTTTTTCACCATTTCGACAATTGTTTTCCATGAAAACGAGCAACAGACAGAATCCGTCCGTCGCGCAAGTGCCATTCCCCTTACGGGATAAGCCGTTTGTTTTCCCTCTATGCGCAAATGTACAAATAAAAACGGACAGGTAATAGTCATACCAAAGGAAAAATAAGGGGAATAGACACGGAAATTTCATTTAGACGAGACAGGAAACGATTAGGCTTTCCGCATCCTGCGAACGGCATATTGTAAACAACTAAATAATAGGAGATTGAAGACGTCCAACATGGCAAACGGAGCCACAGGAAGAATCGGAGGCATACAACAAAAAAAATGCGCCACGAGAAAACGCGGCGCATTACATACTTGACAATTTGTATTAAAATAGAATTCCCTGTTTGGATTTGATGCGACACAAAGTTTCTTGCGTCACGCCAATGTAAGAAGATATATTGATGGAGCTGATGCGAGAGGTCAACCCTGGCATTCTGTTCTCCAAGCTGATATATTTCTCTTCTGCGGAATCATGCAAAAGTGAATCCAACCTTTCATTAGTCATTGTGATACCGTACTGAAGGATTTTGCGATAAATCAGATCGATTCTAGAATCCTCGTCACACAATTTCATGAATTGCTCCTTGTCGAATTTTGCGATAACAGAAGGCTCCAGTGTCTCGATAGTCACTTCGGAAGGCGCACCAGTCAGGAAGCTATCCACATCAAAGAAGCCACAACCCTCCCCTGCGAAGAAGTCAGACACCAATTTATTATCCATATAATGATAAATTTGGATCATTCCCTTCAGGACAAGACCGAGATAATTACATTGTGCGCCTGGAGCGAGCACAATGCTGTGTTTTTTAACTTTATCGATAGTCGCTATTTTAAAGAGCTTGGACAAAACATCGTCGCTTAGGTCCACAGGGCCCAAGAATCGACGGATCTCATCCGCGACCAACTTTTTGTTAATAATAATCCTTTTCATAATCCTTGTTTTTTTCGTTTTTTACTTCATTTTTGTTTTAATTCTACTCAGCGTCTCCGGCGTGATGCCTAAATAGGAGGCGATGTAGATCGACGGAACTCGCAGCACCAAATTTGGCTTTTCGGAAAGCAATATCTCATAGCGTTCCTTCGCTGACTTGAAGATTGTATCCTTGATCCTTTTCTTTTCAGAGACAAGTACATCTTCAGTTAATTTCCTGAAAAACAATTTAATCTCCTGATTGTTTTCGCACAAGTCCTCACACTCCAACTGAGGAAACAAGTAAAGAGTAGTCGGCTCCAGCATTTGAATAAAATGCCTACTCGGCGATTGGTTAAAGAAACTCTCATAATCGAGGAACCATTCTCCGTTGCAAGCCAACTGTTCAGTGACTTCTTCGTCCTGGCGCAGATAATAAACCCTTACCAAGCCGTCAACCACATAACCCCAATATTTGCAGACATCTCCTTCTATCTGTAAATACTCACCTTTGTTGAGACGTACTATACGAGTCTTAGACTTCAACATCTCCCTTGCTTCTGCAGACAACTCTGCATCCGTGCCTTCGCCAAAAATTTTCTTGAGGAAGTCGCGGAAAGAACTTTTTTCAATACCATCCATACCATTATAAGTTTTCATTTTCATTGCAAAAATAAAACATAAAATTTGATTTCGCAAACACCTCATTTACTCCTTTGAGCAATAATATGCACAAAATGAGAATGTTTTTTACAAAATTGAATCCGAATGGTGGTGTATTATTCGTTTTAATGAAAAAAATCTACTATGACATTTGCATAAAAAATATTATATTTTGTCAAATTTATAATATGATATAATAAATATCATGGCGCACAATTATTTGGCAACAAGTTTTATATTTATTATCAATGCATGAGTGATAGATAAAACTTTTGACATTCATTAACAAAAACAACCAAAGGGTGTGGCAGCACGGCGCCGTTCCGCCACACCTCCCATTTATCACACCGGATTAAAAGAAGCCTTCCTGCTTCGACTTGATGCGGCACAGCGTTTCCTGCGTCACACCTATATAAGAAGCTATGTTGATGGAGCTGACGCGAGAGGTAAGCCCCGGGATCCTGCTTTCTAGATTCACATATTTTTCTTCCGCGGAATCATGCAAAATAGAATTCAAGCGTTCATTGGACATGGTGATGGCATATTGGAGCACCCTCCGATAAATCAAATCGATTTCCGGATCCTTCTCACCCTCCTCCAGGAATTTCTTCCTGTCGAACTTCGCTATGACAGTAGGTTCAAGCGCTTCGAAATATGCTTCCGACGGTATGCCCAACAGAAAACTGTGGGTGTCGAAGAAACCACATCCCTCACCGGCGAAAAAGTCGGATACCAACTTGTCCTTATTATAGTGGTATATCTGGACCATACCTTTCAGCACGACCCCCATGTAGTCGTTGAAGTCGCCAGGCTTCAAAAACAAATCGTGCTTCTTGATCTTCTCGATGGTCGAAATCTTCAACAACTTGGAGAACGATTCTTCGCTGAGGTCAATGGGGCCCACATAACGCTGAATCTCGCTCGTCACTAGATTCTTGTTTATGATTATCCTTTTCATATTCGCAGACGTTTAATTGTTTTTTGCTTTGATCCTACTTAAAGTCTCTGGGGTAACCCCCAAATATGAAGCGATAATGTTAGACGGAGTCCGCAACACGAGGCTAGGTCTCTCTTCTAACAATATTCTGTAACGCTCTTTCGCTGAATTGAATATGGAGTCCAAAATTCTTTTCTTCTTATTGATAAGTGCTTTTTCAATCAAATACCTCTGGAATCTCCTAATCTCGTAACTGTCGGAAGTGAACTCTTCACTGTCCATCCTTCGGAAAAGACACAGAGTCGTTGGCTCTAACATCTGCACAAACCGATTACTCGGCGTTTGCATGAAAAGGCTTTCGCAATCGAAAAACCCATCCCCGTCCTCTGACAATTCTTCCGTGATTTCCTCATCATTACGCTCATAATACACTCGGACAAGCCCCTTGCACACATAGCCCCACGATCTACTGATATCGCCCTTCACCTGCAAGAACTCTCCCTTTTCCAAACTAACGATCTGGCCTCGCCTCATCATCTTCTCTCTCGATTCGGGGGACAATCCGCAATCAAATCCCTCCCCGAACGTCTTCTTGACGAATTCGTCAAACACGCTGCTTTCAACACTTCTCATAATGCATTACACATTAACCATTTCTTTACAAATGTAATCAATTTTTATCAATGTACAAAAATCTTTGGCAAGTTTTGTATCTTTTTTCTCTTTACATCTTTCGATTCGTTCGCCTTTACGGGTAAAATATTGATGACGCTTGAAAAAGAAAACCAATAATTTATATTTATTAAACACTCGTTTCACGAATGTCTCCTCCGCATCTTTTCCCTTCTAAATTTCTCGAAATTCCACATGCGGGGACGGAGAGTCTGCAAATATTCCACCACGACAGCACACAATAACCATAATTTAGATAATCATTCTATTGAATATTTGTATATTAGGATATTTATCCAAAAAATTATTTTTTCTTGGAACGTATGTCACATGGCAATACCTTTGCATTGTCAATCACAAAGAGACAAAGAGATAACAAAACAGAAATATTAACTAAAAAAGAATAAGAATATGAGTACAGAAAGAAAATTACACGTAGAGACATTGGCAGTTCATGTCGGACAAGAGACAGCAGACCCTACAACCGATTCTAGGGCAGTACCTATTTATCAAACCGCTTCATATGTGTTTAGAAACGCACAACACGCGGCAGACCGTTTCGGACTGAGGGATGCAGGTAACATCTATGGTCGTTTGACGAACACGACCCAAAGCATCTTCGAGGAGCGCGTGGCGGCTCTGGAGGGTGGAGTGGCAGGTTTGGCGGTCGCTTCTGGTGCGGCTGCGATAACATACGCACTTCAAAACGTGCTCCAGAACGGAGACCACATCATCGCCGCCGACAACCTTTATGGCGGTTCCTACAACTTGATCACGCATACGCTTTCCACTCAGGGAATCCAGTACACGATCGTCGACTTCTCTGACCTTCAGGCCGTTGAGAAGGCTATCAAGCCTAACACGAAGGTAATCTACGGCGAGACACTCGGCAACCCGAACTCTGACGTGCTGAACTTGGAGGGTATTTCCGAGATCGCCCATCGCCACAATATCGTCTTCATCGTGGACAACACGTTCGCACCTATCTTGATTCAGCCTTTGAAGCATGGTGCGGATATCGTGGTGCACTCCGCCACGAAGTTCATCGGCGGACATGGCTCTTCCTTGGGTGGAGTGATTGTCGATGGCGGAAAGTTCGACTGGAAAGCGAATGCGGACAAATATCCGACTTTGGCAAAGCCAGACCCTTCTTACCACGGTGCGGTCTTCGCTGACGTCGCCGGTCCTGCAGCTTTCGTCACCAGAATCCGCGCGGTAATCCTCAGAGACACAGGTGCTTCCATCAGCCCATTCAATGCTTGGATTTTGCTGCAAGGAGTTGAAACACTGCCGCTTAGAATCGAGCGTCACGTGGAGAACACGCTGAAGGTGGTGGATTTCCTCAAGAATCACCCGAAAGTCAAAGCGGTCAACCACCCATCTTTGCCAAGCCACAGGGACAATGCTCTCTATAAAAAATATTTCCCTCAAGGAGGAGCGTCGATTTTCACTTTTGAAATCAAAGGAACTCAAAACGACGCATGGAAATTCATCGACAATCTGAAGATCTTCTCCTTGCTGGCGAACGTGGCAGACGTGAAAAGCCTTGTGATCCATCCTTACACGACGACACACTCTCAATTGTCTAGTGAGGAACTCGCGCAACAACATATCACACCTACCACAATACGTCTTTCTATCGGCGTAGAGCACGTTGATGATATTATCGACGACTTGAGCCAAGCATTTGACAGTATATAAATTTTCACCTGTTAGTAAAACTGTGTTGGGAGGGACTACCTGATAAATGGAAGCCCCTCCCTTTTCTGTCATCGTAAGCAATTGACATACAACAATATGCGAAAACTACCAAGAATTAAGGGAAAGCATCCTGCCCTATTTTTTATTAAAACAGTGTTTTTTTGGAACACTCCTTAATTAATTTCTTATCTTCGCGTATATAATTTGAATGCATAAGAAATGGAAGACTTCATCGTATCCGCAAGGAAATACCGCCCGACCACATTCCTATCAGTTGTCGGTCAGAGTGCGTTGACCAATACGTTGAAACGCTCCATCTCCAGCAAACACTTAGCCCACGCATACTTGTTCTGCGGACCACGCGGCGTGGGTAAGACCACCTGCGCAAGAATCTTCGCCAAGACAATCAACTGCATGAATCCCACTGCGGATGGTGATGCATGTAACGAATGTGAGTCGTGCAAGGCATTCAACGAACAACGTTCGTACAACATCCACGAACTCGATGCGGCATCCAACAACTCGGTGGACGATATCCGTTCCCTGATTGACCAAGTGCGCATCCCTCCTCAAATCGGACAATACAGCGTCTACATCATAGATGAGGTGCATATGCTTTCCCCTGCCGCCTTCAACGCCTTCCTTAAGACATTGGAGGAGCCACCCGCTCACGCAATTTTCATCCTGGCGACGACGGAGAAGCACAAAATATTACCTACCATTCTTTCCCGCTGTCAAATATATGACTTCAACCGAATGGGTATCGAAGACACCATCAAGCATTTGCAGATGGTGGCGGAAAAAGAGGGCATCAAAGCTGAAACGGAAGCCCTGGGCATCATTGCGCAGAAAGCGGACGGAGGTATGCGTGACGCACTCTCCATCTTCGACCAAATAGCGGCGAGCACGGATGGAAACATCACCTATCAAGGCGTTCTGGAAAACCTGAACGTATTGGACTATGATTACTATTTCAAATTGGTCGACCTATTCTTCGCAGGGAAAGTCCCCGACAGTCTGCTGATATTCAACGAAATACTCAACAAAGGGTTTGAGGCGCAGAACTTCGTAAACGGACTAAGCTCCCATTTGAGGGATTTAATGGTTTGCAAAGACACTCAGACGATACAGCTATTGGATGTGGGGGCCAATGTGAAGGAATTGTATCTAAAACAAGCGCAGAACGAGGCCTGCACGAACGATTTCCTCTACAAAGCACTGATGATCTGCAACCAATGCGATCTCAACTACAAAGCCAGCAAAAACAAAAGGTTGCTCGTTGAGTTGATGCTTATCCGACTTTGCCAATTGTCGGATGAAAAAAAAAAATAATTGGGTAGACGATTGTTTCGCCGAAGAGATTCCTCTCCAAATATTCTTGCCAAGCACAACAGCTCTCCGTCAAGGGACAAAACCCGCCACCAAGACGAACGGAGCGTCCATGCCACAAACAGCCCAAAACACACAAGCGGCAACACAAACGAATGCGCTCCGCTCACCTGTCCAGAGCGCGAATAAGGCGATGACCTTCTCCATCAAGGACACGATGCAGAAAAAAGTGGAAGTGGAGGAGAAAAAAGCAGAGGAGACGGTGAATATAAGTGCGGAAAGAACGGAGTTCTCTCAAGAATCGCTCGTCAAAGTATGGAACAACTATACCCAATACACCAAAGACAAACCGGTGCTCCAACAAACGATACAACAATGCAAGCCTGTCCTCGGGACAGATTTCCGCATCATGCTTGCGGTCTACAACTCATCCCAGGAGGAAATCATGATGGACGAAAGAATTCGGCTCGTGAATTACCTACGAAAGGAACTACACAATGGCGCCATCGAATTGGAGATTAGAATATGTGAGGCGGGCGACAACGTGAAGTCATACACCAGCAAGGAACTGTTTGTGAAAATGCTGGAGCACAACCCAAGCTTGTCAAAACTTACCAGGGAGTTGAATCTAGAACTATCTTGAAATTGTCACAAAAAAAACGCAGGGAGGCGAACACCCCCTTGCGTTTCCTTCCGAGTAAACAATTAATTTTATTTCATGCGACAGGGTACGTGTAATTTGGGTCCATACTCAAATCCACGACAAAAGAACGAGCGAAGCATTTCAGCTTTGCGATAGACTCGTCCGACGGGGACAAATACTCCGCAGGGGAATTTACTTCATTAAATTCACTAAGGATGCCATCCTCCTCGGCAGTGCCCCATTCATGATCATAAGTAAGAAAATTTTGAGTAAAAAGTTTTATCATACGCACATTGTTTTTTTTAGTTTATCTATTACTGAAACGATTTATTCCCTCTTTTATTATGAAATTCATGAAGTATTTTTATTGATTTTGTAATTCACGAAAAACAAGCGTAAATACGAGCATTTCAACGTTTTCCGCACTCTTTTCTCCTGAAATTACTCAAAATTGTCCACAAATTCCTTCAAATTGTACACATCGATTCCGCGTTAAAGGGATAATATTGCAACGAAAAATAACAATGACCCTTATTTGTAAACATAAACACTATATGCAAACCTTAATTTAGTACCATTTTGAAGCACAATAAGAATAAGCCGTGATTCGATTCACGGCTTTTCTTGATTTATAGGAGAACGAATGCAGCCACAACCCCAGGGAAAACCTCACGGGCAGGGGAAGACACCTCGGATGCAATACAGACATCTCTGGCGTGTGCAACAGGAAGATGCGTGTGGACAAAACGAAAAATCGTGTGGATTTTTCAGTTTCTCCACAAAAAAGCGAAAATAATCCACAATACAAAAGCCATTTTGGTTGTAAAATTGCAACAGAAACGATAAGGAAAGCGTTCCGTAAGTTTCTACAAAATTTAGACCCTATTATATAAATATACTATATCCGTCTAACCTTAGAGAAATATGAAAAAATAGTTTGCGCCAAGAGCTTAATCAACCGATTAAGCTCTTGGCGCTTTTATAGGGAGGATAAAAACCTTGAAAACGAAAATCAAACAAGCAAACAACGAACAACACCTCCGAACGATGAAGAACCGACAGGAACCAGTTTTTAAGGAACCTTTATCACCTCTGGGGAAATCTCCAAACCGAATTTATCCCGAATCGACGCAACAATGCTCTGCGCCAAATTCCACACGTCAAAGCCTGTGGCGCCACCCAAATTGACCAAGACGAGCGCCTGCTTCTCATACACACCCACTGTGCCCATTTTCCTACCTTTCCAGCCAGCTTGTTCAATCAGCCAGCCCGCAGGAACTTTACACCCGTTTTTCATCTCATAGAAAGGCATCTGGGGATAATCTTTCAATAAATTATCCACCACGGCACGATCCACCACCGGATTTTTAAAGAAACTACCCGCACTTCCTATTTCGGCAGGATCCGGCAATTTCTCGCGACGGATACGGCGAACCGCCCCACGTATTTCTCGCAACGCACCCTCTTTCCCCGACGTAATGTCTGCCGGCAACGAAGAACGCAAGTTGCCGTAATCCAAATGCAATTGATGGCTGCCCGCTTTCGTCAGGCGGAAATCCACCGACAAGACCACATACTGGGGATTGGATTTGAAGGAACTATTACGATAACCAAATGTGCATTCCACGTTAGAAAACGTACGAGTCAAGCCATTCGACGTGTCAAACACATGGACGCATTCCACCACATCCTTCGCTTCCACACCATACGCACCGACGTTCTGTACAGGCGCAGCTCCGACACTGCAGGGTATTGCGGAGAGATTCTCCATACCACCCCACCCGTTCGACACCGCATGCTCGATGAAATCGTCCAATATGATTCCAGCATCCGCTCTCACCAAAAGATTATTGTCGTTTTCTTCCAAGACCTTGATCCCTGATGCGACAGAATGGATAATCACGCCGTGGTAATCTCCACAAAAAAGAAGATTCGCCCCACACCCAACCGACATCCACTGTCCGTTGAAGATACCCTGTTCGTACAGGCTCTTCAACTCCTCACCGCCTGCATATTCAATGAACCTATCGCACAATGCGGGTATGCCAAACGTATTGTTACCCTTCAGTTGATAATTCCTATATTCTTTCATACTTCATCTCTTTTCTCACAAAGTTAACCTTTCAACGACAAACAACACATAAACTTGACACCTTTTTTAGCTGATAGGAGCTCTGTTCCCTTTTCCCTCAGCCCTGTCACGCCCAAAAATCCCTTCTCTGCTCCCCTCGACTGACTGTAATTGTTTGATTTGCAACATAATCGAAAGTACGGTCTCCTTTTTTTGAAAAATTCCCGTATGGTGTCTTGCAAAAATGGATAATAAGCCGTATCTTTGCACCGCAAATTTGATGGTGGGAATAGCTCAGTTGGTTAGAGTATCAGATTGTGGTCCTGAGGGTCGTGGGTTCGATCCCCATTTCCCACCCAAAGAAAGGCAGTAAGCCGTTTCCTAATTATAGGAGACGGCTTTTTTATTTCCCGTGAATTTTATACTTTTGGGGGAAAGTAGACATATCTGTCATGAAGGATAAAAAATTATCGCCATGGGCTTGGGTGCCCACCCTCTATTTTGCGGAAGGAATCCCTTACGCTATCGTGAACACATTCGCGTTGATCATGTACAAACGGCTAGGACTCTCCAATGCGGACGCAGCCCTGTACACTAGTTGGCTTTACTTGCCATGGGTTATCAAACCGTTTTGGAGCCCGTTCGTGGACATCATAAAAACCAAAAGATGGTGGGTCCTCGCCATGCAAAGCCTCATTGCGATGGGCTTGGCGGGCGTCGCTTTCTGCATCCCTCTCTCATTCTTCCTGCAGAGCACGCTTGCTTTGTTGTGGCTAGTGGCCTTCAGCTCGGCTACGCACGACATCTCGGCGGACGGCTTCTATATGTTGGCTTTGAGCGAGAAGAACCAGTCTCTGTTTGTGGGTATCCGAAGCACATTCTATCGAATCTCGATGGTCGTGGGACAAGGCGCACTCGTTATTCTAGCGGGCTATCTGGAACGCATGTCGGATAATGACGTCCCTTTCGCATGGGGCACGACGCTCTATATTTGCGCCGGCCTTTTCCTCGCTTTCGCATTGTACCATTTTTATGTGTTGCCTAAGCCGGACAAGGATAGGAAGGTCAGCTCGGGAAATCCTGTGAAATCATTCTTTTCTTCTTTCGGCTCATTCTTCCAGAAACCAGGCATCTATGTCTCGGTGCTTTTTATCCTTCTGTTCAGGCTAGGGGAAGCGCAGCTTACGAAAATCGCTTCTCCGTTCTTGATGGATGCGGTCTCTGAAGGAGGGCTCGGCCTCTCCACTACGGAAATCGGTTTCGCCTACGGAACGGTGGGTGTGCTGGCACTGACCGTGGGAGGAATATTGGGCGGAATACTCGTCTCGAAAGATGGTTTGTCCAAATGGCTCTGGCCTATGGTGTTGAGCATGAACGCACCTAACTTGCTTTATGTATACATGTCGGTCGCTCAGCCGGAAAACTATGTGCTGATTTGCGGTTTGGTGGCCCTTGAGCAATTCGGTTACGGCTTCGGTTTCACCGCCTTCATGCTTTACCTGATCTACGTCTCGAAAGGGGAGTATTCCACTTCCCACTATGCGATCTGTACAGGTTTCATGGCGCTTGGCATGATGATTCCGGGAATGTTCGCGGGATGGATCCAAGAACATATCGGCTACACGCACTTCTTCCTATGGGTCTGCCTCTGCACCATACCGGGTATGCTGATCATCAAGTGGCTAGCGTTCGATTCAGATTTCGGAAAGAAATAACCCGCCTCACCGATATCCCTTTGCCACAATCAAAAAGGGCTTTCACATAGAAGCGGGGGTGCCGGATAGGAATAGGCACCCTGACAAGGTATTCTCCGAACAAAAACCCTACGGGGCATAAAAAAGGAATCCCCTACAGCAGATTCACATCTCCCGTAGAGGACATTGGTTGTTTATTGTAAATATTCTTATAATAGTAAGGAGATATATATCCTGTTTATAATATACGTTTCAACTATTAAAAAACAACTTTTAAAAAAATAACTTGACGATTACATTGGCAAAATTAGGTATTTTGAGGAAAAATGCTCACCTTTGTGACCGATATTATTCTATGACATCAATCGATAAAACCGATTAGTGTGGAACTGAGGCAAATAAAATACTACATCAAAGCGGCGGAACTACTGAATTTCACAGAAGCCGCCAAGCAACTACATATCACGCAAAGTACTCTATCTCAACAGATAAAGCAACTTGAGGCGGAGATGAATGTGACCCTCTTCGACCGCATAGGCAAGCGGGTCTACCTGACGGAAGCGGGCTGCGAATTTTTACCGTTCGCCAAACAAACAATAAACGACACGGAGATGGGTATGCAAAGATTGCTGGATTTGCAGGAAATCAGGAAAGGAACACTGAGGATCGGCATCACCTATAGCCTAAGCTTCGGATTAGCGCAAATACTGCTCCGTTTCATGAAGGAGTACCCGAATATCAAGATAGAGGTCATTTACAGCACCGCATTAGAGCTTCTGGAGATGCTGAAGGCGCGTGATCTGGACCTGGTTTTTTCCTTTAGCATGCGGATACAAGAAGACCAGGTGGAGGTGTCCGACCTCTACGAAGTGCCACTCTGCGCCATTGTCCACAAACGACACGTCCTCGCGCAACACAAAGAGGTATCCATCAAAGAACTCAAGAAGTATTCGCTGGTGCTTCCTTCCCTGGGACTAAGCGCAAGGAGCGTACTGGACGAGATACTGAAGACTTGCAACGAGCATCTGGATCCACACCTAGAGATGAACGACGTAAACATTCTGCTACAGTTGGTGGAGTCCTCCCTCTTCACAACCATATTGTCCCAGACCACCATCATGGGCAGGAACGAGCTGGTGGCCATCCCCATCGCCGAACAGAGAGGAAAGATGATCGCCTCCGTGCTGACCCTGAAAGGAGCCTACCAAAAAGCATCCGCCACAGCCTTCCTCAACTACTTCAAGGAAGAACTGGCCTACACGAAAGCACTGATATAGAGAATTAAGAATTATGAATTATGAATTAAGAATTATCCTCTCAAAAACTATTAAAACAAGTATTCCTATCGCAGTTTTTCTTATTTTTGCATAAAAATACAAGTTTTAAACTCGACAAAGATGAAAGCAATTGTGATGGGAGCCACCTCCGGCATTGGATTAGAGGTGACGAAAATACTAAACGAACAGGGCTATGAACTAGGCATCGCCGGCAGAAGGGAAGATAACCTCAAAGAGATAAAAGAGAGTTTATCCAACGTGAAAGCATATATGCCGATCGACATCACCTCCACGGACGCACCCCAAAAGATGGAGGAGCTCATCGAGCAACTCGGAGGCATGGATTTGTACTTCCACAGTTCAGGCATTGGCTACCAAAACAAAGAATTGGAGCCCGAGATGGAACTTCGGACGATAGAGACCAACTGCAGCGGACTGACAAGGATGCTCAACACCGTGTTCCAATACTTCACGAAAAACAATAGGAAAGGTCAAATCGCTGTCATCACTTCCATCGCAAGGACCAAAGGCATCGGACTGGCACCCGCCTACTCCGCCACGAAAAGGTTCCAAAGCACCTACGTGCAAGCACTATCCCAGTTGGCCACCACACGAAAAGCGGACATCTCTTTCACGGAGATCCGTCCTGGCTTCGTCGACACCGCCCTACTGAAGCACAAATACCCAATGTTGCTGAAACCTGAAGCGGTGGCGCAAAAAATCGTGAAGGCCATCCACAGGAAAAAGAGAGTCGTCACCATAGATTGGAAATACAGACTACTCGTATATGCATGGCAGATGCTACCAAACTGGCTGTGGGAGCGTTGGGACTTGACCAAGCTTGCGAAGTAAAACAAGCACAAAAATAGCGGCGCACTCATTATGAATGCGCCGCATCTGTTTCTATCCTTCGCAAGGTTTTTATCACAAGGAAGCAATCCCCCCGACGAAAGGCATCTGCTATTCCTTTACAATCTTAACACACTGATTATCTACCACAAGGAAATATACACCTGAGGCATGCGGCAATGTAACCATCGCACATCCATCCTCATCAGCCCAACATGCAGAGCACAAAGAACCAATAGGCGTGTAAAGGCGGGCCACCGAGCCATCAGGCAATCCGGAAAGAGAAACTCTTTGATTATCAACATAATAATAACTAAACGGACGACTACCCGATTCATCTTTCACAAACGTCAAAGAACCTTCCGGTACGGTCTTGTACACCATGAAGTTTTTCGAAGCTGGGCTATACACCAATGATTGGTACGGTTGTCCACCGGTACCCATCATCATCTTTATTGGCTGAACCGTCACCTTGTACTCACCCTCCTCCGCAAGGCTGTCGAGGATGAGGAAGACTGTTTCCCCTCGATAGGTGGTGTCCAACTGGCCACCGTCAAACAAAGTTTTCTCACTACCGAACGTCTCCCCGCTTGGCGTCTCGAACGACCAAATATATTTCACTGACGTGTCGGCTTGCATCAGATAGAGATCAACATCAACATTAAACTTGCCTGAATCCTTCTTGTTCGGCACATAAATTGTATCAGGACACATGATTTTCATCACCTGTGACCCACAGCTCTTACCTACTACCTCAAATTCAACTGGCATATCTATCGGATGTCCTTCGTCACTCTTCACACGGAGTTTCTTTTTGCCAATCCAATCAACAGGAATGGTGATGGACTGTTTATCCATTCCTCTCTGCACAAAACCACCCACATACAAAGGTTGCCATATACCGTTGTCGCAACGTTCCCAGATGTATTCCGCATTCCTTGGGAACCCAGCGGCTCTCACATTGACATCCTCTCCCACACAGGCCTCCTTGTGACCCAAGGAATAGCCAGATGCATCTGCGGAGATGTAGTCGATCGCCACCGTGGCGCATGATGGCCATTGCTGGAACTCCGGATAAAACAGCAGTTCCTCATTGTATTGCGTTTCGAATTGACCATAGAAACCAATCTCCATACGAATCAGACGATGACCATTCCTCATAAAATCATACACATCACTACCCAAAACGACGGAGTGATCTAGGAGGGTACCATTCGCACAATCCTCATAATTCTTCAAGTGTTGACCTGTTTCACCGTCATACATCTCAACATCCACGCACAATTCAACCGGAGTACCGAAGCTGGTCCGGAAGTTCACCTTCGCCTGATCATCAAAATCACGACAATCAGTGACGTCCAAATAAAGACGCATCGTAAAACGGAACGTCTTATCCAGGTACCTATCCCTGTCGAACGTCAGGAAGAATGGTGTATTGTTACAACTTGCCCCACTGAAAACATAGTAATAGTTCTTGCCGACCACGCCCTTTACAGAGTCCACATCAGTCGTTTTCCAACCCTTCACAACCTTTCCTGCCGAACAACATTGGAATCGGATACCATTCGCTGCGAAGTGGTTCTCCAAACAATAGTTATCATTATCGAAACTAATCTGGCTCTCGTCACATCCGTTAAACGGGTTGAAGTCCGTACCCAAATAAAAATCGTCCGTTGTCGTCAAGTAATTGATTCCTGGGCAATCATTGTCCACCCCGATTGTGACACCATTACTCTTTAGGGTAGAATCCGTTGCGTCAACAAACTGGTACATCACCTGTCGGTCAACCATTACATCCCCAAACGTATATACGCCCGACCTGTCTTTCGAGATGGAACCGATCGACGTCCATGTGCTTCCGTCAAATGACCGGTAAACATCTACCACATCACCCACAGAGTACCCACTGTCCACTCTGGCGTTCAACATCAACGGTTCATCCACACATGCCACCGTGTCCATGGTCCCATTGACCATCAACGTCATAGCTTTCTGCGCATTCACAACAACAGAAAGCAGGGAGAATACAAAAACCACTAAGAAACGATTTAGAAGGGAAACACCCATAGAAAGAAGGTTCTGATTACACGCCATACCAAAATGATTAATTAAAAATTGCATTCAGATTGCAATATTAATCAAAATTACACAAAAATCCATTTCTTGTAAGAAAAAAAAACGGCGCATTCAACCGAATGCGCCGCCATAAAATACAATTAAATCAATTATTTAATCTTAACAATCTCTACCGAACCTTTCATCACCGTACCGTCAATCATGATAACCTCATAGAAGTAGACACCAGGATCAGCACGATGTCCGTTATGAGTACCATCCCAACCATTCTGGCCTTGGAAAACCTTCTGCCCGTAGCGGTCAAAAATGGTGACAGGATGACGTTCCATAAAGTAGTCATTCAAACCATCTCTCACAAACGGAGTAAAGGCGGTTGGAATACGCGTTATAACATTCACACGGATCAAGCTACTAGCTGCCGAAGGACAAACACCATCATTGATGACCACGTAATAGTATGCGGTATCCATTGGCATATCCTCGATATAAGAATTCTCCGCAGTGCCAGAGAACAGCAATTCGTCCTCCTCATCGTCCAATTCTATACGAGTCGAATCATCATCATAATAATAATCATAATTCGATGTCAGATTGTCATAGAACTCTCGGTCGTATCGGTTAACCACCCTATACCACTCAGTAGATTGGAAGTTATATCCTGTCTTCAGCTTCAGCGTGACAGCCTCACCTCTCCATATCCTAACAGGGTTACTAGGCTCCGTCTCCACTAAGATACTATCCGGACTATAACGTTTGTGGATGTCCAGCAGGATAGAGTCAGACACATACAACATATCCCTCTTGAAGAGATCATATCTATCGGCGGAACCGAAGAACTTGATGGAATCCTCCTTGGTCTTTTTCCCAAAGTCATCACCGTCACACAACATGAACAAAGAATTGAGAGATGTCGTAGTACCACATCGGTTCTCCAGCACATAAGAAAGGCTCTTTCCGTTATATGAGCGATCCATCAACCCCTTGATGCTATCCTCGAACTCAAACGGAACGCTATCGAACGTCCAATAAGAAGAGGACAGAGGCGCACCCATATCAGACTCGCAGACCACATATGGGTTAAGATCCAACATGTTCCTTTCGCACTCGGAAAGATTCGCACTAGAGAGTCGGACACGAGGTTTCTCCGCAATGTTGATATAGGCGGTCGCCGTATCCGTACAACCCGTGGTGGTATCCATCGCCACAAACGTATAATAGTCGCTTTGATCTCTCCTCGTCAATGAAGTCAAAGCATACTGGGCCTTCTCGAACGATCCATAACGTGAAATCATATTCGCGAAACGATGAAGATTCGTGTACGGGTTATCACTGAACATCAGCATATCATTGTTCACGGACGATCCCCTATAGTAATCATAACTAAACACACTAGGGAGTTGTCGAATCTTACCATTCCACAGTTCATCCAAGATAAATCCTCTTGCGAAACGCACATTCTGCGTCGCCAATGAGAACGAAACCTCGGAAACGCAAGTATCCAAATCATTAGCCTCCAATGTGACAATCGTAGCAGGCTGCTGGACGATCACGAATCTAGAAAGGCTATCCTTATTGCCACACTTATCGATCGCATAAATCCAGACCCTCAAGGAATGGTCGATACGAGTGCCCGCTTCAGGATTCTGGATAATCGTGATATCATTGTTTTCCGTACAATCGTCGGAAACGAATTCACGGGCATCAATCGTCATGTCAGGCACACCGAAGATACAAGCCTTGAAATTCTTGGCGAGGACAGAATCACGCCACCCATCAGGGACACTGAATTTCGGTCCGACCGTATCACGGATAGAAATGACCTGAACGAATTCAGACTCATTACCGCAACGATCGACAGCCACATATTTTCTGAATATGTCATAACTAGAATAATCGCAGGAAGAAGGATCGCTACTTCTGTTATTCGTTTCACTGACCGTAACCGTCGGATTAGGGTCGCAGTTGTCGACAGCCTTCAATGGTACGGCAGAGAATACATCCTCGTTACATGTCAGGATTGTATCCCGCAAAGTGCCGAAGAGAATCTGAGGAGCGGTGGTATCCTTCACCTTCACAACTTGTGTGCAATAGATATCATTGTGACGGAAATCCTCCACATGATAGGTTCGCGTATACGTCATTTCACAAGAGTCACCCTCATAACGGTTCTCAAAATAGAACGTATTCTCCAACATTTTCTTCTCATCTCCGAACGAACCTCCCGCATTCTTAAAGGAAACGAAATCAGCATATGGCTCCGGGATATCATCGATACAAGAGAACACCTTGCCTTCCAAATCGGAAGGACAAATAAGTTCCTCGATCAACCAATCCTCCACGAGAACCACCTGAGAACAGATCCGTTCGTTACCGGAAGAATCTCTGAATGTCCATGTAATATCAACAGGATCACCCAACACATAATTATCCTTCAAATCCTTACCATCACTTCTGGTAGCCTCAGCGACAATCACGCCATCACAGGAGTCCTTCACTTCAGGTACCTCTAATCCAGCCGTGACAACTTCCTCATAGGAAACCTCCGTTTCGGAGACTGAAGTCATCGTGATACGTACCTTAATCGTATCCTTCAACGTTTCGCACAAGAACTGAGGAGGGAAGGTATCCTTCACAATCACATTCTGAGGACAAGTCTTAGGTGTAACGCTATATGGACTATCAAATGTCCAATCCACCACCGTGACACCCTTCGGATAGACATCCGTCAAGTTCATGTTGTCACGGCGAACGCCCACACCAGGGACATCCGTACCCGTGCAAGAATCCTTAGCGACAGGCACATCGATCACGAACTTGCCATCAGGCAGCTCGCACTGATCCAACTCAAGATAAAGGATCGTATCCTTCAAAGCGGAGCAGTCGAACAAAGGCTCAGCCGCACCCTTCACAGCGACGGTCTGCTCACACACTTTAGGAACCGCATTCAACAACGAGTCTTGGAAGATCCAGCGGATGAACAACGTGTCGCCCACCTTAACGGAGACCTCATCCACAGAGAGGCATCCACCATCCTGGGAAGGAGAAGCAGACGTGCCGTCAGGGGAGATCACGTTGCAGACATACGCTCTACCATGCACCTCAGCATTCGTACAAGAGTCTATCGCCACAGGATCGCCCAGGAAGAGTTTCAACTCCTCCGAGGAGACATCACACAAGCCCGGTTTAGCCACCATGACAGTATCCTTCAACGTCGAGCAATCGAATGCAGGTGCCACGGAATCCAGCACCAGCACGCCTTGAGAACAGGTGATGACCTGTCCGAAGAAATTATAGTTCCAATATATCGTGTCCGGTCCGACCGTAAAGCTCTCTTCCATCTCCTTACCCGACCAACGAGTCAAAGTAGGCGTAATCAAGGAATCGGAGCATAGGTCACGAACATCCGGCACCGTGAAATTGATTTCATTCCAGGATATTTCGCAGTCGGTAGCCGGCAGGATGATTGTCGTATCCGGCATATTCTTACAATCCACCGGCATCTTATTCACATCACCCACACGGACGACAGTGAAACAAGTATCTACATTCTTGTACATCGTTCCCGAATTATCAGTGAAGATCCAGGTGACAACCGTCAGACCCGTACGGAACGAGTCAGTAATCGCCCTGTTATCCGAGCGGAAAGGAACACCCCAAATCGTATCCACCTTGGATTGGTCAGGACACGGATGCAAAGCGAATGGAGTCTTGATATCTACGGCAGAGTAGCATTGGCCCTCCTCCACATCCACGTCAATCGTATCCCCGTTCACATCGGTACAATGCAAGTCCAATTCCTGCTTCGTCAAGACCGTAATGTCTTGGATACAAGTATCAGCCAAAGTTGAATATGGGCTCACAAAGATCCAACGAATGGAGGTCGTACCCACAGGATAAACTCCATAAAGGTCTCCCTTATCCAATCGCATACCCACACCTGGGACGGAATCATTCGTACAAGCATCCAACGCATATGGAGTTTTGATATAAGACTTGCCAAGCGTCGTGTCGCAACCCTCAATCAAAAGAGGCTCTTGCTTCAACGAATCACAATCGAAGATAGGAGCTTGATCGCCCATCACCAACAAATATTGGGAGCAGGTATCCGCCAACTCGTTGATGGTTTCATCGATAAAGATCCAAGTCAGGATATGTTCGCCGACAGGGACGATGAAGGAAGAAGCCTTCGTCAACTCCTGGCCATCCTCCAAATAGACACGTCCGTCTATCTTCTGTTGGTTGCAGGCATCCTCAGCCTGTGGCCACGGATTAGGGAGGGAATCGAACACCGCACTGGAATTAGCATAACACTTACCAGGAACGGCAGGCACGATGATTGGTTGCAAATCCTTACAATCATAAATAGGGATCATGCTATCCTTCACCGTGATGACCTGATCGCACACGAAGATCTGTCCATGGAAAGAGTAGGTCCATCTAATGGTATCCACACCCACAGTGAAGTCATCCGCCGTAACAGAAACGATCGTATCACCATTTTCAACAGAAGTAACAGCCGTCAGTTTCTTACCGGAAGACCTCGTCACCACAGGGTTAATAATCTCATGAGAGCACAAATCAACCACACCTGGAACATCAATATCCATTTCCTTCCAAGAGATTTCACAATCATCAGGGCTCAAACGATATACTTTGTCAGGGAAGTTCTCACACTTGACAGGCATCTCGTTCACGTCACCGACACGAACCCACTGTGAGCAAGTCATCGTGTCATGCAAGAGTGTATGGGACGGATCGATGAAAGTCCATACGATCTCGGACAACCCGACATAGAAGGAAGAGTCCATAGACATTCCGAAGCGACGGGAAGGAACACCCCAGATCGTATCCACGCCCGACTCAGCCGGACAAGGATGCAGTGCGAACGGAGTGACGATCTTATCCTTCACTTTCGATGCATCCACGGTACAATCACCTGGTTTCACATCCACCTTGATGGTATCCTTGTTCAAGGAGTCACAATTAAAGATCATATCCAAGGATGTCTTCACCACGATATCCTGCACACAAGTATCCTTGATCGTGTTCGTGAAATCAGTGAAGACCCACTCAATAGTAGTTATACCCAGGTTGAACGCCGCATCAAGCGGTTTATCGTCCGAACGGGTACCCACACCCACACTCCAATAATTAGGGTCCTCCTCAGAAAGGATACATGGGTTAACCACCCGAGGCGTATCGATCACGAAGGTCAGCGGATCTGTCGGACCGCAGTCAGCCAACGTGTCACGACGGGTAGGCGTAAGCTCATCACACTTCAAGTCGAAATGCTTATTACCCAAGATGGTGACCTTTTGGTCGCACCACAACGTATCATTGATGTTCCAAGGACTGACAAACATCCAACGGATATCCGTCTCACCCGTATGGAACAACGTGTTAATAGGGAGTTTATCGGAGCGGAATCCATACGCCTCATACTCACCCTCGAATCCAGAAAGTAACGCACACGTATCTGTTGCTTTCGGTATTTTCAGTTTCAAGTTCTCAGCGGAGATGGTACAAGCATCGGCATCCGCATAGGCTGAAGTATCCTTGATCGCACTACAATCATACTTGATATTGTTCGTATGGGAAGGTATGATATACTGCGGACAAACCGTCTTATTACCATCCTCATCCGCGAAAAGCCAAATCAACTTATAAGTGATACCCACCTGCATTGTGTAGTCGTCAGGGAGCTCCCTTTCACCCGTCAAGGTAAGTATACCCGGCACAGAATCTCCTGTACAAGCATCATATGCCTTGTATGACAACTTATCGAGGACATCATGCTTCAAGTCAGCGAATTCAATCTCGCAATCACCCTTATAGGCCTCAGGACGCAATGTGTCCGGGTCAATATCATCACAATCGAAATACGGAGACGTATAATCATGTACAATAACCGACTTCTTACAATCAACCCAGTTGCCTGTATTATCTGTGAAGATCCAACGCAACATCGTCAAGCCCTTAGGGAACGGATCCACATCCCACATGCGGGAAACTCCATCAGCCACTAACGTCGTGTCGTAAGTGAAGCCAACCGTATCCCCTGCGGTTCCAAGCACTGCTGAGGAATCAATGAAATAACGTTCTATGACAGGCGTCATCCAAGAGAGACCCGTCTGCGCCATATAATCGTCGCACTCGTCGTAAGCCTTCGGCTCACGGATATGCGTCTTCACATTGTCCGGATCGATGGCGCAGATATCCCCATCGACGGTCAAATGGATTAACGGATCGACATCACAATCCTCCAAAACCGGCTTGCCATGGTCAACTACCGTCAGATTCATCTGGCAAGTATCCAGGTTCTCCGCATTGTCCTCATAGATCCACAGGAAGGTATGCGTACCGACAGGATATGTCACACTCTGCAACTCATCATTGTAATAGAGTTGATAGGAACCATCTGGCAGGTAAACCTTAGCCTCCACTGTCGGATAAATATCACCATCACAAGGGTCGACAAGCACCATGCTATCCAATGGTGGCAATTGCAACTCATCATACGGAACGGCGCAATCGACATCAGCCGACACCTCCTTCGTAGGAGGAGGGCAAATACCCGATGGATCCGGAGGCGTAGTATCCTGAATGGTCAATTTTTGGTTACACTCCAACGTGTTACCGGACAAATCGGTAAATGTCCATACAATCGTATAAGTAGTATCTTTCTTGAAGGATTGATACATATCCACATATACAGTATCACCTGGGAGAAGCACATGAGGCACGCCTGGGATCTCTCCGTCACAATCATCTATCGCCGTGTTGGAACCGAGAGCAGCCTCCACCATGTTTTTCGATGCCACACACATCTCACCCGGCAACTTTATTATGGTCTCCTCCAACTTATCGCACTTCGCAAAGACAGGAGCCGTTCTATCCTCCACGATCACGTTTTGGGTACATACTGTCTTGTTACCCACCGCATCGGAGAACGTCCAAGTGATGATCGTGGTGCTTCTCGGATAAGGATCAGAGAAGATATCCTTGCCGTCGCTACGGACGCCAACACCAGGGATCGGCTTGCCTGTAGGAGAACACTTGTCATCCACAGCGTAAGGAATATCGAGTCCGGCAGCCTGAGCCGAGCTAGCGGCCGCCTCACAGTTCGTTTCAGTCTCTACCACAATATCCTTTAGCAACGAACAATCATACGCAGGACCCGTGGTATCAACAACTGTAATCTCCTGCTGACAGAAACTAGTATTGCCCGAAGCGTCCGTCACATACCAGGTCATGGTCGTTACACCTATCTGAAGAGGATCCGTCAATGCCACATCCGCCGTGACATTAAACTTTCCGAAATTCCTGTTCCACGTAATCGTGAAATCGCTTGGATCGGATGAGCAATTATCCTTCACATTCAAATCATCCACCGTAGGTTTTCTGAACCAAGGAACATCCTCCACAGGAACGACGCAATCATCGTTCGCATAGAGTGTCGAGGTCTTGTTCCAATCGGCACATTCCAAAGTTGGAGCGATGGTATCCGCCACCTCAATACGGATCACACAACTATCCAGCTGCAGACCATTCTCTTCATTTTGGAAACGATATACCAACGAATAAACACCCTTCGTCAGTGTCTCGTTCATGATCACATCCGAGAAGTTGTTCTTCACCTTCACCGCAAGTGTACGACAGGTGTAGAATTGATCTCTACACTCTTCACCGTCCACACCACCTTTCTTATACCAACGTGGCGCAATGATACGGGAAGGAACCACATCCTCGCTCGAATATGCGTTCTGCGCCTTCTTCACCGTTTTACCCAACGAGTCGATCAATTCCACCTCGAACGGATAACCCGAGTACATCATTACGGAAGTCAGTTTATTAGACTCAGACAACACCTTCTCCTGTGCACATTCGCTATTACTCCAGTAGGTCCATTTGTTCTCAGGAGACTCCTTGAAGGTGTTCCAATTATCATAGCCCTCGCACAATTTCGAGATCGTCAGATCATCCGTGGTATGCTCGTTCGCACCAGGACCGCCAGGACCGCCAGGACCACCAGGGCCTGCATTAGTGTATTTCACCTGCAAGTCACTGATCTTATTAGGGAAATACTGTGCGACATCGGAACAACCCGTCTCGTCTCCGTTCGATCCGAAATGTTTTCCTTCAATCATACAATGGCGGAAGTTGAACCACAGACCCTCCTGGTTGACAGGGATTTGGGCGGAAGGGACCTCCGATTTGGACAATGTAAACGTAGCCTTGCAATCCTTGTCCGCATAGAGCACGAGATTCGGATCAGGACACTCCGGGATAGGCGTCGTACCAGCCGTCACAATGACACTTTGGGTACAAACGGCCTGGTTGTCATTCACATCAATGAACGTATAGGTGATTGTGCTCAGACCCACATAGAATTCATGGTTCTCCAAATCGCTTAATTTCTTGACGGTAGTCTTCACCTCTCGACCGGACTTATCCGGTCCTAAAATGGTTATCAACACCTCCACCTCACCATCGCAGTTATCCTTCACCTCAGAAGGCTGAACCATACGGATATCTCCGTTTGCGAAGGCATCTTTCAATGTACCCGTATAGATAACATCCTCTCCATTCCACTTGCCTGCGACATCATCCTTAGTCGCATAATCCAGATACTCATACCCCCTGTTTTTAGGCTTATACGAATTGGCTGTCACACGAACCGTAGGCAAAGAGGAACAATCGAAATAAGGCTCCTCCGTATCCCTCACCGTGAACGTCTGCTTACAATCCTCGTAAACATTATTTCTGTCGTTCAGCTTATAGAAGCGCCATATGATTTCGTAACTCTGGTTCACATAGAAGATGATATCGTCGAAATTACCATCATGCACCTCAATAAAATCAGCGTCTTTGACATCCCTGTAATAGACAACTGGCTTCAACGGAGAACCGACGGTACAAGTATCCTTTGCGGAAGGGAACTCCTTCATCTGCGAAATCAACGCATTGACGGACAATCCACAGTAGCCAGGCTTGTTGCTGACCTCACCGAGATTCAAGTCAGGACAAGTGACCACTGGCGGGCGGTCATCCACAACAACGACTTTCTGCGTACAATAGGCAGGGTTACCCGACGCATCCTTAAATTCCCAAAGGATGTAGGTCGTACCCACCTGGTAATTATCGTTCAGGGCAACTCCTGTGCTGAACAAGGCGAACAACGGTGGATTAACGGTAGGAACAGAAGAAGGATTCAAGACACGTCCCCTGTACGTACCCGTGATAGTTCCATCCACTCCGTTCAAATCAGTCAGCTGAGGAGGTACAATCGTAGGCAATGTAGCCGAATGGTGGTTCGGTTCCGCATCGCAGCCCTCCTGCAACGACAGTTTCGTCGTGTAGCTTGGTATCGCATCACAATCCAACCTCGGAGGATTTCCATCCACCACCTCGATGTTTTTCTTACAAGATGCGACATTACCACAACCATCTATCACCGAATAAGTTACAGTACCCGTTCCAGCAGGGAGGGATACCATCTTCTCGATGGAGATCATTTCCGAAGCCTTCCCTTCGAATGTCTTACTGATGGCACTGCCCGTCTTCGGTGTGAATACGACATCGATTTTCTGATTCGGATTCGTCTCACAACCAGAAGTATAATTAGAAGGGAATGAGAAATACACATCCCTTGTTTTTTCCGTCTCACCCAAGCTGAACGAGAGATCCTGAACGGACTCGCAATTGATGGTCGGCTTCTCTACCTTGCCAACCTTCCATGTCTGTGTGGCGGTGGTAGGACATCCCACGCCAGTGATACTCACATCCACCGACATCCTATGGTTCTTATACGAACCATCGCAAGCGCCCAACGCCGGGAGATTAACAGTTGTCTCATTCCTCTTCCCAAGCTTTCCATCGTTCCACGTATAACTATATTTGTTCACGTAGTTGGAATAGAAACCATCCTTCACATCAGCGACAGCCACCACCTTCTGGGTCTTATCTGTAGGGCAAAGTTCTATCTCAGCCTGCGCCAACGGATCCGTGCCTTCCATATAGACTTGCACCTGAGGGGTCTTATATACCATGAATGTCTTCGAGATCGGACTACCCGCCAAAGCCTGGTACGGTTGTCCGTCGGTACCCATCATCATCTTTATTGGCTGAACCGTCACCTTGTACTCACCCTCCTCCGCTTTACTGTCGAGGATGAGGAAGACAGATCCGCCTCGATAGGTGGTATCCAATTGACCTCCGTTGAACAAAATTTTCTCACTACCGAATGTCTCCCCGCTTGGCGTTTCGAACGACCAAGTATATTTCACAGACGTATTGGCATCCATCGGGTAAACCTCAAACTTACCAGCGTTCTTCGAATTCGGTATACAGAACGGATTGGAAGGTCCGTTGATTCCCGTCGGTTGAACAGGCTCACAGTTCTTACCCGTCACCTCGAACTCGATTGGTTTATCTATCGGATGTCCATTGTCACTCTTCACGCGGAATTTCTTTTTACCAATCCAATCGACATGGATGGTGATGGACTGTTTATCCTTTCCTCTCTGCACGAAACCACCCACATACAAAGGCTGCCATGCGCCATTGTCGTAACGTTCCCAGATGTATTCCGCATCCTTAGGGAAACCGGCGGCGTTCACCTCAGCATCCTCACCTACGCAGACCGCGCCACGTCCCAAGCAGACGTTAGCCGCCTCACCAGAGATGTAGTCGACCGCCACTGTGGCACAAGATGGCCACTGCTGGAACTCCGGATAGATCTTCAACTCCTCTTGGTTCTGTGTCTTGAACTGACCATAGAAGATGATTTCCATACGAATCAAACGATGCCCATTCCTTGCGAATCCCCATATATCACTACCCAGGACGACAGAGTGGTCAAGGTGGGTACCTCTCGCACAATCCTCATAATCCCTCAAGTGTTGACCCGTACTTCCGTCATACACCTCGGCATCCACACACAAATCGACAGGGTTACCGAAACTCGTACGGAAGTTCATCTTCGCCTGTTCATCAAAACCATTGCAATTGGTGAGGTCCAAGTAAAGACGCATCGTGAAACGGAATGTCTTGTTCAGGTATCTACCCCTATCGAACGTCAGGAAGAATGGTGTATTGTTACAGTTCCCACCATTGAAGACATAGTAATAGTTATTGCCAACCACACCTTTAGCCACGTCCACATCGGTTCTCTTCCAACCCTTCTCCACATGTCCACCCGAACAGCCTTGGAAGATGATACCATTCGCGGCGAAGTGGTTCTCCAAACAGTAGTTATTGTTATTGAAACTGATATCACTCACGCTACATCCGTCAGAAGGGTTGAAGTCCGTACCCAAATAGTACTCGCCCGTCGTAGTCACGTGACAGATCTCAGGACAATCATAATTCACACCGATGGTGACGTCATTACTTCTTTGGGAAGGATTTGCTGGGTCAACAAAGCGGTACATCACCTTCTGGCTGACCATCTCCTCCACAAACGTATATACGCCCGACTTGTCTCTCGTGGTGGAACCAATCGCCGTCCACGTGTTTCCGTTAAATGACCGGTAGACATCTACCACATCACCCACAGAATACCCACTGGCCGCTCTGGCGTTCAACACCAACGGTTCATCCACGCAAGCCACGGTGTTCATGGTTCCATCAACCATCAACGTCATAGCATTCTGCGCACTCAAGGACATAATCCCCAGCGACATGACAAGCAACGCCCCCAAGCGCATGCTAAATTTGGAAAACAATTTCATAATGAAACGTTTTATGTTTTTCTCTACAAATACTATATTCATCTCAAAACCAGATAATTGTCGTTATCTATATAAAAACCGAAACTCTTTCCTCCAAAAGCTCAACTTTTGTGTGTGTTTTCCATCTTTTTTCTTCTAGTCATACTACACTGCGTAACAAGGAGAAAAGAAGCCCATCTATACACTCAATGGACAAAAGTAATGAATTAGAACCAAACAAAAAAGTTTTTTCCACCTTAGATTTCACACACATTAGCATTTCCTGGACATCTCTCCATGGACATCCAATAGACTATTGTCAATTATTTAAAAACTCTTTTAATCTATCCTTTATGACGGCGTATGCGAATTCATTCAAACAAGATCCATCCCAAGAAGAATATGTCGGGTTCATCGTACCCTCTGGCGTGACGAAATCCCCATATAGATGGACGTACGAATAGTCATATCGGGAGGCTATCGCCTTCACGAAAATGTTGAAGCTCTTAACCTTGACGGACATGGTCATGTTAAAGTCATTGTCGATCGGACGCCACATCGGTAACACAGATAGCAAAACCACCTCCGTTGAAGGGAAACGTTCCTTCAGAAGACCAACAAACCGTCCGTATTCCTCGGCCACCTCGCCGACCTCCATCCCATCCAACAATTCCCGCTCCCCGAACATCAAAAAGAATATCCGAGGAGAAACGTTTTCTGGCAAGGACTTCACTCTTTCGGTCTCTGTCCTTAAATCGTTCCCGTCAAAAGCCAATGTCCGACAAGACGCATCATCAAAGAGAGAAGACCAATCGCATGCACCCAATTGGCTTTCCCCAAGAAACACAGCATCATCTTCACGCACATCTATCGGAGATACAGAAGAGGAGTCCCCCCTCTCAGCTCCGTCCAGATCCAGCACGGCTGGGGACTTTCCAGAGAACTGTCCATACAGGTAAACACCCAATACCATTACAGCCAACGCCAACAAAATGATTATGGGGAACTTTTTCTTCATTGCGTCAAAATATATTAAAAAGCACTCCACGTAGGGACGATGCGCACATCATCCCTACGCAGAATGCATAGTGTTTCAACAAAACGAATCAGCAAGAAAGAATCTTGAGGACTTCCATCAACTGATAATCGAATGGTTTATCGTCTTTAATAGCCTTAGTAAATGGCACATAGACGATCTTATCATCGTCCACACCCACCATGATGTTACGTTGTTCCTCCAACAACGCATCGATAGCGGCGGCACCCAAACGGCTAGCCAGAATACGGTCATGCGCCGACGGAGTACCACCCCTCTGGATGTGACCCAAGATGGTAATCCTGGCATCGTATTCAGGATGGTTCTTCTTCAAACGCTCCGCGATACCCACAGCACCGCCCGTCAACTCGCTTTCAGCCACGATAACGATACTACTGTTCTTCGACTTACGGAACCCACGTTGGATCAGTGCCTCCAACTGGTCCTCTCCCGTAACTATCTCCGGGATGATGGCCGCCTCGGCACCAGAGGCCAATGCGGAATTGATGGCGAGGAAACCAGCGTCACGGCCCATCACCTCAATGAAGAAGAGACGTTCGTGGGAATTGGCGGTGTCACGGATCTTATCGACCGCATCCACGATCGTGTTCAAGGCAGTGTCGTAGCCGATGGTGTAGTCCGTTCCACACAAGTCGTTGTCGATGGTACAAGGCACACCGATGACGGGAACGTTAAACTCCTGAGCGAAGATACGGGCACCCGTGAAAGTACCGTCGCCACCCAAGACCACCAAAGCGTCGATTTCCTCCTGTTGCATAGTCTCGTAGGCTTTCTTACGTCCCTCCTCGGTCATGAACTCCTTGCAACGAGCCGTACGTAAGATGGTACCACCTTGTTGGATGATATTGCTCACGCTTTGGGTCTGGAACTCATGTATCTCGTCTAAGATAAGGCCACGATAGCCCCTATATATACCCTTCACCTTAATTCCGCGGAATATGGCGGCACGCGTCACGGCACGGATGGCCGCATTCATACCAGGAGCATCACCTCCAGACGTCAAGATTCCGATGCAGTTTATTTGATACTTCATAATGTTTGTGTATAGTGCTTAGTAATAATTCTGATATTGTTCGATTCTCCTCTTCAAGGCCTCCATCAGCCATTTCGGGGTTGAGGTGGCGCCACATATTCCCACAGACTTCACCCCCAGGAATATGGTGTAGTCCACATCCTCCAGGTCGGAGACCATATAGATGTTCGGATTCACCTTCCTACACTCATCGAAGAGCACCTTACCGTTCGAGCTCTTCTTCCCGCTGACGAAGAGGACCAGTTCGTGTTTCGCCACAAAATTAACGATCTTCGGGATACGATTCGCCACCTGTCTGCAAATTGTATCGTTGTACTCGAACTTACATCCAGGCTTCACACGCTCGCCGATAGCCTCAACGATGCGGTTGAACCCCTCGATGGACTTAGTGGTCTGCGAGAACATCCTGATATGTTTGGAGAAATCTATCTTGTCAAGATCGGACAGACCCTCCACCACGACAGCTGTTCCCTCCGTTTGCCCCACCAAGCCGTTCACCTCCGCATGACCATTTTTGCCATAGATGACGATTTGCGTGTCGGTCGGGTCCGACTCCTCATAAGCCTGTTTGATTTTCTTCTGCAGGTTCAACACCACAGGACACGTGGCATCGATTATTTCAAGGTTATTCTCCTTCGCGTACTGGTAGGTGGAAGGAGGTTCGCCGTGCGCTCTGAAAAGCACCTTCTGATCGCGCAGATTCAGATACGTCTCACGATCAATCGATATCAGGCCCTTCGAGGAGAGGCGTTCCACCTCCATGCTGTTGTGGACGATGTCACCCAAGCAATAAAGTCTCGGGGTACGAGTCAATTCCTCTTCAGCCTTCTTGATTGCGGTGACCACACCGAAACAGAATCCCGAATTGTCGTCAATCTCAATAATCATTTTACTCTTTCATTGAATATATCGAGCAACCACGCTCTTTGCTCCTCGATGGTCATCTCGCCGTTATCCAGTTCGATGGCGTCTTCCGCCTTCCGGAGAGGGCTCTCCGCACGGGTCATATCCAGATGGTCACGCTGTTTCACGTTTTCCAGGATATCCGCATAAGGCTCCTCCATCCCCTTGCGCTTCAGTTCTTCGTACCTGCGCTGCGCCCTGATTTCAGGGGAAGCCGTCAGAAAGATCTTCAACTCAGCGTCAGGGAAGACCACCGTACCGATGTCGCGTCCGTCCATCACGATACCCTTGTCCTTGCTATATGACTGCTGCAAGGCGACCATCGCGCGACGAACGAAACCGATGGAGCTGACGATACTGACTTGGTTAGAGACTGCCAAAGTGCGGATTTCGTCCTCGACATTCTCCCCATTCAGATACGTTTCATTACGCTGCGTCTCCTCGTTAAATTTGAACTCAATGTGAATATCATCGATCCGATTCCTCAAGGAAGACTCATCCACGGATCCGTCCTTAATCAGGCCATTCCGCTGACAAAAAAGTGTGACGGAGCGGTACATCGCCCCACTATCCACATAAGCGTAGCCCACGCTCTTGGCCAAGTCCTTCGCCATCGTACTCTTTCCGCACGATGAGAAACCATCAATCGCGACTATGATTCGTTTCATTTTTTTCTGAATTTTTCAATGTCCGTCGTCAGGGTCAATGTAAATGTGTTCGACGCTGGCGCATACATGGAATAGGCAAGGTCTAAAGCAAAGGCATAAACCTTCAGTCCCGCACCGAACGAGAATCCATTTCCTCCTCTAGAGTCAGGCAATACGAACTCCTTTTTCCTACGGTGATTGTATGCGGCCTCCACATAAAAGTTCTTGGAGAACAAGACATCCACGCCAAAAATCAAATGGCGAAAGAACATATCCCCTCCCTTGATATTGTTATCGTCAGGTTCCTCCCCCACGACATCCTTTTTCTTCACCTGTCGATAGTAATCCAAGTTCCAGTCATTCAACCGATCGTACGTGACCGAGAAACGGAACGGAGCGTGGCTAAGCTCCTTCGACAACCCAAGCTGCAGGTTGAAGGGAAGTCTCTCTCGGGCGTCAGAATCGTAATACTTCACACACTGCACACCATAGTTACGGGCAGCGACACCGACCGAGAATAATTTTCCCTTATTGAAATAGTTGAAACCGACATCCACCGCCAGTCCGAAACTACTATAATCCTCGATGTGGGAATAGATAGGTTTAAAGGAGACTCCCAATTTGATGCCCGCGCCCAAGAAACGGGCATAGCTCATACGGAAACAGAAATCGCCCGCCTTGAACTCGTCTGTGGGGTTGCCGAACTCATCATACCCCTGCAATTCACCATAGCCCATAAAAAAGGCACCCACACCGAAGAAATTTAGGCTGTCCGGCGTGTAGGCATATGCGAGCGAAGCGGCGTTCGCATCGTCTATATAGTTCAAATAAGTAGCAGAAATTTTATTATGCACATCGGAGGAGAGTAGCGCAGGATTGACATGAGCCATATTCACATCCGAGGCCTGCAAGGAAACATTCTCGCCGCCCAAACCCGCAAGTTTGGCGTTATACGGCAGGTTCAAGAAATGGTAAACTCCTTCGCCCGCCTCCGCATTAGCCAGGAAAGGCAGCATCAAACTTGTAAAGAGGAACAACAGAAGTTTCTTCCCCACTATATTTTTTCTTCCCGTCATATAATTTTATTTCGGGTTCAAATATAGTTATTTTTTGGCTAACTACACATCCTTACACAAAGGAATTTTTACATAGAATGTAGTACCCACCTCCAGCTCCGATTCAAAGGTAATCTCTCCATGCGCCGCATCCAGCACACTTTTCACAATGGCCATCCCCAATCCCATACCGCTGGTCTTCGTCGTGAAATTCGGTATGAACATCTTTTGGCGGGCCTCCTCCGAAACACCGCAGCCATTGTCCGTAATGGATATCATGGCAAAGCCGTCTTTCTCCTCAAATGTCACATTCACAGCGCCAAAGGTCTCTTCCGGAATGGATTGTATAGCATTGCTAAAGAGGTTCGTGAACATCTGCAGGGAGTGCTTTTCGTCCATCATCACGTAGGAATGTTCGAATCCATTTTTCTCCAAGGTGAAGACCACACCATCCTCGTTGTTCTCGAAGAGGGAGACCACCTGCTCCAGTTTTTGGAGGATATCGACCTTCTCCAATTTAGACTCGGAAGCCTTGGCGAAGGAAGAGAATGATGTGGCAATGTCCGCCAACGTATCAATCTGCTCAATCAAGATATCGCACGTCTTATCAAAATAGGCGTCGAAGTCGGCCGACTCCATCCGTTTCTTACGCTGACACTGCTGCACGCAAAGCTTCATCGGGGTCAGCGGGTTCTTCACCTCATGGGCAATCCTGCGCGCCATGTCCCGCCATGCGAAGTCTCTCTCAGACTCCACCAATTTCTTAGCGCTCTCCTCCAACTGTCCCACCATCTTGTTGTATTGGCGCACCAAATCGCCCAACTCATCCTTGGCATCGTACCGGATCATGGAATTCTCTCCCGTCAGACGCACCTCGGCAAATCGTTCTGTCAGCAGAGACAAAGGCTTCACCGTCCGCCTGTTGAGCAACCAGATGATGATGATGGAGAAGACCATCACGAAGAGGTAGATGTCCACAATGACCACCATGATGTTGAACAATTGGGTCTTCACATGGTAATAGTTCCAGATGGACACTAGTTTCAAGTACCCGACACACTCGTTCCGGTTATTATACACCGGCACATAGTTGGAGTAACAATCCATACGACCATATTTCTCCAACACATAGAGTTCCTGTATCTGGCAAAACCTCATCCGCGGGTTCATAAGTATCATGCGCATCCTGTCACGCGGAGTGACGATAGGTCTTGAACAAGAGAAAAGTTTACCTTCCGTATCATACAGGAAGACATCCATCTGATAGAAATCGGAGACGTTCCGGACGTACTCATCGAGTTCCTTCTGATGGCTCGACATCTTCGTCGAATAGCCTATCACATCCTGCAGATTATGTTGAGCGACATAGGATTTGTCGCGCATATCCGTATGGTGGGTCTTCTCGTACTGCCTGGAGAAGAACGGGAAAGTGACCGCCGACAATATGAAGAACGAAACGACCATAGGGAAGATGAAGATCGTCTGCATGGTGGCCACAAAGGAACGCTTGCCGTCCTGCTTCCTCCGGCGGACATTGTTGTAGAAGAAATAGCAAAGGGAGATGAACAAGTATATCGAGAAGAGGAACGTTACGAAGATGACATAGACATAGCTCTGTCGGTCCGGCACACTCGTGACAGCATAGACGTCACCATCCTCCAAATAATAGACATAATGGGTGTAACCATTTCCCTTCATCGTGAAACTAGGCTCCTCTCCGTCCGACACATACGGGCGAGGTAACCAGTGTGAATTGGCCGGGTATCGGAAGATACCGTCGGAGTAGCACAACGCAGATCCGCAATACTTGGCCAAGGAATACTCCACTCCAATCTCCTTCTTGTTGCGACGAGGAACGGACAATCCATGTATCTCGCGGGAAAGACGTGGGTACAACTTGATGTAGAGGATGGACTTCCCCATAGGAAGAATGCCCAAAAACGAAACGGAGAAAGCCTCATCCGAACAAGCATAGAAATGAGAGCCGGGCTCCAACACCCGGAAAGAACGCTTCACCTCGTCGAACGAGTCGTAGGAGACCGCACCAAGACCAGCGCGCCATAGGCTTAACCCCTTCTGTGTCTCATTCTCAACCTGAACCCGTATATTGTATGACTCCTTGAAAACCCGAAGGTAGGTATCCGTCAGATGTGACAAGGAGAGCGAGTCACGAAGGGGATCGTTGGAATTGACAAAAGCAGACAAAACGGTATCCGCCATGATATACGGGTCATAGTCCTTCAGCACGATTTCAGCGATAGGGTCTTCCCGCACGCAGTTGTTCAGTGCGACATCCTTCGCCATCTTCCCATATTCCGAAGTACACTTCCTTTCACTGTGCCAATAGGCGAGAACAACGATGAAGTTCACCAACATGAACGAAGTGATGACCGTCTTCACGAACATATTCAATTTTAAGAAGATATCCCCCAACTCCACATAAAGGATTATCAAGGAGGAGAAGAGGAACAAACAACCATCCGTCCATGACAGGAAGTAGACGAACAACGCCGCTCCGACGGCCGTCAGCACAAGATGCGCCAACAGAATGGCACGGACATTCGAGCGCGCCGCATACAAGACCCTGTACTTATCCAAACATTCGTACAGCAGGTATGCCCATAGCATCATCAGCAGAACGGAACAGATGGACATCCTATTCACCTCCTGGATGGATGGGAGCGCAAGATTCACGTTGGAATCATAGACCAAACTGAGGATATAGATGTACAAGGCGGAAAACGCGACAAAGACAAAGAACTTCAGGAACAAGATAAAGAAGAACGACTGGAACCAAGAATCACGCTTCACCACATTCTTGGGCAACGACAGGTTCCGTCGCAGGATGATCAGGAAACCGCCCAAGAATAGCGCATAGACAAACAGATAGTCCGCGGATGGCGCGAACGCCGACGAATACGACAACGCATCCGAAAAGCGCCGGAAAAAGACGGGTGGCACATGGAGCACCGAAACGGCATACATCATGGCGGGGAAGAAGAGGCAAACCCCTATCCAGGCCAGTGTGTGCTGCTTACGGGACTTCAATTCGCTCCACCTCAACAATGAGTCCGCGAAGAAGAACAAAGCCCCAACACCCACTACCCAAAAGAAGACGGATATGGCGAACAACAAGGCATTCCCTTCATACAGCGGCACCCGTTGGATGGAGAACAAATAGTTTCCCGAACCTGAGAATATGGGGGAGAAGCCCTCCTGCTGGACCTCGGAGACAATCACGCTCCCCGGCAGATCGAACGATTTGGCGAATGAGTTCCAGCTGCTATTCTGCTTCTGCGAATAGTTCTCCTTTATCTTTATCAGAGCCACGCATCGATACTCCCTGAAGAAAGTCTGCATGGCGACCATACACATATTATCAGAACGGACAAAGACACTCTTCTCCAGGTCAAAATCGACATCCGCCTGCGCCCCCGCGACATCCCGGCTCCAAAACAGCAATGAGTCTCCCTTGTATACATGGAAATCCACCTCGTTCCTTTCAGACTCGTCATACAAAGCCTCCTCGTTATAGATGTCGGACAAACGACCCTCCGCGATCTTCTTACGAATACGCTCCATCCACGCCTTCGAAAAATCCTCCTTCCCGTAAAGACAGTTCTGGAAAGCCTCAACATCCACACTTCTGAATGAATCCTTGAAGTACAGGCTTTGGGTAAATGTGCCTAAAGCAAAACACACCAATGCCAAGGCGAAGGAAAAAAACAGATATCGTCTTTCCTTTGTCGACAGCAGTTCGTCTACTTTCTTTTTAACGGCTCCAAACGGAGTTGTCAGGTTCGTCAGATCCATTACCACATTACACCGGCATGAAAAACAACCCAAAGCTTAGACCGGCTCTAGGCAAAAATAAACATTTTTTCTTTCCCTTTTTATTTTTTATAGGGAAATATAAACAAAAATTACCGAATATGGTATGAATGACTTCGAAAAAAATCAATTTTTCAGAGTCACCCACGCCTATACCACCCTAGATGGTTGCATCAAATAATTTCTATTTGTCAATGAAACGACCGCTCGCCTTCCCCTGCAGATAGGCATCGGCCACAACAAGGGCCGCCATGGCATCCACGATCGGCACCGCACGAGGCAACACACAGGCGTCATGCCTTCCCCTAGCCTTGTAGGTGACGGGGCATCCCTCCGTATTGACAGACTCTTGGTCCCTCAACAACGTAGGCACAGGTTTGAAGGCCACCCTGAAATAGATGTCCTCCCCGTTGCTGATACCCCCTTGCACACCTCCGGAATTGTTGGTGCGGGTACCGACAGAGCCATTCTGCCTACGTTCAAATATATCGTTCAACTCGGAACCCCTCTTTGAGACACCATCGAAGCCACAGCCATAGTCGAAGCCCTTCACTGCGTTGATGGAGAGCATTGCGCCCGCCAGTTTCGCATGGAGTTTCCCGAACTGAGGCTCGCCCAATCCGACCGGACATCCCTTGATCACACAAGAGATGATTCCTCCGACCGTGTCACCCTCACCCTTCACCTTGAGGATTTCCTGCGCCATACGCTCGGCGGTCTGCGCATCAGGGCAACGCACCGCATTGGAGTCAATGGCTTCAAGATCTAACGACTGGTAAGGAAGATGGAGGGCGATATCCCCCACCTGGGAGGTATACGCATAGACACGCACACCGATGCGACGCAACAAGAGCTTAGCGAAAGCCCCACCCGCAACCTGAGCGATGGTAGTACGGGCGGAAGCCCTTCCTCCACCGGCATAGTCACGGATGCCGTACTTCATCTGGTAAGTATAGTCCGCATGGGAAGGACGGAAAATATCCTTCAGCTCGGAATAATCGCCCGAGCGTTGGTTCTCGTTGCGCACCTCGAAGGCGATAGGCGTACCCGTCGATTTGCCTTCAAACACACCCGAGAGGATCTCCACACGATCACCCTCCGCACGCGCCGTTGTCAAGGCGGATTGCCCCGGGCGACGTCTGTTCAGCTCAGACTGAATGAACTCCACGTCCACATCGATACCAGCCGGGAAACCATCCAACACACCCCCGATGGCGACACCATGGGACTCCCCGAAGGTGGTCAACCTCAATATGTCTCCGAAAGTATTCATTTCCACAGATTAATGACAACAGTGACCTTCACCACATCCGCCGCCGCAATCGCCAGCGGAGTCTCCGCCACAACCGCCACAGCTGCCGCAACCGCCTCCACAACGAGGATTCAAGACCACAGCGATCTCCTCCTCCGTAGCGTCACGGAGCTCCAACACCTTGCCCTTGAAGTTCAGGTTCTCTCCAGCCAACGGATGGTTGAAGTCCACCTTTACCTTATCCTTGCCTATCTTGAGGACGATGCCATTGATATGCTGGCCGTCCGCATTGATCATCTCCACAATCTTACCCTCCTGCACATGCTCGTCGTCGAACACACCATCGCCGTTGTAGAAGATCGTGCGGTCAAGGTCAACGACCATAGCCTCGGAATACTCACCGTAAGCATCCTCGAAAGGAATAGTGAAATCGAACGTGTCCCCCAGTTTCAAGCCACGGAGGTTCTCCTCGAACTTCTCCAGCATCATACCCAGACCGCAAGTAAACTTCAGAGGAGCCTCAGCAGGCGCAGTCTCCCACAATTCAGGTTTTCCGTCCTCTCCCTCCACATACAGCTCGTAAGAGACGGCCACAAATTTTCTGTCTTCAATTACCATAAAAAATATTTGTTAGATGAGTCATTCCCCTTTCGGGCATCGACCCAGATTTATACAACTTAAATTAAAAAAGCGGGGGCCGTTCTTCCTTAGTCGATACGGAGTTCCTCCTTATCCTCCTTCTTGAAGGATATACGCTCGAACGGATTCTTGATGCGCGAGCCGAAGTCAGGCATAGCCCAACCAAAGCCAGCATTGAAGCACTCCACGTGGAGGAGATGCGTTTTCAAGTCCGTCACGAAGAAGAGTTTCGGTGTGATGTAGAAGCGGGTCACCAGCTTCGTGTAGAGATAGCTCTCGATCCTATTATCATTCTTGTTACCGTACTCGTCATATTTCGGGATCTTAATCTTCGAGTAGAAATAGAAGCCCGTATGCACACCGACGACCACCCTATCCATCCTCAACTCGTTCGCCAAAGCCACACCCCCTCGGAGTTTGTTGCGGAAACGGTTCTCGTCGATGAAGTTATAGCGTACATTGCTCGTCCTTTGGTCGCCATTGTAGGCACCGTTATAGAAAGCGTCGGTCGAGAGTCCCAGACGGTAAGCGTTGGTGATCGGCATGTAAGCGCCCGCACAGATATTCGCGTTCAGGAAGTACTTCTCGTCGCGCTCCAGTTGGTTCACACCACCCACGCCATAAGCCTCCAAGGCCAGGATATGCTTCACTCGTTTGGCAGGATACTTGATCGGCAACGGCCAGACGTTCGGTGTATACTTGGCGCCCAAGAAGACATCCCCATAATACATGTTATGAGCCTTACGCGTGATGTGTCCGTTATGGTAAGCATCCAAGTTGCCTCCCAGACATATGCGCCACTGAGCCAAAGGGCGACCATAACGTTTCGAAAGCGCAAATTCCATGTTCACGCCCAAATCCCAGACACCGAAGACAGGCACGATAGGGTTAAGAGAGTCTCCCTTGGAGATGAAACCTCCCATACCATTGCCCCATTTCAGGTTCAGAGCGAAACCATTCTTATGGATAATAGGATAATGGAAATAGACCTTCGCGTCACCTGCGAAGCGCAAGTACTCAGGTTGGTCGAAATGTTTCCCGCCAATGGCGAAACCGACGGTAGGGAAATTGTAGGCATATTCCCAATTATGGTTGCCGAGCAAAGGCAATTCCATGCCGACCTCACCCCCCACGAGGTTGCCACCATCGCTAAGATTCCAGCCATAATGACCCTCCGCCTTGGCCCTAAAAATCGTATTTTGCTGTGCGTTCAAGCTTTGTACACCGAAGAATCCCAACAGGGTCAAAGCAAATAAAAGCCTGTTAATCATATTGATATGTGTGTATATACATAAATCGCACAAAATTAATAAAAAAGTAATCCGTTTCCGCTATATTTGTAATGCAAAAATCTAAAAAAGAGATGAAAACAGAGAATCTTCCAGCGATTGAGCTGGGCGAAGCGCTACGGCGGTTAGGGAAGACGATCGCCACAGCCGAGAGTTGCACGGGCGGCAACATCGCCCACCAGATCACCCTAATTCCAGGCAGTTCGGACTATTTCAAAGGATCGGTGGTGTCATACGCCAACGAGGTAAAGATCAATATCTTAGGAGTTAATCCAAAGGATATAGAGGCATATGGCGCAGTCAGTCAGGCAGTGGTCGAGCAAATGGCGCGAGGTGCGGTCAGGGTCATCGGGACGGACTATGCGGTCGCCACCTCCGGCGTAGCAGGCCCAGGCGGCGGAAGCGCGGAGAAACCCGTCGGAACGGTCTGGATGGCAGTGTCGGACGGGGAAAGAACCGAGAGCAGATGCTACCATTTCGGCACCGAGAGGGCAGCAAACATCGAGGAGGCGACAAAAAATGCAATAATTTTCGCGAAAGAATTTGTCGGGAAATAAAAAAGTTGTAATTTTGCAAACCGATTGGAAAGTGCGAGGATGCAACGCGCTGACAGTCGCAAAATGATAGCAAATTGGGTTCATTCTATTTGAATTTCTGATAGTTACGCTGCTTTCTGAGAAGAAGGATCAGGATAGGATTTGGCCCCGCTTTATATGTAATAACTTATTTAGATTAACAGCAATGTCAAGAATTTGTGAAATTACTGGTAAGATGGCGCAGAACGGCAACAACGTTTCCCACTCTAAGAGGAGAACGAAAAGGCTGTTCAATGTGAACTTGTTCACTAAGAAATTCTACTGGCCAGAGCAAGACTGCACAATCAGTCTGAAGGTGTCAGCCAAAGGACTTCGTACGATTAACAAGAAGGGACTCAACGCAGCATTGATCGATGCCGCTAAAAAAGGTATTTTGTAATAAGGAGGACTGAAAATGGCTAAGAAAGGAAAAGAAAACCGCGTGCAAGTTATTTTGGAGTGCACAGAGATGAAGGATAGCGGAATGCCAGGTACTTCTCGCTACGTTACCACAAAGAACAGGAAGAACACTCCTGACAGATTGGAGCTCAAGAAATACAACCCAATCTTGAAGAGATACACTATCCACAAGGAAATCAAGTAATTCATCTTTAATATTATTTGAACTATGGCAAAGAAAGCAGTCGCAAGTATGCAGAAGGGCGAAGGCCGTTCATACGCTAAGGTCATCAAGATGGTTAAGTCTCCTAAGACGGGCGCTTACTATTTCGATGAGAAGATTGTTCACAACGATGATGTGAAAGCTTATTTGGCTAAATAATTTTAGCTCAGCTAATAATCACAAAGTGGCATGCGAAAAATCGTATGCCACTTTTTTTGTCTCCGCACGAAACATTTTTTAAGTTAAACAATCATAAGAGAAGGAGGAAGAACCACCCATCATCCCCTCCGACACCTTGACAATGAAAATCCGTCGCATTATATTCGCAATATCCATCAACAACAAAGACGTCAGGCCTATGCGTTTAATAGCTATCTCACATATCACATTGTTCCTATCGCTCAGCATATGCGCATGCTCGCAAACGCCCGGAGAGCAACTGGCTATCCCGCAACAAAAGGACACGACCATAGTCCCACAGGCTCCCGCCCCATCGAAGATCCCTGTCGGAGCCCAGGCGCTCATGGACAACTACCCTGACTTCATCAAAGGATACGAAGAGAATCATCTCCTCTTGGCGGATGGCTCCGCCCTACTCTACGACGACCAGGAAGAGAAGAGTTTCATCGATCGCATGGACAAGCCTGACGTGGAGGATATGTTCTCCCAACCCTACGACACCAGCGTATGGCTCCCCGCCCGCAATTACGACCCGGGCAGAGTCCGCAACGAGGAACTGATGAAGTATATGTATGGCAAAAACGAGGCGGAGGCAAGGAAACGCTTGGTCCGTGTCAAATGGTTCAAGCAACAACTGCTGTTCAGTAGCGTGAACGGCGCGGCCGATAGTCTGAAAGCGGTGGCCAAGGAACTGGCACAACTCCCCGCCTCCTACCAGAAGTACTTCGACAACTCCTCCACTTTCTATTGGCGCACCGTCCGGGGAAGCAACCGTTTGAGCGCACATAGCTTCGGCATCGCCATCGATATCTGCACGAAATTCTCCGACTACTGGCGATGGAAGAACCCCGGCAAAGGGGAGGAAGATAGTCTGAAATATACGAACCGTATCCCGAAAGAGATCATCCAGATATTCGAGAAGCACGGATTCATCTCAGGTGCGAGGTGGTACCACTTCGACACGATGCACTTCGAATTCAGGCCTGACCTGCTACAGGCAAGCCGTCAACAAACAAACAACTAAACTTCAAGCCTCATGGGAACACAAAAGAAAATCAACACACTACTAAGTTCAGGAATGATGCTACTCCTCGCGGGGATACCCCTCATCTCCTGCGCAGGAACGCCCGCCGAGACGAGCAAAGGGGGAGAAGTGTCCATTCAGACCGTTAATCCAAGCGACAGCTCTATCGTCACAGAGAAAAAGAACGATTATACAAGCAGCAAATACTACCGCATAGACCCGCAAGGGAACACGCTCAAGAGCCGTTACGTATGCCTCGACAACGATTGGGAGCGCCCGTATACCGACGGATACGCAGAGTGGTTGCTCAGTATGGAGCTACATCCGCAAGGACACGAGACTCGCTACTACAACGGTGACGTCAAGTACAATTCCAGCAGAATCTGTGTGGGTGTCCTGAAGACGGACTTGGTGGGCACCTTCAACGGCAAAGGAAAGGAAGTGCCGGCTGACCTGCAACAATGCGCCGACGCCTGCATGCGTCTGTGGGCGGAGTATCTTTGGAAGAACAAACAATACGAAAAGATCCACTTCAAAGGAGGCAACGGATTCGTCTACGAATACACTAAATGGGCGGCTGGCTACCGTGTCCACTTCGACAGAAACTGGAAAGCCTCATGGAGCAAAGATGCCCAGCCCGACTACAGTTACACCACTTTCCGCAAGTACCTCTCCCTGGTATTCACCTACTGCGGCACAGCCTCCCTGGCGGCAGAGTTGAAGAAAGTGACGCCGACCGACATCCGTCCGGGAGACCTACTCATCTACGGAGGCAGTCCTGGCCACGCATTGACCGTCATGGACGTGCTACGCAACAAGAAGACGGGGCAACTAAGGGTTATGTTCAGCCAAAGCTACATGCCAGCGCAGGAGATAGAAATACTCGCCAGCCCGGACAACAGCAACGCCCCATGGTTCGACATAGACATTGAGAAACGCCCTTGGGTCAATACACCAGAGTGGTATTTCGACTTCAATAAAAAAAGTGCGTTCCGAAGATGGAGCAACAGATAAAAACAGACAAAAAGCAGGCGTGCCATACATAAGCTATGGCACGCCCGTTATCTATAATATCCGCAAGGGATTATTCCCCTAACGTTTCTATCCTACCACGATTACAGAGCAGCGGAGATCGTCTCCACGCCCTTGTCGATCTTACGAACCAAGCCCACCAAAACGGAGCCCGGACCGACCTCCGTGAAGCTATCGGCGCCAGCGGCAATCATGTTCTGCACGGACTGGGTCCACTTCACTGGAGAAGTAAGTTGTTTCACCAAATTAGCCTTGATTGTCTCAGGGTCAGTCTCCGCTTTCGTGGTGACGTTCTGATAAACAGGGCAGATAGGCGCACGGAAGCTTGTAGCCTCGATAGCCGCAGCCAACTCCACCTTCGCAGGTTCCATCAATGGAGAGTGGAACGCACCGCTCACGGAGAGCTTCAACGCACGACGCGCGCCTGCAGCCGTAGCCAATTCACAAGCCTTGTCGATGCCCGCCATCGTGCCGGAGATTACCAATTGGCCAGGACAGTTATAGTTGGCAGGGACAACCACCTCGCCTTGCACAGAGGCGCAGATCTCCTCCACCTTCTCGTCAGTCAAACCAATGATGGCGGCCATGGTGGAAGGATTCATCTCGCAAGCCTTCTGCATCGCCAAGGCACGCTTGGAAACGAGGCTCACACCGTCCGCGAAGTCAATCGCGCCAGCGGCCACCAATGCGGAGAACTCACCCAAGGAGTGACCCGCGACCATATCAGGAGCGAACTTCTCGCCCAGCGACTTCGCCAAGATGACAGAGTGGAGGAACACAGCAGGTTGGGTCACCTTCGTCTGCTTCAACTCAGACTCGTCGCCAGCGAACATGACATCCGTGATACGGAAGCCAAGTATATCATTAGCCTTTTCAAACAGATCCTTCGCCAAAGGGATGTTTTCATACAAATCCTTGCCCATTCCGATGAATTGGGCGCCTTGTCCAGGAAATACAAATGCTTTCATAAAAAAGTTATGATTAATGGTTAAATGAATGCGTGTTTGAATAATTCACAAAAGTAGCCTCTGGCCATTTGGAGAGGTCAGAACGGCTCTCACACCTTGCTTGGAAGTCCTTATCCATATTAGAGAAGAAATCTATACCCGTCATTCTTTCCACCTCATCCACCGTAGTGACATAATCGGTGAAAGGCTTATCGAGCGCCTGATTCGGGATGACGAAGGCGATCATCTTCTCCTTGCCCCGTTTCGAGAAGTCGAAAAGGATTTTGTAGAATTTATCAGGGATAGTCACATTGGTCCGCACATCCTTGCCACGACTTGTGGCGTACATCTTCCGAGCTTCCTGCCCTGGTTTCGGGAGCACAGGACCTGTCACCACATAAAGGCGTTCATACTTCCGCACCCACGAGCGAGTCTGCATCTCTAGATCGTTCCAAATGCCATTGTTAAAGCCCTTCACCTGCGGGGAAATATTGCTGGTCAAGAAACACTCCTCCATAGCGGTGGCATCGAAGCGCATGTCAGCGGAAGGTGCCAAATGCCCCCTGTCGTAGCCACTGTTCTGGTAATCCTGAGGATTAGCGGAGCCCGTCTCCACCATAGGGTCGGAGGAGAAATCCTCCTTACGGGCCAGATTGCCCTCCACCTCGCCTCTCGTAAGCTCGTAAGCCACCCACTCAGACTGCTCGTCCGACTCCGAATAAGAGAAAGAGTAGTTCGCATGGCGATAGGTTTTTCCCTTGCAATTGGTATGCGTGAAGACAGCGTCACCCGACGGATTATCATCCAATGAAGCCGCAGTCCCCGAGGTAGGGAAAACCTTGGTTAGGTCCTGAGATTCCGTCTCGGACGAAGAAGTAGCAGGCACATCCGCAGGAAGAGCCACACAAGCCCCCAAGAGCAGGGGGAAGAGATATGCTATAGAGTAAAAAAGCCTCATTTCACAGCTTTTAAGCTCATGTCCAGACCTTTCACGGAATGGGTAAGCGCACCGACAGAGATGAAGTCCACGCCACACTCAGCATACGAGCGCAACGTCTTGAAGGTGATGCCGCCGGAAGACTCCGTCTCGCACCTGCCGTTGATGATCTTCACAGCCTTGCGGGTTGTCTCCGTGTCGAAGTTGTCGAGCATGATTCTATCCACGCCACCGATCTTCAACACCTGATCCAGCTCATCCAGGTTACGCACCTCCACCTCTATCTTCAGGTTCTTGCCCTTCTCCTTCAGGTAACGTTTCGCGTTAGTGACCGCATTCTCGATACCGCCAGCGAAATCAATGTGATTATCTTTCAATAGGATCATATCAAAAAGGCCGATACGATGGTTGCCACCGCCACCGATCTTAACGGCCATCTTTTCCAAAATACGAAGACCTGGTGTCGTCTTACGGGTATCGATCACCTTCGTATGCAGGTCAGCGATCTCCTTGGCGTACTTATTCGTCTGCGTGGCGATACCGCTCATGCGCTGCATGATATTCAGTACGATGCGCTCCGTCTGAAGCAGAGAACGCTCCTTGCCCGAAACGTAGAAAGCGATGTCTCCCGGTTTCACGTGTGCGCCATCCTCGATCAGCACCTCCACTTGAAGTTCAGGATCAAACTTGGCGAAGACGCGCTTAGCGATCTCCACGCCAGCGAGCACGCCCTCCTCCTTGATGAGCAGTTGCGCCTTCCCCTTCTGTGATTCAGGGATACAACAAAGCGTGGTATGGTCTCCGTCACCGATATCCTCCGCGAAAGCGAGGTCCAGCAAATCTTCAATTAATTCATTTTCACTTTTCATTCTTCAAACAAAGATTATAGGGGGGAATCCCCCTTCGTTAATATGCAAAAACAGAGGTAGCGTTCGCTGCCTCAATTAGCGGACTGTTCAATCTTCAATTGGCAGATCGACTCCCTCGAACCGCTCTTTGTAGTGAGAATCAGGACCTGGAAGGTGCCTGAATCCGTATAGAGTTTACCCATCAACAAACCGGTCTTCTCCTTTTCCGTCTTGTGGGTCACGGAAAAATTGGAAGGACGATGCTTCCTAAAGAACGAAGAGATGGCATCCTGAGCCTGCATTTTGCTCTTGGAACTGCCAGCGCGTTCAATGGTCAAGTCAACACTCGAATCCAAAAACGAATTAATTCGTTGCACATCCCCCACTGAGAAAGCCCTCACAATGTCCGGATTCGCATGAGCGGAAGCCATCACGGCTCCAAACAGCAGAATCAAGACGATTCTTTTTCTTATTTTCATAATTCCTTAAATATTATCTCGGCATGTTTTCATTTAATACTACAAAAACGATGTCTAAAAAACTCTTTTTTAATATTTTTGCGACATAAAAAATGTGAATATGAGAATCACACTTCTTACAGTCGGCAAAACTAATGATTTATCCTTTAAAAATGCAATTTCCGAGTACCAAAAGCGACTAAAATTCTACATTTCTTTTGATATCGAGGAAATACCTTCGCTAAAAAACACGAAAAACTTGACAGAGGACAATCAAAAGCAGAAAGAGGGGGAACTCATCCTGAAATACTTGCAACCGGAGGACGAGGTGGTTCTTTTGGACGACAAGGGGTCGGAATACACCTCCAAACAGTTCGCTTCATACATCGAGAAGAAGAGCGCTTCGGGTCTCAAACGCCTCGTTTTCGTCGTCGGAGGTCCCTACGGATTCTCCCAGGAGGTCTACCAACGGGCGAACGACAAAGTCTCCCTCTCCCGCATGACGTTCTCCCACCAGATGGTGCGTCTCGTCTTCACGGAACAACTCTACCGTGCCATGACCATCATGCGGGGGGAACCGTACCATCACGAATAAAAATTAAGAATTAAGAGTTAAGAATTACGTGTAAACCCCTGTACAAAAGGGGCGTCAAATCACAGACAGGGGTGCCCCGTTCCGAAGGAGCGACATTATAGACCTTAAACATTTGTGTTGGTTGTCCTCTAAGCCCCGAAGGGGCATCATTATTGACCTTAGGCTCAAAAGGTGTTCTCAAACCTAATTCGAGAAAAGCTCAGCCACCATAGTAGCATACGTCTTCGAGACAGGAATGACCTCACAAGAATTGCCCGAATCGAGCTCCAGCAACAACCCCTCCGCCGACTTGCGAAGGACACGCACCTTCCTGAAATTCACCACGTAGAAACGATGGCAACGACGGATGTTGTAGGAGGAGAAAGACTCCTCGATGCTCTTCAATGAGTTGCGGAGCATGAACCGCATCTTTTCCCCCCGATTGTTCAGGTAGAATATGTAAATATAATTATCCGCCGACTGGGCATACAAGAAATCATCTATGCGGATGGAAATGCGAAAAACGCCCTTTTCATCGTAGAAATTCAACACCTCATGGTCCTTATCCACCAACTTGATTTGGGAAGAAATCTCACTGATCACCTGTTTTTTCTCCTGCAACGCAAAATAGAGCCACGAGATCGTATAGGGCAACGCCAAAATGGTGACGACCGAGACGGACGTATGCAACATGATCGGCAAGAAAGGACGATGGGCGGCATCCACCGACCATCCCACGAGGGATAATCCTAACGATATGAAAATCAACTCTAAGACAATCCACCAACAAAACTGTTGGAAGGTGAAAGGATGCTTATGATGAATCTTATAGAAGGCGAAACGGCTGGCGGACATAATGATGTATCCTATGATAACAAGGGACAAGACGTAATAATTAGATCTACCCTCACCCTCCAGACCACGGATAAAGACATTCGGCCTATAGACAAAAGAGAAGAGCGCCGCCAGGATAAAAACCAGCGTAAGGAAGTGCAAAATGCCCCTCTTCTCCGTCATAAATATAGGTATATGTCTCTCCATCTTGATTCGTTTGTTGCGCGAAAATAGTTAATTTATCTTCATGTTACAATTTTTTCGCAAAGTCAAATTCGCTCATTTCGCAAAAATAATCGAAATTTCACCCCACAATATGAAATTTCGTCCCTTTTAAAGGGTGCCGTAACCCATAATAAACCATAAAATTTCCCGATGGAATTGGATTTTTTAATTTTGCATCGCCGAAAATTGAGCAAAATGGCTCTAAAAGTCGGCGAGCGAACAAGCAGAGCTCCAAATCTGCTATTTACGTAACGATTTAAGATGAAAATCATAGGAACAGGAAGTGCAATTCCACGGAGAGAGGTGACCAACGACATGCTTGCGGAGTTCTTGGACACGAGCGACGAATGGATATCCACCCGCACGGGCATTAAAAGTCGCAGAGTGTTGTCGACGGACGAGGATCTCACGCAACTGGCCATACAAGCAGCGAAGGAAGCGTTGAAAGATGCGAAGATAGACGCGTCCGAATTGGACTACATCTTGTGCCACAACGTGAGCAACGACTTCGAGACACCGGCACTCGCCTGCGTCATCCAAGGTGCGGTCAGCGCACATTGCCCATCTCTCGACTTGAATGGCGCTTGTTCAGGCTTCATCTTCACGCTAGACTGCGCCAACGGTTTGATGAAAGCCGGAAGAGCGAAAAAAATCCTCATCGTATGCGCGGAACACATGACGAAAATGACAGACTGGACCCGCCGCGAGAGCTGCGTGCTGTTCGGAGATGGCGCGGGAGCTATCATCATCACAGACGAGGGACCGGACTGCGAAATCAGCATATCAACCACCTATAGCGACGCACTCACCTGCAATGCGAGGGTGGTAACCACTCCGTTCAGCCAACAAGAGGAGAAGTACGCCAAACTGGTGATGAAGGGAAGGGAAGTATTCAAGTTAGCCGTACAGAGTTCGGCGCATGACATACAAGATGTGATGGACAAGGCGCACGTGACAGCGGAAGACGTGAGATTCTTCTTGCTACACCAAGCCAACCTACGCATCGTGGACGCCATAAAATCTCACCTGGACCAACCGGAAGAAAAATTCCCTCACAACATCGAGAGGCGAGGCAACACCTCCTCCGCAAGCGTGCCGCTGCTGTTGGACGAAATCAACAAACAGGGTATGATTAAAGAGGGTGACATACTGGTATTCAGTGCGTTCGGCGCCGGATTCTCCTCCGGAGCGTGCCTCGTGAGATGGTAATTTTATTAAGACAAAAATCTAAAGGATAAAGATATGATTTCAAGTAAGATTTGTGATTTAATCGGTATTCAATACCCTATTTTCCAAGGGGGTATGGCATGGATTTCAGATGCCAAATTGGCCAGTGCAGTATCAGAAGCGGGAGGTTTGGGACTCATCTCCGCCATGAACGCCAATGCGGAATACGTCAGAGAAGAAATCCGCAAATGCAAAACGATGACGAAAAAGCCTTTCGGCGTCAACATCATGTTGCAAAGCCCATTTGCGGAAGAGGTTGCGAAGGTGGTTATCGAAGAGAAAGTGGATGTCATCACCACAGGTGCGGGCAATCCATCTAAATACATGAAAGCTTGGTTGGAAGCAGGCATCAAGGTCGTACCAGTCGTTGCATCCGCAGCATTCGCCATCTTGATGGAGAGAATCGGTGCGAGCGCAGTGGTAGCGGAAGGTTGCGAGTCTGGCGGTCACGTCGGCGAGCTCAACACAATGGCGCTGATTCCTCAGGTGGTAGACGCAGTGAAGATCCCTGTGTTGGCAGCCGGTGGTATCGGAGACGGTAGAGGTATGGCCGCAGCCTTCATGCTCGGCGCGGAGGGCGTACAATGCGGTACTTGCTTCCTCGTGGCTGACGAGTGCTGTGTAAGCCAAACTTATAAGGATAAAATCATCTCGGCAAGCGACACCGCCACCATCGTGACGGGTAAGAGATTCGGTCACCCGGTTCGTTCCTTGAAGACTCCATTCTCCAAGAAATTCGCGGACATGGAGAAGGACAACACCATCACCGACGAGGAGATCATGGCATTCGGCGCAGGATCACTCAGGAAAGCGGTAGTTGACGGAGACGCGAAGGGCGGTTCCTTCATGGCCGGACAAATCGCTGGTCTCATCAAAGAGCAACGCCCTGCCAAGGCAATCATCGAATCGATGGTCAGCGAAGCGGAATCCTTATTAAACAAAGCTAATAACAGAATCAAATAAGCATGAGAAGAGTAGTCATCACAGGAATGGGCATCATTTCGCCCATCGGGAAAGACATCAAGACATTTTGGGAGAATCTGAAGAATGGAGTTTGCGGTATCGACTTCATCCAAAATATCGACACGACCGGTTTGGAAGTGAAGATCGCCGGTGAAGTGCGGGATTTCCGTGCCGAGGACTTCGGCGTAGAGAAAGGCATGGCGCGCAAGGCTGACCGTTACTGTCAATTTGCCCTCGCCGCCGCACAGCAAGCTATGAACGACAGAGGTGACCTCGGATTGCCTAACGAAAGAGTCGGCGTTTACGTAGGCTCCGGAATCGGTGGCATGCAGACATTCCTCAACGAGAGCAAGAAAATGTTCGAAGAGGGTCCGGGTCGTGTCTCTCCCCTATTCATTCCAATGATGATCTCCAACATCGCGGCCGGCAACATCGCCATCGCACACCATGCGGAAGGTCCATGTCTGCCAGTCGTGACAGCCTGCGCAACCAGTACGCACGCGATCGGTGAAGCCTACAGAGCCATCAAATACGGCTATGCGGACGCTATCATCGCCGGTGGTGCGGAAGCGACCATCAATCCATTGGCGATCGGTGGTTTCACCAACTGCAAGGCATTGTCCAAGTCGGGCGATCCTAAACGCGCCTCCCTGCCATTCGACGCGGAGCGCAAGGGATTCGTCATCGGAGAGGGCGCCGGAATCGTCATCCTGGAGGAATATGAGCATGCGAAAGCATCTGGCGCAAAGATATACGGTGAGATCTGCGGCTACGGCAACACCTGCGACGCTTATCACTACACCGCACCGAAACCAGACGGAACATGCGCTTCCAGAGCGATCAAAATGGCTCTCGACGAGGCGAACTACAGCGAGAAGGACACGTTGTACGTCAATGCGCACGGTACAGGTACCCACATGAACGACTCCTCGGAAACCCAAGCCCTCAAGCTGGCGTTAGGCGAAAAGGAGGCTCGCAGGGCTCACATCAGCTCATCCAAGTCCATGACAGGACACATGTTGGGCGCAGCTGGTGGCGTAGAGGTAATCGTATCGGCCTTGTCTCTCCAAGAGGGCGTCGTGACGCCTACCATCGGACTCAACAATCCTGACCCTGAGTGCGACTTGGATTACACGCCAAACAAAGCGCAGAAAGCGGACTTGACCATCGCCATCTCCAACTCGTTGGGATTCGGTGGGCACAACGCCTGCGTCGCAATAAGAAAATAAGTTCAGAAGAACGAACAACCTAGATCATAATTAGTATTTGTAAGAGGATGTCAGTCTACGGCATCCTCTTTTCATATATATGCCACGTTTTTTTGTCGAATTATTTCACATTTTGATTTAAATTTCTTATCTTAACGAATCGGAAAAACATATATTTGAGTCGCCAACCAATTAAGCACACATACGCCATGAAACATATAATTTCATATATCAACGCATTGCTCATCTGTTTGCTATCCGCAAGCACCATGCAAGCCATGGTGTACAATGGGACTCCCCATAAGATGACGCAACCCAACGGAGACACGGTGACCGTTTATCTGTATGGATCGGAATTCTATATCGATGCCGAAAGCGTGGACCACTACACGCTCACCACAGATGAAACCAGCGGAGAAATCTGCTACGCCATGCTCTCTAAGGACGGAAACGAATATGCCTCCACCGGCATCACCTACACCGGAGGAGAGACCCCAGAAGCCGTGAAAATGATTGTACAGGCGGATCTTCGCATCAGCAAGGAGAGCAAAGCGAAGAAAATAGCCCAGGCGAAGAGCAAACTGAGCAAACCCGCAAGCGACACGAGCGGACCCGTTCTCCGCGCCGCCACCGTACTACCTGACACCGTATATGGGCTCTGCCTTCTCATAGACTTTCCCAGCACGAAATCGAACATAACATTAGACCAGGTGAGGACCTTCCTGAACGGAGACAACAACCCCGTATTCGGGAACCAGAGTTCCATCAAAGAGTTCTTTCAATGGATCTCCCACGGAAAACTCACCTACATCAACTTCGTGCCGGACGACTACTACACAGCGGAGAAAGAGTTCAGCGATTACTCACCGTCCACCGCCACGGACTACACCATCGACCTATTCTATCCGCAAATAGAGGCGGCGATCAACGATTGGGCGAAGAAACACCCCGACGAATTCAACCTACTATCGGCCAACGAATACCAGGGCATCAAGGCGCTGAACATCCTTTACGCCGGCACGTGCAACAACAAGTGGGCCACCGGCCTATGGCCTCACCAAAGCTACGTGAGCAACATCGAGCAAGTGAGAGTTACCAACTGGAGATACAAAGGTCGTAACGTGTTCCACAGCTACCAAATATCCGACATGGGCAACAAACTGACCATGGGCACCTTCGTGCACGAAAACGGACACCTCATCTGCGGATGGCCCGATTTTTACCAATACGAGGAACACGAGCCCAACAACGCATCCGGATACAACATAGGTGACGCCTTCAGCATCAGCAGTGAGACTAACCCATCCTACCCGAATCCTTGGGCCTTGGACCAAATGGGCTGGCTGGATGACACCAAGACGGATATCACAAACATCAAGGACGGTAGGGTCATCACCCTCCAAAAAGGTTGCGGATACGTTGCCGTCTACAAAGGGAAGGGAAACAACGCCAAGGAGAAGTTCTATCTGGAAATCAGGGACAAACATTACCTCCACAGCCGCACGAATAGGGAAACGGGCATATTCATTTGGCACAGCTACGATGACGGAGACAACTGTTACGCCGACAAAGAGGAACTGCTCGACTGCAGACCTGCACAATACGAACATCCGTTCTGGAGTAAAAGCAATGGCCCGAAAATATTCTACGACGAGTCTGACCCAGACGCCAAGTGGAGAGATGGAGCGGAATCAGGCATATACATCTGGGACTTCAGCGAAGGGGGCGAGACCATGACCTTCCGCTGCGGAAGGTACATAGAGAATCCTGAATTCACCACCCAAACGCTACAAAACGCCATCGCATTCCAAACATTCCACGACAGCATCCAACTGCAAGGCGGCGATGCGCCATACATGCTGGAAGTGTACGACGGTGAATTACCAGAAGGGATAGAACTGACAAGCACCGGCGTGCTTCAAGGCACACCAACCCATGAGGGGGAAACCACATTCACCGTAAAAGCGACCGACATCAACGGGAAGTCGGTCTACCAAGAGTTCACCCTCTTCGTATACGACTCATCGCCTTACGAGGAAGCGCCTTACGCGATCCCTGGAGGCTTCCAAATGGAAAGATACGACCGAGGTGGCGCGGAGGTGGCCTTCCACACCCCAAGGACGATAGACACACGAAGAATCAAGAACGCCAGAGACGATAACGAGTTCTTCCCAATGTCGCAAGTCACCACAGGCAATTATACGATAGAGTTCACAGTGGAGGGGGAATGGACGACATACACCGTCGATGTGATGAAAAGCGGATGGTACAACATGTCGATACAAAACTCGACGATATCAGACGTCATACTATCCTTAATGGTTGACCAAGAAATTGTGGACACCATGGGCATACCAGGACTCTACACGGAAGAGTCTAGTTGGTTCTTCACCACGACCAAAGCCGTCAACAAAATCACCACAAAGGAACTACACCTCGAGCAAGGCGTGCATAAACTGCAATTCATCGGGAAGTATTTGCCTTCCACCCTGCAAATGGATAGCGTACTGTTCGAACTGGTGAAAGCGGATAAGCCGACCTCCTTGGCGGACATTCCAAACAGAAATATCACCATCTCGCAAGAGGGTAAGGGTGAGTTCCTCCTCTCCGGTGCGCAAGGTGACGAAACAATGTACGTATACACGCCTCAGGCGGAACTGCTGGAAGCCAAGAGACTCCACAATGGAGAGACTAAATTCGGAGGCAACTACCGCAAAGGGATATACATCATCCGCATCGTCGGCAACGAATTCTCCCACACGCTTAAGGTGATAAAAGAATAAGGTGGGCCCCCTAGGAGAGCCCACCTTTTAAAGGACAAATATTTCTTATACAAACGATTACATACGTTCCGGCACCTCAATGCCCAACAAGGACATACCTGTCTTGACGACAGCGGCCACCTTCTTGGAGAGAAGGAGACGGAATTGAGCCAACTGCACGTCCTTCTCCTTCAAGATGGAGAAATCGTGATAGAAGGAATTATACTGTTTCACCAACTCATAGACATAGTTCGCAATGAGGGCTGGACTATATTCGGCACCAGCCTGCGCCACCACAGCCGGGAAGTTGGACAATGTTTGAATCAGGTTCGACTCCACCTCGGAGATATCCAGATCCGCAGGCAAGACACTCGGCAACGCGATATTGGATTCCGCAGCCTTGCGCAGAACAGAGCATATACGAGCGTGCGTGTACTGGATGAACGGACCCGTATTGCCATTGAAATCGATGGACTCCTTCGGATTGAAGAGCATATTCTTGCGAGGATCCACCTTCAGGATGAAGTACTTCAGAGCTCCCAAACCACAGATGCGGGCGATATCATCAATCTCCTCTTTCGTCATACCATCCAATTTCCCCAGTTCGCGGGAAACCTCCTTGGCGGAACTGATCATCTCATCCATCAGGTCATCGGCATCCACCACGGTACCTTCCCTCGATTTCATCTTACCCTCAGGCAATTCCACCATGCCATAAGAGAAGTGGACCAAATCCTTACCCCAAGAAAATCCTAGGCGATCCAAGAGGATGGAAAGCACTTGGAAATGGTAATTCTGCTCATTACCTACCACATATATCATCTTGCTGATATCATATTCATTGAATCGCTGCGTAGCCGTACCGATATCCTGCGTCATGTAAACAGACGTGCCGTCGGAGCGGAGCAACAACTTCTCGTCCAAGCCATTTTTTGTCAGGTCAGCCCACACGGAACCGTCCGGGCGGCGGTAAAAGGCACCCGACTCGAGTCCTTCGTTCACCTTAGCCTTACCGTCAAGGTAGGTTTGCGACTCGTAATAGATTTTGTCGAAGCCCACACCAAGACGTTTGTAAGTCTCGTCGAAACCAGCGTAGACCCATTCGTTCATCATATTCCAGAGCTTACGCACCTCAGGGTCGCCGTCCTCCCATTTCTTCAACATCGATTGGGCCTCCACCATCAGCGGAGCCTCACGTTTGGCATCCTCCTCCGATTTGCCCTTCGCCATGAGGTCGTTCACCTGAGCCTTATATTCCTTGTCGAACTTGACGTAGTAATCACCCACCAAGTGATCCCCCTTTTTGCCGGAGGAGGCAGGGGTTTCCCCGTTTCCGAAAAGTTTCCAAGCCAACATGGACTTGCAGATATGGATACCACGGTCGTTCACTATGTTCGTCTTCACGACACGCAATCCATTCGCCTCCAATATCTTGCACAAGCTATAGCCCAACAGGTTATTGCGCACATGACCGAGGTGCAACGGTTTGTTCGTGTTAGGGGAAGAATACTCCACCATATAGAGAGGAGCGTCCGCCGTCACCGCCTTCGTTCCATACTTCTCGTCGGCGAGCATGGCGTTCAATTGCGCCACCCAATTGCTTTTCGAGATGGAGATGTTGAGGAAGCCCTTGATGACGTTGTATTTCTCGACTGCGCCTTCGATCTTCATCAGTTCATCACCGATTTCAGCCGCAGTCTCCTCCGGCTTCTTCTTAGACATCTTCACAAAAGGGAAAACGACAAGGGTCAAATCGCCCTCGAAATCCTTACGCGTGGCCTGCAGTTGGATCAGTTTGTCGTCAACGGTTTGTCCATAGAGCGTCTCAACCGCTTTTTTCACAGACTGGAACAAAGACTTATCTAAACTCATTTCCAAAAAAATATAGGGAAGCCAGCGGCTCCCGATTACAACAAATAGTACGGACTCCAAGGCGGGCTCCATCAGGAGAGGAAGCCATGCCGCACAAAAACTTGCGCGAAAATACATAAAAATCTCCGATTATGGTCAGGAATGCGCAAGAAAACAAAAGAGGCGACCCGAAAAACGAGCCGCCTCCTGTAAGTTTGTTTAAAACAATCAATTGAGAGCCTTGTTCAACTCTGCGCCTGCCTTAAACTTAGCAACTTTCTTAGCTGCGATCTTAATCTTCTTACCTGTTGCAGGGTTAACACCCTCACGTGCAGGATTCTCCTTTACTGAGAAAGAGCCAAAACCAATAAGAGCCACCTTATCGTTGCCCTTCAATGCAGCAGTTACTACCTCTGAGTAAGCGTCAACAGCCTTCTTGCTGTCCGCAATAGTCAAACCGCTCTTCTCTGCGATTGCCTTAATGAATTCTGTCTTATTCATAACAAAAAAATAATTAAATATATAATAAATCGTTGAAATATCACATCAAAAAGATCACCATCACATCATCAAAGTCCTGCCCCAAATCCTCGTTTATAATCGTCATGGCAGCGTATTCGCAACAAAGATAATCCCGAATATTAATTTTGCAAAAAAAAACAACGGAAAAATGTCGAGAAAATAAAAAAATAGACAATTTTATGTTCATAAACATAATATGCGGGGATTTTATTTATTTTTGCAGAGATAAAAAAGGGTTCATTATGGGAATAGGATTGGATAAGAATGGTTCGTCCATCTGCATACACTTGATCATCATCAACGTCTTGTTTTGGGGCGCCGCTCAACTGCTTCCGAAGATAGACATAGACCTCTATGGACTTCTCGGATTGCACTACTGGTCGGGGACAGACTTCAAGCCATACCAATTCGTGACCTACATGTTCCTGCACGATCCAAACTCCATCATTCACCTCTTGTGCAACATGTTCAACCTCTACATGTTCGGTCCAATCATCGAACGGACGTTAGGGAAGAACAAGTTCCTCATCTACTATTTCGTGACAGGTATCGGTGCGGGCATCGTGCAGCAACTCGCATGGGCATACGACCTCATCCCGTTCACTGCCGAAATCAATCGGCTCATAGAGAGCGGGGTGAACCCTCCAATCAATTTGGGTGACGGTCAATTCCTAAGTACGATAGGTGAGGTGAATGCCTTCGCCAACGACTTCTACAACAGGCACCTCACCATTGGCGCCTCCGGTGCAGTGTTCGCATTGTTGCTCGCATTCGGGATGTTTTATCCCAACCAACCCCTCTTCATCATGTTCATACCTATTCCCATCAAAGCCAAATACATGGTCATCGGATATGCGCTCCTCGAATTATTCTGTGGAGTCAAGAACTTCAGCTTCGACAATGTCGCTCACTTCGCGCATTTGGGAGGACTACTATTCGGACTACTTCTCATTCTTTACTGGAAGAGGAAAAATGCGAGAAGAATAGGATAAAAGGTTTTCGCGACTAATTCATTGAACCCACCAATAGAGATTCATCATGAAAGGAGAAATCAAAGAGGAACTAATCGATTCGTTCAAGCAAGGAACCACCCTGACGAAACTCATCTACATCAACTTGGGCGTCTTCCTGGCGGTAAACCTTGCCACGGCGCTTCTCTCCCTATTCAACATCGATGCGCTATGGGTCGACAAGCTCATGCTCCCCGCACATGTCAACACATTGCTGCACCAACCATGGTCCATCATCACATACATGTTCCTGCACGTGGATTTCGTCCACATCCTATTCAACGTGCTGATGCTCTATTGGTTCGGCAAACTTTTCCTGCAGCAATGCACGCAACACGACCTGGTAGGGGTATACATTTTGGGAGGAATTGCAGGAGGAGCGACCTACATCGTCGCCTACAATCTATTTCCCCGTTTCGAGAATCAAGTCATGTTCGCCCAACTGTTAGGAGCCTCAGCGGCAGTCATGGCAATCACCATAGCGACAGCCGTCCTCGAACCCAACCAGACTGTCCGATTGTTCCTCTTCGGTGATGTGAAAATCAAATGGATCGCCCTCGTCAGCGTAGTCATCAGCATCCTGCAAATCAAGGCGGAAAACGCAGGTGGAGAACTATCCCACGTCGGAGGAGCCGTCGCAGGGTACGTTTTCGCCTCCAAATACAAGAAAGGAGTGAACATCACCTCCTGGATTAACAACATCATCCACCGCACTGTGAACCTACTCAAGGGCGCAGGAAGAACACCTAAAATGAAAGTCAACTACACCAAGGAGAGCGACCAAGAATACAACTATAGGAAAAAACAGGAGGATGAAGAAATCAACAGAATACTCGACAAGATAAAAAGTAGCGGATACGAATCACTAAACGACGATGAAAAAGGAAAACTCTTCGGAAAGAAAAGGTAAGAAACTGGGCTTCATACGATTCACAGTATACACCTTCGCGGTTCTGTTCAACGGAATCGTGGCCCTATGCATGCTGATTGCCAAAACAGCATGTTTCATCGACCCGGCCGAACACATCCTTCCGTCTTACCTGGGATTGGCATTTCCGTACCTGCTCTTGGCCAACACAGCCTTCCTGCTCTTTTGGATCGCAAGGAAGAAAATATACTTTCTCATCCCTATCATCGCCTTCGTCGTATGCTACAGCGAGACACGCAGGACCTTTTCCATCGGGCATGACCACAAAGCGCCAGGAGACACGCTCTCCGTCACCAGCTACAATGTCCAGATGTTCCAATTCTTCGCCCCTAAGGAGAAGAACCAAACACTGGAATATATTCTGAACTGTGGTTCTGACATCGTATGTATCCAAGAGTTTGGGCACAGTACCCGGAAAGGTTACCTCTCGCAAAAGGAAATCACGGACACGCTATCCACACTATATCCTTACTGCGCCGTCTACGAGAACCAACTGTCATGGAACGCTCAAATCGGAGTCGCCATCCTCTCCAAATACCCTGTCGTGAAGAAAGGCTACATCGATTACGAATCGGAGCACAACAGCGCCATCTATGCGGATATACTCTTCAAGGGGGACACCATACGGGTATTCGATTGCCACTTCGAGAGCAACAAACTAACGGAAGAGGAAAAAGCAACCCTAAGGAAAATCAAGGCCGTATCCAAAGACGACGCAAACAGCGTGGTGAACTCCGTCTCCACGAAAATGAGCACGTCATATAAGGTCAGGGCTAAGCAAGCGAAAGTGATGGAAGAACTCATCCAAAAAACGGAATATCCAATCATCCTATGTGGAGACTTCAACGACGTGCCGGTCTCATATGCCTACAACACCGTGAAGGGTGACAAACTCGTCGACTCCTTCGAAGAGTGCGGATCCGGCTACGGATACACCTACAACGGGAAACTCTTCCACTTCCGCATCGATCAAATCATGCACAGCAAAGAGGGGAAAGCCCTCCAATTTCAAATCGGGAAGGAAAAATACTCCGATCATTATCCTATCTCATGCAAAATCGTATTCTGATTCTCCTGTTTACGTTACTGGGGGTACTACCCCTCCTCCATGCCCAATCTGAGAAGGACAGCATCCAAGCAACCGAACTAGACATCATCGATGTCATCGGACAAAAGAAAGCTAGTTTATCAGACTTCACGGGGGCATCCTCCCTCAGTGCGAGCAATACCTCCATCGAGATGCAACGGCATAAGTCCATCGCGGATTTCCTTGCCCAACACACACCCTACCCCGTAAGGCAAAACGGGAACGGAATGATGACGACCCTTTCCCTACGAGGCACATCCGCCTCCCACACGCAAGTGATCTGGAACGAGATAACCATCAGTCCTCTTACCATGGGACAAACAGACTACAGCATATTGCCCACCTACTTTTTCGACAAGATAGACGTCTACCCTGGAGGTGAGAGCGCAATATTCGGAGGAGGAGCCATCGGAGGTGCCGTCACGCTCAGTTCGGGTGCGGACAATCCAACCCCCGCCAGACTCACCATAGACGCCGGGCTAGGCTCTTTCGGGAAGAAAAGCGCCGGCCTCAGATCACATATCGGCAACAAGAAGGCCCAAAACGAAACCGCCCTGTTCTTCAACCAATGCGACAACGACTTCCCCTTCTCCTATAGAGGAGAAGGAATGAGGCAGAAAAACGCCAGTTACTTCAACTATGGCATACTCAACCAGACAAACATCCGCATCAATCAATGGAATACGCTAGGAGGAGACGTGTGGTTCACAAAATACAACCGCGACATACAGCCCATGATGCAGAACAACGACGACCCTTCCAAATACGAGGAGATATCCGACCAAAGCACAAAGGTGGTCCTGCACCACGAATTCGACAAGAACGCTTGGCACCTGCGCAACAAAGCGGCTTGGATCAATGACAGGGAGGAATACAAAGGAGATTTGATCGCCACCCACGACATCTCCTTTCACAGCAACCTTCGCCATAAGATATACGGCACCCGATTCCATACTCCACCGCTTATCGAAATAGGAGGGGACATCCACTACATCCGTCCCGAAGTATACGCCTACAAGGAGGGAACCGAAGAGCGGAGAGGCTCCATCTTCCTCCTCTCACAAATCAAACCCATAAAACGGCTCACCCTGCGAGGCAACGTACGGAAAGAATTCGTGACGGACATGACCATTCCACTCTCCTTCTCATTCGGCACGGAGACACCCGCCGTCATCGGGGAACACGTGCAATGGACGCTAGGCGGCAACCTAGCGAAAAACACCAAAACACCCACCCTGAACGACCGCTATTGGGGAGAGATGGGCAACAAAGACCTTGAATCGGAGACCTCATTCAACCTGGAATTCAAAAGCGAAACGAAAGCCTCGTTCCGCCGTTACAACATAATCATAGCGGCCACACTCTATAGGAACGACGTGGATAATTGGATCATGTGGCTGCCCCGAGGCACCATCTGGAAGCCCATTAACGTGGACAACGTGTTGGCAAGAGGTGTCGAATGGGGCATAACGCAGGAATTCTCCATCGCCAAGACCACACACTCCCTCAGATATCTTTTCAACCACAGCTTCACAGAGATAAAAAAAGGGTTCTCGAACATGCGTCCCTTCATAGGTCACCAAATGCCCCTCCTGCCACAGAACACCTTCGCCGGCACCTGGACAACCAAGTTCAAGCATGCGGACGTATCGCTGAGCGGTCATTATACAGGAGAGCGAACCACTTCAGACATATTCGATATCCTAGAAGGGTACTTCCTGCTCGACCTCGCCGCAGAATACGACATCATCATAAAATCCAAGAGAAGGCGGGATCACACCCTCACCCCCACTGTACAAATCAATAACCTCCTAGACAAAGAATATCAGAACATCCCTTTCCGGGGAATGCCAGGAAGGAACATATCTTTCAACATAAGATGGAGCTTTTGAGGCACATTCACAAGTGCAGATGTCACCCCGACACATTTCCCATCACTGAAATTTAATGCCATTTCACTTAAATATATTTTCACACTCCAAATTATCATTATACCTTTGCGACATTAGGTAAACTGATTATGTGGCACTAAAAGAAAAACAATAACAACATGAAAAAACACATTATACTTACATTATTGTTCTTCACCTCCCTATTCATTTGGGCGGAAAGCACGATCATCTTCCACTTCGGCGAGAGAGAAAAAAGCCTAACCATCTCGCAAATTGACACCATACGTTTCCAAAATGGAGGAATCCAAATAGAGGCACGCAGTGGGTCAGAGAATTATAGTCTAGCTGAAATCGACAGTGTCACCTTCGGCTTGGACAAAGGCGCCGGCGACACCGTGTTCGTCACCTACAATGGCAATTCCGTCACCATCGACAATCCTTACGACAACGTCGATGCATACGCAGACGGTGCGGAAGTGACTATCATCTCCGAAGAGGGCAAAAAGGGTATCGTCTACTACCTCTCCGGTTCATCAAACAACGGTTCGTTCAACTTCACGCCAGACAAAGGCTACACATTGGTGATGGACAATCTTTCGCTCACCTGCGAGACATCTCCAATCGTCCTGAACAAGGGCTTGGATGACGAATCGTATGCGGCCACCATATACCTCAAAGGCAAATCGAGCCTGACCGATAGCGAAAACAACAATCTGAAGTCAGCCCTCTATTCAAAGTCCAAACTTAAAATCAACGACTTGGACAACGGTCAATTGACCATCAAAGGACAGAAGCAACATGCAATTAACGCCTCCAAACGTATAGAAATCTATAGCGGAGAGGTGAAAATCAATGGTTCGAAGGGCGATGGAATCAATGCGGACGGTCTGGAAATGTACGGAGGTTCCCTCTCAATATCAGAAACCACAAGCGATGGTGTGGATTGCAGCGAGCTCATACGCATTGAGGGTGGAACATTAGACCTCAACGTCGCAGCGGACGACTCAAAAGGATTGAAATGCGACAGCGTGATTGAAATCACAGGAGGAAAAATCAATGCAGAGGTTACGGGTAAAGGTTCCAAGGCGATAAAAGCGAAAGGGAAAGTGACCGTCTCAGGAGGCGAACTGATCGCGGAGCTCAATGCGAAAGAGCCTTTTGCCGGAGCGAACAATGACTACGGTTACAACGCTGCCATCGCTTGTGACGGAGACATCGAAATCGCGCAAGAAGGCAAAGTGCAAGTGACGGGAGCCGGCATCGCGGCCAAGGGATTCAACGCAGACGCCAACGTAATCTTCAACGGAGGAGAGACTTCCATCAACTTAACAGGCAAACAATACAACGAAACCGCCAATAGAGACACGGTATCCTGTACGGGCATCAAATGCGACGGCAAGTTCACATTGACTGACGGAAAAGTGGAAATCAACATTGGCTCTGACGCATACCTCTGCAAGGGTATCAAAGCGGATGGAGACATGGAGATGACTGGCGGTGATCTGATCATCAAGATAGAAGGTGGATACTACATCACCGGACAAACCCAATCCGGAGGCGGTGGAGGTGGTGGAATGTGGAGCTTCGGCGGAAGCTCTAAGACAAAATACAGTTACGCCACATCAAAAATCATCAAAGCGGGCAAGAACTTCACCATGACAGGCGGATCGGCCAACCTGACCGCCACATTGGGTAAAGGCCTCATGTGCGACGGGAACATCACTATCGGAGAGAAAAACGGTGACGACAACAACCTGAAACTCATCATCAACGCCGGTAGCCAAAAGAACGAGACACACACCCATGACGGAGGATCTATCGAGGGAATCCGCACCAAGGCACATGGTTCGCCCAAGGGTATCAAAGCGGATGGCAACATCACCATCAACAGCGGATGCATTGACATCTACGCTTACGACACGGGTATCCTCGCGGAGGGAATACTCACCATCAATAACGGGAACATCGAGGTGGACGCACCATACGACCAAGGCGTATTCGGCAAGAAAGAATTGAACATCCTTGGCGGAAGTGTGACGGTACCTTCTTCTTACGAGGCATTCTCCGGCGCCTCCATCACACTTGACGGAGATAGCCGCACCTACGTGGTCGCTTCGGATGACGCATGGAACGCCACCAGCGGTGAAGACATAGACAGATCGAACTCCGTACACATATACATGAAAGGAGGAGTACACTACGCACAAGCGGAAGGTGACGGTCTGGACTCTAACGGAGACATGGTCATCACTGGTGGTATTACCGTAGTAGCTCAGAGACACTCCCTGAACTCTCCTCTGGATGCGGAAGGAATCACCCACAAAGGTGGCTTCGTCTTGGCAGTCGGCGGAAACGGAATGTTCAACGAGTCTATTCCTGTCGCATCGGAAGGCCACATCTACAACAGCAGTTTCACCATAAAAGCGGGACAATACATCGTTGTAGCGAACAACTCCGGCAACGTCATCGCAGCGTTGAAGATGCCACTCGACCCATACAACGCAAACAACGGGAATGGAGCCATCTGCGCCTACAATGCTAACATAAGGAACTACAACTTCTATGTGGGTAACAACTTCAACGGAGAGCTGAACTACTTCGATAAATTCGGGTTCTACGATCCAGAGCAGAACTTCAACCTCAACCAATTCCAAAGGTTAGACGTGAAGACAGAGACCGGCAACGGTAGCGCATTCGGCGGCGGTGGTGGTCAATGGGGCGGCGGTAGCCAATGGGGCGGTTGGTAATCCTCCCCTGCGCTATACGAAAAACGCACAATCATATTCACCCTTTGCGACGTACAATCATCATCGTCGCAAAGGGTGATTTTTTTTTCAGCATTCCCTATTTCGGAAATATCCCCCTAACTTCCCAAAAGAAGATGGATGTGCACACGAACACACCAAAAGATAAATTGGAAGAAATGATTGAGAATCTAACAGTAATAATTAAATTTGCACAACTAAAAAAATAGCGAAATGGGGAAAAGTAAATTCATCAAACAATTCGGATTATTTGTTGCCGCCTTCTTATTGGTCATCAACTTCAACAGTTGCAAGGACGATGAAGAGGAAAACAAAAAGAGTAACGGGGCTTCAGCAGACTACACCTGCATCGTCCTAAACCAAGGAAATTATAATGATGCAAGCGGAAGCATCAGCACCATCGACAAAAATGGAGAGGTTACCAACCAAGTGTACAAATACGCTAACGCCTACCCACTCGCCTCCATCATCGAGTCTGGATTCATCGACAGAGGGAAACTCATCCTCATCTGCAACAATGAGGACAAAATCGAGGTGCTAAACATCAGCGATTTCAAGACGCTGTTCACCATCAAGGGCATCGTTACCCCAAGATATGGAACAGTCGCAGACGGAGCACTATTCGTAACCTCCGTGCCAGACTGGAACAATCAAGAAGGTTTCGTCTATAAGATAAACTTGTCAGCCGCAAAGATCGACACATTTATCAAACTGGACGGACAACCAGAAGGCATCATCACCCAAAATGGCAAAATTGTTGTGGGAGAAGGGAACAAAGTGAAAGTCATCAATCCTACCACATTAGCCGTTGAGAAGGTGGTAAAAGGTCCTGGATTCCTCAGTGCGAAACACTTCACCAAAGACAAAGACAACAACGTTTGGGCATCCTTCGTGGGATATGACGCATCCTACAATGCCACAGGCGGCATCTCCAAGCTGAATTTCAGCAAAGACTCCGTCGACAACTTCGCACAGTTGAGCAACATCGCAGGAGAGGGTCATCTCTGCACCAATCCAGATAAAACGGAAATCCTTTACCGCACCATAGTGGGAGCATACACAGAGGATGAGAAAAGCGGCATCAGCAGCTATGACATCGACTCAAAAAGCGAGAAGGAAATTGTTTCGGGCGACGGATTCTACGGATTCAACGTAGACCCGGAAAACGGAGACATCTACACCGCCAATATCAACGGTTGGAGGACCAACAGCACCCTGCTCATCTATGATGCACAAGGAAACGCGAAGAGCACAGAACAAACCGTGGGAGTGGGCGCCTGCCGATTCATCTTCCCATAAAGAAAGTATGCGGACCTTATACAAAAAGAGTGTGGCAGTTCCACACTCTTTTTTGTTTCTACCCCTCCCTTCAACACCTCATCGAAATATATTCTTGAGCCTCCAATCTGCTTGTAAACCAAAAATAACTAAATTCGCGGGAAAATCTGAAAAGGCGTATCGAAGTGGAGAGCAAGAAAGAACAAGGAACTGGATGGATAGACGTTTACGGTGCCAGGGTACACAACCTGAAGAACATCGACGTGAGCATTCCCCGGGACAAACTGACAGTGATAACAGGACTGAGCGGAAGCGGGAAGTCCTCGTTGGCGTTCGACACCATCTATGCGGAAGGACAGCGGCGCTACATCGAGACCTTCTCCTCCTATGCGAGGAACTTCCTCGGCAACATCGAACGCCCCGACGTGGACAAGATCACCGGACTCAGCCCCGTCATCTCTATCGAGCAAAAGACGACCAACAAGAATCCCCGCTCCACCGTGGGCACGACCACCGAGATATACGATTTCCTCCGCCTCCTCTTCGCAAGGGCCGGAGTGGCCTACTCCTACGTGACGGGAGAGAAGATGGGGAAGCATACCGAAGAGCAAATCCTCGACCTCATCCACACGGAATACAAGGACGAAGCCGTACTGATCCTCGCCCCGCTCATCAATTCCAGGAAAGGACATTACAAAGAACTGTTCGAACAGACCCGCAAGAAGGGTTACCTAAACGTACGGGTGGACGGAGAGATGAGGGAGATCACCCACGGCATGAAGTTGGACCGTTACAAGAACCACACCATCGAGGTGGTCATCGACAAACTGGTCATCACCGACAAGAATGAGAAGCGCATCAAAGACTCGGTACGAATCGCCATGAAGCAAGGGAACGGAACGCTCATCGTGGTCAAGAAGAGCGATGGCAGCAGCCGCCACTTCAGCCGCCACCTCATGTGCCCCACTTCCGGCATTTCCTACGCGGAACCAGCCCCGCACAACTTCTCGTTCAACTCGCCCCACGGAGCTTGCGACAAGTGCAAGGGTCTGGGATACGTCAATGAAATAGACCTGGACAAAATCATACCCGACAAACGTCAAAGCATCTACAACGGAGGCATATCCCCGTTAGGAAAATATAAAAAATCACTCTTCTTCTGGATGTTGGAGGCCATAGCGGAGAAATACGAATTCTCCCTGAAAGACCCGATAGAGGAGATTCCAGAGGAGGCGCTAAACGCAATCCTCAACGGAACGGACGAGCGCATCTGCGTGAAGAACAGTTCGTTGGGCGAATCGCACTGCACCTACAGCTTCGAGGGCGTCATCCGCTACATCGAGATGCAACGGGAGGGTGACACCTCCGCCACTTCGCAGAAATGGGCGGAGCAATTCAGCAAGACGGTCGTCTGCCCGGAGTGTGGCGGTAGCCGAATCAACCAAGAGGCGAGGAACTACAAGATCGCGGGAAAAAGCATCGACCAACTCGCCAACATGGACATCGCCGAGCTACAGGAGTGGACGCAAAACGTAGGCAAGGAGTTGGAAGAGAAACAACGCGCCATCGCCACGGAGATACTCAAGGAGATACAGACGAGGCTACAGTTCCTCATCGACGTCGGACTGGACTACCTCTCCCTCAACCGCGCCACCGCCACCCTATCAGGCGGAGAGAGCCAACGCATCAGGCTGGCGACACAAATCGGTTCTCAGCTCGTCAACGTGCTCTACATCCTCGACGAGCCCAGCATCGGCTTACATCAGAGGGACAATACCCGTCTCATCAACTCGCTCAAACGATTACGAGACATAGGCAACTCCATCATCGTGGTGGAGCACGACAAAGACATGATGCTCGAGTCCGACTACATCGTGGACATGGGACCACTGGCAGGCCGCAAGGGAGGAAACGTCGTCTACGAAGGGACACCTGCTGACATGTTGAAAACCAATACGATGACGGCGGAATACCTCAACGGCAAACGCAAGATAGAGGTAAGACCAGAGAAGCGGGAGGGAACAGGCAAGAGCATCCGCCTCTACGGAGCGAGAGGAAACAACCTGAAGAACGTGGACGTGGAGATACCTTTGGGCAAACTAGTCTGCGTGTCGGGCGTGTCGGGCAGCGGCAAGTCCTCGCTCATCAACGACACCCTCCAGCCCATCCTCAGCCAGCACTTCTACAATTCCCTGCAAGACCCGTTGCCCTACGACAGGATCGAGGGATTGGAGAACATAGACAAAGTCATCAACGTGGACCAGACCCCTATCGGGCGCACACCAAGGTCCAATCCAGCCACCTACACCGGGCTGTTCGGGGAGATACGCGAGCTCTTCGTCACCCTGCCGGAGTCCAAAATCAGAGGCTATAAGCCAGGGCGGTTCTCCTTCAACGTAAAGGGAGGGAGGTGCGAGACCTGCGGAGGAAACGGATTCAGGACCATCGAGATGAACTTCCTGCCCGACGTGCTCGTGCCCTGCGAGACCTGCCAAGGCAAACGATACAATAGGGAGACGTTGGAGGTCCGCTTCAAGGGAAAATCCATCGCCGACGTGCTGGACATGACCATCAACATGGCCGTCGAATTCTTCGAGAACATACCATCCATCTACCACAAAGTCAAGACGTTGCAAGAGATCGGTTTGGGATACATCCGTTTAGGGCAACCCTCCACCACCCTTTCAGGCGGAGAGAGCCAGCGCATCAAGCTCGCCACAGAGTTAATGAGGAAAGAGACCGGCAGCACGCTCTACATCCTCGACGAGCCCACCACAGGACTCCACTTCGAAGACATAAGGATATTGTTGGATGTGATGAACAAGCTGGTGGACAGAGGCAATTCCATCATTGTCATCGAGCACAACATGGACATCATCAAGTCGGCGGACTACGTCATCGACATGGGTCCGGAAGGCGGACGAGGCGGAGGGGAAATCATGGCCACCGGCACGCCGGAGGAGGTGGCACAGAACCCGGAAAGCGCGACGGGCATCTATTTGAGCAAAGAGCTACAAAGTTAAGCAATATACTAATTCATAATAAGTTGCAAAAACTGATTGATGAAAATTCATTTCCATTGTTGAAAACGTGTTAATCCTTTTTAACCACCGAGGGGAGCAAACGAAATAGGGTATGAAAAAAAATATTTATATTCGCGTAGAACAAAAGTTGGAGTTCGTATGGGAAAGATCATAGCAATCGCAAATCAGAAAGGTGGCGTAGGGAAAACCACGACAGCCGTCAACTTAGCAGCATCGTTAGCGGTGTTGGAGAAGAAAGTGTTGATTGTGGATGCGGATCCGCAAGCCAATGCCTCTTCGGGTTTGGGACTTGATGTCCGCAAGTTGAAAAAAACCGTGTACGAATGCATCTCGGGAGAAATAGACCCGCACGAGGCCATTTACGACACAGAGCTTGATAATCTGAAGATCATTCCGTCCCATGTGGATCTGGTCGGAGCAGAGGTCGAGATGATCAACCTTGAAGACCGCGAGAAATACATGAAAGCGATGTTGGAGAAGTTGAGGAACGACTACGACTTCATCCTTATCGACTGCTGCCCGTCCCTAGGACTAATCACCATCAACTCCCTAACCGCCGCAGATTCCATCATCATCCCAGTACAATGCGAATATTTCGCCTTGGAGGGAATCGCGAAGCTGCTCGCCACCATCAAATTGGTGAAGAGCAAGTTGAATCCAGGACTGGAGATCGAAGGCTTCCTGCTGACGATGTACGACGCCCGTACCGCACTCAACAGAATGGTTGTGGACGATGTGAGGAAGAACTTCAAGGACATGGTATTCGACACCATCATACAAAGAAACGTACGTTTAGGAGAGGCACCTAGTTACGGGAAACCAGTCATCACATATGATGCGGACTCAAGGGGCGCCATCAACTATATGAGTCTGGCTAACGAATTGTTAGTAAGATGTTCAAAAGATGTTAACGTAGAAGCATAACAGACATGGCCAAGAAATTCGGAGGTTTGAACCTAAGCAGAGGAATCAACTCAATGATTCCGACGGATGACGACGAGAAAGGAAGCGTCGCAGGCGCATCGTCCATCAACGACGTGAAAATATCAGAAATAGAGGCCAATCCAGACCAGCCACGTCGCGACTTCGACGAGGAAGCCCTTAATGAATTGGCGGACTCCATCAAACAGATCGGTGTGGTACAACCCATCACCCTGCGCAAGTTGGCGGAAGGGAAATACCAAATCGTGGCGGGAGAGCGTCGTTTCAGAGCATCCCAAATCGCAGGATTGGAGAGCATACCCGCCTACATCAGGGAAGTGAACGAATCACAACTAATGGAGATGGCGCTCATCGAGAATATTCAAAGGGAAGACCTGAATGCGATAGAAGAAGCGCTCGCCTATCAAAACCTGATGGACAAATGCGACTACACGCAAGATCAATTGAGCGAACGTGTGGGCAAAAAACGCGCCACAGTTGCCAACTACCTGCGATTGCTTAGACTCCCCGCAGAAATACAGATGGCAGTAAAAGACAAGAAGGTAGACATGGGCCACGCCCGCGCCTTAATGTCCATCGAAGACCCTGTCGCCCAATTGGAGGTCTACAATCGAATCATCACAGAAGGCTTGTCTGTCCGGAAAGTGGAAGAGATAGCAAAAAACATCAAGGAAGGAGGTCCAGCGAACACCGTTCCTAAAGGCACCCAAGCCAAAGAACTTCCAGAAGAATATGCAATACTGAAAGAGAGATTGAACGGTTTATTCAACACCCCAATCAGTATGACATGCGACAAAAAGGGGAAGGGGAAAATCACCATCCAATTCAACAACGACGATGACTTGTTGAAGATCATGAACATATTCGACTCCATAAAGAACTCGTAGATTAAAGTTGAACTGTTGAGAAAGATTAACTCCATATTTGTTTTGCTAGTTGCATTGTTCACCATGGCGACATCCTCCTACGGGGAAGGGATGGCAGACACTGTCGCCACTGTGTCCGTCCAAGAAGACTCCAGTTTGGTTATCACACCTACTATAGAGCCGACTCAAGAGAAAGAGCAGACTAGTCAAACTGCGGAGGTGATCGATTCACCTAAAAAAGCGAAAAAAATAAAATACAAGGAGAACGCATTCATGCCCAACCCGAAACGGGCGACGTGGTATGCCATCGTATGTCCTGGATTAGGTCAGATTTACAACCGTAGTTACTGGAAACTTCCAGTCCTATACGGCGGGGTATTGGCATGCACCTACCTCATCACATGGAACGGACGCATGTACAACGACTACCGGAATGCCTACCACGACATCATCGACAGCGACCCCAACACAACCAGCTACATGACCTTGTTCCCCACCTACGATGGCACTCAGAATTGGTTGCCCAATACATTGAGGACAAAAATGAACAATTACCGCAGGTCAAGAGACATGAGTGTTTTCGCCATCACGATGTTGTACATGGTGAGTGCGGTAGACGCATTCGTTGACGCACACCTGTATGATTTCACAGTATCAGACGACTTATCGCTCCGTGTGGAGCCAATCATAAACAGTTACGGTATGGACCACATGAACAGGAGCAGGTCATTCGGGTTCCGCTGTAACATCACTTTTTAAGAGAAAGGAATAATGTTAAAGCATTTATGGACAATCATCGCATTGGTCGTGGCAAGCGCCAATGTGATGGCACAAGACGAAGAAGTTGAAGTAGAAGGCGATGCGTCAGAAAGCGAAGTCATCGCCCAAGAAGAGGAAATCGAGGAACAGGAAGAGCAAGCAGACTTGGCCTTCATCGACTCGGTGGAGTCCGCAAACGCGAAAGGGGACACCATCAAAATATATTCGGATCTCCCTGTCGGCTTCGACAACAAAATGGATAGTCTACTGAACGAGTACTACAAATCCGTCATCGTAACGCCTAAAAGACGCAAATGCGTATCGGACAGCATCGGAGTGGGCTGCAGCGACGAAGTCTACATCGCCAGACTGCAGAAGATTCCAGCCATCATGGAACTCGCCTACAACCCTATCGTAAAGAAACACATTGAATTATACGTGCTGAAACGCCGCAAACAGGTGGAGAACATGTTGGGCATCGGCGAATACTACTTCCCCATCTTCGAACAGGAGTTGGAGGCAGCCAGACTTCCACTCGAACTGAAATACCTGCCAGTCATCGAGTCGGCTCTCAACCCATTGGCATTCTCCCGCGCAGGTGCATCCGGTCTTTGGCAGTTCATGTACGGGACAGGCAAACTGTACGGATTGGAGGGCAACAGCCTGGTGGACGAAAGACGTGACCCTATCAAGGCCACTCATGCGGCAGTTCGTTTCTTAGGCGACCTCTACAAAATCTACGGAGACTGGTCGCTCGTGATCGCCGCCTATAACTGCGGTCCGGGCAACGTGAACAAGGCCATCAAACGGGCGAACGGAAAGAAAGACTACTGGGCCATCTACCCTTACCTGCCATTGGAGACCAGAGGCTACGTGCCGGCCTTCATCGCCGCCACCTACGCCATGACCTACTACAAGGAACATAACATCTGCCCTGCGAAGATGCAGATGCCAGTGTTGTGCGACACGATCAGGCTGAAGGAGAGGGTCCACTTGGGACAGATAGCGGAGGTGATGAAAATAGACATCAAGCTCCTTCGTAGCCTCAACCCGCAATATAGAAAGGATATCATCCCTGGCAACGGAGAGGTGTACACATTGTGTCTCCCGCAGAAAAGCATAAGTAGCTTCATCGACCAGAAGGACTCCATCATCGCCTACAAAGCCGACTCGTTCGCCTTGAACAGAGCGGTGGTGCTCCCTGCAAAGGCAGACCCGTACTACAGGGGCATGAGGGGCGGAGCCATCGGCAAGGGAGTGTACATCGTGAAGAAGGGTGACTCCCTCTCCTCCATCGCAAAACGCAGAAAGGTTTCCGTCGCTAAGCTGAAGCAGTGGAACAATCTGAAGTCCGACAGAATACGCGCAGGCCAGCGGTTGAGGATAAGATGATGTGAGTTAAGAGTTAAGAATTAAAACCAACCAAAATAGTAAATTGTAAATAACTAAATAGTAAATATTTACATATATTCTATATGACAAATAAATTTCCCACAAATGTAGTCACATCAATTTCTCGTCGATTCCCTTGCATTTCAAAAATTAAACGATTACATTTGCGGTGTAAAATTTGCAGATATGGTATACAAAGTAAACACAAACATAGCTAACAGCCTTTATTGGTGGCGCCCGTCTCTCTTTCAATCCCGGAGGTGAGCGAGTGCTTGTGTGTATATCTAAACAATATAGAAGCCCGTTGGAAATCTCCAACGGGCTTTCTTTTTTTAGCATTCCAACAAGAAAAAACAAATAAAAAATAATACAGTAAAAATGAAGAGATTTAGTTATTCCATTCAAAGCAAGAAGATACTTGCAGACATGTACACTCCAGTCAGTGTATACATGCGCCTACGCGACATGTACAGTTGCAGTGCGCTCATGGAGAGTTCCGACTACCACAGCATGGAGAACGCCCGTTCCTACATAGGCGTCTCCCCTATCGCCTCCATCGCCATCGGGCATGGGAAGTCAGAGATGACCTTCCCGGACGGTTCGGTCGTGAAGGGGGAGATCTCGGAGAAGTGCCACGTGGACAAGGTGATCCGCGAGTTCATGTCGTGCTTCGACATCCAAGGAGGCGAAGACCTACACTGCGGCCTCTTCGGCTACACCTCCTTCAATGCGGTGCGCTACTTCGAGAACATCGCCGTGAAGGATGAGACCCAGACCAAGAACGACGCACCGGACATCCTGTACGTCTTGTTCAAGAACATCGTCGAGTTTGACCACTACAACAGCTCACTCAAAATCATCTCCCTCTGCGCCGACGGAGAAGCGTCTGACTTGGCGCTCATCGAACGTCAAATGAACCGCACCAACATCCGGGCGTATGACTTCCATCCTGTGGGTGAGACCACCAGCACGCTGACTGACGAGGAGCACAAGGCAAACATCCGCAAGGGTATCGAGCACTGCCTGCGAGGTGACGTCTTTCAAATCGTTCTTTCAAGACGATTCATCCAACGTTTCGAAGGTGACGATTTCAAGCTCTACCGTGCTTTGCGCAGCATCAACCCTTCCCCTTACTTGTTCTACTTCGATATGGGAGGCTTCCGCATCTTCGGATCATCGCCTGAGACCCACTGCCGCATCATCGGCAGCAAGCGCAGGGCTTACATCGATCCGATAGCGGGCACGACCAAGCGCACGGGCAATGCGGAGATCGACGCACAAAACGCTCAATACCTGAGAAATGACCCGAAAGAGAACGCCGAACACGTGATGCTGGTCGACTTGGCCCGCAACGACCTGAGCCGCAACTGCCACGGTGTGAAGGTGGATTTCTACAAGGATATGCAATACTACAGCCACGTCATCCATTTGGTGAGCCGTGTGAGCGGAGAGCTCGACGCAGACGCGGACCCGATCCGCACCTTTATAGACACCTTCCCTGCCGGCACGCTCTCCGGTGCGCCTAAGGTACGCGCCATGCAGCTCATCAGCGAATACGAGCCTCATAACCGTGGCGCCTACGGAGGTTGCGTCGGCATCATCGGCTTCGACGGTTCCCTCAACCAAGCAATCACTATCCGCACATTCGTCAGCCGTAACAATGAACTCTGGTTCCAGGCGGGCGGCGGTATCGTGGCGAAGAGCAACGAGGAATATGAGCTTCAGGAGGTGAACAACAAACTGGGCGCCCTCAAGAAGGCTATTGAGATGGCAGAAACAATGTAAAATACTTAAAAAGAAAAGATTATGAAAATCGTCATAATAGATAACTACGACTCATTCACCTACAATTTGTACCATTTGCTGCGTGAAGTAGGTGCCGACACCAGCGTCGTGCGCAACGACAAGTTCGCTTTGCCCGACCTTGAAATATATGATAAAATCGTGCTTTCGCCTGGTCCTGGAATCCCTTCCGAGGCGGGTCTGCTGCTCGACACGATCGATCGGTACGCAGGCAAGAAACCTATCCTTGGCGTGTGCCTCGGACACCAGGCCATCGGTCAATACTTCGGAGCGGAACTCACCAACCTGACGGACGTGTTCCATGGTGTGCAGACGGATGTGCGCCGCACCAACGACGACTATCTGTTCAACGGATTGCCGGAGAGATTCCCTGTAGGAAGATACCACTCATGGGTAGTGGACGCCAAGACGATGCCTAACACGCTGGAGGTGACCGCCACGAGCGACGAGGGCTTGGTGATGGCACTGAAACACAAGGAGTATGACATCCACGGCATACAATTCCACCCAGAGTCGGTACTCACCCCCGACGGAAAAAAAATCATCGAGAATTTTATAAACAAATAAACCCATACGATCATGAAACAGATATTATCACGTCTGGTGCTCCACGAGGAGCTGACATCCGAAGAAACAGAACAGATACTCATAGGCATTACGCAAGGAAAATATAGCAATGAGCAGATCTCCGCACTCATCATGGCGCTCCAAATGAGGGGAATCAGCGTGGACGAACTACTTGGGTTCCGGAAGGGAATCCTCAGCACAGGTGTACATGTGGATCTATCCCCCTATAAACCCATCGATATCGTAGGAACGGGCGGTGACGGAAAAAACACGTTCAACATCTCCACCTGCGCCTGCTTCGTTGTCGCTGGTGCCGGCTACAAGGTGGCTAAGCACGGTAACTACGCCTCGACCTCCGTCAGTGGAGCGAGCAACGTGATCGAAAACCACGACGTGAAGTTCACCAACGACAACGACAAGCTCAAGCGAAGCATCGAGGAATGCGGCTTCGTCTATCTGCATGCGCAACTCTTCGCCACCGCCATGAAGCATGTGGGTGGCATCCGCAAAGCCTTGCAGATTCCAACCTTCTTCAACCTGCTTGGCCCATTGGTTAACCCATGCCAGCCAAGCTACCAGTTGCTGGGTGTAGCCAACCTCGACCAAATGCGTCTCTACAGCAACGCATACCAGAAAATCGGCATCGGCTATGGCATCGTGAACAGCCTCGACGGCTATGATGAGATATCGTTGACGGGCGACTTCAAGGTGGTGACCAACAGCATGGAGAAGATTTACAAGCCAATGGACGTTAAGATGCCTATCTCCAACGTGGCAGACCTCAGCGGATCGAGCCGTCAAACCATCGAAGACGCGAAGAAAGTATTCGATGACGTTTTGGAGGGCAATGCGACAGAGAGCCAGATGAACGTGGTGATCATCAATGCCGCCTTCGCCATCAAGGTGATGGAGCCTGAGAAGGAAATCGACGAGTGCATCGCGATCGCCACGGAATCGCTCAAGTCAGGCAAGGCATTGTCCGTCTTGAAGAAATACATTGCCTTAAATTCTTGATTATAAATATTTTATTTAACGATTCAAGACATGAACAATTATCTGGAAAGAATCATGGCGACGAAAGGCGAATGTGTGGCCGAGGCGAAGCGGAAGGTCTCCCTTGAGGAGGTGAAGGCTATGTGCCGCGACGTACGCCCCTGCTTCTCCCTCTCGGAGAACCTGCGGAAACGCAACGGTATCATCGCCGAGTTCAAGCGCCAGTCACCTTCGAAAGGGGTGATCCACGGAGGCATAACGCCCAAGCAGGTGGTCGGATGCTACGAGCAGGCAGGCGTGAGCGCCGTTTCCGTGCTCACGGACACCCAGTTCTTCGGAGGCTCCATCGCGGACCTGCGGGAGGCGGCGTCGGTGCTCAACATCCCTATCCTCCGCAAAGAGTTCATCAACGACCCATACCAAGTCTACGAAGCCCGTGCCAACGGAGCCTCCGCCATATTGCTCATCGCAGCGGTGCTCGAACGTGCGCAGGCACAGGATTTGGCCGCCTTGGCCAATGAGCTCGGTCTAGAGGTGTTGTTGGAGCTCCATGACGAAGAAGAGTTGGCATATATCACACCAGAAACCAATGTGGTAGGAATCAATAACCGAAATCTTCGTACCTTTGAGGTCGATTTGAACCACTCCATCTCCATGGCCTCCTCCCTGCCCAAAGAGACGCCCAAGGTGTCTGAGAGCGGCATACGGAGCATAGACAACATGGTGACGCTTCGGAACGGAGGGTTCGACGGATTCCTGATCGGTGAAAACTTCATGGCGGCGGAGAACCCTGGGCAAGCCTGCATAACGTTCTGCAAAGAGTATACGGACCGTTTATCACAAGGGAAATGAGCGACGCACCGTTGAAAATAAAGGTTTGTGGGATGGCCGATGCAGAGAACCTGGCCCAGTTGGCCCGCTTGAAGCCGGACTACGTAGGGTTCATCTTCTACCCGAAGTCTAGCCGATACGTGGTGGAACGCTTGTCCGCCGAGGCGCTTAACGTGTTGCCTAGAGACACGAAAAGAGTGGGCGTCTTCGTCTCCGAGAAGCCAGAAACGCTCCTCGCCCTCGCGAAGGAGTATGGGCTCGACTACGTGCAGCTGCACGGTGACGAGAGCGTCGAATACTGCCAGAGCATCAGGCAACAGGGATTGAAGGTGATCAAGGTCTTCCGTGTCTCCACGGCGGACGATCTGGCGACGGTTGCGAAGTATGCCCAATGTGCCGACCTCTTCTTGTTCGACACCAAGACACCGCTGTATGGCGGGTGCGGGCAGGAGTTTGACTGGACCATCCTTGAGCAAGCCCAAGTCCCTCTGCCGTGGCTGATTTCAGGAGGCATATCTGCCGATAACATCCAGCGGGCCTGCCAAACAGGCGCATTCGCCGTAGACCTGAACAGCAGGTTCGAGACCGCCCCAGGCGTGAAGGACATCCCATTGCTTGAAAGATGTTTTGAATTAATACGTAAATAACAGATTTTTAAATTATTAAACAGATAAATATATGTCGAAATACGATGTCAGCAGCGAAGGATTTTACGGACGTTTCGGAGGCGCATACATCCCTGAAATGCTCTATCCTAACGTTGAGAATCTGAAAAAGATTTATCTTGAGATATTGAACTCCGAGAAGTTCAAATCGCAGTACAAGCAGCTCATGAAGGACTATGTGGGAAGGCCTACCCCACTCTTCTACGCGGAGAAGCTCTCGTCGATCTACTCGACCCATGTGTTCCTCAAACGTGAAGATTTGGCGCACACGGGAGCGCATAAGATCAACAATGCGATCGGTCAGGTGTTGATCGCCAAGGAGATGGGCAAGACGCGTATCATCGCGGAGACCGGAGCCGGACAGCACGGAGTGGCCACCGCCACCGCATGCGCACTCTTAGGCATGGAGTGCCACGTCTACATGGGCGAGGTGGACATTGAGCGTCAGGCGCCTAACGTAGCGCGCATGCGCATGCTCGGAGCCGAGGTGGTGCCAGCCAAGAGCGGTAACAAGACACTGAAGGACGCCACGAACGAAGCGTTGCGCGACTGGATTTCCAACCCAGAGGACACCTTCTACGTGATAGGCTCCACTGTAGGTCCATTCCCTTACCCAGACTTGGTCGCAAGGCTACAATCCATCATCAGCGAAGAGATGCGTTGGCAGCTTAAAGAGCAGACAGGCAAGGAGTTGCCAGACTATGTGATCGCCTGCATCGGTGGCGGTAGCAACGCCGCAGGTTCGTTCTACCACTTCGTCAACGACGAGCAGGTGAAGCTGGTGGCTGTAGAGGCCGCAGGTCACGGACTAGACTCGGGAGACACCGCCGCCTCGATCGCAAGGGGATCGGAGGGCATCATTCATGGCGCACGCACCATGCTCATGCAGACGGACGACGGGCAGATCATCGAGCCATATTCCATCTCGGCAGGACTCGACTACCCGGGCATCGGTCCTATGCACTCCTTCTTGGCTGAGGTCGGAAGGGAGACCGTACTCTCCGCAACTGACGACGAAGCATTGCAAGCCGCACTGCAGCTCACCAGGGAAGAGGGCATCATACCCGCACTCGAGAGCTCGCACGCCTTGGCGGCACTGCCTAAGCTGAAGTTCCGCAGCGACGAGAACGTGGTCGTGACCATCTCAGGCCGAGGCGACAAAGACATGGCAACGTATATTAACCATTTAAAACTATAAGAGACCCATGAAAAATAGGTTAGACAATATATTAGAGAGCAAGAAAGACTTGCTATCGATCTATGTGATGGCTGGGTATCCACAGCGCAATGACCTCATGACCATCTTGCGCGGGCTGGAGAAGGCGGGAGTCGATTTCGTGGAGGTCGGCATGCCCTTCAGCGACCCGTTGGCAGACGGTCCCGTGATTCAGGATGCAGGCAACGCGGCGCTCGACAACGGCATGAGCATCAAGGAGTTGTTCGCCCAGATAAAAGAGATGCGCAAGGAGATCACCATGCCCGTATTGCTGATGGGCTACATCAACCCAGTGATGCACTACGGCATAGAAAAGTTCGCCGCCGATGCGCACAGTGTAGGCGTGGACGGCCTCATCATCCCCGACCTACCGTTCGACACCTACGTGAAGAAGTACAAGGCGCTCTTCGACGCCAACGAGCTGCACTTCATACCGCTCATCGCGCCGCAGACACCGGACGAGCGCATCAAGCACATCGACGCACAGGCGGAGGGCTTCATCTACACGGTCGCATCCGCAGGAATCACCGGTAACATCAAGACGTCGGAAGACTACCGCACCCAATACTTCGAGCGCATCCGCAACCTGCACCTGCGCAACAAGACCGTCATCGGGTTCGGCATCAAGGACCATGCCAGCTACACCCACGCTTGCAGCCACGCTGACGGAGCCATCATCGGAACCGCCTTCATCAAGCACCTGAAAGAGAACGGAGCGAGGGAGGAAGCGGTCGGGAAGTTCGTGAAATCGATACGCTAAACGTCAGTCGCAGACGCTTTAGCGGGTACAAAAAGAAACACGGCGGAAGGTCACATACCCTCCGCCGTGTTGTTTAGATAAACCTTGTTAAAAGTTCCCTTTAACTATTTAATATAGAAAGTCAGTGCTCCGAAAAGGACACCATTCCTGTTCTTGAACTTGCTGTTGTCACCTCTGACAACATCCACAAGACCGAGGTCATAGCCGAAAGACAATTTCACCTTCTCCGTGAAAGCCAAGCCAAGGCCAAAGCGCAATCCATAATCCAGCTTGTCCGCCGCATTGTCACCGAAAGAGTCCTCCTCCCTTTCATCCGTTTTCTTATTCATGCTAACATCCGTGTAAACCTTCACAGACGGGTCATCCGTAAGGTCGCTGACGAGAACGAGATCACCCAACGTATTCACCGCATCGTCAAAGTTATACTCTGTCGTGTACTTTGTCTTGCCGCCCACACCGTAGGCAACATATGCGCCTGCCTGAGGAATCAGACCCAAATCTCCGACAGGGATGCGGAAATTGAGCGTCAGAGGAAGCTCCATATAATACAAATTGGTGGTAACGGTTGATTTATAGATTTTTGTCTCGATTTCTTGCTTTCCACCCTTCCTTTGGAACGTCAAACCTGCCTCCGCGAAGAAACCGTTCACGAACGCATAATCGAAAACGAGACCACCTTGGATATTGGCGATAGGCTTCCGCTCACTCGTGAAACCCGGATAGGTAGGGTCATCCGCATTGATTTTCGCCAAACCTCCACCGACGGTAATACCGATGTTGAAATCTCCTGCATTGGCATCCTGCGCAAACGAAGAGACACTAACCATAAATAGGCTTAATACTGAGAATAAAACTTTCTTCATGCGATAAAATTTATGTTTGTTATTAAATCTGAATCGAAATTAGCAACTATTTCACTATGCGACAAATGCTGTAAAACATTTTTATTAACATATGTTTCCGAGCTACATTTATGTGCCTGACGCTCAGAGAGGAAAAGTCCATTTGGATAAATATATTTTTTTACGCACCTTTGCGGTATGAAAAAACAGAACTTGTCTTTAGAGCAAAATCAGGCGCAGGATGACTTAGTATCATTATTGAAGGACCTTCAGGGAAATCTTCCCATGAGGGCACGTTACGTGCGCCTAGGCAGGATGCTCCAACGCACGGTATCCGAGCTGGGCAGCCACCTGCACGTGGTCTATTCCAACCAAGCCTCCTACATCGACGCGATATGCAAGGAGCGCAATTATCCGCAAAGGAAATCGTTGCAGGTGCTTCGCCGGCACATCAGCAACACACTACATAACCAGTTCTCTCCCTCGGAGGAAGATTACCTCTTCGATGTGAAGGCGATGGCGGAGGCCCTCTCGTTCTTCTTCCGTGTCCCGATACCGATTGGGCTGACAGAGGCCCTGCCCGAGTCGTGGCGTAACCTGGAGTTCATTCCCGACACCCGCCACATGGTCAAGTATGCAAGACTCCGCATGACGGTCAGCCGCTGGACGGATAGTTTGCTGTACGGGGAGGTGGAGAATGTAGGGGAGGAATCATTCGACGGGGAATACGTCGCCGCCTACACGCAGATGGGCAACGACGAACCGATGGCACAAGCCACCCGACACTTGGGAGACACCTTCGCCGAGCTGAACGCTTCCCTTTTCGAAGGGGCGCAGGTCAACCTATTGGACGTCTCCGTGGAGAGCCGCGAGGATGGCACCCCGTTGTTCGTGCCCGAGCTGGTCGTTTTCGAGCCTGACTTCCTCGTGGACATCACCGCCATCACGGGCTGCATCCGTCCCTATGGGAGCCATGCGATGAACCACCTGCTGCACAAGGTGGAGCCCCCTTCCCAGTCGGCCGCCATCACAATCGGTAACGTGGCGAACCAATTCCTCGACGACTGCGTGAACCAGACGAAGGAGGAGCCGGCCACCTACGAGGACTCCATGAAGAAAGCCTTCAACATGGACCCGATCCCCTTCTGCACGATGGAGGAGATCAACGCGGAATTCTTCCAAACGACGAAAGTGCAATTCAACAATATCCAGCGCACGGTGGACAAGAGCTTCGACGAGGTGGGCATCCACCTACGGGAGGGCGTGGTGTTGGAGCCCACGTTCATCTGCGAGGCGCTAGGCATGCAAGGACGTATGGACTTGCTGTCGGCGGATTACCATAAGATCGTGGAGCTGAAGTCCGGCAAGGCGGACGAATGGAACAAGACGGAGCCCGAAGTGCGCGACGAGCATCTGCTGCAGCTGACGCTCTACTATGAGTTCCTCCACTACAACCTAGGACTTGACTACGCCGAAGTGAGCAGTTTCCTGCTCTACTCCCGCTACCCGAGGATGAAGGATTGCCGCGCCTCCCGCAGAATGGTGAGGGAAGCGTTGCAGCTCCGCAACAACATCGTGGCGAGCGAATGGAACCTGCTCAGGGGAGGCTCGCGCGACCTCTACACCACCCTCACCCCCGAACTATTGAACCAGAACAACCTATGCGGCAAACTGTGGTCGGTCTACATCGAGCCATCGCTCTCCGACACGCTGAAGCCCCTGCACACGGCCGATGCGCTGGAGCTCGCCTACTTCCACACCTTCTTCACCTTCGTGGAGAGGGAGATGTTCTTAGCGAAGATCGGATGCTCCTCCACCGACAGAAACGGAGGGTACTCCGACGCATGGAACCTGCCCGCGGAGGAGAAACTGCGCAGCGGCAACATCATCATGGACCTGACCATCGACCAATTCAACGTGACGGACGGACTGGACGTTTCCGACCATTCGGAGGCGATACGCAACATCCGTTTCCACTGGGTGCAGGACGATGAGAACCTAGCCAATTTCAGGGTGGGCGACCTGGTGATGGTCTACGAGCGTAACGATGCGCAGGACAATGTGACCAACAAACAACTCTTCCGTTGCTCGATCGAATCGTTCGACGCGGACAACGTGGTGGTACGCCTCACCTACAAGCAGCGCAACCGCGCCGTCTTCAACCTGAGCAGCCATTACGCGATGGAGCATGATATGATGACCTCCTCCTTCAATGCCATGACACGTTCGTTGCGGGCGTTCCTCGTGGCTCCGAAAGAGCGGCGGGACCTCCTATTAGGGCGAAGAGACTTCCGTTTCTCCCCGAAACAACCCATTCCTCGGCCTTCGACGGAGAGCGCACAGGTGAACGACATCGTAGGGGATGCCCTATGCGCCGAGGACTTCTACCTCTTGGTGGGACCTCCCGGAACAGGCAAGACCAACCTGGCGATGCGCACCATGGTGGACAACTTCCTGGCGAACCCCGAGCACCGCATTCTGCTCATGGCTTACACCAATAGGGCGGTGGACGAGATCTGCAGGATGTTGCACCGCTACGACCCCGAATTGGACTACATCCGCATAGGCAATGAGCTGAACTGCGACCCGGCCTTCCGCCAGCACCTGCTCAAGTACCAGATAGAGGGATGCACCAACCGCTCGGCGGTGAAAAGCAGGCTATTCCAGCCCCGCATTTATGTGGCGACGGTAGCCTCCATGGACAGCAAGACAGCGCTGTTTGACCTCTTCCACTTCGACGTGGCCATTGTGGACGAGGCTTCGCAGATATTAGAGCCACAACTGTTAGGGCTACTATGCGCCACAACGAAAGGAGGGGAAGCCGCCATCCGCAAGTTCGTCATGATAGGCGACCACAAGCAATTGCCCGCCGTCGTGCAACAACCCAGAAGCGAGGCGGAGGTGACAGACCCCGCACTGCGCACGTTCGGGTTGGAGAATTGCGCGGACTCCCTGTTCGAGCGGCTACACCGTCACATGCTGGCGCACAGCGAAGTGAAGCCAGGCATGCTCGACACGCAATGGCGCATGCACCCGACCATCAGCGAGTTCGTCAGCCGTGAGTTCTACCACAAAGCCCTGCGGGTGGGTAAGAACCGGCACCAGACAGTAGTTGAGTTACCATTCACAAGTGAGGGGGAGACCCGTCAGTTAGCCTGTTTCCCGAAGAACATGGAGCTAAACGGAAAGAACATCCATGAGTTCGTGCGCACCGTGCGGATGGGTTTCGTGGACGTGCGCAAAGCCAGTCGGATGGACAATAGCAAGATCAATGCAGAGGAGGCGGAGGTCGTGGCGCAGATGGTGCGTTCCATCGCCCAGCTGAACGCGTCCGACCCAAGTTTCAAACTCTCCGAGCACGTAGGCATCATCGTGCCATTTCGCAATCAGATAGCCGTCATACTCAAGCAGTTGCGCAGTCTAGGCGTCGAGGGGGCGGAGCAGATTGTGATCGACACGGTGGAGCGGTTGCAAGGCGGACAGAAAGACTACATCATCTTCTCCACCACCATCAGCCAATACTACCAATTGGGCGTTTTGAGCGAGCCCGTCGAGGTGGAAGGGCAAGAGGTGGACCGCAAGTTGAACGTGGCGATCACCCGGGCCAGGATGCAATTGTTTGTGGTCGGCAATGAGCCATTGTTACGGATGTCAGAGATTTACGGCAGGTTGATAGATTATTGCCGGGGGGAATGATGGGGTATGAGGTTCATCATTCGACAAGAGCCAAGCGATATTCCAGGGCATCACACACCCAAACCCCGAAGGGGTGATATCCTCCAGGCAGGGGTGTCGTCCTTTCAGGACTAGGAAATCCATCGAACTGTTCCATAATTCTTAATTCAAAATTCATAATTCATAATTCATATTGCTATCTTTGCATAACCAAAACATAACCTATTACGTTCCAACAGATTAAATGAAACGATACTTTTTATTCATATTGCTCGCCCTGTTCGTATGCGCACAGAGCCAGGCCGGAAGAAGATCCAAAAGAAGACATAAGGCCAAAATCGAAACCGTAGTCGACACATTGGCCAACAAACAAGAGAATCAGGCCGTAGTGGCGATCGACACGCTGCGAACCGACTCGCTAGCGCAGGGGACAGACACCCTCATGGTCATCGAACCGACCGACAAACACGACACGATCACCATCACAGCGGTGGGGGACGTCATGATAGGCAGTATTCTGCCAAACACCTCCTACCTGCCTCCCAAAGAAGAGGAGGATAAGTTCTTCGACGAGGTGAAACCCTACTTCCAGAACTCCGACATCGTATTCTGCAACGTGGAAGGCACATTCACCGACACAGAGGTGGGTGCGAAGAACTGCAACGACCCCAAGACCTGCTTCAAGTTCGGTATGCCTTGCCGTTTCGCGCAATACTACAAAGAGGCGGGCTTCAACGTGGTGAGCGTGGCGAACAACCATAGCGGAGACTTCGGAGAGAAGGGCAAGGAAAACGCCAAGAGACTATTCGACAGCCTGCAGATCAATTGGGCGGGCTTCACGGAGAAACCTACCGCGGAGTTCGTCGAGAACGGTGTCAAGTACGGTTTCTGCGCCTTCGCACCTAATCGGGGCACCGTGCAAATCACCGACTACGAAGTATTGGACTCGCTGGCAAAACAACTACGGCAGACCTGCGACATCGTGATCGTATCCTTCCACGGAGGCGCTGAAGGGAGCAAATACCAACACGTTCCGAGAAACTACGAGAACTTCCTCGGTCAGAACAGAGGGAATGTCTATGAATTCGCACACAGAGCCATCGACGCCGGAGCGGACATCGTGCTGGGACATGGTCCTCACGTGACCCGCGCCGTAGAGATCTATAAGAACAAGTTCATCGCCTATAGCATGGGCAACTTCGCCACCTACAGCAACGTGAACATCAAGGGAGTGAACGGTCTAGCCCCTATCTTCAGGGTGAAGATGGAGCAACAGACGGGCAACTTCATCAGCGCTGAGATCATCTCCACTTACCAAATCAAACCACCGAACAAGGGTCCACACATCGACCCCGACAACCGTGTGCTGAAGGTGATTCAAGCCCTGACGAAGGAGGATATGCACGACAATCTGCCACAGATATCCGACGAGGGAATCATTACTGCACCGGAAGGCAATTGAGAATTAAAAATTAAGAATTAAGAATTAAGAATTAACGGGGAGTAATATTTTTCAAAATTTTTATTGCGTATATTGTACATTGTATAAAATTATTTTATACATTCGCGGATGATAACCACACAAGGTATGTGGTTGGGAATACTTGTTAGGTTTGCAATTGGAGCGCCTGTAGTATTTGAACTGTTATTGTTTGTAATAAAATAAAAATATGCATTTAAAAAACTTTCTATCTGCAATAGTAATCGCTTGTTGTTCAATATGCAACATCCACGGAAGCGTGCTTATCAGCGGCATAATGGCAGACCCGGCCAGCTACGACAACATCTACGAGTACGTGCAATTCATGACCTCCGAACGCATTGATTTCTCGGAGACGCCCTACACGGTGATCATCTGCAACAACGGCACAATCCTCCACCCGAGCGGCTGGCTAACGGGAAGCACACTGACCTACGCCATACAACTCGATTCAGGAGTAGTGGAGATGGGCGAGACGTTCTACATAGGCGGTCCCACCCCGAAACTGAACGGTCCGAATAGCGAAGACATACACTTGAAAAATTGGTTCGCAATCGATTGTACCGCCCAGGACGGAGCAGGAGGCATAGGGTTGAAACAGCAATGGAGAATAGGCATGGTAGGCAACGGAGGTCCCTCGGCGGACGGTATCGCAGTCTTTGCGGGCAAGGCGGAGGATCTGACGGAGGAGAGCGTTCCCCTGGACTGCGTCTTCTACGGGGATGCGGTGGGAGATGCGGCCGCCTACCAATACCGCCTAACGGACAGCACCCTACTCGATGAGGAGGACGATATATACCCTTCGCCCGGCAAGGAGTGCCTGATGAAGTTCGAGGGAGTCTACAACTACCTGGAGGACAAATGGGTAGTGGAACGCATAAGCTTTTCCGTACCCTCCTTCACCGAGGAAGATTTCAAGCCTGCGATCAAACTGATTCCCTACGTTTTCGACGTGGAGGTCTCCTCCACCCCCTGCGAGGAGTGCATCACCTGGAAGAGCATCCTACCTGACACCACACGATTCGCCGTGCTTTGGCAAGAGGATTCCACCGCGGGATGTCCCGCCTACCCTACGACAATCTGCAGCATGCCCGATTCCCTGCCCGAGGGACTCAGTCTGCTGGAGTTCTCCACCGAGAAAAACCTTTGCACAGCAAACGCTCCCATGGCACAACACCTTGTAGCCATCTACCCGATGGAGAACGGTTGCATAGACACCTTAGGGTGCGATTTAGGACTCCACATAGCGCAGGCAACCTTACGGGAAACCACAACGTCCCATTTGCGGGGATGCTTGGGAGATACGACGCTCTACCTAGCAGAAGGGAGGGATAGTGTTTGGGTAGAACTGCCAACGCCCCAGTTCGACAACCCCTGCAATCAGTTTCACCTGACCAGCACCTTCCAGCCAGACTCCTTCGCACCAGGGACGTACACGTTCGATTTTGCCTTGAGGAACGAATCCGAGCAGGTGGTGGATCAATGCGCCACGCTTGTCCACGTGATAGATACGATACCACCGATCGGACCTGACACCACGCCTACCATCGTGGACACCATACCGACAGTCTTACCTGACACCACGCCTACCATCGTGGACACCATACCGACTGTCTTACAAGATACCACGCCTACCATCGTGGACACCATACCGACTGTCTTACAAGACACTACGCCTACCATCGTGGACACCATACCGACTGTCTTACAAGATACCACGCCTACCATCGTGGACACCATACCGACAGTCTTACAAGACACTACGCCTACTATTGTGGACACCATACCGACTGTCTTACAAGATACCACGCCTGCCATCGTGGATACCATACCGACAGTCTTACCTGACACCACGCCTGCCATTGTGGATACCATACCAACTGTCTTACAAGACACCGCGCCTACCATCGTGGATACCATACCGACAGTCTTACAAGACACTACACCTACCATCGTGGACACCATACCGACAGTCTTACAAGATACCACGCCTACCATCGTGGATACCATACCGACTGTCTTACAAGATACCACGCCTACCATCGTGGACACCATACCGACAGTCTTACAAGACACCACGCCTACCATCGTGGATACCATACCGTCTGTTGTACCTGATACCACGCCTACCATCGTGGATACCATACCGTCTGTTGTACCTGATACCACGCCTACCATTGTGGACACCATACCGACTGTCTTACCTGACACCACGCCTACCATCGTGGACACCATACCGACTGTCTTACCTGACACCACGCCTACCATCGTGGATACCATACCCGAACGGGAGGAAGATGAACCGCTTTTGCCAACAGACACGATATCGGGAGAGAAAGGAAGCGGGAAGGCGAAAGATGTTCCGTATAACCTATTACTGACGCCTAACGGAGACGGTATAAACGACAGACTTGAGATTGAATCACTGTCGCAATATCCTGACAATGAAATCTATATCTACAACAAATGGGGCATACAAGTCTTCCATATGAAACATTACGACAACCATTGGGGAGGCGACAACCACAATGGATTCAGCCTAGGCGGAAGGAAACTATTACCCGTCGGGACATACTATTACCTGCTTCTCTCCAAAGGGTCGAAAGCGCTGTCTGGTTTTATTGAATTATCATATTGAGTCATGAAACATTTTCTACTGATCCTATTCATCATGGCAGGCTGGGTAGCCAAAGCCCAGCAGGAAGAACGTCCGTCGTTATACATGGAGAACCCATACCTCTACAACTCAGCCTGTTCGGGCTTCACAAGCGGACTGAACGTCACTCTTCAGTACACCAATCAATGGATGGGGATAGCGAGAAGTCCGAGCGAGATATCCGCCACCGTCCACAAACTATTGAGGGAAACGAACTACTCCATGGGAGGCATCGTCCTGTGCGAAAAGGCAGGCGTATCCAAGCTATTGGAGGTGGAGATGTCCGGCACCTACCGTTTCCTGGTGACCGACTGGACTTGGCTCTCCCTGAACGTGGGCGGCGGAGCTCGATGCATCGGCAAGGACTTCTCCCTCCTTAGGCAAGACGAAGACCCCTACTTCGAGCGGCAGAAGGGAACAGAGGTGGTCGTCCGCTTCCGCATGGGGGCATGGCTACGTTTCGAAGGAGAGGATTTCCTCGCCTTCAGCGTGCGTGGTGTGGGGAACGGTCACCTACGAGCCTTCGGGCACAAGCAGGCGACCCACTTCTACCTATCCGGCGGGAAACGGTTCCGCACGAGCGCAAACAGGTATCTATCGTTAAACGGAATGCTCTACGTGGCGAAATACTCACCCTTCGGAGCGGTGGTCTCCCCCAGCCTACAACTGAGGAAGAAATGGGAGCTCGGTCTCAGCTACCAGACGGGAAGGATGGTCTCCCCTTGGGCAAGGCTGAACCACAAGGAGAACCTCTTTCTCTCCTGCATGTACACCTTCCCAATGAGCCGTCTCTGCCAAGCCGGCAACGCCTCCACCTTCTCCCTGATGATAGGCTTCCGATGCGTGTCGAGCGAAAAAGAAAAGGAGCGAATCTACCGAAACGCTCCCCTATGATTTCTGGATGAAGGGTGACAAGCCTATTCGACCTGTCCGCTGATCTCCACCTCCTGCTTTTTCAGCTTGTTCTTATTTAGTTCCGCATATTGGATCCTATTCTTGTAGATATCGCAAGCGAGGTAAAGCGCATTGCGGAAGGACTCCTCCGATGCCTCGCCGACGCCCACCTTATCATAAGAAACGTCATGAACAGGAGAGGTGCGGATGATAGGCAAGTTAGCCGTGAAGTTCACGCCGCTCTCCATGGCGATGCATTTGAACGGAGCCAAGCCCTGGTCGTGGTACATCGCCAACACTGCGTCGAAGCGTTTGAAGTTACCGCTACCGAACAACGAGTCAGCAGGGTATGGTCCGAAACATGTGACACCCATATCCGACGCTTTCTTGATGGCAGGGATGATGATCTCCTCTTCCTCGGAGCCCAACACACCATTGTCACCCGCATGAGGGTTAAGGCCCAACACAGCGATGCGCGGACGAACCACGGAGAAGTCTTGGATAAGGGTTTTGTTCAAATCGCTCAGCTTAGAGACGATCTTATCCACCGAGAGGTAAGAAGAAACCGACTTGATAGGCACGTGTCCAGTCACCACAGCGACCTTCAACACATCGCTCACCATCAGCATCAAGCCCTTTTCTCCATAGCCGAACTTATCCTGCAGATACTCGGAATGTCCAGGGAAATGGAACTTCTCGGACTGGATGTTCTTCTTATTGATCGGCGCCGTCACCAGCACATCGATCAATCCATCCCGCAAGTCGGACGTGGCACGCTCCAAGGCCAGAAATGCGGCATGGCCAGCCTCCTCCGTGGATTTGGCCAACTCCACCTTTATCTCCTCATCGACGCAATTGATGATGTTGGAACGCTTCGGATTCGCCTCCGTCGCATTGGATATGACGTTCAGATTGAAGTTCTCTATATTCAACGATTTACGATGATAGGCGGCCGCCTTCGAGGAACCGTACACGATCGGAATGCAGAACTCATTCACGCGCATGTCGGCCAATGTTTTGATAATCACCTCATAACCAATACCATTGATGTCACCCTGCGTGATGCCGACTTTTATTTTATCTTCTTCCATGTCTTATATTATCAGAATTATCTACTTTCTTTTTCACAAAAGTAAAAAAAATTATTCAATTTCCAACGAATGGAGGACCGCCTCCACCTGTCTGATTTTATTTCTCTTTTTATGCTGTGGGGCATAGACGAACGCCTCCACGGTCACCGTTTCCTGACGCAATGTATCGACAAAAGTACGGCTGACGAACGGTCCGCCCATGAACTCGTTCTCCGTGCGCCAAAGGCCCCGCACCTCAGTGCATTTCCTTCCCTTGTAGAGGATATGACGCTCCACCGGAGGAATGACCTCATGCTCCACACACATATAGGACCCCTCTGAAGGTCCGGGAATATATATCTTGGTGAGGGAATCCCTCTTTTCCAGAATACGGTCAAGATCCATGTCCTTCTTGCCTTGGAAAGGCGTGCGGTACGCGAGGACATCCAGACGGGCATCAACGCTACCGTTGGACAGCCAAATGAATTTCTCGCCCACCTTGCTTTTGTTAATGTAATTAGGCAAGGAGACCCTGATGCCCAGCTTATCGTACAAGAGTTTTTTCCCTTCCGCATTCGCATATCTGTCAAAATAGAGGATGCTACGCTCACACTCCTTATCGACGAAGAAATCGACGATAGCCCTTCCCCTCTCCTTCACGACACGCGCCATCTCCTCCTGGTTGGGGGCGGTAATCTTCACGATGGCTTGTGTCTTAGCCCAACGATCCACGGAGAAAGAGACCTTTCCTTGGGTGTATTGCGTGCTGTCCACGTCATAAAAGATAAGGCTACGCATAGGCTTTACAATATCCGTAAACTCCTGTGTGTTAAGGAATAGGATATTAAACAACGGTTCCGCCTGCGGAAGTCCCGGCATGTCTTCATCCAAGACGTCGAACAAGGTGCGGCCCGCATCTCCTTTCCAGATATCAGGGTCGCCCACGACCATCACATCGTAGGCATTTCCGCCTACCGTGACCGTAAACAAACCATTATCCTTCTTCGAACACGAAGTGAGCGCAGTAATTACCATGAAGGCACAACACGCTATGAAGGCAACTCTTTTTTTCATGAAATCTACCATTATCGTGGATACTAAAAATTGCTATTTCTCGGAAATCTTTTGGGTCGACAATAATCCGCACGCCGCAAGGATATCCTCTCCCCTTGATTTTCTGATGGTTGTAGTGACACCCTTCTTGTTGAGTTGATCACGGAACCACTCCATCCGTTGCATGGAGGCGCCCTTGAAAGGGGTGTCCGGGACCGTATGGAAGCGGATAAGGTTGACCCTGCACTCCAAGCCGGAGAGGAGCCGAACAAGCGCATCGACGTGGCGTTGCTGGTCATTCACCCCTTCGAACATCGTATATTCGAAGGAGACCCTTCTCTGGCCCGTAAAATCAAACCGTTTTATCTCCTCAAGGACCCGTGCGATAGGAAAGGCTTTCTGCGCCGGCATCATCTCCAGACGCTCCTCCGCGATCGGATTGTGCAGACTGACCGCCAAGTGACACTGGCTTTCGGACAAGAAACGAAGCATACCCGGAATCAGTCCCACGGTGGAGACAGTGACCCTTTTCGGGCTCCAAGCATAGCCGGTCTCCGCGGTGAGGACATTCAACACACGCAACACATTATCCGTATTATCGAAAGGCTCGCCCATGCCCATGAAGACGATGTTGGTCAACTCCTTCGACTCCGGGATCGATTGAATCTGGTTCAGTATATCCGTGGCGGTAAGCTGTCCATGGAAACCCTGCTTGCCCGTCGCGCAGAACTTACAGCCCATTTTACAACCCACCTGAGTGGAGACGCACAAAGTACAGCGGTCCCCGTCCGGAATCATTACGCTCTCGACGAATCCACCGGCGACCTCGAAGAGATACTTCTTCGTGCCATCCTTCGAGACGGTAGTCTGGATAGGCTTATAGCAGCCCACCTCATATGCGTCGGCCAACTTGGTGCGGTTCGACAACGACAGGTTGGTCATCTCATCAATGGAGGTCACCCGTTTTTTGTAGAGCCAGTCAGCGATCTGCTTAGCGGTGAAAGAAGGCATGGACATCTCTTGGACAATCTGTTTCAGTTCGTCCAGCGGCAACGCCAATAACGGTTTCCTTTGCTTATCCATTGTAGGGCCGAGATTACAATCCGATAGGATGACAATCCAAAAATAATATAACTAAAAAAGGCGCGAGGAAAATACAAGTTAACCTCGCGCCCAATATTCTAAACCAATTCAATTAAAAGAACGTGGAACGATTATCCACGATATCAGTTTTTTCGAGCAACACGTCCATAGAACGTCTGTACAGCATCTCCAATTCTCTACGACGGTTGTTTGGAGCAGCCCCCTCAACAGGTTTCTTACCCAACACCTTCACCTTGTAGACACCGCTCACGCCCTTAATAGGTGCGGAAGTCTCGCCCTCATTCAATGAGCAAAGGCTTGCGAGGACAGCTGGGTCTTGGGTGTTAACATCGAAACGGGCATCATTCACCGTATCGATACGTTCAACGCAAGCGGCGATATCCTTATCCTTCCACTCTGCGATGGTAGCCGCAGCCTTCTTATCCTCCATCACCTTTCTCTTGGAGTAATCATTCGCATAGCTGTAAGTATATGGGAGGAATCCCTTTTCGACCACACCTGTCACAGCAGCGATCACGCATTGGTTAGGGAACTCAAAAGGTTGGGAAGTGATATCACCCACCTCATGATTGTATGCCCAAGTAATCACCTTACGAGCGTTTTCTATGTTACTGTTTCTGATTTGGTAATCATTCTCAAAGATCGGAGAATACTCATAAGCGAACAAACCAGCGGCTGAAGCGTTGTTGGAGAAGTCGTCCAAAGTAGTATTCTCGCTGAGGTACTTGCTAGCCTTCTCGTAATATTTACGATAGGTATCGGTTCCAGACTCAATCATCACAGCCACCTCTGCCAATTTAACCTTGCGGACAGGAGCCGTTATTGAATCGATCTTAACGATGATTTGATCATCCTTATCCGACATTTGGAACACTTGTCCGACCTTGCCGTTGAACGCAGTCTCATCGAAGTCCTTGAATCTGCTGAACATACCCTCTCTCAACCAGCCGAACTCACCTTTTCTCTTTTGGGAATTATCCATGGAGAATTTCTCCGCCAAGTCACCGAACGAAGCACCATCCTTGATTGCGCCATAGATGCTATCGGCTTTCTTCTTAGGGTCATCGCCCTTGGCAGTCTTCGCCAAGAAGATAAGGGAAATCTTCACAGAATCAGGACGGGAAATCACATCAGAAAGAATCTTAGCCGTTTTATAGAAAAGACCATCCACGAAAGTTGGGATAACGGAATCCTTTTTGCCAGAGAAAGCGAACTCCCTCAAAGAGAAATCAATATCAGACTCCTTCATGTAGACATTCTGGGAAACGAAACTAGGATCGCTCTCCTGAGCAGCCAACAAATAGGCGTCCTCTACCGTATTGATGTTTTTGAATTCATTCTCGTTATCGATGGCTCTAGCCTTAGCCTCTGCAGAATCCTCCGCACCTGGGCGAACATCAAAAACGATTGCCTTAATAGAACGGAACTTGTCCGTCTTGAAAGTATTCTTAATCTTCTCGTACTCAGCGCGACCCTCCTCCTCCGTCACAGCAAATGCGGAATCAGGCATAAGGAAGTATGGTTTGAACGCGCAAGCGAAATCCACTTGATTGTTAGCATATTTTGCGATGAGGTTCTTCTCAGCCTCAGGCGCTTTCGTAGCGTTTGACGTCAAAGTGATGAGTTTCTCGTAAGCGATCGTATTGACCAACTTATTCTCAACACACAACCAACCACTGTACACGTCCTTAAGATACTCATTCGACGCCTCATCCGGATTTTCCTCCAATTGTTTGAAAGTGCGAAGAAGTCCTTCCAATCTCTGTACGCTGAAATTACCGTTCTCATCCTTCAGGATTTGCAGGTTCCACAACTCTCTGTGAGGATTCACCTTCGTGTAATACTCCAACTCTTCTTCGGAAATAGACAATCCGATCTTAGACATTTGGTCCTCCAACATGTTGGTAATCACAAATGTTTGCCAAGCCTCAGTACGAACATCAGCATCGCTCACATTCCTACCTTCCAACTTGTTGAAATTAGTGAATGCATCAATACTCTTCTGGAACTCAGCATAGTTCATCTTCTTTCCACAAACTTCACCGACCTGCTCGCGATTCGAGTTGAAAATCGCATTTGAGTTACTCAAGAAATCACCAATAACGAAACAAAGCAATGCCACGAACACGACTACCATGACAATCTTGCCCCGCTTCCTAATTTTCTCTAATGTTGCCATTTATTTGATTATTAATTATTTTATATTTTTTACATTTTTTAGCGCACGAAATTAGTAAAAATACGTTCAATCTGAAACATTTTTATGAAATTTATTCCCTGATAGGGAAAATTCCTTCCGGGTTCTTTATCGTATATTTTGTCAATGTTTGATTGGAGTCGAACCCCTTTCCATAAATGACCCTATCCTTTTGGGTGATTTTAATCTTCCCGTTGGAGTAAACCCGTTCCGCCTTCTCATCCCAGAAGAGTTGGTCGCACTCAAATTGTTCGCCTTCGAGATTAACCGCCTTGACGCTATCCCTCAGGTCCCACAACTTAGGCTCCGTCTTATAGATAGCATAGTTGCTTTGGATCTCCGCGTCCACATTTTTCTGCGGGTCGAACCGCTCCAAGCGCAACCCGGAAGGGAAGTCCCAATAAGGGTCTTCCGCCTTGTCGTAGACGAACCACTCCTTCGTGTTCACGCGATAGCGCACCACCCCAGAGTCGGAAACCAGCGTCTGCACATCCAACGCGTGCAGGGAAGCCCTCTTGGAACGCTCCACGGCGGGCACGGAATCCATCTTCTCCGTACAGGATAATAAACAGATAGCAGCCACGATGATCGCAGCCGCTATACTGAATGAACCGTTATGGTTGTTTTTCCGTTTCACAATTCTATCCGAATCTTACCTAACCGTCGTCTTTTCATTGATCCACCCTGGCACAGTAAAGGTCTGTCCCTTCGTGATGTTTCTCATGAACAATTGGTCTGCGGCAGGGAAGTATGGTTTGTACTTGCCGATCAATTTGTTGGCATCGGCCGCAACAGATGGATCCACCTGCTTAGCCTTCTCCCACTGCTCAACTGCCAACCAGTAAGCGGTTTGACGGATAACAGCGTCATCGCTGATGTTGTCGTTGAACACGGCGTACAGGTTACCGATCAACAGATAAGCCTTTCCGTTCTTTGCGTCATAAGAGAGAGCCTTTTGAGCTGCCGTACGAGCTGCGGAAGGGTTCTTCATGTCCCTGTAAATGGTAGCCACGATGTACTGCAAAGAGGACTTCTCGCTGTTCTTCGACTCCAAATTGATCGCATCGTTCAAATAGCTCAATGCCTTGTTATAATCCCTACTCTTGATGGATTGAGAGGCAAGACCTCTCGCCGAGTTGGCGGAAGGATCGATCTTATGCTTGTAAGTCGCAGCCTTAAAATATGTCTGAGACTCCTCGCAACCCGCCAATTTGAACAGAGACAACACCATGTTCAAGAAATCCTTATCGCCCTTGTTAGCCTCGATTTTGCTGCCATACACGCCTTCCAACGTCTTGCAGTCGGCCGCACCAGAGCTTGCGAAATTCTGATCGATATCAGCCTTCGCCGCCTGATAGTTAGGAAGATCAGGATCATTCTCCGGCATTGCGGACATCTTCTCGCCGATGTAGCCGGAAACTGTCAGATAATCAGACAAGAACTTATCCCTGAAACCATCCTTGTTGCTTTTATACAGGTTCGAGGACAAATAGAAACGCTGCTGAAGTATAGCAGCAGGAGTAGCCTCCTTCTTAGCCTCTATGATTTCACCCAACCAGTTGTAGGCAACCTCCTTGTTCGGATCATTCTTGCTCTCAGGCACATAACGCATGTAATCCGTAGCCTTCTTGCCCAATATATAGTATTTGTCATACTTCTTATCACGTCCGAAATACTTGATACGGTCATCATACAACTTCATCATTCTATCAAATATCTTCTCCTTCTTAGCGGCATCCGTCTCCTTGGTCAATTGGTCCGCAAGTATCTCCACGCCATTAATATAAACGTTCTTCGAACATTTCGGGCACTCAGCGTACACGATCTCGAAGCATGGAGCAGCGCTTGCATAATCCTTCTGCTTGGTGTATTGAACCATCATACTCAAGTTGGATATACACCTGATGCTATCTTCTCCATGTCCATACTTGGATCCGTCATTAATTCCTTTCTGTGCGAACGTCATTGTTGGTAAGGTCAACAATACCACGCCTAATAAAATTGAATTCGTTTTCATATCATTAAAAATTATCGTTTCTACTCTAATTTCCGTTTCACGAACCAACGCTCGTTAATCGTAACGTTGATCGTTCCCTTAAAATACCGCTCCTTAATGAGCCCGTCGTCAGAACTACCTGTCTTGCCATATTCCAACCCCACGTTGATCACTGTCGGATTTAACCCTTTCTTCAACGGGAACCCGAACCCCGCATCCACCGCCATCTTACCTAACTCCTCCTTGTTCACCTTGTAATATGACTTGCTCACATTCAGTCCGCAACGATAATACATCCGCTGGTAATACTTCCTTCCGTTCTTGTCCGGCTGGTATTGAACACCCCAAGCGAATCTATTCACATCCTCAAAAGGTTTCTCGTCGAAGAATCTAATGTCGGACCAAGCCGTGCGCTTGTAATCAAATCCGGCGAGTACCCTTCTATTAAAATGATATACAAATCCTATGCCAAGACTAGCAGGTGTATCGAATTTATTATCATAATTTAACACTGTGGTATCCGATGCAATGATGGTCTTGCTAGCCTCCGCCTTCAGCTCCGACTTGAACTGATAGGTGGCACCAATGGTCACAAACCGCTCTTCCCCGAGTTTGAACGACCCCTGCGCACCTAAATTCACACAGAAATCATTCACCCGAATCTTCTGCTTCTGGCTCGACGGATATATATACCCTTTGTCAAATATGATTGCGCTATTGTGCTCTATTGAACCAAAATGATACATCAAATTGGCTCCGACAGAGAGATTCTGGAAAATTTTGAAACCCATGCCCAAATAGACTTGATTGATTCCTCCCTCCCCTTCGTAGGTATGCCCGGCAGAGAGCGTGTCCTGCGTGAGATTGGTCCGCTCCGTCACTTGGAAAGAGTTCTCATAACCCACTCTGGAATAAGGACGGAGACCTAAACTGAGCGCCATCCACTTCTTAACAGGGAATTGCATCGCAAGGTACTCCATGTTCCCGGTCAAACCTTTATGGGAGTCCTTCCCATCCGTATACGAATCCATCGAGCAACTCGCCCCGACCTCAATCCTGAAGTTGAGAGAATCAATAGCGGTATACGATGCAGGATTGGATGGATTGGTGAAATATGCCGAACGCATGCCAGACATCAAACCTCCCATCTGAGAAGTTTGCCCATAGCCGCCCTCAACTATCGACCCGTAGCCATAGCGAGTGTACGGTGAACTTATATTGTTTTGCGCCGAGGTGTTGATGAAAACACCCGCTACCATTATTCCTATGAATGCAACTCTCTTAATCATCTAAACATTAGAATTCGGTTTAACCCGAGTGATAATAAATTTGGGACTACAAAGTTGCAGTATTTTATCCTTTTTTCAAAATATTTTGCGTTTCCACCTGTTAAAAACACTAAAAGTTTCGGATAAATCGATTTGAACGCATCGATGAAACCATTTATCTCATAGGTCATACCGTTCAAAACGCCCGAGGCGATCGCCTCCCTCGTGGTCCCTCCCGTCAAGGGGGATTCCTCCTCCCGCGTCACGAGGGGAAGTTTGCTGGTGAAGGTGTGCAGGGCCTTGAAACGCATGTCCACCCCCATCGAGATGTTCCCGCCCACATAGTTGTTCTGCGCATTGACCACATCGTACGTGATGGCGGTGCCGGCGTCTATCACCAACAGATTACGGTCGGGGCTCAGATAGTTGGCTCCGACACATACCGCGATACGGTCTTTCCCTAATGTTTTGGGGGTCTTGTACAGATTTCCTATGGGCAACGGGGTGTTTTCGTCCAACTGCACGAATTTCCTGGAATTCTCCGTCAACCATCGCACGAGCATCGGGTCCGTCTCTACGACGGACGAGATGATGGAATTCTCCCAACCGACCCCCCGCTGAATCGTTTGGAGGGTCTCCACGCTGAGGTTCTCATAACGCTCCGAGCAGGTCATCACACCATCGTCGTAGAGGCTCACCTTGCTGGAGGAATTTCCTTGGTCTATGATTAAATTCTTCATATTTCTTCTTTTTGTCGCACAGGGGGTTATGCCCCTGCCTGGAGAATGTCGCCCCCTCAGGACTCAGGATACGCAAACACGCACCCCCTTAATTCAAAATTCTTAATTCTTAATTCGAACGTGTCGCCCCTGCAGGGCTCTCCTCTCGCCCGTATTCCTTCATACAGGGGTTTACACCCCTGCCTGGAGGATGCCGCCCCTGCGGGGCTTACGGGTCGGATAATCCATTCGTCCAACGTTCCTGTCACATAGTGGGTTACACCCCTGCCTATGGCTTACCATCCCCTCGGACTTCAGACCGCACAAATTAAGTAGAATCCCCCTTCATTCATAATTCAAAATTCTTAATTCTCATCCTATTTCCTCTCAATGACCTGCGACGGTTTCGTGCCGAAGTACTCCCTGAACCGGCGGCTGAAATAGGCGGGGTCACTGAAGCCGACATTATAGGCCACATCGCTGATCTGCGTTTCACTGTCGGCGTTCTTCAACTGCCTCATCGCCTCGTTCAGCCTAAACTCGTTCAGTATCTCAAGCGGGGTCTTGCCGATGATAGAGTTGGTACGTCTTGTCAGTGTGGACTTGCTGAGGAACATGTCCTGCGCAAGGTCTTCTATGGTGATGTCGCTCTCCGTATAGCGCTTCTCGATGACCTCGAGGAATTGTTTCACGAACGGATTGACCTTCTTCGGCTTGGCTTCTTCCTCGGTGTGCTCCGTCTCTGTGGATTCCCCGCCTCTGTCTTTAAGGATTTTTTCGAGGATATGCTGTTGCTGTTTCTGCCTCATTTTGAGGATATTGCACACCTTAAGCAACAATTCCTCCGGACTAAATGGTTTCGGTATATAATCCACCGCCCCACTCTTCAGACCGATGAGGCGGTCGGAGTCCTCGTTCCTTGCGGAGAGGAAGAGCAACGGTATATGCTCCGTTTCGGCGGATTGCTCGATGATTCGACTCATCTCGATTCCGTTCATGACAGGCATCTCCACATCGCTGAGGATAATGTCCGGCTTCTTCTGCTCGATGATCTCCAGCGCCTCCTTACCGTTGTTGGCGGTGAGGACATTCAGGTAGGAGGAGAGCAATGTCTTCACGTTCTCGCAGATAAGCGGATTGTCGTCTATGACGATGGCCGTGTTGCCCGTGAGGATGGAGTAATCCTCGGCGGACTTCGGTTCATCCATTCTATACTCCTCCTTGATCTCCACCTTCCGCTCCGACGAAGGGAGTGTGATGGTGATGATGGTCCCCAAGCCCTGCTTGCTCTCCACATCCATGGAGCCGTTGTTGCGCAGGATATAGTTGCGGCAGATACGGTATCCCAAGCCGTTCCCTTCCTCGTTGTTCGTGCCCTGCGTGGAGACGGTAGACTCGCCCGACCGCAACCGTTTCACCTGTTCGTCGGACATTCCGACACCATTGTCCTTCACGGCTATCTTAACGTTCTTGTTGTCCATCCACGACAAAATGGATATGCTGCCTCCCTCCGGCGTGAATTTGATCGCATTGCCCAACAGATTACGGATGACAGCCTCCAACATGCGCGGGTCGGCGAAGGCGAAGTGCGTCAGGCGGATATCGGTCGTGAGCGATATCCGCTTCTTCCCCATTACGTTGGAAAGGAGAAGCGAGACATTATGAATAACGGATTGCACATCCACGTCCGACGGGTGGCAGGTGATGTCCTCCTTCTTGGACTGAGCCCAATCCAAGATCTTCAGCATCTCGTTCTGCAACGTCTTCGCGGAATCGTACGTGCTATTGGTGATGCGCTGGCGATCCTGTTCATTGAGGGCACCCGTATTGTTGGAGAGGTTCTCCAACGCACCCACGATGGCGAACATAGGATTCTTCAGGTCATGGGCCACCACTGAAATCAAACGGTCCTTGTCATTAAGCGCCTCCTTCAGCTCCGAAGTGCGCTCGTCCACTTTCCGCTCCAGTTCCTTCTTCGCGTTCATCAATCGTTTGATGCGCAAGAGGATGATGCTGCCCACGATCAGGGTGAGGACGATGGCCAGCAAAGATCTGAACCACAGCGTCTCCCACCACGGAGGCAACACCTTGATGGTCAGGTTGATTTGCTTAGGGACACTCTCCACATTGTTTCGGAACGCCTCGATGGTCAGTTGGTACTCTCCCGCAGGCAAGTGGGAGAATTGCACAAATTTACCGCCCGAAATCTCCGTCCATTCTTCCTTCAGACCGCTGAGTTTATAGCGGTACTGGATCGGGTCGAACTCCGAATAGTCGATGGCGTCGAAGTGGATGGTGATGTCCGTCTGGTCATACTCAAGCGACAGATGCCCGTCCCATAGGTTGCACTCCTTCAGCGGGCCACTCCCACGTTTCACCTTGTTGTTGCTAATATACAAGTCTGAAAACGCCAGGTACGGGATGCCCGTATCCACTGCGAGGTGGGCAGGGTCAAACGTGACAAAACCATCATTGGTACCGAAATGGATTCGTCCTCTGCTATCCTTAAATCCGCTGCGGAAGATAAAGTAGTGCAAGGCTATGTTATTACGGCTATCGGTCAGCAAACGGAAACTTTTCTTCTTGACATCAACCCGTGCGATACCATTGTCTCCCGCCAGCCAGAAAAAACCGTTATCATCCCTTTGTATGCTGTGATAACTACAGGCCGGGACAAAGTCGGACAGTTCACACTCATCCTTTCCAGCCTCCACCACGAAGAATCCCTTGTTCGAGGTGACATAGAGATTGCCCTCGTCATCGCAGGCGCCATCCGCCAGACTGAGGGTAGAGAGTTTATCGCCCTCCAATCCTTTGATTGGAATGAGGTCGCAACGTCCATTCCGCAAGCGCCACAATGCGGTCGACGTCAACGCCCATGTGGTGTTATCGGGTGCATCGATAGCTTTGAAGGCCCACCTGTCCACCTCCGTAGTGTCATTCTTGAGGATGATCTTCTGCCAATCCTTGTCACCCTCCTTCTTGTAGAGTCCATCACCCGCCGAACACGCATAGAGGGTTTGGCCATACCGGCAAGCCCCGAAATAGCAACGGCTGGGTAGATGCATGCCGGAGAAGTCCTCCTTGCTGATGGCCCTCGTTTTCGCGTCAATGTTAAACGTTCCCCCACCCCAGGTAGGCACGATCACGTCTCCGTTCTCCTTCACGACAGCGGAGCAGACGTTATTGTTTTCCAGCTCGACGAGCTCAATATTCCTGAAATCGGGCGAGACGTAATAGACACCGCTACCATCCGAGCCGACTACCAGATTGCCCTGCTTATCCTCCGAAATGCCCGTGCAGGCAACTGCGGGGAACCCATAATTGCGGGAGAAGGAGATGTTGGTCAGGTCATTTCCACGATAACACCAGACACCGGAGTTCCTCGTGCCCAGCCACACATTGCCGGCTGAATCCAACGTCATGCAGTAGATCTTCCTGATTTCCAAGCCTTGGGAATTATACGGAACGACGGAGTGGAACCTAGCCTTCTCCGAGATCTCATCATCGGTATACCAGAGGCCGAAGCCATCCGTGGCGAACCAATAACGATTGTTCTTATCCCTCAGCACCTTGACAGTGTTCCCGAACGGCACATTCAGCACGGTTGGTTTCCCGATCGTGTCTTGGATGTCGAAGACCCACATCTCGTGCGTCTGCGTGGTGACCAGCAGTTTGTCGTTGCCAATCGGCAACAGGTTCCAAATAAAGCCACAAGCGTCTACAGGAGGGTCGCACTCCACGATCAATTCGCCCGAAGAATCATAGACGTAATATTTATCAAGGGAGCCCACCCAGTATCTGCCATATTTATCCACATACATCGACTTGATGTAAGTCTCCTTCGTGCCCTCGTAGATCTTCGTGTCGCTACGGAACGCATGCGTCTCCGGGTCATAAAGGAATATACCCTTGGTGGTCATCGCGAAACGACGTCCATCGTCCGCCACATAGAAGCCCTCCGTCTCCTCCGGTTTGCCCGTCACGAAGACGTCGGGGATATGGTCTATCAAGGTATCCCGCTCCTGGTCGTACTCTTCCAGCAGGCCATGATAGCCTCCGAGGAAAAGATTGTTATTATCCCCCAAATGACAAATGAGGACATCCTCCCTACGCAGTGTCGGGTAATCTTTTTTCTGATGATGCTTGAACGTTTTTCCGTCAAAGCGGTCGAAGCCGAAATCCGTGGCGAGCCATAGGAAGCCGTTCTGGTCGAACGTGATATTATATACCCTATCCGATATCAACCCATCCTCCGTACCGAAATGGTCAAACCGGCCATATTCCTGCGCATTCGCAAGGAATGTGGCGAATAGGATTACCGGAAGAATCACCTTCATTTTAAAACCTATAACAATAGATCGGTTGTCTGCCCTGCGGTCCATAGTATCAGATAAGTACAATGCAAATATATAAAAACGTTGTGATTCCATCATGATTTATTTGTTTTTGATGAACAACTACCCAAGATTTCTACGTTTATTCCTCCTCCGACAACGCCTCATACCCCTCCGCTCACCAAAGATGGGGAAGGGACTCGCTTATTTCATCATTTATCGTTATTCCACGGATGGACGGGAAGGGGTAGATTTGCAATGAGTTAAGAGTTAAGAATTAAGTTAAGAATTAAAATACTAAAGCGTATGAAGGTTGGAATCTTTTATGGAAGTAGTACTGGGACCACTGAGGATGTCGCAGGAAGAATCGCCAAAGCGTTGAACGTGGAATCTGCGGATGTTCACAATGTGACGGATGCTGACTCCGCCATGATCGAGGGCTATGATGTTCTGGTGTTGGGTAGTTCCACATGGGGCGTGGGAGAGTTGCAGGACGATTGGTACGATGGTATCAAGAAGTTCAAGGCGGCGAACCTGCAGGGAAAGAAGGTCGCGTTGTTCGGATTGGGCGACAGCGGGTCGTTCAGCGACACCTTCTGTGACGCCATGGGAATCATCAAGGGCGAGTTGGCTGGTGCCGGCGTGACATTCATCGGAGAGGTTCCTTCGGATGACTATTCCTTTGATTCGTCTGTCTCCGTGGAGAACGGATGTTTCGTGGGACTGGCCTTGGATGAGGTGAACGAGGACTATAAGACCGACGAGCGTATCAGCCGCTGGGCGTCGTCCTTGCCACTATAAGAGAGTCTTATATACATGATGTGAAATAAAATTAAAGGAGGTAGGTTATGCAAATGATGATGCCTACGGGCGAATTTAAGGTTTTGTCGAACTACATCTATGAGTTCAAGAAAGGGGTGCGCAACTTGGTGCTTTACACGTTGGATGTGCGCCACGAGGAGATGGCTTGCCGTCGATTGGAGGGCGCGGGTATCGATTACCTCACGCAACGGGTCAACGATCGGAACGTGAACTTCTATTTCGGGGAGCCTGAATGCCTAAACGTTGTCCGCTCGTTCCTGGATCGTCCATTGAACAAACTGACGCCCGAAGAGGATTTCATATTAGGAACACTCTTAGGGTATGACCTCCGTAAACAATGCTCCCGTTATTGCGAGCGGAAGGGCCGTATGTCGTTTGCCCCATCCATCGCATCATCGGTTATGTAAAATTGCCTCCCCCTCTCCATGGGGGGATTGTATACTGTTGCTATCGTTCCCAAAAGGGAAAGGTTAATCTGTTTTTTGTGTTGTGTAAAGAAAGGGAGGGAATCCAATCGGAAACCCTCCCTTTTGACATTTCATGAACTGGAACTATTATTTATTGTTCAATTGAGCATCTATTACAGCGATGGTCGTCATGTTGACGATGTCGCGTACGGAAGCCTCCACATCCAACACGTGAACTGGCTTCTTCAGACCCATTTGAACAGGACCTACGCTCTCCGCCATACCCATCTGCATCAACATACGGTAAGCGATGTTGGCTGAGTTCAAGCAAGGGAATACCATGGTGTTCACATCCATGCCGTCGATCTTGCTGAATGGGAACTTCTCGTGACGAAGCTTCTTGTCAAGGGCGAAGTTCACCTGCATCTCACCATCCACCAAGATCTCAGGGTGGTTCTTATGCAAGTTCTCCACAGCGTCGTGTACCAAGCAAGGGTTTCCTGTGGAATCCGCGCCGAAGTTAGAGTAGGACAACATAGCCATCACTGGGTGCTCGTTGAATAACTTCACCGTCTCGTTGGTCAATACTGCGATCTCAGCCAACACGTCAGCTGATGGAGAATCGTTCACCAAAGTATCCGCCAAGAAGTAAACACCCTTGGAAGTGTTCAGGATGTTGAGCGCAGCGATGTTCGTGACACCATCACGCATTCCGATGATATCCATAGCAGGCTTGATGGCCTCCATGTAGCGGGTATAAGAACCGGTGATCATAGCGTCCGCCTCACCCATCTCCACCATCATGGCGCCGAAGTAGTTGCGGTCGTACATCTTCTCGTTCGCCTCAGAGTAGGTGTAACCCTTGCGGGCCAACTTCTCGGAGAGGTATTTAGCGTAACGGTTGCGGCGAGCCTCCTCACGGTCGTGACGGAGGTTGATGATCTCGATGCCCTCGATGTCGATACCGTTCTCTTTCGCGATCTTAGCGATACGCTCCTCGTTGCCCAAGAGGATAGGAATACAGATGCCCTCTTTCTTCGTCGTGGAAGCGGCCTGTAAAGTATTAGGGGTGTTAGCCTCCGTGAAGACCACACGTTTAGGATTTGCCTTAGCGGCCTCGGTCAACGAACCGATCAACGTGTTGTCCAATCCCATGCGGGCGCGGAGCTCAGCCTTGTACTCATTCCAGTTGGTGATGTTCTTGCGAGCCACACCTGAATCCATAGCCGCCTTAGCGACTGCCGGAGCGACTGTCTCGAGCAAACGTGGGTCGAATGCTGTAGGGATGATATAGTCAGGACCGAACTTCATCTTCTTGTTGCCGTAAGCGATGGAGACTGCCTCAGGTACCGGTTGCTTAGCCAAGTCGGCCAAGGCGTGCACAGCGGCCAGCTTCATCTCCTCGTTGATAGCCTTAGCGTGGGTATCCAACGCACCACGGAAGATGTAAGGGAATCCTAACACATTGTTGATTTGGTTCGGATAGTCGGAACGACCCGTACCGCAGATCACGTCAGGGCGGGAAGCCTTCGCATCCTCGTAGGAGATCTCAGGCGTAGGGTTCGCCAATGCGAAGACGATAGGGTTCTTGGCCATCGAACGAACCATGTCTTGGCTCAACACGTTACCCTTGGAAAGACCCAAGAAGACGTCTGCATCCTTTACAGCCTCCGCCAACGTCGTGATGTCACGGCTAGTAGCGAAAGGTTTCTTCCTATCGTTCAAATCCGTTCTCTTGGTGTTGATGACACCCTTGGAGTCGCACATCACGATGTTCTCCAAACGAGCGCCCAAAGCCATATATAGTTTCGTGCAAGAGTTAGCGGCGGCACCCGCACCGTTCACCACGATCTTCACATTCTCGATCTTCTTGCCAACCAATTCCAATGCGTTCACCAAAGCGGCTGAAGAGATGATCGCCGTACCGTGTTGGTCGTCGTGCATCAACGGAATATCCAACTCAGCCTTCAGACGGTCCTCGATCTCGAAGCACTCAGGAGCCTTGATGTCCTCCAAGTTGATACCACCGAACGTAGGAGCGATTGCCTTGACAGTCTGGCAGAACTTGTCGATGTCCTTCTCGTTCACCTCGATATCGAACACGTCGATGTCAGCAAAGATCTTGAACAAGAGTCCCTTACCTTCCATAACCGGCTTGCCTGCCTCAGCGCCTATGTCGCCAAGACCCAAGACAGCCGTTCCGTTAGAAATCACAGCGACCAAATTACCTTTGGCGGTGTAATCGTACGCCTTGTGTTGGTCTTTCTGGATCTCCAAACATGGCTCTGCCACACCTGGAGAATAAGCCAATGCCAAATCCCTCTGGGTGGCAGTCGGCTTGGTTGGAACTACTTGGACCTTTCCTGGTCTTCCCTCCGCATGATACCTTAACGCATCTGATTGTTTTTTCTCGTCACTCATAATATTTCGCGAATTATGTTTTTCAACATACTTTAAATTTTCCGCGAAGATAATAAAAATTCCTTTTACGTCCCAATTCCTTTCTTTTTTATGTTAAATAATGTCATTTGTTTACAGAATGATAGTTACAGTAAAACTAATACGATAAAATGCGAGGAGGAGACAATCGCCTCCATGTGTTACCTTTCAGGGTCAAATAGCCCCTAAAAAATACCAACAAATAGGGATGCCGACATTCGGAAATACCAACTATTCACTATGACCCACGATAGGCTGAGCGCCTAACTTTGCCCCGTAAAAAAGTAAGAGGAAATGGGAACATCCATATTGAAGAAAAACATTGTGACATTGGCTATTAGCCTGGCATGTGCGGGTAACGCGTCTGCACAAGTAGACACGACATTCCAAAAGATCCGCCTCGGAGGATACGGTGAGATGCTGGCATCATGGAAGGATTACGGTCTGAACCGTTGGAGTGGCTCGACGCAGGGCAACGCGAAGGTGAACCATGCGCACATATCAATCCCTAGATTCGTGCTGGCGATGGACTATAAGTTCAACGACAAATGGATGCTCGGCTCGGAGATCGAATTCGAGGCGGGCGGCACCGGCACCGCCATGGAGATGGAGGCTGGCTCGGGCAGTGAGAACGGGGAGTACGAGACGGAGATCGAGAAGGGAGGAGAGGTGGCCTTGGAGCAGTTCCACCTTACCCGCTATTTCGCAAGGGCCTTTAGCGTCAAGGCGGGACATATCATCGTACCGGTCGGACTGACCAACACGCACCATGAACCGATCAATTTCTTCACCACTTTCCGTTCGGAAGGGGCGACCACCCTCATACCGTGCACATGGCACGAGACGGGTCTGGAGTTCTTCGGAACGATAGGAAAAGAGGCCGCAAAATTCGACTACCAAGCGCAGATCGTGGCGGGACAGAACCCGCTGGGCTTCAGCCGCTACAATTGGATCAAGGGTGGCAAACAGGGATTGTTCGAGATGGACAACTTCACCAGTCCGGCTTATGTCTTCCGTCTGGATTACTTAGGTGTGAAAGGGTTACGGTTGGGCATGTCGATGTACTATTGCCACGATGCGGGCAAGAACTGCGACCGTCTGATTACCTTCAACAACGATGACCCGGTGAACATCTCCATCTTCTCCGCCGATGCGCAGTACAAGCACAAGTTCTTCACATTCCGTGGCAACTACCTCAGCGGCAAGCTGTCGGAGCCTTTGGTCGTGGACAAAATCATCCGCACCTACTCCTCCAAGTCGGGCTACAACCGCAGTCCGAACGTGGCGGAGAGGACCCTCACCTACAACTTCGAGTTGGGCGTGAACCTGAAGAACGTCTTTAACGCTGGGAAGAAGTTCCCTGTCATCTACCCGTTCGCCCACTACGAGTATTACAACCCGCAGGAAGAGGGGGTAAGCCGACAGGTGATGGACGACCGCTGCCAAGTGAGCTATTGGACTTGGGGATTGAACTACTTCGTCCTGCCTAACCTTGTCATCAAAGTGGATTACACGAACAGGAGGATCGGAACGAGCCAAGTCTTCAAGAACACGAAATCGAACTACAACAACGAGAACGAGCTGAACCTCTCCATCGCTTACGTGGCTTGGTTCCTGAACAAATAAGCACAATAAAAACAATAAACATTAAATTATACGAGCAATGAAAAAAAGAGCATTTTTAGCAGCCGGACTGATTGCCTTCGGCGCAGTAACGTTCAACGCCTGCAAGGACGATGACGAAGAGACTCTGGCAAACATCAACGACTCCACCGCCATCAATGCGGAATACACCTCCGCCTATGCGAAGCAGTGGGGCAATTACATGCGTACCGTAGCATCCCTCCTCAAGACGGATGCGGAGAACCTCTACGCTTACTGGAACGACAGCTACGAGGGAGGAGACAGCTATGCGAAACGTTTCCTTTCCCACACGGGCGCAGGGTTCCAATCATCCAAGGACTGCGTGGAGCAGATCATAGACGGTTGCGTGGACATCGCCAACGAGGTGGGTGATTCCAAGATCGGCGGACCAGTCGAGAAGTGGAGCGAAAACAACAAAGAGGAGGCGGTACTCGCCGTCGAGTCTTGGTTCTCTTGGCACTCCAGGGTGGACTACTCCAACAACATCGCATCCATCAAGAACGCATACTTCGGCAGCTTGGACGGCACTGTGAACGCCAACTCCATCTCGAAGGTCATCAACGGAAGCGACGCGACATTGGACGCTAAGGTGACCGCAGCCATCCAAAACGCGCAGTCCAAGATCCTAGCTATCCCGCAACCTTTCCGTAACAACTTGGGTTGCAGCGAGGCGAGAGAGGCCATGACCGCCTGTGCGGAACTTCGCGACATCCTGGACGAGGATCTGAAGAACTACATCGACGAGAACCTCGCCGACTACAACTGGGACGCGGTTCTCTCCCAATACGTGAACAACGTGGTCCTTCCTACCTACAAGAGCCTGAAGGAGAAGAACGCGGAGCTCTTCAACGCAGTGGTGGCTTTCCAACAGAGCCCATCGGACGAAGGGTTCTCGAAATGCGCCGACGCATGGATCGCGGCACGTACGCCATGGGAGTCTTCCGAGGCATTCCTCTTCGGACCAGTAGCGGACAAAGGATTGGATCCGAACATGGACTCATGGCCATTGGACCTCAAGGGAATCATCAAGATCTTCAACACAGCCTCTTGGGGCGAGTTGGAATGGTCCGGCGAATACGAGGAGATGCCTGAGGAGGGCGAGGGTTCACAACATGCGCAGGACATCGAGTCCGCACAGAACCTCCGTGGATTCCATACGTTGGAATACCTCATCTTCAAGGACGGTAAGGCGAGGACGATCCATTGATCGCAACGCCCCTAAGCAACGAACGATTTCACAGAAACGGCGGGGAAGAATATTCCCCCCCGTTTTTCCTATTACACAACACACAAACACAAAAACATGAACTTTAACCTAAAACTATTTACCTTAACGGCCATGATCGCCCTATTGTTCGCCGCATGCGACAACGAGGAGGGATTGGAGGTGGACGAGATAAAGGTTCCCGACGGATATGCGCTTTCGGCGGGCACATCGACCGTCTTCCTAAGCTCCACCTACGCCTACGACACCGATGCGAAATGGCTGAAAGGCAAATACTTATCACGATTCAACAACGGAGACAACCTCTACGACAACCCGCTCGGCTCGGCACAGAGCCAAGGCGGACTGGGACCCGTCTATGCGGGTTACTCGTGCGGAAGTTGCCACCGCAACGCAGGGCGCACCGAACCGACGCTCTGGAGCGCTGGAGGAAGCGGAAGCTACGGTTTCTCCTCCATGCTAATCTACATCACACGCAAGAACGGAGCTTTCTTCCAAGACTACGGAAGGGTCGTCCACGACCAGTCCATCATAGGCGTCAAGCCGGAAGGAAAGCTCAAAGTGACCTATGAATTCAAGACCTTCCGATTCCCCGACGGGGAAACGTACGAACTAGCGAAACCGAACTACACCATCACGGAATGGTATGCCGACAGCATCGCGCCGGAGGACCTCTTCTGCACCGTCAGAATACCGCTCAGGCACGTGGGAATGGGCCCTATGATGGCGATCGACCGCAACGAAATCGAGCAATTGGCACGGCAAAGCAACTACCCCGAATATGGTATCTCCGGCAAGGCCAACTACATCACCGAGCGAGGCATCCGCCAACTCGGTCTCTCCGGCAACAAGGCGCAACATGCGGACCTGACCGTCGAATTAGGCTTCTCGTCCGACATGGGTGCGACCAACAGCCGTTTCCCCGAAGAGATCTGCGAGGGACAAGCACAAATGCGGCAAGGCATGAGCGCCATGGGACTCACCTACAATCAATTAGACGTCACAAGCGAACAGATGGAGGATGTTGACCTCTACATGCAATGCCTAGGCGTTCCCGCACGACGCAACGTGAACGACCCGAACGTGAAACGGGGCGAACAGATGTTCTACCAGGCCAAATGCCACCTCTGCCACGTGACGACGCTCCACACACAACCGCAGGGCTCCGTCCTGCTGAACGGCACACACATCCCTTGGCTCGGCGGACAGACCATCCATCCGTACAGCGACTTCCTCCTGCACGACATGGGTAGCGAGATCATGGGCGTGGGCCTCAACGACAACTACGTCAGCGGATTGGCGCGCGGCAACGAATGGCGCACCACCCCACTATGGGGCGTGGGCCTGCAGAAGATCGTCAACGGACACACCTACTTCCTGCACGACGGACGGGCAAGGAACTTCATCGAAGCCATCATGTGGCACGGCGGTGAGGGCGAAGCCTCCAAGAACATCTTCGCAAAAATGTCCAAGGCAGACCGTGAAGCGCTGGTCGCATTCTTGGAATCATTATAACTCAACAATAACAACGGACTAACCATTAGCCCTTTAATAGACTCAAAAAATGAAAAGATTATATATAGCAACCCTATTATCAGCCATCACCCTATCGGCCATGGCACAGGCAGAAGAGCCCATCAAGGCAGAAGTCGTATCGAACCCAACGTCCTTAATGGACGAAGAGGCGGAGAACGGTGTCGTATCATTAGCCGGAAGAAAAGGATTCTCCATCTCCACCGCGAAAGGGGACTTCGTCTTCAAGCCATACACCCTCATCCAAACAGCGGGGAAATACAACTGGTACGATGACGAGGGCCTCGACAAGGCCTACAACCAGGACAACGTCATGAACAGCGGGTTCGCCATCCCTTACGCTATCCTCGGTTTCACCGGCAAGGTGTTCGACCGTATCTCCTTCAACCTCAGCCTCAACGCCGCAGGTTCGGGAGGCGCACTGCTGCAGCAGGCATGGTTCGACGTGAAGGTGAAGAACGCACTGTGCTTCAGGGTGGGAAAGTTCAAGACACCGTACACCCACGCCTACCTCACCACCTTAGGGGAGACGCTCTTCCCTGTGGTGCCCACCTCCTTGACCACCAACGTCATCATGCCTTACGTGCTCAACGCAGTCAACCCGACCATCGGAACAGGCTTCGACCTTGGCGTCATGGCCCATGGCGTAACGCCTAACGAGAAGTTCGGCTATGAAGTGGGACTCTTCAACGGAACGGGCGCAGGCGTGAACAGCGCCACAAAGACGCTCAGCGACGACATCAAAGGGTTGCCTTCCCTACTCTATGCGGGAAGGATCGCCGTGACACCGCTCGGCCACATGCCGGCAAGCCAAGGAAAACCGAACCTATCGGATGAGCGCAAGCTACTGTTCGCCCTCTCCGCCAACGTGAACGTGGAGGCGCAGAGCGAATCGACCAACGACGCCCGCTTCGGCTTCGAGTTCGCCTACCTGGCAAAGAAACTGTACCTCGCGGCCGAATTCTATAGGATGCATATCAGCTATACCGACCGTCAGAAGATCAGCGACGAGTTCAACTACTGGGGCGCTTACATCCAGGCGGGTTACTTCGTCGCTCCGCAGTGGCAAATCGCCCTCCGCTACGACTTCATGGACAGGAACGCGACCGCGAAGGACGGTATCATCAACATGCCGGCCGCAGGGTTCAACTACTTCATCAAGCACACGAACCTCAAACTGCAGACGATGTACCAATACATGGGTAGGACAGGCCATCAGACACAACTGGACCGTGACAACGACGACCTCGGACTCGCGACCCACTCGGCCACCGTCATGCTGCAATACGCCTTCTAAGCGGAAGATGACACACAATCAACACATAAACATTTGAACCCATGAGAAAATTATTGATAGCCAGTTTAATCGTCTTCGCCGCCTGCGACGACGGGGACATTCTGGAGCACGTCACCTACCAGCAAGAGGGGATGAAGGTGGCCGTTGAAGCGGAGATCTCGGGCATTGATTCATGGACGAACGAATATACCGTCACACTGTCCGGCTTCGAGAGCCAACGCAACGACAAGGGTATCCCCGAGTACTCGGAGATCTCCAAACAGATCCTGCAACCGAAGGACGGGAAGCTACACATCACCTTAGGGGGTGTTCCGCAGACGGTCAATTATCTGGAAATCACTGTCATAAATAGAATACGTCAACGGGTCATCACCCTCTGGCAACATGAACTGACCGCCGCCGACAAAAACAGCAAGGACACGCTACGGTTGGACGCCGGACGATTGGACGTGGATATGTTCACCTACATCCAAAACGAATACCTGACCAAATCGTGCGCCAACTGCCACGGCCTCAGCGAAAGGGGCGCCGCTGCCGGTCTCTTCCTCACCGAAGGGAAAAGCCTTGCGGCGATGGTGAACGTGCCCTCCACGAAACGTGCCGGCATCAACATCGTCACCCCCTACGATACCGCCAAGAGTTCGCTACACCTGATCCTCTGGGGGAACCTCCCGGAGGCGCACCATAACCATCAGGACAAACTGGCCATCGATGCGGAGAAGGAGTTAATCGACAATTGGATATTGGGAGGAGCGAAGTAAATTAAGAATTAAGAATTATGAATTAAGAATTAAGTTAAGAAGAACGATTGATTCGTAAACCCCGAAGGGGTGTTATATCACAGGCAGGGGTGCAAACCCCTGTACGATGGAACCGCGGATAACCCAAACCCCGAAGGGGTGACACCCTTGCGAATTATGAATTTTGAATTAAATTGGCTGGGGAATGTGCGTATCCTCCACAATGCGCATAGTTTAAGCCCCAACGGGGCGGCCACAACACAGGCAGGGGTGCAAACCCCTGTACGATGGAACCGCGGATAACCCAAACCCCGAAGGGGTGACACCCTTACGAATTATGAATTTTGAATTAAAATTTATGAAACGTTAGTTCAACATAGCCAATCATGATTTTTGACTATTTTTGTCCAATCAAACAAAAAAGGATTCATGCGAAACAAAACGCTAAAATATATCATTACAAGCCTATTTGCCGCGATCATCATCGCAATGGCGACCGCCACCTTCTTCGACCAATACACCGCAGAGGAACAGATCTACTCCTCCCTATGGTTCTGCGGATTGTGGGCGGGACTCTCCGTCCTCTCCGCCTTCGTATTCCTGAAGAGGCTGACGGGCAAAGCCGCCACACTGTTGTTCCACCTCTCCTTCCTGGTCATCTTGGCTGGAGCATTGGCCACCAAACTGACCTCTAAAGAGGGGATGTTGCACCTGCGCTGCGGCGAAAAAACGGACTACTTCATCCTTAAGAAGAATACGTTCAAGGAGGATCTCGGATTCGAAGTGCGGCTGGATAGCTTCGTTGTCCTGAACTACCAAGGCACGCAGATGCCACAGGACTACGCTAGCCACCTCACCATACTCGACAACGGGGAGCAACTTCAAGCCTCCGTCTCGATGAACAACATCTTCAAGCGAAAGGGTTTCCGCTTCTACCAGACAAGTTTCGACGAGGACCGCCAAGGAAGCATCCTATCCGTGAGCTACGACCCGATAGGGATCCCGCTCACCTACCTCGGTTACATCCTCTTCGCACTGTCGGGCATCTGGATGCTCTTCTCCAGGAAGACCGCCTTCCTGCAGTTGTTGCGACATCCATTGCTACGGAAGGGAGGGCTATTCGTCCTGTTGCTCTGCGTGTGCCACCAAGCCTTGCCCCAAGAACGGAAGGTACCGACCATAAGCGCTGAGCAGGCCGCACAATTGTCCGAGAAACAAATCGTCTACAACGGACGCATCGCTCCGTTCAACACGATGGCAAGGGATTTCCTCCTGAAGACCTACGGGAAGTCCACCTACCACCAACTAACCCCAGAGCAGGTGGTCTGCGGATGGATATACCGTCCGGAGGTCTGGAAAGACGAGAAGATGATCCTCGTCAAGGACAAACAGCTACGGAAACAACTCGGACTCGAAAAGTACGCCTCCTTCGCTGATTTCTTCGATGAGAAGGAGAACTATCGACTGAACGGGTTACCGCTCACCAAGGGCGTGCGGGAGACCGACGAGAAGGTAGGTGTGATCCTCATGCTCACCAAGGGGAAACTATTCTCCGAAAGCAGTGTGACGTTCCCCGAGGAAAAGGTCAAGGCGGAAATCATCTACAACAAAATCAACTTCGCCAAGATACTCTTCATGCTCAATCTGACGCTCGGATTCGCCGCCTTCCTGCTCATGATATTCACGAAAGGGGACTCCCGCTTCTCCGAAAAGTTCTTCAAGGCGTTGAAGGCGATATTGGTGGCGGTCCTGCTCTTCGACCTCTGCGGCTACATCCTGCGATGGTACATCTCAGGGCGCGTCCCTATGGGCAACGGCTACGAGACCATGCTCTTCATGTCGCTGATCATCATGGCAATGGGTATATTCCTCAAGGGGAAATTCGCCACATCGGCAGGCTTCCTCCTGTCAGGGTTCACCCTGTTGGTGGCCTATCTCGGGCAAAAGAACCCGCAGATCACCCCGCTGATGCCCGTGCTCAACTCACCGATCCTCAGCGCACACGTCTCGACGATCATGATCGCCTACAGCCTATTGGCCTTCACCTTCTTCAACGGGATATTCTCCTTGTTTTTCAAGGAAGAGGAGAAGAAGACGCAGCTGGCATTGCTCAGCCGCATCATGCTCTACCCCGCGGAGATACTGCTCGGCATAGGCATCTTCCTCGGAGCCGTTTGGGCCAACATATCATGGGGCACCTACTGGAGTTGGGATCCGAAGGAGACTTGGGCCCTGATCACCTTCATGGTCTACGCCGTGCCATTCCACTCAACCGATTTAAAGTTTTTGCGGGACAATCGCAACCTGCATTTATACTTTATAATTTCTTTCGCAGCCGTGCTGTTCACCTACTTCGGAGTCAATTACTTCCTGGGCGGAATGCACAGCTATGCGAATTAAGAATTAAGGGGATGTGCATCCCTATGCAATGCGCACAACCTGCAGGACCATCCCTTTATATAGACCAGGGCAACACCCTGGGAAGGTGATACGACGTTCCAAGCCCTGAAGGGGCGACACAATACAGGCAGGGGTGTAAACCCCTGTACGATGGAACCGAGGATAGGACGAACCCCGAAGGGGTGACACCTTCATGAATTATGAATTAAAAATTTTGAATTTTGAATTAAGAAACGTTAGTTTGAAGCAGTCAATTATGATGGAAAGATTTAACATATACTACAAAGAGATTAGCGCCCAAGCGGAGGTTTCCCGCTTCGCCCCCAAGGGGAAAACGGAGGAGTACCACGTCATGATCCATGTGGCGCCATGCAACGAGATGTTTCCTCAGCAGTACCAAAGGATATGCCAAGCGGAAGATTTATTACTGCAACATCCTGACATACAAGGTGCCAAGGTGATTTTCAAACGATACTTCGTCAGCGACGCGACCAACCAGAAACCACTGATGAGGCAAGAGAACACCGATGCGGTATCCCTCATCCAACAACCTCCTTTGGACGGCAGCAAGATAGCCGTTTGGCTCTATTTAGCCAAGGACATGGAGGTCCATGCGAAGGAGGGATGCTTGACCGCATCGCACAACGGATATACGCACATCTACAAGATGGGCATGCACGAGCATAACGGGGACAGCGCCACACAGACGGAGAGCCTGCTGTTGGACTACGAGGAGACGTTGGCGAAGTTCAACGCCACCCTTGCGGACAACTGCATACGCACCTGGTTCTTTGTGCGCGACGTCGACACGCAGTACGCCGGAATGGTGAAGGCCCGCCGGGAGAACTTCACGGAGCAAGGGCTCACAGAGAAAACACACTATATCGCTTCGACCGGCATCGGCGGATTGCCTGCCGACACCCGCTCGCTCGTCCAGCTCGGCACCTATGCGCTCACAGGACATGAGCCGACGCAGGTCAGGTATCTCTACGCGCCAGCCTACCTCAACCCCACCTACGAATACGGAGTGACCTTCGAACGGGGCACCTGCGTGGAGTACGGAGACAGGGCGGAGATCTACATCTCAGGCACGGCCAGCATCGACAACAAGGGCAATGTACTCTATTTGGGAGATATTCAGAAACAGACCTTCAGGATGATGGAGAACGTCAACGCATTGCTCGCGGAGGCCGGGAGCGGATTCCAGGACATCGCACAGATCATCGTATACTTACGGGACGTGAGCGACTACACCATGGTGAAGGCGATATTCGATGAGAGATTCCCGGACATTCCGCACGTCATCACCCTCGCACCTGTCTGCAGGCCCACATGGCTCATCGAGATGGAGTGCATCGCCATCACCGAAAGGGGGAACGATAAGTTCAGGGATTTTTAAGCAAAAGCAGAAGCCAGTGCGACGAGCCTCAACGGACGCCCGCCCAATGGAAATAATACCGCCATGCGGAAAATAATTTGCGACGCTTCAGGTAGGAAGTATCCGTATCATTGGAATAGGCCTCCCGCTCGAAAGAGATGCTGAGATAGGGATTGATGCTTCGATCAAAAAGGCGACGGACTAACCAATAGACCCATTCCAGCAAATAGAGGAGGTAAAAAAAAACGAAAAGTGTCTCTATCATCTGCGCCGTATGGATGCGCTCATGGGTGATTACGCGTCTATTCACTCGGGACACATAGAGCTTACGGACAAACAACACTCCGAAAAGATTAATGGCCAGGAACCCCCTGGGAGGCAACAAGTTGTTCACGAATATCTTCATGTAGACTCATCCATTAAAGTTGGCCCGCCTCCACAAGGTTAATAACCCGCTCGACAATCCTATCCTCCTCATTGGTATTGGCATCATACGACACCTTCAGATTGGCGCCGAGCATCTTGGCGAATCCCTGCCAAAAGACAGCGCGGAAACCACCGCGGAACTGTTTGATCAACTGATAGGAGGTCTTGTTGCACTCACGGTCCACCAGACGAATCATCATCTTGCCTTGGGACAAAGTGAACCTCTTGAGGATAGGCTTATAGGTTGCGAGAAGTTCCTCCTCCTTCGCCTCCATGTATTTCTTCCTTTCCCTATCATTCGGCAATGCGGCCAAATCCTTGTCGATTTCCTTCAACATCTTACTGACCAACTTCGCGTACGGCAGGGTCTTCTTCACGTCGCGGACAGTCTTCCAATAGAACTTCTCCTGCTTCTTGTCTTTGAACACCAACACAGGATAGACATACACCTGAGGAAGAAGCAGATTCGGAAGCGTATCCCCATTCTCATCCACGATAGCCGGGACCAAATACCCATCGTTAGACTCTTCTTGAGCATACATCTCAACAAAAAAAGAAGAGAGACAAACGAACAGAATTATATATTTTATTATCTTTGCCATCATCTACGCTGTTATACATGCTATATGCAAATGTAGCATATTATACCTGCAAAACAATTTGTCAAACAAAAAAAATGAAACTCATTCCTGTTTTTATTGCATTTTTTAGCATTTCAGTATTTAATGGTTCAGCGGAAACGATTCACAACTGCGTGCGCGCCTCAACCGGAGAGTGCATCGTCTACGACGTCGGAGCGGGAAATCCTCGCTTATGCGACGCCCAAGCGTGCCGCCTCTATGCCACTCTCGGCAACCATTACCTGGCCCATGAACTCAGCCATAGCAAGTTGGAGGCCGTCATTCCTGCCCGCACCCTCGTCTTCGCCGCTGACATGGAATGGTTCGGCTATGCGCTCTACAACCGCCTACGCACCCACTGCGCCCTTTCCAAACGATTGAGCGGACATTGCGCCATCGGGGTGGGCTTCCGTCTCGCCTCCCTCCACTACGAGGGCAAAGAGAACAGGAACCTTTCGCTCGCGGAGGACATCACCTTCCTCTTCCAGGGCAAGTCAACAGACCTCTACGCAAAGGGGGAAAACCTCTTCGATACGGGTTGGCAAGGAATCTGCGGAGAGAGACTCAAGGAACCGGTGCGCACGACCCTGGGCGTCCAATTCCACTTCTCCGAAAGCGTCAGTTGCGCTATCGAGTCTTATTGGGAGGGCGACCGGAACCTCTTCGGACGGTTCGGAACGCTCTACGACATCGGCAAGTTCCAGCTGAGATGCGGCGTCACGGGTCCGCCCATCGTCCCCTCATTCGGATGCGGATTCCTCGGGAAAAATTTCCGGCTGGACCTCTCCTCCCGATGGATCCGCAACCTCGGATATGCGCTGGACTGCGGCATCGGTTACACTTTCATCAAAAAAGAATCGGAAGTCCCACCTATCAACGAATAAAACATGAAAAGGCCTGTTTTCACCGCTCTTCTATTGCTACATACGCTCCTATGCCTCTCACAGGATGAATTCTTCTCCGAACAATTCATCGATGTGATGGAATCTTTCCAAGAGGAGGATGGGGAGCAACTGGACATCGAAAACCTCTACGACATCCTCAACGAATTAAAGACCAGCAAATTAGACCTCAACAAGGCGACGGAAGAAGAGTTTGAGCAATTGCCCTTTCTCTCCCCCACAGACGCCCGCAACCTCGTGCGCCACAGGGAGCTCTACGGCAACTACCAAACACTCTACGAACTGAAGCACATCCCCGACTTCACGAAGGAGAAGATCGACCAACTGCTTCCCTTCGTGGCCATCCGAAGGGACGAGAAGCGCCTCACACTCCAGGAACGCCTGCGGAAGAGCCAGTCACAGTTCTACGTCGCGACTGACCGCTTCCTGCAACAGAAGAAGGGATACCTGCCCGACAGCACAGGGACGAGCCGTTACGCAGGCTCCCCTTACCATTACTACGGCAAGTGCCTCTTCAATGCGGAACGCCTCAAAGCCTCGCTCGTAGGAGAGAAAGACGCGGGGGAGGCGGAATGGAGCCACACCGGACATGGCTTCGACTTCGCCAGCGCCTCCCTGGAAGTGGAGGGCACGAAGTGGATGAAGCAACTCTGCTTGGGAGACTACAAGGCGAACTTCGGACAGGGGCTGGTCGTCGGCACCGGCTCCATCCTCGGGAAGAACGCCAGCGTCACCAACGCCTACAAGAACACGCAGGGAATCAAACGATACGCCTCCACCGGCGAAAGCGGGTTCTTCAGGGGAGCTGCGGCCTCCGTAGGCTGGGGCAACCTCCATGGCACACTCTTCGGCTCCTGGCGCCAAGCGGACGCCACCCTCAAAGGGGAGAAGATCACTTCGCCCAAGACCGACGGTTTGCATCGCACTACCCAAGAGATCGAGAAGAAAAAGAATTACACGGAGAAGCTCTGGGGCCTCAACCTCAGCTTCAAGCGCAGGAGCCTGACGCTCGGCGCCACCCTGCTCCATTACCACTACTCCAGGACACTACACCCCACGGAGAAGGCCTACACGCACTTCCGCCTATCGGAGACCCGCTCGCACTGGAACGCCGGACTGGACTACAAGGCGAGACTACAGCACATCACCTTCTACGGAGAGAGCGCCCTCGACGCTAACGGACACTTCGCCACGCTGAACGGCGCCGCCATCCACCCCCTCTCCCGACTGGAGATCACCCTGGCGCAACGCTACTACCAACCCGCCTACCAAGCCAACTACGGTGGCGGATTCGCCGAAAACTCCAGGGTGGAGAACGAGCAAGGCATCTACCTCAGCACTCGATTCACCCCCTTCAAGCGTCTCGTCCTAGCGGCTTATGCGGACGCCTACAGGTTTCCGTGGGCGCTCTACGCCTCCCCCACCCCCTCGTCGGGGCAAGAGCTCTGCCTCCAAGCCAACGTGAAGATGACGAAGCGGACGGACCTGACACTCAAGTACAAATACAAGGAGAAGAGCGAGGAGGAAAACCTTAAACGAACGCTCCGGGGCACACTCAACACACAGGTACGGAAATGGAGGATACAAACAATCATGGAAGCAAACCGAGCCGACAAGGGTGGACAATCCCCCACCTACGGATGGATCCTCTCGCAAACCCACACGGGCAACCTCCCCAAGCTACACCTCTCCTTCGCCCTCCGCTACGCTTACTTCCAGGCGGATAACTACGACAACCGCATCTACATCTACGAGAAGGACCTGCCCTACACACTCTCCTTCCCGATGCACTACGGCAAAGGGCACAGACTAGCCATCAGCTTCTCATGGAAGAAGACCGAACGTCTACAACTAATCGCAAAAGCGGGATGTTTCATCTATACGGACGGGCGCACCAGCATCGGCACGGGGCAGGAAATGATGGAGGGGAATCTCTCCACGCAGGTGAAATTCATGGTCAAGGCAGTGATTCCCTAGAAACAGCGAAGCGTCACGGAAGGCGACAAGGGGTTAGACAACCTCCGCAAAGAGTTCCAAGTTCTCATCCACATAACGCGCGATGATCTCAGTGGTCTCCTCCTCGATCAGAAAGAACTTCTCCTCCAATTCGTCGAAGACCTCGAAGTCCACATACATGGAGAGGAACTCCTCCTCGGTAGTCTCCCGTTCCAGTTCTGACTGGTGAGCCTGATATATATCCTTCGCCTCATAGACCAATTTGGAAAGGTCTCTCGCCCCGAAAAGACGAATCGCCTTGGCAAAGGGGTTACGGAAGAAATAGCCGCCATAACCGTTTTGTATCAGCTGAACGAAGCCACCATCGTTCATCTCATTGCGGAAGATGGAGTACGCCAGCAAAGTGTTCTGATACGCATTCAGTTTGGACATGCCTTCAGCGGATAGTTCGCCGCCCATCACGTCCCAATACTTTTTCACGAACAAGGCGATAAACTCATCCATGCCAGCCTCCGCCGCTTTACGCAGTTCCGCATCAGAGATTTGTATCATTTCAATTCATTGTTAAATTTCGAGACGGAAAGCACGTAGGCATTCTCTCCGAGTTCCTCAGACATGTTATGGTAAGCCATCACATCCTCCTTGGTCTTCGCAGAAAAGGCTGACACATAAAAGCGATGGTCGATAGCAAGCAAGGACAATGACTTATTGTTCGCCTTATGCAGGAAAGATGCGGCAGACTCCTCGTCAGGGAAGTCCGCAACGATCAAATAATAACCATCGACAGCTTCACGATACGCATCCAGCTCGGAACGCATCTGGTTCAGTTCCATCGACTTCACATTCAACTCCTTTTCGAGGGAAGCCTGGGAGACCCTCATCGGAACGATGGAGGCCATGTCAGGTTGCGGCGCATCATTGATAGGTTGTCCCACAAGCAACAAAGCGATCGCCGCGACGGCTCCCACCGCCAACGTCTTGACGGAAGTCCAAGAAGAGCGTCCCGAAGCGGCAGACTGTTTCCGATGAGACTTGTCCAACACCGGGAAATAGAATTCATTCAGTCCGAAGGAATCCCCACTAGCGATCTTGAAGTTTTTCTGGAGGAATGCCACCCTCCCCGATTTCACGGTAAAGACACCGAAGTTGGGAGCAACATAGACACCATCCTCCTTCAACGCCTTCCACATGGAAGACACCTCTTCGGAGATCATCCGGTTCGCCTCCTCGAAGGAGCAGGACTTCGCCTTGGACAAAGCAGTAGCCAAGTCACCGTCGTTATGGACGAGCTTCGAATTATACACCAACTCCTTGCGGGGCGGGAAAAATTTGCCGTCGGTGACTTTCGCCGCACAATCATTCACCACAAATCCTCCGAATTCGGGAACGATTACGCACTCCCGGCGAGACAACAGATCTATAATGGTTTCGAACATATCACGAATTTTTTTAGGAAGACAAAGATAATAGATTCTGCGAGATTCGCCGCATAATCGTCCGAAATCAATGTTAACAGACGGTTCAACACGTTATTGATAGGTTATTAACAGGTTGTTAACAAGGGGCAAATGTGTTATGATTTACTATTTAGTTATTTACAATTTACTATTTATGTGCCATGATTTACTATTTAGCTATTTACGATTTACTATTTGGGGTATTTGTGATTTACGATTTAACTATTTAGATTTACTATTTCAGGGAATCGGGATGTGAATCTATCCTATGGCATGGGCAAAAAAAGAGCCGTTCGTTGGTCGAACGGCTCTTTTTCTATTCGTTAGTAACTACGAATTACTTAACTTGGATGACCAACTTCTTAGAAACTGACCAGAAAGTCTTGTAGTTAGTAATCTTCAAGATCAAGTTCTTGTCATCACCTGGAGACTTAACCAAAGAGTAAGAGTTAGTTGGGTGGTTAGTCAAGATGACAGCCTTCTTAGCGCCAAGAGGCAACTCCTTGAACTCACGGATATCAACTTTCGTGCAAAGGCTCTCGTTGATAGTAGCGCCTTGCAAGTTCTTCAAGCCTTTCTCCTTCAAGGTCTTCTTGTTAGCCAAGAAATACCAAGCGGTGTTCAACTCCTCGTCTTGCTGTTGGATAGCGGCCATGTTAGCGTTGTTAACCTCGTTAATAGAGTCTCTGATGGCAGCGATGCTGGCAACCGTGCTGTCCAAAGAAGCGATTTTGATGTTCTTCTCGTCCAACTGAGCCTTCAAGTCCTTGATGGTCTGCTCGCTGGCCTTCAAATCCTTTTGCAAGCCGGCAACCAAGCCACGCAAGTAAGGGAGCTTGCCCTCAGCCTTCTTCAAAGCGTTCTCCATAGAGTCGAGCTTAGAACGGCTGTCTTGGAAAGCGCGGTGGATAGACTCGAAATCCTGTTGGATTTTCTGCTTGCTGTCAGCGTTAACACCCTCAGACTGAGCCTCGTCCAAAATACCCAACTCTGTCTGCTTAATGTTTCTCAAGTTAGATTGAACCTCCGTGATAAGAGCAAAATAGCTATTCATTTTTTGCTCGTTCATGTCATTCACTTGTTGAAGTGAATCAACCTGTTGAGTCAAAGCATCGATTTTGTCTTGATTACAAGACACTGCGAACAATGCAACGAACGCACCTAAAACTACTTTTTTCATTTGTCTTAAATTTAAATTTATAATAAAAAATAATTACTCTTCAACATTCATATTTTTATCGTTCTTGTCGTTAGGCTTTCCAGCCAACACGATCACGATTTCCCCTTTGGGCTCGTGTTCCTTGAAATAATCGCGCACCTCCTCGACCGTACCCCTGACGGTCTGTTCGTGCACTTTGGATATCTCGCGGGTAACCGACACTCTACGTTGCGGTCCCATCACTTCCATAAATTGTTCCAACGCCTTCACTAGACGAAAAGGAGACTCATATACAATCATTGTCCGGCGTTCCTCCGCCAACTCCCTTATTTTTGTCTGCCTTCCCTTTTTCTGTGGCAAAAAGCCTTCGAAACAGAAACGGTCATTCGGCAAACCCGAGTCAACCAACGCCGGCACAAAAGCCGTAGGTCCTGGTAAGCATTCTACCTCAACACCCGCCTCCACACATGCGCGCACCAACAAGAATCCCGGATCGGAAATCGCAGGCGTACCCGCATCAGAGACCAATGCTATCGTCTCACCACTCTTCAGACGCCCAACCACCGACTCCGTCGTCTGGTGCTCGTTGAACTTATGGTGGGAAAGCATTTTCTTCTCTATTTCAAAATGCTTGAGCAACACGCTTGTTGTTCTCGTATCTTCCGCGAGGATCAGGTCCACTTCCTTCAATATTCTGACCGCCCTCAACGTCATATCCTCTAAATTGCCAACTGGCGTAGGCACGAGGTATAGTTTCCCCACGCATTTCATGAAAACCTATCCTCCAACAACCTCATGAAGTCGGCAACAGCCTCATCTTCCTCGTTCCACGAGAAATTACGCTTCACATAATCCGTCGCTTCCCGCAATGATTCCATCGCATCTAATGCTGCTATCGACGTCGACATCAACTCGGCATCCCCCCCGAACAACTCGTTCATATAACGAATACGGTCATTCAACGTGATTGCCTTCCTGATAGATTGGACGAAACGGCTTTCAACCCGCTTCGACGACCGATTAGCATCCAACACCGTGCGAACATTTCCTCCCTCATGGGCATGCGTCTTCACCTCAAATCGGGCAGACACATCGTGTTTTTCCTTTGGAAGTTCGCAACTACGCTTGGCAGACATGCTCTCCGCCACTGGCGCAGAGTCCTCAGCTGACTGATATTCAACGTTTTCTACCACTTTCTCCAGATGTTTCTCTTCCACGGCCTCCGCCTTCGGAGCTTCGTGTACTTGTTTCGAGTTGACCTCAACCGCCTTCGGAGCTACCTCCGCCTCGACAGGCTGGGCCTTGACAATCTCGACCTCAGGGGGAACCTCCCGGACCGGAGCCTCCACCCTTTTGGATGAGGAGCTTCCCTCTTGGCATGATTCCAGCATCTCTATCCTCCGCAATAACGAAGAAACCTTCCCTTTCGCCAAACTCAATACGGAAGCCGGGACACTAGACATCTCCGACATCCCGCTGCATAATAGCGAAATTTCTTTTACATCCTCCGATATTAGACTCATCAAATCCTTGCTGTCCATACGCTCTGTCTAAAAATTTTCTTTTCAGTTCTCAAAACCTTCACGAATTTATGAGAAACTCTGTATATTTGCAAATAACCGCGTAAAGGTATAAAAAAACTTTACCAAACGTACCAAATTGATTTCATTTTTTGTGATGAACACACCTTTTTCAAAACCATTCACTTTAGATAGAACCGTCAGAACACTGTTGGTTATCGGGCTGATTGTTGGCATCGTATTGTTAATCAGATATTTAAGTCCAGTACTTATCCCTTTTTGCTTGGCTTGGCTGCTGGCTTACCTGATTTACCCTGTCGTCTATTTTATTCAAAAAAAACTGAAGGTGGGCAACAAAAGCATCTCAATTCTCCTCGCTTTGACGGCTATTGGAGGCATAATCACCTTCCTCGTCTGCTTTTTCGCTCCCCAATTTGTCGAGGAAGCGGTGAAGTTGAAGAACTTTTTGGTCGAATATTCCACCAATAACAACGAGAACGGTATCATTCCCCACCGCTGGGAAATATTCCTGCAAGGTCTTATCCGCAACTATAACCTCGCCGAAATCATAGACAGGGAGGACTTCCTCGACATCGTGAAGAGTGTATCCCCTCACGTCTGGTCGCTCGTCACCAGCTCCGTCAACCTCACCCTGAGCATCTTCGCCATGCTCATCACGGGCATTTACCTCTTCTTCATCCTGAGGGACTACAGAAAAATTACCCAGTACTTCAGCGCTCTGATCCCTCCCAAATATAGAACCTTCGCACAAACCTTATACAGGGATATCGAAGAGGGCATGAAACAATATTATAGGGGACAGGCTTTGGTCGCCATATTCGTGGGCATCCTCTACACCACGGGCTTCGTCATCATCGACCTGCCCTTGGCGCTCACCATGGGACTCATCATCGGTACGCTGAACATGGTTCCTTACCTACAGGTGATCGGCATTCCGCCTTGCATCTTGCTGGCGCTCGTACATGCCGCGGAGACCGGACACTCGCCTTGGATACCCCTGCTGTCTCTCCTCGCCGTATTCGTCATCGTGCAGATCATTCAGGACGGTTACCTCGTCCCTAAAATCATGGGCAAAAGGATGGGCCTCAACGCGGCAGTCATCCTGCTCTCCCTCTCCGTCTTCGGCATGATGTTCGGCATCCTCGGTTTCATCATCGCCCTGCCGGCCACTTCCCTAATAATCTCCTACTACAAACGATATATTCTTTCCCGCTACTATAGCACCCCGACCAACGAGTCGCAAGAATACATAGAGGAGGAAAATCAATGAGCAACGTATGGGTTAGCCGCATTGCGGAGGCAACGAAGGGATTTTACCCCGAACGGGAGGCGAAGAACATCGCCTACCTCTCCCTGCAACATATCTGCGGATGCAATATGGTGGATTTGCTCATGGGTAAACATGATTACCTGACGGAAGAGCAAACAACACAAATGGAGAAGGTACTCGACAGACTATCCAAAGGGGAACCTATCCAATACATCCTCGGCGAGGGGGAGTTCCACGGACTCACCTTCGAGGTGAACAGGGACGTGCTAATCCCCCGCCCGGAAACGGCTGAGCTGGTGAACTGGATCTGCGACGATTTCTGCGACAAAAACGCATCGTTCCTTGATGTCGGAACGGGCAGCGGATGCATCGCCATCACCCTGAAATACCTGAACGCCCAGTTCGACGCCAATGCGACCGATATCTCCCCGCTTGCCCTGAACACGGCCATGCGGAACGCGAAAAGGCTCTGTGCGGACGTGAGCTTCATCATAGATGATATCCTGCACCCCCAGACGGAGTTCGACCCGCTGGACTTCATCGTGAGCAACCCGCCTTATATCACCGAAGGGGAGAAGTCCCAGATGCGTCCAAACGTACTGGACTACGAACCTCACTCCGCCCTTTTCGTCGAGGGGAATGACCCGTTGCTCTTCTACCGCGCCATAGCGGATTACGGACTCTTCCACCTGAAGAACAACGGACTCCTCTACTTCGAGATCAACGAACAGTTCGGCAAGGAGATCCGACAAATGCTGGAGGAGCGAGGATACAAGGAGATCGTCGTGAAAGAGGACATGGAGGGGAAAGAAAGGATGGTGAGATGCAAAAAGAAATAACATACGAACAGGCTAAGTCTAAACTGGAGGCGCTCTGCTCCCAAAGGGAACTCTGCGAAAAGGATGTGCGGGACCGCCTGCAGCGTTGGGGCATCGGCAACGACGAGGGAGACAAAATTGTCAAACACCTCATCCAGGAACGCTATGTGGATGACGCTCGGTTCGCCCGCTTCTTCGCCAAGGACAAGCACAACCTCTCCCACTGGGGGAGGACGAAAATCACCTTCGAACTACGGAACCGAAAAATTCCTTCCTCTATCATAGAGGAGGCCATCGCGCAAATACCCGATGAGGGCTACGAGGAGCAGTTGGAGGAGATGCTTGTAAAGAAAAGGAAGAGTATCAAAGCCGGCAAACCCTACGAGATAAGCGCCAAACTGATTCGCTTCGGTCTCTCCAGAGGATACGAAAGCAGGCTTGTCATCGATACAGTTAAAAAAATCATCAAAACAGATAGCGATACGTCAGATTATGAATTCGAATTGGATAACGTTTAAGGGAATGTTCGCGGAGAGTCCGCTGTGGAAGAAAATCATTTTATTCATCTTCCTACTCATATTTTGCACAGTCACCCTGACTTCACTAAGCATGCTCATCTCCCATGTGGCGGGTTGGAACCCCAATAGCATAGAAGATCTAAAGGTAAAACAACTGATGTGTTCGTCAGGAATGTTCATCCTAGGTCCAACTCTCTTCGTATACTTGACGAAGCGAGAGCCATCAGGTTATTTTCAACTGAATTTGGTCGACCCCAGAATCATCTTCCTGGGTATACTGGCATTCTTCACAGCCTATCCTTTCATTGCGGTTGCCACCTCATGGAACGAAGGGATGCACATGTCTGAGGCCTTGCAAGGCGTGGAGAGATGGATGAGGGAATCCGAAGAGTTGATGAAGGTCACCACATTGCGGATGTTGGAGTCAAATAGCATTCCCCAACTCACTTCCAACTTGATCGTCATCGCCCTGATACCAGCCATCGGGGAGGAGCTGACATTCCGTGGTGTAATTCAACAAAGCCTTGCGAAATACCTCAAGAACGAACATGTGGCCGTATGGCTCGCCGCAACGCTCTTCAGCGCCATCCACCTGCAGTTCTTCGGCTTTTTCCCTAGATTACTCCTCGGTGTGTTGCTTGGTTATATATTCCTCTATGGAAGAAGTCTGATAGCCTCGATTTTCTGCCACTTCATGAATAACGCGATCATCATCATCTACGCCCATGTGAGCGATCCTGAGACAGCATTGGCCTCCGAATCATCCTTCAACAATCTGACGCACGGCACCATCGCAACCAGCGTTCTATTGCTGGTCGTGACATTCTTCATCCTGATGAGGATTAAATATATCAGTGATAAAAATAAGGGAAGCGATCTAAAACAATGATCACTTGCCCAAAAGGTTCATGAACTCCTCGCGGGTCTTGGCGGTGTTGAACGCACCTGTGAAGTCGGACGTGGTGGTGATGGAATGCATCTTCTCCACACCTCTCATCTGCATGCACATGTGTTGCGCTTCGATGACAACCATAACACCCATCGGGTTCAACGTCTCCTGGATACAGTCCTTAATCTGGGTGGTGAGACGCTCTTGAATCTGCAAACGGCGGGAGAGAATCTCCACGACACGGGCGATCTTACTCAGTCCGGTTATCTTCTTGTCAGGTATATATGCAACGTGCGCCTTGCCGAAGAAAGGCAATAGGTGATGCTCGCACAAGGAAAAGAAGTCGATATCCTTCACGATGACCATCTGTTGGTAATCCTCCTCGAAAACGGCAGATTCCAAGACCTCTCGGGGGTCTATCTTATAACCGTAGGTCATGAATTGCATGGCTTTAGCGACACGTTCAGGGGTCTTCTTCAATCCCTCTCGTTCCACATCCTCTCCTATCAAAGAGATTGCTTCCCTATACAGGGGCACCAACTTTTCCGTAAGGCTCTTGCTTGGGTACTTGGCGATATCCCAAGGCTTCATTTGCAAATCGTCGTTCATTTTCTTTTTTACTTTTCGAGACGGACATCACGGGCCTCATCATCGACCACAAACACCTCACCCGTCATTTCCGGGAATTCGGACAAGATATTCTGGGCAAACACCATCGCATCCGTCTGCACGCGGAAATCGCCCAGTCGCAACTTCCAAAATGGGGAAGAGAAGGTGAGGTAAGAGGTGACGTTAGGATATTTTGTCTTTATTTTCTTTTCTCGTTCCATAGCCTCCACCTTAGACTTCTTCGGAAGGTTGCCCATATAGACCTGAACCCGGTAACCAGAAAAGGTCACGTAGGCTTTTTCATCATTAACGGAGAGCTTCTTTCTCATCAGAGACTTCATCTTCGGGTCTTGCTTTATCACCACCTTGCCGGCCCCCGCTGGTGTCTTGGAGAGGGTCTCAAAAACATCCGTGTAAGGCTTCTTATTCGAAGACTTCGCCGACTGTGCACATAGAGACAAACTCAATCCGCATGAGACTGCCACAAGAAGAATTTTATGCCACATATACATTCAATTTAAAATCACCACAAAAATACATAATCTTATTCAAAAACGCAAAAACAATAAAGCCCCCTCTCCTTCCCGTTCCGTTTCTTCCGAGGAAATTCCATTCCCGCCCCCCCCGTTTCGTCCCTTCTGCGGGAATTTTATTCCCGCCTCTCCCCCCTCTCTTCAAACTCTTCAACCCGTTCCGTCTTTTCCGCGGGAATTTCATTCCCGCCCCTCCGAAACTCCCCCTCAACCCGTTCCGTCTTTCCCAAGAGAAACCCATCCCCGCCTCCATTTTTCCTCCCCTCAGCGAAAAATTCCCCCGACCCCTCCCCATCTAAAAAAATCACTATCTTTGTCCCGTTAATTTTGCGGGAATTCTATTCCCGCCCCAAATTCAATAACAATGGAAAAAGAAACCTTCACCTGGCTACAACCCGGCGCATGGCGCAAACCATGCATAGTACACGTAACAATGACCGCCAAAGAGAGGCAACCCATCTTTGGCACACTCTCCCACAATGGTTCCATCGCCTACGTGGAGAAGTCATCTCTCGGTTGGATCTTAGTCAACCAACAAAAGAAAATGCTTACCCTATGTCCCGAAATCAAAATCCTAGCGGACAAGGTCATGCCCGACCATCACCACATGGTGCTTCAGGTGATGCGAAGCATGCGACGCAGCATCAAGGAAGTGGTCCGCGGATACATGCAGGGTTGTAAGGCGGAAGCCCGAAAACTCGGATTCGAAGGAAACATTTACGACAATGTCCCATTTTACCGTGTCCTCACCCATAAGGGGCAATTGCGGTCGATGATTAATTACGTATACGCCAATGCGGAACGTGCCTGGCAACGGAAGCAGAATCCTTTTCTCTTCCGAATGCATCGCCAAACCTTCATCTGTGGGTTAACATTCACATCACTAGGCAACCATTTTCTTCTCGATTGGGCAGACCGCCAGATAATAGAGATATCACGGAATGCAAACGATGAATATATAGAGCGACAATTACAACACGCACTGATAGCCGCACAAAACGGTGCGATCACTTACACCGCCGCCATTAGCAAAGGGGAACAAACCATAGCCCGCAACCTACGAGAGCATGGGTTCCCATTGGTCATACTTCTCAACGATGGATTCCCGAAGGCAGGTTCGCCTAACGAGAAATATTACAAACCGGGAGGAGTATACTTCGAAGCGTGCGCCAAAGGCCGTCTTTTACTCCTAGAACCAACTGAGCAAACATTCAATGCGTCCTCAGTTGCCACAGCCACCATAGCAACACTTCAACGAAAAGCGGAAGAGAAACACCTGACATACTCTCCCATCTCCACATCTTCCCAACGCTACCATTTCATCGCCCTCAACGAAATTACCCGAATACTATGCAATCAATTACTAGATTAATCCACCATGACGTTCCGTCCCTTCCCGGGGAATCCCATTCCCGTCCCCCATCTCCATTCTCTCCTCCCCTCTCCGTTCCGCCCCTTCTGCGGGAATTCCATTCCCGCTTCCTATCCCCCGCCTCTATCGTCTCCTCACCTTCCCCGATTCCGTCCGTTCAAACCGAGGCACGAACTCCACCCTCTTAGGCATTTCATAAGGAGTGAGGCGTTCCGACAGCCGGCTCAACAACCCATCCGTAGCAAAGGGCTCCGACTCAATCCGCAACACCACGCATTGCCCGAATTTCTCATCCTCCTCGGAGGTGAAGTAGAAAGGCACCTCCAGCAAACCCTCGATTTTCTTCTCCATCTTCTCGGGGAAGACCTTCACCCCGCCGGTGTTGATCACATTGTCCCAACGTCCCAGCCAAGAGAAGGAATGGTCGGAATGGAGGCGCACTACGTCATTGGTGACGAATGGAGAGCCTGCAAGGTAGTCGGCATGGATGACGAGGCACTCCCGTTCGTCGGTAGAGAAGCGCACATCCGGCAAGGCTTGGTACAGGGGTTCCTTGCCCGCCTCCAAGGGGGAAAGGGCCACATGGGATACCGTCTCCGTCATGCCATAGGAAACGTATGGTTTCACTGGCAACGTCTCTAACCACTCGACCTCTGGTTGCTGGATCGGACCCCCGCCAACAAGTAGATGACGGACCCCCGACATGCGTTCCTCCCCTTCTCCACTCATCCGCAGGGCATGCACCTGCATGGGCACCATGGAGACAAGGTCGAAGCGGCCCGCCACACGGGGCATCGAGGTGGCCGGCTCCACATAGAGGTTCAGACCTCCAACCAAGGCCCGCACCACCATCATCTTCCCTGCGATGTAATTGGCTGACAGGCATAGCAGGATGGTATTCCCTCGTTTCAGGTCAAAAAAGGCATTGGTGCGGCGGGCGGACTCGCACATAGATTGTTTGGAGAGCTCTATCCGCTTCGGTTCGCCCGTGGAGCCGGAGGTGTGTCCCACCACGAAATCACGGTCGTCCCACCAAGCCGACAGGAAATCAGCCAGCGCCTCATCGCAGCCGGGGATGGCGAGCACCTTGCCCCTATCCCGCATGTCGTCCTCCGTCAAGAGAGTATCGTTTATATTCAACGTCATCATATTCAAGAGATCAAAGAAAGAAAAAGCCCGGACAATAAGCCCGGGCTTTGAAGGTATAATTACTAAGAATTAGCAGTTCTCTGCGAAATACTTAATAGTTCTAACCATTTGAGAAGTGTAAGAGTTCTCGTTGTCGTACCAAGAAACGACTTGTACTTGATAAGTGTTGTCGTCGATCTTAGAAACCATTGTTTGAGTAGCGTCGAACAATGAACCGAACTTCATACCGATGATATCAGAAGAAACGATCTCATCCTCAGTATATCCGTAAGACTCAGTTTGAGCTGCCTTCATAGCTGCGTTGATACCCTCCTTAGTGATATCCTTACCCTTAACAACAGCGATCAAGATAGTAGTAGATCCAGTTGGAGTAGGGATACGTTGTGCGGAACCGATCAACTTACCGTTCAACTCAGGGATAACCAAACCGATAGCCTTAGCAGCACCAGTTGAGTTAGGAACGATGTTCTGAGCACCTGCACGAGAACGACGAAGATCGCCCTTACGTTGAGGACCGTCCAAGATCATTTGGTCGCCAGTGTAAGCGTGGATCGTAGACATGATACCTGATTGGATTGGAGCGAACTTGTTCAATGCTGCTGCCATAGGAGCCAAGCAGTTAGTAGTACAAGAAGCTGCAGAGATGATGTTATCGTTCTTAGTCAAAGTCTTGTGGTTAACGTTGTAAACGATAGTAGGAAGGTCGTTTCCTGCAGGAGCAGAGATAACAACTTTCTTAGCACCAGCGTTGATGTGAGCTTGTGCCTTATCTTTTGAAGTATAGAAACCAGTGCACTCCAATACTACGTCTACATTGTATTTCTTCCAAGGGCAGTTGTTTGCGTCAGCCTCCTTAGAGATCTTGATTTCCTTTCCGTCAACGATGATAGAATCCTCTGTGAAATCTACAGTGTGTTTTCCCTCACCGAACTTGCCAGCGAAACCACCTTGTGCAGTGTCATATTTCAAAAGGTGAGCCAACATCTTAGGGCTAGTCAAGTCGTTGATAGCAACTACTTCATAACCATCTGCCTCAAACATCTGACGGAATGCAAGACGTCCAATACGTCCGAAACCATTAATAGCAACTTTTACCATTTTTAATTTATATTAATGTTAAACAAAAATTAGTCTCAACTAATTACTCTCAATAAAACTTACTTCAATACAACAAACAACCAGTCTACACAAAAACAACGTGACGCACGACTAAAAACAGCCGCACGACGACGATTTGCATGCCACAGCGATCACCGCCACAACGATGAGCGCAACGACTAATTTGATATATTTTACGAGAGAATCACGCATTCTGTTGAAGCTCAATCACCTCAGTATGCATATTCCCGTAACCTGGACAAAGTTGTTGCTTGCAAGCACTCATTGCCAATAGCAATAATGCAGCTGCGATAACCATCTTAATTGTTCTCATAACGTATCAAATTATTAATTACCATTCAATAGTGCAAATTTACTTTTTTATTTTATTCGTTGTTTATCCGAAAGCGTTTTTTTGTCGAATTTTGCAAAAAAAGATTTTTTGTATACCATAGCATACGACAAACCGCTAATTATCAACGACATCGCAAATAAAATAAATTCCACACACGTCGATTGGGGCAACATTGCGATGAGCAGTACATAGCCCACGCAGAAGAGCATATCCAACCCTATCACCACCTGGGAGAAACGATTCCGCGCCCCCACGGCGAATATGCCAGCGACAACCAGATGCAACGGATTCACCCACATCAAGTTGAAGTTCGGGAACGTACATTCATGCGTGGAGAAAAAGGTCAGGAAAAAGATCAACACACCCGCCAATCCCATCGCCAGGAAAAGAATGGTTCCATAGACCCGAACATAGGCCTTGCAGACCGCACGCCATGCGAGGAAAAGGGAGATCAACGAGAGGAGAAGCAATAACAGTCCGACCGCCAAAGGGGTAGTGAAAAACGAATCCTCCTTAAATGCCCTCGGCTGCGGTTTCCATACCTGCGCCTTCTTCCGCACCAACGGACGACGATCGCCCGTCTGATCAACGACAGTGGCACTGTCCAACTGCGTCATCAGTTCCACCGGCAAGAACGACACCATAGAGTCCGGGATCACCGCATCGGCACCGCTTCCCAAACTGAGATCAATGCCTAAACGCAACCAAGGCGTGGAGGCGCAAAGCGCATGGATCTTGTCTCGATAGCTCTCCGTGTTCCCTGCCGGCACATACGTTATCCCGCCCATACATCGCTCTAATAGGCGACGTGGACGTGTGGCGCAATTGTCCGAAAAAAACTTATACCGGTAATATTTGTTCTCTGGCTTCGTGTTCTCCACCAAGGCGATCCGCACCTTCTCCGCCTCTTCATCCGTCAGATTCAGCTCCTGCAGGTAGGCATAACAGTTCTTCCAAATGATCTCTTCCGTGGTGTTCTGAGGATGGTCCGTCTCCAAGCAATAATCGGTCTCGCCCGCAAGGAACTTGTACACGAAATCGTCGGAGAAATCAAACACACCGTAATTGTACACCAAGCTGGTGGAGTCGGTCGACACCAACAACGCCGTATGTCCCCACACCGTATAGACAGCCCTTTCACTCGGATAGGTGGTGATCACATAGACGGACGTCTTAGCGTTCGACACGAACGAAAGAAAAATAAGGAATAAAAGCAATAGGAACCTATGCCTCACAACAAAAGAATTTTAATGCTGAATTATTTGATTACGATGCGTTGAACGATATTCTCAACGCGCACCACATAAAAGCCTTTCTTCAGGTCCAGCGATATCTTCTCATCGTCGTTGGTCGTCTCGACTGAAAGCACGGGCACACCCAACATATTCATCACCTCCACCTTCGTGCCTTCCTTGACACCGGAGAGATACAAATAGTTGCCGGAGAATGATATCGAGATCGTGTTCGCCTTCCCCACCTGCTGTTGTTCCTCACGCACCTCGTTCCCACCCTTCACGGACTGGGAGAAGGCAACCGTAGGAGCCATCAACATGAGCAAGAATAATATGTGAGCGAATCTCTTCATAAACCTTTTTCTTTTTCGCAAAAATAATGTCTACAATCGTGAATTCAAAATTATTTCACAATTTTTATTCCTTCCGCACAATAAATTTATTGCTTTAGTGTTGCAGGACATCTTTTTCATATGCGCAGATCAGTCTACGCCACCCGTCCGAGATAGGCAAGGAGATGTTTGTCTTAGGGTCGAAGCCGCACATGATGGTTCGGCAGACGCTCTTCACCCGCTGGGTTTTCTCGTCATACAACTCCTGAACGAGCTTCACGCTCTTGTTGCCTATTTCGTAGATCTTTGTCTTCACCACGATATTATCGCCCATGAAAATAGGCGCCTGGAAGTCCACGTTCACATTCACGATCACCAGCGCCATGTCGCCATGCCCGATTCCTTGCTGATCCAGCGTCTCGAAATAGGAGACTTTCCCCAAATCGAAGTAGGAAAGTATGACCGCATTGTTGACATGTCCGTAGATATCCACGTCGTTAAAACGGATTTGCACACTCATCTGGTGGTTGAATTTAACCGCCTCGGCATCAAAAACAGAATTCTCCATCTATATGTCAGTTAACAAATTATCATAAAAAAACTATATCATCGATCACTGATGTCCCCACCTTCCCGTTCAGGCGTTCCACCAAGGTGCTTCGGCTCATCATCAGGTCGTTTTTCAACAAAGGGGAGGTGAGTTTCACGAAGAGCTTACGTCCGCTCAGATAGACGTTGCTGGTGTACCGCCCGATGTTGCCGCCGCCCAACTTGCGCCACTCCTCCAGCACCTGTTGTTCGGCGATGCGCTTGCCTAGTTCCCCCTGATGGAGGAAATCCTCGATATAACCACCCAAGTGCTCCGGATTCCTCGCCTTCATCGCTTCACCTCCATGAGTTGTTCCACCACGCCATCCTCCACCTTGAAGAGGAGGTAGTCGCACCCCGAATGTTCCAAGATCGAGGAGAGGTGCTCCCGGTCGGTGTCGGAGATGAAGACCTGCCCGAAGCGGTCGTCCCGCAACAACTGAAGGATGCGGCTCACACGCTGGGCGTCAAGCTTGTCGAATATATCGTCCAAAAGCAGAATGGGTCGCACCCCACCCTGTTCCTTCAGGAAGTTGAACTGAGCCAGTTTCAGGGCGATCAGGTATGTCTTGTTCTGCCCCTGCGAACCGATGCGTTTGATGGGAAGTCCGCCCATCTCCATGTCGAGGTCATCCTTGTGGATACCCTTCGTGGAGTAGCCGATGACGAAGTCGCGGTCGCGGGTCGCCTTGAGCTGTTCCTCGAAAGGAAGGGAGTCTTGCAAGTGCGAACGGTAGGTCAGCCCCACCTGCTCCTTCCCATCGGAGACGATCTGGTGGAACTCGGAGAAGTGAGGCAGGAAATGTTCGATGAAATCGCTCCTTTTCGCGAAGATATAGCTTCCATACTCCACCATCTGCGCCTCCAGCACGTCGAGCAACAGGTCTTCCCTGTTCTCCGCCTTGATCATCGCATTACGTTGTGAAAGGGCATTGTTATAGGCCAAGAGGCAGGAGAGGTATTTCTTATCATATTGTGAAATGAAGCCGTCCATGAACTTCCTCCGCTCGTCGCTTCCCTCCGATATCAAGGCGCCATCGGCGGGGGATATGATCACCAGCGGCAACAGACCGATATGGTCGGAGAGCTTCTCGTACTCCTTCTTGTCGCACTTGAAATGCTTCTTCTGGCGGCGCTTCAGGTCGCAATGGATATCCACCTTCCGCTCGCCCCGCTCATACGAGCCCTCCAGCATCAGGAACTCCTCGTCGTGCGTGATGTTCTGGCTGTCGATCGCGTTGCAATGACTCTTGCAGAAGGAAAGGTAGTAGACAGCGTCCAACAGGTTGGTCTTGCCCATGCCGTTATTGCCCACGAAGCAGTTGATCTTAGGCGAAAACGCGAGATCCGCTTCCCGGATATTCTTGTAATTGAGTATACGAAGGCGAGATAGGTACATGGGCAAAAAAGAAGGGAAGCCACGGGCCCCCTGGAAGAGGATCCGCAGCGTCCCGTTTCAATTATTTTATTTATTCAGATAAGCCAATACGTTCTTCTCGATACGATTACCCAAGGCGGAGATGTCGGTCTCCTTCTTGAACTTCTCGCCGACGATGTTCTCGTACAGCTCGATGTAACGCTCCGAGATGGACTTCACGATGGCGCTGGTCATCTCAGGCACCTTTTGGCCGGCCTTGCCTTGAAATCCATTGTCCATCAGCCACTCGCGGACGAACTCCTTGGAGAGTTGTTTCTGAGGCTCACCCTTAGCGAAACGCTCTTGATAGCCATCGGCGTAGAAGTAGCGGGAAGAGTCTGGCGTGTGGATCTCATCCATCAAGTAGATGGTGCCGTTCGCCTTACCGAACTCATATTTCGTGTCCACGAGGATCAAACCACGCTTAGCGGCGATCTCGGTGCCACGTTGGAAGAGAGCCAAGGTATACTTCTCCAACACCTCGTAGTCCTCCTTAGAGACCAAACCTCTCGCCAAGATCTCCTCCTTGGAGATATCCTCGTCGTGCTGGCCGATCTCAGCCTTTGTCGTAGGGGTGATGATAGGGGTCGGGAACTTCTGGTTCTCCTTCATGCCCTCAGGGATCTTCACGCCGCAGATCTCACGCACACCGCTCTTGTAGGCGCGCCATGCGCTACCGCAGAGGTAACCGCGGACGATCATCTCGACCGGGTAGCCCTCGCAACGGATACCGACCGTCACCATAGGGTCTGGTGTCGCCAGTTTCCAGTTAGGGCAGATATCCTTGGTGTCGTCCAAGAACTTAGCTGCGATTTGGTTCAGCACTTGTCCCTTGAAAGGGATACCTTTAGGGAGGATCACATCGAAAGCGGAGATTCTATCCGTCGCCACCATAACCAACTTATCGTCGCCGATGCTATACACATCCCTCACCTTCCCGTTGTAGACGGACTTCTGTCCCGGGAAACTAAAACTCGTTTTTACCAATGCGCTTTCCATATCCAATATTTTTGTTTGATTGTTTCTGTTCCGAATCACCATCATTCGCCGCCTCCGCGTTCCGCAGCTCCTCCAGCCGTTTCTTGCGCTCCTCCGTCGCCTTGTCGTAGGCCTCCACGATGCGTTGCACCAGCGGATGGCGGACGATATCCTTCACGTCGAACTGCACCTTCGCCACGCCCTCCACGTCACGGAGCGTCTGCAGGGCGTCGATCAATCCCGACTTCTGGTTCGACGGGAGGTCTATCTGAGAGATGTCGCCGGTGACCACCACCTTACTGTTCAGGCCCATACGGGTAAGAAGCATTTTAATCTGCTGGGTAGTAGTGTTTTGCGCCTCATCCAAGATGACGAAAGAGTCGCTCAACGTACGTCCGCGCATGAAGGCGAGCGGTGCGATCTGTATCGTGCCGTTCTCCATGAACTCACGGAGCTTCGTGCCGGGCACCATGTCCTGCAAGGCGTCATAGAGCGGTTGCAGATAAGGGTCGATCTTCTCCTTCATATCGCCAGGGAGGAAGCCCAGCTTCTCGCCCGCCTCAACCGCGGGACGGCTCAGGACGATGCGGCGCACCTCCTTGTTCTTCAGGGCACGCACAGCCAAGGCGATCGCCGTGTAGGTCTTACCGGAGCCCGCCGGACCCGTAGCGAAGAGGAGGTCATTCTTCTCGTATTCCGCCACGAGGCGTTTCTGGTTCGGTGTGCGGGCCACGATCGGTTTGCCGCTCACGCCGTAGATGATCAGGTTCTTATCCGCCACGTTCTCAGGTTGCGTTTTCCCCTTGATGAGGTCGATCACCACATCCTCCGACAAAGCGTTGTATCGGGCGCAATATTGTTCCATGAGAGCGAAAGCATCCTCAAAACGGGCGATCTCCTCCTCGTCGCCGATGCACTTCACCGCATTGCCGCGCGCCACGATCTTCAGCTTCGGCAGCAGGTTCTTTATCGCATGGATATTGCAATTGTTCACACCGTAGAAGATTACGGGATCGGCATTCTCTATGAGGAATATCTTTTCTATCATCAACCCAAAAAAGTCTTTTCGATTTTATGGTGCAAAGATAATTAAAAATTAGGAGTTGAGAGTTATGAATGAAGAATTATGGGGAGGTGATGTTATATTATTACAAAGTATTAATAATCAATATATTGTTATATATTAAAACCACAAAACGGCGGAAGGCACGCACCCTCCGCCGTAGATTTCACGAGGCGATATTTCTCACAACTCCACATGCACCGTCGACGACACTGACTTCCACCCCTCAAAGGAGAAGGTGACGGTGAGGTTGTGCGTGCGGGAGAGGGTGGGAAGAGGGAGAGATATAAAAACATGATGACTCCACAAATAACGTTCTTTCTCAGAAAATGAAGCAAAAGGCTTAAACAACTGTTCTTCAACGTTCTCACCCCGATAGCCAGACAACACGAAATTCCCCATCGAACAAACGCGAATATCCGCCAAATCGCAAAGTTCAGCTCCCGCAGGATGTTGCTCATCAAAATCAGCATCCGAAACCACTGACAAACATTTTACCGGATAGGGGCAGACAGGAGGCATCTCCCATGTGGCATAAAAATCATAACCCTCATCATGATTTAACGAGGCGAAATAATCAAACCTACTATTCCCTTCTTTTTCCCAAGAGACACGTTCTCCGTCGAACTCAGAAGCAATGACAAATCCAGACGGGCGATCCGTCCATGTGGTAATATCCAATACCAACGTGTCAGGCACCACATATTTCACAACTGCATGTCCTGTCATTACATCTGCCGTGTCCGATTCTTTTCCGCATCCAGCCAAAATCGCAATCGGAATCACTAAAAATAGCGTTTTAAACAAAATAAATATTGCTTTCATAATTCATAACATATATAATCATAATTTATCGCCATGCAGGGTGAATTTCTAAATCATACTGATAATTGTAGGAGTTATTGTTATCTGTATTCCGGTCAAACTTCTCAGGATTGGAACAATTAAAACATCCTGCCGCAAAATATCCATTATTGCTCCCCACCCAACCCCAATTCACATGAAGGAGAGGATTCTCATAACCAGACGACAACCTTCTTTGCGATGTCCGACCTGTATTCGTGTTCACAGAATAATAATAATACTCAGCGAATGTGGCAGAATAACCATCCACCACCCAAGCATGACCCTTATACGTAACAAACAGCACTTTCTTCCGTTCTCCCGTCATCAGGACCGGTCTCCTATTATCAAGTTGAGCTTTCACAGCAGAAAAACTATAATCCTTTGTATCACATCCTGAATACCCAATTTTCCTCAAATATGACATCGCCTTTCTCGGTTTAGCGCTACTTCCATCACACCCATAGTCCATATCAATATTCCTTCCAATGAAATAAAGTAGCACGGATATCATGCATTGTGAAGAGTATTTTACATCATTCGCATCAGCCGAAGCGGTCATTTCTTCCCAGTCCATCTCAAATGATGGACTATGTGGGAGACAATCGCTCACCTCCTTAGGATATCTATAATAGGCCATTACCTGAGCGATGGCAGTAGCCCAACATCCTGCCTTGGTTTGCTTTCCATGACATACGCACTTAGGGGTCGATGCATTGTACGGGAAAACGCCTTGTCCCCATGTGGTTTTCAACAAAGGCTTCACCTCCTCCACATCACGTAATAAAGTATACGTTCCAGCATATACCCTTCTTAACTCATTTCGAGGCAAGGAATCCTTCTTCTCTATTTCTTGTTTCGCCACCTCCAGCAACGAATCCTTTTCCACCTCGAACTTCATAATGGAGTTCTGCATAAAGACCTGCGCATTATCCAGGAAGATGGCAAGACCAGGGTTATCCGTATCCTCCCCCAACGTTCCATTATCCACGCAAGCTAAAATCGGGCACCCCACACGGTCGTCCGCACAAATAATAGCGAATCCCGCACTGTCCGCAAAGTTGCAGACGTAAGCCAATGTGTCAGGGATGGCGACCACCTCGCCAGAGCCAGAGCGCAAGGTCGTCTCATCGGAGTGCAACACACGCACCTCCTCGATTTGACGCGCCTTCCCCGATTTGAGTCCGTTACCTTCTCCAGCGAATAGGGAGGCCGCATCGAGCGCCAACTCCCTCGCCTCGTCCATACCCATCGTGTGGTTGGAGGAAAACAAAGCCTTGTAGTTCAAGGAAGGCTCCTCCTTCTGTTCCTGCTGCGGACTGGAAGACTCGTTTCGGGCCTCCTCCACATCATCCGTCTCACACGACATAAACTGAGCCACCGCGACTATCCCAATAAAACACAGCAACTTGCGCAAACATAGATCTTTTTCATTGAATAACATAATAAAAATTTTTAAGTGTTTAAAAATAGAAAATTCAAAATCCATGGCAGCCTTTTCCCCTCAACCACAAATACTTAAATCTTCAGAAAATACTCACTTTATCGAACTCGACACGGCAAATATATGGATTATTTTTAATTACAACAAAATATTTAACATAAATCACACGTAAAACTAACACAATATTATTTGCCGGCCTTATAAAGGGATGTGTGTTAAACAAACCCATATAAAAAAGCATTCCTCATACCGATACCGATTCAATATAAAAATATTACCTTCGCGGTCAGAAACAAAAAAAGAAGAATCATGGCACAAAAACCCTCCATACCAAAAGGAACGAGAGACTTCGCACCCATCGAGATGGCGCGTCGCAACTATATCTTCAACACCATCAAAGAGGTCTTCCGCCTCTACGGATTCCAACAAATAGAGACCCCGGCGATGGAGAACCTCTCCACCCTGATGGGCAAGTACGGCGACGAGGGGGACAAACTCCTCTTCAAGGTGCTCAACTCGGGCGACTTCCTCGCGGACGTGGAACAGGCGGAGCTGGAGAGCCGCAACTCCGTGAAACTGATCAAGAAGATCTCGGAGAAGGGTCTGCGCTACGACCTCACGGTGCCTTTCGCACGCTTCGTCGTCATGAACCGCGACAAGCTCAGCTTCCCTTTCAAACGTTACCAAATCCAACCGGTATGGCGCGCCGACAAGCCGCAGAAGGGCCGTTACCGCGAGTTCTACCAGTGTGACGTGGACGTGGTCGGAAGCGACTCGCTGATGAACGAGGTGGAGCTGATGCAGATCGTGGACGAAGTGTACCGCCGACTCGGTGTGAACGTCTGCATCAAGATCAACAACCGCAAGATCCTCACGGGCATCGCGGAGGTGATCGGTCAGGTGGACAAGATCGTGGACATCACCGTGGCCATCGATAAACTGGACAAGATAGGCTTGGAGAACGTCAACGCCGAACTGGCGGAGAAGGGCATTCCTGCCGATTCCATCGAGAAACTGCAGCCTATCATCCTGCTCCAAGGATCGAACGAGGAGAAACTGAAGACCATCCGTGAAGTGCTCGCCACCTCGGAGGTCGGACTGAAGGGCGTGGAGGAGATCTCCACCATCCTCGAACACATACAACTCCTCGGCATAGAGACCAAGGTGGAACTGGACCTGACCCTCGCCAGGGGTCTGAACTACTACACGGGAGCCATCTTCGAGGTGAAGGCGTTAGACGTGCAGATCGGTAGCATCACCGGTGGCGGACGATACGACAACCTCACAGGCGTCTTCGGCATGGAGGGCGTCTCCGGCGTGGGCATCTCCTTCGGCGCGGACCGTATCTACGACGTCCTCAACCAGCTGGACCTCTACCCTGCCGAAATGCTCCAATCGACCAAACTGATCTTCGTGACCTTCGGAAACGAGGAGCTCAAATACGCCATGCAGTGCCTGAAGCAAGTGCGCGCGGCGGGCATAGCGGCCGAGGTATTCCCTGAGCCTGCCAAGATGAAGAAGCAGATGGGCTACGCCGACAACAAAGGCATCCCGTTCGTGGCCATCATCGGCGACACGGAGATGAAGGAGCAGAAGATCATGCTCAAGAACATGGCGACGGGCGAGCAGAACCTCGTCAGCGTGGAGGAGGCAATCCAAACATTGACAGGCAAATAAGCCTAACGGACAAAGACGTCGACGATGATCAACTTTCTAAAGACATACGCACTATTCATCTCCATGATGATTGGTATCGTGTTCCATTTCATCTTCGTGGACGTGTCCTTCGTCACGAAATACTTCATGGACGAGCCGTTGAAGGACATCACCTTCATCACGAAATACATGCTTTTCCTGATGCTGCTGATTGTCTACTGCAAGGTGGACTTCCGCCAGTTCAAGTGGAAACGCTGGCATGTCATCCTGCTGACCATCCAATTCACGGTATGCATTCTCTTCTACCTGCTCGTCTACAAATTCGACCTACGCACAGCGGAAGGCGGACTCATCTGTCTGCTGGCACCCACCGCCACCTCCGCCCCTGTCATCACGGGGCTATTGGGAGGAACCGTGGCGGGTCTCATCACCTACAGCGTCTCCAGCAACCTGCTGGCGGCCTTCTTCGCACCCCTCTACTTCTCGCTGATCGGTGCGCACGGCACGGGAGCGGAGGACCTCAGCTTCTTTGAGGCGTTCCTCACCATCTGCCAGAAGGCCTTCCCGCTCATCTTCGGACCATTCGTCTGCGCACTGTTCCTGAAACGGTTCATCCGCCCCGCCTACGATTTCCTGCGGAAGAAGCAGGGCATATCCTTCTGGTTGTGGACCATCGCTCTGGTGTTGCTAATGTCCCGCACGACGTCCGACCTGCTAAGCATGGACCCCGCCGAGCGTCCGGCCGCCTTCAACATGGCACTGGTCTCCCTACTCTGTTGCCTCGCGCAATTCACCGCAGGCAGGAAGCTCGGCAAGCTATACCACAACAAAGTGGCCAGCGGACAAGCCTACGGACAGAAGAACACAATCCTCGCCATCTGGATGGCACAGACCTTCTTCAACCCTGTGGTCGCCATCGCACCCGCCACCTACGTACTTTGGCAAAACCTCGTCAACTCCTACCAGCTGAGCAAACATAGGAGGGGATTGAGGAAAGACCAAGAGAATTAAGAAACGTCAGTTCGACGAAGTCAATTAGGGGAAGTTTGCACCCTCACGAAAGGGATCCCATCCATCGACGAATTAAGCGAAATATGGGGAGGGGACATCCTACAAGCATAAAAAACATGTTTTACACACGACTTTTAAATGTCATAAATATATTTTATTTTTGTAAAAAATAGCACATTATGGACAAATCTAAGATAGCATACATAGTAGCCTTGATCAGGGATTTCGCCGTAGCGCACAATCTAACGGAACAAGTTGCGTTTCGCTATTTAAAACGATATGGTGGAGACACTTACATGGACGAATTCTATGATGTACTGCACACTTTCTCCTTCGCAGATAGTGTTTACTATTTAACTGCATATTGCAAAAAGCAAGGAGGAACATTATGATTTTGTACCATGGATCCAATATAGCCATTCCTAAAATCGATTTAAGGCTCGGGAATCCGAACAAAGATTTCGGGAAGGGGTTCTATTTAACTGAAGACGAAGATCAAGCAAGAAGAATTGCCATGATTAGGGCAAGAACATTTGGTGGAGATATGACCATCAACAAATACGAATTTAACGAGACTTGCCTGACCAACGGAGAACTAAAGTTTAAGAAATTCATCGGATACACGAAAGAATGGGCGGAGTTTGTATGCGAGAACAGAGACAACCCCAATCCTGAGGAACAAGTCCACGAATATGATGTCGTTTATGGGCCCATAGCGAACGACAATGTCGGCCTTCAAATACGTAAGTTTCAAAATGGAGACATAGACATTAAAACCTTCTTGGAAAGACTGAAGTTCTTGAAAGGCATAACTTACCAATATTTTTTCGGGACTGAATTATCCATTTCTAAACTACATAGAATATGAACGTCACATTGTCTGAATTCGAATACATGAAAGAGGGAATTGTCGCAGACGTAATAAGCATCTTAATGAGCGAGAAAAAATATTCTCTGGCAGAAGCGATGAATTACGTTTACAACTCAAACACCTTCTCATTGCTCAGTGACCCGGAAACTGACCTGTACATTCATAGCAGCAGATACATATACAACATGCTTGTCCATGAAATGGAACTTACTCATGCCTAAAAAAACCACGACATATTTAATCCATAAATATAGAGCTATGAATTTGTTCGATTTCTTCAGGAGTAAAAAAGCGGGGAAGGAAGCTGAAAAGCAGGCATCCTTAAGCGAGAAAGATCTCCGTTGGAATCGATTCATCGAGGAGATATGCGTCGACGGTGAATTATCCTCACTCTCCGAGAAACAGAGGATAGCCGCTCTTTGCTTCTGGTACGACACCGAAATGATGAACGGAGGATTCAGCCAATACCAAGACAGCTATCCCGACACCGACCCCAACGAACTGAAAGAGGCGCTCGCCACCGTCGGGAACGAAGAGATTGTCCGGAACTACTGCAAAGCCTTAGAGGAGGGCGAACAAGATGATTGGGTGGAGACCGATGCGGAATACGGAAGCTTCTCCCCTACCCTTTGCGAACTTTTGCAGGAATACGTCGAAAAGAACAAAGACGAGATATTCCAGTAAGAACATCTACCAACAAGTGACGGCAGGGAGATCCGCCGCACATTCATCCACATCAACAAAAAGCTTTTCCGACAACATATCCACATTTCGGGAAAAATATTATCTTTGCGTTTGTGTGTAACCCATAAAGGCAATGGCCCAAAAATAGCGTCACACAATCTGTATCAGGGAAACGCAAACAATTAACTTTTAATACATTCGGTATATGGGATTATTAAACGACGTATTCTCCACCATCTCCAAGGTGGCTCAAAGTGATGCCGCGAAGGAGATCATCAACTCAATCAACGGTGGCGGGCAGTTAGACATCGCCGCAGGACTGAAGGCCGCACTGAAGGTCGGCATCGAGACCGCAGCCGCCAACCTAGGAAAGAAAGACGGATTCCTCGCAGACGCGGCCGTACGCATCGGCATACCTGAGGAGGCGCTCTCCGTGTTCAACGCGGTGCAGTCCCTCGCGCAGAACCCTGCCTTCAACTCCCTATTGAACTCCGCAGGCGCATCCATTCCTTCCTCCGACACCGTGATCACCCTTTTCAACCGTGCGGCGGAAGACGCAGCCCCTAAGTCAGTGGACATCTTCGCCAACGCCATCACCGGCATGGGCATCGCCGACGCCAAGAACATCCTCTTCGGTGCGGACAACGCAGCCACCACTTACCTGAAGGAGAACACCTTCACGCAACTGCAGAACGCCTTCATGCCAGCCATCAACAACTCGCTCGGCTCCGTGCAGATAGCCAACACCACCCCACTCGCGGCGTGGAACACCTTCGCCACCTATAACAACAAGTTGGTGGAGATGATGGACAGCAAGGCCGTGAAGGCAGGACTTGAGATGGCCAGGATGACCGGTATCCTGAAGGACGAGTACTTCGAGAAGCTCGCCTCCATCAAAACCGTCAACACAGACTTGTCCGACTACATCACAGGGAAGGCCCTCACCGGACTCTTCACGAAGGTCTCCGAGAAGGAGTACGACATCCGTCACAACGCCAGCGCACGTGTCAGCGATGTGCTGAAGAACGTCTTCGGACAATTGGACGTAGCCTAAAACAGAAATCCATCATAACCAAAGAGGAGGCAGCCATGTCTCCTCTTTTTCTTTTATGCCCACCCGTAGGATTCGTGAAATCACAAACAATTTTTATATTTTTGCAAAAAACAATTTTGCCACGCATTAAGATTTTATGAGAAAAGCAATATTTTCCATACTGATGACGCTGAGCTCCCTGGCATGGGCTTCGGCGCAGAACTATTTGTGTTTCACCGCCAACGAGGCGAAATCAACCATAGGCATAGAAAACAAGGAGGGGAACCAACCCGACATCGAATACTCCACCGACAAATCCAAGTGGAAGAAGCTGGACCCAGCGAAGGGCTACACCTTCAAGAGCGCCCACGAGAAGATATACCTCAGGGGCAATAACAGGGAAGGATTCTCGAAAGAGAACGGCAGGAGCCGCACCCAGTTCGTCATGACCGGCTCCATCGCCGCCAGCGGTAGTGTCATGAGCCTTGTCGACGGAACGGGCGACGAGCAAACCATTCCAAGCGACAACTGTTTCATCCGCCTCTTCGCCAAATGTACGAGCCTCACCCATGCGCCTGAGCTGCCCGCCACCCGTCTCGCGAGAGGGTGCTACGAGGAGATGTTCCAAGGCTGTGAGCAACTGGCCCAAGCACCGCAACTGCCCGCCACGGAATTGGCGGAGAACTGCTACAAAGGCATGTTCCAGGGTTGCGTCAACCTCGGCCAAGCGCCAGCATTGCCTGCGAAAAAGCTGGCGAAAGGATGCTACGAGAGCATGTTCTACGGATGTTCCTCCATCACCAAAGCCCCTGCGTTGCCTGCCACGGAATTGGCGGAGAGCTGCTACGCACTTATGTTCAGGAACTGTGTCAACCTCAGTCAAGCGCCTGAATTGCCTGCTAAGGAATTGGCCCCGAAGTGCTACTCCAGGATGTTCGACCAATGCAAGAAGATCAATCACCTCAAGGTCCATTTCACCGAGTGGGGAGACAATAGCGTGGATGGCAGACGCACCACCGTATGGCTGCAGGACGTAGCCGAGTCGGGCACGTTCGTCAGTCCAGGCAGACTCGCCGCCCAGTTCGGTTCGAGCGCCATACCAGAAGGCTGGGAGGTGATCCACGAGGACGGAAAGAGATCCGCCCACGACTACCTCTGCTTCACCACCACCAAGGCGGACGCCTTCATCGGCATGATCAGCTACGGGGAGTCCACCCCTAACGTGCTCTACTCAACCGACGGAGGAGAGAATTGGAAAGAGGTCGCATTCGGCGACACCCTTCCGTTGCCGTTCAAGGGAGATAAGATATATTTCAAAGGCATCAATCCTAAGGGTTTCAACCAGACGAAGAACGGTCAGGACGTGCGCTTCTTCATGCAGGGAAGCATCGCCGCCAGCGGCAACGTCATGAGCCTCGTCGACGGGCTCGGCAACGCGTCACACACCCCTGGCGTGGGCTGTTTCGCCTCGCTCTTCAAGAACTGCGACGCCCTGACGAAGGCGCCCGAACTGCCAGCCACCTCCTTAGGGGAGGCATGCTACCAAGAGATGTTCTACGGTTGCGGAGGCCTCACCAGCGCTCCTCAACTGCCGGCACAGAAGATGGCGACGGATTGCTATGACGGTATGTTCGCCAACTGCAAAAACCTTACGGAGGCACCTGCGCTCATCTCCACACAATTGGCCAAAAACTGCTACAACAAGATGTTCTCCACTTGCAAGGCACTCAAACAAGCCCCTAAACTGCCTGCCACGAAGTTGGCGGAGGGGTGCTACCAATACATGTTCTGCAATTGCGACAACGTCAACTTCCAGGCGCCAGAGCTACCTGCGAAACAGGCCGCCCCGACGTGCTACCAATACATGTTCGCAGGATGCACCAATCTGAAGCAAGCCCCTGCCCTGCCAGCCGACTCCTTGGCGAAAGGTTGCTACGAAGGCATGTTCCAGAACTGCGAGAAGCTGGCGAAAGCGCCCGAGCTGCCCGCCACCCGCTTGGAGAAGGAGTGCTACTACGCCATGTTCAACAACTGCAAAGCGCTCACCAGCGTACCAGTGTTGCCCGCCACAGTGATGGACAAACGTTGCTACGGCTCCATGTTCGAGGACTGCGTCAACCTCACCCAAGCAGGCGCATTGCCTTCCACCCGTTTGGCGGAGGCCTGCTACGAATTCATGTTCAAGGGTTGCAAGAAACTGACGCAAGCGCCGGAACTGCCGGCCGACACGCTCGCCACGGGATGTTACCAATCGATGTTCCTTGGCTGTACGAGCCTAAACAAGGCACCGCAACTGAACTCCACACACCTGGCTAACTTCTGCTACAAGAGCATGTTCAAGGAATGTACGGCGCTCACCCAAGTCGGCGACCTGCCTGCCACCTCGCTCGCCACCAGTTGCTACGAATCCATGTTCGCCAACTGTACGAAGCTGGTCAAAGCCCCGACGATGTCAGGCACCACCCTCAAGGAGAATTGCTACAAGGAGATGTTCTACCACTGCGGTAGCCTCAACTACATCAAGATCAGCTCCACCACCTGGGGAGACAAGAAGGGCAACAGGACCTTCTCGGAGGGATGGGTCGACGGTGTGGCCAAGGAGGGCACCTTCGCATGTCCTGTCCGCACCATCAAGGAATACTCCGTGAATAAGATTCCAAAGGGATGGAAGGTCGTGGCGAAGAACTAAGGAATCACGTCACCTCCGATTTGAGATGACGGGAAAGTTCTTCGAAACAGTTCCTGTGAAGACTATTTCTTCTCAACTGGCTGATAGTAGGTATAGCGAAAACGTCCCTCTATTTTTCCGTTGACCTTCTTAGATGTGATATTACCGTACAAATCGTAGGTGTATTCGTACGTTGTTATCTCAGGTTCCTTTCCCTTCCTTTCGTACTTGTTCTCGATGACGTTACCCTGGGAGTCGAATGTTTGGGTTATGCTGAGCTCTAGTTCCCCATTGCGGGGATTATAATAGTATTGATAAACCAATTCATCATCTTTGTTTACGAATTTCCTTTTATTTTTTATGGTGTCATCCGTCAGGTAAATGGTTTCCTTCCCCTGGTCGGTATATGTGTATTTCTCGGTTAGTTTGTGGTCTCCAAACATTGTCGAGTATTCTATCAACTCGCCCTTTTCGTTGTATTTGTAATTGTTATCTTTTTCTTTGATTTTCCTTCCATTCTGATCATAGTAGATAGTATCTTCCTCGAAACCGAATACCCCCTTGTATTTGGAGGTTACCCGTTTTAGTTTTTTGTTATTACCATACTTGTATTTGGTAATTCCGCCCTTCTCTTTAAGGACGTTGATAAACGTGTCTGCGACCAACAGGTTGCCTTTATAAGTATATATTTTTGCGTTGAGAAATTTGTTGTTCTCAAGAAGCGTATATTGGATAAGGCTATCGTTATCGTCGTATTCATAAATGAACTTATATAGTTTCCCCGACATGAGATTTTCTGGTCGCACCGTCAATTCCTTAATCTTCTGAGTTGCAGTGTACTTATACGAAACCAATTGCGTTATATTCCAATGCTTCGTCTTCTTGTCAGTGGAGGCGGTGCTACGGCTCGGCGTGACCTTGTCGTATTTGCTGGCGTTCTTTCCCTGTTCTTCCTTTATCACTTTGAGATATTCAGACTGGGGAGCGTATTCCTTCGTGATATCCGATTCGAAATATTGTCCGAAGACGAATAGGAATTCGTTTAGAAGATTCCCTTTGTCGTCGTAGATAAGTTCTTCGAATAAACCTTCCGTTTGGTGACGGATCAATTGTCCTTTACTGTTGAAAACCAATTTGGTGATCGAATCTTCCGCAGTTTTCACCGGTCCATTCAGCTTGTAGTCTTTGAGGTCCTTCTTCAACTCGAAATTAAAGGCCGATCTGATTATGTTAAAGTCAAATTTGTCAAACTCATCCCCGGCTCTTGTGTGGGAAGAGAAACAAAGAATCAGTATGGCCACCAGCACGGTTTTGTGAATAGAATATTTATTAATCATCATAGCTTATAAATCGTTATTGTATTTCCTTGGGTAATATTTGGCGCATCCGTGTCGCATATAACCTTGCCCGTTTGGGATGTAGATCATAGGGGAACACTCTTTCGCCGAAAAGTACGCATAATTCGTTGAATTTAAAAATGTTTCGTCAATTAATTTGCATGAAATCCTCATACGCTCATCGGGAGTACAGGTCTACCCTTGCTAGGGATGGGAGATGGCGCATCCCTTTGCACCTCAGCATGATAGGCTTCCCATAAAAATAGATTGTTTATTGTGCTTTTTTTTTCGAAAAATATAATTTATTCGGTTAAAAATCTATAATTTTGCAACGAATTTCGGATGAATGAAGGGAAATAATCCACATGATAGTTTATCCCTCAGTGTAGTGTGTCTTTTTATTGATAAAAAATAAACGATAATTTAAACAATGCGATTTAAGATACTCTTATTATGGGCTATTTTGTTCTCTGCCATGGGAATGGTCAATGCCCAGAATTACCTATGTTTCACTGCCATAACAGACAATTCGTCCGTTGGAATAAAGGGAAAAGAGAATTTCGTCCCTAACATAGAATACTCATCCACTCCAGACGAAGAATCCTCTTGGAAGGCAATCACCTCCGGCTCTGTTGAATTATCCTTAGCGGGAGATAAGGTATACTTTAGGGGGGATAACGCCGCAGGTATCATCAACACGGTGGATGACTACACAAATTTCGTAATAACAGGACAGGTAGCCGCCAGCGGAAGCATCATGAGCCTAGTTGACGGGCAGGGAACTTCCTTGGGAATACCTTGCGAGAAGTGCTTCTACGGACTATTCGACGGATGTGAGGGCCTCGTCCAAGCACCTGAACTGCCCGCCACCACATTGGCAGTGGACTGCTACAAGGAGATGTTCCATGGATGTGGAATCAAGAGAGCGCCAGAACTGCCCGCCACTGAATTGGAAGAGGGATGCTACGAAGGCTTATTTGACAAATGCACCAACCTTACGGAAGCGCCAGTACTGCCCGCCCTAACGATGAAGCAACGGTGCTACTCTAACATGTTCTCTAATTGCACCAGCCTCGTCCAGGCCCCGGAGCTCCCGGCCACCACAATGGCTATAGACTGTTATTTGGCCATGTTCGAACAATCCGCCATCGTCCAGGCTCCGAGTCTGCCGAGTACAGTTTTGGCTGAACGTTGCTACGCCAACATGTTTTACAAGTGCGCATCCTTGGAGGTGGCTCCGGAACTGCCCGCCACGACTTTGGAGGACGGATGTTACTGTGGCATGTTCAGCAACTGCACAAGCCTCACGAAAGCTCCTAAACTGCCAGCGATGCAGATGCGTGTGGGGTGTTACTATATCATGTTCGCTAACTGCACTAGCCTCATTGAGGCTCCTGCGCTTCCCTCCATGGAACTGGATAGCACCTGCTACCGAGAGATGTTCCAAGGATGCACCCAACTCGCTAATGCACCTGAATTGCCGGCCACCGACCTCTCCTCACGATGCTACTTCGGCATGTTCCGGGAATGCAAATCACTGAAAAGGGCGCCAAAACTCCCTGCCGAAAAACTTGAGCCAGAGTGTTACAATAACATGTTCCTTGGATGTGAAAACCTCTCTTTTATTCAAGTGGGATGCACGACTTTGGAGCAAGGCTCCTCCATCTGTACGTATAATTGGGTGAAGAATGTGCTCGGAGAAGGCACGTTCATTTTCCCTTGTGGCTCGACCTACGACGAACGGGGGGAGTCGAAAGTACCCCCTAATTTCAAGATAGTCGCTAACCCTATCGCCATCTTCATGGATGCGGACAGCATGGTGCTCATGCGGGATACTATCCGGTGCGGTACCACCCCTCAATTCAAGGGCCTCACGCCTAAAAAGAATGGCAACGACCGCTTCGTCTACCAATTCAAGGGTTGGGACCCGACCCCGAAGGCCCTGACGGTCAGCGACACCTTCGTCTACGTCGCCACATACGACTCGCTCGCTCTATGCGACACGACCATACACTCCTGCTACTCCTACTCGATTAACGGACGCAACATCATGAGGAGCTCGGAATGGACCGACACCACCCACCATGAGGCGGGCAATGACTCCATCATCCACTATAAAGTATTCATACACTATGGCGCCACCAGCGACTCTTCCGTATTCTCCTGCGAACCCTACACATGGCGAGGGGAAACCATCACGGAAAGTACCGTATGGACGGATACGCTCCAAACCATCTTCGGGTGCGACAGCATCGTCCGCTATAAGTTCACCATCGGCGAGAAGGAGATGAAGGACACCCTGCTGGAAGGCTGCGAGAAGGTGTTGGTGGGGGACGTGCCTTACTTGCAGGACACGACATGGAATGACACCATAGCCTCTGAGGAGGGATGCGGAACGATTCTTCGCTACACGGTCAGGGTCCACCACAAGGAACTCCTTGACTCCTCCGTCACTGCCTGCGACTCCTTCCTCTGGAAGGGCGTGACCATCAAGGAAAACACCTCATGGAACGATACGCTACAAAACATCTTCGGGTGCGATAGCATCATTCAATACCACCTAACCCTTAACCATACTATCTTGCAGGATAGCGTGGTGGAGGCTTGCGACTCTTTCCCGTGGGGAGGATTGGTCTTCAAGGAGAATAACGTGTGGGATGACACCCTATCGTCTGCCGCAGGGTGCGACAGCATCATCCGTTACCACCTCACCCTCCATCAACGGACGGAGAGGGATAGCCAAATATTCGCCTGCGACTCCATCGTGTGGGGGAAAAACACCTTCAAGGAGAGCACCAACTGGGACGACAGTCTGCACTCCGTCCATGGCTGCGACAGCATCATCCATTACCATCTCACCATAGGGGACAAGATGGTGCGGGACAGCGTCATCTCTGCCTGCGACTCCTTCCTCCTGAACGGTAAAATCATCAGGGAGAACATGGATTGGAGCGACACACTGCTTGCCGGACAAGGATGCGACAGCATCGTCCGTTACCACCTCAACATCCTTCACAAGACATGGAAGGATTCCACCGTCTACGCCTGCGAACTTTTCCCATGGAAGAAGATTGTTATAGAAGAGAACACGGAATTGTATGACACGCTGGTCAATGCGCAAGGCTGCGACAGCATTGTCCATTACACGGTCATCATAGGCCATGAATCGGTTAGGGACACCTTCATCACCACCTGTGAAATGGCCACAGATGGAGAGGAAGCGATCGAATATTTTGAGTATGAGGATGTATACCCGTCCGCACTGGGTTGCGACAGCATTATCCGCTACCACTATACCCTCCAACGTGTGGCGATAATAGACACCTTCGTCAACTCCTGCGATCCATTCACTTGGCGTGGCAAAACGGTCTACGATGACGCTATATTGTACGACACGCTACAAACTGTCCATGGCTGCGACAGTATTACCCGTTGCATCGTATCCTTCCTGAATGGCCCTATCGCTGTGGAGGAGAGCGTAGCCTGCGACTCCATCGTATGGAAAGGGATTCTGATCACCCAAGACACCCTCTTGTGCGACACCACATATCTGGAAAGAGGTTGTACGAGCTTGTACTGCTATCAGTTCACCATCCATCACAGCGTCGTAAAGGATTCCGCCATCTACGCTTGCGACTCGTTGCCTTGGCATGGGGAGATGTTGAAGGAGAGCTGTCTGAGGAGCGACACCTTCTCCACCATCCACGGATGCGACAGTATCATCCGCTATGACATCACCATCGGGAAAACGGTCGTCACAGACACGCTTCTCTCCGCCTGCGAATCATTCACTTATCAGGGCATAACCTTCCTCGGGGATACGGTTTGGAACGAAACATTACAGACCACGCAAGGGTGCGACAGCATCATCCGCTACCACCTTACCATCCTCCATGGAACGATAACAGACTCGTCCGTCACCGCCCTCGACACCTTCTTTTGGCAGGGCAAAGCCATGACGGAGGATGCGCGATGGAACGATACGCTGCAGACGGTGCAGGGGTGCGACAGCATCATCCGCTACCAACTCACCATGCAGTATTCGCCTCGAATAGGAGATCTCACCATCGCGGATTCCCTGTTGCTAGGGAAACCGAACGAGACGATTGAGGTATTCTATAGCTTGGCGGACGGAGAAGTCTCCCAATACGATTTCACCAGGGAGGGTGTCCGTATCTGCGCCGACACGCTCAAGGAGGCGGGCGTGGCATACCTTACCATCCCAGGCAATCTGTCGCCAGGGGAATACGCCACCACACTGAACGTCCACGACAGGTTCGGAGCATCTGCCAATCAGGCCGTCACCTTCCATGTGGTGAGGGAGGATAATGGGGCGGAGAGTTTCTACCAAAAGCGATGGAACGACCTGCTCATCTGCCAGAACGAAGGGAAACAATTCGCCTCATTCCAATGGTATAAGAACAGGAAGAAGATAGAGGGCGCCACCCTCCAGTATTACTGCGACCTCAATGGATTGGGCGGTGAATACATGGTTCAAGTCACCGAAAGGCAAGGCGCTAAATATTTTATCGAGCCGAAATACTTCACTCGGGAGGCCATGGAAGTCTCCGTCACCGCCACGCCGAACCCTGCCCGAAAGTACGAGAAGGTCACCGTGACCATCAACGGCCTCGACAACTCGCAGTTGGAGAATGCCCGGCTGGTGGTATACCATACGAACGGTACGGTGGAATGGATGAGGAAGTCGGTAAGCAAAGAGACCATGCTGACGCTCCCTGCGGGGGAATATGTGGTGGTGCTCACCGTGAACGATGGCAAGAACATCAATTGTAAGATATTGGTTAAATAACAAAGGAAATGAACAAGACAATAGCAACCATCGTGTTGATAACCACGCTGTTCGGTTGGACGGGCGGTTTGCACGCAGAGAATACGCAGATTAACATCTCCTTGGGCGGAGGCTTACACCCTATCCAATATGAGACGAAAGTGGGTTCCACCTCGCCTGGTGGTGGCGTGCTGTTCCAATGCCAATACCAATATTTTTTCAAGGGGATCATAGGCATAGGCGCAGGCGTGGGCATCGATTACTATAACGCTTCAACGGAGATCGACGAGACGTTCGAGTCGGAGATCAACGACCCTATCGTGGGCGGTCCTTACACGCTCCGTACCATCTTCGACGATTGGAAGGAAAAACAGACCCTGTTGATGGCGGAATTACCTGTGGGTATCTATGGCAAGGTGAAGATGGGCAGAACGGTGAGCCTCATCCTCGGTGCGGGTGTGAAGGTGGGCGTACCGGTCATCAAGAGCTACCAGATGACGGACGGCACGATCGAGACCAGGGCCTATTTCGGAGGCAATATGGACACGGAGGTGCGTGACCTGCCTCACCACGGTCTATATGTGGATAAGCAACAAAAGAGGGGCGACATTGTCACCAATACGATCTGCACCTCCATCTTCGGGGATATGATGTTTTGTTTCAGGATTAACGAAAGCACTTGGTTCCACTGCGGATTCTACTTCTCGAAGGGTGTGACGGACATTGCGGAGCACCACGAATCGATGGAGGGTAATAATTACCACGGCATCCTCAACAGTGACTTGACCGACAAATGCGTGCCGATGAGCGTGGGTGCGAAACTAGGCGTTTCCGTCTTCCCTTCGAAGGGATCCGACAGAGGCACTTCCGGCAAATGGTAAGCGAGGGGTTCCTTGCTGATATTACCACAAAGGGGCGCCATGGCCGTAGCAGACGTCCATCTCCTTGGTCAGCATAGCCTCCAGCTGCAGACGTTCCTTCTTCGCCAGTTCGGAGTCCATGTTCACGCTCGTCATCAGGTAAGGCGCCAAGTGGTTGAACTCTCGCTGCTCCTCCTTATAGCCTTCAGGATTCACCAAGATATCGCCCGTGAAAACAATACGGTCCAGGCAGATCACCATCTCCCCCTTGCTATGCCCCCCGTTCCCGTTGTAGAACTTGAAGTTCAATCCATGGATGGTGCGCTCTCCCGCCAATACACCCGCGGCATGCTCCTCTTCCTCCACAACCACTAAACGGGACATCTCCGGAGGAGTATAATGCGACAATATTTTGCTGATCTTCACGTAAGGCTCATGTTGCTTGTATTGCTCCCTGAAATTAGGCAATGAAGCGTTTTCCATGCGGAAATTCTCATACATGGAACGGTTCACGTAGATCGTGTCGAAGAGGGAAACCATACCCAAATGGTCAATGTCGGGATGGGTGACGATCAGCACCTTCGGTTTCGTGTTGAAATCCTCGAACATGACGCTCATGAGCTTCATCATCTCCTCCTTATAGATGGCGAACCCGCTATCCACAAAGATGTAGCCCTCTTCGTTCGCTATCACGTAGACATTCGATCCGCACTCCGGTTCGAGGCAATAGACCGTATACCCCCCATACGCCTTGCAGGAGAGACGAGGGTTGAAGTGCAAGCCCCGGTATTTGCTCAGCAGATCAGCGAACTTGGCGATGTACTCAAATGTCTTGTGTGGGCTCTGGTTTTTATCGTCCAAGAGTTGCATGACTAAATTAGAGTTGGAAATCAGGTCGTTAATACTTTCCTTGTCCAAGTCCAGCTTCTTAGCCGCGCCGTTGGCGAAGGAGATGTAGAAGACCGTATTGTCCAGGTTTTTCTCCGTTTTGTCATACGTGATGATGCGCACTTCGCAGAGGTTCGTCACGCTCTTCAGGAACTCGTCGACCTTGAACGGATCGTCGATGTAGAGCGCCATGCGGAAGTATTGGTAAGGCGTGCTATTCTCTTGGGAACTAATATAGGAGATATTAAAATTATACTGGTTGATGAGCTCCAAGACCGGCAACAAAACCCCAGGGCGGTCCTGCATCTTGAACTCCATCAGGATCACGTTCGCGTTATCGTCCTTGAAGAGGAACCCGTCCGTTTTCAACTCATCGTAAGCTTGCTTCACTAAGTCCTCCTCGCCGGATACCTCCACGAAAAGGGTATGGGTATCGATCGCGTTGTTGTAGCTGACGCGGGTAATGTTAAGGCCCAGCTCCGATATGATCCTCACCATTTTCAGGAAGGATCCGGGGCGGTCAGGAATATTCGTTATGAATGTTTTCTTCATGAAATCAACTATGGGGGTCCTCCCCTAACGTTTTCTAAGCGAAAACAAAGATACGCATAAAAGTGTTATCTCCTATCGATTCGTCGAATAGAGGTTTTATGACGCTAAGTTGAAGGCAATACGAATGGATTCTTGTTATCTTTATGCCTATGTGATATATTTGCGAAAAACAAATCTTCAATTTAGATCATTAATAACTAAATAACAGATATGAACGCCACATGTAAAACGCTAAGAAGCATCAGGAAACAAGTTGCCGAAGCCAACGGTATTCCTTATAAGCCGCATGTCTGTACGTATGAAGGTCCGTGTTCGGGATCCTGTCCGTTATGCGAAGCTGAGGCCAGATACATTGAGACCGAGCTGGAGAAACGTCAGAAAGCCAAACAGTCCGTCAGCATTATTGGCATTGCGAAGGATAAACTGTCAGCCGCCACTGCCCTTTCTCAAAAGGTGGCCGCCGCAACCATCACTGCTGTCATGGCGCTCTCAGCACAGTCTGCTGATGTGATGGCACAAAATGCAGAAACATATAGTCGTTCAAGAGGGGGTACGGCGGGGGCAGTGAGTAGTTTAACTGGTACACGCAATCCGCTATATGTAATTGACGGCACGCCCATGAACTGCGACAAAAATTCTCCCAACGTGAAATATTTGGCGTTAATAAATCCTAACGACATCGTCAATATGGAAGTTGTAAAAGACTCCACCGCACTCTCACGGTATCCCGATTGTGAAAGAAGTACTTATGGTGTGATTGAAATCACATTGAACAAAAAAGGTCATAAAAAGTTCAAGAAATACCTAAAGGAACACAAGAGGGACTCTTCGCGTTAATTCTCCCAACCATAGACGGAAAAATCTAAAGATAGAAGCAAAAAAATCCCGGGCACTAAAAAGCGTCCGGGATTCTTTTTTTATCAAAAAGATTACAAGTTCAAAGACTTCTTGATAGCCTCCACCTTCGTGTTGGCGAGGTCGCAAGCCTTCTTGTATTCAGAAGCATCCTTCATGTCACCTTTCACCTCAATGTAGAACTTGATCTTAGGCTCAGTTCCGGAAGGACGGACGCTCACCTTCGTGCCATCCTCGGTGAACCATTGGATCACGTTGGCCGTCTCAGGCATGTTGATATCCTTCACTTCGCCACACTTCACGCAAGTCTGCTTGAGGGATTTGAAGTCCTTTATCTTCTTCACTGGAGAGCCAGCCAACTCCTTCGGAGGGTTCTGACGGAAGTTCTCCATCATCGCCTTGATCTCGTCAGCACCGCTCTTGCCTGGTTTCACCACGCTGATGGCGCTCTCTCTTTGGAATCCGTACTCCTTGTAAATGTTCATGAGCAACTCGTAGAGCGTCATGCCGTTATCCTTCGCCCAAGCCGCGATCTCGCAGATGAGGCAGATGGAAGCCGGTGAATCCTTGTCGCGTACCTTGTCGTAAGGCAAGAAGCCGAATGACTCCTCTCCACCTCCGATGTACTTCTCCTTTCCTTCGTTCATGCGGATTCTGTAGGCGATCCACTTGAAGCCCGTGTATTCGTCGTAAAGCTTCACGTTGTTCTTGTCGGCGATCTCACGGATCAGCTCGGAAGTCACGATGGTCTTCACCAAGAACTCGTTGCCCTTCAGTTTGCCCAACTTCTTCATGTTGGTGATGATGTAGTAGCAGAACATCATGCAAGTCTGGTTACCGTTGATGATCACCCACTCGCCCTTGTCATCGCGGCAAACGATAGCCAAACGGTCTGCGTCAGGGTCGGAAGCGATCACGAGGTCCGCGCCAAGCTTCGTACCCAAGTTCATACCCATTGTCATCGCTTCGGCGTTCTCTGGGTTTGGAGACTTCACCGTAGGGAAGTTACCGTCGATCACCATCTGTTCAGGCACGACGTTGATATTCTGGAATCCCCAGGAGCGCAGGCAAAGCGGGATGATCACACGTCCCGTACCATGCAATGGGGAATAAACGATATTCAAATTTTTTTGGCGGTTGATGACGTCCTGATCCACCATGGCCTCTTTCACAGCCATCATGTAGTCATAGTCCATCTCGCCACCGATGATGGTGATGAGGTCCTTGTTAGGTGTGAATTTCACGTCAGAGATCTGCACCTTGTTCACCTCGTCGATGATGCCCTTGTCGTGAGGGGCAAGCACCTGTGCGCCATCGTCCCAATAAGCCTTGTAGCCATTGTACTCCTTCGGGTTATGGGAAGCAGTGATGTTCACACCGCTTTGGCAACCCAGCTGACGGATAGCGAAAGAGATTTCAGGAGTCGGACGGAGACTCTCGAACAAGTAGGCGTGAATACCGTTGGCGGAGAAGATATCAGCCACGATCTCCGCGAAGAGTCGGGAGTTGTTGCGGCAGTCATGACCTACCACCACGCTGATCTCCTTCTTGCCGGCGAATGCCTTCTTCAAGTAGTTGGCGAGACCTTGGGTAGCCATACCCACCACGTATTTGTTCATGCGGTTGGTGCCGACACCCATGATGCCACGAAGACCTCCTGTACCGAATTCGAGGTTTTGGTAAAAAGCGTCAATCAAATCCGTTTTGTCGGGATTGTCCAGTAAGCGTTGAACCTCACTTTTCGTCTCTGCGTCGAAATCACCCTTCAACCAGGCGTTAGCTCTGGCGGTAACCTCCTGCAATAATGCGTTATCCATTCTGTTTTATATTAGGTTATACGAAAAAATGGTCGGGCTAGTAATACGGCCCTCCATGTCAGTTGAAGACGAGGTGGCTCTCCTCTATGAGGAGAACCTACCTCGACTATATTTACAATAAGTTTTCCTTCTCGATATCCTTGAAGTAACGGTAAGTGGAAACCTTCAACTCGAAGGTAGCCAACTCGTCACATACGATGATACCCTTCTGGTGCAATTGCAATGCGCTCAAAGTGCACATTTGGCAAACACCGCCCTCGATGGCCTGTTGCAAAGCGCGCGCCTTGTTGTAGCCGCTCACGAGGATCATCACCTCCTTGGCGTCCATGATGGTACCCACACCTACGGTCAATGCAGAGGTAGGAACCTTGCTCATGTCGTTGTCGAAGAAACGTGAGTTGGCGATGATGGTATCAGTCGTCAAGTGTTTCAGACGGGTGCGGGAAGTCAGGGAAGATCCTGGCTCGTTGAAGGCGATGTGTCCATCAGGACCGATACCTCCGACGAAGAGCTGAATACCACCAGCCTTCTGGATGCGTGCCTCATAGTCCGCACACTCCTTCGCAAGGTCCGGAGCGTTTCCGTTCAATATATTTACCTGGTTCTCAGGAATATCTATATGTTTGAAGAAGTTGTTCCACATGAAAGAGTAGTAGCTCTCTGGGTGTTCCTTCGGCAAATTAACATACTCGTCCATATTGAATGTGATCACATTCTTGAAAGAAACAACGCCCGCCTTGTTCAAATTGATGAGTTCGCGGTACATGCCGAGAGGTGAGGAACCCGTAGGCAACCCCAAAACGAACTTACGGTCTGGTGTTGGCTTAAAAGCGTTGATAGTGTCCGCCACGTGTTGTGCGGCCCACTTTGAAACGGAATCATAATCCGATTGAATAAGAACTCTCATATATAAATTTTATAAAGTTAAGAAGCGTGTTTATTCATGGGTGATCTTCAATCCTTCCTCCTTCTTCATCTGTCCGATAGACTTGTAAAGCATGTATACGCCCCACAAAATCAACGGCACACTCAACCACTGTCCCATATTGAGCGTCATGTCATCCTCAAAATCCTCCTGATTGTTTTTGATGAACTCCAGGAAGAAACGGGTCAAGAAGACACCTATCAAAAAGACACCGAATATAAAGCCTTCGAACTTACGAGCATTGGTTTTCCAGTAAAGGAACATCAGAATGCTGAATGTCACCAGGCAATAGAGCGCTTCGTATATCTGTGTCGGATGACTCGGTGCAGAGAAGACCGGATCTGCGCCAGCCTGCCAGTGGTGGATGTTCTTGATAAACTCGAAAGCCCACGGCACATCAGTCGCATGACCATATATCTCATGATTCATCAAATTGCCGAGTCGAATGCACGCTCCACCAATGGCGACCGCGATGACAATTCGATCCATAACCCAAATATAAGTTTTTTTCGCGACATATTTGTTGAATAGCCACAAAGAAATTATGATACCGCACGCACCTCCATGACTTGACAAACCTCCCTTCCATACACAAAGCACATCAGCAAGATTCGAGAAATAGTATTTCGGATCATAGAAGAAGCAATGTCCGATACGTGCGCCGACCACCGTTCCGACCAACATATAAAGGAAGAGCTTGTCCAACTGGTCTTGCGTCATTCCCTCCCGCTCGTAGATCTTCGATTCGACCCAATAGCCCAGGAAAAAGGCCAAAGCCCACATCAATCCATACCATCGGATGGTCAACGAGCCAAAGGAGACAATGTCAGGATCAACAGTCCAAGTGATATACGACAACATACTTCAACCGTAATTAGAGGTCTTTACCATGACAATTCTTAAACTTCTTGCCAGAGCCACAAGGGCACGGATCATTTCTACCCACACGAGGTTCCGCGCGCACCGGATCTATACGTCTCGGAGGTTGAGGTCCACGCTCGAGCGCCTCGGAGCGGTTCTCAACATATTTGGACTTATCCTCCGTCTCCTCAGGAGCCGCTTCCCTCACATTCTCAGGAGCACGCTGCTGAACAGGGATTTGCGCGCGCATCAGGACAGATACCGAACTGAAGTTCGTGTCAATCTGCATCTGCTCGTACAAAGAATATGACTCAAGTTTGTAAATCAAGAGAGGATCCTTCTGCTCATAGCTTGCATTCTGCACAGAGTGACGCAGCTCGTCCATCTCACGCAGGTGACGTTTCCAATGCTCGTCAATGTTATGCAATAGGACGCCTCGCTCAAACGCCTTAATGATCGCCTTGCCGTCACTCTCATATGCTTCCTTCAAGTTGACAGGGATGTTGTACATGATCTTACCATCCGTAATAGGAATGATGATGTTCTGGAAACGTTCGCCTTGCTCCTCATACACTCTCTTAATCACCGGATTAGCCACATTGGCGATGTTATCCATCTTACGTTTGAACGACTCCAAGGCGGCATCAAAGAGGCTATCCACCACATCCTCCGTCTTCATATTACGGAACTCTCCCTCCGAAAGAGGTGACTCAATCGAGAATATGCGGAGTGTCTCATCCAAGAAATATTCATATGCGAAGTTCGGCTTCGACCTGTTCACTATCGCTCTTGCCGCACCATATATCATGTCCACGGTATTCGCACCCAAACGCTCGCCCATTAGGGTCTGCCTTCTCCTGCGGTAAACCACCTCACGTTGTTTGTTCATCACGTCATCGTACTCCAACAAACGCTTACGAATACCAAAGTGGTTCTCCTCCACCTTCTTCTGGGCGCGCTCGATGGACTTCGATATCATGTTGTGCTCGATCATCTCACCCTCCTTGAATCCTAACTTGTCCATGACGCCAGAGATCCTCTCTGAACCGAACAGACGCATCAGGTTGTCTTCGAGGGACACGAAGAATACGGATGAACCCGGATCCCCTTGACGTCCTGAACGACCACGCAACTGGCGGTCCACACGACGGGATTCGTGACGCTCCGTACCGATAATGGCCAAACCACCAGCAGCCTTCACCTCGTCAGAGAGCTTGATATCGGTACCACGACCGGCCATGTTCGTGGCGATGGTCACGATACTACGCTGACCAGCCTTGGCGACAATCTCAGCCTCCTTCTGGTGCAACTTGGCATTCAATACGTTATGTTCTATCTTCCTCATCGTCAGCATCTTACTCAACAACTCGGAAATCTCGACTGAAGTCGTACCCACAAGGACAGGACGGCCAGCCTCAACCAATTTCACAATCTCTTCGATGACAGCGTTATACTTCTCCCTCTTGGTGCGGTATACGCGGTCCTCCATATCTATTCTGGCAATCGGACGGTTCGTCGGAATAACAACGACATCCAACTTGTAGATGTTCCAGAACTCGCCCGCCTCAGTCTCGGCAGTACCGGTCATACCAGCCAACTTGTTGTACATCCTGAAGTAGTTCTGCAAAGTGATGGTGGCGAAGGTTTGCGTGGCGGCTTCCACTTTCACCTTCTCCTTCGCCTCGATGGCTTGGTGCAAGCCGTCCGAGTAACGACGGCCCTCCATGATACGACCCGTTTGCTCGTCGACAATCTTCACCTGACCGTCAATCACCACATATTCCTGGTCTTTGTCGAACAGCGTGTACGCCTTCAACAATTGGTTCACCGTATGCACACGCTCGGTTTTGATGGAGTAGTTGCTCAATATCTCGTCTTTCTTCGCTTGATATTCTTCCGAAGGGAGCCCCAACTTATCCAATTCCGCCAACTCGGCGCCGACATCCGGCATCACAAAGAATTGCGTGTCTTCCGACGCACCCGTCAAAGCATCAATACCCTTGTCGGTCAAATCGATGGTACGGTTCTTCTCGTCGATGACGAAGTAGAGAGGGTCTGTCGCAATGTGCATGTTCTTGTTCTGCTCAGCGATGTAGAACTCCTCCGTCTTCAGCAATATGGTCTTGTTTCCTTGCTCACTCAAGAACTTGATGAGCGGTTGGTTCTTAGGCAATGCCTTGTAGGAACGGAAGAGCGCCAAAGCACCTTCTTCCTGGTCTTTCTTGTCTTCCGACTTCAGTAAACGCTTAGCCTCCGTCAAATAGTTCGTGGCCAACACTTTCTGCTTAGCGACCAATTGTTCCACACGAGGGCAGAGTTGCTCGAATTGTTGGTCATCCCCCTTAGGCACAGGACCGGAGATGATCAAAGGGGTACGCGCATCATCGATCAGGACGGAGTCGACCTCATCGACAATCGCGTAATTATGTTTGCGCTGCACCAATTCGGCTGGGTTGGTCGCCATATTATCACGAAGGTAATCGAAACCAAACTCATTGTTTGTTCCGAAGGTGATGTCGGCCGCATACGCCTTGCGTCGCTCAGGTGAATTCGGACGGTGCTTGTCGATGCAATCCACCGTCAATCCGTGGAACTGGTACAAAGGTCCCATCCACTCGGAGTCACGTTTAGAAAGGTAATCGTTCACAGTGATGACGTGCACACCACAGCCGGTCAAGGCGTTCAGGAAGACAGGCAAGGTAGCCACCAAGGTTTTACCTTCACCCGTAGCCATCTCGGCAATCTTACCTTTGTGCAATACCACACCACCGAACAACTGCACATCGTAATGCACCATGTTCCAAGTGATTTCGTTTCCTCCCGCAAGCCAATGATTGTGATAGATGGCATTGTCTCCGTCAATCTCGACGAAATCCTTTGTGGCAGCAAGCTCACGATCCATATCGGTAGCTGTCACGAGGATGCTCTCACTCTCAGAAAAACGACGCGCCGTATCCTTCACGATAGCGAAAACCTCAGGCAAAACCTCGTCCAGCACCTGGCTGTATTTCTCGACGATCTGCTTCTCCAAATCGTCTATCTTCGAATAAGTAATCTCACGTTGTTCAATTTCTTGACCCTCTACCTCAGCGCGTAATTCCGCCACTTTCTCAACCTCAGCAGAAACATACTGCTTAATTTTCTCGCGAATTGCCTGTGTACGCGCACGCAGCTCATCATTCGTCAAATTCACCAAAGAGGAGTAAACCTCATTTATTTTATCCACATAAGGCCTGATTTCCCGCTCATCGCGCTGCGCCTTATTACCAAAAATTTTAGATAAAAGATCACCGAATCCCATAAAAAAATCATTTTGTATATCAAAGCACAAAAATAGAAAAAAAAGTGTCTACAATCACCTTTTAATGATAAAGTTTTTAAACTTTTGTTGTACTTTTGCGAATGGAATAGCAACGAAGAGTTCCACACAATTCATCGGTTTCACAATTTGTGAATAAAAATGAAGAATAAGAAACTACAACAGCAGCACGCAAGTGCCATTCGAATTCTTGTAGCGATAGGCGATTTCTTCTTACTCAATCTCGCCTTTTTCGCTGTCATATACATATTTCGGACCCACTATTTCGGGCTACTCAACTATGCGGAACTGAAGTATCGCATCGTCTTGGTGAACATGTCTTATGCCATCAGCCTCTTCAGTACGGGTATCATCCTGGACCGACGCATCGTCTACTCGGAGAACATCGTCGCCCTCGTATTCCGAACGACCATCATCTTTGCGGGTATACTATTCGCCGCATCCAGCATCCTCAACAACAGCTTCATCTTCACAAATTGGTATTGGATCCTCTACGTCGTGGCAGTGTTCATCTGCATCTCTTCCTGGAGAATCCTATCCCGCTCCATCCTGAAAAGCTACAGATTCCACGGAGGAAACCATAGGCAACTCATCATCCTCGGTGCGGGAAGCGTCGCGCAAAAGGTATACAACGCCACCGTGACCAACCTGGAATATGGATACCGCTTCATAGGCTTCTTCGACGATAGGGCAAAGGAGGATTACAAGGTGGATCCGAGTCTCGTGAAGGGTTCATTGGCTGACGTGGAGAAATTCGCGGAGGAGTATGGGGCGGACGAAATCATTTGCGCCTTGCCTGCCGGAGACGACCGAAAGGCTCTGCCTATCCTTCGGTTCGCCGAAAACAACCTGATACGCTTCTATATCGTGCCGGACTTCATGCGGTTTATCCGCAAGTCGGTGTCTTTGACCACCTTGGCCGATTCAATCCCTATCATCTCCCTCAGGGAAGAACCGCTGAAGGGTGGTATGAACCGTATCATCAAACGCACATTCGACATTTTGGTCTCCCTGACCTTCACCGTCTTCATCTTCCCGATATTGTTCATCGTGTTGGGTACTATCATCAAATCAACCTCCAAAGGACCTATATTCTTCCTGCAAAAGAGAACTGGCAAGGAGGGCAAGGAATTCACCTGCATCAAGTTCAGAACAATGACGGTAAATAAGGACGCCGACGAGAAACAGGCCACAAAAGGGGATGCGCGCGTGACTAAAATCGGTGCTTTCATGCGGAAAACAAATTTGGACGAAACGCCGCAGTTCCTAAATGTGTTGCTCGGAGACATGTCTGTCGTGGGTCCTCGTCCTCACATGCTTAAACATACGGAAATATATTCCCACCTGATCGACAAATACATGGTCCGCCATTTTGCGAAACCAGGCATCACGGGTTGGGCCCAAGTAACAGGTTTCAGAGGCGAGACCAAAGACCTCTCCGAAATGGAAGGACGTATCAAACAGGATGTGTGGTACATCGAGAATTGGACATTTTGGCTGGATCTCAAAATCATATTCAAAACAGTGGCCAATATGATCAAGGGCGAAGAAAAAGCCTATTAATCCTGCTTCTCCTTTACGGCAAATACCGATTCGTAACACATAGGGTTCTCTTCTCGGAGAACCTTTTTTTTGTCCACGCACGAAATCTATGGGCCACAGAGGAGCACAGAAAAAAGGTCCGCGGATCACTCCGGGGACCTTCCACTGCAAATCAAAAAAACATATTAATTATGAAACAAAGTATTTTATAAAAAACAAATATTCAACGAATCAGCCTCCACACTTCGAATAACCGCAATTGGAACAGACGAGGCAACCTTCCTGGTAACGGATCGCCTTCTGCCCGCATTTCTCGCAGACCACCTCTTTGGCTTCCGCACCATTCGGAATATATTTCTTCAGCGCACGCTCCACACCATTTTTCCAGTTGTTGATAGTTTCGCTGTTCAGTTGCAAACCACCCACCAGTTTGATAACCTGGTCAATAGGCATTCCATAACGCAGCACGCCCGAAATCAGTTTGGCATAATTCCAATACTCCGGATTGAACTTGTAGGAAAGGCCCTCAATGGTGGTCTTGTATCCACGACGATTCGAATACTGGAAATCATAACGGCTCATGCCCGTGTCCTCATCGATATTGCGGATAATCTTACCCGAATTGACCGTCTTAGGGATCAACAATCCATCCTCATCATCCGCCAAACCAGTGAATATCTCGTACGGACGACCTTCGATCAAACCGACAAATGCAATCCATTTCTCTTTATTGTTTTGGAAACGGACCACATCCGCCTCCAACTCCCTCGGACGGGCCTCACCCGCCTTCAGGAAAGCGTTCTGCGCGCCGCCCTGCTTTTCCGCATACTTCTTCTTAGAGGAGGATGAGGAAGAGCGAGACCCTTCCCGATAGACCATCACCCCCTTGCACCCAGACCGCCAAGCTTCTTCGTAGAGTGTGGAGAACAGCGCTTCATTCGCCGTCTCCGGCACATTGATCGTCACACTAACCGCATGGTCCACCCATCGCTGGATGCGGCTCTGCATACGCACTTTGTCCGACCAATCCACCTCCTGCATAGTCGCCTTGTGGTAAGGCGACTCGGCCACCATCTTATCTATCTCCGCCTGCGTATACTGCTTCTTCGTATCGTAACCATTCACCGTCATCCACACCAAAAACTTAGGATGGAAGACCGTAAACTCCTCAAAGGAATCACCCAATTCATCCACGTAATTCACTTGCGCCTCCGAATCATTCGGATCCACCTTACGCCTCCGCTTGTATACCGGCAAGAAAACTGGCTCAACACCCGATGAAGTCTGCGTCAACAGACTTGTGGTACCCATTGGGGCAACCGTCAAGCAAGCGATATTGCGCCTACCATATTTTGTCATGTCCGCATAGAGGGAGGCATCCGTATCCTTCAGTCTGGCGATAAACGGATTATTAGCCTCCAACTCGGCATTGTAAAGTTCAAACGCACCGCGCTCCTTCGCCAACATGACGGATGAGCGGTAAGCCTCCACCGCCAATGTTTTGTGCACCTGCTCCGAAAAATAGATGGCTTCCGGCGTTCCGTAGGTAAGCCCCATGGCCGCCAACATATCCGCCTCCGCAGTTATTCCGACACCCGTACGCCTGCCCAAGGAGGTCTTCCGCTGGATCTTCCTCCAAAGCTCCAATTCCGTACGTTTCACTTCCTCAGAGAGAGGAGCATTCTCTATCTCAGCAATAACATCAGCAATCTTCTCCAACTCCAGATCGACAACGTCATCCACAATGCGTTGCGCCTTGCGCACACACTCCTTAAACAGATCATAATCGAACTGGGCATCCCGTTGGAAAGGGTTCTTGACATAGGAATACAAGTTGACCGCCAACAACCGACAGCCGTCATAAGTGCTCAACGGAACCTCTCCACACGGATTCGTGGAAACCGTTTTGAAACCATAGGAGGCATAACAATCCGATACGGATTCACGCCCTACCGTGTCCCAAAAAAGAATGCCAGGCTCCGCCGACTCCCATGCGCTGTGAACGATTTTATTCCACAACTCCTTGGCGGACACTTCCCTACGCACCAACGGGTTCTCCGCATCAATCGGATACTTTTGCTCATAGAAATCGCCTCCGATGGCCGCCCGCATGAAAGCGTCATCCACCTTCACGAAAAGATTCGCAGACGAACCCTTCCCTTCCGCAGATTTCGCAGCCACAAATGACTCCACATCCGGATGTTTGACGGAAACGCTAAGGATCAAAGAACCTGGACGCATATCCTGGGACACCTCCCGCGCAGAATTGGAATACCGCTCCATGGAAGGGACCAAACCTGTCGGAACCGTCATTGTCTCATTTTTGAAAGAACTCTTCGGGCGTATATGGGAGAGATCTAATCCTACCCCGCCCTTGCGCTTCATCAATTGGATTAACTCCTCATCCAACTTCATGACCACACCATACGAATCATGGGATTCCTCCTCGCCAATCACGAAGCTATTAGAGAGGGAAGCTGCCCAATGCTTGTTTCCGATGCCTGACATCGAACTTCCCTGAAGCAAGATATATTTGAAATGGCGCAACAAATCGAACAACTCCTGAGCCCCCATCGGATTCGGATACTTGGCCTCAACACGGGCCAACTCATCCGACATTCGACGATGCATGTCATCAGGATTCTTCTCATAAATATTCCCCATCGAGTCCTTCATCGCATACCTGTCCACCCATACACGTGCCGCAGATTCGTCGCCCTCGAAATATGCCAAAGACGATTGATATGCCTCTTCGTATGAATAAACTATCGTATCCATTCCCTCATGAAAGATTATCTAATAGCGTTTATGATTTGCTCACCGCGCATTCAATCTCAACCCATCATAGTCAATTAATCCACAAACGTTTTGCAATATTAATGTACTTTACGGAATTCGCAAAGAAGATGCATATATAGTTATCAACAAACCGGTAAAGTTTCCCGTTTTTATAAGTCAAACACTTATATATCAAACAAATAAAGTTTTCAACAATTCAAAAAGTTGTCCGTTTTGGAAAACTTCCCCCACAAAAAAGCCTACCGAAATTCTCCGTCACGGGCAACATCACCCAACCAAACACCCCTAAAATTTTCATTTCAGGAAGGCAATGAAAAATGGAAGCGCACTACGGAATCGGACAAAAAATTAAAAAAGATCAACGGGACAACATCTTCTTTTCCAAAAGATGCCATGAAAGGAAAGCCACCAGCAAAACCAGGGAAAGAGTAATCGCAAACATTCGCAGGTTCACTTCCCACCCCATACAAATCGTAAGGTTGATAATAGGGGCATGGAAGATATATATGCCATAAGAGAGGTCTCCTATTCTACCGAATTTGTTCAGGTAAGGCAACGTAAACGCAACAAAATAGACGAGAGCGCCTATCGCAAAAGGGCGAAAGCAATCAACCGCATAACCGTTCAAGGCGGACAACACCAAAGCGGGGAGCAATAGATACCACTTAATCCGACACATCTCCTCCCTATAGAGGAAGAGCGAAACACCCACCATGTAATAGGAGACGAGCGAAATCCACTTCCCCACCAAGTCATAGGCCGCAACACCTGTCACATCAGCCGTGCGGGAAAAAAAGACGGCGGTCAAGGAACTCAATACGGCGATGACAAGGGAGAACCACCTATGCTTCTCCAGGAAAAAAGACGCAAGGATTGGCACCGCCAAGTAGAGCAACAGCTCCACCTTGATCGTCCATAAGGAAGGGTTCACCGCCTCCCCGTCCAACACACCAGGCAAATCGGGGTGAAGGAAATTCATCGTCGAAAGATTAGCCAACAGGTACTTGCACAGTTCCGGCGAGGTATAATACTCCCCCACGCTCAACGAACTGAATGCGGAGAAAAGGATGGAAGAAAGAAGCACGATCAGAAGATAGGCGGGGAAAATGCGCCTCGCCCTTTTCTCAAAATAACGCTTTAAGGTGTTGCTCCGGCAATAGCTCCGATAGATCAGAAGGCCGCTGATGACGAAGAAAGCGCCCACCGCCCGCGGCGTGGGAATCGGGTAATTCAACAGGGAAGAGCCATGCAGCACATCATAATGGGCGAAGAAAACGGAGAGCGCCAAGAAAAAGCGGAGGAAGTCGAAACAATTGTCCGTCTCTATATCTTTGGCTATTTGCGGCTTACGAATCTCCATACCCATATTCATTGAATTCTCTCGTACAAAGATAGCTTTTTTTTGAGGATTTCAGGAGAAATAATCCCAAGAAACAGGATGGCCTAAGGGAAGCTTCACTTGTGCATATTTGCGGAATCCGCCAACCTGCGTTTCAACTTCTCCCACCACCTACAGACAACCGGTTTATCCACGTTTCCTTCCGACTCAGGGCGTTGTGATTCCCTTTTATGCGTTTCCCAATTATAGGCATAAAATTCATCTATCATTCTAAGGACACCAGCTTTACTTTCCCTGTTTACAATGATCGAAGGGCTTTCCTTCGTGTTTAAAAACTCCTCATCCACATATAGAATAAAAAGGAACGAAATCGCAGGGTATTTATCGTGGATATCCAAAGCATAATCGAGCATAGACATCATAGACTCCGGCGCCAATCCCCCCAAATTCACTTCTAAAAACCGATCACCCTTGAGCCTTCTGTACAGAACATATATCAATCGTCTTGCCCCATATTCTATACAATCCAAATCCTTTTTCTTGATTCTTTTCTCCTCCACACAGGAATATCCTTCCATCACTTTATAATGGCTGATTTCATCAAGATGTTCATTGATCAGGTCTAGATCATGACGCAGTCCCTTTTCCAGCAAACCACATTCTATCCAATGAGGGGCAGAATATATTTCGAACTTATCTTTATTCATCTCCACATATCTCACCTGCTTGCCCTGCGGATGAGGGGCGAAGTGCATTAAAACATCCCCTTCCCTCACTTCCGGCAATGAAGAGGAGAACTCGCTTCGTGGCTTTAATATTATTTCATCCATAACAATCTATTATTTGAGACGCACTCGGTTTCCTATCGCCTTTCTGAAACGTCAACAAAGATAATCGTTTTCCACCTCAACAAACGAATTATTTTTTTGACTTAACGCACATAGTTATTTGTTAATATCGTGTAGATAACTTGGAGAAAACAATAGGTTGGAACCGGAAGGGACTACACCCGAAAAATTGTACATTTGCGAACCAAAAATGAATGTGAGATGGCAGAAGCTACAGAGAATACAAAAAGACGTTACAACAAACCAAACGAAGGCACGATGAAGATGCCTTCCGAATATGCTAAACTCCCCCCTCAGGCCATAGAATTGGAGGAGGCGATCTTGGGAGCCCTCATGATAGAGAAGGATGCATTCAGCGTAGTTTGCGACGTGCTGAAGGAGAACTGTTTCTACAAAGAGGCGAACAAAACCATCTTCAAAGCCATCAACACATTGGCGCAGCTCCAACTGCCCATCGACATGCTCACGGTCTGCGAGCAACTCAAGAAGGAGAAGAAGCTCAAAGAGGTCGGGGGCGAATATTACATCGCTCAACTGACTTCGAAAGTCAACTCGTCCGTCCACATAGAATACCATGCGCGCATCCTTGCGCAGAAAGCGTTGGCCAGGGAATTGATTTCCTTCGCCACAGAGATCGAGAAGGACGCCTACAACGAGAACTCCGATGTGGACGACCTGGTTCAGCGGGCGGAAGGCATGCTGTTCGAAATCGCTACAGGAAGTGCCAAGCGCGACTTCACAGAGATTCAACCGATCATCAAAGAGGCGATTAAACGTGTGGAGGATGCCTCCAAACGCTCGGACGGTATGAGCGGTATCCCTAGCGGATTCACCGAACTGGACAAGATGACCTCCGGCTGGCAACGTTCCGACCTCGTCATCATAGCGGCCCGTCCGGCCATGGGTAAGACGGCCTTCGTGCTCTCCATGGCAAGGAACATGGCGGAAGCGGGTAACCCTATCGCGGTGTTCTCCCTTGAAATGGCGAACGTGCAGCTGGTCAACCGTCTGCTCGTGAATGTCTGCGAGATACCCGGAGAGAAAATCAAGAACGGTAAATTGAGCTCGGAGGATTGGAACAACCTGATGCAACGTTCGAGGAAACTGGAGGAGATGCCTATCTACCTGGACGACTCCGCCGGATTGTCTGTCATGGAACTGAACACAAAGGCGCGCCGCCTCGTCAAGGAACATGGCGTGAAATGCATCATCATCGACTACCTCCAGCTAATGAACGCCAGCGGCATGAAGTTCGGTAGCCGTGAGCAGGAGGTGAGCATGATTTCCCGCTCCCTGAAACAGTTGGCCAAGGAACTTGACATCCCTATCATCGCCCTCTCCCAGTTGAACCGTTCCGTGGAGAAGAAAGAGGGCGGCGACAAACGTCCGCAACTCTCCGACCTGCGTGAGTCCGGTGCCATCGAGCAGGACGCCGATATGGTGCTCTTCATCCACCGTCCCGAATACTACAAAATCACGCAGGACGAAACAGGTGCTTCCCTGAAGGGAATCGCGGAAATCATCATAGCCAAGCACCGTAACGGTGCCACGGGCGATGTGCGTCTACAATTCAGGAACGAATTGGCGAGATTCCAGAACCTGGAGGAGGGATTCGAAGCCTATGCGGCGGAAAGTTTCGAGAACGCTCCTAGGCATACGCTTCAATCAAGAATCAACTCGGACGGACCTTCCACTCCTGTCGAATCAGCCAACCCGTTCGGAGCCATGCCTCCTCTCAGCGGGGATGCTCCTTTCTAATAATCGATGGACTGATTCCGAACGACCAACTTCCGGCTGAACGTACCACCCATAGTACGGATTTGCAACAAGTAACATCCGTCCTTCAACGGAGGAAGAAGCATCTGACTTTCAGACGATTCCCCCACCAACGCGCCATTAAGGTCATATAATTTCAATCCCATCAGGTTTTCACACCCAGAGACCTGCACATAACGGGCTGTAGGGTTCGGAGCAACCATCACGTTTTCGTTCCCTACCTGATTCACGTCTGTCGCGGATTTCTCCCGCACAGTGATTTGCACGCTCTTCGCCCAAATGGTCTCCTCGATGCGACGTTCACCTCGCTCAATATAGATGGGTTCGTCCACGCTCTTTCCTATCCTGAAATAGTCAAAGTCGGCATATCCGCCCGTCGCCTTTGTGCTGAAATGGAACAAGCCATAACGATAGCCCATAAAGTGCGTCAGCTTATACTCCATCTTGATGACATCCCCGAACTTTGTCCACGCCTTGCCATCCAAGCTATAATAGAACGTTGCCTTGTCCGTCTGGTTGCGATAGTCCATGTCCACCCTGAACCACACATCGTCCTGGTTCAGCGGAACGGAGGCCACCTCCTTCCCCGAATTGGACATCACTATCTGCTTGCCACCATTGGAGCATTTCACGCCAGCGAAACCGTAGATTTCCTGCAAGGCCACTAATCCGGCATAGTCTCCGTCCTTCAGGCCATGCGTATTCACCTTAGTCCATCCCGAACATAGCGGACCGAACGTACGTTGGGTAAGCGTGTTCTTCGTCGAAACTACATCCGCATCCGTCCGACTGTTGGTCAGGCGAAGCTTACCGTCCACAAGTTTCCAGTTGCGACTATCCGGATTATGGTTCCACTGCCATTCCAATGGCAACTCCGTCTCCTCGAACTCATCGGAAGTGACGATACCGAATCCATCCTCCTGCGCCGCTGCCATCTCGAACGAAGAAGGCACCTTGCCGTTGTTTCCCAACACCGGCCAATCATTTTGCCATGTCACATTCACCAAATAAGGGATACGTCCCACCGAACCGTTGTCGCGGAAGAACATTCCGTACCAATCGCCTTCCGGCGTATCAAAGATTCCTCCTTGGGCGACACCATTGTCCTGCAGCAATATTTTCCCTTCGAAAGGCCCGTTCAACGATTTGGAACGATAGCACAAGACAGAGCGGCAGGAATTGGAAGGCCAGGAAATCAGGAAGATATAATAATAATCGCCCTTCTTCATGGCCTGTGAACCCTCGCACTCCACATAGAAGTTGGAATTACAGATGGAAGCCGGTTTCTGCAGCAAGGTACGGGACGTCCCCTTGACGGACATGGCATCCGAAGAGAGTTCCACAATGCTGATGTTGCCAGAACCATAGATCACATAAATTCGTCCATCATCGTCCAACAACAGGGACGGATCATGATAGAACGGCAAGGTGGCGACCTCCCATTCTCCACTAGTGATGTCCCTGGTCTTGTAGATATGCGTGTTGTTCGTCGAATAGGAAGGGGTCAGCACATACCACGTGCCATCCTTGTATTTGATATTACTGGCCCACGATCCTTTCCCGTAAGCGTTTTTACCATTGTCCATGTTCAACTCGTTATTGTTGCCAAGCGCCTGATGGGCATAGTTGATGGTCCGCCAACGCACCATGTCCTTGGAAGCCATGACAGGCACACCCGGATTCATGTGCATCGTGGTGCTCACCATATAGTAGGTGTCCTCCACACGGATGACCGATACATCAGGCACGTCTGCCCAAATCAGAGGATTGGTCACCGTATGTCTTCCCCCATCGAAATCCTCAGGAATCAGTCCGCCCACGCTCTTCACCTGCGAAAGAGTATAATAGCCCGTCTGGTTGGCGAAATCCTCAGGGATGACCGATGTATGGCTTCCTTGTGCGCCCACGTTCGCCTCTATCAATGTACTCACCCCGGCGTCATCCACCCAATTAAGGTTATAATGGTCCGTGATCAATTCATTGGCACTCCATGCGATAGTAAAGGGACTTCCCGCCACCACAGCCGAACCCTCAGCGGGTGCAAGGAAGGAGAAGCGCATCTCCTCGTCGGCGGGACGAAACAATATCTTGTCCAAGTTGCAATAATCCGATTCAATCGTGACGCGCAACACATGCTTACCTGCCGTGATGACGGAAGTTTCCCCCTTCACCGAGCGGTAATTCGTCCAACTACCCGTGTTAGGCACCACAATGGCAGACGTAATGGACTTGCCATCGATGGAGAGGGAAAAGGACGATCCGTCCAAACCTGAAGCGACGAGGGCGGAATAGCTGTAGGCTGTCGACTCCTTCACATCGATAGTATAGTCCATCCACTCCCCTTTGTGTGTCCAGCCAACCACATAATTCCCCTCTCCGCAGGTGTCGATATCCACACCCACATTGAGGCGATACACATTTCCCTGGTTCTCCTCCTCTTCGTCGTGGTAGGTTTCTTCCGCCTCTCCTTCATCGAAATCCTCAAACTCGACGATGCCAGGGATAGTAAGATTCTCCTTCGCAAAATTAAATGTACAAGGAAGAAGGCACACACATAGCGTGACAATTCCCCTAAAGATGTAATGGTTTTCCATATGCTTACGTTTTTCATGTTAATCCGACAAAACGGAGGAGGGAGACTCGCCTCATAGCAAAGGCGATGTCCTCCGTCCGTCATCATAGGTTGCTCACTAATTTTTGTAATACAATATCTTTATATGCTCTGCGCAAAAATAGGCACATTCCCGACCTTTCCTCGTGAAATTAAAGGCAAATGATTGGATTTTTGAACCATATACACCACAATACATCGATTTGTCCTTTCCGATGGCACGTACAAAACAAAAAAGAAGGACATCATCTGGGGTAAAACCTCATGATGATGTCCAACAATCCAACGCTTCGGAAAGGCTAAGGGATTCCTTGCTCTCCCGTCGTAAATATAAAATCTTTTACTTTTTCAAGTACTCATCCATTGATTTGGCTGCTGCACGGCCATCGCCCATCGCAAGGATTACCGTGGCACCACCACGCACGATATCTCCACCCGCAAATATCGTCGGGATGGAAGACTGCATGCCCTCATTAACCACAATAGTGCCCTTAGGGCTCACATCCAAACCGTTCACACTGTGAGGAACAATCGGGTTAGGAGAGACACCTATGCTGACAACCACCACGTCGACATCCACCTCGATGATCTTACCCTCGACAGGCACTGGACTACGACGACCGGAAGCGTCAGGCTCACCCAACTCCATGACTTGCAGGCGCATGGTCTTCACCCTGCCCTTCTCATCACCTAAATATTCGATAGGATTGTGAAGCGTCATGAACTCGACGCCCTCCTCCTTGGCGTGTTTCACCTCCTCCAGACGGGCAGGCATCTCCTCCTCAGAACGACGATAGACAATCATCGCACGCTCAGCGCCGAGACGCAAGGCGGTACGCACAGAGTCCATGGCAGTATTTCCACCACCGACAACGGCTACGTTCTTGCCCTTCAAAACCGGAGTGTCGCTCTCCTCGTTGGAAGCGTCCATCAAATTGACACGGGTTAGGTATTCGTTGGATGACATCACACCGATCAAGTTCTCTCCAGGGATATTCATGAAGCGAGGAAGGCCCGCACCACTGGCGACAAACACGCCCTTGTAACCATCCTTCTTCAAATCCTCCATGGAGATGGTCTTTCCTACAATACAATCCTTCACGAACTCGACACCCATGCCACGCAGGCTCTCGATTTCAACATCCACGATATGGTTCGGCAGACGGAACTCAGGAATACCGTACTTCAGCACACCACCGATTTCGTGCAATGCCTCGAATACAGTCACCGAGTAACCCTTCTTCGCCATATCACCTGCGAAGGAAAGTCCTGCAGGACCCGAACCGACAACTGCCACCTTCACACCGTTCTTCGCGGCGATCTCAGGCACGGATACATGTCCGCTCTCCCGCTCATAGTCAGCAGCAAAACGTTCCAGATAACCGATTGCGACCGGTTCTTTCTTCAATTTTAATTTATACGTACATTGAGACTCACATTGTTTCTCCTGCGGGCACACACGGCCACACACGGCAGGCAATGCGCTCGTCTGCTTCAGAACCTTAGCAGCCTCAAGGATTTCTCCTCGCTCAATGTTCTTGATGAATCCTGGGATATTAATGGAAACAGGGCAACCCGACATACACGTCGGATTAGGGCAATCCAAACAACGCCTGGACTCCTGCAGCGCCTGCTCCATCGTGAGCCCCTGGTTCACCTCGTCACGCGTACGCGCACGGAAATGAGCGTTCAACTCGTTCATGTGGATGCGAGGAATCTGCACCCTCTCGCTATTCTTAGTGGCTTTGCGCAATTCTTCGCGCCATACCTCATTTCTATCTTCAGCCATAATAATCCTATTTATCTTCTTACTTCTTTCCAAATTTATTCGCAAGGTCAGCTTGCTCAATCTCCCGATATGCGCCCATACGCATCAACATTTCGTCGAAATCAACCTGGTGGGCATCAAACTCAGGTCCGTCCACACAGACGAACTTGGTCTTCCCGTCGACGGTAAGACGACAAGCGCCGCACATGCCCGTACCATCCACCATGATTGTATTCAAAGACGCCACGGTAGGCAGATTGTATTTCTTTGTAAGCAAAGAGACAAATTTCATCATGATGGCAGGACCGATAGTGACGCACAAATCCACCTTCTCTCTGTTGATGACCTCCTCGACGCCTTGCGTCACAAGGCCCTTCTTGCCGGTGGAACCATCGTCCGTCATAATAATCACCTCGTCGGAGAATTCACGCATCTCCTTCTCCAATATGATCAAGTCCTTGTTGCGGGCCGCCAATACGGTAACCACCTTATTGCCAGCGGCTTTCAGGGATTTGACAATCGGCAACAACGGTGCGACACCTACGCCACCACCCGCACAAACAACCGTTCCAAACTTCTCAATATGGGTCGCTTTTCCCAACGGACCCACAACATCCGTAATCTCATCACCAACATTCAGGGCACAAAGCCTCGTCGTCGAGACTCCTATCTTCTGCACCACAAGCGTAATCGTACCCTTCTCCACATCCGCATCCGCAATGGTTAACGGGATTCTCTCCCCTTTCTCGCCCACTCGGACAATCACAAAATGACCTGCTTTACGAGACTTTGCAATCAGAGGTGCTTCCACCTCAAACTTGACAACATTCTCTGAAAAGTGTTCTTTACCGACTATCTTATTCATTTATCCCAAAAATTAGTTCTCGCAAATTTACGTTAATTATCCATTAATAAACAATTTTATAGCACTTGTTTTTCTTCAAAAAAGCAACTTCACTCTGCAGAGCCTTCCCTGACTGTGAAATCGTAAGCTTTCACAGTATATTTTTTCTTGGAGACGAAGACGTCGAACGGAGGAATCGAATAATCTCCCGGTTGCTCCGCAATCAAACGGAAAGTGTAGGTGTAGCTACTCCCGCTCTGGTCCATGGTCATGCCCACCCTCGGACGGACCATCAACGCATTGAACTGGTCCAAGCTCACCTCCGGGTTCACATCGAAACGGAAACGCGACGTGATGACCAACTCGAACGGTTTTCCGGCCACAGGTTTGGCTGGAACTACCTTCACAGAGCAATCCCGCAATTCCTCATAGAGGGGCAAGACATAAATCGTGTCGGCAGGGGAATCTGCAGACTTGCCATTGACCTTGGCGCGGGCGGGCGAAATCACACAGAGTCCCGTATCCACCGGCGTGATGAAAAAGCTATATCCCTTCAGGTCCAACTCCACCCTTTTACCTTCCACCCACGGACGGTCCTTAGCCGCATAGGGAAGAGACTCCGCTCCCACCTTGAACTTCGCTTTATCGAACTGTGGCGCCTTGAAGTCACGCAGGCCGGACTCCGACGCATAGAAGATGCGGAACTCCTGTCCGATGCGGACTGTATCCTTCGCATACTTCACCAAATAGAAACCATTATCGACCACCGCCGTCTGGGCGGAGAGATCGCCCGCACACATCAGAAGCGAGACGAATATAGACAGTAAAAAGATTCTTCTCATAAGCCATAAGATTTATTAGTATAGATATAATAAATATAAAGAAAAAGTGGGAAATGGCAAACACATAGGGACAAAAAAAGTGGGCTTGCCACAATGACAAGCCCACCCTATCATAGAAAGAGACTCTATTACTTAGCGATGATGAACTTAACGACCGCACGTCTGTTCAACTCACGACCCGTCTCCGAAACATTGGATGCGACAGGCTCATGGTATGACTTAGATGTGGTGACGATGTTCTCCTTCGGACAACCGGCCTTGATCAACGGAGTGATCAAACTGTTCGCACGGGCCACACCCAACTTCTCGTTGCGTTCCTCCGTACCCAACGTACAGGTGTGACCATCCACTTCCAACTTAACGTTAGGATACTTCTTCATGAACTCGGCGACACCTTGGATACCGTTATACAACGTCTTGGACTTGATCAAGCGGGCAGAACCCAACTTGAAGTGTACCGTGTTGTTGATATCGGCCAATGCATTCTTAGCTTTCCTATAATCCTCCGGATCAATTTGGATGTTAGCTGCCTTCGTGCTATCCAAGATAGCGGAAGAATCGGCTGGCTCAACCAATGGAGTCATAGGCTGAGGCTCCTCCAACAAAGTGGAATCGAGTTCGACATCCTTCTTCTTGCCAAATGGCAACGTGATACCCAACTTCAATCCTGCCGCCATAAAGTTAGCCTTATCGACCGCAGAAGAGTTCAAAACACCCTTGTAGCCATTGTTGAAGTCTTCACGGATGGCGCCCAAATCAGAGACATGCTCCTTCGCCATATCCGTGATGCCATAGTTGAAGTAAACGCCGGCATATCCCCAAAGGCGTTCGGTGAACTTGATATTCAGACCATATTCCGCATACACGCCAAGAACAGGCTTCGTGTCAATGCCATCCTTAAAACGAGGAGAATTGTCATAAAAACCATGATGAGGCAACTGAGTGAACGTAACGTTATCCTCAGGATAGTAGCCCGTGATCTCATACGAACCCTCCTGAATCTCAAAGCGGGAACGCAAAGGCATGATCAATTTTGCACCCAAGCCCGCAACCATACCCAGGCGATACGAGAAATCAGTGCGGAAGTAGAGACCCAAAGGAATCTCCAACGCCAACACACGCTGACGTTCCTCCCAACCCATGTAAGAAAAGCTACAATCGAACTTCTCCTGGTTGTACTTGTCGTATTCGCTCGAAGTTTCCACACCATCCAAGCAAGAAGTTGCAGCATAATATGAGACATCCGCTCCTGTTCCGATACCCCAATTCCCATCACGGAAGAAATGCATGTACCGCGCACTGAACGTCGCGCCCGCAGAGAGTTTGCCCTCCCCGAAACACTTACCCAATTCATTCTTGGAAGGCAGCTTAGGCTCATGCTTCAAGGAGTGTAGGCCACCGCCCACACTCAAAGTAACAAGTTCGCTCTGTCCGAAAACCAGGGATGCGAGAGAAAGCCCCACCAGAACTAAAACAACTCTTTTCATATCTATTTCTTTTTATAATCTACGTTAATAAGCTATAGTAATCTCCGATTAGGGTTTAACCAAAATCTTGCAGTTCGCGCTAAGACCATTCTCGACAGTCACCACAGCAACATAGTCGCCGATTGGCAATGAGAGTTTGTTCTTCTCGTCTATACCATCCAGATCCTTGTACTTCACCACACCATCGACAGAGTAAACAACCAACTTAGCCTTCTTCAACTGATCCTTGTTAAGACCATAGACTTGGATGGTGAACTCCTGATTTGCGACAGCAGGCACAGGATATGCAGAGATAGAGAACTCTGGCAGAAGCATTTCGAAGTCCTTACCACAAATATGGAGCGTGTCGCCGTAGAGGGTGACAACATCCAAAGAGTAAGTGCCTTCCACTCCGGTAAGAACGGAGATGTATTGGGAAGTCTCGCCCTCCAACTTCTGGTTGTTGTGGTACCATTGATACTCAACAAAGAAGCTATCAGGGTTGCTGCAGACAAGCACATCGTTCCACTTACGTTTAATAACGCTAGAACCCATGCTGACAAAGAATCTAACCTTGAGCACTTGGCTTGACATGCCCTCACCGAAGAGCTGAACGTAAGCGTGATATACACCTGGCCGTATATCCTCAGGGATATCGAAGCGAACAATTCCATCCTCATCCAAGTTGCCATTTGTCTCTTTGAAGCCTGCCGCAACAGACGAGGAATCAAACTTAACGTTGTATGTTTCTGGTGCCCCAGATGTGAAGAACTTCACATTCGCCACATCACCTTGGCAGAACCAAAGACCTCCCTTGACAATAACCTTCACGCTATCGCTACCAGATGGCACAACAGAAGAAGTGTCTGAGATGGAAGTAGTATCCACCACCGTCGCGATGCCTGGGATACTATCCTCTCCACCGTGACCGTTCTCTCCACCAGAAACCTCCACACTGTCAATCACAATCGGTCTTCCTGTAACAGAAATAGTGACATGATAGAGAACCTCACAACCATAGATTGAGACACCCGCCGTATCGTAAGTATAAACTCCATAATCCGCATTCTTAAGATTCAGGCCATAGAATAAAATACTTTGACCAACCGCAATAGTAGAATCGACATGAACCGTATCCGGACGACCGATCTTCAAATCAAGGGCGATAATCGAGTCACAACCAATAGAGGAAGGAATCGTATCGATATACAATCCACTGCGCGTATAGGTTTCACCCAACCACTCGTAACTTTCACATGCGTAAACTAACGCCGTATCGCCATATACAGGCAAGTTGGAAATGGTCAAGTCGAGAATAGCGACCGAATCACATCCTGAAGTCACAGAAGAGATAGTATCCCTGTAAATACCAGACTCTGTGAGCGTTCTGCCGTTCCAAGTGTAAGAATGGCAAGCAAATACCGAAGTGGTATCACCAGAGAAGGCTGGAGTGACATGCAACTTGATCGAGTAATAAACATCACACTTGTTGTCATCAGGGATAACCAAAACCGTATCGCCCACAATCTCATGGCCTCTGAATACCGCAGGCATACCCTCACAAGTGTTCAAAGCGATATTATTAGTCGTAGGCGCATATTCCAGAATCAAAGTCTTGATAGTGACATCACCATTCGCCTCTGTCGTATCGGAATATATACCAGCCTCGTCAATAGGGTTGCCGTTCCATACATATGGAGGGCAGCTGAACGAATCCCTTAACGTATCACGATAAGTGATGCGGAGATCAACCGTCACTATTGAATCACAACCTGCGATATTCTCAAGGTTGAGGGTCGTATCCTTGTCTATGGAAGAACCGCCCAATGTGATTGGCAAATCCACAGATTCCACGGACAACACCGTATCCAACTTAGATGGCTCCAAGATGGTCAAGTTCAACGTATAGATAGAATCGCAAGAAGCTTCATTACCCTTCAGGAACGTTGCCGTAGCGCTTTGCGTGTAGGTCTGACCATCACGCCATACGTAGCTGCCACAAGCCACGATCGAATCCGTCATGAAGAATGACTTATCCACATGGACTCTCAGCAATGTGCTTCCGACATGGGCTGTGTCACCGTCATTCTCAAATGAAGCGCCATACCATGAGAGAGGCATTGAGCCAGCACATACAACCGTATCGCGGATGATTGAATAGAGAATCGAGTCCCCACCATCCTTGTCACGATCGATTTGGTAAACCTTATCACAAACATCGCTTACGTTACCAGCCTCGTCAACCACCTTCCAAGAGATGGTGATAGAGTCGCCTTTATATGCATTCAGAGTGAATGTGGTATCACCCACGAATGAGGTGAAGCCTTCTCCGTTCACGTTCCACTGAACATCGAGGTTAGAAGTCTCCGTACAATTATCGGACATCTTCACGCGGATGGAATCAGCCGCAAGAGAGAATGTCACATTACCGGAGATCGTATCGAACACGCTGTAAACGCTTGCCCAAGACTCGCAAGACTCAACGAACTCAGGAGCCGTCTTGTCCGCAACTGAAACAACCTGAGATGCGGTAACAGTAGCAACTTCGCCAACCTCATCAAGGAAATGCATGCTCCAGTAAATCGTATCGCCGTTAGCGACATTTACAGTAGCGGAGCTATCCGCATTAGTCCAGTTAATGGAGTCTGTGCTGAACCAGTATTCAACTACAGCCGCGCTGTCACAGTATTGGAATCCCGGCTTATGATCATTCAAGTTAAGTTCACCCTTGCAATCCGCCGCCGCAGAGAGTTCGATCATGCCTAGCGAATCAACAGATGGAGTCTCAACAACAAGGTTGACAACCACGATGGAGTCGCAACCTGCGGCAGACGTAAGCGTATCAGAGAAGCTCGTTGACTGCGTATAGCTTATACCATTCCAAACGAAGCGACCGCAAACCGTCGTATCGATGGAAACAATAGGCAATTGATTCAACGTGAGATCCAATCTTACCACAGAGTCACAACCGCAAGAAGTTGTCTTCAAGGAATCGGTGTAGATACCTGACTTAGTATAGACATTACCTCTCCACGTATAAACCGAGTCACAGACTGACACAACTTCAGTAGAATCGTAAACAGGGTTGATCACAACTTTCACATTGACAATGGAGTCACATCCCTCCGCACTTGACAACGTAAACGAAGTATCTCCCTTCAATTCCAAATTATCCAACTTAATCGGTTGGTTCTCGCAGACTGACAAAATAGTGTCGAGAGTAACGGAACGAAGAATCGTCAAATCGATCGTGGCAACAGAATCACAGTTGGATTGCATTGACACACATCTAGCGGAATAAACACCCGAGGTTCTATAAATACCATCAGGATGATCTTCATTCACCAACCAAACAAATGAGTCGCAGCTCTGTGCGCTAACAGGGGCGCCATAAACTGTCTTCGTGATATTCAAAGAAAGGATTACAACAGAATCACAACCTGCCACATTCTTTTCCTTCTCAATGTAGTAAGGAAGCAGCATGGATGAATCAACAGAACTTACACTTCCATTCTTCTCCGCCAAAGCGAACTTGAACGTATAGTCAGCCATTCCTTGACCCGACAAACGGGAAGCGTCATAAACCGTACCATTCCACTCGAAGGAGTCACAAGCGGCAATTTCCTCCACGTAATAAGTAGGCTTATTCAACTTAAGATTCAAATATACGATAGAATCACAACCGAATTGGTTCTTTGTAAAGAACGTATCCGTCGCATTCTCCGTATAAGTTTTGCCGTTCCATTCGTAAGACAAACCACATACCTCAACATTCTCCGTCACTGGAGTGGAAGCGGAATTGATTTGGAGATCAACCACCACAACACTATCTCCACCGAAGACGTTCGTCAAGGTAATAGACGTATCATTATACAATGCGTATGAGACAGAACCAATCGTCACGTTGTATGGCAAGTCTGCCAGACAAACCGTATCACGAAGAACAGTCTCGTCCGAAGAAGCGACCAAAGAGATATTGAACTTCAGGATCGAATCACACAGATAAGCGTTCTTCACACTAGAAACAATACTTGGGTAAATACCCATACGTTCATCGTACATCGGGTTCTTTCTAGAAGAGCCATCCGTCATAATCGTATCCATCACGTCTGGATGGAATCCCTCGACACGATAGTTCGCATATGCAGACTCCGACAGAACTTCAGTGATGATGTTCTCCGACTCAGGCAAAATAGTCAAATCCAGCACAACAATGGAGGAATCACATCCGGCAGAATTTCTATAACGGGTCGTATCCGAATAGAATCCCGAGTTAGTATATGTTTCTCCCGTCACACTCCAATCGTAACTGCCACAAGCGATAGCAGGAACCGTATCACGGATTACATCATAAACGCGGTATCTGATTACCGTAATTGAATCACAACCCGTCTGAGAGATATCACTAGACTCATAAACACCAGTCTTAGTCACAGATATGCCATTCCACTCAGTAGGTCCGCAAGAGGTAGCGATACCAAGGTTCACATACTGAGCATGGTTCACCTTTACATGGAGCGTAAGGATGGAATCACCCATCACCACAGTATCAGCAGGGGCATAACCTCTTCCAACACTCACCATGTGAGTCATCGTCGTATCATACTCGCACTTGATTGTCCACGTAGTATCATTTTCCGTCACATAACGGACATCTTTATACTTGTATTCATACTTGTCACACGAAGTCACCCATTGCTCATCATATTTCGTAGGGATAATATGAAGATCCAGTTCTCCTTCGAATTTACATCCGGAAGAAGCGACCTCATCGTGGCTATATGTTCCAGACGTGTAATACATAGTTCCATTCCACAAGAATGAATCACGGGCGAAAGCCTCTTCCCAATAACTTTGATCGTCAGCGACAACAACGCTAACATTCACATAAGAGAAACAAGTACTCGAATCAAACTCAACAACAGTCGTGTCAAAAGTATCCCACGTCGAAACATCATCCCTGTAAAGGCTGATATTATGGTCAATGTCAAGAGTCCATCCATTCGCCGCCTTAAAGGTATCCGGACACAAACGATATATTTCATTTGAATAGGATGAATGATTGATCACCACATTCAGCGTGACTATTGAGTCACAACCCGTCACAGTGGAGAAAGTATCGAATGTGGCGACATTATTGCTAGCATAGTACGTTGTACCATGCCAAGATACAGAGTCACATCTAACACCCAAATCTTCCACCACATACACTGGATGATTAACCTTTAACTTCAAGGTGACGAACGAGTCACAACCTGCAGCATTCAGGAACCCTTTCGTGAGAGTAGTATCCTCCGTAAAGGTCTCACCCCAGATGTCGAATGAGCCACAAACCGTCTTCTCAACAATTGTTGTGTCAGAAGGCTCCAGTACATTCAGATTCAACAAGATGACACTATCACATCCGAGTGCATTCTCGATAACGAATGTCGTGTCGCTCTGCGGATTGTAAACAACCAAATTGTTACGGACATCAAACACAAACGGGAAGGCATTCCTACACACAGACTTAGTCACCGTTGCGGAAGACTCATTCCGAATGTCCATGTTGAATGTGATGATTGTATCTCCCTGATTATACCTAGGGAAGATGAATGTAGTATCCGAAACAATGAATTTGGATGCAGTGTCGCCCATGTGGCTGAAAGCAGGTTTATACACATAAGGCAAATCCTTCCTACAAATACGAATATCCTCGCTACCATAAGAAGGTGCATAGATGGTCAAGTTCAGGACATCGATGGAGTCACATCCATAGATAGACTTCAAATCGCTCACATACTGACCGGACCTAGAATAGCGAACACCATTCCAGTCGTAATAATTAGCGGATTGAACATCCATTGTATCATAGTGTGAACGTCCGACCGTCAAATCCAATGTAACGATGGAATCACAACCAAACACAGACGTCAGCGTATCCACGTAAACACCGGAAACATTGTAAACCTTTCCATTCCACGTGTGAGAATCACAAGCGACATAAGTCTCTGTCGTGCTATAAACCTCATTGATGGTAAGGTTCAATGTAAAGATGCTGTCACATCCGGTCGCATTATAAATAGTATCCTGATAAACACCAGAGTAAACATAGGTCTTGCCATTGAAATCGTACTTATCACAAACCGTCTCAGTAATAGTGCGGAAATAGGAAGAATCAGCGAACACCTTCAAGAGTGCATAACCCACATGGGCAGTATCTCCGTCCTTCGAGAAGGTATGTCCGTACCAATTCAATGGGAAGCTACCTGCGCAGATGGTGGTATCACGGATAACCGCGTAAGGGTCTCCCTTCTCGTCCAAAGTATCTTTGCTGATCTCATATTTCACGTAACAAGGGTCACTCTCAAGACCTGCTTCGTCCTTCACCTTCCAAGCATATTCCTCGAACGGATTCGTATACGCATTCAAGGTAATCGTAAAGTCGGATGCAAACGCACCGAATTTATTTCCTGAACCGGCATTCCACAAAACCTCCAGGTTAGCCGGTGCGGTACAATTATCTTCCGAAGCATTTTGAACCACAGATGGAGAAAGCGTCACAGCAACATCACCTGACACCTTATCTTTTGATGCGAGAGCAAAGAGTTTCTCCATGCCGTCACAACGAACAATGACTGGAGCTGTCGAGTCGGATACATGTACAGGTTGGCTATAGAATACAGTATCAACCGGTGCGGATGTGGTTTGCAGGTAGAGCACACCCATCCAAGAGATTTTGTCATTGTCCACGACTGTCACTTTCGCGTTATCGGAGTATGCCTTCCATGCGCCAGATTCATTCACCCTGTAGTAGTAATCCACATGGTCGATATCCGTCGCACAATAGCTATAGCTTGGCTTTTCTCCATCCAACGAGATAGTCGCTTGACAGTTCGCATCCGCAGCCACATAGATTTCCGGCACTTCGTTGAACGCCAAATCACGGTTGACATGTGCCTCGAACGTGATGGTATCAGGACAGGCACCACCCTCTCCGGCTATCACATAATGGAACACGTCAATCTCTTTCCTAGACTTGGTGAACGAATAGGAGGAACCTGTTCCCAACACATTGTTATCAGTGTCCAACCATGTCCTTTCAACCCATACATCTCCCGGATCATATGAGAAGGAAAGCGGTTCGTTCGGGCAAGCCACCTTCACCTTGTCAGCTGAGATAACACCCAAATCCGGGTAATAACTGATAGAGAATCCGTATGCAACACCATAAACACCCTCCGCACACTCTACTGCAGGATAACGATCCTCCTCGTTCGTGATGGAAGGATTGTCGTATGATGAGTTGTAATAGGTGATAATCTGTTGGATACGGGTCTTAGACCTCGCCAAAATCGCACGACATTCCGCTCCTGAAGGGAAGGTCGTCAGATCCACCTTGTAAGCGAAAGTGTCAAGGTAAGGGTCACCTTCTTGGATGAAGTTCTTCCAAATTTTTTCACCCTTCTCACGATACTGGTACAGATAGTAATAAGGGGAAACGAAGTAGTCATCCGCCACAGTACCATCCCTCATGATGGCATAAATGGTGAAGTCGGAAGAATCAGTACCGCAGACCTCCACATTCTGTTTCTCGTTCACGAACGAAGGATTATCTGAAATCGCCATATCAGGGCAGCAAGAGGTGATGGTGATATCATCAAACATCATATCGTTACCCGCACCTCCATTACTGTTATTCACCAAAACCACACGATAAGTCTTGCCCGCATCCGCCAAGAACTTAGCGGAGAGGTTCGACCAATACGTATCCACATTCGGATCACTATCATAATCATGCAAACGGCTCAACATCTCACCGGAATAGGCGCTTTGGAGCCACTTCTCTTCACCGGTCTCGTTCAACTCATAGATGTCAAGACGAACATTGGCGTTGATCAAAGTAAGATTGTTCTGCCATGTCGCCTTATCCCACATATTCAAGTTGGCGATATAAGAAGAGAAAATCACCAAAGAAGAGTCGCACTGCACGCTGAAGTCACGTTGGTATATTCTCGTGTTTATAGAATTCTCCCTACAATTCACAACCAACATACCGCCAGTTCCGTCACCCTTCGTGTGATCCTTCTGCTCACCAAACTGATCCTGTCCCCACCATGAATGTTTTGAGTTAGGAACAATAGAATAGAACCCATCATCAGTGTGCCAACTGGTTTGAGCCGAAAAATATCTATGGCCTTGCAATGCGTCGTTAAAATCAGGTACGGCAAACGCCTTGTTCCTGCCATATTTCACATTATGTTCGGTTCCGTTGACAATATAACTATCTATAGTAGTCAATCCGCCTTCAGCTTTTCTGTACGTATAGGTTGAATTGATTGTGTCAAACGATCCGAAATCATCATGCCAAATCAACTCGCTCTTCTTTCCCGTACACTTGTAGATTGGGCGAAGGATGAAAGAAGTATCCTTCTTAACGGAAGAACCCGCACCGATCTGGTAGGTATAGCTCAATTCGAACTCTAACGATTCATTGACATCACAAGTGTATTTATAGTTCTCCAACTCGGCCGCCGTATATGTGGCGACACCACCGGAACGTTGCAACAGCTTACGAGTCAACTTGATATCCGTTATTCTCGCATCATTCACGACTTCCAAACCACAAGTGAAGGTAGAGCCGTACACCGCCTCGAAAGCATAGTGGGTCACAACCCTATCATAACCGGAAGCGACGAATTTCACTGAAGGAGCAGCGAACTGAAGCACCGGCGCATTAACCGTACAAAGCACTTCGGACGAAGTCTTCTTGAGGATATTCAAACGATAATAAGGAGTTTCCTTCGAAACGGACTCGATCACGTATCGGTTGGCATTCGCATCCTTTCCGATCGTACTCCAATCCCTTCCGTTACTACTACTTTGCCATTGGTAAGAAATGGATATATCGTCATACGCCGAGTTGATATTATCCACCTCCAAAATAATCTTTTCTCCATAGACTACATCGACAGACTTGCTGGCCTTGATCGTTGCGCACTCCTGATACTCATAGGCACCCATATCAATTCCACCACCAGAGATACGATCGTTGCCAGCCAGATCCTTAGGCTCCCTGTTATAAGGGGAATTCCCCGCATTCACATAAGCGGAAGTAGGCTGAAGCGTGTAATTTCCTCCCGACACATTCGTGAAACCAGGGTTGGAATTTCCCACATGACAACTTTGCATCTGGGAAGTGGTCAAATTGGCATCGTACTCCACATTGACATCTGACGTAACATTGCTATTCGTATGCGTATTCATACACACCAATGTGTTCTGAACCAACGTCTTATTACTTGCCGACGTCAACGCATAAGCATACGGAGTATATTGCCTTCTGCCCGAGTCTCCAGTCAACCTGTTGTTCGCAATCGTACAGTTAATGATCTTACCTCCCTCAGAAACAACGATATAACTGTTATTGGCATTATTTCCCTCAGCACTGTTCCCGTATATCAGGGAGTTAATAAGTGTTCCGTTTGCCGTCACGTAAACGACACCCCTATTCTTGACTTGTCGAATGGAATTACCGGTAATGACACCACCCACCAATGTACCCTCTACGAGGAGGACTGGTCCATTGGAACTATTTTTCACCACCGTCTTTTCATCCATCTTTGTTTTGCTTCCTTCTGAAACAAAAATGAAAGAGAGCTGAGACGAACTTGTGGAATTGGCATCAAAGGAGAGATTCTGCACTTCAACATTCGCACTAAAAGTAATACGGACGTTAGCCGCACTCCTCTTGACTGTGTTCCCATTACCTAAAATGGTAACTGATTTGTTCACTTCAACAGATGAAGCCAATGTGGAATTCCCCGTCACAGAGATGGTATCCCCATTCCTACAACTGCCAAGCACACTAGCAATGTTATTAAAATCAGACAATGGGACTGTCGCAGGGAAAGCCTCAAAAGCCCAACTAAACAACATCGCCACAACCAGAAAGATTGTTTTCGACATTCGATTTTTTGTAGTCATGAATATAAAATATTAATTATAATTTAGTTAATTCAACGTTTCAGATTAAATTTTCATACACCAATCAACATCACAGACCCTCATATTGTGAAAATTAACGAAAAATTCGGTGCAAATTTACATAAATTAACGGAAAGGGCAACAAAAAAAGGCGTAAAAAATTTGCGGGAAAAGAAAAATTTAAAATAAATCAAATGAGATGAGGGAATATAGGACAATGGACAAAAAAAGCGGGACGATCATCAACCGTCCCGCTTAATATATCAGAAATAGTCAAATTACTTCTTAATGAACTTTCCTGTGATTGTCTTGTTTACCACGATGACATACTCACCGGCAGCCAACTTAGCAACATTCACCTTGCCGTCAACAACTGGGAAAGAAGTCGTTGCACCATTCAATGAAACAACATCCACAGTCTCGATATTCTCAATGCCAGAGAATGCGATCTCGTTTTGAACAGGATTTGGATAAACTGACAACGTCTTGCTCTCTCCATTTACGTCAGCCACACTTGTCGTCCAATTGGTGGCAACCTCCAAATTGTCCACCACATAGGCAGCCACATCACTCGACTTAAAGAAGAAGGATATGGATTTCGCCCCAGAAGGAATCTTGATGGCATTCGAATTTAGCGTATAGATCTCATTCAACGTCGATTCAGGGTACAATTTAGACTCCTCCGTTTGGTTGTCGAACTTGTAGTAGATAGGAAGTTCTCCACCCTCTTGGAAATCCGAGTAGGATTTGTATATAGCCTTCGTAAGACAAGAAACTTTGAGTTGGTCTCCCTCAATTTTTTCAGGGAGCTCAACATTTTCCAAACCAACATAAACGTCTGGCGCAACGACATTCCAATCCTCGTCGTTGTTGTTACGAACTACCATTCCGTGGAACAACTGGGATGACAAATATCCGGATCCATCACTACCCGTCCAATTTTCAGGGCCATTCTCATATAACATCATGCCATATAAAGTAAACGCCATCCTTTTCCCGGTTCTCTTACCCACTTCAGGTACATAATTATACAACGTATAATAGTGGTTACCTTTTTGGAAACAACCCTCCAACATTGATGCAGAAAGCGATAAAGCTTTCGGATTAACATCAGTTGTATCGGATTTCATGTACGAAGGAACCTCTTGCCAGATATCCGTGTCATCGAACGACTCTCCAAAGAATGTCTGGAAATTATCTGGCGCATAAAAATAAAGATTCTTGATCTTCGCTGGCTCAATACTGCTATTCACCTCATCCGGAAGCTCACGCATATATGTGATATATACTGTGTTTACCTTATCATTATTCTTCGGGAAAGAATAGCTCTCATACTTGACAAATCCCTTCTCAGCTTCAGGATTAAACTTTCCATCCACACAATGACGACAAATGTGTACACTTTGTGAACCTGCCACATCGAATTTAAACTTAAAGTCAGAACCTACTTCAGAGCCACAAAGGATGTTGAATACAGGCTTGTCTTTCTTCTCGGTCGACACATTTTCATGAGCAGCCAACTCCTCGGAATAAAGCATGGCGGAATGAGGCAATTCATACTCAAATACAAGATTCAAACCTTGCAGATGAAGATTGAAAATGGAAGGGTCCAACTCCAAACGACACCCTACCGCACTACCGGCAGGAGTGATAGTCAAATACCCATCATTCGTCTCCTTCAAAGTTGAAGCGGCGACAAGATCCTTTCCATCTTTCCAGTCATCCTGTCCGCACGTAACTCCATTCTGGAGCTTACCATCCTTGATAATGTATATCTGCGAAAAAGCAGACATGCACAAGGACATCGCAGCAAAAAGTAAAAATACTTTTTTCATAAAATATAAATTTAAGTTGAACATAATATCCAATCCACAAAATAGTCCGCTAAGATATAGAATAGACGGAAAACAATAAAGAAATTTCCGACTTTTATTCACAACAATTTATAAAACAATAATCCATACCTATCCGATTTTTTACGCAATCAATTACACGTCAATACATTAGGCCAAACAAAAAGGAATATATAAACACATGCCAAATATCATCTACAATAGCAAGTCACCCGGAGAATCGGATTTTTCATTTACCGCGCAAGACACCTACAAGTATTTTTATTCAACTATCTTAGCATTTACGATTCCAGGTTACGACGCATCCAATCTCCATTCCATCTTTTTAAATGGAACCGCATCACCCAAGATATTTCCACAGGAAAAAAGAGATTGTTATTTCGGAAAAACTTATATTTGTATGTGGAATTTCGTTATAACAAAAACGGGATTCCCTAAACTCATAAAATAACGAAAAATGTCTAAAGTACTTATTATCGGAATTGGTGGCGTCGGCACTGTAGTGGCGCACAAAGTCGCACAGAACAGGGATGTATTCTCTGAGATCGTTATCACCAGCAGAACGAAATCCAAATGCGACAAATTGGCGGAAGAACTGAAATCCCGTTATGGTGTAAACGTGGCAACAGACAGGGTTGATGCAGATGTCACCGAACAAATCATCGATTTGTTCAAAAAGCACAAACCAGAATTGGTAATCAACGTCGCATTACCTTACCAAGATTTGAACATCATGGACGCATGCCTGGAATGTGGCGTCAATTACTTGGATACAGCAAACTACGAACCAAAAGACGTAGCACACTTTGAATACAGCTGGCAATGGGCCTACAAAAAAAGATTCGAAGAGGCTGGTCTGACCGCCATACTGGGATGCGGATTCGATCCTGGAGTATCAGGTGTCTATACCGCATACGCAGCCAAACATCACTTCGATGAAATCCAGTATCTGGACATAGTGGACTGCAATGCGGGGAACCACCACAAAGCATTCGCAACCAATTTCAACCCGGAGATCAACATACGTGAAATCACCCAAAAAGGAAGGTTCTACGAGAACGGACAATGGATTGAGACGGGTGCTCTGGAAATACACAAACCGCTAACCTACCCGAACATCGGACCTCGAGAGTCATATCTCATGTTCCACGAAGAGCTTGAATCATTGGTGAAAAACTATCCGACCATCAAACGGGCAAGATTCTGGATGACATTCGGGCAAGAATACCTAACCCACCTCCGCGTCATTCAAGACATCGGCATGGCAAGGATCGACGAAGTGGAATACAACGGCATGAAAATTGTTCCGCTACAATTCCTGAAAGCAGTACTTCCCAACCCAAAAGACTTGGGAGAAAACTACGAAGGGGAAACCAGCATCGGCTGCAGAATCAGAGGATTGAAAGACGGAAAGGAGAAGACATACTACGTGTACAATAACTGCAGCCATCACGAGGCGTACAAGGAGACAGGCATGCAAGGTGTAAGCTACACGACCGGAGTGCCAGCCATGATTGGTGCGATGATGTTCTGCAAAGGTCTTTGGAAACGTCCAGGCGTATGGAACGTGGAAGAGTTCGACCCAGATCCATTTATGGAACAACTCAACAAACAGGGGTTGCCTTGGCACGAGATATTCAACGAGGACCTAGAGTTATAAACAGACCGGAAGTAATAATCGCTAAAAACAGGAATGGAGACGGAGCAAATCCGTCTCCATTTTTTTATCCGAGAAAGGGAAGCGTGGAATAAAACACCTAAGGCGACAAAACAAAAAGGGGCGGTCATTTGCGACCAGCCCCCGAAAAAATAAATAGTAAAAATTAAATTATCTACAGAAGTGCTTCGTCACACACCAAGTGTAACCCAGCATGATCTCGTGTGATCCACCATTCTTGCGTTGGAACTGCGTCAGACCCAACTGGTAGGCATAACCCACATGGAATCCCTTGTAACGGATACCACCCATCGCATAGAACGCCAACGGAGCGGGGTTGTTCTCGCTCTTATCCAGCGTGTGGCGGTAGGAAAGTTGCAACCAATAAGAGAAATCCTTGTTATCCGGAATCGTCTGCATATACTTCAGATTGATATCCAACTGTCTGTTCTTCTCCGTATTGAACTTGAACATCGCAGCCGGTTCGAGCGTAATCTCGTTCACAAGGTCGAAGTCATAGCCCAAGAATCCGAACATGGTGAGCGGACGCTTCGGCTCCTCCAGGCCCAACTCGGTCAACTCGGTCGGCACGATATCCTTGGCGGAGAAACCCGCAAAGAAGTTATCCCACAAGAAGTACACACCCGCATTCGCATTGAGGTACATACCCTTGTTGGAACCTCCATTTCCCAAGGAAGGATCTTCGAATCCATAATCATTGAACAACTTCTTGTCGAAGTTATAGTGGTTCAACATT
>JAILLP010000013.1 GCA_024693065.1 Paludibacteraceae bacterium
GGGGTGATCATAATACAGGCACGGGTGTTAACCCGTGTGTGCACAGCGTAGATACGGTCCAGAACCCCGAAGGGGTGGCACGTTTTGGGTATTTACGATTTGTGTGGGAACATTCATGGATGCGTATCCCCCGATAACGCCCATATTGTTTCCACCCCTTCGGGGTTCCCATCACACACACCGTTCGCCCAACAGGGGTTGACACCCCTGCCTGTGATGTTGTCGCCCCTTTGGGGCTTAGGGTATGCGCATTGTATGGGGGATACGCACACCCGTTTGCCCAACAGGGGTTACCCCTTTTTTATGATGTTGCCGCCCCTTTGGGGCTTAGGGCGTGCGCATTGTGTGGGATACGCACACCCGTTGCGGCACATGGGAACCCCGAAGGGGTGATCATAATACAGGCACGGGTGTTAACCCGTGTGTGCACAATGCGGACACGGTCCAGAACCCCGAAGGGGTGGCACGTTTTGGGTATTTACGATTTGTGTGGGAACATTCATGGATGCGTATCCCCCGATAACGCCCATATTGTTTCCACCCCTTCGGGGTTCCCATCACACACCCGTCCGCCCAACAGGGGTTGACACCCCTGCCTGTGATGTTGTCGCCCCTATGGGGCTTAGGGTATGCGCATTGTGTGGGGGATACGCACACCCGTTTGCCCAACAGGGGTTACCCCTTATTTATGATGTTGCCGCCCCTTTGGGGCTTGGGGCGTGCGCATTGTGTGGGATATGCACGTCCGTTGCGGCACATGGGAACCCCGAAGGGGTGATCATAATACAGGCACGGGTATTAACCCGTGTGTGCACAATGCGGATACGGTCCAGAACCCCGAAGGGGTGGCACGTTTTGGGTATTTACGATTTGTGTGGGAACATTCATGGATGCGTATCCCCCGATAACGCCCATATTGTTTCCACCCCTTCGGGGTTCCCATCACATACACCATTCGCCTAACAGGGGTTGACACCCCTGCCTGTGATGTTGTCGCCCCTTTGGGGCTTAGGGCGTGCGCATTGTATGGGGGATACGCACACCCGTGCCCAACAGGGGTTACCCCTTATTTATGATGTGGTCGCCCCTTTGGGGCTTAGGGCGTGCGCATTGTGTGGGATATGCACGCCCGTTGCGGCACATGGGAACCCCGAAGGGGTGATCATAATACAGGCACGGGTATTAACCCGTGTGTGCACAATGCGGACACGGTCCAGAACCCCGAAGGGGTGGCACGTTTTGGGTATTTACGATTTGTGTGGGAACATTCATGGATGCGTATCCCCCGATAACGTCCATATTGTTTTCACCCCTTCGGGGTTCCCATCACATACCCATTCGCCTAACAGGGGTTGACACCCCTGCCTGTGATGTTGTCGCCCCTTTGGGGCTTAGGGTATGCGCATTGTATGGGGGATACGCACACCCGTTGCAACACACAGGAACCCCGAAGGGGTGATCATAATACAGGCACGGGTGTTAACCCGTGTGTGCACAGCGTAGATACGGTCCAGAACCCCGAAGGGGTGGCACGAATCCATGGGCGCCCACACGTTCCCTCTTTGCATCATTTTCCTGACGTCAGCAAAATGATACCATCAGTGGGAAATCATCCGTTGGAAATCGATTACAAGAATCTATTGGACAATCAAACAGGGTTTTGTTGAATCTGACAGGAGATTATAATCTCAGACATTTGGCGACAGATGTCCGCCATTATTTCGAAAATTCACCATCGTCACTTGAAGTGCTTATTTTCAAGGGGAACAAGAAAATATCCATAACACGCAACATTGCCGAAAGTAGCGGATTCCTAAAAATGCTGCTAAAAGCATTCAGATAAAAAGCCACAGCGTTTCTGCTGTGGCTTTTCTATATTGGGTAGTGACGTATACGGCTTGCCCACACGGGATTCTGCCCGGATAGCCAGGGCTCTCACCCAGACATTGCAAATATACATTCTTTAAATCTAAAAAACAACTTCCCATCATCTTTTCCCCATGAATTTTTCTATCCCCAACAGATTAAAAGGCCATGTAAATAAAAAAGATCTTCCTCCCCACCCCCAAAATCTCTCAAAAAATTTTATCCTTGCATCTGTCGTGTGTGCCTTCGTTGGCATACATGGCACTATATACTAACAAGGCGTTACTTACGCTTGGGGGTGTACTATTCGAAATTAGCACTTTCAGAATCATCCTACATTGTTTCATCCAGTTAATTATTTGTGTAACTTTGGAGAATTAAAAATGGACTACGATTCATCCCGAATAAATGTAAAGAAAATATGCCAAATCCAATACAAATAAGACAAGAAGATATGAGTGTAGCATATTTGACAGCTTTATGTGCTGCAAATGGATATACCCTAATGCACGAGGAGCATGATAATGATGGAGTTGACAAGACAATTAAATGCAAAGACAAACCAGCGGAAAACTGTTTAATGAAGTCTCCTAAACTTGATGTTCAATTAAAATCGTGTTTCTCTAAACATATTAGGTTTAATTCCAACGGGGATATCTGTTATGATTTAGAATCTAAAAATTACAATGTCCTAGTTGACAATGAACGAATAACTCCCATTATTCTAATTGTTCTTCATATGCATGATGATGAAAATCTGTGGATTGAGCAAACTCCCGACTATTTAAAAATAACGAAATGTGCGTATTGGATTAGTTTGGTGGGAGAACCATCGACAAACAATTCCACAACAAAAACTATAACTATACCAGCTTCAAATGTTTTATCTAAGGACACCTTGAGGAATATAATGATTAAAGTCGCAAATAACGAAAAATTATGAAAGATTACAAACTTATAATAGACAAGTTGGATGCACAAAATCTATGCCTCTATTTGAAAAATATGAAGTGGCAACAACTTCCCGATTTGTATGATGGGAGAATAAAACAATTCCAGTCGGAAAGAGGAGATGATGTTGTTCTTGTCCCTATGTCAAAAAAATTCACAGATTATTATCGAGAAGTAAAAGAAACACTTACAGTGATTGCTAATACTGAAAAAAAAACAATAGAAGAATTAACAAACAAACTGTTGAATCCTTCACATGACATATTAAAATGGCGCATTGCCGACGAATTAACAAGTAAAGGTTCTATTCCTTTTAATTCGATGGCAGAAAACATTGAACACATTAAAGATTTATTAGCATCAGCAATATTAGACACCACATCTCCTGCAAAAATTCATTCTCGACTTAACACAAAAGAGGTATCATCTCAACTATCAAAGTATCAATTTGGACAGACAGAAATTGGGAGTTATATTTTGAATATTTTATGTCCATTAGGATATTATCAGTATACAATATTTGACCCAAAACAAGAAGATCTTCCATTAAGCAGGAAAGTAAACATACAGATTTTAAGTGGAATATCGAAAATACAGTCATCTATTTCTAGTAAAAGCAGAGAATTGCAAGATATTCTTGACGAAGGTCGAATAAGTGTCAATTTTCTCACAGCTATAGCAAAAATATATGATGAGAACATTAATTCTCAAGTATTTGTAAAAGCAGATTGGAATATATATGTGCCATTATCTTCTAAATTAATTCCATCACAAACAGAGTTAAATTCAAAATGCTACGAGCCCTTGATGGATATAATCGAAAAGAACACACCTCAGCAGGAACAAAATGTTGAAAAATTGTATTGTGGTAAGATATCTTCAATAAGTGGCGATGCTAATATCGAAAATAGAGACATTATAACAATAAATGTAGCTGTCATTGATGATGATTTAAGAAAGACAAATATTAAAGTTGAATTAAATAGTCAAGAATACTCGACGCTTGCAACCGAAGCATTCAAATCTGGCGCCAATGTGATAGTAAAAGGCATTGTGTCGAGAACCTTAAAGTCGACAAAAATAACAGGTGCAAGTATTGAGTATTTGGAACACTAAATTTTACCGAAAACAGTTTCTTCTATATTCGTCGAAAAGACGAAATTCATAAAAAAATCCGATCAAAAACGTAAAAAAACAAATAACATATCTCCTAATAACACAAAGATAAAGCTTGTTATTGCAGAATATTTGGCGGCAGAGGTATCTATTACGAGATAGTTGCATATAATACTCATTAAATAAACTCATGCAGCATTGACTGTATTCCTATTGTTTTCAATTTGCAAACAAAAATGCATACATTTGCAAACAAAAAAAATTGCATAATCTACAAAGATGAAAATTCAAGTCCGATGATAGATCATAGATATATAACAACAAACGATGATTCTGCAATTATCACGCATTATCTTCAAAACAAAAACAGCAAATACGGCATCCCATTTGAAAAGGACGCTTTGCGGTTACTGAATGAGAAAGAAACAACTGAAGATGAATGTGTTGTGGCTGAACCAATAGCTTCTTATGGATTATTCCCAGACTCGTTTTCAGTTCCTTTTCCCGCACCAGAGAATCCTAAATTCACATTTATAGACCTGTTTGCTGGGATTGGAGGATTCAGAATTGCCATGCAAAACCTTGGTGGAAAGTGTGTATATTCATCAGAATGGGATGCTCAGGCACAGAAAACATATTTGGCTAATTACGGAGAAGTTCCATTTGGAGATATTACAAAAGAATCAACGAAACAATATATTCCCAATGATTTTGATGTACTATGTGCAGGATTTCCGTGTCAGGCATTTTCTATTGCAGGATATCAAAAAGGTTTTGAAGACACAAGAGGTACGCTGTTTTTCGATGTAGCAGAGATAGTTAAGAGGAAACAACCCAAAGCTGTTTTCCTCGAAAATGTAAAAAATTTATACACCCATGATAGCGGGAAGACGTTTTCAACAATAAAAAATACTCTCGAAGAATTAGGATATGTTGTATTTCACAAGGTGATGAATGCCATGGAATATGCAAATGTGCCCCAGAACAGAGAACGTATCTTTATTGTTTGTTTTAACAAAGAAAAAGTCACCAACTATAGTAAATTTGTATTTCCTGAAAAAGAAACATTGAAAAGAAACATCCATGATTGCATAGATTATAGCAACATGGAGAAGAAGCTTTTTTATGGAGAGAGCATGGGACACATCGCAGATTTACGTGCAGGAGTTGTTTCCAAAGATACAATATATCAATGGAGACGACAATATGTTCGAGAAAACAAAAGCAAGGTTTGTCCCACATTAACTGCCAACATGGGAACAGGAGGTCATAATGTGCCAATAATACTGACAGACAATGGGATACGCAAATTATCACCGAGGGAGTGTTTGAACTTCCAGGGGTATCCACAAGAGTTCATATTTCCCACAACTATTGCAGATTCAGCCAAATACAAGCAGGCTGGAAATTCAGTAGTTGTACCACTTATCCAAAAAGTATGCAAACAAATAACATCAATAATCTTGAAGAGTTCCTAAATAGCTGGACTTCATACGAAAAATATTTTGACATGTTGAAGCTAATGGCTCAACTAAGTCGATTGTTTTCTGAAAGTGATATACCATACTTGGATTATCGATTAACAGAAAATCTATTTTGTCGTTATTACAAAGCATATAACGATGCACGTTCCTGCACCGCCTACGATGCCAGATTCTCTAATGTCGGCATAGGAATCAAAACATTCATCTTAAAAAACAATCAATCTGTAGAAAAGATTGCAGAGTTCAACAAACTTAAAAAAACATTAAATGGATTACATGGCATCGATCTTGCAAAACAACTCGGTCAATACCGTAACGACAGAATGCGTTTCGCAAATGACCAATATGGTGTAAATGAAACTCAATATCATATTGTTGGCAGATCAGATGGTTTGTTGAGAATATTTAACACTCCATACGAAGAGGTGGATCTGGAGCACATTCATTTGATTTCAGATGATGAAACCTCTTGCAAATTCGAAGATGAGAAAAATGAATTTTCCTTCAACAAGAGCAAAAGTGTTCTGATGAAACGCTTCTATGTCCCACGAATTTGCAAAGATGTAAAAGTAGATATCATAGAAGACCCACTTGCTTTGCTCGAATCTTTCTTTATGACAAAGAAAGAAGTAATTAAAGAAGCAAAAGCAAGAACAAAAGGGGTGGATTATGTTATTCTACCACTTTATGCTCTCAAAAAAGGCACCAAATATATTCCAGAAAAATCTGGGCTTAACCAATTTAATGCAGGAGGGCGCAAAAGAAATCCCTTGGAAGTTTATGTGCCAGTACCAATCGCCGTACATAAAAACTACCCTGATTTCTTCCCAGGCAGGGATACTCCTTTTGTAATGGAAATGCCTGACAAATCTATTCTTAGCGCAAAAATCTGTCAAGATAACGGGAAGGCTCTAATGTCCAACCCAAATAAAGATTTAGGAGAATGGTTATTAAGGAAACTCTTACACAAAAAAGAATTCGAATTAGTAACTATTGAAGACTTAGACCGTCTCGGATTTGATAGTATTTGCATAGAGAATCTACATCAAATTACAAATGAAGGAGAACCTCTTTATCGGCTGTCATTCTCTAATACAGAAATGAATTACGATGATTTTATTGGACAATAAACTTAGCCTTTGCTATCACAGGCATCTTTGATGTAGGAAAAAACAATTTCGTAAATCCACCTCAAATTGGCAAACTACATTTGTCCGAAGCAATTAAATAATTTTTAATACCTTCGTCCAAATGCTCCAGCGAAGTAATGATGCACATCCTCTATGTGGTCATTTCCATAGAATGCTACATAAATCACCCCCTTCCACCCAACGTTTCCTTCCCCATCTCCCAAAAATTTCGTAACTTTGGAAAATTAATTTACAAGATAATACGTATGAAATCAATCAACATGACCTGTCCTAAATGCCAATCTCATGAGGTACAGTCCGTAGGGAACAAGTACCGTTGCCAAGCCTGTGGCTGTGAGTGGCAGTTTGCAGAAGATGCACCCGTGCATGAAAAAACGTTGTCCATCCGCAATAGCACGGCTGAGTTCCTGATCTTTCAGGCTCAAAGCCAAGCCAACGGGGTGGAAGTGCTGTATGCCAATGAGACTATATGGTGTACACAGAAAGCTATGGCGGCTCTCTTTGATGTGGGGATTCCTGCAATCAGTAAGCATCTAGCTAATGTGTTTGAAACAGGGGAATTGTCAGAAGAGGCAACTATTTCCAAAATGGAAACAGTTCAAACGGAGGGCAACCGTCAAGTGAAACGTATGGTTGTCATGTATAAACTCGATGCCATCATTGCAGTTGGCTATCGTGTCAACAGCCTACGTGCCACACAGTTCCGACAATGGGCCACAGCCGTGCTCCACCAGTTCGCCATCCGTGGCTACGTGCTGGACAAGAAACGCATGGAGAATGGCGCCTTCCTCACAGTGGATTATTTCGAACATCTATTGTCGGAAATCCGTGAGATACGTCTGAGCGAGCGCCGTCTCTACCAGAAAGTGACCGACCTCTACGCCACTGCTATCGACTACAACAAGGATGCTCCGACCACACGCCAGTTCTTCGCGAAGGTGCAGAACAAACTACACTACGCCATACATGGACACACCGCCGCCGAACTGATCGTCAGCCGTGCCGATGCCAACAAGGAGCACATGGGTCTAACCACATGGGAGAACGCACCCGACGGCAAAATCGTAAAAACAGACGTTTCCATCGCAAAAAACTATCTGAAAAGCGATGAACTGGATAGCCTCGGACGGGTGGTGAACGCTTTCCTTGAGTTGGCCGAGAACAGAGCGAAACGTCATATCCCGATGACCATGGAGGATTGGGCAAAACACATCGACCGTTTCCTGTCCATGGATGATTACCAACTATTGCAAGACAATGGCAAAGTAACGGCGGAAGAGGCCAAAACCTTTGCCGAATCAGAGTTCGAGAAGTACCGCATCGTACAGGATCGCCTGTTCATGTCGGACTTCGACAAGGAACTGGAGAGATTGCTGGGGAAATAATCTAAATTTCGCATCATCGGTTGCATAAATTCAAACTATCAGAAAAGACAATGGACAAAACAAATAAACTAATACTCTACAAAGACGATGAAGGTCGCATAAGCGTCAACGTGCGCTTCGCCGACGAGGATGTGTGGCTGACAAGAGACAATCTTGCAGATATATACGCTACCACGCCACAGAATATAAGTCTTCATATCGGCAATATATACCAAGACAAAGAACTTACAGAAGAGGCAACTCGAAAGAAATTCTTTCTAGTTCGTCAAGAGGGCAAACGTCAGGTCCAAAGAGAGATCGACCACTACAATCTCGATATGATCATCGCCCTTGGCTACCGCGTGCAATCACCTGTGGCGGTGCGGTTCCGTCGGTGGGCGACACAACAGTTGCACGAGTATATCCAAAAAGAAAACATTCTGGAAGGCAACGGAACATTTTCGCACCAGGATGCGATCGAAAGGCGGAACGTGAGTTTGAAATATACCGAGAGAGAGAAATGCGGATGCTGGAAAGCGACTTCGACAAGGCGATCAAAATGCTTAAGGAGAACCCGACAAACAACGATGATTGATAGATTTGAATAGTGATAGAAGAGACAATGCTGACATTTCATCCGTTGACCATTTCCGACCGCAAGGCTGTGCAGTCCGTGTCGCTCAAGGCGGGACGACGTAATTGCAACTACACGTTTGCCAACCTTGTGGGCTGGCAGTTTTGGTTCCACACCGAGGTCTGCGTATGCAAGGAGGCTGTGGTGCTGCGCTTCACCTTCGAGGGCAAACGGGCCTATATGGTCTGCATGGCGGGTGATTTGCAACCGGAACTGCTGACGGAGCTGTTCGAAGACAGCGGTGGCAATCTAATGATAATCGGTCTGGAGGATTCACAACTGCAAGCCATCCATCCCCATCCCGCATTCACCGTTAAAATTGAACCGTGTCGTGATCAATACGACTATATTTATCTCCGAACCGATCTCGCATCGCTTCATGGGAAAAAGCTCAACGCCAAACGGAATCACGTCAACCGCTTCCGAGCGGAACATCCCGACTTCATCTATCGTCCGCTCACACCAGACCTTTTCGATGATTGCCGCCGACTCATGGCAATATGGCAGGAGGAGAAAACGGATGACAGCGTGACCATCGAAGCCGAACGGCAGGTGATGGAGACTGTCTTTGCCAACTGGGAGGCGTTGGGAATGATGGGCGGAAGCATTTTTGTCGAAGGACGAATGATGGCATTCACCTATGGCGCCGCCGTGACGACCGACACCTTCGACATCTGCGTGGAGAAAGCCGACCGTCATGTGGAGGGTGCCTTCTCCATCATCAACCAGCAATTCGCCGAACATCTGCCCGAACAATACATCTACCTGAATCGTGAAGAGGACATGGGTATTCCCGGGCTTCGGCAATCCAAATTGTCGTATCATCCCGAAACACTGCTGACCTACAATTCAGTAAAGATTAACAAAGCGTATGTCTTACAGCGGATGACCGCCGATGATGCGCCACTGACGGTTGACTGGATGGTCCATCAATACGGGTTCGACCGTCATGAGGTGGAGACGTGGGTGCGCGACCTACATTTCAACTGGTCGTTGAGCGTGAAAGCCGTGGACACCGACGGGAAGGTGGTCGGTCTGCTGAACATGAGCGACTACCGCATAGAGGAAGAATCATCACAAATAGCCACCGAGGCTCCCGATTTACTTGCCAGCCTTAACGCACGTCGCTACACGGCGGTTTTCTCGTTCATCGTAGCCGAGCCCCACCGTGGAACACGTCTGAACTACGACATGCTCAATTCCATAATGCCCGAGCTGAGGTCTCGCTACGACTTCGTTTTCATCCCCGTGCTTCACCGTCTCAAAACCCACCAGTATTGGCAACGCTGGGGAGCCACCGAGTTTTACCGTGATGCGGAATGTGTATATTACAAACTTGAACTGTAGTTTTCCGAATCGTTCATTCTTGAATCAACCATTTTCTCCCATCCTGGATATAAACCTGACCATTCGTTGGAGCAGTGATTTCATGTCCTTGCAAATCGTACATCGGAGAGCGGGAGCTTTTCATGGCATTATTGGCATCTCCATGAACCTTTTGAACCCCTGTCGAAAAATCCTTTGACAACGATAATGTGATGGTGCAATTTCCATCCCCCAACACGGATTTCAGCTTCTCCTGACTGATGTCGTCGATTTTACCTATACGGGTGTAGCTCCATGAGTTTGAACCATAGAAAATCACTATCTGATTGCCGTTGTAAAGCACGATGTCGCCAGCCTGTGTGGTTGTTTGTTCGTTTGCAGTCGGCAGAGAGCGACCGAGCGGTCCCACCTTCTCAAAATCGCCATAATCGGAGGCCTCGTATGAGATGGGCGACTCCTTCAGTGCGGCAATGAGGGCTTGCGTGGCAACGTTATCAACCATCGTGGCGGCGATTGTAGCGTTACCAATCGTGATGAAAAGTTTTTGTGCCATAGTGTCTGAGAAATTAAGCGTCTTGATCCAGTTGCCGAGCAAAGAAGGCATGTTGTTTCGGTTACTGTTGTTTATCCATAGAGCTTCGTCAGAAAAATTCCCATCGGGAATCAATCTGTGAGCATCGTCCACGACCGATGAAATGCCACTGCTCGCACTTGAGACAACCAGGGCGATATTCTTCCCCGCCATTTTCCCTCCGTTATGGAAAAGGAAGGTCTGCATAGGAGCCGCCATATTGCTCCACCAAAGCGGAGTAGCCACTATAATGTTGTCGTATTGGCTGAAGTCGATGTCAACAGGTTTGATTTCGGGATAACTTCCCGCATCGTCTGGATTTGCCCGTATGGCACCAATCAGTGCGCTGCCAAGAGCGTAGTTGTCAGCCTCGTATTTCAGTCCTTCCTCTGCTGGTTGAATTTCCACCACATCGGCCCCTGTCAGTTTCAATGACTCATCAACAATGGCTTGCACATTGCCCGTGTAGCTATAGTAAACAATCAAGGTGCGGGAAGTAGGCTCCGCAAGGACGTCACTCTCCTTAGAACAGGATGAGAAAAGCACGATAAGTAAAAATAATAGAATCTGTTTCATGACAATTTAACTTTATGCCGCCCTATATTCGGAAGGTGTTTTGCCGGTTTTGCGTTTGAAGAAACGGACAAAGTGCTGCGGGTAGCCGAATCCCAGTCTATTGCTGACCTGGGCGATGCTGAGCGTCTGGCAGTTGAGCAACTCTTTGGCACGGCTGACTATGTGGTCGGCAATGAAATCCTGCGCAGTCTTGCCACTTTCCACTTTCACCAATTCGCCGAAATAGCCTGGGGTGAGATTACATTTTTCAGCGAAATAAGCCACGGTTGGGATACCTTTGGTTTCAGCCTGATTGTCGATGTAATCGCTCAGCAGTGATTCGAATTTCTGCACGGTCACATGGTTGATTTCCTCTCGGGTGATGAATTGACGGTCGTAGAAACGCAGACAATAGTTGAGCAAGAGTTCGATATTGGAAACGATCAGTTCACGACTATGCTTGTCGATAGCGTGTTGCAGTTCCTGCTGAATCATCGACAGAACACCACGGAAAATCTCCATTTCGCCAGAGGAAAGATGCAACGCCTCATTGCTTGAATAAGAGAAGAACTCATAACGGGAAATCTGTCGTCCGAGCTGTGTCCGAGCCAGGAAATCAGGATGGAAGAGCAAGCCCGTCCACTTGGGATTCGGGACTTCGGGATTCGGCTCGATATGGATTGTTTGTCCAGGAGCGAATGAGGTGACAGTCATCTCGTCGAAGTCATATTTCGTGCGGCCGTACGAGAGTTTACAGCCTTTGTTTTCCTTTAAGAAGAGCGCATACAAGCCGTAGTGAACCAAACATTCATCGATAGGCAGTTGCTTATCGTAGCGCACCACACTCACAAGCGGATGTAGGGTCTCAAATCCGTAGTAGTCGTTAAACTGTTGCACCGAATCGAAATGTATCTCGTTCATAATCAATTATTATTGAATTGAAAAACGCACAAGGAATCATTGTTCTTTCACGAAGTTCTGCAACTCTTGCTTACTTGCGGAGTTGAGCAATCGTCCATTTTTGATATTGATATCAGGATAAGCCGCTTTCAAGTCACGGACAGCCTTGTCGATGGTACTTCCGCCACTTGTAGCAAACAAATAGACGGTTTTGCCTTTGAAATCATAGCTTTCGAAGAAGGTGTTGATGATTGTAGGAGCAGTGTACCACCAGATAGGGAAACCCACGTAAATTGTCTGATAGTCGGACATGTTGGCAAGTTTATTCGTGATGGCAGGACGAGAATTCTTGTCGGCCATCTCCACAGAGGAGCGTGAGTTCTTGTCGTGCCAATCGAGATCAGCGCTGGTGTAAATCTTTTCGGGTTTGATTTCGTGGAGATCGGCATTTGCCACTCCCGCAAGTTCCTGAGCCACCTTTTTCGTTACACCCGAAGCCGAAAAATAAGCCACTAACGTTTTGTTTTCCATTTGATTAGATTTTTGTTTGTTGTTATTACTTTGAGAACATGCACTTAATGCAACTGCAATAAATGCGGTGATGAATAAAACTATTTTCTTCATTTTCACTTTATCTTTTTATCGTTATTATCTAATAAAATGCATAGGTTTCCATTCTTCCCGTTCAGGATAGAGGGGCGTTCCATTGGCATGAATCTGTTTGAGCAGGAATGCCATGTTGTTGGCTAGCGTACGCATAGTTTGCATACCCTCCGTATCGAGAGAAGCCTGACCCTCTTCACGTCCGTAAACAATGTTCCAATATTGCGAACTCACAACGGGCATGTTCATCATCTGGAAAGGCATATTCAGCGTCTGGAACGCAGCCGTTGCACCCCCTCGACGACACACACAGACAGCCGCCGCCGGTTTGTTCTGCACCTTTTCACCTGCCGAGAAAAACATTCTTTGGATAAGAGAAAGCACTGACCCATTCGGTTGTCCGTAATAGACGGGAGAACCTACTACAAGGGCATCTGCGCCTTCCATCTTTTCCACTACACGATTGCAAATATCATCGTCGAATACGCATCGTCCCAATTGCTTTGTTTGGCATTGCGCACATGCGATGCATCCCCTGACAGGTTTTGTGCCAATCTGAACGATTTCCGTTTCTATGCCTTGTTTCTCCAATGATTTAGCCATTTCGTTCAAGGCGAGGAACGTATTGCCGTTTTTGCGGGCACTGCCGTTAATTAATAACACCTTCATGTTTTTTGGCTGTATAAATTTAATATATTCCTATCCATCCGTTTCATTTCAAATTCTCCTTGAAAAACGTCTCGATTTTATCGTACGGTATCTTTCCGTTTTTGTCATCGTAGAGATTGGTATGGACAGCATCGGGAATAATCATGATTTCCTTATTGCCCTCTATCATGCTTTTGCCGTCGCATTGTTTACCCGTCATTTTCTCGAAGGCATATTCGCTGAAGTAGCGACTGTGAGCCTTTTCACCGTGGATCAAAAGCACCGGTGTGTTGATTTCGTTCGCATAACAAAGGAGAGGTTGGTTCAGGAAGGATTGGCAACCGATCACGTTCCATCCGTCGTTGGAATTGCCGCTACGTTTATGGTAGCCACGTGGCGTTTTGTAATAATCATAGTAATCCTTCACGAACCATGGCGCATCGTCGGGAAGAGGGTCAACCACGCCACCAGCTCGCTTGTAACCACCTGTGCGATAATCCTCTGTACGTTGCATGGCAATAGCCTTACGTTTTTCCATACGTTGTTCCGGCGTGTTTTCACTCGCGAAGTAGCCCTCCGCGTTCACCTTGCTCATGTCATACATGGTAGAAGCCACGGTTGCTTTGATTCTTGGATCGATAGCGGCGGCGTTCACTGCCATACCGCCCCATCCACAAACACCTATGATTCCAATGCGTTCAGCATCAACATCTTCACGAGTTGAGAGATAATCGACGGCCGCCAAGAAATCCTCCGTGTTGATATCGGGCGAAGCCATACGGCGAGGTTCGCCACCCGATTCACCCGTAAACGAAGGATCGAACGCAAGGGTGAGGAATCCACGCTCCGCCATGTGCTGCGCATAGAGTCCGCTTGTCTGCTCCTTTACAGCTCCGAACGGACCAGAGACAGCGATTGCCGCCATTTTCCCTTCGGCATTTTTAGGCACGTACAAATCAGCAGCCAGCGTTATGCCGTAGCGGTTGTGAAACGTGATTTTAGAATGATTCACCTTGTCACTTAAAGGGAAAACCTTATCCCATTCCTGCGTGAGAGACAATTCTTGCTTCTGATTATCCATTGTTATTTCTTGCTTTTGTTGAGAGCAGCCAGCCAATAGAGCCATGCATGCGCTGATAAATACAAATCTTTTCATCTTATAATTTTTAAATCCTAAGAACAAAAGTATTAGTTTCAAAGCAAAAAGTCTGTATCTAAATTGGGGAGAAAGTTACCATTTTTTAGGATATAAAACAGGACTGATATGCCGATGAACGGGTTATCCCGTCATCCCATCACCGTAGCCACCACACGTCTCGCTCCGCCATAGTTGCGGAACTCGCAGAGGTAGATACCTTGCCATGTGCCGAGGTTCAGGCGGCCGTGTGTGATAGGGATGGTCAGGCTCACGCCGAACATGCTGCATTTGGCGTGTGCCGGCATGTCGTCCGCCCCTTCGAGCGTGTGGTCGTAGTAGGGGGCATTCTCCGGAACCAGGTGGTTAAGGATCTGCTCCATGTCGCCCCGCACGTCCGGGTCGGCGTTCTCGTTGATCGAGAGGGCGCAGGAGGTGTGCTTCACGAAGAGGTTCAGCAAACCCGTCTCGGGCAGATGTCCCGAAAGATGTTGCAACACCTCTTGGGTGACCAGATGACAGCCGCGACGCTTCTCCGATAATGTGAATTCAGTTTGGTATATCATTTTTTTCGTCTATTTGCGAATTATGCGCCCCGTCCGACCTACGGCCCCATCCGATGCCTCCGAAAGCCTCACAGGGGCTTAAAATGGTTCGTGCGGCCTCAGTCCCAGCCCTCCGTATCCGCATCCTCGGGTGCGAAATAGCCATCGATGCCATAATCGATGCCCGCCTTATGGGCTTGGCTCAGCTGGTATCTCCGCTTGATGCGGTAGGTCCGGCCGTCCTTCACGAAGTAAGCGCCGGTTTGGTGGAACCGAAAGGCCACCCGCTTCTCCACGCACTGACGCCTCAGGTCGAGCACCCAATCGTAGTGGCACGGACGGGCATTCACGCCCGACTCGCCGCCCACCGAGACCTCCTCGATCGACGGGTTCAGGTAGGGTGAGAGGTCGATCCGCTCCAGCAAGGGCGCCGCCGTGATGATCTTATGCTTGATGGGGGCGGCGAGGAAAATGGGCAGACGGTAGTCCGCCATCGCCTGGTTCTCGACTGTGCAACCGATCAGCACATTGTCGTAGCCGTCGCCCCAGTCGTCGGGAATGCACTCCGCAAAGCGGTCTATGCGTTTGGTGAAGAAATAGAACATGCAGTCGCTCCGTTCACGCATCATGCGCCAACAGTCCGGCCGCCATTCGTCGGCATCCTTCAAGAAGAAATCAGAGGTGAAACAGGTGAAGACCACCTTGCCCGGCGGCAACTTGTACGACTTGTCACGCTTGCGCTTAACGGGGAAGTCGAACGCAGCCGTTTTCCGGGCGATGTTGCTCCCTATCTCGCTCCCGTACATCTCGTCCTGCCGATAGACATAGCAGAACTTACAGCCCGCACTGAGCTTCGTGCAGCCGTGCCACGGGTTCCAATCCGCGTATGTGCTCCAGGACTCCACGCTCAGACGCTCGCCTTCACCATCTCGGTAAATATCGTGGCGAGGTTCTCCTGCGCCAAGAGCGTGTTGCGCTGCACCTCCTCGTGCGTCACGTTGCTCAGGTTCGCATCGACACCCACGTTGGAGATTACGGAAACGCCAAAGACGGACATGCCCGCATGGTTCGCCACAATCACCTCAGGGACGGTGGACATGCCGCAGGAGTCGCCCCCAATGATCCTGAAGTAGCGGTACTCGGCCAAGGTCTCGAACGTCGGACCTTGCGTACCCACGTATACGCCAAACTTCAGCGGTATTCTAAATTTCTCGCCGATCTTCTCGGCCTTCTTAATCAACTCCTTGTCATACGCATTGCTCATATCCGGGAAGCGGGTGCCCAGCTCCTCGATGTTCGGTCCGTGCAACGGATGCTCCGGGAAGAGGTTGATGTGATCCTTGATGATCATGATGTCACCCGGCACATACTCGGGGTTCAGACCACCCGCCGCATTGGAGACCATCAATGTCTTGATGCCGAACTCCTTCATCACACGCACAGGGAAGGTGATCTCCTGCATGGTGTAGCCCTCGTAGTAGTGAAGCCGGCCCTGCATGGCCATCACAGGCACACCCGCCACATAGCCGAAAATCAGCTTGCCGGAATGACCCTGCACCGTACTCGTCTTAAAACCGGGGATATCGGAATAAGGGATCGTGTCCGTCACGACAATGCGCTCCGCGAAACTACCCAAACCCGTGCCTAACACAATCGCTACCGTGGGACGCAAAGCGGTCCGCTTCCTCAAATAATCACCTGAGGCTTTTATCTCTTTCAACAAATCCATATCATTCAAAAAATAAAATTAACAATCAATTTTTCTTATGCAGCAAATCCATAAAGCTCTCCGCGAAAAGCGCGTCGTCCCCCCGCATGAAGTCGATGGAGAGCGGTAGGTAGTAGATCTTAGACTTCAGCGCATTCGGGAAATCAGGGTGGTCCATCAGGCGCACCGCATCCTTCTCCGTCGTGATGATATACCGTTTCTGGGACTCCAACGAATCGAACTGCTTCTCTATCTTCTTCAAGTCGGACGCAGAGAACGCATGGTGGTCGCCGAACGAGCAGGCGGATACCTCGGAGACGTTGCTCTTCAGATACTCCACGAAAGGCGCCGGAGAGGCGATGCCCGTGAGGGCCAACACACCACCGTCGGAAAGATCGGCGAGCGTCACCTTTTTCTTCGATCTGCCGGACTTTGGGGAAGGGAACAATGGTTGTAGTTCACCATAAGCCAATCTCGTGAAACAGAGCGTCTGATACGGGTATGGATTGAGGTGCTTACGGAAAAGCCGCATGTCCATCGGTGTGATGGAGTCGGGGCACTTGGTCACCACGATGATATCCGCACGTTTCATGGAACGTTTCGGCTCCCGCATCATGCCGACGGGGAGAAGGTGGTCCTCCGCAATGTTACGGTTATAGTCAACCAGTAGGATAGAGACCTTCGGGTGCACGTAGCGATGCTGGAACGCATCATCCAAGAGGATCAGTTCCGGAGATTCCCCCTCCATCTTCATGAGCGATTTGATGCCCCGTCTACGATCCGCGTCGACGGCGACCGTCACATCCGGGAACTTGCGTTTTATCTGGAAAGGCTCATCGCCCACCGTATCGGGCGTATCCTTCTCCTTGACGATCCTGAACCCCGAGGTGCTACGCTTATATCCACGACTGAGGACGCCTAAGCGATACTGATCCTTCAGCCAGCAGATAAGGTACTCCGTGAAGGGAGTCTTTCCCGTTCCGCCCACCGTGATATTTCCAACGGAGACAATCGGCAGATCAAACTTCTTGGATGTGAGGATACCACGGTCGAAAAGCCAGTTACGCACACACACGCAAAGCCCGTAGACCATCGAGAATGGCCACAATAAGACTTTTAGTATGAGTGGTTTGTTTTTCATTGTGTACGTAATTTAAGGTGAAAGAGCCCTTCCGCACACAAATGGATTGGAAGCTATCTCAGCTCTATGGTATATGGCATAATCGCTTGGAACCTCTCCAAGTTCCGTATTTTTTCAAAAATATATCTTTCTTTCGAAAAAACCTCGTTTTCTTTCAATTTTTCATAGCCAATAGAAGGTATTTCTTGCAATTTTTGGAAAAAATCTTTCTTTTCGGGGTATTCGACAACGGAATAGTCGGTCAATTTAGCCATTGCGGCAGCCGAATCGATGGCGCAGTGTAACCCGCCAGCATAGTCAACCAAACCGATCTTCAAGGCGTCGACACCAGACCATACACGACCTTCGGCGTATTTTTTCACCTGTTCCATCTCCATGCCGCGGCCCTCGGCGCAACGTTGCAGGAACGTATCGTAGAAATCATCGACGGAACGTTGCATGGCAGCCCGCTCGGCGGCAGTCAACGGACGGAAGATATTCTCCATGACATCTGCGTTCCTATTGGTCTTAACCGTCTCGTAGTGCACACCGATCTTGTTCGATAGTTCCTGCGCGTTAGGCAAGAGGGCGATTACGCCGATGGACCCCGTGATAGTATTCTTGTCCGAGAATATGCGCGATGCGTTTGAAGATATGTAATAGCCTCCCGAAGCCGCATAGTCACCCATGCTGGCGATGACAGGCTTGTTCTTTTTCACCTCCATTATGGCATGGCAGATCTGATCCGAACCGTAGGCGCTGCCGCCAGGCGAATTGACGCGCAACACGACCGCCTTCACCGTGCTATCCTTCCCCAGTTTCCGCAGTTGCTTCACCGTTTCGGGAGAACTGATACCATCAGTGCTACCATTGTCGATCTCTCCGCTTAGATACAAGATGGCCACCTTGTCCGAAGTCTTTTCTTCCACCTTATTCGCCACAAGATCCGCCACATAGTCTTTGACCGAAACGGTAGGCAAATCTGCAGTGGAGTCAACATCCAGTTTTGAGCGGATAAGCGACTCGAACTGATCGTTGAAGAGTAGACCGTCGACGAATCCCTGCTCCAGCACGTAAGAGGAGGAGCGCAAGGGAATCATGCTATCCGCCAAGGCCAATAATCTATCCTTTTCGATTGACCGGCTGATGGAAATAGAGTCCACGATACTGTTCCAAAGGGAGGATATCAGTTCGTTCAATTGTTCCCGGTTCTCGTTGCTCATCGAATCGTTGATGTACGATTCAGCGTATGACTTGTAGGAGCCCGCCTTCACGACCTGCATCTCCACGCCAATCTTCGTCAAGAAATCCTTGCAGAAGAGGGATGAGGAAGATATGCCCGTGAAATCGAGGGATCCGCGAGGGTTCATGAAAAGGGAATCCGCCACAGACGCCACATAGTAGGCGCCTTGCGAATACAAGCCTGAGTAGGCGTAAATGAATTTGCCGCTGGATTTGAAGTCGGCGAGTGCGGCGCGGATCTCCTCCAAGGTGGCGTACCCGGTTTGCAGCACGTTTGTCTTCAGGTATATACCCTTGATTCGGTCGTCTTTCTTCGCCTCCTGGATCGCATAGCGGATATCACTCAGACCCGTTTGACCCACTTGGGAAGGAAATAGGTTAACGTAGACATCATCATCCTCCCTGTCTACGATCTCGCCATCAAGGGAGACAAGCAAAACGGAAGAGTCCTTTATCTCAGAGGAAGAGTCGGAGCTCACAGCTATCACGACAACAACCATGATCAGAAGGAAAAATGCCAATATAACGCCCAGGCATGAGGCAAAGACCGTTTTTATGAATTTCTTCATCTTTTAACGAAAGCCGTGTAGATGGACATCAATATAAACAGTATGATAATCAAAGGGATAGCAGCCATTTGGAAAATAGCGGCCAACACAACAGACGAAATAATCAGAATGAAACGTATCTTATTGTCTTCCCACTTCAGGTTCTTGAACTTCAACGAGAACATCGGAAGTTCGCACACCAATAGGTAAGAGAACAAGAAGACCAAACAAAGGATCACGATCGGTGAGGTGACGATGTCATGGATGACCTCCACATCGAACCAACCTGGGATCGGAGCGATCGGGTCGGACAAAGCCGCGAGCGAAGACATGAACATCGCATTCGCCGGCGTAGGCAAACCGATGAAGGAAGAAGTCTGCCGCTCATCGACATTGAACTTAGCCAACCTCAGGCCCGAAAAGATAGCCAGCAGGAAAGCCAAGTAAGGGAGGCACGAATCATCCCCCATGATGCTACGAAGCAAATTATAGATGATAGCGGCCGGCGCCAGACCGAAACTAACCGCATCGGACAAAGAGTCCAGTTCTTTTCCTATATCGGACTTCACATTCAGGAGACGGGCGACCATGCCGTCGAAAAAGTCAAACACAGCGGCCAACAGAATATAGATCGCCGACCAAATGAAATTACCCTGAAAAGCCATCACCACCGCAATGCACCCACAGGCCATATTCATGCATGTGATGGTGTTAGGTATATGTTTTTTTATGCTCATTTCGTATTCAATTTCGCGATAACCGTTTGGTTACCCACAACCTTTTGCTTTAAGTTCACTAAGATCTCGGCATCCTTCGGAACGAAGACATCCACGCGGGAGCCGAACTTGATGAAGCCCATTTGTTGATTGATGTGACACTCGTCACCCACCTTCGCGTAGGTTACGATTCTGCGGGCCAACGCACCCGCGACCTGACGGAACAGCACCTTCGTCTGGTTCACCGTCTCCACAACAACCGTCGAGCGCTCATTCTCCGTGCTCGATTTAGGAAGATTAGCCTTCCAGAACAAACCATCGTTATGTGTGTAGTACAAAATCTTACCATTCACAGGATACCAATTCGCATGGACGTTGAAGACGCTCATGAAAATAGAGATTTGAATGCGTTCATCCTTCAGATATTCCCCTTCCACTGTTGGCTCAATCACCACCACCGTGCCATCCGCCGGAGCCATCACTAAGCCCGTGCTGTCCCCTTCGTAAACCCTGTTCGGATTACGAAAGAAGTTTAAGAAAAAAAGAAAGACCAAAAGACTGAAGAGGCAAAAACCTACCACAAACGTTGGATTGGATGCGTAGAGACACCATCCGACTAAAACATCCACCACAAGGATAGATGCTAGCAATTTCGTCAATATACCCTTCCCTTCTTTATGAATCCTCATCGTATTAATCCTATTAACAATGCAAAGTTAATATTTTTTGTTTATTTCAAGCATTTCAGCGCGAATATGCTACACAATTAGTGAAAAAATCACGTACAGCACTGGAGCTGCCAGTAAAGCGCTGTCAAATCGGTCAAGCATTCCTCCGTGTCCCGGGATAATATTGCCCGAATCCTTCACCTTCAAGCTGCGCTTAAACATGGACTCGACCAAATCGCCCAACACACCGAACACGAACACGCATACCGACAATGTAATCCACAGTCCGACACGCAACGTCGGCACGCACTCGTAATAGTGGAAAATCAAGCCAGAGAGGATAGCGAAAGCCAATCCTCCGGCGAATCCCTCCCACGTCTTTTTCGGGGAAATGCGCTCGAACATCTTATGACGTCCCAAGAAACGGCCAACAATGTAAGCGCCCGTGTCCGAAGCCCATATGATCACGAAAAAGGCGAGCAACAACATCCTGGAATGGTTCGACTCCCCGCTCGCACCTTCAATCATGCAGAACATGCTGAACGGAACAGCGATGTAAAAGTGTCCGAGCACGGATACGCCCAAGTTCAAGACCGGATTTTCCGACTTCCTGAACAGTTCGAACGCAAAAGTGCAGGCGACACACAGGAAATAAACCGAGAACAACGCCGGCGTCTTATGCAGGAAAGCCACGCAGAAAGCAATCACGAAGAGCAACGCTCCCCCCACAATGGACATCCATTTATCCGCACAAACACCTTCGCACTTCTCTGTCAAAACATAGAATTCGCGCAATGACAATACGGTTGCCAGTAAGAAAACCGCTCCAAAAACGTACGACGACATGCAAATCGACGTAACCATGATTGCCACAAAGGCAATTCCCGAGATCAATCTTAACACTAAATTATTCACTTCCGTATTCCTTTCTAAAAAATCACTCACCTTCATTTTCAGAGGATTCCTCCTCCTCTGGTTCGGAAGATCTTCTCTTCCTTCTAGATTTCTTTTTCTTGGAGGAAGAATCCTCTTCCTCGCCCACAGAATCCGTCTCCTCCGCAGGTTTCGGCTCTTCTACCTTAGGGGTCTCTTCGGATGACACATCCGCGTTCTGCGCTTCCTCCGCCTCCTTCGATTTCCTCCTTCTTCTTCTAGAGGACTCTTTCGGAGCCTCCTCGCTCTCGTCCGGTTGTGCCGCGGACTCATCCGGTGCAGAGGCCGTCGTTGGTGGCGTCGTTGGTGCAGGTGTAGGCTCCTTTGGCGTAGGAGGTTCCGGCTTTTTCGGCGTACCCGCATTCAGATTGTCGAGGATGGAAGGCCTTGTCGATGAAACCGGCACGGAAGGAGTAGCCAATGAGGAAGTCTTCTTCGCACTCTTCCCATCCTTTCGTTGCGCCTCCAGCATCTTGATGAACTTGCCTATGTCGTTCAGTGAGACAGGGTCGGACACCGCAACTGGGAGCACCTCCTTCTGCGGCGCATCCGCCTCTTCCTCCGCCAACAGCGTCGAATCCGATGCGGTGGAATCCGCCGCGGCACCACCGAACAACATATCATCCAACACCTGATGTAAGCTATCCTTCTCGGATCCCTCCATGGCCAGCTCGTTCGTCAGCATAGCCAAACTATCTTGGATACGTTGCAGGCTATCCTGCTCCAGAATCTTCATACGGACAGCATCCAGAGAGTCCGCCAGATGTTTTTCCTGCATCTGCAGTGAGTCCGGCTTGATCAGCAAGGAATCGTACTGCGAAGCATCCAATTCCTCGATGACCCTACGACGGTTCGACGTATAGAACTTGATGTTACCCAAAGAGCCACCGCCCTCGTCATTGATCTTCGTAGGCAATATCTTGGAGAGGATCTTGTCCTGCCGACGTCCCTTGTACTTGATCTTAATCTCGCCCGTTGCCAGATACTCGAGGTTCAATTGAGTAATCACACTATCCAGATACTCCACGACAGGGTAGTTAGGCAAGAAGCCGGCGATGGAATCCGCCACCTTGTTGAAGTCCGTATGACGGTACTTGGACCTGCCGACCAATTGCATCACATACTTAGCGACGATACGGGTCGAGTCGACCATGTCATAGAATTTCTTCTTATGGAAATACCTATGGTCGAAGTAGTGCAGGAAGAAGTCATATTCATACCTGAATTCGAACTTATCCCTGACGTAGTAGACATCGTTCAGATAACGACAATTAGGGATCTTGATCTTACGAAGGATGACATCTCCCTTACGGTTCTTATTTCTTTCCAACTCCTTGATATCCCGCACGTTCTGCAACTCACCTTCCAACTCGGCGATTTGCTGTTGCAGGAGCACGGAGTCGATCATGGAGGTGACAAGGGTGGCCTCCTCTTCCTCATCCACGGCGAAGGAGTCGATATTCGCCATGTAAGTGGAATCCAACTCACCGCTGGCGAAAGCGAAGGAGTTCTCATCATCCAGCACGACCTCTTCCTCCTTCTGTTTAGGTTCGACACGTTCACGCACATCAGGCGGCAAATCCGAGTTATCACGTTTGCCCGTAGCAATGTCGAAGTCACCATCCACCAACATCAAAGAATCCTTCGTGTTTTGTTCCTGAAGCTGACGTTTTTTCTCCTGTATACGTTTCAAGGCCTTCTGCTGCTTCTTCGTCAAAGCAACCGCCTCGTCCTGCGCATCCTCCTTGGCGAAACGCTCCAAATCCGCAGTCTCTTGCTCCGCCAACCTAGCCGAATCGCGCGCTATCTCATTACGCATCTTCTCGCGCATCTTCTCCTCCTTACGGCGCGCCTTATCCTCCGCATTCAGTTTCTTCTCCTTAGCGGCGACAATCTTCTTGGCGAGCTTCATCGTCTCCTTCTCGATCTTCTCGCGCTGTGCCTGGAGTTCCTTCTTTTTCTTCTCCTCCAGTTTATTCTCCCGTTCGAGACGTTCTTGTTCCTCTTTCAGGTCTTGTTGTTTCTGCTGGTACTCCTTCAGTCGCTCCTCGTCATTTCTCAACTGAGCTTTTTCCGCTTCACGTTCGCGGGCCTCCTTTTCGCGAGCGATCTGGAGTTCCATCATCTCTTTCTTCTTCTCGCGCAAAGCTGCGGCACGTTCCTTCTCCGCCTGCTTCCGCTCCAACTCTTTCTGGCGTTGAGCCTGACGCAGTTCGATCTGTCTACGTTTCTCCTCCTGGCGTTTCTGCTTCATACGTTCAGCCAACGCCTTCTCCTTATTCTTGGTCAGTTCCTCACGGGCCTTCTCACGTTCGCGCATCTGTTGTATGAACTCACGATGGCGCTGTTGTGCCTCGCGGGCCTTTCTTTTCCTCTCAATCTCCTGTTGCCTTGCCTTTTCCTTGGCCGCACGCTTCTTCTCACGTTGCAGTCTCTGTCTCTCCTGCCTCTGCTCCTTCTGCTCCTGCTGTCTCTGCATACGCTCATCCTGCAGTTGCTTCTGCTTCTCCACCCATTGTTCATGTTCGGCACGTTTCTGCATGGAAGCCTCTTGTCTCTTGCGGACAGCCTCCTCACGCTTAGCAGCTTGTTCCTCGCGGCGACGGCGCAGTTCCTCCTTCCTTGCCTCTTGGGCAAGTCTTTCCCTCTCACGCTCCTCCTGTTGCCTTTTAGCGCGCATTTGACGTTCCTGCGAAACGCGTTGCATCTCAGCCTCATGCTCCGCCTCGCGACGCTTCCTTTCAGCCTCAGCCTGTTTCCTCATCTCGTCCTGCTGCTGTTTATGCTGCGCCCACATCTCACGTTCATTCTGTTTTTGCAGGGCCTCCCGCTTGCGTTGCTCCTCGCGGGTCTCACGTTGCTTGGCGATGATGGCCTCATACTCCTTTTGCCGGCGTTCATTCTCCTGCTTCTCCCGCTGGCGTGCCGCCTCGATCTCCGCCTTCTTCTTGTTCCAGAGTTCCGTGTAGCGTTGCTTCATCTCGTTCTCCTGACGGATACGCATTTCACGGGCCTGTCGCTCCAATTCGACGGCCTGGAGATATTCAGCCAACCGAGCCTCCCGTTCTTCGGCCTCCCTATTTTTATTTTGGGATAATTCGTTCTTTTTCTGCTGCCACTGCTGTGCCTGCTGGTTCCTTCTTTCCACCTCCTTCTGTTTCTGAATCTCGCGACGCAGTTTCTCGCGCTCCGAGGCGGCCACATACTCTTGCTGACGTTTTTCCGCCGCCGCTTCGTCACGTTTACGGGCAGCGTCCAATTCTTTCTGTTTCTCCGCCCAACGCTCCTTGTCGTGTTGCTTCATCTCCGCTTCACGACGTAGACGCATTTCACGGGCTTGCCGTTCTTGCTCGACTAACTGTTCGTATTCCTTGAGTTTCTTCGCCTCGTTCGCCTTCTCTTCCGCCTTGCGGGCATCCACCTGAGCCTTGACTTTCTTCCACTCCTCCTTTTGGCGTTGCTTCTCTTCGCGCTCCGCCTGACGCCTCTCCTCCTGCTCTTTCTTCACCCTTTCATTAGCCGCTTTTGCCTCTTCGAGACGTTTCTCCCTTTCATGCAACTCCTGTTGACGCCTCGCAGCCTGCTCCTCCTTCACCCTTTCGGCTCTGGCGCGTTGTTCCTCGCGAATGCGTTCCGAATCTGTTTGAGCGTACATACTGACGGCTAAAACAGTCGAAGTTAACAATATGGCTAATAATCTCTTCAAATCTTTCTATTCAATTGCACAAATAATCATCCAAGTCACTACTCAACAAAGCATACTTACGAATTTACAAAGATATTAAAAAAAGAGTTGAATTTCAAAAAGGATTTTTTGGGGCAAAAAAAGTTGCACGAACTGCCAATAAATTAGGTTTTTAAACAACAAATCGCCCCTAAAAAGATAGTACAAATCTATACATTCTTTTTGGATTCCGTCCATAAATTGTCCGTTTTCATCAAGCATAATGCATATAAACCTCTATTTTAAGCCATTAACAATGTTTCCCATGGCCGAACTAAGACAAAAAAAACATGGCTGCCTTCCGACAGCCATGTTCCTTTCTGAAAAAGCCACACACTACATCATATAGTCTGCTCAATATTCCATACGAATGCTCGAACACCCACATCTTCGTTTCGGAGGTCCAGCTTGTGCACCGTCTCCAAGAGCGTCGGCACTTGCTCGTCCTCCACGACCGTGATCACGGCCGAGTTCATCTCAGGCCAAGTGTGTGTGCCCCTACGAGGCTCACCGGTCTTGGTTCCGCGTCCTTGCACCTGCTCGAAAAAGGTGAAGCCACGAATGCCCAACTTATCCAACATATACTCGACACGCTCCGTGTTCGCCTGATTGAATACTATCATTACAGATTTCATACTTCAGCCTTTTATTTAGTTATTATTTTCACCTTCAACTACCTCCATTTTGCTTCCGTGCGTGTTGATATCCATGAAGATATATTGCGAACGGATCTCAGCCTCCTTGTCTCGTTCTCCATGTTTGGACATGATACCGTACAAGACAGGGACAACCACCAAGGTGACGATTGTGGAGACAATCAGACCACCGATCACGACAATACCCATCGGCACCCACATCTCCGAACCGTCGGAAGTGGCCAACGCCATAGGCAACATACCCAAGATGGTGGTCATGGCCGTCATCAACACAGGGCGGAGACGGGACTGTCCGGAAAGGGCAATCGCTTCGTTCAACTCGTAGCCACGGTCACGCATCAAGTTGATATAGTCCACCAACACGATACCGTTCTTCACCACGATACCGACCAGCATGACACAACCCAGCGCACCGATCATATCCAACGAGGTGCCAGTGATGAACAATGCCCAGATGACTCCCGAGAAGGCGAACGGAACCGCCATCATGATAATGAACGGCTTGGCGTACGACTCGAACTGTGAGGCCATCACAACGTATACGAGAATTACAATGATCAACAACAATAGACCCATGTTCTGGAAAGATTCCTGTTGGTCTTCGTAAGCACCACCCAAGATGACGGAGACGCCGGTTGGCTTCTCGATCTGAGGCAATACCTTCTCGATTTCGGCGGCTAACTCTCCCAATGAGGTCTCGTAAGGTGTCACCTCAACCATCAAATAACGTTGACGGCTCTTACGGGTGATCTCCGGTGGTCCCCAATACTCCTCGATGGAGACTAACTCGCTCAACTTCACGTTGCCACCCGACGTAGGGATGGACAAATCCTTGATGGCGTCGATGGAGCTACGGTTCTCCTCCTTCAGACGAACGAGGATATTGTACTCGTCACCATCCTCCTTCAAGAAGCCGCAGGACATACCATTGACACGGTTGCGTACAAATGAAGCGACCGAAGAAGAGCTCAATCCATGGCGAGCGGCCTTCACCTTATCCACCACGATCTTCAGCTCAGGACGGTCATCGTCACGGCTGATGTCCACGTTACGTGCCGTAGGGATCTTCGACTCGATCAACTGTTTCACCTGCGCGGCGTAAGAACTGGTCACATCAAAGTCATATCCGTAGATTTCCACCTCTACCGTGCTCTGTCCTCCCATTCCACCACCAGCTGAACTGGAGACCTTAAAATCAGAGACTTCCGGATAGGAGGCAATTTCTTGACGAAGCACCTCGGCGATCTCCGTTATGGAGCGTGTACGTGTATATTTCTTGTCCGCATTGAAACGCATCTGGATCGTATTGTTTCTTGTGGAAGAGAAGAGTGCGGAAAGTCCGGCATCCTCATTGGAACCACAAGTCGTGGAGATGTTCTTCGTCTCCGGAACCAATTGGACGAAACGCTTCTCCAGCATACGGGCGAACTTAGCGGTCTCCTCCACACGGGTACCTTGCAGCAATTCCACATTGATGGTCAGACGACCATTATCCGGCGTAGCCATGAAGTCGGTTCCGATATAGCCTGTCAGCGCAGGAATCAGTGAGATGCCGAAAAACGCTACGACACCCAACATCGTTATCTTCTTGTGAGTCAGACACCAACGCAACAAGTTCGCATAGGCGGCATCCAACTTATCCAGGAACTTCACCACCGTATTCTGGTAAGAAAGTTTCCTCGTGTTTTGCTTCTCGACGATCAAGTTACCTTCTTTATCCACCTTAACGGTCTTCGCCTTCAACAACTTGGAGCAAAGCATCGGCACAAGGGAAATAGCCACAGCGGTAGAGGTACAGCAGACGATCGTCACGATCCAACCCAACTCCTTGAATAGGATACCGGCGATACCTGTCAGCATTGTCAAAGGCACGAACACGGCGCAGATCACCAACGTCGTGGCGATCACGGATACCCACACCTCATTTGTCGCATAGATGGCCGCCTCACGAGGATTCGAGCCACGGTCGATATGCGTGGTGATGTTCTCCAAGACCACAATGGCATCGTCCACCACCATACCCACCGCAATGGAGAGGGAACAGAGGGAGATGATATTCAGCGAACTATCGGCGCCCAACAAATAGAGGAAGGAAACCAGCAAAGAGATCGGGATGGTCAATCCGACAATCACGCTGGCACGCCACTTGCCCAGGAAGAAGAGCACCACGAGTACGACGAAGAAGACAGCATAGAGCACCGCCTCCTTCAAAGAATCGATGGCACTGACGATATCCGTGGACGAGTCATATATCTCGTTGATCTTCACATCCGCAGGAAGGGAGGCTTTGATCTTCTCCAACTCCTTGTGGATATCACGACAGATCTGCACAGTGTTTCCACCCGTCTGTTTCGAGATGATCAGACGGACAGCCTCTTGACCGGAGGCATCCCCCCTGGAGGTCATCTTCTCGTCCAGACTCAGGTCCTTGATGGTATCGCGCACGGTCGCGATGTCGCGCACATAGATCTGCTTCCCGTCAGGCATGGTGGCCACGACGATATCCTTGATCTCGGAGCTCTCCAAGTATTCGCTGCGCACCTGCAAGGCGTATTGCTCTTTCTTCATCTTCACGTTGCCGGAAGAGAGGTTCAGGTTGTTGGCGGCCACCGCATTACCGACCGTCTCCAGAGAGATACCATAAGCATCCAACTGCTTTTGGTCGATTTCAACGTAGACATAACGGTCCGGCTCACCAGACATCGTCACGTTACCCACACCGTCGACACGGTTCAACTGAGGGATGACAATGTCGTTCATGATCTTCTCCAAGCCCGGATAACTCTCCTTCGCCTGAACAGCGAACTGGATGATCGGCATGGAAGAACTGTTAAATTTAATAATCAGAGGGTTAGAACATCCGCTTGGCAGATTGTCCTTCGTCATATCCACATACGAACGGATATCGTTGACGACGTCATCCAGCTCTTCGCCCCACTCGAACTCCAAGGCAACCAAGGAAAGATTATCTTTTGACGTGGAGGTCAACTCATCCAATCCGTCCACAGAGTTCAAACTATTCTCCAGGTATTTCGTCACGTTGCTCTCCACCTCACTGGCGTTGGCACCCGGGTAGGAGGTCATGACAGCGATGTACGGAGGTTCGATCTCCGGAAACTGGTCGATAGGTAACTTGATATAGGCGAAGATACCCATCAACATGACGGCCACGAAAATCAGGATAGAGGTGACCGGCTTATTAATCGCGGTTTTGTATATACTCATCGTTTACTATTTAATGCGTTTATTTTTTCTCTGTTTTCACTTCAGCCTCTTTCGCATCCGATATCAATGTATCTGCCTCTATCTTTTCTTGATAGTCACCATCGATGATCTGCAACTCGACACCATCGATCAGACGAGCTTGACCTTGGGTCACCACTTCGCCACCTTCCACAACCTCGTCGGAAATAACCTCAACATAGCGGTTGAAACGTTGACCAGCCTCTACCGTCACACGTTTCGCGAAACCGTTCTCGTTCAAGAAGAGATAACGCTCGTTGGAACCCGTCAGCTTCAAGACAGACTGGTAAGGAACGGCCAATACCTTCACCTTGCCCACATTGACGGCAGTATGCACATACATACCTGGGCGGAGCTTCATGCTACCGTTCGGAATCTTCACCTTGCACTGGAACGTATGGGTGGCCGCATCGATCGTTGGGTAGATCGTCTCGATCGTAGCAGGGAACTTCGTGTCAGGGTAGATGTCGGAAATGATGTTCAGCTTCATACCCGCCTTGATTTTAGGGAAGTAAGCCTCAGGCACATCGATGATCGCCTTCAGCATATTCAGCTGCACCACCGTCAAAATCGGTCTTGCGCCATTGAAGAGCTCACCGCTCTCATAGTTCCTTGCGGAAACGACGCCAGGGAAGGTAGCCTTGAAGAAGGTGTTATTCTGCAAGAACTCCACCTGTTGCTTAGCTTGTTCATAGGCCATCTTCGTCTTGTCGTACGTCTGTTGGGTCACGTTACCGCCCGCCAGCAAAGCGTCCATACGCTTCATCTCGGTCTCGAGGTTCGCGAGGTTCAATTTCGCCTGGATCAATTGGTTCTGATCCATACGCACCAACAAATCACCGGTAGAGACGTGGTCACCCACATCCTTGAAACGCTTCTCGATGATACCCGTCAACGAAGGGGAAACATTCATCGTCTCATACCCTTCGAGCACAGCGGTACACTCCACATCACGTTCGATTTCCTGTTTTACGACAGGCTCGACACGAACCTTTTCCACTCTCGGTCCCTCGGACTCTGTGGACTCGCCCGCCTTCTTTTTGTCACTCTTGCCGCAACCAGCGGTCAAACCGACCAAAGCCAAAGCCATCACGGAGACCCAGCCCCATCTTACTACTTTCTTCATCTGTATATTTGTTTTTAATTATTATCTATTATTTGTTTAACAACACCTTCAAATCGACATAAGCGCTGACCATGTCCATAAGAGCGGTGATGTAAGTGTTTTGCGCACCGATCAATTCCGTGCTGGAAGTGGTCAACTGCATACTGGAAATCGTACCATATTTGAACTTTTCGGTATTGCTCTTGAAGACACGTTGCATCACCTCAATGTTATTGGATTGATTCTCGTAGTTTTCGTAAGCGGATGTCAGATTATACCGCAATTGTTTTCCCTGAATACCCAATTGCAGCTCCGTATCCTCCAGTTCGTTAAGCGCCTTCGCGTAATCCATCTTCGCGCTACGGACGTCAGCCCAGCGGCTTCCGCTTGACCAAATTGGAACAGTCAACTTAAATCCGACGGTGTTCTTAGGAGAGCCACTGAACACTTCCAACATGTTCTCGATTTGCTCGTCTGCATTCACGTATTTATGATCCGAGTAGTTGTAGAAAGCGGTCAACGAAGGAATATAAGCCGCCTTGCTAAGGCTAACCTGCTTTTTAGACAATTCCGCGCTCTTAGCCTTTAACCTATAGTCATAATTATCGCCCAGATACAAATCCGTATCCAGCAAAGAAAGGATAGAACCCGGATTTATCACGTCGTCCAAGCTTTGGGAGAGAGAAATCTCCACATCCGCAGGAACACCCATCATCATGCGGATCGTATTGTACAACACCTCTATCGTCCGCTTGGTCGTGTTGACCGAACTCTTCATGGAAGCCACCTGAATAGCGATCTGGTCAGCGTCGTTCTGCTCAGCCGCACCAGCCTTCACCGCATTCAAGGTCATATTGTACATCCTATCCATGTTTTCGAGGTTTCTCTCCAACAGATCCACCGTTGCCTGAAGAGCCAGGATGTTCACATATGAAGTCTCGATTTTGGACAGAATCGTTTGGTCCGTCTTGCCGACAGCAATCTCGGACAATTCCTTTGCCACTTTCGACACCTGCACACCGACGATCTGTGCGCCACTGACGGTAGCCGTGACGTTCACTCCCCAATTAAGCGTCGAAGGCATTTTCGTTTCGCCGGATTGGGCGGAAGATTGTTGAGCATTCGTCTCATTGGCATTGCTACCAGCAACGCTATCTTGCTTGGCCGAAGCACCGCTCGCACCTCCCGTCATCATGGAGAAATCCCTTTTATAGCCACACATGTTGGAATATGTGGCATCACCATTCACCTGTGGCAACATACTTGCGATCGCCTTCCATCTCGCCGCCTCCGACTTCTGCACATCATAAGAGGCATTTCTAATCGTTCTGTTATGCGCCAACGCATATTGCTTCGCCTCATCTAACGATATAGTAAGTACTGAATCGCTTTGATTAGACGGAGAATCGCCCGACTGCGCGAATGCGGGAACGCCCAACGCCAAAGCCACTGCCAACAGGCACTCAACTTTACCAAAATTTCTTTTCATCATATTTATGTTACATTAACTCATTATTCTATCAAGCCTCCTCATAACCACCCAGAAGATTCTTAATGATAGACAACCCGCTCTCCGTCGCGACGCCACGGAAATAGATGTTGCTGAGGATACGGAACACCTCCGTCGCAGGCGTAAGGGTGAAATCGTACGCGTCAGGATCCTGTATGGATTTCATCATCTCATAATAGACCTCCGCCAAAACCACCGGTGAGAAAGAGCTGTTGATATGGCCTTCCCGCTGTGACTTCTCTATCAGTTCCTGGAAATTGGCGGTCATCGACTTCTTGTTCATCTTCACCTCCTTGACAAGGTCAGGAAACATCGCCTTGGCATCGGAGAAGAAATTCGAATTGATGGTTCTGAACATTGAGACATTGTACCGGAACATCTCCAACAAATAGGAGAATGTGTTCTCCGTCGTCTGGCGGATCTCCTCCCGTTTCTTGTCATAATCCTCCTTGAAATATGCGAGGCAGTCAGAAACCAATGCCTCCTTGTCGGCGAAATGCTCGTATATCGTTCGCTTAGAAACGGACAATGAGGTGGCGATCTTATCCATCGTCACCGATTTAATTCCTTGTGCCTGAAATAATTTCAACGCACCACGTATAATCTTGTCCCGGTTTTCCGTGTTCATAATTAACAACATTTCTGGTAGGGCGCTTCACGCCTCGCATCAACGCTCTCAATATTCCGGCACAAAATTAGTTGAAAACTTTTTAAACGAAAATAGTTTTTTGGGTTTTTATATTATTTAACATATTTTTTAACGCATAATACGATGCGGCACGCAGGGCGACACTTTTCACAAATTCACCTTTTCATCGCACCCGGCACAGTCCATGACGAGTCAACAGGTATGATTTTTATAAATCCTCATGCTTCTCCGCCCATATCCTAGCGGCGGAAGCCACGATCTCCACGCACGGGCGTTTCGCATAATAGGCGGCGTTGCGTTCGGCAGGCTGGGGAGACTCCTTCAGATTCTTGTCCAAGCCGAGGAGGTCACGGCACTTCAGGAAACCGTTGGCCTTCTTGAAATCCTCCGCCAACTCCTGGACGATACGGTAGTTCTCGCCCTTCGCGTCCGCATTCTTGGGGTCGGTCGAACCATACTTCAGTCCGGCCAGAAGGAAGATGCCGCAAGCCGCACCACAAGTCTCGCGCATACGGCCAATACCGCCACCGAAAGAGGCGGACACCTTCAAAGCCTGCTCCTCCGTCAATCCATACAGATCGGCGAAAGCGGCCACCACAGACTGAGAACAATTGAAACCACTCTTAAAAAGCTCCTTCGCACGCGCGATTCTCTCTTCCTTATCCATATTCCTTTTATTTTATATAAAATCCGACATTAAAACCTAGGGCAACCCCCTTTCTGGCGCTTATCTCACCCGTCCATCAACACCCTAAAAAAACGCTTCGGAAATCGGTGAAAATCAATCATCAAGAAAAATTTCGCCAAAATATTTTTTCATCGAAATACATCAAAAAGATACGTCCCAGCAAGGTTGTGGAAAAACTCCACACGAAGAAAAATACCGAGAGATGACGAATTTATAAACATCTATCACTCAATACATTATAAAAAAAGGAGAAACCGTGTTTCTCCTCAACTGTGGACCCAACAGGGCTTGAACCTGTGACCCCCTGATTATGAGTCAGGTGCTACTAACCAACTGAGCTATGGGTCCTGCTTGCAATTAACCAAAAATTGTTACCTTTGCAAAACGAAGGCAAAAGTAGTATTTTGTCTCCAAAGTACAAAATATTCGAATAAAAAAAGAAGCAAGATGGAATTGATAGAGGAGACGGGATTAGCAAGTAAGGAAGGGCTTGCGCTCACAATCGGATTCTTTGACGGAGTCCACCATGGACATCTGTTTTTAGCGAAGCAATTGGCCAAAGTAGCAAAAAGCGAAGGGCTGAAGTCTGCGATTCTGACCTTCTGGCCACATCCAAGGATCATCCTCCACGAGGCCTATCAGCCGAAATTGCTGAACACCCATGAGGAGAAACTGGAATTGCTGAAGCAACTGCCTGTGGACTACTGCATCCAGATGGAATTCACCACGGAGGTCTCCAACCTCAGCGCCCACGACTTCATGGAGAAAGTGCTCAAGGACCGTCTCAACGTGAAGCACCTCCTCATCGGATACGACCATCGCTTCGGAAAGAACAGGGAAGAAGGTTTCGACGACTACTGCACATACGGGGAAGAACTTGGCATGAAGGTCACGAGAGCCGAGCCTTACGAAGAGAACGACTTCACCATCAGCTCCTCCTTCATCCGCAACCTGCTAGGGGTAGGCGACATCGAGTTGGCCAACCGTTACCTCGGCTACAACTACAACATCTCGGGTACGGTCATCCACGGCAAGCAGAACGGCAGGAAACTGGGCTTCCCGACCGCCAACATCGAGCCGGAGATCGAGAACAAATGCATCCCTTGCTTCGGCGTCTTCGCCGTGAAGGTCACCGTGAGGGGTGAGACCCACAAGGGCGTGGCCTGCATCGGTACCCGACCAACCTACGGAGGAGGTGAGGTATCCATCGAAGTCAACATATTCGACTTTGACGAAGACATCTACGGAGAGCGCATCAACATGCAGTTCCTCCACAAACTACGCGCACAAAACAAATTCTGCTCGGAGGACGACCTGCGCGCCGCCATCGGTGAAGACAGAATAAAGGCGGAACAAATGATGGCGAACGAATAACCCGACCATACAATAATCCGGGGGACGCTCCGTTCCCCTCATAGAAGTATCATCAACAGAAAAAGGATATTATGGTCGTCACTTTCATCGTACCGCCCGCACTGGACGGGGAAATGCCCGCCGAGCGTACCGCCGGTTGCACACACCTCGTCTACCCGATGCCCAACATATATGAGCTCATCGTTGCGGCCGTATTGGAAAGAGACGGACATGACGTGCGGCGTGAGGATTTCGTGATGGAAGAGAAGGGAGAAAAGGAATTGTCCGACTTCCTACGGAACGACCGCAGCGACATCTACGCTTTTTGGTGCGTGAACCTATCCCTAGAAACAGACCGGAAGTGCATCCAAATGATCAGGGAGAACCATCCCGACGCCTGGGTCATCACCATGGGTCCCGGCGTGACTTACTACACGGACAAGCTGCTTATAGACGATCATGTCATCATCGTCCGAGGCGAGCCTGAACTGACAACCTCCGTGGCGGTGCGGACCATCGAGCAAGGAGGCGACCTCTCGCAGGTGAAAGGCCTCACATGGCTCCAGGAGGGCAAGGTGACGCACAATCCGACGCGCGAGTTGCTACGGGACTTGGACGAGCTGCCATTCCCCGCGCGCCATTTCATCGAGAAATATACCTTCACCAACCCGAAGCTGAAGAAGCATCCCTACACGACGGTGCTCACCAGCCGCAACTGCCCTTTCCATTGCATCTACTGCGTGCCTAGCTCGCTAACCTTCGCAAGGGAAATAGAGAACAAACGGGTGACGGGGAAGAAACCTTTCATATCCTTCCGTTCCGTCGAGAACGTCATCGAGGAGATCGAGATGCTCGTCAGTCAAGGCTACAAGGCCATCTGCTTCATCGACGACAACTTCATCACGACGGCCAAAAGACTACGCCCCATCTGCGAATGCCTGAAGAAGCACCAACTCAGTTGGGGATGCCAGGCACGTGTGGACGCCATCACGGAGGAGACAGCGCAACTCCTTGCGGACGCCCAATGCCAATTCGTCGACCTCGGCGTGGAAAGCTTCAACGACGAGATCCTCCAATACATCAAGAAGGGGATCACCTCCCAACAAATCTACGAAGGCATTCAGCTCCTGAAGAAATACAATGTGCCAGTAAAACTGAACATCCTCATCGGCACGAGCCCGCTCGAGACGAAGAAGACCATCAAGGAGACGCTCAAGAAGGCCAAAGAATTGAAGGTCTCCCAAGTGATGTTCAACATCGTGGCGCCTTTCCCGGGCACCGAATTCTACGAACTTGCGAAGCAAAACAACTGGATCAAGGGGGGAGAGTACGTCCCGACCGACGTGCAGCACAAATCCATCATCAACTACCCCAACCTATCCAGCGAGGAGATGGAGAAAATGTTGTTCTGGAACAACGTGAAGTTCTTCATCCGTCCTTCCTTCATATTCAACCACATAAAGAAATTCAATTCTTGGTCGGACTTCCGCATCGCAGCTACCGCACTAAGAAGAAAATTGTTCCACAAATGACCAATAAATCACTCTCCGTCATACTCCTCACATGGAACTCGGGGAAGGATGTCGAGCCATGCCTCTCCTCCATACTGGAAGCCACGAAGGGGATCCAGACCGAGATCATCGTGGTCGACAACGGTTCGCAGGACAACACCCTCCAACTACTCGACTCATTCAAGGGAAGCGTCACGCTCCACCCCTTGACGGAGAACAAGGGCGTCGCATCCGCGCGCAACATCGGGATGAGGCTAACCAGCAATGAAGTCATTTGGCTACTGGACATCGACACCATCGTGAACAAAGAGGCGGCGGAGGGAATGTTCCATTACATCACGGAACACAAGGAGTGCGGACTCTGCGCCTGCAAGTTGACCGATGCGGAGGGAATTCCCCAAGAGAGTTGTCGAAAACTCCCTTGGCCGAAATATAAACTGATGAACCTCCTCGCGACGAAGAAATTCCTCCCGAAAGGTTTTTCCCAATGGATCAACGAAAAAAACGAGCGACAATTCTATCACAAGGAATTATCGATGGAATCGCCCTTTTCCGCGGAATACGCCATAGGGGCTTGTCAGATGTTCAGGAGGGAAATCCTCGATGAAATCGGCTTTTTGGACGAAAAGATATTCTACGGACCGGAGGATGCGGATTTCTGCCAAAGAATCGCCCGGACAGGGAAAGAAATCACCATCCTACCCCAGTTCCAAATCATCCACCACTACAACCGGGCGTCCCAAAAAAAGTTCTTCTCCGTCGCGACCCTCAAACACATCAAGGGACTAATCCATTATTACGTCAAGCAGATATAATTCTAAAATTTCACTTTTTGAACAGAAAAGAGAAGGAAACAAAAATCCACAGACCTTAGTAGAAATGGGACTTCCCAAGGTTTCACACCCCTTAAAATAGATGAAACTTTATATATATCGGAAAAATTGAATAATAATAATAAATAAAGTTCAGTGGATTTTTTCTACAAGAATATTTGGATGGTCTGTGGAAATATTCTACATTTGCAACGTGTTAAGGGAATAACGAATTTAGGTACAAGTATAATAGTTTTCAAAACAAGCTGATAACAAAATAAGACTTCAATATTCAATCATATACACATCATATACATAAGATTATAAAAGTTAATAGTAGAGTTCCATTCGTCGTGAGATGAGTGGAATTTTTTTGTTACATACCCAACAATAAACCAACCGTTCCCTTTTTTCATTCCAATATAGAAGAACGGGGATGATGGCTAGGTGCAATGCATACCCCCAAGTGCCATTCTCCAACATCCAGACAAATACGATTTAGAAATATTATCATAACGAGAAATAATAGAATTATGATATTATTTTAATTTATGGGCAAATTTATCACGTTATTTATTTGCGATTGACTCAGAAAATGGTATCTTTGCTCTCACTGATAGATATTTAAATAACTTTAAGAAAAACCACGAAAAGAATGCGACACGTTGTGAAACGAGTCGCATTCATTTTTTTGTCCTTTCTAAAACCGGCCCAAGACAACACAATGTTTCTAAGAATCAGCAGACGACCACGAACCCAACGCGCAAAAAGGATCCGCACATGCATAAACAATGTATGAGAGAGAAAAAGATTTCAAGCACCGCAAACGAAAAATATCGAAAATATTAGTATATTCGTAGTCCAATTTAAAGGGAAGCAGAGAAAACAAAATTCATAACTGGAAAATGGCAAACATCTCAGCAGTCATCATTACTCGGAATGAAGAGAAGAAAATCGAGCGTTGCATACGCTCGATAGGGGTGATTGCAGACGAAACAATTGTTGTGGACTCCTTCTCCACCGACAGGACGGAGGAAATATGCAGGGGATTGGGCTGCAAGTTCGTGCGGCACGAATTCTCCGGATATGGACCACAGAAACGTTTCGCCGTCGGTTTAGCCAACTACGATTGGATTATCAGTCTCGACGCAGACGAGGAATTGTCGCCCGAACTCGCGGAAACCATACTCAAACTGAAGGAGGATGGTCTCAAGGACAATACGGTGGTTTATTCGATGAAAAGGCGAAATTATTACTGCGGAAGGCTGATACGATTCTATAACGGCGGATATGAAAACAAAGTGCGGATATTCAACCGCACCCACGCCAACTGGAACGACAAGCTAGTGCACGAAGAAGTGGAGTGCCAACGTCCTTTCAGCGTCGTGAACATGAAGGGAATCCTGAAGCACTACACGTACGACAGTGTGGAACAACATGAGAGGAAAACGAGGGAGTACGGACGATTGGGTGCCATCGACCTGAAAAAAAGGGGGAAAAAGCACAGCAAATTCGTCGTCGTCATCAAGGCGATCTACCGTTTCATCGCCAACTTCATCTTTAAGCTGGGCTTCATGGACGGATACTACGGCTTTAAGTTGAGCCAAATGGGCGCATTGTACGTCTATCTCAAATACATGGGAGTATGGGAAAAATGAAGATCGTACTCAACGACAAATACGCTCACCTGCGAACCTTCATCGAGAGTCTGCCCGACATCTTCGACAAGGAGGGGGAATCGATCTTCCTGGCAAGAAACGAAATCAGACTATACAACGAGGGAGGATTTACCCTCAATGTGAAATCATACAAGGTGCCGATTCTCATCAACCGCATCGCCTACACCTTCTTCAGGCCTTCCAAGGCCTCCCGCGCCTACGAGCATGCGCTCACGCTCCTCTCGAAGGGGTTCCAGACGCCGGATCCCGTCGCCTACATCGAGACGAAAAAGAACGGCCTGCTCCATAGGAGTTTCTTCATCAGCCTGCATACCCCTATGGACGGTCACATGAGGCTCTTCAACGACGAGGACAAGGATAATGTGGGGAAGGAGGATCTGATCAAGGCCTTCGCGGAATTCACCGCACGACTTCACGAAGCGGACATCCTGCATTGCGATTATTCTCCGGGAAACATATTGCGCGAAAAAGTCGATGAAATGGGGAAAATATCTTATAATTTCTCCCTCGTGGACATCAACCGTATGCAGTTCCGTCCGGTCAGCGTCAAGATGGGTTGCAAGAACTTCAGAAGGATGCGCGGCAACGATGAGTTCTTCCGCCTATGCGCCACCTACTATGCGAAAGAGCGCGGCGCGGACGTGGAGCAGTGCGTCCAATCTTTCCTCGATTGGAAATACAAGGATAGAGCGAAAAGGAAGCGGAAGGAAAGATTCAAAGAGTTCACAAGGAAAATCTTCAAATAAATAACATCTCTCCGTGAGATTCATCCACACATCGGACTGGCATATCGGGCAGGATTTCTACCGATATGACCGTGAGGAGGAGCACCGCAGCTTCTTCCAACAATTGTGTGCCATCGTGAAGCGGGAACAACCCGACGCACTGCTGGTCAGCGGAGACATCTACCACACCGCCGTCCCTTCCGCCGCGGCGCAGAAACTCTACACCGACAGCATGGTGGCCATCCACAAAGCGTGCCCATCCATGTCCATCATCGTCACCGCCGGCAACCATGACAGCTACTCCCGACTGGAGTCGGCCGACGAGCTCTGGCAATTGGCGAACGTGAAGGTGATCGGTCACGCCGAAAAAGATGAAAACAACGAATCCATCGAAAAAAAACATATCATTCCCATCCAAGGGAAAGGCGGAGCAACCATCGCCTACGTCATCGCCATCCCCCATATCAGGGAGAGTCAAATGGGACTGTTCAACACCGCACAGGAAATCGTCCGTAAAAAGAACAAACAAAATGTGCCTGTCATCATGATGGGGCACCTCACCCTCTGCGGGGCGGACACCAGGGGGCACGACGAGCAATCGGTGGGTGGCATGGATTACGTGGAGATCAACACGCTGGGAAATTACTACGATTACTTCGCCTTGGGCCATATCCACCACCCGCAATTCATCAAAGGGGATGAGAAGGCGAGGTACAGCGGCAGCCCGATCCAAGTCAACTTCGACGAGATGTACCCGCACTCGGTCTCCTTGGTGGAAATCAACCGACACGGCGAGAAGGCTTCCGTCAAGGAGGTCACCATCCACAACGACCATCGTTTTTTAACGATTCCATCGGAACCTTTGCCCTTCGAAGAGGCGTTCAAGGCCTTCGCCGAAACCCCTGTCGACCCCTCTTCCTACGTCTGCCTCAACGTGGAGGTGGAGGAGTATGTGCCTTCGGACGCGGAGACGAGGATAGAGCAACTGCTCCAACTGAAGAAGTGCCGGTTCTGCAAGATAAAGACAACAAAGAAGGCGAGGAAACACTCGTCTGCCGCCCAAATCATCGACTCCTACGAAATCACGAACATGGAACCCGCCGAACTCGCCAACACCTACTACCAAGAGGTATACGGCAAGGAGCTGGACAAAGAGATGAGAACGATGATCCGGGAGATCACGGAGGAACTCCGTAGAAAGGAGCGGGAGGAAGCATGAAATACCTATCGCTACATATAAAAAACATCGCTTCCATCGAGAAAGCGGACATCTATTTCGATCGGGAGCCTTTCTCGGGAAACCCTATATTCCTCATCTGCGGAGAGACAGGTTCCGGCAAGAGCACGATACTGGACGCCATCTGCCTCGCCCTCTACGCCAACACGCCAAGGATCAACAACAGCGCGTCCGTCAAAGAGAAGGAGGAGAACGAGGTGATGGGCTTCAAGGACATCAGGCAGATGATGCGCCGGGGAGCGAAAGAGGGCTCCGCCGAACTACGCTTCATCGGGAACGACGAACAAACCTACATCGCGCTTTGGACGGTACGGCAGAAGAGAACCGGCAATGTGGAGGACAGCCGCAGCCTGGAATGTCCGGCGAAAGGGCTATATTTGACCAAAAAGAGGGAGATCGACACCGAAATCGAACGATGCGTGGGAATGAAGTACGAACAATTCTGCCGCACCTCCCTACTAGCCCAAGGCGAGTTCACCAAGTTCCTCTCCAGCAACGAGAAGGAGAAGTCCGATATATTGGAAAAACTGACAGGCACAGAGATCTACTCCCAAGTAGGTATCGCCATCTTCGAGAAAGCGAAGGCGGTCAAGGAGGCTTGCGCCAACGAGGAGAAGAAGATAGAAGGGTTCGAGATCCTCACCGAGGAGGAGACCCGCCAAAAGAAAGAGGAGCTGAAGATCCTGAACGACCGTCAAGCGATGGTCCAAAAAGGGAAACGCCAAGCGGAAGGAATCAGAGAGTGGTTGACGACGGAGAAGAAGCTGCAACAGGATCTCGCCACCGCCACCCAAAACCGCCAACAACTGGAGGAGGAGATAAAAAAGCCCGATTTCATCCGACAAAAAAGGGATATCGAGGAGTGGAGCGCCACCATCGAGGTGCGCAACGAAATGCTCAACCTGAAGAACCGGGAGGCGGAGAGAATCACCCTGTCGGAGAAGGAGGCGAACATCCGGAAAGAGTTCCGCCGGATCAGCGGTGGCATCACTTGGGCGAAGGAGAAACTCAGCGAGAAGAGGATCCTCGACCAAAAACTGACGAAGGAGTTGGAGGAGCAGAAAGAGGAGGCGGAGATGTATGAGGCCTTCCCTTCCATCCAAGAGAACCTGAACGGATACCTGAGCGAACGGAAAGAGGCGGAGAAATCCCGCGGCGAAGCGAAGAGAATCGAGGCGGAGGAGTTGCCCAATATCCAGAAAAAAATCGATGAAATCGCAAAAATAAAACAAGAGTGCGACGAAAAAGAGCAGCAGAAGCAAACCGAACTGACCGCCAAACAGGATGAGTTGAAGGGCAAAGACCTCAACCGGCTGAACGAGGAGATCACCCGTCTGCAACAACTCGACACCGAATGGAGACTCCAACAGAAGGAGGAGATGCAGCTCAACGCGCAACAGGAGAAGCTAACCGCCCTGACCGGAGAGGAAAAGAGCCTCTCCCAAAGAGTACCCGACGAGAAGAAGAAGTACGAGGATTGGAAGGAGGAAGAGCAGAAACACGCCAAGAGCCTGCAAACCCTACGATTGGCCGTGGGAGACGCCATCAAGGAGATACGCCACTCGCTGAAGGTCGGGGACGAATGCCCGATATGCGGGAAAAAGATCGATTCCATCGTGAAAGAGAGTGAACTGGAAGCCGCCATCGCCCCTTACGAAAAGGAGTTGGAGGAGATCCGCAAATCCAAGGAAAACGCGTTGAAATCGCTGACCGACTGCGAGAAGCGAATCGAACTGATCCTCCAGGAGAAGAAGAACCTCACAGAGGAGATCCGCAAAATCGAGGAGGAGACAAAGCACAGAGACGCAACGATACAGCAATTGTGCCAAAGCCTATCTATTCCCCAAGAGAAACTAAAAATCGGCGAATCCATCGCAGAAAAGAAGAGCATAAAAGAGCAAGAGCGGGAGACCTTCCTCAACACGCAAAAGGTTATCGGCGAACTGCAGAAGGAGAAGGACGCCATCGTCCAATCCCGCAACAAAGCCCAAGAGGCGCTCAGCGAGGCGGAGAAGCGGGCGAACGCCGCCAAGGAGCGGATCACAGAGAGCCTGAGCATCGCTAAAACCCACGATGAAAACGCCAAAAAAAGATACGAAACCGCCGCGAAGAAGATCAAGCGGGAGGATTGGGAAACGGACATCCCAGCCTTCCTCGTCTCCTTGGAGCAGGAGGTGAAGGCATACAAGGAACGTTGCCAGACGAAGGAGCGGCTCATCCTTGAGATCAGCCAATGGGAGAATGCCCTCGAGGCCATCGAAGGAGACCAGAAATGGATCCTGCAGACATTCCCCGATTGGGAGAGCGATGGCGTCTCCACCCGAATCGACCAACTCACCCAGCTCACTTCCCAGTTGGCGAAAGAGTGTTCGTCGCTCCAAAGCGACCTAAGGAAAAACCAGGAGGAGAGAAACCAGTTGACACAAAAAATAGACGATTTCATCCGAGAAAACAGCACCTTCACGCAGGAGCGCCTCGCCGAATTGCAACAGATCACCAAGGAGAGATTTGAGGAGGAGAAACGGGCAATCGAGGAGAAGGGAAGGCAAATCGACATGGCGGAGGGCGAGATCAAGAGCCTCAACAAAAGAATCGAAGAGACCCAAACGCAAAAACCTGAAGGAATAACCTCGGAGACCACCCTCGCGGCCATCACGGAGAAAATCGAGCAAGCCGAGGCGGAGATGAAGGAAATCATCGAATCCACCGCAAAAATCGAGCTTGAATTCAAGCGGAGCGAGGAGAACATACGGAAGGTGGCGGAGGTCAGGAAGAACGTCGAAAAGCTCAGGGAGGAGTGGAGCAAATGGGACATCCTCAACCAGCACTTCGGAAGCAGTGACGGAAAGGCCTTCCGCCTCATCGCGCAAAGCTACGTGCTCCGCCAACTGCTGAACAACGCCAACGCCTTCCTGATGAAACTGAACGACCGCTACGAACTGAGCTGCAACAGCCGGAGCCTCGGCATCTGGGTACGCGACCTCTACATGGGCGGCAACGTGCGCCCCTGCAACACGCTGTCGGGAGGCGAGAGCTTCATCATCTCCCTCGCCTTGGCCTTAGGCCTCTCCACGCTCAACAAAAGCAGGCTGACCACCGACATCATCTTCATCGACGAGGGATTCGGCACCCTCAGCGCAGACTACCTGGACGCTGTGATGAACATGCTGGAGAAGCTCCACAACCTCGGCGGCAAGAAAGTCGGCATCATCTCGCACGTGGAGATCCTGAAGGAGCGCATACCGACGCAGATACGGGTCAGCAAGAGAGGCATCAACGGGTGCAGCGAGGTTCAGGTGAAAGGATAACACATCCAATCCATCCAACCAATCTTTTTCGTGTTTTCCCGGCCATATCAGGCAAGGAGAACAGCAATTTTCATCGACCCATTGAAGGAATTTACGTTAATTCGTTCAATGCAACTGAATGAATTTACGTTAATTCGTTCAGTGAGACTGAAGGATTTTACATTAATTCGTTCAATTGGACTGAAGGAATTTACATTTTCCGTAGAGACGCACGGCCGTGCGTCTCTACTCGCGACGAGCCTTATTGATCGAACGGCGCATAGCGGGCGTAATGGTCTTATCGTCGTTGAGGGTGGCCACCCGTACCGACGTCACACCACGTATCAGCTTCAAAGCCTTTTTGATGTCGGTTATGAGCGCATCGTCTTCCAGCGTGATAATCAACTGTGCAGGTTTGGGTACTGATGTTGCCATATCGTTGTCGTTTAATAATCCTTTGTTACAAAAATACGAAATCACCCTGAAATTAGCCATAACCCTCCTTGTCTTTTATTCAAATTCATTGGACTATGACCAATTTTCCGTCCACCACCACTAAAAATTATGCAATTCTTTTATTAAATTTGCAAGGCATCATGCACCCTTCAAAAAGGGGAACATGGTTGTGACATAGTAAAATTCAATTAATAGCGTCGCTATTTATTCTGGAAACGCTTCAAAGCTTGGCCGCATAGAAGATTTGAGAACAGAATGATAAACAGCAACGCCCGCGGTTTGCGTGGGTGGTGTTTTATCTGTTCTCATGGGTCTGGCCAAGCACCCGAAGCGTAGGTAAGCATTTGCCCACGCTTCGTGTGTTTAGACAGACCCTTTTCGTTTGCACGTAATAGTCGTACGCTCTAACCTACACCAGGGGAAGGGCAAAAACAGCAATTGAATCTGGTTCTATTTTTCTCCGTAAAAACTATTTTACGGCAGTGTGGGGATGGTGTGTCTTCACGTCAATGCCAGTGGTATGGATGGAATGCTCTTCTTCCTGATGCAAAAGAGCATTTTTATGAGCATTTATGACATCCTCGCAAAATTCAGACAGGAGACTGTCACTGAGCGCCAAAAAGGCGATGTTTTTGAAAAACTAATGCAGCGTTGGCTGCTATCTGATCCTTCTTATTCCAATTTGTTTACAAAAGTTTGGATGTGGAAAGATTCTCCATGTACTGAGAGTTTAGGAAAACAAGATTTGGGTATCGATTTAGTTGCATCAGACGACAATGGTGGTTACTGGGCTATACAATGCAAATGCTATGACGATAAAACAGTTATTCAGAAAGCGGCAGTAGATTCCTTTTTAGCTAATAGTTCACGTCAATTCAATATAGACAATCAAACATATTCATTCGCTGGTAGACTTTGGATTTCTACTACAAATAAATTTGGGAAAAATGCAGAGCAATCTTTAGAGAATCAAAACCCGCCAGTCAACAAAGTAAGTCTAAACACTTTAAATGATTCACAAGTGGATTGGGAGTTGTTGTTGAATGGAAAGAACGGAACCGATGCACTTCGTAAAAAGGCCACACCCAGGGATTATCAATTGCCTATCATTGATGCTGCACTAGATCATTTCAGTCAGAACGAGAGAGGAACATTAGTAATGGCATGCGGAACAGGAAAAACTCTAACCTCAATGTTTATAGCTCAACAAATGCTTAAAAACAAGGGGTTGGTTTTGTTTTTGGCTCCATCAATAGCATTGGTTGCACAATCTCTCAATAGTTGGTTCGCAAATTCGGAGAAACCTATCAAAGCAGTTTGTGTATGCTCAGACAGTAGTGCTGGGTCTATTGAGTATAATGAAGAGGAAGACCACATGGTAGAATCCTTAACAGACTTGCCAATACGTTCATGCACTAATCCTAAGGCAATCATAGATGAAATCGAGAGATATAAGAATCATGATGGTTTACTTATTTGTTTCTCCACTTACCAGAGTATTGATGTCGTAAAAACAGCGCAAAGCACGTTGATGGAGAAAAGCGGAGGGGAATTTGGAGAATTTGATCTAATCATTTGTGACGAGGCTCATAGAACTGCGTCTGTAAAAATAAGCGGGAAAAATGAGACAGATTTCACAAAAGTACATAATGGAAATTATGTCAAAGCCAAGCATAGAATGTATATGACCGCTACTCCGAAGATATACAACGAAGCAAGTAAAAACAAAGCAGACTTGAACGATGATCTTCTTTTCTCCATGGATAAGGAGGAGTATTTTGGAAAGCATTTCTATAATCTTGATTTCGGCACAGCTGTAGATAAAGGGCTATTGACTGATTATAAGGTTTTAGTCCTTACCATAGATGAAAAAAATGCCAATTCTGAGTTTCTTAATGCTTATAAGAGATATGTGGATCAACATAATCAAGAAACTCCCGATAAAGAACATATACATCATATAACTCCAGAACAGCAAGCGATGATTATAGGTTCAGTAAGTGCTATGAGTAAGCAATTGCTGTACGCCAACAAGGATGACTTTGCTGAAGATGAAAATATAGGCAAACCAATGCATACGGCCATTGCCTTCTGCGATAACGTAAGACGCTATAAAAAAACAAAAGAAGGGGTTTATGTGGCGGAAGAAATATCACAGGCTTTTGAGGATGTTACTGCTGTTTACAAAAAAGTTTTTGAGGGGGATGAGGATTCAAAAGAATTCTTGGAGAAGCTTGTTGATGTGAAATCCACTATGGTAAGCGGTGATATGCCGACTAATGAAAGGAACGAAAACTTGAACATACTTCGTGAATCTTTTGATCCTTATGAGAAGCGCAGTAACATCGTGTGCAATGTTAACTGTCTTAGTGAGGGTGTGGATGTCCCTGCTCTGGATGCCGCAATTTTCTTGGCTTCTAAGAAGTCCATGATAACCATTGTCCAATCCGTAGGACGTGTCATGCGAAAATTCGAGGGCAAGAAGTACGGATATATCATAGTTCCTGTGGTGATTCCTATAGGTGCCGACCCTGTCAAGGAGATGGACAAAAACGAGCGTTACAAGTTAGTGTGGAACATCTTGAATGCGATGCGCTCTCATGACGAACGTTTGGCGGCAGAACTTAGCAACCACAATTACACTCATGTGAAAATCGTATCGCCTCGTCCTCCAAGAGGAGGAAATGGAGGAACTGGCGGTGGCAGACCTACTGGAGGCGGAGGAAAAACTGAGGGACCAATCCTCTTCCCTGAAGAGTTAGAGTTCGTTGATAAACTTTACGCCCGTATGGTGGATAAGGTAGGTGATCGTCTTTATTGGGATAAGTGGTCTACAAAAGTTGGAGACATCGCCCAAAACTTTATCGCCAGACTTAATGAGTTGGTGGAGAACGACAAATATGTTAAAGAGGTTGATCATTTTGTATCTGACTTACAAAAAAACATCAACCCTTCAATTGACAGAGAACAAGCCATCACGTTCCTTGCCCAGCAATTGATTACGAAACCAGTGTTCGATGCGTTATTCCCAGATTATCAATTCGCTAAGAACAATACAGTCAGCAAGAGTATCCAAAGTGTCTTGGATGTGATTCAAGACGAAGCCTTCGTATCGGATAGGAATGTGTTGGAATCTTTCTACAACAATGTTTCCCAAGTTTGTGGAACATTACGAACTATCGATGAGAAGCAAGATACAATTAAAACGTTGTATGAGAAGTTCTTTAAGAAAGCCTTTCCTCGGATTGTAGAACAATTGGGAATAATATATACGCCCGTCGATTGTGTCAACTTTATCATCAAGAGCGTAGATGATGTTTTGAAAAAAGAATTCAAAGTGTCACTAAAAGACAGAGGGGTGAATATTCTTGATCCATTTACTGGAACAGGTACATTTATCACCCAAACATTGAACTATCTGAAAAATCATGGCATAACTGACGAAGATTTAAGATATAAGTACCTCAACGAGATACACTGTAACGAAATCGTCCTGCTCTCTTATTACATCGCCGATGTGAATATTGAAAGCGTATACAATGACATTGTTTCTGAAAAAGGGTATCTTCCGTACAACAACATTTGCTTGACTGACACATTCCAATTAACTGAAAGTAAACAATATAAATTCAAAGGTGAAGGTTATTATTTCATCGAGAACACGAAACAAATAGAACAACAAAAAAAGACTCCGATTAAGGTTATCATAGCCAATCCTCCATATTCAATAGGACAAAAATCTGCCGATGATATGGCTGCGAACTTACATTACGAGGATTTGGAGAGTAGGATTGAGCAAACCTATGCCAAGAGATCCTCAGCTAATCTCCAAAAGTCCATCTATGATAGTTACATCAAAGCTTTCAGATGGGCTTCTGACCGTATTCATGAGAATGGAGAAACGGGAGGTGTTGTGGCATTCATAAGTAATGGTTCTTGGCTAGATGGTAATGCATTGGATGGTTTTAGAAAGTGTATCGAGGAAGAGTTCAGCGATATATATGTGTTCAATCTTCGAGGCAATCAGAGAACAAGCGGCGAATTGAGTCGTAAAGAGGGAGGTAAAATATTCGGAAGCGGAAGTAGGACTCCTGTTTCCATTACCATTCTTGTCGATAACCCACATAAGTCTCCAGAAAGATTTGCTGTTTGGAAGAAGCTTAAAGATGCAGAGATAGAATTCAAACAATGTATTTTAACGGATGAAGAGAAAAAGTTGATGAAAGCTGATATCCATTATCTTGATATTGGCGATTATCTGACGCAACAACAGAAACTTGATAAAATCAAGAAGATAGGATCCGTTCTATCAAAAGACTTTGGAAAAGGAAGAATCTCTCCAAACGAACATGGAGATTGGATTTCCATGAGAAATGATGCGTTCAAAGAACTAATTTCGATTAATCCAGAGAAGAACTTTGACGAAAAGTCGAATGCATTCTTTACAATGGAAGCCGTCGGTGTAGCTACAGGAAGAGATCCATACGTTTGCAAATTCTCAAAAAAAGCATTAAAACAGGGAATAGACAAATTCATTGCTTTCTATGATAATCAGAGGAAGAATTATGCTTTAAAATCAAAAACCAATCCAACACTTAAAGTTGAAGATTTAATTGATACCGACAAGACTCAGATATCCTGGACTGTAAATATGAAGAAGTATTGTGAAAAGAACATAGAACTGTCTTATAGCGATACTGATTTTATTGAAGGATCATATCGTCCTTTCCAAAAAATGAGCCTATGTTACAATCAGTATATGATAGAACGTCCAGGTCAATGGAGAAAATTGTTTCCTACAAACGAGCATGGCAATTTTGTTATTGGAATAAGTTGCATTGGATCATCCAAACAACTCACATCGATAGTATCAAATAACATTGTTGATTACCACTATTGTGGTGACACACACTGTTTCCCTCTTTATTGGTATGAGACCAAAGAGGAATATAACAAACGTACTAAGAAGAAGGGAAATCCAGGAATGAAATCATTATTTGATGATGACGATATGTATGATTATAAAAGAATAGGCTTCGATGAGTATGGCTATCTTCGTCATGATGGAATCTCTGATTATATTCTCAAAGAATTCAGAACTCGTTACGGTTTAAGTGCTAAATCTACGGACATTACCAAGGAAGATATATTCTACTATGTGTATGGACTTCTTCATAGTGAGGATTATAGGACAACTTTTGAAGCTGATTTGAAGAAAATGTTGCCAAGGATTCCGATTGTCGAAAGTGCAAAAGAGTTCAAAGCATTTATGGAAGCAGGACGAAAACTAGCTGAATTACATCTGAATTATGAGGAGGTAGAACCATACCCAGGCGTAACCGGCAATGAGACCGGCACGAAACAGGATGAGTACGCCTACTACACCGTGGAGAAGATGCGTTTCCCTACTGGAATGAAGGCCAAAGACAAGCCAAACACCATCCTCTACAACGGACATATCGTGGTGAAGAACATACCACAGGTGGCCTACGACTACGTGGTGAACGGCAAGTCAGCCATCGAATGGATTATGGAGCGGTATCAGGTCACCATAGACAAAGAGAGCCTTATCAAGAACGACCCGAACGACTGGAGCCGAGAGCACGAAAAGCCTCGCTACATACTCGACCTACTGCTGAGCGTCATCAACGTGAGCGTGCAGACGGTGGCAATCGTGAAGAGCCTGCCAGCCCTCCATCTGGACGCGGCACAGCGCACCGCCGCCCAACAAGCAGAAGAAAGAGTAGCTAAGCCTGCTATAGAAATCATGGAAGAGGTGGAAGAAGAAGCGAAGTTTGTCCAATTCCTGCCATACTACAATCTGAAGGCAGCCTGCGGTGCATTCGAGTCAAACGAACTGCCTACACAAACAGGCTGGATAGACATCTCAGCAAGCGGAGTCCATCCGAAGGGAGACAAGAATTATTTCGTCTGCCAAGCCAAAGGCAACTCCATGCAACCAAGAATCGAGGATGGCGATTGGGTCATCTGCCGTTTCTATACACCAGACAACGGAGGTAGTCGTAACGGTAAGATGGTGATTGCGCAAATCAGCGAATATGACGGCGACTATGATGGCAAATACACCCTCAAGGAGTATCACAGCGAGAAGAACGCTGACGGTAGCCGCAAATCCATCACCCTCCGTCCGCTCAACAAAGCCTACTCCCCTATCGAACTGCACGAAGAGGATGATGTGAAGGTGGTGGCTGTGGTAGAGGCGGTAATGAGAGGAGACTAAAGACTAAAAATAGGGAAGAGAAGTTCCAAACAACCCAACCATCCTAAGCCTAAAACAACTCCCCGTCCCATAAGGCTTTCAGGAAATCGGTGGCATATAAAACGCTGATGCCGTCTTCTGTCGCACGACTGATTTTATCAAGTCCCACGACAATTAGCTTCGTGTCGGGATATTCGTCCCGAAAACTTCGCAACCCCTTTAGATGTCTGTTCTGTATTTCCTCGGACGATTTAATCTCTATGGCAAACAATATATCTGATGAGTATTCATCTGAAACGACAACATCCACCTCAATGCCCGATGCGGTGCGCCAATAGCTGAGTACGACATGTTTTTGCCTATAATCAACGTATGCCACAAGTTCCTGAACGATAAAGTGTTCGAACGCATGACCGAAGTCAGCGGAACCAGGAAGGAGGTTCACCCTGTGCGTGAGATAATTGACGATACCCACATCGAAATAATAGAACTTGGGAGCCTTTATGACTCTACGCTGCCGAACCTTGGTATACGCAGGGAGCATGAATCCGACAAGCGTCTCCTCCAATATCGAAAAATATTCCTTGACCGTCACAGCGCTCACTCCGCAGTCTGACGCAATGTTGTTATAATTCACCATCTCACCATCGGACAAGGCGGCAACCTCGAGAAAACGGGTGAATGAGGACAAATTGCGGCTCAATGCCTCGGCCATGATCTCCTGTTGCAGGTAATCGCCAACGTATGCCTGTAACCTCTTGGTGGCATTCTCCGTCAGATAATGGCGGGGAAGCATACCGTTATTGCAGGCCTTGATCAGATTGAAATCAGGGATTTCTGCGCTAACCAATGGCAAGAGCCTGCATCGCAACGCCCTGCCACCCAGCAGATTTGTTCCGTAACGCTTGAGTTTCCTTGCGCTGGAACCACTGAGAATGAAATGGATATCCTTCCTGACGATAAGCCACTGCACCTCATTGAGTAAATCCGGGAGTTTCTGCACCTCGTCTATGATAACAATGTCGCCGGGCTGTTTGCTTTGCAGGTCTTCCCGCAAAAGGGAAGGATTACGCCGCAACCGCTCAAAAGTGTCGAGACGCAGCAAATCGATGTACGTCGCATCAGGGAAAAGATTGACAAGCAAAGTACTTTTCCCTGTTTGTCTAGCACCCCATAGGAACACGCTGTCGGTTTGAACATCCTCTATTTTCAGAATCCTTTCTATCATTGCTCATAACGTTATTTCAACGTTGCAAACATAGTAATTTTTCATGATAATCCAAAGTGCAACTTTATTTTATCATGATAATCTAAAGTACAACTTTAGTTTATCATACTTTTTCATCTGTCTGCCCCTCCACTTGTTCGGAGCAGCAAACTAACCTCCTATAAACCTTAACATTTCGCTCTTTTTTTACTATATTTGCGGAAAACAAAGAATAAAAACGACATACTATGTTAGATAACGAAAACCGCTTATACATAGCGCATTCGGACCATCCGCTCTACATCGAGCCTAAGATGGCGAACAGACACGGCCTCATCGCAGGCGCGACCGGAACAGGAAAGACAGTTTCCCTCCAAGTATTGGCAGAATCATTCAGTGATTTGGGTGTCCCTTGCTTCATGGCTGACATGAAGGGCGACCTCTCGGGCGTCTACAAAGAGGGTACCCTGACCAAATTCATCGAAAAGAGACAAAACGAGTTTGGCGTCACGTTCGACTTCCAACCTTACCCTGTCCAGTTCTTCGATGTCTACGGGGAACAAGGTGTTCCGATGCGTGTGACCATCAAGAACTTCGGCGTACTGCTATTCTCCCGCATCATGTCGCTCACCGACACGCAGGAGGGCGTGCTGGCCGCTGTCTTCCGCATCTGCGAGGATAGGAACATGCCGCTGGACGACCTGAAGGACCTCCGCGCTGCGCTCAACTACATAGGGCAGAACGCCAAGGAGTTCCAAACGGAATACGGTAACATCTCGTCCATATCCGTAGGCGCCATCCAACGAAACCTGTTGGCGCTGGAGGAGCAGGGCGGCGACCTCTTCTTCGGCCTTCCTGAATTCAAGATCGAGGATTTCTTCGTCACGGAAAGAATGCACGACACCAAGAAGGGTATGCTCAACATCCTCGCGGCGGATAAGCTCTACCACAACCCAAGGCTCTACTCCGCCTTCCTGATGTGGCTCCTGACCTCCATCTACAACGAGTTGCCTGAGGTGGGAGACCTGGACAAGCCTAAGTTCATCTTCTTCTTCGACGAGGCGCACCTGCTGTTCGACGACGCATCCAAGGCGTTGCTGACGCAGATAGAGAAGATCGTCCGCCTGATCCGTTCCAAGGGAGTCGGCGTCTACTTCATCACCCAAAACCCGATGGATATTCCGGAAAACGTTTTGGGTCAATTGGGTAACAAGATACAACACGCCCTCCGCGCCTTCACGCCTAAGGACCAGAAGGCGGTCAAGGCCGTGGCGCAATCTTTCCGCACCAACGAATCCTTCGACACGGAGAAGGCGTTGCTTGAATTGGAGACGGGAGAGGCCCTGATCTCCTTCCTCGACGAGAAAGGTGCCCCTAACGTGGTGGAAAGGGCGAAGATGCTCTGCCCGCAGGGTCAAATCGGTCCGATCACCGAGGAGGAGAGGAAGAAGGCCATCAAGGAGTCTGGTCTCGAGAAATCGTACCGCGAGACGGAAGACCGCCGCTCCGCCTACGAGATACTGATCGACGACGCGAAGAAACAGGAAGAGCAGAAATCCAAAGAGATAGCCGCCAAAGAGGAGGAGAGCAAGAAAAAGCAAAAGGAGAAGGAGGACGAGAAAACTCAAAAAGCCTCTAAGAAGAGAAACAAGGCCATCTGGAAATGGATCGTCACGAACATATTGAAACCACTAGGGAAAGCCTTGGTCAAGAACATAACGAAGAAACGTTAACACAACCATTCGATATGGGAGGAAAATAACATGCGGAAAGTCTTTTTAAACCTTATCCTATCCGTTACGCTTTGCATGTCCGCCATGGCGCAGGAGAACAAAGCCATCGAGGAGTTCGTCAACTCCGACAACCTCATACAGGCGGGCATAGGTTTTTTGGTGAAGGATATCACCAACGGACGTGTCGTGGCGAGCTACCAGGAGATGACGGACAGGAACCCTGCCTCCGTCACCAAGATCATCACGACGGCCTCCGCCATGGAGATGCTTTCCGACACTTTCCGATTCAAGACAAACATCGAATACTGCGGCACGATCGTCGATTCGACGCTTCACGGCGACCTCTACATCCGTGGTGGAGGCGACCCGACCTTGGGCTCCGCCTATGCGCCGAGCGCAGGCGATTTCTACGCCGAGGCACTGCTTGCCCTGCAACAGAAGGGCATCAAACGGATCACGGGACATGTGGTGGGCGACGCCTCCGTCTTCAGGGAGGACGGCGCACCGTTCCATTGGCTGGTGGAGGACATCGGATCCTCCTACTCGCCGACCCCCTCCGGCCTCAACATCCATGACAACCTGCTGGGCATCGTGCTGTCGTCCGACTCCTGCGGGGTCTCCTACACGAGTTGCACGCCCTCTACGGGACTTTTACAGCCTAAGATAGAGATGACCCAGACCGGGAAGGAAAAAGCGTGGAGAATGACGAAAACGGACTTCTCCTGGGCTCCCACGTTCAGGGGCAACCTGCCGGTCGACACGAAACAATTCCTCAAGACGGAGATGCCAGAGCCTGCCCTCTTCTTGGCCGACTCCCTCCGCAACCTGCTGATCAGCGCAGGCATCACGGTCGATTCACTCGCCACCACGGTCAGATGGTACAAGCGGGACTCGATCCGCGACACGCTCTTCGTGCACAAGTCCGCCACGCTGAAGGAGATCGAGCGGGTCACCAACCACAAGAGCAACAACCTCTATGCGGAGAGCATCTTCCTCATCCTATCCAAGCAGAAGGACAGCCTCGCGCCCTGCGTGGGATGGCGGTCCGCCAGTGTGATATCCAAGTATTGGTCGGGGCTGGGCATCGAGACAAAGCGGGTCTTCCAAGTGGATGGATCGGGGCTCTCGATGAAAAACGCCCTCTCGCCGAAGTTCATGGTGGACGTGCTCTCCTACATGCATAATCAAAGCACCTATTCGAAATCCTTCCTCCAGACACTACCCACAGCCGGCAGGAACGGCACCGTGGCGGGTTTCATGAAGGGCACCGCCTTGGAAGGCAAGGCGTTCGTCAAGAGCGGTAGCATGGAGCGCGTGCAGAACTACGCCGGCTACATCAACGCCAACAACAAATGGTACGCCTTCAGCATCATGGTCTCCAACTTCTCCGGACAGCGGAAACCGATGGTGCAACAAATCGCCAAGATGATCAATACGGTAATCGCGGAGGATAAGGGGAAATAGAAGTATTCTGACATAACATTGCCAATCTATTTAATGCCCTTTCGCCAATCCTCCAAACTTTGTGTTTTGACGAATTCGGTGTCTTCATCGTACAAGCACTCTAATCTTGAAGAATGGATATATCCTCCTTCGATTATTTTCTCATCCTTGTCCGCTGTGAAATCTATCTGAATTTTGATTAATTCATCGACTGCAAAAGGTGCGTCGATTTGAGAGAAAAAGTAGGCATCTTTTTCTCAATGTTTGTATTTGTTTGAGCAGATGATGAAATGCAAATCAATAACATCAAAAGAAAAATCTTATTTCTCATCATTGAAAGTTTTTGTGATAATTATAGTATCAACGACGATTTTTTGTTTGATGATTCATACCAAACATCGTAATCCTCCGAAAGGATTGAACGAATCTGTTTGGCAAAATTCAATCCTTGTTGATTCCATTTTTCAAAATCAAAATTTGGTTGTTTTTTATTGTTAACCCATTCCTTTATGCCGGAGATCTTAAAGGTTTCAAATCCACTTATATGTACCAAATCATTGGCATTGCCAATAAGACAGATAGGTGAGCCGTCTTCAAGATAGCCACAAATATCTTTTCCTGCACAAATTGTAATTATATGATTAACAACAGTTTGTCTTTTTATTATTTCCGGTTTTGGGCAATTAGCCTTTAAAAAGGTTTCTACTATACCAGATTTTAATGTGTTATAGATATTTAATCCGCACGAATATCTCCAATCATTAAAATCAAATTCTTTGCAGGTAGCAAAAGATCTACCCAGTTGCAAAAACGCTTCATAAATTGCACTAATAACTTGCAAAGGCTCGCAAAAACCCTCAATGGTATTAGTTTTTGTAAAACAATTGGGTAAAATTTGAAGGTGTAATATATCTGAATGTTTTATACTTCCATCAGACATTTTTGCATTTACACCATGTTGTTTAAATATAAATTCAGTAGGATCATCCTCAAAATTTATATTAATGTTGCCATTATGGGGATAAAAAGTAAGGCCTTCTAACTGATGTCTTAGTAAATCAAAGTTTACAGACCAATTACTTAGATAACTTTTAATTGTCTGACTACCGATTTTTGCAGTAAACGGAATATCGCAAGCATCATATTTACCGAAACTCAACGAAAACTCTTTTATTTTAAATTCACTATCTGTCATTTATCCATTTTTAACATCAACTATTCCCCTACCAAAATCTCTGAAACACAAAATGTTAACATATTCTTTAGTTTCTGAATCAAGCAATTATAGAAGTTTTGCAATAGGAAAGTCAAAATTACTCCCAGTATCATCCCAACCTCGGGCATATCCCCCAAGCCATATTTTTTGCATTAATTGCCGCTTTGCAACCTCTTATGTAAAATTGCCAAAGTTAACAATAGTATCCAAAAAAAAGTTTTGTTTCTAAGTAATATATAATGTTTTTCACATGTCCATCATTTACAGAACCTAATTTGAAGGTTTAACAAAGAGACATCGAGGAAGCCACAACAAATGGTCTGTAAAATCACCAAAAGAGGAAGTTGAAGCCCACAAAGATTCTGTGGCAAGAGTTACGGCTATGCTCCCCTGGGATAAAGTCAGTCAAGTCCTTCGTGAACCGATAACCCAAATAAAGGAAAAATAAATTAACATCAACACCGGCATTCAGTCCCAGCTGGAAACGTTTTGCGTTCAAATCATCGAAATAATCAATGCGTCCATAGCCATCGGCATGCGACTTGGCGATCATGTTCAATCGGGCATCAATCCCCATATAAGGGTCTATAGAGCATCCAACATCGCCAAAACAAATGCCTAAATTCAACGGCATAGAGACAGAGGAAAAGCGGTCGGCACACTCAACCTCCTGAAGATCCAGACATTTTTCAGCATGCGACGCCATATAATCCAGTTGTATACCGCCTTGCATCATCAGCCAAAACCGATCAAAAACGTTACAGCTTTCGGGAGCATATATGAACGTACCACCTATGGTCACACCATAAGCAGGCGCATTCAGGTAACCTGCCGTTGACCGCAGACCGCCAACAACAACACGTTCATACGGAAAATCATAGACATAGTGGCCAAAAGCATCGAAGCTAAGGAGAAAAAGCAAAGCACCGACAAATGCTTTTTTATACATGCGTCTCAAGACCTCCTTTTTACCGGACAGAAAAAAACATGGAATTTTATTTGACATAAAAATCGGTTTTAAACTTAATTAAAAACTTATTCGAAAGGGTTCTAATAGACTTTTTAGTTAGTGTATTTTGATTTAAGCGACACCATTCCCTATCTCACCACACACAACACGATCCAAGTTACCATTATCTGGAAGAAATGGAACAACTGATCCGCCAACAAACTCACATCCAGCTTATTCGCTTTCCTATTGTCCATGATCGCATGAAGGATCCCATTGATCAGAAAGGCGATTAACAGCATCGTTCCGGGAACATCCGGGGCAAAGAATATCAAGGGGAGCAGGATCCATCCCGACCATGAGAAACTATGCACAACTAAACCCACATAGTAATCACGTTTATACAACTCATTGTCCGTCTGAGACATCCACCACGATTTCTGCTTGAGCTTACTTAAACACGCAAGCTGTAACACAAAGTCATCTAGCACATGACAGATAAACATTAATATCAAAAGTCTAAACTCATCCATGATTCTCTAAATTTAATGGGTTCTTATCATCTATTATCGTCTATGTAATCTCCCAAGAATGTAATATCCTCCTTTTTCACATTACATTGAATGGTTCCTTTATTTTTGGTCCAAACTTCCACTTGACACGTGGCGCCATCGGTTTTCAACACTCTCAAAATATCTTTCTTGCCAATTTGGATATTCTCTCCATCCTTTTCCCCATTTATAGACTCTTTTACAGGAAGAGCAAGTTCAAACTTTAAATATTTAAGGACATAATTTTTGAGATTCTTAATTGACACGTCACGTAGCAAGGACAAAAAATCAAAGCTAAAGTTCGTCATCCTAATATATTCATGGTTGTAGATATACATGCTCTCCTCATCGCATGATACAGGCCACGCCGTATGATCGCCAGAACCGATTCGACCATTGGTGCCAAAAGCATCCCAACCATCTGGACGGTCAGTAACAAAGACACCCACCTTGGAATTACGATCTTCTATTTCCGCGATTTTAGAATCCTGATTAAGCGGTCTGGAGTCATATTCGCTTTCCAACAGATGCTTCTTCACCAATACGATATGCTCTTCACTTGCCGATTGGAGTCCGTCCGATCTATATAAATCAAGCTTATTGTAGCCATCTATTATAATATAAATCGTTTCGCTTTCATCAAAAGACAATTGGCACCAATTGCCTTGAATACAATCGAAGCCGTCCGAATATATACGCATTGTCATTACAGACATTATAAGCAACAAAAATATCTTCTTCATGGGTTTTACTTTTAATAGATTATATGGTTCCATCGGATTCCCCGATCTTGTATTCCTCACTGTTTTGAAACTCTTCTTCTATCACTTTGAAATTTTTAGCGTGTTCGTCTATAATATGGAATGATTCAATGATTCCATCTTTGGTGCAATTACTTCCTGAAAAACATATTTTAATGTAAACATTGTTCGCCAGTTTTATCATTTGATCTAAATCCTCATTTGTTCGAATTGACACAATCTCTCCTGACAGGTTATAGTCAACCCACTCCTTCGGAAACGTCAAATTCTCTTTAATCTCGAATTTACGTACTCTATATAGCAAAACTTTATTTCTTTGAGATAAAAGAAACGCAATCTCTATAAAGATTTCATTGAAATAGCGATATTTAATTCCGTCGAAATGCACCTTCATTTAATGATATGAATACCCGTGTTCTTAGGTGATACGATTCCTTTTATGTTAAAACTATAATCATATACATTATTTGATTCCCTCTCCCCTGTCATTCAAGAAATACCATCTGTCATTGTACTTTACCCGCAATAACTCATCTGAGAAGGAGGATATCTCTTTGAATTCTTTTTCCACGCCCGTTTCTACATTTTTTATCATGTAAGTCTTATTCCCGTCAACTTCCTTATTCATAAACTTCACATTCAATTCATTATCTTTTGGGGAAGTAGTGACATCATACTTACTAAGCGGAAGATATTGGGGAAGCGGGAGGGTACGATACTTTGACAAATCCGATATTTTTAGGATTCCAGCATTCAGATAGTCGAAGATAGGATGATATTCAGGGATCCATGCTGTGTCCCCTGTGACGACATCAATACAAATATGAGAGATTTCTCTTTCACTTTCTTCAGATTCCACCTCTATGATTCTTTTCCCAAAAAATTGCCGATCTTTAAGATATAGAGGTTCCTTTATTATTGCATTCCCTTTTGCATCTTCATACATCCATGATGATCTCTCATCCTTCACAATAAGCCTTAACCTATTTTGGCCAACAGGTATGATCATTGGATTCACCTCTTTCCCTTCCAAGGTGTATAATTTTTTTTGTTTCGCCGATTCTGGAATACCTTGTATGCCATGTTCATTCAGCATAGATATATAAGTTGACGAAGGCGAATATCCATCGAAAAATAGATATTTCCCATATACCTCCACCTCCTTGTATAACTTATCTACTAAGATCCTTTTGTTTCTATAAATGGTCATAGTCAATGGAAGGACCTGTTCCCCTAACCCAGAGTCATCGATGACACACTTTTTGGACAGGATTGTCCCGTCAATATAGTCTTCTATTATGTCAGTGCTTTCAATGATAAACGGACAGACGACATTGAAATTCATGTCGACGACGCCACACTTGCCGTCTTTTTTCATCACAAGACATTCTCTGAGGGCTCTCCCGGCACAATAATTATAACGATTATAATCATCAAGAGATTGAAAGCCTTGCTTTTTCACCTGCTCTTCACCCAAATATTCTTTTTCCCCTTTCTTGGTAATAGAAAGAACTTCTCCCGTACGGACGTTCACTACCGGCCAATCATTATCCATCGTAAACAGGAGTTTCCCATATTCGAAACAATATGTGACTTTTTTGCCTGGTTCAGTCTCAATTTGAATGATATCCACCGGTTTGAAATAAGAAAATTCATTAACCCACCAACTATGAATCCGCACAGCAGGCTCATAGCACATAGGAAGTCGAACAATTCTTATCACCTTCCCCTCTGGGACAACTCTATTACCCATGCTGTCGATAACACCTACCGATTCGTCGCACCATAGCCCATTTCTGAACTTCCCTTCTCTTTTTACATTCTCAAACTGCAATGGTATGACCACCTCACCTGATTTGTTGATGAATCCTGATTTGTTATCTTTTGTCACAAGAGCTCTGTTCTCGCTGAATACGCCCACATAATCGTAGTCTTTGATTTTATCGTTCAACGCCTCTGTTTGCTCTTTCGTAAGTGAGGCGGACGATGCCATGAATGCAACTGATAATGCGAATAGAGTGATAATGATTCTTTTCATAAACAATAATTCTAATTGGGTGAAATAGTACTTTATCGTTCCCTATACTTCACTGATATACTGCAAAATTAATGAATTTATAATTACAACGAGGCTATTAAATACCATCATCATGCATTTCATAAACCGATGCCTTGTCAAATTCCATTGTGCTCCAATGGCAATCGCATACGATACGGTTTCCCACCACTTTAGCTCCTTCGAAGTGCAGCGTTTTTATGATCTCAGGGTTAGCGTTCACGCGGAAATAGAACTCATGGAAATGGTAATCGCTCATGCGACTTTCGGCCAAAGGGATATTTCGTTCCTCAAGCTGATCGATGAGGTTCCGCATCACGGGACATATGTATTGATCTTCTTGTTTCATGCTTTTGTTGCTTTTTTCGGCTAGGAGGGGGAGAATAAATGCTTCGTCATATCTGCATCTTCGGGTTTTAGGCAGGATAAGTTTATGCTAAAAACATGAAAGGGTGGAATAAACGCCCTTTTCCTTTATTTTTCCCTCCATTTCGTTCTCCACTCGTCAGGAAGCCACCAAGCGTAATCCGTCCAATGCGTATCCTTGGGTATGGCGAAGACAAGGCGGATGCAGAAAATCAGAACCGCAAGCCAAAAGATGAAACTAATCATAACATCGTCCTCCTTTCTTTCCCAAATATAACAAAAATAACCAAGGAAAGCAAATGGCAGGTTTTTAGGTAATATATTCCCTTTATGGCAAAAAACTCAAAAATGATCTGTCCCAGCCCTTCAGGCTGGCATGGATCCGGCGTCCCTTACCCCAAGGCGTTGCCATTGGGCTGTATCTGTTACAGCCTTTCAGGTTGAATGGTTCGGACGAATATTGGCGACATCTCTTAGTGGTGCTTTCCCGAGCCTGAAAGGCTCATATAGATATAGCCTATGGCATCGCCGTAGATTAAATTGTTACAGCCTTTCAGGCTGAATGGTACGGATGAATATTACATCACAAAATAACGCATAACGGTGCCGTCCCCCCAAGGCGTTGCCGTTGGGCTAAATATGTCACAGCCTTTCAGGCTGAATGGCTCGAACGAATATTAGCAACCTCCCTTAGTGGCAACTTCCCGAGCCTGAAAGGCTCATATAGATATAGCCTATGGCACCGCCATAGGTTAGGCGCATCCCGCCACGCTCCCGAGCCTGGAGGGCTCGAACAAAATGGAATACAACACGCTATTCTTTTTTAAATCGTATCTCGTTTACTATCTGATACCCAACAACAAAACAAACCGTCCCTCCGACCAACGCATAAGCATCCGCAACAGCAGCATCTCCCGGTCCAAGGCATTCCTTTGTCACCTCCAACACAAAAGAGACGAGAAAACGGATAAACAGAGCAACCACAATTGTCGGAATCAGCAGAAACACCATTTTGCTAATCTGCTCTTCAATGTTATTATGCTGAACCATACAGGAACATACGACAACGCAGATTAGATAACACGGTAGGATCCAATGACTATCAACGACAAAATCGAGGAAGAGCAAAGCTATCACAACAAGTCCAGTTATTACCGAAGCAATAATTCCATATTTGAGAGATGTGAATTTGGAGACCACTATCCGCACCATCATAGTGACCAATAAACCAACAGTCATTAAACAATCCTTCGTCTGAGTCGTCCATTCTCCCGCAGTTTCGTAAAAAGGTCCATATTTATACAAATATCCTAAGAAAAAGATAGACATAAGGATCTCCACAGGACATTGAATCAGAAGTTTGTATATTTTATTCATATCATTATTTCACTTTTTTGGGGGGATAAAGATATAATTTATATGCTAATAACTCATATGTCATGGCAATTATTCAACAGGCATTTGAGCCTTCGTTTTCTTTATAATGTTTTTCCCATACACCAAGTATACATCGTCACATATTTCTCTATATTCCATCTGTACAAGATAATCATTTCTGAGTGTCTCCTCATCGTCTATAAAGGCACGACACGAAACATTAATATCTCTAAAGTGGAAGTAACATTTATCAGATTTCCATGACTGTCCACGACAAGATTTATCTATACTAAAGCATTCAATTTTTTTATCGTCGGAATTTAAATAATAGTAATATAGGCAACAAGAGGATAACGACAATAGGAAGAATATTGCATACACCACAATTGCCATCACATTTATGATCTTATTTTCTAAAAACAGCAACGCAACCATAATAAAAGGGACAACCACCACACATAAATCCACCCAACTACACGTCAATACTCTGTCACATGACCAGAAAATATAAATAAAAACATATCCGGCCAACCACTTCGCAAATTTACCTTTATTTACAGTATTCGCCTGATTCATAATGAATTTGGTTTAGTGTTTTAGGTTTTAAGTAATATAAATTCCTTTATGCTAAAGACATTACGATAGAACAAAAAATTGGTTGCTAATGGTGGGCAGCTCCAATTGCTGCCGAGCATAACAACCAACTATTTATATTCAGAAAAAGACTCTTCTAATATTGCAAATATAATAAAAATCCAAAAAGGAAAAAATGATCTGTTCCAGCCCTTCAGGCTGGCATGGAATCTGCGCCCTATCCTTACCCCAAGGCGTTGCCGTTGGGCTGTATCTGTTGCAGCCTTTCAGGCTGAATGGCACGGATGAATATTACATCACAAAATAACGCATAACGGTGCCGTCTTCCCCCAAGGCGCTGCCGTTGGGCTATATCTGTTGCAGCCTTTCAGGCTGAATGGCACGGATGAACATTACATCACAAAATAACGCATAACGGTGCCGTCTTCCCCCAAGGCGCTGCCGTTGGGCTATATCTGTTACAGCCTTTCAGGCTGAATGGTACGGACGAATATTAGCAACCTCCCTTAGCGGCAGTTCCCAGAGCCTGAAAGGCTCATATAGATATAGCCTATGGCACCGCCATAGGTTAATCGGCGCATTCCACCACTCTCTCCCGAGCCTGAAGGGCTCGAACAAAATAAACCGGGCATGAGCCCATGTGTGAAACGGGTTGTGCGGTAATGGAACTCAAAACGGGGCGACACATAATTACACCGCAAAACATAACGGTGCCGTCTCCCCCACCCAAGGCGCTGCCGTTGGGCTATATCTGTTACAGCCTTTCAGGCTGAATGGTACGGACGAATATTAGCAACCTCCCTTAGCAGCAGTTCCCAGAGCCTGAAAGGCTCATATAGATATAGCCTATGGCACCACCATAGGTTAATCGGCACATCCCACCACTCTCTCCCGAGCCTGAAGGGCTCGAACAAAATGAAACCGGGCATGAGCCCGTGTGAAATCGGGTTGTACGGTATGTTTGTTGCTTTTAAAATCACCCTCATTCGATGCCTATATACTTATGCGTCTGCAACGAGAGGCGCCAATAGGGGTGTTCGAGGATATATCGCACCACCTCCTGGGTGTTCCGGCAAGAGCAGGGCTGCAGGAAATAATGGTCCGCACGGATCTCGCGGCACCAACGCTCCACATCCACACCCGCCTGATAGACCACCTTCACCTCGTCCGCCTGCGTGAGCATAGGGTCCTTCCCCTCCTTGGGCGACAAGGTCAGCCAATCCAGGTTCGTCGGAACAGCATGTGTCCCGTTGGTCTCCATGGCCACCCTCTTTCCCAAGGCATGGAAGCGCTCCACCAACGTCTCCGTGGCCTGCAAGCTGGGCTCTCCGCCCGTCAGGATCACCCAAGGCGCCTTGTACTGGCTGACCTTACGGGCAATATCCTCCTCGCTCATCTCGGTGTAGGTCTCATGCTGTGTGTCGCAAAAAGGGCAACGGAGGTTACAGCCTGAGAAACGGACAAACACGGCAGCCGTTCCCGTATGGAATCCCTCCCCCTGCAGGCTCTCGAATATCTCGTTAATCCTCTTCATAGGTAGCTGTGTTTCCCTCAGACTCTTGGACGGTCACCTTGTAGCAGGTGTCGATCTGCTGGCAAATCCAGTAGGCGAGGTTCTCCGCCGTCGGGTTCAAACCATCCAACACATCGTTAATGACCGTGTGGTCCAATTTATCCTTGACGATCTTCTTGATATGGGAGAAATCGACAACCATGCCATCCTGGTTCAGGGTCTTGGACTTACAGTAAACCGTAATCACCCAATTATGTCCATGAAGATTCTCGCACTTGCTGGGATAAGACAAGTTCAGCCTATGGGCGGAAGATATCTCTATTCTTTTGGATATATAATACATAACGATTCGATTACTAGTTAATTAATCCTCATAGGGCGTCAGGTCCTCGATGCCCGCGGCGGCCAGCGCCTCCTTGCGCTCCCTGCATGTGCCGCACTTGCCGCAATGGACCGCTCCCCCCTTGTAGCAGCTCCACGTTTGGGTGTAATCGATGCCCAGAGCCTTTCCCTTGCGGGCGATTTCACCCTTGGTGATGTTCGTGTAAGGCGTCTTCAGCGTGATGCCCTCATACGTGCCCGCAGCGATGGCCGCACTCATCGCCTCCACAAAGGCGGGACGGCAATCCGGGTAGATGGTATGGTCACCACCATGGTTCGCCATCATCACATGCTTCAGCCCGTAGGTCTCCGCCAACCCCGCCACGATGGCGAGCATAATGCCATTGCGGAACGGCACGACGGTCGATTTCATGTTCTCGTCGTCATAATTGCCCTCCGGGATAGCCTCCGAGCCCTCCAACAAGGAGCTTCGGAAATATTGCTTCATAAAGGCCAACGGGATCGTTATATGCTTGATGCCCAACTTCTCACAATGGTAACGCGCGAAAGGAATCTCCTTGTCGTTATGGTTGCTACCGTAGTGGAAGGAGACCGCCAGGGCGATATCATCCCTATATTCATAGAGCATGGTGGTGCTGTCCATGCCACCTGATAAGATGAGTATACTATCTTTCATAAGGAAGGAAATAACAGAGATGGATAAATCAGATGGTATGGTTCATTTGCGCCAATAGGCGAGCCCTCTTCATCTCCTGGTGCGCCTCATCCGCATAGTTGGCGAAAGGGTAGATGGAGATACCACCCCGAGGGGTGAAGATGCCCACCACCTCCAAGTAGCGCGGACTCATCAGCTTGACCAAATCCTTCATGATGATATTGATGCAATCCTCGTGGAAGTCGCCATGGTTGCGGAAGCTGAAAAGATAGAGCTTCAGCGACTTGCTCTCCACCATGCGCTCGTTCGGGATATAGTTGATGACGATCTTCGCGAAGTCCGGCTGCCCCGTCTTCGGACACAGACTGGTGAACTCAGGGCAGTTCAGGGTAACTAGATAATCCTCCTCCTGGTGCTTGTTGACGAACGTCTCCAAGACCTCTGGCGAATAGTCGGTAAGGTAAACCGTCTTCTTCTCGCCCAATAGGGTTACCCCCTCTAATTCATTCTCTGTTCTTGACATAATGTATTTAGTTTAAGAGGAAATACTTCAAAGCTCTATCTCAAAAAAACAAAGAGAAGAATCAAGTCCTAATTGACTAACTCTTAATTCTTAACTCTTAATTCTTAATTAATTATATACGTTCTCAATCTCCACGACATACACCGTATGGAAACCGCCACCCGGCTTGTCGTTGTACCATTTCTCCAGAATCTCCTTGTCGAGGAAATCGGCCTGCTTCATATCCGACTTAAAGAGCTTGCGGCAGTCCAACGTCAGGCGAGCCTCAGCGAAGGAGACCGTGCCCGACTCCAGCGAGACAGGTGTGAGTTCCGCCTCCTTCACCTTATCGCAGTCCCTACCCGACTTCGATCCGCAGATCTGCAGCGCCTTGCGTTGCGCCTCAGGGAAGAACGAGAGCGTCAGGCGCTCATTCCGCTCGAGGAACTCGTGGGTATAACGTTCCGGGCGAACGAAAAGGAAAGCCACCGGACGGTTCCACAACCATCCCAAGCCACCCCACGAAGCGGTCATCGTATTGAAATTGGAGGAATCACCCGAGGTGATCAACATCCACTCCGTTCCTATCAGTTGAAAAACATCCTCCTTAGCGAGGAGAGAAATATCTTGTTTCTTCATATCATTTACCAATCAATCGGGAAAGCAAAATCATTCGGCGGAGACTTCGCCCGCCCTCACATTCGACAACGGGTCCGCATCCTCATTCTTATCCTCGTCCTTATCCTCCCCCTTCCAGTTATCAATCAACTCATTCAGGTGGAGAGCAGGGAGCACCTTATCGGCCACCATCTTGATCGGACCATACAACTTCGATTCGTTCAACGTCTCCTCCGAGATCAGCTCCACCTTCTGGTTAAACATGTCGAAAGAGCGTACCATAGCGCTCAGAACCAACAATATCTTCAGGAAAGAGAAGATCGCGCCCAACAACTTATTCAGCCAACCCAGCATCACCACACTCAGCAGTTTGCTGACGAGCAATGCGAGGAAATGGACACCCACCAGACCCAAGACCAACGTCAGGACGAAAGCCACGACGGGAGAAGAGGCACCCACAATACCGAAGGTGGAGGCGAACCAGCCAGCGATCGGCAGGGAGTAGTTCTTGGCCAAATATATCGCCACGACAATACCAAGCAACCCGGAGAGCTCAAGGACAAAGCCCTTGCGCAACCCTTTGAAGACTCCGAAGTAACCCAGAATCACCAAGAATATCAGGTCTATCAGTAACATAACGATAACATATAAATTTAGAAAGGGGAAGAAGGCGTCTTACAACGTCCTCTTCACCTCAACCTGTTCGAAACTCTCTATCAAGTCGCCGACTTGTATATCGTTGTAGTTTGCGACGTTCAAACCGCAGTCGAAGCCAGTCGTAACCTCCTTGACATCGTCCTTGAAACGCTTGAGGGAGGCCAAATCGCCCGTGTAGACCACAATACCGTCACGGATGACACGAACCTTGTTGCCACGCTTGATCTTACCGTCACGCACGATACAACCGGCGATCGTACCCACCTTGCTGATCTTGAAGGTCTCCTGTACCTCGGCGGTACCCACGATCTGCTCCTTGTATTCAGGTGAAAGCATACCCACCATGGCGTCCTTCATCTGCTCGATAGCGTCGTAGATGATAGAGTAGAGACGGATATCCACGCCCTCGTTCTCCGCGATCTTACGCGCGGATTGGGAAGGACGCACCTGGAATCCCACGATGATGGCATCCGCCGTAGCGGCGAGCATGACATCCGATTCGGAGATCTGTCCGACCGCCTTGTGGATGACGTTGACAGCGAACTCCTCCGTGGAGAGTTTCTCCAGGGAGTCCTTCAATGCCTCGGCGGAACCATCCACATCCGCCTTCACAATGATGTTCATCTCTTGGAAGTTACCCAACGCACGACGACGGGCAATCTCCTCGAGGGTCAAGTGCTTAGCCGTACGCAAGCCCTGCTCACGTTGCAGCTGTTCACGTTTATTAGCGATCTCGCGGGCCTCCTGCTCCGTCTCGAAGACGTTGAAGTTATCACCCGCTTGTGGAGCACCGTTCAAACCTAAGATAACGGCAGGCTCGGAAGGCTTAGCCTCCGTGATGCGTTGGTTACGCTCGTTGAACATCGCCTTGATACGACCGAAGTTCGTACCAGCCACCACGATATCGCCCACACGGAGCGTACCGTTGCTCACCAGCACGGTAGAGACATAACCACGACCCTTATCCAACTGGGACTCGATGATGGAACCCACCGCACGGCGGTTCGGATTAGCCTTCAAATCAAGCATTTCAGCCTCAAGCAAGACCTTCTCCATCAATTCCTTCACACCCAAGCCCTTCTTGGCGGATATATCCTGAGACTGGTATTTACCACCCCACTCTTCCACCAAGTAGTTCATATTCGCCAAAGCCTCCTTGATCTTGTCAGGGTTAGCCGTTGGCTTATCCACTTTATTGATTGCGAACACGATAGGCACACCCGCCACAGAAGCATGGTTGATGGCCTCGATGGTCTGCGGCATGACGTCATCATCCGCAGCCACTATGATGATAGCGATATCCGTCACCTTCGCACCACGGGCACGCATGGCGGTGAAGGCCTCGTGACCTGGCGTATCCAAGAAAGTGATCTGTTGGCCGCTGCTCAACGTCACGTTATAGGCACCGATGTGCTGGGTGATACCACCCGCCTCACCGGCGATCACGTTCGTCTTACGGATATAGTCCAACAAGGAAGTCTTACCATGGTCGACGTGACCCATGACCGTAACGATAGGCGGACGAGGAACCAAGTCAGCCTCGTCATCCTTCTCCTCATGGATAGCAGCCACCACTTCGGCGCTCACGTACTCCGTCTCGAAGCCGAACTCCTCCGCCACGATGTTGATGGTCTCAGCATCCAGACGTTGGTTGATGGAAACCATCAGACCGAAGTTCATACAAGTACTGATGACCTGCGTGACAGGCACGTCCATCATCGTCGCCAACTCGCTGACGGTCACGAACTCCGTGATCTTCAGTTTGCTCTGTTCCAGCTTCTCCTGCTCCTCTTCCTCCTGCATCCTAAGAGATTGGAGTTCACGTTTCTCACGACGGTGCTTGGAGCCCTTCGTCTTCTGGCCTTTGCTGGTCAAGCGAGCCAACGTCTCCTTGATCTGTTTTTGTACCTCTTCCTCGTCGACCTCCGGTTTGATGATGCTAGTCTTCTTGAAATTCTTCTTGTTTCCCTTGTCACCACCGTTATTACCGTTGTCGTTATTGTTTCTTCCGTTATTCTTACCGTTCTTGTCGCCATTACCTCCCTTGAAGTCGGCGATGTCGACACGCTCCTTCTGGATGCGCTTACGTTTTCTTCTGTGGTCATCGTCCGACATCGAAGCGTCGTTGCCGTTCTTAGAGCCATCTCCCTTATTAAATCCACCCTTATTATTCCTCAGTTCACGCTCTTTCTTGCGTTCCTCCTTGGACTTTTTCTCAGGGCGAGTTCTTTGGTTAAGGGAATCCAAATCAATTTTGCCGACCACATTGATGGTAGGCTTCTTCTCCTGGTTAGCGAGAGAATAAACAGGAGTAGCAGATCCGATATTATGTCCATTCGATTGCTCTGTAAGTTCCGAAGCGGAGTCATTTGTTGTTGGTGTCTCAACAACAGTCTCCTTCACATCTTCAGGTCTATTTCCTTGTACAGATGAAGTATTTTCAGCGATAGGATTCTCCTCCCCGACGGAATCCGAGCCCTTCTCCTTCACAAAGGAAGTTTGGACCGGTTTCTTGCCTAGGTTAGACAAATCAATCTTACCGACCTGTTTGATTTTCGGTTTCTGGTCCTCGGCCAGAGTCGGTTCGACCTCCCTCTTCGGTTCGCCAAAATCCTTGATCTGAACGGAGCCACGATTGTTATCCTTCATCTTGTTACGGCTACGAATCGTCTCCTCCATTTCAATTTTCTGTTTCTGGTCCTTATCGAACTCCATGCGCAGAAGGTTCTCCTCCTCGTCGGTCAACTTATAGTTTGAATTGTCACCGTCGACATTGAAGCCCTTCTTCGAGAGGAATTCCACCGCTGTGGAGACACCCACATTCAATTCTTTCGCTATTTTACTTAATCGTATAGACATATATCGTTTTTAGTTGTTTACATAAAATTATTCCGTCACAAAAGGGAGGCCAGTGCGAAACTGGCATACCTTTTTACTCCTCCGAAGGATTCTCCTCAGGCTGCTCATCCTCTTCCGAAGAGTCCTGGTCTTCGAACTCAGCGCGCAAGATGCTGATGACCTCGTCCACCGTCTCCTCTTCCAAGTCAGTCTTCGTGATCAACTCCTCACGAGGGATCTTCAACACATCCTTCGCCGTATCGCAACCGATACCCTTCAGGATATCAACGATCCACGGATCGATCTCGTCGAGGAACTCATCCAAGTAGATATCCTCCTCGTCCTGACCGTCAGGCAACTCACGGAACACCTCGATCTGATAATCCGTCAGCATGCTTGCCAAGCGGATGTTCATACCACCCTTACCGATCGCCAAGGAGACATCCTCAGGGCGAAGGAATACCTCCGCTCGTTTGTGCTCCTCGAAGAGGCGGATGGAAGAGATTCTCGCAGGGCTCAAGGCTCTGGAGATGAACAAAGAGATATTGTTCGTATAATTGATCACATCGATATTCTCATTACGCAACTCACGCACGATGCCATGGATACGAGCACCCTTCATGCCGACGCAAGCGCCCACCGGGTCGATACGGTCGTCGTAAGACTCCACAGCAACCTTGGCGCGCTCACCCGGGATGCGGGCGATGCGGCGGATCGTGATCAAACCGTCGTTGATCTCAGGCACCTCAAGCTCGAACAAGCGTTGGAGGAACAAGGAAGAAGTCCTCGAAAGGATGATCTTAGGGTTGTTGTTCTGGTTATCCACCTTAGCCACCACCGCGCGCACCGTGTCGCCTTTGCGGTAGTAGTCGGAAGGGATCTGCTCAGACTTAGGCAAGAGCATCTCGTTGTTGTCCTCGTCGAGAAGAAGCACCTCCTTCTTCCAAACTTGGTACACCTCACCGACCACGATGGTACCAATCTTCTCCTTATACTTATTATATAAACTATCCTTCTGTAAATCAAGAATCTTAGAAGACAATGTCTGACGGAGGTTCAAGATGGCGCGACGGCCGAAAGAGGCGAAGTCAACCTTGTCGGTAACATCCTCACCCACTTCGAAATCCTCATCGATCTTACGAGCCTCCGAGAGAGGAATCTGGACGTTGGAATCCTGCAAGTCAGCATCCTCCACAACGGTTCTGTTCCTATAAATCTCGAAATCACCCTTGTCCGGGTTGATGATCACATCGTAGTTTTCGTCCGTTCCGAACATCTTTGAGATCACGCTGCGGAAAGACTCCTCCAACACGCTGATCATCGTGCTTCTGTCAATGTTCTTCAACTCTTTGAACTCCGCAAAAGTATCGCTCAAACTAATTGATTCTTGCTTTGCCATAATTATTTAAACGTTATTATATATTTTGTATATTTCACCTGATCATAAGAGAACGTCATGACCTCCGTCACCTCGACCTTCTTCTTCTCGCCCTCACGTTTCACCTTCTTCGTCACTTCCAAGCCGAAGTTAGCCTCCGTCACATTCACCAACTTGCCCGTGTACTTAGGGCCATTGGCCACCTGCACCTCCACGTCGTTTCCCTCATACTTCTTGTATTGCTGAAGGACAACGAACGGAGAAGTGAGCCCGGCGGAACCGACCTCCAACTCGAAATCCTCCACATCACGGTCCAACTTGGACTCGATGTGGCGGGAGAGCTCAGCGCAATAGTCGATGGAGACATCCTCGTTGGAGTCTATCGCCACCGTGATGCAATTGTTCTTATCCACCTTCACCTCAACCAGGAAATAGGAAGATCCCGCAATATACGCCTCGACAATTTCTCTTATATATTTTTCCTCAATCATCACTTTGAGACAACAAAATAGGGGACCTCGGTCCCCTTCACAATTCTTACTAACGGCGCGAAGGTACGTATAATTCGGCAAAAAACAAACATTCTTGGCAAAAACACGCAGTTTTTTCACTTATTTTTTCGGGAGGGGGTACCGCTTCCCCCCATGCCACAAGCTATCAGACGACAAGAAAACGAACATAAACACCAACATTTCAATCAATTACACAATAAACAGCTAATAAAAGAAGAAGGAACGGGAGAAAGTTGGGAAGGAACAAAAATCCACCCTCCTGCGGGGATACATCACACAAAACGACATAAAACGACTCCATCAACATATCTAGAATAAAAAAAAACGCATTTTTTTCACTCTTGAAATCTGTCCATTGAGGGGGTAAAAAAAGCATTTCATAGAACAAAACGCTTAAAACGACTATTTTAGACAGATTCTTATCAAATAATTTTTTTGGATAAAATTGCAACTTTCAATTCAAATTAACTACATTTGCGGGATAGATGGGTTAGTGAATCAAGTATAGTTTTCGTACCGAATGAAACAGAGCTTGCATTTGAGTATTAGATATAGAAGAATATAGTTTTTAATAAATTAAAGTATAGTTTTCATATAAATTGCGCCATGACACACACAAAGAAAAAATGGTTGTTAGCGGTACTATGCATAGGCTTGTCGTCGATGTGCTTTTCGCAGGCGAATGTCAAGTCCTTGATAGTTGAGCTAAACAGCCCGCAACAAAACAAAAATGAGTTGGTTTTCGCACTCAGCGAAACACCGAAGTATTGGACCAAGGGAGGGACTCTCATTGTGGAGAACAAAAGCTTCCGAGGCGAAGTTTCACTTGACAACGTTAAAGAAATTCGTTTCTCCATGGCGAAGCCTACCTTATCCGATGTCGCTTCCATTGCGTCTGACGACATCTCAGTGTACCCGAATCCTGCTGTCGAAAGCATCAGCGTAAGGGGCATCGAGAATCCTCAGTCGGTAACGCTGATGGATCTTTCCGGTCGCTTTTTGGAACTTAACATGAGCAAAGAAGGCGATGAGATTTTTTTCAACGTATCGGGTCTAGCCCCATCGACCTACATCCTGGGAATAGACGGCAAAACCTTTAAATTCGTGAAGAAATGAAAAAGCAGACACTACTAATAGGGGCGATGTCCATCTTTTTCATCGGGCAAGCCTACGCTCAAAACACGGTGAAAATACAAAAGAAGGACGGCTCCACCATCGAATACCCACTCTCATCGGTCGACACATTGTCGGACGACGAGAAAACACATAGGATGACCCTCTCCTACCCGAAGGAGGAGAGAACACTAGAGCCAACATCAGTGATCGCGGAGAGCGCAGTCAACCTTGACAAGAGTGATGTGAAGCAAAGCTACAACGTGCTGCGCTCCATCGCCTTTACAACGAAAGACAACTCCAAGCTCCAGAAGGATGTCAACGTGGAAATCAAAGATTCCAAAATCACATTGGTATTCCCTTACCTGACCGACTTGTCAAGCCTCAAGATGAGCTTCGAGACGACAGGTAGCTACGTATATTTCAACGGCAAGAAGATCGAGAGCGGTGCGAGCTGCGACTTCTCCAAAGAGAGCAAACTCAAAGTAGTGGCCTTCAACGGAGATGTCAGGACCTACAACATCTCAGTGATCAACTCCGGATTACCAATTCTGGAATTCAGTGCAAACGGGAAAGTAGGAGACGAATGGGCAGGCGGAAAGATTTCCATCAAGGACGCTCAAGGGAAAGAGTCCTTCACCAACTCGAACGTGGAAATCAAGGGAAGAGGCAAACACTTCAAGGAGAGCCTCAAGAACGCCTACAACCTGAAGTTCGAAGAAAAAGTATCAATCATGGGACTTTCCTCCGCAAAGAGATGGGTGCTTCTCTCCAACGCATACGATAAGACAATGATCCGCTCTTCCGTCGCATTCGACATCGCGGCTTCGGATCTGTTCTCCTTCAAATGGACACCGAAAAGCCAACCCGTGGAATTGATCCTCGACGGCAAATACATGGGCAGCTACACCTTGGTCGAGCAGATCCGTGTCTGTGAAGGCAGGATAAGCGAAGGACAGATATTCTCCGCAGAGAACTCCTACGGGAAAGACGACGATGCATTCCAACTGAAGCAGAGCGGTATGATTTTCATCATGCGTGACCCGGAGACGGGCGTTTCCGGCACCAAACTGATGAGAACAGAGAAACTGCTAGAAGAGATGGAGAGCTCAATGATGTCCGGCAAATCAGACTACATCAAGAGCCTCGATTTGCAAAGCTTCGCAGATTGGTTCGTATTCAACGAGATCATCAAAAACGAAGAGGCCATCTCTTCCGACGCCTACATGGTCTTCTCCCCGGACAACATCCTGAGCATGGGACCAATCTGGGATATGTCTAAGACGATGGGCGGAGAGTACGGAGACGGATACAAGAACTCCATCCTCAGTGAGACCCCATGGTTCAGCCACCTGCTGCAGAACTCCGATTTCAAGAAACTGGTGAGCGCAAAAGTGGACCAAGTAGTGAAGGGAAAGAGTTCCATCGAGAGCATCGTCAGAAAGAGAGCCGAAGCGATCAAATATTCAGTCGCCGGAAACGAAATGGTCTGGAACAACCTAGGCGCATCTAACGCCGACTACGAAACTGTTTCGGAACAATATGACTTGGAAGTGTCCAAGTTAATCGACTGGTTAGACAACCGATTGACTTGGATAGAAGAGAATTTAAAATAGTAACGGACTCACTTAAAACTGAATAAGATGAAACGAAATATATTTTCATGCATGCTAATGCTTCTCGCCGCCGCACCAATAACAGCGCAGAAAGAAATTCAGGCGGAGGGGAACGGTGAAGCGGACTATTTCGATTGGGACAAGGTCGATTCGGTCCGCTACGGGAAAGAGAATCAATACATCGATTTAAATCTTTCCGTGGACGATATCGAGAAGATTACCTTCTCCCTGAAAGATAATGTTGACCTGAACAAAGCGGACCAATCCGTGGAAGGCAACAAACTGGAGAGGGTATATCTGACAGCGGAATCCAACGAAGGCATCGTGCTAGCGGATGTGGAAGGGACAAAGAACGGGAACAGTTTCAGCATCTTCGTCCCTTATCTGAAGAATCGAAACTCATTGGCTCTCTCTTTCTCCACGAAAGGGAAAGTGTATGTACAGAACGCACTGCAGAAAAGCGGTGTCACCAAACAAAGCTTCGTCAAAACCGTCACATACAAGGTTGTGTCCGCAAGCGGAGAGGTGGACACCTACACTGTCGACATCTACACCTCCGGACTTCCTGTGATTAAGATAACCACAACGGATGACGAAGCGCTCTCCAACAACTGGTCTACGCTATGCCCTGCGGAGATCTGGCCAAACGACAAGCCACAATTCACGGTAGACCTCTCAGTCAAATACAAAGGAGGAAAGTATTCCCAGGCAACCAAGCGTTCCTATAGCCTCAAACTCGACAAGAAGACCGAATTATTCGGCTTGTCCACGGGCAAAAGATGGACCCTGCAGGCGAACAACGACGACAAGACATTGCTCAGAAACCGAATGGGACAATTCATGGGTTCCGACTGGACGGATCTGGCATGGACCCCTTCTTCCCAAGCCGTCGAACTGATCGTGAACGGGAAACACATGGGTAGCTACGTATTGAGCGAAGATCCACGCATCGCGGAGGACCGCGTCAATTCCGGCATACTGCTGGAGGCAACGGATGATGTGGATGAATCCGACCCACACTTCCAAGCGGAGACTTCCAAGATCACCTTCAAGATTGTGGATCCAGACAACGCGAAACTCTCTGACGCAGCCAAGGCCATCAACGACTTCGAGTCCGCGCTGTACGGTTCCAACTTCAAGGACGCCAGCAGAGGTTACCGCAACCTTATCGATGTGAACAGCTTCGTGGAGTGGTATCTCATCAACGAGATATGCGGCAACACGGAAGCGGCCTTCGAATCGAACTGCTTCCTCAATATCACCAGCGACGGGAAATTGGCGATGGGCCCTATCTATAACATGGAGGATTACCTCGGCAACAACGACGCATCGTATGAGGGATTCGTCCTCAGGAAAGAGGGTTGGTTCGCCCGCCTGTTCGAGGACCCATATTTCGTGGGATTGGTCGCCGAGAAATTCAACGAGATGAAAGGAAAGCTCTCAGCGCTTGAGACAGAGACGGACGGCATGAAAGCTGAAATCGTGGCATCCTTCATCGCCAACGAGGCATTGTGGAACGCTAACGGTTTGGCTACATCCGGAGGCGGAGAAATAGAAGGCGCACTGAAGAGAGAGCTTTCTTCCATCCACCAATGGTTGACGAGAAGAGTCAACTGGCTCGCCACCAGATTCGAAAATGATGCGAAGACCGCCAAGGATGATAAGAACGGAAGCAACGAAATCACTGAGTTCTCCCTCTCGAAGAACAGCAACGGCAGCGCACTGCTCTCCGACTACAAGGCAACGATTTCAGGCAACAACATAGACGTGTTTGTTCCTTACTTGGTGGAATTCAACTTGGAAGCCTCCATCAAAACATCCAACGGTGCGACCGTCTATGCGGATGGCGAAGAGGTAAAGAGCGGCGCAAAGGTTAATTACCTGAAAACAAAACAGTTCAAGGTAGTTTCCTCCTCTGGTGACGTACGTACTTACAACGTGAACGTCCACAACAGCGGCATCCCAGTATTGTACATCAATACGCCTAACAACAAAGCCATCACTTCCAAGACGGAATGGATCGACAGAACCGACATGATCATGTACAACGTGGACGGAACCGTGAACTACGACGCCGGATCGGACAAGGTACAGATTAAAGGACGTGGTAACTCCACATGGGACGCAAGTAGCGACAAGAGACCATACGCCATCAAGCAGAACAAGGAGGACGAAGTATTGGGCATGCTGGAGCACAAAAGATGGATCTTGCTCGCCAACTACTACGACGCAACCTTCCTGAGAAACGAGATGGCGAACTACCTCTCCAAGAGATACACCACGGCAGACTGGTCGCCAAGTGGCTTCAACGTTGAATTAGTACTCAACGGAAAGCACGTGGGCAACTACTACTTCTGCGAGCAGGCTAAGATCAACAAGAACAGAGTACCAGGCGAATATCTGGTAGAGGCCGACTATAAAGTGAAGTCAACCGGCGGTGGCGGCTTCATGTGGGGCGGCGGTGGCGGCGGCGGTAACGCTGGCTACCAATTCGAAGGTGAGAAGAGTAAGAACGTCTTCAACGTCAAGCATCCTGAAGTACCAGACAATAGCCAAGAGCTGCAATATGTAAAAGGCAAAATCAATGATTTGGAGAATGCCTTGTACGGCAACAATTGGAGTAAAGTGAAGGAACTAATCGACCTTCCTTCCTTCGCAGACTGGTACGTCATCAAGGAGTTGAGCAAGGACTACGACGGTAACATGTTCACCAGTTGTTACTGCCACATCATGAAGGATGGCATCATCCGTATGGGTCCGGTATGGGACTTCGACCTCGCCTTCGGTGGCAACCCGTTCGAGACGATGTTCGGCGGTGGCGGCGGCATGTGGGGCGGCGGTGGCGGCACCGACTACGCTTGGTACAACAAGCCAGAGGATTACTACATCGGCGCCAAGGAACAAGCGACAGGCACTAACTGGTTCCTCAAATTCTTCGCACAGAAAGAATTCCTTGCCTTAGTAAAAGAGAGAATCGATTGGATGGTGGAAGACATGGATGTCATCATGGCCTACATCGATCAAAAGGGTAAAGAAAATGAGCTCTCCGCAACAGCCAACAAGGTCGGCTACTCCGCAAGCAGCGGCGGTGGCGGCATGATGTGGGGCGGTGGCGGTGGCGGCACCAACAACGTCTCGATCGAAGACTACCAGAAATCCATCGATGTCATGAAGAAATTCATCAAGGAAAGACTTCTATGGATTCAAAAAGATCTGAAAAGCAAAGGACTATAATTACTTAAACATAACATGACGAAGGGAGGTTGCCCGATTGGGCAACCTCCCTTCGCTTTTTATTTACTATTTGACAATTTACGATTTACCGCTCGACTAAAGTCTAGCGGTTACTCCACTGGTTTCCAATCGAACCCGTCCAACGGATAAGCGTTATCATTGTCGCAACCGGCGATAGCAGAGGAGAACTCGTCTGAAGGAATCGTTTGCCTCTCCTGACCAGCCTCTTTCTTGTAGAAATTATCCAGATTATTTCCATCCTCATCCTCCCCGTAGGTCGCTATGAAAGAACGGACGACGGAACTATTTTCAATCTTAAGATAATCATTCTGTCCATATGTGCCGCTCTCATTGCCCGAGTCTAGTTTCACGAAACCATTCTTGTAGAGCGTCATGCCACCGATTTGAGCCGTCTGATAGGTCAGGCCCACCAACTGAAGTCCATCCTTTCCATTGGCAAAAAGAGCGAAATAACCCGTTATATTCGAATCCTTGAGCAACTCACGGAGCAGGATCTCATTGCTTCCATCCCCATCCAGATCACAATATGCGTATTGGTTAGGGCGATTCACTTTACCCTCGTCACAATTGCCCTGAATCCATTCGTTCTTTTCCCACACCGCGATAGCCTCCTTGAGCAGATCCGTAGAGTTGTCACCAGCAGGAACCTCCGTCAAAGTGGTGTCCGCAGGAGCGGTGGATTCATTGTTGTTGTTCACATTCCCTGAGCAAGCCGCAAGGGCAGCCAACGCCAAAATAGGTAACAAACGTGTTTTCATATCTCTATAATTTTAGGTTAATAATAAGCGGATAGGAATTACTTGAGCCGTAGCTTCGCACCAACGCGAAACGACACCTTCCGGTTCATCTTCTTCAGATCATCCAACCGCACACCGTACTTTTGGGAAACGGAGAGCCACGTGTCACCCTTCACGACACGATGGGAAGAAACCTTGAAAGAGGCCTTCTTCTTAGGCTGGAAGAAAACATACTCGCCAGACTTCAAAATATAATTGGAAGGGAAATCATTATATGCCTTCAACTTGTCGACAGAGAGGCCCGCGCGTTTGGACAAGCTATAGAAAGTGTCGCCATGCTTCACGCGAACGCATTTAAGGCCGTTGATTCGCTCGAAGCCTCCGTCGGACGAGGATTTATCCGTCCCCTTCGGAGAAACGTCCTTAGAAGGCTTTTTTTCGGGTTGTTTCTTGGGCTCGGACTTACGTTTCGAAGGAGAATCATCCTGCGAACCGTCACGGGACAGGAACTTCTCCGGGTTACGGTCATAGATATCCAGATAATTCTGTTCGATGACCTCGATTAACAGATCCGGATATTTAGGGTTCGTCGCGTACCCCGCCTTCTTCAATCCCTTCGCCCATCCCTTATAGTCGGTGATCTGTAGTTTGAAAAGGTCCGCATAATGGGGGCGGAGCAAGAAGAGGGAATGGTCGCGGAAAGACTGATCGGGGTTAGCATATACCCGGAAACACTCATGCCTACGGTCATCATCCTGATGGTATGTCTTTCCCTTGTAATCGTCCGTGCACTTAATGCCGAAGTGGTTGTTGGCGGAGCGAGCCAACGGACTCCGACCGCTACCCGACTCCAGGATTCCCTGCGCCAAGGTGATACTCGCCGGAATATTATAGAGATACATTTCACGGATGGCCGTTTTATGGAATCGCTCGATATACTCGATGGTTTCCGCGGAGCGATAAGAGACCTGGGCGGAAAGAGAAATACCGCAGCAACAAAAGAGAAAAGAGACTATGAAACGGACACTCATGAATATAAATCTTTTAAAGAAAACAAAGTGGAGACGTTCATCGAGCGCCTCCACATATATCATTACACAACCTAGCAACATCACTTCGTGCGGATCAGCGTAAAGTGACCCGTAAATTGCTTACGAATCTCAGGCACATTGATTAGATACCAATAGTCTGTAGACGGAAGTGGCTTTCCGTTGTAAGTACCATCCCAATCTGACGTGTCACCTTCCAAGACAGCCAACACCTTACCCGTACGGTCGTAGATGGTTACCCTCGTGTTAGGATATGCATCCATGATAGTCGAAAGATCCCACGTGTCATTCAAGCCATCTTCGCTCGGAGTGAAGTATTCAGGGATAGCGATTGGTGGAGCAATGACAACGAAGACCGTCATTCCCTCACATCCCAACTCATCCCGCACGAGAGCCGTATGAGGATAGTCATACGTAAGATTCTCATAGACATCCTGCGTACTCCAATCCTTGTTATCCAACTTAAATTCATACTGTCCAGCACGACCCACCGGAACTAACTTGCGGGAATTGAGGGACAACGAGTCAATCAACAACTCAGGGGCTGCGACAACATCCACCTTCTGGGTAGCGACAGCCTCACCACAGTACTTAGAGACCGCCACAAAGGTATAGGTGCCCGACACAGGATCCATCCGAATGGTCAGTTTCTGAGTATGAGCAATGGTATCTCCATTAGGATTGATCCAATGGTATGTATCAATATCATCCCCACTAACTTTCGGATCGAAGCTGATGCCATTGCCACTACATACGAAGATATCCTCCTCCTTTTCGATAGATGGATTCTCCCTTACAGTGACAGGGACCGTATCGTTTTGAGGGCAGAGCCCATCCTGGGTAATGGTGAAGCCATATTTGGTCGCCTCGGTAGGGGTCACGGTCAGTGTGTTCCCTTGCGTACCATCCTCCCATGTCACAACTGCGTCTGAAGCATTTTCAATCTCAACGGACAATGTAACCTCCTCACCAGAGCAGGAAACGACATCTGTAGAAGTGGAGTAAGATACCTGAGGTATCACAGTGACAGGAATCGTATCACTATAAGCCACCTGCTCACCGTAAGTAACCATCGCATAGTAGGAGATATTGGATTCAGGATAGTGAGTCAAGCTCAAGCCCTTGATCTGAAGCGATTCGCAATTACCGGACTCATCACATGCATACCAAACAACCGAGTATTTCTCAGGATGCAGCAGATGACCTGTTCCTGTCGTATCAGCCGCCAAAGAGGCAGCGGCATTCAAACAGATCTTAGGCGTAGACGTGGAAGCGGCAATAATCACCTTAGCATCCACCACAAGCTGCAACTGTCCATCACGTTCACAATAGCCATCCGCAGAGACATTCACATCGAATAATTCGTCGGTGAATACCTGGGCGATCTCATAAGGATTGCCAACTCCATTATTCACACTTCCCTTCCAAACGACCGTAGCATCAGAAGGAACGAGATCCTTCAATTCGAGAGAAGCGGAAGCCCCATTGGCGGCAACCACCTCGCTCGGCGTCGAGAAGGAAACAAACGGTTTCACCGTCAACCGGGCGGAAGTGACACCATCCAGGTTCTTCGCCAAACAGATTCCGTTGCTTGCCTCGAAGGTATAAGTACCACCGTCCTGAGGTTTCACACTAGGGATCTCTAATACGGAGAGTCCAGCATATTCCGTCAACTCCTCATCATTCTTAAACCACTTGATGTAGGAGCCTTCCATATTCCTGTCATATCCATTGAGGAGTAGGCTACCCGAAGCGGAAGAGCCCTCACAAACCGAGGTGTCCAAATCTGCGAACTGGGCAGATACGGTGAATGGATGAACCTCCACCACTATCGTATCCGACGTCTCGCACTCATTCACGAAGGAGAGAACGTAAGTCGTAGTCTGCGTAGGGCGCACCGTTGTGGAAGCACTCGCCTCCAACAATACACCATCGGAAGTAGTCCACTTGAAATCCGTACCCACATGAGTGGCACCCAGCACGATATCCTCGTCGCCACAAGTTCGGTACGTCTTCGTCTCCACACCATTGGCGGTGAGCGAGCCCGTCAGTTCGCCTCGACCTACCGTTACCGTCAGGGTGGTGTCGAACACACAGAGACCAGCGGTCATCTGCAATTTGTAGGAATATACCTTGCCATACTCTCCCGTTTCGTCCTTCATCTTCAGGGAGGCGTCATTGCCCGTAGCATCTCCGCTCCAAGAGAAGGAGAGCGAACTGCCCTCACTCGTAGCGGAAGCTACCAATTCGGTTTCCCCGAATGGACAGATGCTTGGAGATGCGGTCACCTTAATGTCTGTTATCTGGTCTATCACCACATCCACAGAAGCGAAGTCCGCCGATTCACAGAGCAAATCAGTGACAGGAGCATACGATGCCTTCGCATAGTAAACGCCTGACTTCTCCGCCTTAGGGTCAGAATCAGACATCGGATCCTTGTTCGTATCGTAATAGCTATATGTCACGGACAAACCGTTGGCCTCACGGAAGGCGGTATTCAACGCATATGGTGTGTTACAAAGCGTAACATTCTGAGGTTCAGCTTCAATCTGAGGCAAAGCATAGACCGTCACCGTGACAATAGCCTTGCCACCCTCTGTGCCTTGCTCATCCACTTGGGACACATAGTAATTCGTCTCACCAGCGACCGTAACATCCGGCACAGGCGCATCGTTCAACTGATTGCCCGCGGCGTCGTACCAACGAAGCGTCCAGTTCGTCGCACTACCATTATCGCCCGGAGTCGCCTCAAGTGGCTTAACATCCGACGCATTCAAGCAGTAAGCCACATCTGGCGCTGTAGGCATCGGAGAACCACTGATTAGAACCGTCACCTTCTGCAACGGGGACTCACAACCTTCGTTGGTCGTCGCCTTCACGTAGTAGGTAGCTTCACCATTGCCACCACCCGCCGGAACATCCGGTATCGGTTCAGCAGAAAGTTCGTTCTGATTCTCATCGTACCAAACATAGGTAATACCGCTCTCCTTCTCCAGAACAGTCGCATCATAAGCGGTCAGCGACTTGTCGAAGACACCAGCGGAGGACGTATCGTTCACCAGATAGGTAACCTTGAACGTACCCTTCAACACCGGTGTAGGGGAAACCGTCACATTAATCTTACCCGAACCCGAACAAGAGCCCTGGGTCACCTTCACTTCATATTCACCGGACGCCGAGACGCTCAATGTGGATTGAGCCGAGCCATCCGTCCACTCATAGGTGTCGTAGCTATTGGAAGCGTCGAGCACCAATGGCAAGTTCGCCTCACATATCGTGGTATCGGCACCCAAATCCACCTTCAGTTCGCTCGCCACCGTGATGGTAGCGGAAGCCTTCGACTCGCAGCCCTCCGGAGTAGTAACCACCACAGAATATTTGCCAGACTGGTCGGTAACCAACTCGTTCAGAGTGGAACCATCGCTCCAGAGGTAAGTATAGGTCATGTCGGTGCCGGCGGTCAATGTGCCCGACTGGCCCGAACAGATCGTGAGGTCAGAGAGTTTCACCACGGCGGTATCCGCCACGGTATAGGTGAGATGGAAGGTGTCGCTAACGCAGCCATCCTCCGTATAGAGGAAGTAAGGCTTGTCGAAATCACCCACCGCATCCGTAGACACACTAGGGAAGACGAGAGGTACGCCACCACGGTCACCGACCCAACTATAGCTAACGCCAGCCGGTCTGTTGTCGATGGTAGTTATCATCTCCGTGTATTTAGTGTTATCGCTCGGTATAGTGCCGACGCAGAGCGTGCCGAGAGGGAAGTCCTGACCCACCGGACGATCGTTCACCGTCAAAGAAATCTTTTTGCTCTCCAGGAAGCAAGTAGGGTCAACTGGGCTGCTCACCTTCACATGGTACGAGCCAGCCTCCTTCACATAGATTTCACCCTTATAGGAAGCCCTGCCCAAGGAGATGCCATTCAGGAAGAACTCGTACATGAATCGTGAGCCATCCTTGCCGTCGTCGCCGAATCCAGCGAGAAGAACCGAGTCGCCCTCACATATCTTATCCACATCATTAACAAACTGGATATCCGCCTTAACGAGTTCGCACTCTTCCACGCCGCAAGCAATTGTGTTGAGCACCTTGAGGGTATCCAATCCATAGACAGTAGCGATACCCATGTTAGTGATATATCTGTCCACGCAAGACTTCACCTCAGCGGTATAGGTGCGGACGACAGAATCCATAGGAGGAATAGCCGTTTCCACAGTAGTGGCGACAGTAGGCCAAGAGATGAAGTTCTTCGACTCATCCCAAGATCCATTATCGGAAATGTTTGTCACATTCCCAAGCTCCTCAGGAAGTTGGTCATACAAAGTGACGTTGAACGCATAATCGAGGTCAGTGATAAACTCCGTCAAGTGAGGTGCGGCGTTTGTTTTGCCATTCACATACATACCAAACCAACCCGGGTCTGTATTAGACAAGCCTTTCCAGCTTCTTACCACATCTTCCCAATCATCCTCCGCATTATTGATATAAAGATACAACCTATCATCAACAATACTTAATTTAAACTCCGGATTACTAACATTGCCACGATATGCCACCTCATCATCATCAAATTCTCCCAATGACAATTTTTTTTCACCATCATAGACCTCACACTTAAATGTTCTAGACGTCGAAGAGTGAGGAATAAGCTTTACTGCGACGCCTTCAAATCCTCGTTGGCCCGGAGTTCCTTTTTTGTACCTCAACACCACCCAAGTATTAGTTATAGCATCTCTATCACAATTATCCATTGAAAGATAAACATCTCCATTTCTACCATAAGAATACTCAGGAGAGAACATATGAGAAGTTTCAGTATTCAGCAATATATGGCCACCCTCCACAGAAGGCAAAGAACTGTTACCAAGAGGTTTCCACCCATTGGTCGATTTACAATTCGCCTCCACATGAGTTCCCGTATTGTTGATGTATTTGACTTTATATTCCACCTTTTCACCCTGATCAGCGGATTTCTTATCAGCGTTCTTGAACAAAGACTCCTGCGCCTCCCCTACCGGAGGGATTTCAGAGCAAGTCGTACGAAGGTCAACGCGGGAAGAATCAGGGGAGTCTGTCCTTGACGAGATCCAAGCCACATTCGAGTAATAAGCATCCTCCGCATCCGGACAACCCAAGTCTCTGGCGACACAAGAATAAACCAACTTGTCTTTCTCACCGACCAGCATAACCGGTGTTGTCCATTTCACAATACCGCTATAGTCCTTGCAACCAGCAGGAGCGGGAGTATATGTAGCTTGAATTCTATTCTCCTGTTCATCCTTCAAGGCTGTGCTATCAATCCATGCGAAGAACTCCAACTCGTAAGGGATCGTATCGACGATAGTCACATCGTATGCCTCACGGCCAGGACGAGGAGCCGTACCCAGGATTCTACGCCACGTATAACCATCAAACTCCTCCACCAATATACGATCGTAATGATCTATACTAGACACACCCTTGATATCACAAACGTCACGTCCGTGTTTGTCAACTGTATATCCCAAATTGTCATAATTAGCATAGCATGGCGTCAACAAGAACAAAGGAGACCCTTGCATTGTTGATGCCTGTCCAGTAGGGACATGCAATTTTTCGTAAGACCAGTCGTCATAGAATTTTTTGCCAATCGCCATATCAGAGTTCCCTGCTTTAATCCTCAAACCAGTTCTGATAAAGAATGGACCTCCAATACCCTTATGAATAAAACAGAATCCACTTCCTGCACCTTCTCCACCGCCATTATCCGTGGCGATTTTCTGGAAGACCCAAGAAGAAGGAGCCATTAGCGTGCTTGGGAACTGCGTGATCAATCTCTGATTGCACCTCTTCCCGTTCTCAGGATCCTCATAATATGGCACACGCTGATATGTGAACTTTAACGTATCATTACCGTTATTCAAGCCATATTTCTTAAGGTCCGCAGCCTGACCATCGTCATACACGCCCCACCCAGTAGGATTTTCCACTGGGTCGTAGACACCGATGGCGGCAGCGTCATACATAAAGAAAGAGCACCTATAGTTTCCGGTATTGATATAAGCTTCAGATGCGCTATGCCACAAACGATATCCCTGAATAAATGTATAGGCGTTATCTCCTGACAAATAATTGGCATATGACAAACGGACATTGTCTCGTCCTCCATTTAGCCATGAAGCTTCACCCAAAGACTTGTTTTCGAATTCAATCGTAAACTTTACTATATTGTTCGGGTTAAGAACATTCCTCGATGCGGTCTTCTTCAATTGTAGAGTACGGCTTGGCAAGATATCCACGCAGTTCCTTTCCATTGTGGCGGTAGCATGGTTAGGGTATTCATTGCTAGTCCATGGCTCGAACTTATTGTTCTCATCCGTGGTTGAAATAGTACTTGTCAAGCAAATACGTGGATTAAGCGTGTCCTTTGCCACAACAACAAAGGAGACAGAGTCTATTGTGGCACTCAGTTTACCTGTTTTGAATCCAGGCACAGTACCGACATTCCACTTGATATTTTGCCCTTGAGTTATTGTTCCATTTCCCCTTGTGATGGCCACCACTTCATAATTAGGGTCAAGAGCGGTCTCAATAACAACACCGGTAGCATCCTTGGATCCATAATTACGGAACTGAACCGTATACTCAATCTGGTCGTCAACGTATGCATAGGTTTTATCCACCGACATATAGACCTTCATGTTAGGAGCAGGAGCCATATTGCTTGGTGCATGGAAATTACCCGAATTGACCAATAGACCAAGATTACGGAACCATCCATGGAAATATTTAGGAGTACTCTCTTCGTATCTTTTAGGAGACGAAGCAGATATGGAGCAATCGTTTCCGTCCCATCTAAGTTCACTCTCCCTATACATATCTCCCAAAAACTCCAAGTCGCCCGACGCTACTGCGGAAGGTGAACCACAACCCACAGTGAAATTAGTAGGATAAAACTCATCGACTTCTCCTGTTTGGGAATATTGCTGGACTATATTACAAGGTCCAGACCAATATGGTTGACCAGGATCTGGAGATGCTCCAGCTGTAATACATCTTCCAGAAGATTGTCCACCACTATTAGGATTTGAGGTAGGCGACGTACCTTGTCCTGGAGCATCTTTCAGGAACTCGGCAAAACGAAGGGCCATATCGCGCTCGAAGGTATTACCTCCCGCCTCCACCTGATGTGTCTTAGGATTCCACGTGGTTTCCGGATTGCCATGCCAGATATAGTTCAAGATCGTACGCCATGCCAATCGGAAATCCTCTCCATTAAGTCCTCTGGTAAACGTCACCTGAGTATCGCTTCCATTGAAAGCGAACTTACCTATGGAAGGAATTAAGCCCTGCTTATATGCCTCACCCATCAACCAGTCACAAGATGCCTCCCCACGTTTATATTGCTGGATTCTCCACGCATTTTTAGGATCCGGGTTTTCCACATTATCCTCTTCCAACCATCTGGCGAACTCATTGAAATAAGCTGGTGCCGCATAATCGAAAAATGCATCCGCATTACCAATATTGCAACTCGGCGTAACATCCGGATAGTCTCGCTGCGTCTGCCTCCATTGGGTCATATCACCGCCTTTATTTCCGCCATGGATATATCCATCTATTCCGATATTTCCACTAGTATGTCCGCCCCTATATATAGTTCCGTCTCCGTTAACAGCGGTATACATGAATGTATCAACAAACGCCGAAATGTAATCCTTCGCCATCTGTCTGTACAAAATAGGTTCCCCATTAACAACAACAGGTTTTCCATCCATCTTCATTGTATCTCCCCATTGCTTGTAAGCAATCAGAAGAGCCAAAGCGATATCATCGTCACCATCGGTAGCAGAACCTTCATCAGGATATGCTCCATGAGGACCTGTTTTTTCACCTTCTATATGTTCATCAGAGGTAAAACAGCATGCCATACCAGGGCTGTATGGATAATCTTGATACAAAATCCTTCCATCAGAATATTTTTTCACCTTAGGTATCTTCGAATCGTGTATCAACATCCACAACCCATTGAATGTAGGTTGATCAGCAAAAATCGCGGCGGCAAGCAAGATATATCCGTCGCCCTCTGAACATTTAGGTGCAAATGTTCCATCTCTCTCATCTGCCGATAACGACCGTGGGTTAAAAGAGATATATCTTACACCTCCAACCTCCTGACCCGTATATCTGGCCCTATGGCTCATGATCTCGTACGCCTCGCGCATGGTCTTTTCCATATCCGCATGCGTCACACCTTCCGCATTATACTTTGCAAGAGACTTTCCTTCCTTATACTCCAAAAACTGAGGAAAAGGAAATGCAGGATTGCCTGAATTAATGTTTATATCAATAAACTTAGAATTCTGTGCAACCATGCCTGAAACGCACCCGCACAACACTGCCAAAGCGATAATAAATGGTCTAACTATATGTTTCATAACCTAATAATTCTATGTGACAATATACTATACCCAAACTAGCCCCCAAATATATAAAAAATCTTAAAATGATACACGGATAGGTCTGAAAAAAAGGATTGGGAATGTTTTTTACGGTTCACATCCAGTACTACTGAGAAGGGGTGTACACCTTCCCTATAATGCCTCCATCATAATATAAGAACCATTTTTCCCATTTTTTTTTTGATTATAGAAAAACTTTTTAACTTTGCCACGTTCAATTCGGTGAATTACGATTGAGCGACATAAACCAATACATCTAATAACACACAATACATCTATAAACACAATTGTTTGTTATTACACTTTTTGGGGGAGGACCATTGAAAAACCACAGAAAGACGCTTTCCAGCGAACCCCAAGCGGACATCTTCATTTTGTTCGAGGAACAACAGGGGGGGGAATGGAAAATATGGGTTTCCTCATTTAGTCATCAGAGGATGCTAAAAACCAATGCGACAACGCTTTGACCTTACATTTTATACACCATTAATAAGTAAAAACCATGAAGAAAGTATTCTTTTTTAGACGAGCTTTCTCTTCATTGACGCTACTCGCATTAACAATGGCGGCGAATGCCGAAGTGTTAATAGTCGAGCAAAACAAAGAGAACTCTCATGAAACAGAGAAGACTTGCTATGATCTGGGCGATAAACCCGTCCTGACATATAGTGAAGCCAATCTCGTCGTGAAAACAAACATCGCCAGTGCGGAATTCCCATTAGGGAAGGTCGCGAAGTATTACTTTGCGGAGTCAGATCCGACAGGAGTAGTGACGACACAGGGGAAAATGGGATACCTTTTCGTAACGGAAGAGGGAGTCCGGATGACCGGATTCGAGCCATCCCTCCAAGTGAAGCTCTACACCGTCAATGGACAGTTCCTCCAGGAGTACAGAACCTCGGAAGAGGGCTCTCTGGAAATTAGTCTCAACGGACAGCCTCAAGGCGTCTATCTCATTCAATTAAACACCACCACCATTAAAGTAATAAAGAAATGAAAAAGATTTTTATCCTTATGGCAGCCGGATTATTCTCGATGGGAGTATCCGCTCAAACAACTTACAAAATGCGTGTCCTCAAGACGGACGGTACCGAAGAGTTCTACAAGACATCTGAGGTAAAACAAGTCGACTTCGTGGAGGAAGAGGAGCAACAACAGGAGGAGCCGACCATCAAGGTGTTCCTCTCTGGAGACAACCCGAACTATAACGGGCAATGCCAAGTGCAAACAGACCGCTACACGGGTCCCGACGGACAATGCTTCCTGAACTATCCTTCCCAACTCTCCAATGACCCGAACGTGAAGCATGGCGTCATCATTTGGGGACCTGGTGGAGGCGAGAAGCCTGGTAACTATCCGAACATGATCAACCGTTTGGTTTCCCATGGATTCGTCGTATTGGAGTTGAAGGAGTCTCCAGGTAGCGGAGATCCTGCGATCGCCGCGATCAACTGGTTGGAGAAAGAGAACAGCAATCCTAACAGCAAATTCTACAACAAGCTCATCATGGACCGCGTCGGTTGTGCCGGACACTCCATGGGAGGTTTGGAGTCAGAGCAAGCTTGGTTGAGGGACTCCCGCGTCTACACGGCATGTCTGAACAACAGTGGAGACTTGAACCATTCCGCTATGGGTAAGATGAAGGACGGCAAACCTATCGCCATCGTTTACGGTGAGGCTGGAATGGAGCGTCCAAACGCTGAGGCTGACTACAACAACGGTGTGTCTTGCCCTGCCTGCCTTGTCATGCTGACGGGCGGACCAGACCAGGGTGAAGGCGGATACGGACACGGTTCAGGTCCTTGGACGGGACATGCGGCCACTTGCGCATGGATGCGTTGGCACATCGGACATGAATCATTCAGAAAAGATGACTTCACCACTCCAAACGGTGAGTTCATGAGCGGTAACATCGTAGGAGCCCAGGGTAGATGGTCCGGCAAGTACAAGAACTGGGAAAACTGGACAGAGGAATAAGATAAAATGTAGTTTGTTATTTGTTAGTCTTTTTTTCGAATCGGTCGGCCATCGGATGGTCGGCCGATTCATTTTTCCCATTTCACTGAACAATCAAGGGGAAGGCGCAATAAAGAAAGCATGAGAGGAATATGCCGAGACAACCAACATACGCCCTATCCACCCCACAATATTTCGTATACAAACGTCAAGAAAAATTGTAGCATCCCACAAAAAGAACGGCTTTGGCATAGTTTTTGCATTTTCAAACGAGCATTTTCCCAAGAAACATCCATTTCCGTACCATAGACACTTCATAAAAATATACGCACACAAACCACATTCGTCAAATGGATTGCGCCTTACTGATTGCTCACGACAGAGAAAAACATAAGGAAGAAAAATATTGTGGAATCGATATTACACAGACATTGGGTATTTTATCCTCAATTCATCAGAAGTATAAATACTATCTTCGCTGAAAATGGATTAGAAAACCATACCCGGCACATGTAAGTTTATCAGTATCACCCCATGCCAAATGGAGTGATTGTGTATGTCATAAAGTGTGTTATTGTGTAGCATAAACCATAAAGTGGTACATCCTTCCGTATCAGGACATCACAAAATAAAAGACCAGCATGCTTAGTCGGATCATAATCGGGTCATTATTAATATTTTAAAATAAAATTAAAAACAAAAAGCATTATGGATTTAAAAAAATTTGGGGTTGCGGCAATGAGTGTCGCTCTATCAGTGTCAACGGCGAACGCCGAATCGTTTGAAACATTGAGTGTTAGTGGGAAATCAGCCTTGTATGGTGGTCTTTCAGTCAGAACAGCGCTTTATCACCAGCTCGATTTCAAGGACGAAACGGACGGAAGCGGAAGTGTCATCCACACGACTGGTTACAACGACTCGAAATTCGGTCTCAGCTTCGAGGCTTCCAAGTTTGCGTTCAGGGATGGTAACGTGGGAATCGGTACTGAGCCGCTCGACACGAAGAAATTGTACGTCAAGGGAGATACCTGGTTCGAGGGCAATATCAACTTCAATGTCACCAACTGCTCCTTCCACGTGCAGACCACCGGCAATTCCGGCATAGCGATCAGCCAAACAAGCGACAGGGATCTGGAGAAGTCCGTCAACACGATTGAGTCAAAGGTGCAAGGCAACCTCACCTCTCTCCACTTCAACGCATCCGACTACAAATTCCGCTATGGTAACGCATACTTCAAGGGCAACGTGTCAATCGGCGCGCAAGGTAGCGATAACAACAAGCTATATGTGAAGGGTAGAACCGTATTGGATATCTCGGACGAGATGTTGCTCCTACTCACTTCCCCAGGCACCAGCATCCACTTCGACAGAGTGGTCAACATTGAAGGAGAGGTTCCGACCAACACCATCACGTCCGACGAGATGGGAGGTTACTCACCGCTCAACTTCCGAGGCAACAGCTACCGTTTCTACATCGGCTCCGTCCTCATGGACAAAGACCTCACGGTGAACGGCAGAATCACCTGCCACGACGAGATAGAGGTCTCCAGGCTCACATCAGACAACATGAACGTCAACCAACTTAAAGCCAAGGATATCCGCGTGGACCTCAACAATGCGGCCGACTACGTGTTCGAGGACAACTACAACCTCAAGTCATTGAAGGAGGTGGAGAGCTACGTGAAGGAGAACAAACACCTTCCAGGCATCCCATCCGCCGCAGAGATTTCCCAGAACGGCATGAGCGTGTCGGAGATGAGCAACCTCTTGCTCGAGAAGGTGGAGGAGCTCACCCTGCATCTGATCCAATTGGAGAAGGAGAACGAAGCGTTGAAAGCGAAAGTTGAATCATTAGAAAAATAATTGGGCATGAAAACGCTAAGATATATTTTACTCCTATCCGTAATCTCAATCCTTTCTATGAGTCATTCGATGGCGCAAGAAGAGATTGACCTCAATGGAGGAGCCAACATACTTCGGAGTGGACATATAGATGAAACATACCATCTTGTCTCTTCGGGCATTTACGAGAAGACGGGGAAGTATGCACCCAACGACCACGTGGTGATCATCAACGGAGGTGTCAACTCACACTGCAACCACGTTCAATATTGGAACGACTGCTCGCTCGTCTACCAGTATTTCACGAATATTGAGGGCATCCCCGCCTCCAACATCACCGTACTGATGGCAGATGGATTAGACACAGGCAAAGAGACATTGATAAGAAGAGACAGTAGCAAATATGCCCCTGTTTCAATGCCAGATGATGTCCTCATAGAAGTAGATGGTGACCTCCGCTATTACACGATAAACGCTCCGACAGACTTGGACGGAGATGGGAAACCCGACATCGACAAGGCCGCCACATGGACAGATGTGCAAAACACATTCGATTCCCTAGCCACTGTCAAGGACATTGACAAGTTATGGATTTTTGTGACAGACCACGGATCAAAAATGCCGAATGAGATTTGTTTGTGGAGCCCCCTCAGTTCCTACAATATAAATCCTTATGACATGCAGAGGCTTTTGGACAATATCACCTACAAGCACACCAATATTTTCCTGACGCAATGTTTCGGCGGAGGATTCCTTAAGGTATTGAAGGGAGAAAACAGAACCATCATCACATCCACCTCGGCGAGCAGGTCTTCTTGGAGCTACAATGGTCAGTTTAACATATTCTTCGAGAAGTTTTTCGACGCCTTGTCAGGTACCCGATACAATGGGGAGGAAGTAGAGGATGGGGAATTCATCGATGCGAACAGAGACAATAAAGTGTCATTGGAAGAGGCATTCATATATGCGAAAGACCACGATAAATATTCGGAACTGTATTACAGACAATATAGTCCTGACACATTCGAAGCTCCACAATTCTACTCAAGCGAAAGCGACTTCATCTACTGCCGATACGACCTGGAAGGAAGAATAGACGTGAGATATGACAAGAGAAGCAACATTGAGATGGAAGCCATGTACGACGTGATCGGAAGAAGTGCGTTGGAAAATTGCAACGTTGTCTTCAGAAGCGGCAAATACATCCATCTCCGCGATGGGTTCAGAACCAAGAACGCCAACTTCAGGACTGAGTTCATCTCCTGCGAGGATAGCATAGACAACGTCGGTGACATAAATAAGATAGAGCAGATCGTGACAAATCTCAACGAGCAGCTTGAAGATGAAGGCGAGGCATGGAATATAGAGTTGTTCCCAATCCCGACGGAAGGCATACTAAACGTCCGATTCAACGAAGAGGGTGACAACCTGATCACCATCGTCGACATGAGAGGCGTCATCGCATACGAGGGAAAAACGTCGAGCAAGGAGGTGCAAATTGACCTCTCCGACCGCCCGACGGGCATCTATGTGGTGCATATCACAAACGACAAAGGGGTATATACAAAATATATCATCGTGAAATAGGCAGATACCTCACAATAACTAGAATTGTTCATGAGGCTGTTCTGGTCTTCCGGAACAGCCTCTATTTTTGGCTTTTTACAATCCATATTATTGATCAATCAGCCAACAGGATCAAATTCAAGCATAATTATCATACATAATTTCAGCCAATTATGTATATTTGTTTAATCAATAACATGAAACACTATGGGATTATTAAATCAACTAATGAAAATCTTCAAGGCTTTCGGTGAGATAAGTTCCACCATAAGCAATTCCAACGACTATCTGGTGAACTTCACCGTAAAGGGCTCCGGAGATTGGGACGGTGAGCACTACATGCGTGTGCCAATCGTGGGTGCCTACACGGATGCGCAGGCCATCAAGGCGTTGCGCACGATGAACGGACTCGGAAACGAGGTGGAGATAACCATCACAAAAGCAGAAAAAGAGGACTAACCCATTGAAGAATAGTCCTCTCGACTCATATTCCGCAGGAATGGCCACATAAGCCACTCCATACACTTACTGTGCCCAAATATCCGTATACTCGTCGTCGATCTTGAATGATACGGGCTTGCATTGGGTATAAAGGGAAGGGCAGTTCACCGCCTTGTAGTACGGACACCCCTTCTGCTTGGTCACGCTGATTCCCCTCCACGGCGTATCATAGCCTGAGCTATAGACCTCGAGATAGAGCACTGTTCCCTTGAGGGCATTGGAATCCTGGTATTTATTCACCTTGTGGGAACGCACCTGAATCGTGAAAGGTTGTTTCGCCTTGTAGGCGTTCTCGGGCGTGGCACCCTCCATGTAGGTCGCCACAAGCTGGGGCGTGTAGTAATCCCCGTACTGCGGGTTATACCTGTCCTTCAGGATTCTGGTCACGTCAGGAATGTTGTTGGTCACGTTGACCATCTCGAGGCATTTGCTTCCCTCCTCTTTGTCATGGTTGTAGATCTCGAAGGCCATGAGTTCGAGGAGCACCGCCACCTCTGGCTTGCCGCCATATTGTTCCTGCACAGCCTGCAACTGCGCCGCGTTCCGAGGGAATCGGTTGAACGTGAGGGTCGCTGTCTCGCCCGGTTTCCAGGTTTGTGGATCAATGCCCCCTTTCACCGTCACCGTGATAGCTGACGTGTTGTTCACTACCGCCTCCGATTGTACGCCCTCTCCTGCGGAAGGGATTTCAGCGATGGTGGTAACCTCATCCGTGTTGTTGGATGACACCGCCTGTCCGCCCGCATTAGGCTGGTCACATGCCGCGAAAGATAAAGCAGCAAGTGCGACGGCTGAATAAATTACATGCTTCATAAAAATAAATTTATCGTTTCTTGTTCAGCGAAGGACCGTTTCCTTAGAAAGAGGGCATTCTTCGCTATAAATTTTAAACTTCATGAAAGAACACTGTGCAATAAGTGTAAAATTCGTAAAAATTCGGGAAATATGCAAGACGGGAGTGCTAAATAAAAAATCAGGAAATGTTAGTTAACCATATTTACTATTGCATGAATCCACCTTGCAAGTATCAGCTTAACAAAAAGTATTTGTTATTCATGCAACCTCTACAATCATAGATTATTTATTGATTTTTACTAATAATGTATAACAGACGTAAAATGCACGCTCTTGAAATATTGTTTTTCAAAGTACTTGCACTATCTTTGAAAAGTAATTTTGTAAATTGATTTTTCATACAAGACAATGGGTTCTATTAATTACTAAAAAAAGAAATTATAAAACCCTATAATTAATTATAGAAATTAAGATTAAAGATATTTATGGCAAAACGATTATTTATCTCATTCTTTTTACTCTGTCTAGTATTAGGCACGCATGCAGAAGCTCAGTATATGACAATCGAGATGAAAACGGGAACCACAATCTCGTTCTTATTGGCGGACAATCCCGTCATCACATACAACAATGAGAGTCTTGTGGTCAACAATGACATAAAAACAACATACTCTTTTGAGGATGTGAAGAATTACCACTTCACCGAATCGTTTGCGACTGGAGTCAATGCTCTTCCTACAAACGAATTAAGAATTGTATGGATAGATGACGAGACTATCGGCGTGCAAAATGCGCAACCAAACTCCATTATCGCCATTACTGCAGTAAGCGGTGTCGTGGTATCACAAACAAGAACTGCCACTGACGGGATTTCGACAGTTAGAATGCCAAGCAAGGCAGGAGTCTATGTGCTATCCGTTGACAAACAATCATTCAAAATCACACGTAAACATTAATTTTATGAAATCATGAAAAAAGTACTACTCTTTTTTTTAGCAACATTCGTTTCCAGTCTGTCGATAATTGCAGCCACCAACATGTGTGTCAAATTTTATGATGGAAAAATTTTAAGATATGACGTGGATGATATAGCAGAAGTGTTCTACGAAGAAATCGGCAGCATTATTTCCGAGGATACCACGGCAGTAGACACATCTGCTACACCTTTGCAATTTGACATCGCATTCAGTCCCACATTTGATTCTATTATCACTGTAATTTCGTATCCATGTTCAGATGTTGACACAACAATTGTCATTCCATCTAAAGTGCGAATTGAAGGCAAGGTATATCCTGTCACTTGTATTAGAAGTAATGCATTTGCAGGTTGTAGTGGGTTAACAAGCATAAAGATACCATCAAGCATCACAAGCATTGAAAGCCAAGCATTTGAAGGCTGTGGTGAATTGACGAGCATAGTGATACCAGAAAGTGTCACTTGCATTGGAGGTCTCGCATTTGCAGGTTGTAGTGGGTTGACGAGCATAAAGATACCATCACGCATCACAAGCATTGAAAGCCAGGTATTTAGGGGTTGTAGTGGGTTGACGAGCATAGAAATACCATCAAGTGTCACAAGCATAGAAAGTAGTGCATTTGGTGGTTGTAGTGGTTTGACAAGCATTGAAATACCATCAGGTGTCACAAGCATTGGAGATCACGCATTTAATGGCTGTAGCAGTTTGACAAGCATTGAAATACCATCAGGTGTCACAAGCATTGGAGATGATGCATTTAAGAACTGTAGTGGCTTGACGAGCATAGAGATACCATCAAGCGTTACAAACATTGGAAACGATGCATTTTATAAATGTAGTGGTTTGACAAGCATTAATGTAGCTTTAGAAAATCTTAACTATTCATCAAAAGAGGGAATATTATATGATAAAGAAGTAAAGGTAATTATTACTGTTCCGATGGGGAAGAAAGGGAGCATAAAGATACCATCAAGTGTCACAAGTATTGGAAATAGTGCATTTGAAGGCTGTAGTGGTTTGACAAGCATTGAAATACCATCAAGTGTCACAAGTATTGGAAATAGTGCATTTGCAGGCTGTAGTGGGTTGACAAGCATAGAGATCCCATCAGGTGTCACAAACATTGAAAAATATGCATTTTATAAATGTAGTGGCTTGAAGAGCATAGAGATTCCATCAGGTGTCACAAACATTGGAAATAGTGCATTTGTGGGCTGTAGTAGTTTGACGAACATAGAGATACCATCAAGTGTCACAAGCATAGAAAGTAGTGCATTTAGGGATTGTAGTGGTTTGACGAGCATTAAAATACCAGAAAGTGTAACAAGCATTGGAAGTAGTGCATTTAGTGGTTGTAGTGGTTTGACGAGCATAGAGATACCATTAGGAGTAAGAGGCATAGAAGGCGGTGCATTTTACAATTGTAGTGGATTGACGAGCATTAAAATACCATCAAGTGTCACAAGCATTGGTGACTACGCATTTGGAGACTGTAATAAACTTGATATTGTGATTGACAATTCGAAAGATAATGTGACAGTTGGGAATAATGCATTTGAGGGCTGTAAATCCGTGACATACTCGAAAGAATGATACCCTTTTTCGAGAATGTAAAAACGAAAGAAGCCAAAAACAGGAGTTTTTTTACTATTGGCGATCTGTTGTTTAAGTCATACGTGATGCTAATCTTAACGATGTTATAGCAATACAGAAGTTGGATAGGAGTGTCTATCTGTTCGCAAAGTGATAGCAATCCTTGCAAATTTTTAGGAGAAAATCTTCTTGGCAGAAATGGGTATTAAATTTTACTTTTCACATCCGCTTTTTATCGCTTAGTTTCTGTATCTTTGCGAAAATGTATAATTATAGACACCAATGAGAAAAAAACTCATTTTAGCATCCATGTTGGTTTCGGCGCAGCTATTATGTGCGCAGCAATCAAAGGATTACACACAGGCGGACAAACTATTCCACGAAGGGAAGGCCCTGTATGACCAAGGCCATTTCAAGGCGGCGTACGAGCGTTTGAACGAATACTTCCTGACGTTGGACATGAAAGACCGTTCGCCGCGCTACATCGAGACAGAGTATTACATCGCATGTTGCAGCTACGAACTGCAGCGGAAGGATGCAGGCAGGAAGATGGACGCATTCACATCCGACAACCCGCAGTCCACCTTGGCGAACAGGATCCATTTCCTCTCCGCTTCCCATAAATACGACAAGCAATTCTACAAAGAGGCCGTCGAAGAGTTCAACCAATGTGACAGGCTACTCCTCTCGCAGGCTGAATCGTCCGATTACCTCTTCAAACTGGGTTATTCGTTGTTGCAATGCAAGGAGATCGAAAGATCCAAGAACATCTTCTCGATCCTATTGAACCAGCAATCCAAATACAATGTCGCGGCCAAGTACTACAAGGCCTACACGGATTATCTGTCCAAGGACTATGAATCCGCCCTCCCGGTTTTCGAGGAGCTGCAACAACTGCCGGAATATGCGCGCATCGTTCCCTACTATATCTTCCAGATTTATTACGCGCAAAAACGTTATGATGAGGTGCTGGAGACTGGCGAGGCGCTTTTGAAGGCTGATCCGAACAATAAGAACAGTAAGGAAATCCATAGACTTCTAGGCGAATGCTACTATACGAAAAGGGACTATGCGAATACGATCAAGTACCTCTCGCTCTACCAAAAGGAGGCGGAGCAGGTGGTCCGCGAAAACATGTACATGTTGGGTAACTCCTATTACCAGACGGGCGACTACCAGAACGCTATCACATGTCTGCAGACGGTAACCGCCGTCGAGGACGAGATGGGACAGAACGCCTACCTCTACCTCGGTTCCTGCTACGTCAAGCAAAAGAACATCACCAATGCGAGGTTCTGCTTCGAGTCGGCGAGCCGCATGGACTTCGACCCGAACGTGAAGGAGGAAGCATTCTACAACTACGCATTGACCATCTACGAGCAATCGTACTCTCCTTTCAACGAGTCGATCACCGCTTTCGAACGCTTTCTGGAGACCTTCCCGAACTCCCGCTACAGAGATAGGGTCTACAACTACATGACCAACCTCTACCTCACGACGAAGAACTATGCGGAGGCCTACGCTTCCATCGAGAAGATCAAGGAGAAGAACATCCAGATCTACGAGGCGCGCCAACGCATCGCCTACAGCATGGGTATCGAGAACTTCACGAACGGCAACTACGCGAAGGCCATCGAGCATTTCAACACCTCTCTGAAGGACGGACAATACAACCGAACATTGGAGGCTTCCACCATCTTCTGGAGGGGTGAGGCCTACTACAGGCTGAAGGATTTCAGCCATTCCGCCAGCGACTTCGAGACCTTCGTCAACTCCCCTGGCGCCAGAAGTTGCGAGGAGTTCACGCTCGCCCACTACAACATGGGTTACAGTCGCTTCACAGACAAACGATACTCGGATGCGTTGTCATGGTTCAGGAAGTACGTCAACATGGAGGAAAAGAACAAGACGCTGATCGCCGACGCCACCAACCGTATCGGCGACTGCTACTTCTACCAACGCGACTTCGGCAATGCGGTGAAAAACTACTCGCAAGTCTATTCGATGCGCGGACCGGGTGCGGACTATGCCTGCTTCCAACAAGCCTTCATCCAAGGCCTGCAGAAAGACTACAATGGCAAGATCGCCACGTTGAACAAACTACAGAAGACCTTCCCGCAGTCCGAATACCTGGCGGACGCCAAGTATGAGATCGGCCGTGCCTACATCATGATGAAACAAAACGACAAGGCCATCAAGACCTACGAGGCGCTGAACAAGGATTACCCTCACAGCCCGCTCAGCAGGAAAGGACGTCTGCAGACCGCCATGCTCTATGACGAGATGAACAACACCAACAAGTCCATCGCCACCTACAAGGAGATTGTGGACTACTTCCCGACCAGCGAAGAGGCTCATACCGCCTTGGACAACTTGAAGCGCATCTACTTCGAGCAGGACAACATCCAAGGATATGCGGATTATGTTGGAACCTTAGGCGGATTCGTCAAGTTCCAACGCTCCGAGCAGGACTCCCTCACCTATCTCGCAGCGGAAAACCTTTACGAGAAAGGAGAATACGCACGTGCCGCAAAAAGCTTCACCAATTTCTTGGAGAAGTTCCCGGAGAGCGTCTTCACCAACAAAGCACATTACAACCTCGGAGACAGTTATTACCATTCAGGCGATTTGGGAAATGCGAAGGAACAATTCTCCATCGTCGCCTCATTGGTCGGCTGCCCTGACCGTGAGAACGCCCTGGTGCTCCTCTCCAAGATCCAATACGACAACAAGGAGTACAAGGAGGCCATCACCAGCATGGAGACGCTGGACAGCGTGGCCCAGAACCCAGAAAACAAGATGGCCGCCCGTTTGGGCATCATGAGGTGCCACAACCTCTTGGGTGACCTCGAACATACCGTCGACGCCGCCACCCTGCTCACCAACAGCGACAAGCTGGACCCTGCGATCTACCGTGAGGCGCTCTTCACACGAGCCCGCACATACGAGTTGTTGGGCGACTCCGCCTTGGCGCTTGCGGACTATAAAGTATTATCAGGCAACTGCATGGACGCATACGGTGCGGAATCTCAGTTCATCAAGCAGGAGTACTCCTTCCGGGCTGGCGACTTGGACGGCACGGAGAAGGAAATCTTCGCCTTCATCGACAAAAACACACCTCACCAGTATTGGTTGGCCAAGAGCTTCATCCTCCTCTCCGACATCTACATGAAGCAGGGGAAAATGTTCGAGGCGAAGCAATACCTGCTGAGCGTCCGCGAAAACTATAACGGAAACGATGACATCGCCTCCGAGATCAGACTCAGGCTGAGCCGCATCGAACAGAGTGAAAACGAAAAGATTGTTAATGAGAATTAATGGGTAACTACGATATGAAACGTTTGTTTTTGATAATTGGACTCACCGCATTCTGCGCCACAGCCTCCGCCCAGGAAAGTGCGGACACGACCATTGAGCGCAATGTCGATGTGGTGAAGGAATATAACCCTATCATCAAAGATGCTGGAAAGATCAGCACCATGCCGGAGCTGAAACCGATCGAGACGAAGAAGAGGGAGTCTACATACTCGGTATGGACCACCCCCTACGATGTGAAACCGAGCGAGTTGTATCCTTTGGATTACGCGACCGCGCAACCCATCAAGAAAAAGGGAGACAAACAACACTTCGCCCGCTTAGGCGGAGGCAACTACTCCTCCCTATTAGGGGAGTTCTATACACCTCTTTTCCAACTGCAAAAGGCTGAGATGGATCTGGACATCAAGCATAGATCCTCCTTTGGCAACGTGAAACTCTCCGCCGACAACTATGAACCGCTACCCAGCGACATGAAATCCAAGGCGGTGGATTGCGACACGAAGGCTAAGCTTCGCTTCAATTCCTCCATCCGCCACACCAAAGAGTTGAGTTCGTTCTTTGCGGCGGACTATGATCTCTTCCGCTACTATGGATACGACGATGAGATGCAATCATGGTTCAATAGGGGTTACATGGAGTCGGACAACATCGAGTTCAAGCAACATTTCCTCAATCTGGACGCCAACGTACGTTTCAAGACGAAGGAGTTCATCGGCAAATGGAGCTATGACTTACAAACGAACTACCAACTCTTCAGCAACAACGACGGACTCTCTGAACATACCATCCTCACCAATTTGCGTGGGGGCTACCGCATGGAGAACTACATAATCGGGTTGGACTTCGACATGTACAACATCATCATGAGCCTGCCGGAAGAGGACCAATACTACGACTTCGCCAATGCGGCAAACATGAACAACTACACGGTGCTGAAGTTTAAACCCAATGCGGTGTTCAGCGGGGACATTGGCAAAATCAACATCGGCATCAAGGCGGCGTTTGGTATTGGTCAAGGCAAGAAGGGAACCGTATGCCCAGACATCTTCGGAACAGTAAAGCTAAAGAAGGATATCGCATACATCTACGCCTGCGTCACAGGAGATTATACCGTGAACAACTTCCGCGCTGCGACGAAGGAGAATAAATATATTGCCCCGGATGTTCGCCTAGAGGACACCTACACGCCGATTGACGTCTATGCGGGAGTACGGGTGAAAGTGGCCAAGCGAGTCGACATGGATATCTATGCCGGCTATAAGGTCATCAACAATCCTTATTTCTTCGTGAACAAGATTCGTCCTTCCATCGTGAACGGCGATACAACCATGGTCATGACCCGCCAGTTCGGTGTGGTGTACGAAAAGAACGCAGGAGTCTTCAACGCAGGTTTATCCTTGGGCTACCACTACAAGGAGAGACTGGACATGGGATTCGACGCTATCTTCAACAAATGGGCGCTGGAAAAAATAGAATACGCTTGGCAAAGGCCTGATTGGCGTCTGGACTACCATGTCAGCTATCGTTTCACCAAAGCCTTGCGGTTCAACTTAGGCTACAAGTTCGAAGGGGGAAGACATGCCTACGTGAATAAGAAAGCCGTCGATATGAAAACCGCCCACAACATCAATCTGGGTGCTGACTATAAGTTCTTGAATTGGTTGGACTTCTTCGTGAAATTCGACAATATGTTCAATCAACCTTACCAAAGCTGGTACGGATACGATGTCCACGGCTTCAATTTCTTGGCTGGTTTATCATTATATTTCTAGTAAACGATGCCCTTTATCTTATTCATATTACTTCTTATCGTTTTCTTTGTGCTGAAAAGCATCCCGACTGACGACGAAGATGATGCGTCAGACTTATTCAAGGACGATGCGGTAAGCGCAAGTGGCTCACGACGCACATCCTTCTTCAAAAGCGTGGCGCAATTGCTGTGCATTGTGATGGCTGCGGATAAAAAGACGACAAAGACGGAATTGAATGTGGTCAAGAAATATTTGTCCCGCAACTTCGACGAGGAAGATGCGCATACGATACTACAGATAATGTCCCAATGCCTAAAGAAGCCTATGCCGCAGGACTTGAGACCCTTCTGCCTCCAACTGAACCAAAACATGTCGTACAAGCAGCGGCTCGCTTTCCTCACCACGCTATTCGAAATCGCGGTCGTTGACTCCCGCATCGAAAAGGAGGAGGCGAAAGTCATCGAGATGTATGCCCGTTTCGCTTGCATCAGACAGGTGGATTTCGACCGGCAACGTGGGTATTTCGCATACGGCTTCACATGGGAGAATACGGGCAAGCAAAAGACTAATTCATCCGACACTTCGTCCGGTGGCAAGAACTCCACAACCAAAGATTGGGCATATGATGTTTTGGGGGTTTCCAACAATGCGTCCGAGAAAGAAATCAAAAATGCTTTCCGCAAACTATCCATGCAATACCACCCAGATAAACAGATTGACGCTACCGACGAAGAGTTGAGGATCTCCACGGAGAAGTTCCAAAGAATCAGCGAAGCATACGAAGTGCTGATGGAATAGCGGATTTTGCCCGCTTAGATGCTTTGTGATCGACTATCTCCCATGCGATGGTAAGTATATATGGCAATTAATTTTAATGGTTTCTTATGGCAAAACAAGAATCTTCCGTCAAGGAACGTCAGAGGACTGACATGGATGAGCCTCGACAGTTCAAGGTGATTTTCCATAACGATGATTTCACGACCTTCGAGTTTGTCGTGAAGGTCCTGATGACTGTTTTCTTCAAATCTAAAGCAGAGGCGGAAAGACTGACGATAGAGGTGGACCGTAAGAAACTTGCGACAGTTGGCGTCTATTCACGCGACGTGGCTGTCACAAAAATGGAGAAGGCCACCAAGATGGCGCGGGCGGAAGGTTTCCCCCTGAGAATTACATGTGAACCTTTAGATTGAAATGGGTATGGAAGAGTTAGATTATGATGATTGTACAAAAAGTATCTTTGAAAAGGCCCGGATCTGTGCGGAACAGTACCGTCACGAGTTTCTGATGCCGGAACATCTCCTGCTTGTCTTGTTGGATGAACTGTGTTTCGACTACGTCGCTATCGAGGATGTGCAGGTTCCCGAATTGAGGAGCGACTTGGTTCGCTACCTTACGGACAATGTGGAACATGTGCCGAACGACGTGGAATATGAGGTCGAATTTTCCGAATATACTTCACATGTGCTGCTGATGGCTTCCCATATCGCGCAATATGCTGGTCAGCATGACATTAATTTCACCCATGTGCTCAAAGCGATCACAGACTTGCCGGACTCCATGGCTTCCTACCTCCTGAAGAAATATGCTTTGGTGGATATGAGTGTCCTCCTGAGTGATTTCATTTCCAGCTATGACGCTTTTACCGGTAAGGAGGACGAGGATGATGGGGATGGTGACGATGAGGAGGTGTTCCTCAACGATGGTATCTCTCCTAGTATGGGCGAAAAATCATGGCGAAACATGGTGTACTGCGTCAGCGACCATATCGACGACCATAACCCGTTGATAGGTAGGGAGAAGGAGCTGGAACGCACTATACAGGTCTTGTGCCGCAAGGATAAGAACAACCCATTGCATGTGGGTGAACCGGGTGTCGGTAAGACGGCCCTCGTCTATGGTCTGGCGGACCTGCTTCGCAAGGGGAAGGTGCCTGAACGACTGAAGGGATACAGGATCTATGAGCTGAACCTAGGCTCGCTCCTGGCGGGCACGCAGTTCCGCGGCGACTTCGAGAAACGCTTGAAGGCGATCATGGATGGTATCGCCAACGAGGGGAAATCGATCGTCTACATCGACGAGATACATAACCTGGTCGGCGCAGGTAGGACGGGCGACGGCTCCATGGATGCCAGCAACCTGCTGAAGCCTTACTTGGAGGGGGATAACATCCGCTTCATCGGCTCCACCACATACGAGGAATACAACCGATTCTTCTCGCAGGATAAGGCGCTCGTGCGCCGCTTCCAGCAAATAGACATACCGGAGCCTTCCGTCGAGGAGGCCATCCGCATCATCAACGGATTGAAGAAGAAATACGAGGAATACCACCATGTGGTCTACGCCAAAGGTGCGGTGGAGTATGCGGTGGAGAACAGCGCGAAGTTCATCGCGGACCGTTTCCTGCCGGACAAGGCGATCGACCTGATCGACGAGGCGGGCGCCTTCCGTGAGCTCCATCCGCTGAAGACCAAGGCGCAGACAGTGGATCAGTCGCTACTCTCGGATGTGTTGTCTCTGGTCTGCAAGATAGACGCCGCCGCCCTGAAGGAGGAGGGAAACGATACGCTGGAGAGCCTCGAACCGAACATCAGGAAGAAGATCTACGGCCAGGACGAGGCGATCCGTCAGGTGGTCGAGGCGGTGCAGATGTCCAAGGCGGGCCTGCTGGACGACGACAAGCCGATCGCGAGCCTCCTGTTCGTCGGACCGACGGGCGTGGGCAAGACGGAGCTCTGCAAGGTGCTGGCGGCGGAACTGGGCATCAGTCTGGTACGCTTCGACATGAGCGAATACACGGAGAAACATACGGTGGCGAAACTGATCGGTTCCCCTGCGGGCTATGTGGGCTACGAGGATGGCGGTCTACTCACCGACGCGATCCGCAAGACGCCTAACTGCGTGCTGCTCCTCGACGAGATCGAGAAGGCGCATGCGGATATCTACAACATCCTCCTGCAGGTGATGGACTACGCGCGCCTGACGGACAATAAGGGACGCAAGGCGGATTTCCGCCACGTCATCCTGGTGATGACCTCCAACGCGGGTGCGCAGTATGCCCACCTCTCCTCCATCGGCTTCGGTGGCGGCAAGTCCGCCGGCACGGCCATGCTGGACCAGGTGAAGAAGACCTTCAAGCCGGAGTTCATCAACCGCCTGAATGGTATGGTGACCTTCAACGATATGGACGAGACGATGGCGGCGGCCGTGCTGGGCAAGAAAGTGGACGAGCTCAGGGTGAAGCTGCAGGCTAAGAATGTGACGCTGAAGATATCGGACGAGGCGCATGCCCATCTCCTGAAACAGGGCTACTCCAAGACTTACGGGGCAAGGGAGATGGACCGTGTGCTCCGCAACCAACTGAGCACCTCCCTGATGCGTGAGATCCTCTTCGGCTTCCTGAAGTCGGGCGGCACCGCCGAGGTGGTGCTGGAGAATGAATCCATAAAATTAGTCCAAGGCGCATGATCTACCAACTGACGGACCAGATAGCGTTTCCCGATCCACGGAACGGGGAGGAGGACGGACTTTTCGCCATCGGCGGAGACCTCTCCATCGACCGTCTCCTATTGGCCTACTCGAACGGTATCTTCCCATGGTACTCGTTCCGCGACTCGGACATCCTATGGTTCTGCCCGATGAACCGCTTCGTCATCTTCCCCAACGAGATCCATGTGTCGCACTCCATGCGGACATTGATGAACAAGGGTCTCTACCATGTCACGATCAATCAGGACTTCGCCTCCGTGATCAAGAACTGCGGAGACCTTCGCAAGGAGATGGAGGGGGCATGGCTAGGCGATGACATGACGAAGGCATACACGGCGCTGCACGAACAGGGGTTCGCGGCGAGCGTCGAGGTGTGGGACCAAGAGGAGAAGCTGGTCGGCGGACTCTACGGTGTGACCATCGGAAGGTGTTTCTTCGGAGAGAGCATGTTCTCCCTCGTGCCAAGCGCATCCAAACTGGCGCTGATCTTCTTAGCTAAAGTGTTTGCGCAAAACGGCGGCGTGATGATTGATTGCCAACTGGAGACCCCCCACCTCAAAAGCATGGGCGGACGATATATCCCCTACGACGAGTACATGAAGTATGTGAGAATGGAATGAAAAAAAGCGGGGAGGATTCTATTATAATTATTTTGTTAAAATCTTACCAAGTGCAAATATTTGATTCACTTTATCGTAATCATAAAACTTCTCTGTATGATTCAGATATATCAAACTGCCGCCTGTCTCATCTTTCTCCACAATAAATTCATCACCTAACTTCAAATCTTTTTTATGTGTGTAGGATATCCATCCGAAATAGTTACCTATTTCATCCTTCATTTTCCATAAGTTATCTGTTTGAACACACCCATAGTCTGGCTCAAAATGTTTTAACATACACCTCAAAATAGACAATAAAGTGTCTGTGTCAAATAAATCTGTGGCAACATATTCAAATATACATAGAGCAGTAAAATATCCTTCTAAATCATTAGAATAGATATGTATACGCATCGGTTTTTCCTCTCTGTCTTCATTATAAAGATCAATAGTATACCCTATGTTACTATACCCTCTTTCATCCATGTCTTTTTTATAAGAACGTAACAATTTCTTTTTTATGTACGTTGGGGAATTTTCGAATTTCCTACTTAGAGCATCCTTTCTACTTTTCCCTAAATTACACCAACCCTTCAAGACTGGAGAAATTGTTTCAAAATCTACCAAGAAATCGTAAACAAAATTCGACATCTGGTCAATCGTCATCGGATTATCCCAATAGAATCGAACACTTACATAATCAATCTTACTCTCTTCCATTGCTTTCCTTTATTTTGTTAATTCTTGTTGATCACCGTCTTGGCGATGCGCTGGCCCATGGCGTCGCGGGGTATGTTTTTCTTTATGGATGCCAAAGTAAGGTTTTTTCTTAATTTGGCAAATGGTTCTAAATTTCGACAATATTTTACCCTAAACGCTTAATTGACTTCGTCGAACTGACGTTTCTATACTCTTAACTCCCTCGAAATCTATTCCCGCTATTCACTATTCCACCACGTACATACACACGTCTTCCCCCCAGCATGTCGCATTCAGATTTAACAACATCATTTCTTTCTCAAGCTTATGATAAAGCGGAGAATCGGGCGAGATGCAATTCCGTATCAGCTCTTGGAAAGCTAATCCATGATATCTGAAATAGCACCCATTATAAGAAAATGTCCAAATATAGCCATCCGGGAGGATAATGTTGGAACTATTAACCGCTGTAAAAATTCCTCCCCGAGCGTCTACGAATTGGATTTCAATGGCAATATTCAGCCCCAGATTCAGTGCCGGAAGTGACTTTCTCATTTTTTCTATCACATCTGTGGCAGATAAGGGTTTACTTAGGAAAAAGGGCCCAGGAAGTTTATTTGAATTTAACAACGAATCGAACCGTTGTATATCTTCCTCCTGAATGTTCATACGGTCTAATGAGATTGAGTCTGTCGGGGTGTGTTTCACCTCATTCGCCAAGGAAGTCCACCAAGAAGAGGGAATGCAAATAGTATCTTTATCCGATGATAGCCATAAACTATCACGCAGATTTTCAATGCGATAAAGTTTCGCAGTATCATATGTATGTTCCCATATGTTTATTTCGCGGACATTCAAACGCATGATGGCTTTTTCAAACCAATTTGCCAAAATAGTATTATCAGTTCTTCCTGTCTTGCACGAAACGCATCTACTATCTATGAGATTTTCGGGATTTATTGATCCTAGGAATCTGTTGAGGACAGTATAATATTCATAGTTCTCGTCACAAGTAAGAGATTGGGTGTGGCTGATTAAACAGGACTGATCCTCTAGTATACAGTTATTTTGTATAGAGCGGAAGAAATACCCCAAATAAACACATATGACACAAAGTGCCAATGCGCAGAGCACATTAAACGATACTTTATTGGCTTTCATTTCCGTTAAATATTTCTTGCGGCTCGGCAAAGTTTCACTGTTGCCAGTGACAGGATTTAAGCCACTTGGGGGTTAATCGATAATATATAATAGACTATACCTTAACTCCTATTCGAAGTTAAAGTTCAATATGATCAGCCTTGACGTCAACCGAGACATGGCATGGGTGAATTTCAGATCCTCCATGTTTGCGATTTCAGGCCTGTCACGATTCAACACGTCACCCAGTCCGAAGTAGAATTTCAGTTCAGGCGCAAGCTTGAAGTACGGCAGATAGAAATCGAGACCCAAACCGACCTCCACACCATAGTCGAGCTGTTTCAGCATAATAGGGTCTTCGCTCGAACGGCCCATGTCGACCGTGAACGCACCACCCGCCAACAGGTATGGACGATAGTTGTTCTTCCTCTGTCCGCGGAACTTAAGCGTAAGCGGGAACTCCATCATGTTGGACTGGACGGTTATCTTGCCATCCTCCCTCTCCACACCCTGTGCGGTCTTGAAGCATAGTTGGCGTGAGTTGAAGAAAAGGGTAGGTGTGAAACGTAGGTCCAACCATGAGAAGATACGCAGGTCAGAGATGATTCCGACGGAGAATCCCGGAGACATCTTAGTGTCCTCACCATACCATATCTCGGGGTCCTTTCCGCTCTCCTCCGTCCATATCTCCCCATCCGGAGTGCATCGCACAGCGGAATTGGTCACGTTAAAATCCATGGAGTTGAGTCCCAATATGAAACCGAAGTGGTATAGCCTATTATCGGCATTGATAAGATTTAGCGTTCTGCCATGCGCATATTCGGCCTTGGCCGTCGTATAACCGGACAAGAGGGCTCCTACGAGGAGTATGCTAAAAATAATCTTTCTCATCATGATATGAATCTAACCTATGTATGGTTTAAAACGTATTTTCTCTTTAATTATTATATAATATCATCTATTTCAGCGAGTAGGAAACGCCCAACGTCGCATAGACCGGGTAGAGGCCGAACGTGATGGTCGTGAAATCCTTCACGAAGATATCGTTGAAACCCCAGTTCAGATCCGCGAATATACCGAATTTCGGACAAATATGGTACTCCCCGCCCAACGTCGCCCCCCATTGCAGGTTGCGCATCTCCTCCGAGAAGTCGAATGTCTGCGGTTGGTCGTCTATCTCTATCTTCGCCCCCGTCGGGTCTCCTTCCCGCAAGTAACCGTTGGAGACCTCTCCGTAGAACTTATGCCTCAACAGGAAACCCATGTACAACCCCGCATGGAGGTCCCACCGGGAAGAGCAACAGAAGACGGCGGAGAAAGGCAAGGTCATCTGCAGCATGTCGGAAGTCATGCGGACGTCGCCCGTCCACCTTCCCGAAACGGTGCCGCCCTCCCCATCGTCGATGGTCATGCCGTAGTTCTTCACGTTGGCGTCGGAGGTCATTCCCTTGCGCTCGACACGCAAGCCGGGCTGAATGGCCCAGCGTTCGGACATCCCGATCCGATAGAGCGCCTGGACCGACAGGTTGCAAAGGGGCTTGAACCCCTTAATCTCCCTGATCTCGGCAGGGATGGGGAACGGAGTCGTGCCCCCTAGGCTATAACCCAGTTTGGCGTTGAAATACGATGCGCAAGGAGTCTGTTTCTCCTGCTCATCCGCCGAAACAGCGCCCCAAAGGCTTGTCATCAGAAGGAATCCTATGGTTATTAAGCATCTCTTTTTCATCTCAAACCCTTTCATTACCTGCATTCGACCTCCACATCATCAATCATCAGGGTGCTACCCACAGCACCCGTGAAGATATCTCCCTTCAAGCTGGAGGAGAATACGATGGAGAAATTATATCCGAAACTGGCGAGCTTCTCCGGGTCCAGTTCCTTCCCGTTCACCGCCTTCATGTCGAAGGAGAACGGAGTCCATTCGTCAGCTTCCCCTTGCCCCTCAATCTTTCCGTAAAGGACGAGGTACGGACTGTCATTGGAGTTGGTGCCGTCGAGGACCACCTGGTTGCCGTTTTCGTCCGTATTTTCATAGAGCATCGCATAGATGTTGAAGTTGTCCTTCCCGGATATCTCATTCCCTTCCCCATCCGTCATCTGCTCGCCGGACTTGAACTTATAGTACCCTTTGACGGTCTTTGGTGTTTGGCGGAAAGGGATTCCGAAATGGGTGGCCTGCAACGGCGCTCTCAGTGCGCTGGCTACGTCGAATGTGCCTAAGAACAGGTTCCCCGGTGCGATAGGCATACCCGCCATTTTGCCGAACACTCCGGCGGAACGGGTGACGAGTTGGAGGCAATTGCCCGACCTTCCCCCAGGCACGATGGCGGTAGGGTACTCGGTTGGTGTGGCCAATGAGTTGGCGAGACAATATCCCGGGTTTCCGGTTCCCCACCAGTTGAGCATGGTACGTCCGTCCACCACCTCGCTGATCATTTGGTATTTCCCTGTGGAGTTGAGTTCGTAATCCTCGAAAGCGTATTGGGTAGTCAGTTCGAAGGAGACGTAAGAGACATGATACTTACGGTTCCACTTCCCATCCTGCGAGGTCACTACATACCGCACGGCCTTTCCCCCCGAGAAATCTTGGCGTGATCCGCTGGCCGGAGAGATGGTGGCACCCTCCGTGATGATGAATCGGGGCGTTCTGGCATGAAGATCCGCACCTGCGCGGACGGGTATGTCTATGTTTTCGGTGGTGCTGGTGACAGGCATCGCCGTATCCGCCGGAACCAGCAAGATATCTTTGTCCGAGGAGAGGTTACACGATAGGATGTCCGCCTCCGCATTCAAGGGTTCCTCCTGGATACATGCGGTGAGCAGGCATGCGACAGGTAAAATCGTCGCCATTCGTTTCGTCATTGTAGTCATTCCGTATCGTAATCAATGCACCGCGAATCTAATCATATTTTTCTGTTTTTAAAAGAGAAACGCTGCCCGCACTGCGTTCGAACACATAGACCTTGTCGAAAGTGCTCTTGTATTTATGGGCCAATGCCTCGCTCGCCGTGAGCGGGTTATAGGAGCTGGACATCAGGAAACTGTTTTGTATGATGATCAACCACTGCTCGTCGCAGATCGGATTGTATTTCTTCAGTTTCCACTCCTTTGCGATCAACCGTTGGGAAACGCTGGCGATGGAGAGCGGTTTGACCTTCGCCGAGATGGCGGCGTACCACAATCCGTCGTACCACCGGCCGGTCACGTTCTTGATATTGATGCACTCGATTTTTTGTGGAAGGTTCTGGAACCCGTATTTGGAGGTGCGGTCTATCTTGTATTGGATGCCCGTCGCTTCCGGCAGGTTATCCTCCACCAGCTTGACGATGGTCTCCGCGAAATCCTGACGGATGATGGAGCGCAAGTCATCGTCCATCGACGAGACCGTATCACTAAGTTCATTGGTGAAATGAACATCGACAATCAGCTTGAACTTATGCTTACGCTCAAAGATGGCTTGAGCATCCCGCATGAGTGTGGAGAGGAAATCTTCATGTGCACGCAGATTAAATTCTTTATCCTCCCTCTCATATTTCAGTTCGGTGAGTTCAATCCCATACAACCGCTTGTCCGTCCGCAAAAGAAAGTCAGGCGCCTCCGATTTCTCCAGATCGCCTATCGGGAAGGTTGGACAGGAAGAACGAAACATTTGAATGATCGCCCACTCCCGCTTATCCTTCTTCTCCTGGTTATGACTTATCTCCGCACACATGTCTTTTTTCTTTATATAAACAAACGTAACAAAAATATGCGGTATCGCCAAACAAATATTTCTCGAAATTTAACCATATATTTTCTTATCTTCGTGGGAAATTACGCATTATATGACATGTGTTAAAGGCATTGGTACATCTCTATGGATTACTCTTCTGTGCACTCTTCTCATAAACTCCTGTGGTCAAGGCGGTTCCACAAATGGGAAGACTAGTGTACAGGCAGACACGTTATGCCTTGACTCCATCATGCGCGATACCATGCCATTGTCCGAAGACGAACCGCTTCACATGCTCCGCATCGGTGCGGTGGGTGACCTCATGGTCCATGACTACCAAATGAAGAAAGCCTACCGGAATGACAGCGACACGTTCGATTTTTCCCCCGTCTTCCGCCAAATACAGTCTTATTTGGATGAAAACGACCTCCTGATCGGCAACCTGGAGACTGTATTCGCAGGCAAGGAGAAGGGACGCAAGGCAGATGTTTACGGGTATGCCTCGTTCCCCTACTTCAATGCGCCGGACTGCTTCGCCGCTACCTTGGCGGATGCCGGGTTCGATCTTTTGGCGACCGCCAACAACCACACGATGGATTCGTACCCTGAGGGGGTCGCCGCCACCCTGAACCTGCTGGACTCCCTGCATATCCTCCATCATGGCACGGCACGTGACTCCGCAGAGAGGGAGAGGCTCTGCATCGTCGAGCGCAACGGTATCAAGGTAGGTTTCTGCAGCTACACCTATAGTCTGAATGGAGTCTTCGTGCCTAAGAATAAACGCTTCATGGTCAATGAGTTCTGTAAGTATGACTCGGCGAAGGTGAGTGGCATGTGCGAGACGATCCGGCGGCTACGGCGAGCGGGGGCGGACTTCACCGTGGCGTACCTGCATTGCGGGACGGAATACCAGAAATCCCCGAACCGCTACCAACGCAGGATGGCCGACTCACTCCACCGTGCGGGATGCGACCTGATCCTGATGGCCCACCCGCATATCCTGCAGCGCATGGAGATCCTCCCGGCGGAAAGCACCCTGCCAAGAAGCCTAGTGGCCTACTCGTTAGGGAACTTTCTATCCAGCCAAGTCTTCCATGACAGCATACCCAAGGACATCGGAGCCATCCTGCAGGTTGACATCGTGAAGCGGCGGGATAGCACCTTCATCAAGAATGTATATGTCGTACCCACCTACACCTATTGGCGGCCCAAACATATCGGAGTCCTCCCCGTTGTGAAGGCGCACGATAGCCCCGAAGAGGTAATCAAGCTACGTCCGAAGGATAAGAAACGCATCAATCACGCATACGACGATGCGTTACGGATACTACGTGGCACGATGGATTCCACATTGTGGAGCATTGAGGGAGATCGGTATCGGCTGGCGTGGTAGAGTTTCTCACGTTTTTTCACGGAGACACGGAGAACACAGAGAAATATTTTATAAAGAACACCGTGAACTCCTCCTCTCCATGAGGTTTCTATTTTTTCTCATGGAGGCACGGAGTACACAAAGAAATGTTTTACAAAATCTCCGTGAACTCTTTTCCTCCGTGAGGTATCTATTTCTTCTCATGGAGGCACAACACAAAGGAATGTTTTGTAAAATTCTCCGTGAACTCTTTTCCTCCGTGAGGTATCTATTTCTTCTCATGGAGGCACGGAGTACACAGAGAAATGTTTTGTAAAGTCTCCGTGGACTCCTCCCCTCAGTGAGAGATCTAATAGTAACCGTTCATTATTCTTTTTATCCCATCCCGAAGAAGCACTTCATTAAAGTTTATCAACAGTCCGCAAGGCTTGTCAGCCAGTCTCAGATATGTTCCTAATTGTTTGGGGTACACATCCGTCATTTTTGACACGGACTTTAGTTCCAATATGATTGCATCTTCCACCAACAGGTCAATTTTATACCCGTCATCCGCTATCTTATGTCCACGGAAATACACAGGTAACCACACTTCACTTCTTACGAAAAAGCCATATTCTTCCAAGGCTATTTTCAAACATCTTTGGTAAACACTTTCAAGCAGACCGGGGCCTAATTCCTTATGCACCTCAATAGCGCAACCGATTATCTGCGTAACTAAATCATCAATTTCACTTTTTGTCATAGTTATCTACTTTTTTCTCACAGGTTTTATATTTAATTCTATTCTCTCATGGAGACACGGAGTACACAGAGAAATATTTTGTGAAAAAACTCCGTGACTCTTCCTCTCCGTGAGGTATTTATTTCTTCTCACGGAGGCACAACACAAAGGAATGTATTGTAAAATTCTCCGTGAACTCTTTCCCTCCGTGAGGTATCTATTTCTTCTCACGGAGACACGGAGAAAACAGAGTAATATTACAAAAATCTCCGTGGGCTTTTCCTCTCCGTGAGGTATTTAACTCCTTCTCGCAGAGACACGGAGAACACAGAGGAATATTATATAAAATCTCCGTGAACTCCTCCCCTCCGTGAGGCATCTATTTCTTCTCATGGAGGCACGGAGAACACAGAGGAATATTATAAAAATCTCCGTGAACTCTTCCTCTCCGTGAGGTATTTAACTCCTTCTCGCAGAGGCACGGGGAATCCAAAGGAATGTTTTAGAAAATCTCCGTGAACTCCTCCCCTCCGTGAGGTATTTAACTCCTTCTCGCAGAGGCACGGGAAACACAAAAGAATGTTTTAGAAATTCTCCGTGAACTCTTCCCCTCCGTGAGGGACATACTTCCCTCCGTGAGGACCCCACATGGGAACCTTTGTTTGCAAAGTTACTATTTCCTTTTCAAAACTCCATCATTTTTCCGTGTATTTTGTATATTTTTAACACAAAACATACACTACATGCAATACTTCCTGATAGCGGAGATATAGGCCGTGCCATAGCGGGAAAGCGGAACGCCTTTACGTGTGACAACACCGACCGTCATTTGGTCACTGACCGCAAGGGGTCTGGCGATGATGTTTTGGCCGTTCAATTCGGTACTGATGACACCCGAACAGATGGTGTACCCGTTCAGACCGATCAGCAGGTTGAAGAGGGTCGCACGGTCACGCACTTTGATGTTGCGCGGGCAATCGAAGTCGATGGCGGTCAGCGGCTCCTCAGCGTAGTAGAACGAGTTGAAATCGCCCTGCTCATACGTGAGGTAGGGGTACGGACTCAGGTCCGACAACGAGATGCGCTCCTTCTGCGCCAGCGGATTCCTGACAGACAGGAAGACATGGAGAGGTGTGCTGAACAACGGTTCGAAGACCAGGTTGCTCTTTTTCAGCAACTTCCTCAACACCTTCTCGTTCTTTCCGCAGAGATAGAGCACCCCCACCTCGCTCTTCATCTTCGCCACATCATCGATGATTTCGTTGGTCTGCGTCTCGCGCAACGTGAAATCATAGCTATCCCCGCCAAACTCACGGATAACATCCACAAAGGCATTCACGGCAAATGAGTAGTGCTGGCAGCTGACCGAAAAGATGGTGTTTCCTCCCGCTCCCCCCTTGTACCGATCCTCCAACAGGGAAGCCTGCTCCAACACCTGCCTTGCGTACGACAGGAACTCATCCCCCTCATTGGTGATGGTCACACCTTTGTTGGAACGATTAAAGATGACGATATTCATCTCATTCTCAAGTTCTTGTATGGATGCCGTCAAACTTGGCTGAGAGATGAAGACCCGCTTGGCGGCCTCCGTTATGTTGCGCGTGTCAGCCACCGCCACAACATATTTCAACTGTTGTAAAGTCATATATCCTTCTATTTCACCATAGGGAATACCTATCGTCAACGTACAAAAATTAGTATTTTCCCAATTGCAAAAAAAGGCAGAACTTTGCAAAAAACAAAATTAAACCAAAGAAAAGAATATATGACATTGAGAAAAACATCAGTAATTGGATTCCCACGCATCGGGAAGAACCGCGAACTCAAATTCGCGAGTGAGAAGTTCTTCAAGGGAGAGATCTCTGAGGAAGAGCTAAAGAAGACAGCCTCGGCGATACGCTTATATGGCTGGGAGAAGCAACGGAAGGCTGGCATCTCGTTCATCCCTTCGAACGACTTCTCTTTTTATGACAATCTGCTTGACACCGCATTTTTGCTCAGCGTCATTCCTGACAGATACAAACAGTTGAATCTCAGCGAGCTGGAGACCTATTTCGCTGTGGCGCACGGATATCAGGGTGCGAAGGGCGACGTGAGGGCGCTCCCTATGAAGAAGTGGTTCAACACCAACTACCACTACATCGTGCCTTCGATTGACGGACAAACGAAGATCCAACTCGCCAGCAACCCTAAGCCTCTCTTCGAGTACAACGAAGCGAAAGCGGCCGGCATACAGACGGTTCCGAGCCTCATCGGTATCTACACCTTCCTGCGTCTGTCGAACTACAGCGGAGGCTTGAAGGCGGAGGATTTCGTGGAGGACGCCCTAAACGCCTATGCGCAACTCGCCGAGCAGCTCCGCAAGGCGGGTGCGGAATGGATCTCCATCGCGGAGCCTGCGCTCGTCTTCGACATGAGCGAGCAGGAGAAGAGCTTATTCAAGAAGATCTATGCGACCCTCGTGGGGAAGGTCCATGCGACTGGGCTGAAGGTTTCGTTGCAGACCTATTTCGGGGACGTGCGCGACGTGTACGCCGAACTGACTTCCCTAGGCTTCGATGGTATCGGCCTGGACTTCATCGAAGGGAAGAAGTCGCTCGACCTCCTGAAGTCTGGTTTCCCTAAGAACACGCTTCTCTTCGCAGGTGTGGTGAACGGAAAGAACATCTGGCGAAGCGAATACGAGAAGAAGAACGCAATATTAGGAAAGATCGGGGAATATGTTGACCCGCAGAACATCGTGATAGGCACATCCTGCTCATTGCTGCACGTTCCGTACACAGTGGATTCCGAGAACATACTGTCGGAGAGCATCAAAAAGTACCTTGCCTTCGCGGAGGAGAAGATCGTCGAGCTCAGCGACCTCGCGAGCCAAGACGAAGAAAAACGCAAACAGAACAAAGCTCTTTTCGGAGAGGAGCGCGTCCAGAAGAACAGCAGTGTTCAACAAGCACTTAGCAAGTTGTCCGAAGCTGACTTCACCCGTCTGCCGGAGCGAGGCGAGCGCAAGAAGATCCAGAAGGATGTCTTCAAACTGCCGCCGTACCCTACGACGACCATCGGTTCCTTCCCGCAGACGGCGGACGTGCGCGCCAATAGAGCTGCCTTCAAGAAGGGTTCTATCTCGGCCGAGCAATACAAGGAGTTCAACCGCAAGAAGATCTCCGAGTGCATCGCACTGCAGGAGCGTCTCGGACTGGATGTGTTGGTGCACGGCGAGTTTGAACGCAACGACATGGTGGAGTACTTCGGTAATAACCTGGACGGCTTCATCTTCACCCAGAACGCATGGGTGCAGAGCTACGGAACACGTTGCGTTAAGCCACCGGTAGTGTGGGGTGACGTTCATCGTAGCGCACCCATCACGGTGGAATGGTCTGTTTTCGCGCAGAGCAAGACCAACAAGCCGGTCAAGGGAATGCTCACGGGACCTGTTACCATCCTGAACTGGTCGTTCCCACGCGAGGATGTCTCCCTGAAGGAGCAGGCGCAACAGATCGGTCTCGCCATCCGTGACGAGGTGCTTGACCTCGAAAAGAACGGTATCAAGATCATCCAAATCGACGAGGCTGCCCTTCGTGAGAAGCTTCCGTTGCGGAAGAGCGATTGGCACAGCGAATACCTGGATTGGGCGATTCCCGCCTTCCGTCTGGTGCACGCCAAGGTGAAGCCGGAGACGCAGATCCACACGCACATGTGCTATAGTGAGTTCGGCGACATCATCAAGGACATCGACGCAATGGATGCTGATGTGATCACCTTCGAGGCGAGCCGTTCCGACCTCAAATTGTTGGATGCTATCAAGGAGTCGAACTTCCGCACGCAGGTGGGTCCGGGTGTTTACGACATCCACTCTCCGCGCGTTCCGTCGGTGGAAGAGATCGTCGATGCCCTGCACAAGATCATCGCCAAGGTCGACAAGGAGAACGTATGGGTGAACCCAGACTGTGGACTCAAGACGCGTGGCGAGACAGAGACGACCGCCAGCCTCAAGAACCTTGTGGAGGCAGCGGAGAGACTACGGAAAGAATAATTCAATACCATCATACCATTCTACCGTTGAGTTGGACCCATCTTAATAGTGGGAAAATCTATGGGGGCGTCAAATCATTGGCGCCCCCATAATTTTCATAGCATAATAATACACACTTATTTCACCTCTATCTTCAGGGAAGTATCCTCGTTGGAAAGGAGGTAGAAGCCCGTGCGGAATCCCTTCGCTTGGAGTGAGGAAGATACGTCGTCGCCCGGGTTGATATCGATATTCCCTAAAACCTTTCCGTTCATGTCTATGATGGAGAATGTGCCTTGGATGGATAGCAGGTTCCCGGTATTAGCCAAGCCCGATTCGAAACCGCTCTCCGCCTCGAATTGGAGCCAGTCCACGTTAGCATAGTTACCGTCGATGACAAGCTTGAGGACGTGCGTGCCCTCCTCTATCTGCGAGGTCTTGCCCTCTATGACGGTATAGGTGTCCCAATCGCCTCCGTTAGGTACTTTAATGGTTGAGGTGATCTCCTTGCCGTCGATCATCAGGTGGAAGGAGGAGCCGTCACTACCGGAGGCGACACGTGCGCTCCATTTGTAGGTGTCTGTCTTCTTCACATCCACCGTATATTCGAGCCACTCTCCTTCGTTGGTGTAACCGATAGCCATGCCATCACCGCATTTTTCCACGTCCACGCCTTCGTTCGTGCGGAAGTTCGCCTTCCCTTTGTTCTCTTCCTCCGCATCGCTGTAGGCGATACCGCTGCCGCCGAGGTCATACTCCTCCACCTCAATCTTGCCAGGGATAACGCTAGGCGTGCCCTTGTAAGGCGTTTGTGGCACATGCACGGTCACCGTGACGGTTGACTTCCCTTCGTTCCCCTCGTTGTCTGTGGCAACGGCGGAGAGAGTGTAGGTACCCTCCTTCAGTCCCTCAATCGTGTAGGTGTAAGGTGCGGAGGTGGACTCGCCCAGCTTCGTGTCACCATTGTAGAAAGCCACGGAACGGATGGAGCCGTCCTCGTCCGTCGCGTCGACGGAGAGGGTGACGGTAGCGGGCGCCTCCAGGTCATCGCTGGCGGTAGGCGAAGTGAAGCTCACCTTCGGCGTGCCCTTCTTCCCGCCGCCCACAAGGGTCGTGGCGCTCTGGGCCTCCAAAGTGATTTGGAAAGAAGTACCACCGTTGACGTCCTCCTCCTTCTTCACGTTCTTCTGACCGCTGGTCACGTAGCGCTCCCACGAGGAGACCTGCGAGCCGGGGATGGAGATGGTCAGCGTCTTGGAGCTCGTGTTCTTGTTGACGAGCACGAGGACGATATCGTTATCCTTCTTGAAGGCGGATATATTCACGTTATTCGTCGGGTTCTGGGTAGCGTCCACCCTGACGAAGCCCGGGCGGACGAACTTAGAGTACTGTGCGAAGCAGTAGCCACGCTTGGTGACATTGCCGTTATCCTTGATCAAGCTATAGGAGCGGCGGATGTACCACCACACGTAGGTTTGGAAATTACCCCTCACCATAGCGTTCGTCATGTGGTCCGCCACCTCCAGCGCCTCCGGCCAGGTATCCGCATCGCTGCTACTGTTCGGGTAGTAGACCTCCGTCATCCAGAGCTCCTTTCCCGCACCCTTCTGTTGGAAGAGCGGGTAGCTGAATTGGCTCACCTGCGTACCGTAGAGGTGGGTGGCGAGGATATCCAGGTTGGCGAGCGCCTTGGAGTTGTTGAGGATTGGGTCGGACGTGCTCTTCGTGTATTGGAAAGACTCCGGCGCCATGACCCTGCACTTGATGTCCTGTGCGTAGTTCGCCATGAAGGTAGCCATGTCGTTCGAAGGCCACCACGTCCAGTCGGAACCATAGTCCGGCTCGTTTTGGATGGACATGGCATAGAGATCCACGCCTTTATCTTTCATGTAGTCGATGAACTTGTTCAGGTGCTGCACGTAAGCCCCGTACGAGCTCGTTTTCAGACGCTTGGACGATTGGTAAGGCTCACACATGCTCGACGGCGGACTCCAAGGGGAGGCGAATACAGTGACGCCCTTCTTCACAGCGTTTTGCGCCGTGGCGACCTCCTTGCTCCAGTTGCTCTCCTCAGGATCCACATGGATACGCAGGACGGAGAGGCCCAATTGCCCCTCGTCATTACCGAAAGCCGTCTCACGCTGGCTGGCGGAGAGGTCATCGATCCATGTCGGGAAGTTAATGCCACCGAACCCCTTGATGAGTTGGTACTCCTTGCTGAGGTCCACGTTAACCGTCTGCGCTGTAGCCATCATAGGCATGAGGGCGATACAAGCACAAAACCATTTCTTCAAATCTGCTCTAAAATTTTTCATTTTTACGTGTTTTTCAAAAAGCGTGACAACCCATCAGTGCGGATAACCACACATCTCCGGACTATGCGCTTGTTGTTAATACATGCTTTACTACTTAATACAATCTCTTTTATAGTCACCACAGTCTTTACGACCATCAACGCTAGCAAATTTAAACATTCACCACAAGATGTAATATGAAATTTGTTCCTTTTTGGTAGTAAAATTGTTGCAAACGGGGGAAATGGGTAGAGACGCAACATTTTGCGTCTCTCGTCTGGTGCCGTAGGATTTTTCGGGTACCGTAGAGACGAACGGCCGTGCGTCTCTACACAGGGCGGCAATCGCTATCAAGGTGCGGGCAAGGAATATGATGGGCGCAATATGGAGAATTTTAGGAGATTGTGCCGGGTTATAAGCAGCACTAAAGTTCTTTCAAAATCTCCAAAAATTTCTCTTTTGTATAGGCTCCGTCTAATTCTCTTTTGTCGAATACCATGAAGTAGCGATATTTGTCACCTGCCTTGTTTGCCCAAAATTTACCTAATTCCAATTTCCTCCGACTATCACTGTTATCTCGGTCGTCTCCTTTTGTTTCAAGTAAAATAATATGATCGTTTTGGGTGTGTATAATAAAATCAGGATAATGATTTAAGAATCCGTTAATGCAGAATCCTTCGCCACGCTCAGGGTTACGATGCCAGAAAAGCACATTTTCGAGATTGGCTACAGCTGCTATTACACTGTATTCGAAGTTGTTGATATCACCATCTTCCTCCAAATAGAGTCCTTTCGATAATCCTGTAACTGGATTCCCCGCTATAATACTTTTAGGTAATTGATATATCTCTTCACAGACAATCTGTCCCTTGTCCAGCAACGTTTTGAAGTTTTTTTGTTGGTAATCAGCTACAAGAGAGTCTATTTTTTGTTTGAAAGCACGTTCTGTAAGCAGGTCGTTATCAAACAAGTCCATTAGTTCCTCATCGTTTTTATCTTTTAGTACATCACGGATATAATTACTGATGTGTGGCTCGTTCACCTCGTCAAAGTGCAGACGTTTAGCAATCTTTCCTATCAATTGATTACGTTTACCTTCTATCTCATACCCTACAAACATTTCTCTTAGAGCCGATATTTGTTCACTATTCATTTTATATTGCTTTGGCACATATTCCCCTTCCCCACGTTTCTCCAAATCAATCCTTACAGCTTCCTCTTCTGTACGTGTGAAATTAATGTTTTTGTCTGCCTTCTCCAATTCAAAGCCTTCTGTCAAAATCGTTTTCGTAAGTTTAATGGTATGACCTTGGGGATTAAAAATGTTAGATGTATTCACTTTCCTCATGAAGACAGGCAAAATCATTTGATTTGCGACTTCCTTGAAATCCTCTTTTATAGTGTACATTTTTACTTTGTCTTTTATATCCGAAGGGATGTTGGAGTGATTGTCTTCTTTGTTCTCTTTCTCATAATTATCATTGGCAACATGCGCTTGTTTCAGTATTTCATCAGTAATAGTCGATTCGCCTTCAGATTCAGACATCTCAAAATATATTCCATTACGCTCATTTTCACTTTTTGATGTTTCTTTGGCTTCCTCCATCTCAAGCTTAGCTTTTAAATCGTCAGACGAGAAATCATTGTCATCATTCTCCTCTATATTTTCATCGACACATGTTGCTTGTTCTTTTTGATTCTTAACGTTCTGACTGTCATCGGTGTTATAAAACAATCCCGATGATGAGGAATTAGGATGTTGCTCTTCTTGGAAGGATTGTATAGTGTCGATTACTCGTGTGTCTTTCGCAGAGAAACCTGCATTGTTCAATCCCTTGATAACCGATTCCACTGTTTCTCTAAAATTATTTGATGAGGTAAATACATATGAAAGATTCAAAAATTCGTCTGCATGTTTTGTGGTATAGGGCAATCGAAGCACACGACCCACAATCTGTTCTACATCAATACGGGAAGTCTTGTTGGCAAGGGATGCCAAAATGTAGGCAAACGGACAGTCCCAACCCTCTTTCAATGCATTGACAGTGATGATATAACGGACCACACAATCTTCTGACAGAAGGTCTAAACCTTTTAGCTCGTCTTTTTCTGCTGTCTTTATTTTTATCCAGGTTTCGCTAATGCCTGCATCAATCAATTTTTGTTTTACTTTGTCGAATGTCTCGTTATCCTTATCACTTTTGGGCTGTGCCTGAACTAATACGATAGGACGGATGTAACGACCGCCCTTTTTGCGTATTTCCTCGGCACGTTTTTCAAGTGTATTCCGAAGTGTAATAGCATTGAAAAGTACGTCAATCGTATTGTCTCGATTGTAAAGAATAATAGGCAACTTCACCATGTTAGCGTCTTTCAGCTTCTTAGCATCCACAAAACTGATGATGTTGCTTTTCTCTCGTGGTGTGGCAGTGAGGTCGAGAATGAAACTAGGGTTAATTTGTTGGAACATCTCCACACGTAGTTTCGCTTCGAAGTTATGGCTTTCGTCAATGATGACCACCGGGTTCAGGTGGGCAATGGCCTGAATGAGAGATGTCTCATCCGCTCCCTCTATTCGTTCTCCGGATCCGAAGGCCTTGGCGTAATCAGCCAATGATGAGTTTTCTCGGAATACTCGTCTTCCGTCTTTGTTGTTGGCAGCGAATGATTGCACGCTCAACACGAAAATGGTCAATTGCTCACGTATCTGACCTGGCTGAATGCCTGTTCCTGCCAATGCTGTTTCTTTATCAACCACAACAACACGGTTGTTGAAATGTGTGTTGATACGTTGACGATAAGGATGCTCTGGGTCGCTTAAGTTCCTATAGGTTTGTTTCAGGATGCTATCGCTTGGCACAAACCACGCAACAACCTTGGGGCGCTCAGCAGGGAGATGGTCGAAAATGACTTTCAAAGCATTTGAGGCAATGAATGTTTTTCCTCCTGCTGTGGGTACTTTGAACATGACACGAGGAATGCCAGGAACGGTACTATTGTCGTATGAATGGATGAAACGGTTATTGTCGATTGTTGAGATGTCAATGCCCTTTTTCATCCAAAAATTAGCATAGGCCTTGCGCAAATCTTGGTCTTCAGACACTTGCCTCATGTAAGCCGCAAGATCATCGAGGGTATCTTGTTGATATTGTTTTAGTTCCATGGAATCCGAGTTTTAAAAACGACTAATGTCGCGTGGGATTTTCTTAAAGATGATATTATGAGCAGACAACCACTCCTTGTCGATAACACATTGGTCTGCGTAAACAACATATGTCTCCGCTTTTTCGCTAATGATATTGAGCGTGTCGTGACTGAGCGTGGTTATTTTCTCTGGCTCATAGTAGAAATAGTATGCTGTATCATTATAATTGCCCAATAGGTATGGATTGTCGTTTTGTGGAGACATCGCCATGGATGCACGTGTTTCGGAATACCAAATGTATTCCCGAATCTTCTTCGCACCTACTGTTTCATTGAGGTTGCCATCGTCATTAAATAATGTTTCCCCTAACTCGTAGAAGGAGAATGAACCTCCCGTACCTTCTGTTGTTCCATACCCCTTTATCACACGCCGCACACGCTCCGCCGTGATATTTTCGGCATAATCCTCCATCTCCACAAGGATGAATTTTCGGTTGCCTCCATCTTGCTTGTTGAGGTTCAATACTGCATGGGCGGTGGTGCCACTGCCTGCGAAGGAATCGAGGATGATAGAGGATTTGCCGCATAAAAAATTCATTAGATACTCTACCAATGAAGGTGGTTTGGGAAAATCAAAGACCTTGTTTCCCTCAAAAATACAATCAACCAATTTCCCTGATTCTTCTGTTGTTGTTACTCCAACTGACTCGTCAATAAGATTTGGAGGAACTTCTGGGTCATAGTTGCTTTTCTTGTAAGATAACACGAGTTGCTTTGAACAATTGATAATGGTTCCATTCGCTATTTGCTCGTTTAATCTTTCCTGAACCCATATAAACCGATTCTCAAAAGTAACAACATTTGCATTTTTCCCATTTTTGATGTCTATGTCATTAAGTAATTTGTTCGGAAATTTTTCTGTACCATAAATCCCCGCATTTATAATTCCGTCCTTTACCCCTTTGAAATTTATTGTGTTTACTGGAAATGAAAGAATCTTAAAAGTGTTTTGTGGTTTCGTTAGTGGATCGTCACTTTTACTCGTTTTTTGTACACCTTTGTATTTTATATTTGTTTTATTCTTTTCGTAGGCAAAAACATATTCAAGATTTTTCTTTATTTTATACGAAAGATTTGGAGGTGTCGCAGATCGATACCAGTACCATACGCCCACAAAATTCCCTGCCCCGAAAATCTCATCGCAAATCAACTTCAAATTTGCTTGTTCATTATCATCGATGGAGATAAAGATGGCGCCATCGTCTGAAAGCAGTTTTTGCAGGAGTTTAAGACGTGGATACATCATGCAGAGCCATTTGTCGTGACGGGTAAGGTCTTCTGCTTCTTTTCCAACCACTTGCCCCAACCATTTGCGGATTTTAGGAGAGTTCACATTGTCATTATAAACCCAGTTTTCATTGCCAGTGTTGTAGGGAGGATCTATGTAGATACACTTAATGCGCCCTTCGTATTCAGGAAGCAAGGCTTTTAGGGCTTCAAGGTTATCCCCGTGTATAATCTTGTTATCAGAATCATCTGCTCCAAAGGTATATTCCTTTTCCAATGTACGAAATGGTACATCGTGATGATGATTTACTACCGCATCTTTACCTATCCAATTGAGTGTTGGCATAATCTGTTTTTTTATGCTTTCCACCCTCATTCCTCCTAAGCACAAAAAAAGCGTGAACCGTTCGTTTTGTCGCTTATTACTCATCGCGGGCCTGGACTCCCTTGCAACTAATAAGCACGAAACGGCCCACGCCCTAAGGCGTGAACCTCTCGCTTGCTCATTCTCGTTGCTTTGAAATTGTCCAGATTTCGATGAGGAGAATAAGAGCGTAAAGCTCAGAATGTTAATATGTTAAATAATTTATTTTTCTTCCTTTTGTATTATATTTTAATCGTTTTTTTACTGAATTACAAAAATAGGGAAAGAGTCATTATGCTACAATATCCATTCGATTTTATTGAATGAAGATTTCCTATTTTTGCGTTGCGCTTAGCTTATATCCGTATTCAAGCAGAAGCTCATCCGCAAGATACTCGTCGCTGAAACAATGCATGTCGGCAACTCCATTGCTTATCAAATCGTATGTCTGTGAATCATAAAACTTCCCCAAGGCTTCCTCGTATGATAGGCCAGCTTGCTCGGCGAATATCTTCACGATGCGCGCATATTTCATCTGTAATATGATCGGATTTGCCTCCATGATTATAAAATTTCAGATGATTGGAAATGCAGGTGTTTGTCGAGCACGGCTTGCGACGTGATACAGACCTGATGGTTCGGGTTCTTGTATCGCAACTGATCAAGCGCTTGCTCACGGGTATATATACCCGAAAAATACAAGTCAATCGTATTAAATACTTGATCGTCTGCAATTCCCCCCTCTATGATGTCATAAGATTCGTGTGACAGTCCTTTGCGACATGCGCTTACATAATCAAGCCATTCTCCATCATAGGAGGGAAACACCTTATAGGTGAATTCTGTGAGGTTTTCGTCAAGCATGAACGTGTTGAGCACCGCCGTCTCTCCTCGTCTCGTGAATCGTTCGCCATAACGTTCCGCCTGCTCTCGTATCAAGGTGAGATAGAACCCTTTGCCGAAATCAAGACGGGGACGGGAGTGCAACAAGTCAGGTCGCCTGATCTCTATCGTTGATGTGTGGTATAGTATCATGACAAAACCCCTTTCTTTCGCATAAAGGAAACTAAATCTTCAACGATATATTCTTTTGAGAATGTGTGCAATACATCGTAACAAGGCACAATATAGTCATTTATAATGTTGGCGTCCTGCATCAGATGGTATATCTCCCTCGCATTTCGGTTAAGATACGCGGCAACATTATTCACGCAGAAAATCGTAAAATTCAAACGTTTGAAATCCATATCTTTAAATTGCGAAATAAGAACGTAAAATTCAGAATACTAACACATTAAATGATCAATCCTTCCTACTTCCATCTATAAAGTTTTATTGCATTTTAAACCTGTTAGCATATCCTACGGAATATAAATGCACCTTTTGATGTCTCAAACATACAAATTTAAGAAAAGAATCATTATGCCTCAACGCCTATTGTAATTTTTTGAGAAGGTCACATCGCCCCCACAAACAAAAAGGGCACCCCACACGAGGTGCCCTTCTATTGAGGGAAAATTGATTACAATTTAGGACCAGCGGCAACCAAAGCCTTACCAGCTGCGTTACCAGTGTACTTCACGAAGTTCTTTTGGAAGCGTGAAGCCAAATCCTTCGCCTTCGTCTCCCACTCGGAAGCGTTAGCGTAAGTGTCGCGAGGATCCAAGATAGCTGGGTTCACGCCTGGCAATGCGGTAGGAACCTCGAAGTCGAACATAGGGATCTTCTTCGTAGGAGCCTTCAAGATGTCACCGTTCAAGATAGCGTCGATGATACCACGGGTATCAGGGATAGAGATACGCTTGCCTGTTCCGTTCCATCCAGTGTTCACCAAGTAAGCCTTAGCGCCAGACTTCTGCATCTTCTTCACCAACTCCTCAGCGTATTTGGTTGGGTGCAACTCCAAGAATGCCTGTCCGAAGCAAGCGGAGAAGGTTGGAGTAGGCTCCGTGATACCACGCTCCGTTCCGGCCAACTTAGCCGTGAAACCGCTCAAGAAGTAGTATTGAGTCTGCTCAGGAGTCAAGATGGATACTGGAGGCAACACGCCGAACGCATCAGCCGACAAGAAGATAACGTTCTTAGCGGCAGGAGCGGATGATCCTGGCTGGATGTTGTTGATGTGGTTGATAGGGTAAGAAACACGGGTGTTCTCAGTAACGGACTTGTCGTTGAAGTCGATCTTGCCGTTCTTGTCCACCGTAACGTTCTCCAACAAAGCGTTGCGTTTGATGGCGCCGTAGATGTCTGGCTCATGCTCTTTGCTCAAGCCGATCACCTTAGCGTAGCAACCGCCCTCGAGGTTGAACACGCCCTCGTCATCCCATCCGTGCTCGTCGTCACCGATCAAGCGACGCTTAGGGTCAGTTGACAAGGTTGTCTTACCTGTACCGGAGAGACCGAAGAAGATAGCGGTGTTCTTGCCCTGCATGTCGCAGTTAGCGGAGCAGTGCATGGAAGCGATGCCCTTCAATGGCAAGTAGTAGTTCTGCATGGAGAACATACCCTTCTTCATCTCACCGCCGTACCAAGTGTTGATGATCACCTGCTCGCGGGAAGTAACGTTGAAGGCAACGCAAGTCTCGGAGTTCAGACCCAATTCCTTGTAGTTCTCTACCTTCGCCTTAGAAGCGTTGTAGATGACGAAGTTAGGCTCGAAGTTAGCCAACTCCTCAGCGGTAGGTTGGATGAACATGTTCTTCACGAAGTGAGCTTGCCAAGCCACCTCCACGATGAAACGAACAGCCAAGCGGGTTGCCTTGTTGGCACCGCAGAAAGCGTCCACCACATAAAGTTGCTTGTTGGAAAGTTCCTTCTTCGCGATCTCCTTCACCTTAGCCCAAACCTCTTCGCTCATTGGGTGGTTATCGTTCTTGTACTCCTCTGAAGTCCACCATACAGTGTCCTTGGAGTTCTTGTCCATCACGATGTATTTATCCTTAGGAGAACGACCGGTGTAGATACCTGTCATCACATTCACTGCTCCGAGTTCAGTCACTTGTCCTACCTCATAGCCGCTCAATCCGGCTTTTGTTTCCTCTTTGAAAAGATCCTCGTAGGATGGATTGTGGGCGATCACCGTGGATCCAGTGATGCCGTACTTGCTTAAATCTAAGTTTGCCATGCTAACTTTAAACTATATTTGTTTATAAATAATTAATCCTAATCAACTAAAAGGGGGATCGTGTCCTTACGGAACTCTCAATCCACGCAAATTTAATAAAAATTTTCATATAACAAGAGAATAGAGAATTAAGAATTTTGAATTTTGAAACGTTAGTTCGACGAAGTCAATTTTGAAACGTCAGTTCGACGTGGTCAATTTTGGGGGGGGACGTGCATTTCTACGCGCTGCGCATACCCGAGCCCCGAAAGGGCGATACCCTCCAGGCAGGGGTGTAAACCCCTGATGACAAACAGGTTTTGGGCGTGTAGCCCTGAAAGGGCAAAACATGATAATTAAGAATTAAGAATTAAGAATTAAGAATTTTGAAACGTCAGTTCGACGTAGTCAATTTTTTTGGGGGACGTGCATTTCTATGCGCTGCGCATACCTGAGCCCTGAAAGGGCGACACCCTCCAGGCAGGGGTGTAAACCCCTGATGACAAACAGGTTTTGGGCGTGTAGCCCTGAAGGGGCGATACATGATAATTAAGAATTAAGAATTTTGAAACGTCAGTTCGACGTAGTCAATTTTTGGGGGACGTGCATTTCTATGCGCTGCGCACATCCCAGCCCTGAAAGGGCAAAACATATATAGGGTTCCCCCCAATTTTTAACCCATAACATTTATTTTCAATTTTTTCATAACTTCGCGTCCGAAAAAAATGAAGCAGATATGGCAATCGAAGATTTAATGGCGAAGGAAAGGATGCGCCGCTACGTGGTGGACGAGTCCAAACTGAACATCAACAAGACGCTTTTCGGCGGGGAGGTGATGGCTTGGATGGACAAGGTGGGGCACGAGCTCTCCGTCGAGCTGACACAACGGACCATGTGCACGGCGGCGGCGGACAAGATCCGTTTCCATAAGCCTGCCTATCTGGGTGAGACCATCGAGGTCGTGGCGAAACCGCTGGACCTCGGACCTGTGAAGATGGTGCTGGCGCTGACCGCCACCGCAGACCCCGACGGGGAGAACCGGCGCGTCATCCTGACCGGAATATATACCTTCGTGCAACTGGACGAGAAGGGCCGTCCCCAACGGATATCCTACCATGACCCGTATGGTTGTTTGGCTTAATGATACGAATTGAATATTGAAGTAAAGAATTGATACGATGCTAATTAGAATTTATCCTGAAAACCCGAACGAGCGGGAGATCGAGAAGGTGGTGCAGTTCCTTCGCGACGGCGGACTCATCGTCTACCCGACGGACACCATCTACGGTTTGGGCTGCGACATCTTCAACACGAGAGCCGTGGAGAAGATCTGCCGCTACAAGAACATCGACCCGCACAAGGCGAACCTCTCCTTCATCTGCTACGACCTGAGCAACATCAGCGAGTACGCAAAGGTGGACAATAATACCTTCAAACTGATGAAGAAGAACCTCCCCGGACCTTTCACCTTCATCCTGAACGGCAACAGCAACCTCCCGAAGCTCTTCCGCAACAAGAAGACGGTGGGTATCAGGGTGCCGGACAATAACATCATCCGCGAGCTGGTCAGGGGCTTGGGCAACCCTATCCTCTCCACCTCCGTGCGCGACGATGACGACGAGATACTGGAGTACTTCACCGACCCCGAACTGATCCACGAACGGTATGAGAACATAGCCGACGTGGTGATCAATGGCGGATTCGGCACCTTGGACCCCTCCACCGTCGTGGACTGCACCGGCGACGAACCCGTCATCGTCCGTCAAGGCAAAGGCGAACTCATCCTATAATTCCCGTAATAATTCTTAATTCTTAATTCTTAATTAGCTACAGTGTGGGTCTTTTTAGCACTACTATCTGCCATTTTGCTAGGCATCTATGATGTCTTCAAGAAACGTTCCCTGAAGGAGAATGCGGTGATACCCGTATTGGCCTCCTCCATATTCATCTCGGCGGTGTTCTTCTCGTTCTTCCTGTTCGCCTCGAAGGTGGCGCCCGAGCAGGTGTCCGGCACCTGGTTCTACGTGCCCGAGATGGACCTCCACGCCCACCTCTGCATCTTCCTGAAATCGGCCATCGTCCTAGGCTCCTGGATATCAGCCTACTTCGGCATGAAGAACGTGCCGATCACCATCTTCTCGCCCATCCGCGCGACGCAACCCGTCTGGACGGTCATAGGCGCCTTCATCATCTTCGCGGAACGGCTGACTCCCCTGCAGGCGACCGGCATCATCGTCACCATCGTATCCTTCTACCTCTTCTCGTTGGCGGGGCTCAAGGAAGGCATCTCATGGAAGCGCAACAAGTGGATATGGCTCATCATCCTCGCCACACTCCTAGGCGCCGCGAGCGGATTGTACGACAAGCACCTGATGCGGTCGTTCGACCGGGTAGGCGTGCAGGTCTTCAGCACGATGTACCAGGCCCTGTTGATGCTCATCATCCTATTCGCCCTGTGGTATCCACGGAGGAAGCACACCACACCGTTCGAGTGGCGGTGGAGCATCGTGGGCATCTCCGTCTTCCTGATCTTGGCTGATTACGTATACTTCTGGGCGCTCTCTTCGGACAATGCGCTCATCTCCATCGTCTCCACCATCCGTCGTTCGGGGGCGGTCGTCCCGTTCCTCTATGGCGCGCTCATGCTGAAGGAGAAGAACCTGAAACTGAAGGGAATACTGCTCTGCGGCATCCTGTGCGGCGTCTGCCTGCTGACGATCGGGGCGTTGCGGTGATGATATATTACACGGAAGAATATGGATAGAACATTAGAAAACATAAAGAGGATCATTGCGGAAAGCATAAAAGAACACCTGACGGACGTTTCAGTCGATGAACTCGAAGGGAACGGATCGCTCTACTATATGAACGGACAGAATGGAACCTCATTCGACTGGCACGTCAACGACAGGCTTTCGTCCTTCATGTCTTTTTACGACGACAAGGAGAACCTCGGGGCCGCCAAAGCGAACGTTTACAAGGGAGGTGTGGTCGCCCTCAACCTTTACGGGGCACACGGCAAAGAGATGGCCCATCAGGAGGAAATACCCCTGAGCGCCACGGAGGCGGACCTGCTACGTCTAGCTGTTTTGTTAAAGCGCAATGCGGACGACAAGGATCTTTTTGACGTATCCATCGAAGAAATCGATACGGATAGTGAACCGAAGGCGGAAGAGGTCGCCGCATTCCTCGAAGAGAGGAAGAACCATGAAGCCATGATAAAGCGGAGGGAGCTGTTGACCCAGAAAGCCTGCGTGTCGAGGATGATCGTCGACGAAGGGTGTCAGGTAGGATATATGGTGCGGGAAGAACCCCATGCCGAAGAAGATAGCGGATGGGCCTTTTACGGAGGAGAGGAAGACGAGGAATACGTTTCCGACCCGAACAATTTTATCATCTCCACCATTTTCCCCGTCGTCTCCGCAGACCCGGTTGTCGAGGATTATCTAGAGCGTCCCGTTGGCTCGAAACTCATCAGGGTATCATCCGACAAATTCGAGGAGGATGAGGAGGAGATGTAGGGTTATGCAGGCATCCGACAAAGCCTCAGAGAAATTTACAATTTAACGATTTACGATTTACAATTTACGACCAACATATTCCCTAGGGCGTTGCCCCAGGCTAGATATGTATCGCCCTTTCAGGGCTAGGTGTCCAAAACCCGTTCGTCATCAGGGGTTTACACCCCTGCCTGGAGGATGTCGCCCCGTTGGGGCTAGGGGGTGCGCAGCGTGTAGAGACACACTTCACTTAACTCTTAACTCTTAATTCTTAATTCATAATTGACCTCTCCCCTGCCTGGGGGATGTCGCCCCGCTGGGGCTAGGGGGTGCGCAGCGTGTAGAGACACACTTCACTTAACTCTTAACTCTTAATTCATAATTCTTAATTCAAAATTAAAAAAGGGGCATGCGAACCGCACGCCCCAACTCTTAATTGACTTCGTCGAACTAACGTTTCTTAATTACCATAGGGCGTTGCCCTAGGCTATATATGTTTCGCCCCTTCAGGGCTGGGATATATACGCAATATGCAAGGATACGCACGTCCCGCCCCAATTGACTTCGTCGAACTGACGTTTCAAAATTCTTAATTCTTAATTCATAATTTTCACGCTCTTCGTTTCCGTCTTAACAACGTACGTTCCCTTGCCAGGCAAGACGAAGCGGACCGTCTCGTTCTCCCTGCCCTCTGCGCTACGCAGCAGTTTGCCATTGAGGTCATAGACTTCGATGCGACCCACAGCGCCACGCACGAAGATGGAGTGATCTTCCGTCCAGAAGGTGAAGCCGACAGAAGAAAGGTCATCCAAACCAGTTAGCTCGCCTGTTTCCAATGCCCAACCCTCAGGGATTCTCTTCAAACCATACTCTTCAGGCAACTCCTTCGGACAGATGAATGTGCCGGTAGGGGCGACGCCCTTCACCCAATCATAGCTATCCGGCCATTCGGTGAAGTGCACCGTGATTTCGGAAAGGTTGGTACAGCCCTTAAACATGTTCGAATAGGAATCGTCGCAATCTTCAGAACCCGGGGAAGCGAATAGTTCCGGGGATTTCGTCAAGCTAGTGCAACCCTCAAACATTCTATTGTAACTGCCGAACACCGCTTGCGTGGCAGGTAACACTTCAGGCGCTTGCGTCAGGTTGGTACAACCGCTAAACATTGCATAGTAACAATTCTCGATCAACACTGTGGCTGGAAGATCAGGAGCTTTTGTCAGGCTAGTGCAGTCCATGAACAAATATTCAAAAGAACGGGCTACCTGAAGTTCACCTGTCGTGTCGACCAAGGTCTGCACATTTCCGCTGGCGGCGATGGAACCAGTCATGACGAACTGCACGTAATGCTGAAACTCCGGAGAGATTCCCCAAGGGTTTTGTCCCCTCAGCAAGGCCTTGTCACCTTTCTTCGCCAGAACGACAGGCTCGTCCTTCGGGAATTGGAAATCGGTCCATGTCACTCCACCGTCCAAAGAATATTGGATGCTCGGCGGATTCTCCGCGAACTCGGTGTTTTCTTCGACGTAAGCCTTCAACTCAGGGTAGAATGAGGAGTTATCCACCTCGGCGGTGAAAGTGAGGTAGTCGACCGCGGAGGCGAAACAACAGACGCATAGTAGCGCCATAAAAAGCATGAATTTCTTTGTCATAAGCACATTGTTTATCTTATAGAACATTTATTAATTTCGGTGTAATTGTCCCAATTGTGGTCATTATATTACGACTGACAGAATCCTTTTTCTCAAAGATAAAAAATTTTTTTATATGTTGAACTATTCCGTTCGTATTTCTGTCTTACATCACGAAAAATTCATTTCGGCGAGACAAAAGCCAAATAGTAAATCGTAAATAGCTAAATAGTAAATATAAATCGCAACAAAGGGGCGCCACAACATGACGCCCCCAGTTTTTTCTTAAATATGCGGAATCGACGTTCGTTACCTTCCGACGATCACCTCCACACTCTTCATACCTGCCTTGACGACATATACACCAGCCGCAGGCATAACGAAACGGACCGTCTCGTTGGCCGCGCATTGTGCGGTGCGGAGCAATTGTCCGTTGAGATTATAGACCGCGACCAAACCCTCAGCATTGCGCACGAAGATGGAAAGGCCTTCGCTCCAGATGTCGCAATGCGCCGCATCAACACTTCGCATGGAGGTCCACTCCTCAGGCTCCACCATCCTCCAGCCCTCCGGGATCCTATTCTCACCATACTCCTCAGCCAATGATTTTGGACAAACAAAGGTGCCCGTCGGAGCGACACCCGAGACCCAAGCTCTCGTCCATCGTGTCCATTCCGTGAAGTTCACCTTAATCAGCGAAAGGTTACTGCAACCATCGAACATCCTGTTGCAGCAGGAGTCGGCCCGCACATCCGTATTATGCAGTTCAGGCGCCTGCGTCAGGCTGGCGCATCCATTGAACATCCCGTAGTAGCAACCCTCCGACAACTCCGTGGCGGGGAGCTCAGGGGCTTGTGTCAGGCTGGTGCAACCGGTGAACATCAGCACGTAGCAATAGATGGGCAGTTCCGTAGCGGGCAGTTCGGGCGCCTGCGTCAGAGCGGTGCAACCATCGAACATTCCTCCATAGCAGCCGTCAGAGAGTTCCGTGGCGGGCAGTTCAGGGGCCTGCGTCAGAGCGGTACAACCCATAAATATACCATCGTAACATGACGTAACCATCTTAGTGGCAGGAAGAGCCGGCGCCTTCGTCAGACGGGTGCAGTTCAGGAACATGGACATGTAACATTTCCCCGACAACTCTGTGGCGGGGAGTTCAGGCGCCTGCGTCAGGCTGGCGCAATCGTAGAAGAGTTGGTAGAAACAATACACGCTCGGAATCTTTTCGCACTCCCCTTCGTCCGTGATCAGGCTCATCACGCTTCCACTCGCGGCGATGGAACCCGTCATAGTGAAGTTGGCGTAGCTGTTTGGACTGGAGGAGAAGCCATACGGATGATTTCCCCGCAGCAACGCTTTGTCGCCCACCTGCTTCAAGGTGACGGCATCGCCCACGCCAAGCTGCACCCACGTCTGCCCGTCATCTAACGAGTATTGGATGTCCGGCGACATATTTCCTACGGTCGCGATACCGAACGAGGAGTTCTCTTCCTCCGCCGTGAAGGTGAGGTAATTGACTGCGGATGCAAAAGCATGCACGCATAGCAACGTAACCAGCAATGTTAGTCTCCTGATCATAAGCCCTTTATTGTATTATTTATCACTATTTTGAATATCCGCACCACAATCTATCCGACAAGGACAAGCGAGAACCGTTTTTGTCGGCGCCATAGAAATTCCCAAAGGTAATATTTTTTTGAATTGATTCATATTTTTATATTTGTAAAGCCATCTCCCGTAGGGGACAGAAACCGCAGGGCGCGAACGGCTCCCGCGAGGCAAATGTTTTTTTGCAAATACACCACAGATCCGTCGAATAAAATAGAGGTCTCATGAAAAGGAAAACATTGCTCATATTGCTCATGGTTGGTTCTCTCGTTGCTTGCTCGGACTTGCGAAGAAAGAATCAGGAAACGCTTCCCGACCGGGATGCGCAGATAGTGGATAACTATCCCGTACTGATGCCAGACCCCGAGGACCCTGAATTCATGGACCCTGACTTTGCGGACTCAGACTTTGGAGACCCGGATTTCACAGACCCGGACTTTGCGGATTCTTACTCCTGGGACGATGACGAGGAGAATAATGACGAGGAGAGTGGTTACGACGAAATTTATCTCAAGGTTGAGAAGAAAGCCGAATTCCCTGGTGGGACGAAAGAACTAATGTTGTACCTTGCCGAGAACATAGAATATCCTGAGAAGGCCATGGATGAAGGTATCCAAGGCCGGGTTTTAGTAAGGTTCGTCGTAAGAAAGGATGGTTCCATCGTCGACGCTATGGTGAGTAGAGGTGTTGATCCCCTATTGGACGAGGAGGCCATCAGGGTGGTGAAGAATATGCCGGACTGGATTCCAGCCAGATGCCATGGGAAGGCCGTTTCTTCCTATTTTACTGTACCTATAACTTTCAATCTGAGTGGAAATTGAGGTGAAAAGGAGAACATCGATGCGCAGTGAAAATTTATTAAAAGAGATATTATCATGAAGAAAAAATTATTGCTTTTATCGTTTATGGTTAGCTCCTCCGCTTTGTGTTCCGCCGCGAACACCGAGGGGAACCCTGATACTCTCCAAAGAGAGACCGTAAATGTCCAGCCGGGAAAGGAAGCTAAGCCGATTGAACCGGTCAATCAGGCCGATATCGTCGCACAGACTGAGGAGAGTGACGACGAAATCTATAAAAACGTCGAAACAATGGCGGAGTTCCCTGGCGGAATGGATAAGTTGAGGAAATACCTTAGCTCAAATGTTATATACCCTCAGAAAGCAATAGAATTAGGTATACAAGGTAGGGTTTATGTGACGTTCGTCGTGCGGAAGGATGGCTCCATCGCCGATCCGAAGGTGTCGAGAAGCGTTGATCCCATACTGGATGCGGAGGCCCTCAGGGCCGTGAAGGGGATGCCGAATGGGTGGAAACCTGCGACAGTCAATGGAAAGAATGTTAGCTCATATTATATGCTTCCTATCGTATTCAGCATAAGATAGTAGACGGCAGGTGGCGCAAGAGGGGTATATAGACTGAAAAATAGATATTTCATGAAGAAGAAATTATTGCTTTTATTGCTCATGGTTGGGCAGTCTTTTGCGGGATCATTGGCCGCCTCTAATACGGAGGTGACTGGGAAGGATATGTACTTTTCAACTGATGATGATGACGACGATGACATCATAATGGTCATAGTCGAGACGAAGGCAAAATTCCCTGGCGGGGAAGAGGAAATGAAGAAATTCATCCGTGCCAACATGTCATATCCGAAGGGGGCCATAGATGGATACATCGAAGGAACTGTACTCCTGAGTATTACCGTGAAAGAAGATGGCTCCATCGCCGACGTGAACATAAAGGAAGGGGTTCATTCCTTATTGGACATGGAGGCCATCCGGGTGGCGTATCGTATGCCTAAATGGATTCCCGCCCAAAGGAATGGACAACCCATGAGCTCGAAAGTCCTCCTCCCTATCGAATTTAAGCTGAACAACTCAGCGGATGAATAGCGGAAGAAAAACAATGCCGAATAAGCTGACCGCGGAAGCGAAAACTTGCCCCCTCCCCTAGTTTTCCCATGACGGGGAAGGAATGACAACGGACTGGCAAGCGTCCACGAACGGAACTGCCATCCCGACAATCAAAAATAAAAACTATATTTGTATATATAATTATAATTCGAATGCATCATGAAAAAGAAACTATTGCTTTTATCATTTTTGGCAGGGTCGCTCGTAGCGTACTCGGCCGACCAAGAAAAGAAACCTGCCTCACGTATCCAGGAGGAGATCACTGTCGTTGAGGATAAGCTACCACAAACCCCAACTGAGTATACGGAAGAGGAAAGTGTACCTCTAGTGAAAGTTCAGAAGAAAGCTGAGTTTCCCGGAGGAAAAAATAAGCTAATGGAATATCTCATAGGAAACATAAAATACCCAGAGGAAGCCGCGAATAAGTCAATAGAAGGAACAGTCCTTGTGAAGTTCGTAGTAAAGAAGGATGGTTACGTCGACAACATCAATATATTAAGAGGTGTTGATCCCATACTGGACGAAGAGGCCATCAGGGTGGTGAAGAATATGCCTAAATGGATTCCGGCACAGAACGCTGGGAAGGACGTAGCCTCATACTTTACGCTACCTATACGGTTCAGCATAGGTTCAGAGGACAAGAGCGACAAAAAATAACGGACGAGGCCATGTGGGATCGGTTAAATGACGGATCGCACCATGTGACAATAAAAAGGGCGGCGCCATCACGGATGTGAGAGCGCCGCCCGATGTTCTTTCAGAGCTGCGACTACGGGATGACGAATCTACTCTTCGCTCTCGTGAATCGTTTCAGACTCCTCTGTCAAGTCCACCTCGTTGCCTTTCTCGTCATAGAACTGATACTGAAGGAACGCAAAATTTTGTGACGGAATCAACTTGAAGGAGCAATGGTACTTCCTGCTCCATTTGGACTTCAGCGTGAAGAACGGAAGACCTTTGTTGATATAAGCCGCCACGTAAGGGTGGACATAAAGTTTGAAACTCTTGACATGCAAGATGTTTACAAGATAATCTATCTTACTCTCCAATGCGTCCACAAATAAGATAGAAGGTTGGGAAACTCCCTTTCCCATACACGTAGGACAAACCTCCTCCGTGTTGATGTGCATCTCCGGACGCACACGTTGACGTGTAATCTGCATCAGACCGAACTTACTGAGCTGCAAGATATTATGTCTTGCGCGGTCATTCTGCATGTTCGCCTTCATCCTGTCATACAGGGCCTGACGGTTCTCCGCCTTGGTCATATCGATGAAATCGACCACGATGATACCTCCCAGGTCGCGCAACCTCAACTGTCTGGCCAATTCATCGGCCGCCGCAAGATTCACCTCGATGGCATTTGCCTCCTGGTCGTTGCCGGCTTTCGACTTGTTGCCGCTGTTGACATCCACGACATGCATCGCTTCCGTCTTCTCGATGATGAGATAAGCCCCGTTCTTGAAGGAGACGATTCTACCGAAAAGCGACTTCAGTTGCTTGGTGACGGAGAAATGGTCGAAGATAGGAGTGTCGCCCGTATACAATTTGACGATGTTCCTCTTCTCCGGTGCGATTTCGCTCACATACTCCAGCACTTCATTGTAAACAACCTTGTCGTTCACGTGAATACTTTCGAACGAAGGATTGAAGATATCACGGAGGATGGACACCGTACGTCCGAACTCCTCATAAATCAGCTTAGGCAGTTTGCCATCGCTGCTCATCTTCGCCACGCTGGATTCCCAACGTTGCACGAGCATCTGCATCTCCGCATTCACATCTTCCACGGATTTCCCTTCCGCCACGGTACGTACGATGACGCCGAAGTTCTTGGGTTTCACGCTTCTGACAATTTGCTTGATACGGTTCCGCTCCTCGTTCGATTTGATTTTCTGGGAGACGAACACCTTGTCCGCTCCTGGAATCAATACCAAAAACCTGCCCGCGATGGATATCTCCGCCGTCAGCCTAGGTCCTTTGGTGGAAATCGGTTCCTTGGCGATCTGCACGAGCACCTCTTGCCCCTGTGTGAGCAAGTCGGTGATTTGACCACCCTTCTGGATTTCCTTCTGGATTTGATAACGAGAGAGGGTAAGCCCTTTCTTCTTCCCGCTCAGAGCATCCTTCATGAACGAATTCAACGTCAGGAAATGAGGCCCCAAATCCTGATAATGCAGGAACGCACCCTTCTCGTAGCCCACGTCAACGAATGCCGCATTGAGTCCTGGCATCAGCTTCTTCACCTTGGCGAGGTATATGTCGCCGACGGAGAATTTGCTGTCCCGTCTATCCTTGTTCACCTCAACCAGTTTCTTATCGTCCAGTTGAGCGATGGATATTTCCGAGGCTTGAACATCAATTACTAATTCGCTACTCATAACATAAATTTTTTTAAAACATAAAAAAGAACAAACCTAGGTTTTGCCCAAAGTTTGTTCTTTCGTCTCTTTTCGCAACTAAAGACCGTTATTTCTTCTTATGACGATTCTTCTTCAGTCTCTTCTTGCGTTTGTGAGTAGACATTTTATGTCTCTTTCTCTTCTTTCCGCTTGGCATAATTGTTAAATTTTAAATTATTAATTATTATGATTTATTTCTTCTTTCCCCCCTTAACAGCGGTCTTCTTCACATCGTTCATGAAGGTCTTCGCTGGCTTGAATGCCGGGATATTATGTGCTGGGATAATAATAGAGGTCTTCTTTGAGATGTTTCTTGCCGTCTTCTCAGCCCTGGCCTTCACAATAAAAGAACCGAACCCTCTTAAATATACATCCTCACTCTTGGATAAGGATCTCTTTACTTCACGCATGAAAGATTCCACCACTTTCAAAACATCTTCTCTTTCAATTCCTGTTGTCCTTGAAATCTCGTTAACGATATCTGCTTTAGTCATCTCAAATACTTTGTTTATATAACGTACTTAATCTTTAAATTTCAGTTTGCAAATATACTCATTTTCCACTGATTAAAAAAAACATAGCATTATTTTTTTCTAAAATATTCCAAGCGCCTTTTTTTGGCCTTCAGACAGGTATGGGGAAAAATGCTACAACCCATATATTATGGTGCATACAGATAGCGGAGGAAGCCCCCCGGAACACCTCCCCTCAGACCCTCTTATCCTCCTCCTTTTCTTCTCTTTATGACCGATTAAGTGTACAAAGAATAAAAAAAAGAGTAAATTCGCGAACATGAATAGGTCAACGTATGTCAATGATTGAAATAAAAAGAGTCGAAAGCAAGAAGGATCTGAAGGCCTTCATCCGTTTCCCCGAAACGTTGTACAAAGGCAATGCATATTGGGTGCCCCCTTTGGAATTCGACGAGATGAACGTGCTGAGCAAGGACGTGAACCCCGCCTTTGACCATTGCGAGGCGGAGTATTGGCTGGCCTACAAGGACGGTGTACTGGCGGGTAGAGTGGCTGGTATCATCAACAAGGTGGCTAACGAGAAATGGGGCGACAAGGTCCGCTTCGGATGGCTGGACTTCATCGAGGACATCGATGTGCTCCGCGCCTTGATCGACAAGGTCATCGAGTGGGGCCTTTCGAAGGGCATGAAGACAATCCAAGGTCCGCTCGGCTTCAATGACATGGATAAGGAGGGGCTTCTGGTCGACGGGTTCGACAAGATGCCTACCATCGCGAACATATATAATTATCCGTACTACCCTACCATGCTGGAGCAACTGGGCTTCAACAAGGACGAGGATTGGGTGCAGTACCGTATCAAAGTGGCGGAAATCCCGGAGAAGGTGAAGGTCGTCAGCGAGGGCATCGCCCAACGGTACAATGTGAGGGCGGTCTTCTTCGATAAGAAGAAAGACCTGAAAAAGTACGGGAAGGCCATGTTCCATGTGCTGAACGAGGCCTTCAAGGATTTATATGGCTACGCGACGCTTTCGGATAAGGAGATCGATTCGCTGATCAAGACCTATTTCAGCTTCGTCGATCCTAAATATGTGTGCTTCGTGTTGGACGAACACGACGACGTGGTGGCCTTCGGTGTGAGCATGCCGACTTTGTCGAAAGCGTTCCAGAAGGCGAAAGGCAAGGTGCTGCCGTTTGGCTTCGTCCACATACTCAAGGCGTTACATGAGAATGACACCATCGACTTGTACCTGAACGGAGTACATCCCGATTGGCAGAAACGTGGTATCCATGCGCTATATTACACGAAGATGACCCAGGCATATATCGACAACGGATTCAAATATGCCATCACAAACCCTCAGTTGGAAAGCAACACCAACGCGGTGCGCATCTGGCGCAATTACGAGCAGGAGCCATATATCCGCCGCCGTTGCTACTCGAAGGGTATTTAGTGTGCCAGACACGTGGTTGCCGAAAAGACGGTCGGCATTTTGGAACGGGTGTGGAGTCCCCAGAACGGCTCCGCCACCGCACATGAGTAGTTATTGTTAGAAACCACCTAAATTTATATTTATGGATTATACGGAGGGCGCATTGTCCGCATTGAAGAACGATAAATTTGTGCAGTACATCGGCGTGGAATTGCTGAGCGCATCGGAAGGCCGCGCGACGGGCAGGATGGTGATCAAGGATTTCCACCTGAACGGAGTGGGCTCCGTACAGGGCGGCGCACTCTACACCTTGGCGGATTATGTCGTGGCCGCTGCGGCGAACTCCCGCGGGAAGACGGCGGTCTCATTGGACGGACACATCGACTACATCAAGGCGGTCTCCTCCGGTGTCCTCACCGTGGAGGCGAAGGAGATTTCCCTCAAACGCACGATAGCCATCTACATGGCGGAGATCAGGAACGAGGAGGGCGCATTGGTCGCCTCCTATCAGGCTAAAATGTTCAGAAAGGATTAAGGATGAAGCTTTCCCGGCACATATTATTGCTTTTGCTCTTCCCTCTCTTCCTAGGGGGATGCGACTTCATATTCGGCAGTGTATCCGCTGATACGGAGCTCGTGCCAGACGAGCCGCTGAACGAACCGAACGGGCATCACCGGTCCAAGCATCGCTGGAGCCAAATCTATTCTCTGAAAAAGAGTAGGTTCCTGCGCGACCCGAACAAAATGCACATTGCGGCGGGGAAAGAGATGGGCCTCAATCCCCCATATCGAAAGAATGCGGACTTCCTCGCAGAAAGGGACTCCCTGCTGGAATGTGGGGCCTTGGTCTATGTGCCGGACTCCACCTACTACGTGAAGAAAACGGCTAAATACTCCTACCCGTACCTGACGCCTGAGGCGTTTAAGGTGCTGAACGAGCTGGCCGAACGCTTCCAGCAGAAATTGAAGGAGAGGAAACAACCCGCCTATTCGCTCTACCTGACCTCCGCATTGCGCACGGAGGAGAGCCAGAAGCGCCTGCGCAAGGGCAACAAGAACGCCACGAGGGACACCACCAGCCACCTCTACGGCGCATCCTTCGACATCTCCTACTGGGAGTTCCTCCGCAACTCGAACAGACGGGCATATAGCTACAAGCATATCCAAAACATACTCACCAAGACGGTGAGCGAGATGAGGAACGAAAACAAGTTCCTCGTCATCAAGGAGAACGGTCAGTTCTGCTTCCATATCACTGTGGTTCAATAGAATAGGAGGAACAGTCATGTTCGTCAAGACGGATGCCATCGTTTTAAGCCATAAGAAGGTTCGGGACAACGCCGCCCTGCTCACGCTATATACGGAGGAGTTGGGTAGAGCCTCCTTCCTGCTCTACGGGGCGGGCAGCAAAAGGGGCGGGAAATGCTACTCCCTGCTCCAACCGCTTTCGCTTCTTTCCGTGGAGGCTACCCTCAAGAACGGACAGGAACTGAACGTGATCAAGGAACTGAAATGCCTGCACCCACTACTCGAGGCCATGTCCAACCCTTATAAGAGCAGTATCCTCTTCTTCCTGGCGGAGATGTTGACGAACGTGCTGCGCACCAACGAGTCGGACAAGCTCCTTTTCCGCTTCCTCAAGGAATCCGTGCTATGCCTGAACGGGTTGGAACGGGGCGTATATAACTTCCACATCGCCTTCCTCGTACGACTGTCGTCCCTCCTCGGCTTCTGCCCCGATGTGTGTGACCTGGCGGACGCCCGCTATTTCGACCTCAGGCAGGCTGAATATACCGATCAACGTCCTCCCCACAAGGAGTTCGTCGCCGACAGGGAGGCGCAGTTCCTGCGTTTGCTCTGCAGAATGAACTATAGGAACCTCTCCTGCTTCCGTTTCTCGAAAGAGGAAAGGAACGAGTTATTGGACTATATCATCGATTATTATCGTATTCATCTGCAAGATTTCAGGGACCTCAAAACATTGGATGTGCTGCGGGAGATATTCGACTGAATTTGTTGCGGAAGAATCAATCGGAGTGTATGCGGTCAACGTTTTGCCATAAAATTAGACAATAGTATAAGGATATTTGCGCATATTACATTCGTGCACTATCTTTGCGAAAAATATTAATCAATCAAAAAGGTAAGTTATGAAGAAGACTCTAATCGTGATGCTGCTCATGTTGATGGGTGCATTAAATGTGCTCTTCGCCCAATCCAAAGGAGAAATGATGGTTGGCGCTATAGTAGGGGTAGATGTTCAGAAAGGTTATATTAAGGAAGGGGAAGTCAAGACGGAAGGCAAGCCTATCATTTATATGGAAGCCTCTCCCGCATTTTATTTTTTCCCCGTTAACAAGTTCCGCATCGGTGCACAATTAACTTTTTGGAAGAAAATCGAAAAGTATGATCACTACGATTGGTCCCTGGCCCTTTTTGAGGTTGCCCCCTCTGTCTCCTATTACATTAAGCTCGCCGAAAAGTTCCACTTCACTCCGGAAATCACCGCTGGTTTCATCCGTACGAAGCGTGTTGATGTTGATTTTCAAAACCCGGACTTCTATGAGAAAAAAACAACCACTGCGAGATCACATGGATTTTCGTTTCATGCCATACCCGTGAAGTTCGAATTTAGGCCTGCGCAACACCTCTGCATATCCGCAAGTGTGCTCAATTTTTCTCTTCATAAGTACATAAACACTGCGATGGATAGAGAAGAGGGCGACATCTACTTTGACTTCGGAATGGCTCCAAGGGTCGGAATCGGTTTCTATTTCTGATCGCGCTTCATACTTGTCTTCGTAGACGGAGCGATGATATTGTGAAGGGGGAGATCAATCTTCCCCTTTTATCGTATCACAAAATCACCGTTGTTAATAATTCAAGTATGAAAAGTTTTGCATATACACCATCATTTATCTATTTTCGCAAAAGAAAAATATAAGTTTTACTTTTAAATCTGATGGATATGGCTGAAAAAACACGATATTCGGATGCGGAACTTGCTGAGTTCAAAGAACTTATACTTGAAAAGTTAGCCGCAGCCCAAAGAGACTACGAACTACTGAAGGCCAGTTTGGCCAATATGGACGGAAACGATGTGTGCGATACGTCACCTACCTTCAAGGTATTGGAAGAGGGTGCCGAGACGATGACCAAAGAGGAGGCCGGACGTTTGGCGCAAAGACAGATGAAGTTCATCCAGCACCTGCAGGCCGCTTTGGTGCGCATTGAAAATAAGACATACGGCATCTGCCGCGAGACGGGCAAGTTGATCCCTAAGGAGAGACTGCGCGCCGTGCCTCATGCCACACTATGCATCGATGCGAAAAATAGCGGCGTGAAATAACAGACGTGAAATCACGGTTCGATGTCTTCCCTTTGGCAGGCTCGAACCGTTTTTTATTTATAGATTGTGCATTCAGAACAAAAGAAAACATGGATTTGCGCTTCCGCTCTGATTCTTGCCATTTTATTGGTGGACCAGATCGTGAAGTTTTACGTGAAGACGCACTTCTACTTGCATGAGAGCGTCGAAGTGACGAGTTGGTTTTTCATCCGTTTCGAGGAAAACAACGGTATCGCCTTCGGACTGGAATTCTTCAAAGGCAACAACAAGATGATACTCACCATCTTACGAATCATTGCGGTGGGTGCCCTCGGATATTATCTACACTATGTAATAAAGAAAAAGCACAGACTCGGATTCGTGCTCAGCATCGCCGCCATCATCGCAGGTGCGGCGGGAAACATCATAGACTGTGTATTTTACGGTTACTGTTTCAATTCAAGCATCGGGCAAGTGGCCCAATTCATGCCGGAAGAAGGGGGATACGCTCCCCTACTCTGCGGGAAAGTGGTGGATATGCTGAAGTTCCCGCTCTTCTCCGCCACATGGCCTGAGTGGCTTCCCCTGATCGGAGGAGATTCCTTCACATTTTTCTCCCCCATATTCAACTTGGCGGATTCCGCCATCACCATAAGCGTTTTTGTCATCCTGATATTCTATAGGCAATACCTATCGGATGGTTCGAAGGATAAAGAATAGCATTAGCAAACATAAGGAAATGAGAGGTTTAAAAGTCATTCTACTTTGTATGTCATGGGCATTGGTGGCGTGTTCACCCGACTCTTCCCGACCAATTATACCGGAAGACACAATGGCGGAAATTCTAATAGACCAATACCTGATACAGTCCGCCGCTGTCCAACGCCCTGTTGAGAAGCCGGACAAGGTCAACTTCTACTATGCCCATATCTTGAAGAAATACAATTATACAGAGGCGGAATTCGATTCGTCCGTAGTGTGGTATACATCACACATGGATGTGTATGAGAAGGTCTACGATAAGGTGATGAAACGGCTGCAGACCTTAGAGGATTCTTGCATGAGTGTCGTCACCTCATCCTCCGCACAGTAGGTTTTAAACAAGGGAATACGATGATTAGGGGATATTTGGCACGTAGGATATACCTCTCTCCCACCAATTGGTTGCGTAACGCACTCCTCTCCGTGGACGCTGTCGGTGGCGTGTCCGTTTCTCTGTTTGACGGAGTGGAATCACCTGCCACAACTTTCGTAGAGGGTATTATTCTTCCTTTCGAGCCTCGGTTCATGCGCTCTGTTTCCTTGTCGGATTATCTATCGATGAATGAATTCCCTGCGGGGAATAACGCCCGCCACTATTGGGCGCTCGATTACCCAGGGCTCTTTTCCGGACATGAAACGCCTGCGGAGGAAGGCGAATGGCATGTCACCCAACTTTGTTAGTCTGCCAAGTCTTCCTATTTTTTCTTGAGATAGTTCACAAACTCATAGTCATGATCGTTCTTCTCGTCAGCGGAGAAACACTCCCTAGAATACTCCTGCCAAACGGTATCGAGGATAGGGGGGAAGAAGGTGTCCGCCTCGGGTGACACATGCACGCGGGTGAGGCAAAGCTTGTTGGCCAAAGGCATCATCAGTTCATAGATTTGTCCTCCTCCCATGACGAAGATCTCCTCTTTTTTCAGGGACGGATCGGACTCGAGTTCGTCCAGGGAACGGATAATTTCGCAACCGGGAGCATCCTCCTCTTTCATCGTGCGGGAGAGGATGATATTGCGTCGATTGGGCAACGGTCGTCCAATGGAGAGGTAGGTGTTGCGGCCCATCAGGACGGTATGTCCCGTCGTCAGGAACTTGAAATGTTTCATGTCTCCGGAAAGATGCCAAAGCAGTTGATTGTCCTTTCCGATGGCCAGATTGTCCGCTACGGCGGCGATGATTGTGTATTGCATATCTTCCACTTTGATTCTATGCAAAGATAACATTAATATGTGAATCGAATTGAAGATTAACACACATTCTAACCAACCCCCATAAAAACGGGAAACTTTTCCTATTGCAGAGGAACTAAAATTATATACATTTGCGGGTACGACAAATCTGAACGGCCAGGATAACATCCTATCAGGCTCTTCAAGTGACATACAAACCGATATAATTTCACGACAGACAAACAATTCATATCATGGCAACCATTAATGTATACGAATGCTACTACAAGGCGGATTTCGTGGCGAACGGCGTACAACGCAACGGCGCATTAGTCATGCTGATATCCGACTCGGAAAACGGAATGATCCGCTATGAAGCGGCGGTCTCTTTTTTCCCGCACAGAAGCGAAGATGACTTCTCTGTGTCATATGACGCCTATCTCAACAAAATCCTTTATGAGGCGAAAGGGAGGCGTTCCAAGAAAAGGGAGGAGCAACTGATATCCGAACTTAGACAGCACATAGACGAATTGGCAAACAAAGAGGGAGGAAAAGTTTTTTGGGATCACCCGCTCAGAGAAGAACGGAGAGGTTAATCAAGGCAAAAGCCCCTATTCTCACGAAGGAAGGCTCCCTTATCTAGGGTAGCCTCCCTTGGTAATGACATCGATTTTACCACCTCTCATGCGTTCCTTCACCACTTTCCTGAAGTAGAAGCTATAACCCTTGATCTGACGTATCGTCTGCAAAGAAAAGAACTTCTGCGAAATAGGGCGTTGATAAGCATGTTGGATGGAAACATATGGAAGGTAAACCGTTTTGTAGCCTACGGTGGTCAGACGGCGGCAGAAATCCGCATCTTCTGGTCCGTAGAATATACGATCGTCCAAAAAGCCAACCTTCACCTGCGCTTTCCGGCGGATCAACTGGCATGCGCCAATCACGAAATCGACCACGAGAGGTTCCTTCCCTTCCGTTTGCTCGGCAGGGTAAAGCGTTTTCGAGTAGGAATCCTCAAAAACATTGTAACCATACCTCGCCATGATGTTATGGAGACCACTTTTTGTGATTCCGACACGGGTAGGAAAATGTTTGCAACTTGCCTGAGGGAGACCATCCTGACCAATCAGCTTGCATCCGCACACACCGACGTCTTCATGGTTATCCATATAATCGACCATCGCGCGGTAAGCCTCCTCGTTCATCTCAGTATCACTATCCAAGAAGAGGACATATTCGCTCAAGGAATTCACGATGCCCATGTTACGGGCCGCCGCAATGCCCTGATTATTGGCGCAAGATATAATCTTCACGGAAGGATATGAATATGAGATAGCGGCCCGGCTCTCATCAACCGAAGCGTTATCGACATAAATAATCTCCACCGTCGGATCATCCATCAGGAACTCCAATGAAGCAAAATTCTTCTGTAAATAATGCCATGAGTTATGCCCAATGACAATAATAGCTACCTTTATTCTCATAATCCTTTAAAAAGTGTAATACCATCTTTAAATCAAATCCCTTACAATCAACTCCTTTTCCCTTGATTGGAAGGGCCACACTAGCATTTGCATTCCATAAAATCAGTAGTTTGTCATCCAACAATTCTTAGTTTCGAGCAACTAAGAATCGATACAGCCCGATTCACACCAGACACCGCAAATATACAAATAATTCACCTCCTCATCATGAACACCACTAAATTCACAATATTTCTTATCCATTAGGGGGAAAAAAACATGCTCATGCGATTATGTCAAGAAAGTACAATAGAGATCCCACAACCACACATGGGTTCACGCCATAGCACTTCATCCGCTAGATACCTCACCTCCCCCTCAGACGCATCACGGTCCATGACTTCCTTCCCGCATTGGCGGTTAATTCCTTAAACTCCTCCCACTCCTCATCGGCTAGGACCGTCGTGTACGTTTTAGGCGGCAATTGCGCAATCTGATCTTTGCTCCTATCAATGCGCTCCTGCGTCGCAGGATGATCAGAGAAGAAACCTATATCATCGATGATGGATCCGCTCAACAACTTGTTCATGAAAGATGTGAAACCGGAAGGATCGATGTCCGCATTGTACAAATACCTGACGGACAAAGTATCTGCCTGACGTTCCGCCTTTCGACTCAAATGATTGGTGGTCATCTTCGTCATAATGGAGGAAGTGTTCCCGAATAAGGTGGAAAATAACACACTGATACCCACATTCTTTTTCACGGACTTCTTCACGTGGTCACATTCGATATGCCCTAACTCATGCCCTATAACGGCGAGCAGTTCGTTCTCCGTATCACAAGTTTCGACCAGCTTCGAGAAAACAACCAAATTCCTTTCACAGTAGGCAAACGCATTGACCTGGTTACTCTTCACCAAATAGACATTCACGCTATCGATACCGTTTTTCTCACAGATATGGTTCACGCACCTGCGCAAAGTATTCGTAGCCTTGTCCTCGTCCACCTCGTTTCCATTCACATAACGGTCGTAGATGGACTCCTCAATGAGCGGATAAAGCGACAGGTCAGGGTACTTGTAATCCTTTCGGGAGATACCATAGGAAACAAGCAGGAACGCAAAAACCAGCGAAGCTACGGAAATAATCGTATCACGTACAAGTTTGGGTTTGGCCTCTTGCGCCAACTGCTCATAGACAGGAGCCGCAGGCACCCAAGACCGTTGCCATACATCCCAGGATTTTTTCGCACACAAAAGATGACACAAAGGAGAAATGATAACCCAATTCACATCTTTGTTCTTCTTTACCTTAAGGCAACAAATAATGGATAATACGATCTCCGCCACGTTGAGGACACCCGCCAGGATATAGTAAGCGATGAGACAAGCGTTCAGCTGCCACTCGTCCCACAGTATTTGCCATACGGAATACCAAGTGAATGAGTTGATGAAAAAAAGCGGCAACTGGGAGACGAAGGCATTCATACTATGCCACCTAGTGATGTATGTGGATTTCCGTCTCCGGAAGTAATAGATGATGTTCGCTATCAAATTGATGATAGGGATAGGCATCGTTGTGGCAAAAACCGCCAACGACATCAAATAACCGTTTACTGCCGACTCTTTTTCAGTCTCACTTAACTTATATGCGTCCATACAATGATCGTATTATCAAATAAATCCATTCTACCGCAATGACACCCAACAGCGCCCAAGTCCATTTGCTCTTTGTGAAATTAGCCTCGAAAGCGCACCATAACTCATAACACCTGTCCGCCTTCAACAATAGGAGGAAGGGGGACAAGAGCAGGACCGGTAGCGCAAGAAGGACCATCGGATTCATGCTCACGGCCGAAACGAACTCTCCCTTCAACATCAAAAGGATGGAGGAGGTCAGTCCGCATCCTGGACATGGCAAAGTGGTAAGCCTACGGAACGGGCAAACAATGAAGCCTTCCCCCTCTTCGAGCATCATGTTAATCGCCAACCAGACATAGGCGGTCAGCAACAAGGCGACCGAAAAAAAGAGAAAGCCACGTTTTGTCTTGAAAGAGCCCAATGTTACGCTGACTTACCGACGAGGTGTTTACTCGTCATTCTTCGTATAATCGGCATATCCTTTAGGAGCATATGCGGAATAATCTGACTTAGGGGCGTAATCGTAAGGATTCTCCTCACCCGGTGCATGGGAATTAGACGATTGATCAGGCAAGTTTTTGATATCCTCCCCATAGTTTGATCCTTGCGAAGAATATTGGCTTTGGGAATTTACACGAGAATCATCAACATAGTCTGTAGGATTCTTCGGACGGGAATCCTGAGAAGGTCTATCCGTTTTAGTTGAATACATGTTGATCAGATCGATGATCTTATTCGCATTGTAAGCCCTTGTCTCGCCCATAATAAGGAATAGGTCGACGATTGCCCATATGCCACCACCGCCACACGTCAGCAACTTGCAGATTCCAAGACCAGTTTGTCCTAAAGTGAAACGGTCGATTCCCAACGCACCACCCGCCAAAGAAACCAACAACATATGCAACGGTTTCTTGAAATCCGCGCCCAAAATGAGCGCTGCCTTTTCGTCCGGAACCATCTCCATGCCTTCTGCGATTCTTGGCAAATGAAACTCATCAAAACAGCCCGAATTGTGGGCTAGAAAAAGGGATATCCAATCTTTATTCATATAAAAACACGCTTAAAATTTTCAAACATATGCGGGGAACATATCCCACAATAAATCTCACAAAGATAATATTTCCCAGCATCAATATGATTAGACGATCAAATAAAATCGTCACAATCGTCAAACGACGATTTTAAGGGAAGGAGAGGACCGTCACCAAGGGCAGTCCCCTCCTGCATTCTATTTGTCGACAACAGTCCAGAAGCCAAGGTTCCTTGCGCTGATATCGTTATCGTACATCGAGCTACACAAGAAGCCTGGTGCGAAATACCTACCGATAAACGAAGCGTGCAACTTAACGGTGAACGTCCTCGTTTGGCGAGGAGCAAGGGAGAAGTAAGTCATCACACGGTCGTCGCGGACATCCTTGTAATTATAATTTCCGGATTCGTCCGAAGAACCAGAGAGTCGTTCGTTCTGAATCTCCCAACCGGATGGGAAGACTTGCGTCAGAGCCACCTCCTTGTACGTGTCGTACGAAGAGACATTGCTGACACTCACCTTCACCTTGAAGTCCATACCCTGCGTCAAACGGCTCACGTCTATCGAAGAACCATCCATATCAGTGTAGGACACCTTCATGGTAAGGCCGTTCTCAAATGCCCCACCTGCGTTCTCCATCGGAATACCCGACACAACCACAGAGGCAAACAATGTATTGGCTCCGTTATTCTTAATCTTCAGGGATTGTTGTCCCGTTCCCTTCACCTCAAGAGACTTTTTCACAACATTATCACTGGAGTTGAAGGCAATAGATTTGCCGTCCTTGATACATGCCGCATTGACATTCCCTTCCTTAAACTGCTTAGCATAATGTGAGAAGGCCACAAGAACCTGCGCCAACTCCTGGGTGCTGTATTGCTTACCTGTTCCGAGTTGCTCGGACATTTTCTTCAACAATGCGAAAGTCGACGCCTTGTCCGAACCAATCAGCGTCATAGCATCCAAGATCAATGCCCTATCTCTCAGACTCGATCCGAAAGTGATATTGCTATGGGAATAGTTACGCACATCCGTGCTCAGGGAAGCACACAGATTCTTTGCGATATCCTTCTTCCCGCACAATGCGTAAGCGGCAGCCAAGCGCCATTTGGAGACATTATCCAACGTCTTGTCCTTCAATCTGTTCATAGCACTCAGATCAGCCCTTCCAGCAAGCGCCAAGGTGTAAAGGCGATAGGCCTGAACCAATGTGTTATCGCTATTCTCCTTGTACGTCCACGAGGAAGCCTCCCGCTTTTGGTAAGCCAAGAAGTTATTGATCACGCTGTTCGACACATCGAAGCCATGGTTCTTTGCCTCCAGGAGGAAGTGACCCGCATAGGTGGTCACCCATGGATAGTCGTAACTGCCACCCATCCAATAAGAGAACGCACCGCTACCCATCTGCATCTGACTCAGCTTAAACACTGCCTCCCTCACATGTTGGTCACACTCCATCTTTTCCTGGGAGTTCATCTCGATAATGCCAGGCAACAACAATTGAGGGAAGGCCTTGGAAGTGGTCTGCTCCGCACAACCATGAGGATAACCGATTAAGTACTCCAAACTACGTCCCAAATCCAAGGAAGGCAAAGAACTGATCTCAACTATCAACTGGTTAGTGTTATCCATACCGAACAGATCGTAAGGGCACTCCACCTCCCGATTCCCAGGAATCTCGAACATCTTGCTCTTCTGTATGCGCTCGTTCGGGTTACGGACTTCCAAATTAATCTCACTCTTCACGTTGTTGGTGCCGTCAGTGGCGGTGATGGTGATCTTATTCGTTCCGATGACAGGTTTCGCCTTCAGTTTGAAGGTGAGAATCTTGTCTTCGTTCGCATTGAAACTCTCTTGGATTGATGACCGACCCACAACATCCGCCTTATCGCCTGCGGAGATTGAGAGCGTCACATTCTTCTTGCCACCATCCATAGCGAAGACATTCACCGGAATGGAGAACTCCTCATTAGGACCAATGACGCGCGGCGCCGTTGGCAGTATCATCAACGGTTTCGTCACTTTGACCGCCTTCTCCGCATTTCCGTAGGCAGTCTTGTTACCAGCAACCACCATGACACGGACGGAGCCGAAGTAGGTAGGCAACTTCACTTTATGTTTCTTAGTCTCGCCTTTCTTCAACGAAACAGGTCCGTAGAATCGAACGACAGGCTCGAAGCGTTTATTCATACCATCACGATTCAAAGCTTGGTCACCACCGATGGCCAACACCTGCTCAATCTTTCCACCATATGCTCCGATGACCCAATCATACATATCCCAAGTATTGACGCCAAGGGCTTCTCGTTTGAAGAACTCATCATGGGCATTCGGTGTCTTGAAGTTCGTGAGATCCAACAGACCCTCGTCCACGATAGCCAACGTATAGCACATCTCCTTGCCGTCCTTCTCACTAACGGCCACTTCAAACTCCTTGTCAGACTCCACTTTGTCATCCATCTTGATGATAGGAGTAAGGCGGCTGTCCGAACTCTCCACCATGAAGTTCTTCACGCCATACATTCTGATAGGAAGGTCATTCTCCGTCTTGTTATACGGCTGGAGCAAATTCACATAGACATAAGCGTTCGGCAACATTTCAGGCGTCACATCCAATTCTACGACAGTATTGCCCGACTGAGCCTCCACCCACTTCGAAGTGAGCACCCTGGAACGATTCTCCACCGTAACCAAGAGGCGGCCCTTCTCAGGCGTAGGAACTGTCACCTTCACCTTATCCCCAACAATATAAGTCTCCTTGTCCAATTTGAAAGTGAGCAGTGTGGCGGCGGTAGAACCATCGCTCTGCGCGCGTGAATACCAGTTCTCCCAATCGAAGAAGATCACGCTGCCGACTTCATGTCCATTCTTACCATCTTTAACGACAAGCAGATAGCGTCCCCAATCTTTGTCAGGCACATTGACGGTAACCATAGCCTTCCCATCAGTCACACGGATGTTCTTTTTCTCGAAATAAGGAGTGCGGGAACTGCTCTCAGAATAGTACGCATCCGAATTTTCATTGGAATCCCACCACCAGTGCCATTTTAACTTATACAACTTGAAGGAGATGCCGTCTCCACTGATCGGTTTCCCGTTCTCGTCCAATAACACAATAGGGAATGTTTGGTCACGGTTCGTGAACACATACTTATAATCAGATTTGATAGGGTATTTAACTCCCACATAACGGGAATATGTGGACAACGGAATATTCTTGTAATTTACACTGTTGTCACCTGTTCCCTCGTCCACTCTCGTGGTGAACGTAGCCTGCAACATTCCTGGTGCGTTCGTCAACTCAGGGATGTGGATGAACCCGCTCGCATCACCAGCCTCATCTGTCTCGCCCTCGAACACCGTGCTCTCCTCGCTCATAAACTCATTAGCGGAAGGAGACTCAAAAAGATAATCGGAGTACTTAGGGAACGGATTAGGATTACGGCGGTATCTCATCGTGACGCTCACGTTCTTACCTGCGGCACGTCCACCATGCAACCACTCGGAATGAACAGAGATTTGCTCAGACACACCAGAAGAGAGTACGTCGTTATTGGTAGTCAACTGCACCTTCATCCTATTAGGTTTTACCGTCTCCACGGTCAAGTTCTTTTGGAAAGTGGAGCCTCCGATAGAGAAGGAGATATGCCAACTACCCGTTTGATCGTCCACCGAAGTAGGAATCCTAAAACTATAGATGCAATTGGAAGGATCATACTTTTGGACCATATGCGCATAACGCTGTCCGCGAGGAGTCTTCAGGTCCATCGTGATCGGATGCCCAGCAGGAAGCGTAGCATCCGCATCCTGCAACATCAAGGAGATATTCAACGTATCTCCTGGGCGCCATACGCCGCGCTCGCCATAAATATAGCCCTTCACACCCTTCGAGGCCTTCACACCACTCACATCGAAAGAGGAAAGCGACAACGCCACATTATCACGCACACGGAGGTAACCCATACGGCCATCCTTCTCCACCACAATGAAGGAAGGTGACCTTGAGAGTCTCTTTTTCACGAAACCGTCCTTGTCCGTCTCGTCCTCATCGATAAACTGCATTTGATAGTCGTAGAACTTCACGACCACACCGCTCTCAGGCATGGCGGTGAGGATATTCGTCACGATGACGTCAAAGATATTGCTCTTTCCTCCCTTCGCCGTGATACCGAAATTAGAGACAAAGATGTTCGTCGCCACTCTTCTTGAACTCTCCAGATAGTAAGTGATCTTAGAAGGGTCATCTCGTTCATCCCACACGTAGGCATAGTCACCCGAATAGCTATATCCCTCATCGTAGTAATCCCAATAGTAGCTATCTGAACCATTGTCTTCAATACCCTCGACACCACTATAGTCATGATCGATATCGTTGATGGAATCCGTTATTTCGCAAGGATAGGTGGAATATGCCCTCTTGAAGGAGAAAATGACGCGGTACATAGCCCCCGGATCTTCCTTCGACAATTGTGAGAGATCCAAGGAGTAGGTCCTCCATTGGGAGTAGCCAGAGGCATTATCCGCCTCCAAATCGATTTTCTTTTGGAACAATAGGCGGGCGGTACGTTTCAAGTCACTATTGTTGCCCTCGTTCATATTATTCGTCTGCAGGTATTGCAACATATTGTTCTCAAAGATCTTAATCACGCTAACATCCACGGATTTCAGATTAACAGCCTGGAACGGCAATATGGCTTTCTCCGAAGATGGAAGGATTACACCTTCCTTGACCAGTCTCACCGCAGGTTTTAAGCTAGAAAAACAGAAGTTCAGCACGGTGTCACGCTCAACCTTTTCACCATCGACACTCAGCAAGCCCGAATAGACACGTAACCGACTCTCCTGGAAAGTTACCTTCTCAGGGAAGATCTTCAGCACATTTCCCTCACGCATGTAGGAAACATTTCCCTCACTGACATTCACGTATGTTCGCCACTCCTGATTCGGGCGGATGGATTTACTGAAGAAGAGTTTCAGATAGGCTTGCTCGCCATTCACCACTTGCAGGTTAGTCACCTTCATGCCTGCGACATAAGGGATCTCGATATCGATCTTATCTTTTGTGTCGCAGCTAATTTTCTTTCCGTCCCATTCCAATGTCAGTTTTATGTCCTTCTTGATGTTCTTGCCGAATCCCTTAACAGTGAACGCATATTGGGGATTGTAGTCGGAAACCGCCTCGACCCAGTCTATGTCCAACGTCTTCTTCGTCGGCTCCTTCATCTGGGCGGAGAAGCAACTCTGCACGTCCGCCACATCCTCCTTGTCATTCAGGGCGACAGTACCTGAGATAAAATACTCGCCTTCATCATCCATCTGAGGCTCATCATAGGTTACATGTATGTCCTGCTTCACCACCTCAATAGGGAAGACGAACTGGCTGAATTCTTTTCGTCCATTCAATTCGGCCACCTTGCCCAATTCAAAGGTGACTTGGTATTCCTTTTCCCTCTCTAGCAGACTGGATGGCTGGAATTCAAGGGTCCTATTGTCTATCCAGTAGGTGGCACCCTCCACCTTCGGACTCAATGAGAAGAGATTCATCTCCTCACGCTGACCTGGCTTAGCCTTCTCGGAAGGGTGAGCCAATACAATTCGGATAGCCGCATGACGGGATATCTTACTCTGTGGATAACTGCTGATGAACTCCATGAACTGGGAGTCGTCAGAGACAACCGCTTTTTTGCCACATCCTGTGGATATGACGGCCAAAAGCATAGCCAAAAACAACCTGATAAATCGCCTCATAAAAATATATTTTAAATTATTTATTTCGACTAATGTGCCCCGTTGAACCGTTCATCGCGCTTGATCGCCACGATTCTGAACTTCCCATCGATGGGCAACAACGACAACCTGTTTCCTTTGAAGTATTTGGAATAAAGTTTTTTCCGCTCTTTCTCAAGATAACGCTCCGTGTCGCAGTATATATGCACGCTATCCCCTCTGCTGAACTCACAGTGAAGGAAAGTCATCTCGAAACGACCCGCCAGCGAGTCCGCATCCATACCATCCGCCATCAAGGAATCTCGGTCGAAAAACTCGGAAATCTTTATCTCAGGGAACTCGACCGCCTTATTCCCCACGGTCTGCACACGCCACCATCCGTCACACATCGTACCACAAACCCATGAACTGAACCCATACACGGATAGGGAATCCTCTATTTTCCATAACTTGGCGGAGGTATAACCCTGACTGGAGGTTTGAAACAATGCGTAGTTGTTCTCTTCATAATCCAACAACCGGCACGTATCACGATAGAGACTGACCACCTTGCTCTCTCCTTTCGTCTCCTTGTAGGAACTCAGCAACTGGCTTAACATATCCACCTTCAGCTGCGTAGACGACGGAATCATACGAGACATGTAGTTCTCCAATGTCTGGGCGTCACACAAACATAACGACAGACCTAATCCGACACAAAAAAACAACAAACGTTTCATTAACACTCTCCTCTTCTCCAAATTTGCATTTACCAATATCCCATAAGGTTTTTTACAACATTAGAATTACAAATATAAAAAAAACGATTCAAACCATCAAGACGAAAAGGGTAGAAATGCGTCGAAAAACCACGGCATTCTCACCCATCCATTCCAAGTTTTATTTTGGCCATTCAGGGGTCGAAATGATTGGGGCTAAACACTGGGCACTTCCTCCCGAAAAAACAACCCGGCAGCATCCTCCGTAGGATTAAACCACTAAGTATTAATCGAAACCATCACTCCGGAAACACTCAACTTGTTCGGAAGGGGAAAGTCGCCTAAATAAACGGGACTTGAACATGTACGGAATTTTTTATTGCTTTATTTTTGCTATATATTGATACAATTTGTATTTTAGCAAGCAAAACATACTAGAAAACATATTAATGATATCATGAAAAATGCAATTGATTTTCTTATCGACATCTCCGATAAGATGGACAAGAAAGTGCCTATTGTCCAAAATGTGGTTATAGATGGCATCGTTCCGAACATAGATTTTTCGGAGCCGTTCGGTATGCGTACTTTCCTTTCGATCGTTAAATCTCCTATCATCATCAACTCGTTGGACTTGGGTTCCAATATGCGTGAGGATTTCGTGAAGAAGATCCAGGGTCTTCCATTCCCTAACGGTGGCGCCCCTATCGCGGAAGCCTTCAAAGAGTCTTGCGCCGGCTTCAAGAAATTCGAGAAGACGAACGGGGAAGTGACCCGCCGCATCGTTTTTGTGACAAACGGAGAAGATACCGACGCCGGTGTACTGGACTACGAAGTGGAGAAGGCGACAAAGGATTACCCAATTCAAGTGAATATCATTGGTATCTGCATGTCCGAAGCTAATCAGAGGACAGCGAAGAAGGTGGCCGACATGACTGGCGGAGCTTTCTGCAACGTGGAGCAAACCTGCGACGTATTGACACTCCGCGGCATCATCGCTCCAGTCATCGACGCACTGCACAATGCCATCGCCGCAAAGGCGCCGGAGCCTGCTCCAGCACCACAACCCGCACCTGCGCCGGAGCCTATCACGGCAAAGATCCCGGAGCCGGAACCTGTCAAGGTAAAGGAGGAACCAATCCGTGCGGCATTCGTCTCCCAACCGGTCGCACAAGCGCCTAAACCAGCCGCACAAGCTCCGGTTCAACAGGAGAAAAAAGAGGAACCAGCACTCTCATCCATCGCCGCCGAGGTGATCGAGCCAGTCATCGACATCAAAAAAGAGAACGAATACAAGGCTGAAATCGCCGCCATCGCGGAACTTCAGGCAGCACGCTCCGCACAGAAATCCGCCAACGTGAAGGCGATCGAGGAGTCCAACTCCAACATCGTGGCGTTGCTGGACAAGAACAAAGCCATGATGAACCAAATCCTGGAAGGTGGGAAGGAAACCGAAATCGCATTCGATAGGCTGAAAGCCGCCATCAAGGACCACGAAATGACCATCGAGGAACTGAGAACGGTGAACAAGAAACTCACCGAACAGAACCTCCAACTCAAACACCGAGCAAAAGAGCAAGAGGCGAATATAGAAGCCCTGAAGCAAGAGAAAATGGCCTTGCAGAAGGAAATTGACCGCGTAAGGGAAATCGCCAACGAAATGTTGAAGATATAAATATCTATTCAAATAACGGGGAAGGGGAGTACGGCTGTATTCCCCTTTTTTTATTCCCCCACTCCACCCAAGCCCTGCGGCAAGGAGCGTAGCAACAGGAAGACTGCATACTGCTAACAGGAGGCTTATACGGCCCGTATCGCCGTCCAAAGACACAAAAAAAGCGGGAAGAGTCACCTCCTCCCGCTTATCTTTTGGAATAACCTATATCATCCAGCCATCATATACCCTTGCTGAGGTAATGACGGATATTCTTCTTGTATCTCCATATCATCGCAACGATCAGGAACAAAGCCAATGCGATCAATCCATTGCGCAACAACAATTTGGACAACGAGTTAACCGGGGACTGCACTGGATGGAAATCCGAAAGGACGGTTACCACATCAAGGTTAGCCGACATATCCTCCTCAATCTGTCCTGTAATCTTGAACAACTTCTGAATGTCATCGTAGAACATCTGTTTCTTAGCCTTGATGAACGGAACACTCGCCTTCTTCTCGTTGATGGAAGAGAACTCCAAATAGTTACCGCCATTGTTGTTCTTGAAATATTCCACCTTTTGCAAGCTATCCAAGTTCATAAGGGCATTGTGGAACATCCACTCCTTCTCCTCCTGCAATTTTATCCTAGCGATGTTCAACGAAACCAGATAGTCATTTTTAGAGAAATACTTCTTCAGCGCCTCTTCCAACTGACCGAATTCCTCAATACCCTTCACCCTTGCGGAGATAACGAGTTGGTCAGGAACCGCAAAATCGATCGTGTCACCCAATGGGACATTGTTCTTATAGTCAACATAATCAACCGTAGAGTCGCGGTATTTGTCTATGACATGGTGCGCATCCAATTTGACAATCCTCGCCGCCAAATCCACCGACACATCCAACTCTTTCGCAAGACCTTCCGCATCCTCCTCCTTTGAGAACTCGTTCAAGTCACGCACCAAAGATTGATAGAGGACAGACTCTCCATCATTCAATTTCAGATGCATAAATCCTTCGTACGTACGATTATCCTCTCTCGATTCGTACAAGCTAAAACCTATCGCCAACAAAGCGAAACAAAGAAATAAGAGCTTGTATTGATAAGCAGCTCTAAGGATATACCCCAAAATGGAAAGAATCCATTTTATTACTCCGTAGATGGCGCGACCCAAGCGTGATGTCATGGTGAAGATATTCATCTCCTGGTTGTTTCCGTTTTCCATTCTGCTATTTTTTTGTTATATGAATTACAAATATAAATGATGTTACGAACCTACAAAAATTATTTCCGATAATCCTTCAGTTTCTTGGGCAAAATTTTTATCGGAGAGGCAATTTCGCCCTCCCTCGGACCAACTGTCCGGACCTCCTTCCCACTCCGAAGCGTCGTCCCAAGTTCGTAGAGTTCAGCGGACGAGATATCCAATTTCCCCAAAGCGGGCAAGATGACTCCGAACGAGAGATATGGCACATCCGCCTGATAATCGTTCCTGAAGATCAGTTGGTCATTGATATAGAAAAAGATTTCCCCGTCATGTCTGGCCAAGGCATATTTGTTATAGTCGTCATGTTTGTAGACATCCTTTATCAGCACTTCCGCAATAGGGAGATAGCAGTTCGAATTAATCAGATAGAACTGATCACCTATGGACTCCTCCTTAATCGCCAGATAGTTGCAGCCATCATTGACAGGGTATTGCTTGTCCCTTTTCCGCGGATTGTATTTTTGGTTATTGTCGTAATCGTAAAGGGCGCAAATACCCGTTGTACTGATGTTCTCCGACATGCTAACCTTCTGGACCACTTCGAAGTAGAAATCCCCGGTCAACTGTTCCGACACCAGCGGAATAATGCTGTTATTATCCTTATTGACGGAGGTGACCGTATAGATATTATTCCTCATCAGGTATATGTTGCCCATTTCGTCCTTCCCGTTATAGGAGCGGTTCATGTCCAAAAAACCGATCAACGAACCTTTCTCCCCGTCAAAAGTGGCTTTTTTGCTCCATGCGGGTGCGGGAGTCCGGATATTGAACAACTCATCCAGATAGTACTCCTTCCGATAGCCATTGAAATTCACCGCCCAATCTCTGCCGTCCACATCGTCACCGCCGCACATGATAGTTTTCCACTCGTAGTTCTCAAGAATGCTATTGTTATGCGACCTATTGAGCAATCCGTGCCCCAGCTCGTGGAATACCACATTCTGACGGAGGTTCTCCTGATCCTCGTATTGCGTGGTCTCATTCCAGTAATCTCCGTCAATCTGCACGAGCAATGGGTCCTGATAGGTGCAGAGTCCTATGGTCAGCCCGTCCAACTTGGTAAACTCCATCAACAAACCATTGCTTTTCACGTCAATGTTTACCCCTCTCTTGCTTCCCTCCTGTAGGAACAATTGGAGGTAGGGATCCAGTGTGGGATCCACCTCGTACCGATTCACATCCTTCTTGCAGGAACATAAAGCGAGAAGCGTTATTAGGGTTATATGATGGATGAATCTTTTTTTCATGGCTAATTTGTCCAGTTTCCACAACAAAACTAATGAAACTATCTTTGCCAAGCAAGAGAACCGGCACAAAAAAAAGGTGAACACATAACTTGCGTCCACCTTTCTTCCGAGCCGATAGCGAGACTCGAACTCGCGACCTACGCATTACGAATGCGTTGCTCTACCAACTGAGCTATAGCGGCATTTGCGCTGCAAAGTTATACAAAATATTGATTTGAAAAACAGAATAAGGAAAAAATATTTTGGGCATTTCTCAAATGTGCACGAATCAGACAAATAAGCATAAATTATCAAAGAATTGCCTTCAAATTTGCAAGTTCCCAAAAAATTCCGTAATTTACTCAAACTTTATCATAATTGTGTATCTCAACACATTGGTGAAGGATGTGTTTTTCTTATGTATATGTAAATGTTGTATTTATGGAACTATTAACGTACTTAGGCGGTCGCCTTCTTGGGAAGAAGTGCATCGCAACCATTTTAGGGTTATTGGGACTCTGCTGTCCCTTATCGCTTTGGGCGGAGAAGTTGGACACCACCTTCGTGTTGGACATGGTGATTGATACTACGCCGTGTTATTATACGAAGTATGATAACAAAGGAAACATTATGAGTTATGGACGTCATGTCTTCTCGGATTACTTCCGTATCAATACGGGGTATGTCACTAACGAAAAAGGGGAAAGGATTGATACGCTCACCTATGTCTGTGATAAGGTGACGAAGCAGTGGAATGCCCGCGCGATATACGGGAGTGGAGATCAAGTTTATTTCTACAGCAACGGAATGCTAAAAACCATTAAGAGGGAGGCCCCGACGTATATAAGTGTCGTTGATCATGAAGACTACGTCAATTTCTCGTCGAATGGTTTACCGGACGAGGAGGTCTATAGTTTGCATAGTCATGATGGTGGTGCGAATTTTAGCATCCAAAGCACTAAAACCCGATACGACACGCATGGCAACATATTGAAGCGTACATCATCCAGTAGCAGCTATCATCAGGGAGGAAGCGAATGGAGCAATGGTAAAAGTTCGAGCGAGCATAGCTATAAAAACGAATACGATGAAAGAGGCAATTTAGTTGCGTCAACATTAACCTATGAATACACATATACCGATGGAGACGAGGATAGATATTCGTCAGATTATCAAGGAACGAGTCAGACTACGACCACAACCATTACTAAGGAGGAATATCTATATGACGCCGAAAACCGAAGGGTAAAAACCGTAAGATACGACTTCAAGAATAGAGAATTCGTCTTGAGAGACAGTACGGTTTACTCGTATGGACATGCGTTACACGCAGGGGAAGCTTGCCTCTTATCCATATCCGTTAATGGTAATCCGGTAGATAGTTTCTCTCCCGACAAGTACCATTACGACCTTCCGAACGTAGGAGGCGGAGACTTGAAATACATTACGCCATACGGTTCCGCTGTCGAAGAATCATACAATGACCAAACGAACACGTTGTCAGTTACCGTCAAAGGATCAGATGGTCATGTGAACACCTACACATTTACCCTGAAAAAAGTGGAATCCTTTATGACAGCATTGCGCCCTGACTCCATATTGTCCATTGATTTTTCCCCGGAAAAATATCAATACGACGAATTAGAGAATTTCTATATATATTACTTTAATTTCTATCAATTGGACAATCGTGATAATTATTTTTCCATAATGTCAGATGACACTCTGAAGAATGGGGAGAAATCCGCACGTATACATTTCGATGTCTCTAAGGATGCGCGTGCGACCTACTCCTACGACACCCAGAATGGTATCTTCACTATTACTGTCACAGGCTCGGATATCATAAAAAATCCAGGCAACAAACACACATATACTTTCAAAACAAAAAAGATAGAAAAGGCCTACATTTCTTCATTGCGTTACGACGAAAAGGAATTTGAAGGATTCTCTCCTGACGTGTATGATTATGAGATGCCGGCTGACGCCACATTATATAAAGCTTCCGACTCGTATTTCGAAGTGGAGACATATCCTGAAAGCCTTGACATCAGAAAGAGATACTCCAGTTCAACCCACACGATGTACATAACCCTACGTACCATGTACGTGTATAACGGTACTGCTGACACCGTGGCCGTCTATCAATTCCATTTTAAGCCGGATCTTCATAGAGTATATGATGAAAAAGGCAACAGCTTCTCGAAAATGTTGGAAGAATTCTCCGAGGATGTATTCGAGTATGAATTGGCAGGGAAATACTACCCAGGACGCTTAAAATATTATAAAGGGGATTCGATGGATGATAATATCAATATAGATGAGTCATTTGACGAGCAAACCAACACCCTCACTGTCTCAGTTTCCTTTAAGAATGACAGCACAATGGTGACCAACTACCGCTTCCACTTCCCGGAAGGATCCGAAGAAATAATACCTCCGTCCCTGTATATCAGCGCAAATAGAGACATATCAATGCATAGTATACATGTAGATAGTACCGAGTTTGAACTGATAGGATTCTTCTATAGCGATTATTGCCAATACGAAGTGACCGATGGGATATTCATGCGCAAATCGTATGATGAGTCAACCAATGTGTGGACCATCGTAGTGACGGATAATTTCAAGGTCAGCGAGACGGAATACCACATCCACTTCAAACATCCATTCTTCTCCTCCCTTACCATCAAAGGGGAACCACTGGAAACCTTCTCGGAAGACACTTATTACTATAGGTTCGACATGGAGTATGATTCGAGTACGGTCTCATACGAGCTGCCAGACGATGTTGACGCAACAGAATCCTTCAATAATACGACCAACACCCTTACGATTTGCCTCACACCAAGAAAAACTCATGGAACAGTTGAATACAAATTCCACTTCCACCCGGTAGACGGTGTCGACGACTTCCTGGGCGACCAAGTGAGCCTTTATGCCACAGATAGGACCATCTGCATTGATGGTGCTACGGCGCCAATCTACGTTTACAACATACTCGGCACACTGGTCGGCACCGGACAAGGGGAAGAAATACGCATCCCGGTACCTCAAGCGGGCGTCTACGTAGTGAGGTCTGGAGCGAAAGCCGCAAAGGTGGTGGTGAAGCGACATATTGAATAATACTTCTAACAAAGGGGACATCGAATATTTGAAAATCCGATGCCCCCTCATTTTTATACGCCAATCGACATATCATATTTTTTTACACAAATCAAAGAATAAACTTTTTTTTCTGCATTTTTTTTCGTATCTTAGATATGTTCTGTCATTCTAAGGAGACATGTCGCCACACATTGTGAATGACAGGTGGTTTTTATTTATTGTACTATCATAAAATTATTTCGCTTATGGAACAATTGAAACAATTAGGCGGTCGCCTTCTCGGGAAGAAGCGCGTCGCAGTCATTTTAGGGTTATTGGGGCTTTGTTGCCCGTCTTCGCTTTGGGCGGAGAAGTTGGATACCACTTTCGTGCTGGACATGGTGACAGATACTACACCGTGCTATTACACGAGCTATGACAGCATAGGGAATGTTACGGCCACTGGGCGCTACACACCCTCAGATTACTTTCGTATCAATATTGGGTATGTCACTGACGGAGAGGGGAGGATAATCGACACGCTCGTCTATGCCTGCGACAAGGTGACGAGACAATGGAATGAGATTGAAATCGCACATAAAGATTCCTTTTACGTGAACGGAATGCTCTGGTTCAAAGATTACAAGGTATCATATTCTAGCGCACACCCATACTATCTGCCAGATTCATTAGGAAACGAAAGGTTTAAATCATCCGAAACATTTTTTTCTTATTCCATGTCTGGCTACTATAAGGAAAACCGTTTATTTTACCGCACAGAAGCTGATGCGCATGGGTCACATATCGTTTACACGACCAGAAGTATTGTCTATGAGTATGACTCGTATGGCAATCTGAGAATACACGACAACACTGAAAACATCATGCCAACCCAATTGTATCCTGCTGTATACGACACTTATAATAACGAATATGACGACAACAACAATTTGGTTTCGTATATCTTAGTACGTAATAAAAACAGTACATGGAGCTCCGAAGAGAAAGTGTCTTATGTCTACGATGAATATAACCGTCGGGTTAAGGAAATACGGTATTTACCTGTGAACCCCTATTCTGATTCGATAGAATGGATGTTCCATGATAGTACGGTCTATGTGTATGAGAGTGTACCTCTCTCTCACCCACACATTTCTTCCTTAATAGTAAATGAAAAATCTGTGAGAGACTTCGAGGGAGACCTCCTTGTCTACTGTTTCGACATGGAATATAATTCGGACATAGTCTCATACGAGCTGCCTGACGGTGTTACCGCAACGGAGTCCTTCGACGATTCGACCAACACTCTCACAATCCGTCTCACATCAAGCAGCACAGATGGAACGGTTGAATACAAGCTCCACTTCCGCCCAGTAGTCAATGACGACGATGTAACACCTCCCACATTCCCGTACATTTCTTCCTTAACGGTAAATGAAGAATCTGTATCATCCTTCGACGCAGACTCTTTTGACTACTGGTTCGACATGGAATATAATCCTGATGTGGTTTCGTACACATTGCCTGACGGTGTTACCGCAACGGAGTCTTTCGACGATTCGACCAATATCCTCACGGTTCGTCTCGCATCAAGCGACGATATTGAGACGGTTGAATACAAGTTCCACTTCCGCCCACTAAACGGTGTCGATGACTTCCTGGGCAACCAGGTAAGCCTCTATGTCACGGACAAGATCATCTGCATTGACGGCGCAAAGGAACCAATCTACGTCTATGACCTCCAAGGCGCATTGGTCGACACTGGCCGTGGCGAGGAGATCCGCATCCCTGTGCGTCAGACGGGTGTCTACGTGGTGAAGGCTGGCGGAAAAGCCGCAAAGGTGGTGGTGAAGTGATGATCCGGATTCGATAGATTTCTGTTGAAACTAAAAACGGCGAGTAGTATCCGAACTACCCGCCGCTTCTCTTTTTATGCCTTTTCATCGAGGAAAATCAGCCTCTCGATCTTGGATAACCTACTTCGTAGTTTCTCCTCGTCCCGCTTTCGGATGGAGATCCGCATGGTACAGTCACTGTCGAAATTCTGGCTGACGATGGTAGCATTCTCCTCCTTCACGACCCGCATCACCTCATTGAGAAAGGGGTATTCGAATTGGATGTCGCAACGGTTCTCCACAATCTTCTCCACCACTTCGTTCTGTTCCAAGGCATCGAGACAAGCCTCCCGATAAGCGTTGATCAGTCCGCTGGTGCCCAGCTTCGTTCCGCCGAAGTAGCGGACCACCACCAGCAGCACGTTGGTCACCCCCTTCGAGACGAGCGTTCCCAGCATCGGTTTACCCGCCGTTCCGGAGGGTTCTCCGTCGTCGTTCGCCCGAGTCTCCTCCCCTTTTTCGCCCATCACGTAGGCGAAGCAGACGTGTCGCGCGTCGTGGTACTCCTTCCGCTTATCCTTCAGTATTTCCTTGACTTCCTCCACATCGGACACTGGAATAGCGAAGGCGAGGAATTTACTCCCCTTCTCTTTGTAGAGGCCCTCCGAGGTCCTTGCCAGTGTCAGATAAGTATCCATCCTATATCTTAGCGTTTTCTTCTGAAACTATCCTTGTTCCTTCTGAAGCTCTTCGAGTCGTCATCACGGTGTCTGCTCTCCTTCTCGTAGGAGCGTTCCCGCTTGGTAGCGTTCTTCGCACCCTCCCAGAATGCGGGTTTGCCCTTCTTGTCGGACTCCCACTCCTTGCCACGGCCAGAGCGGCCACCTTCCATGCCACGTCTCAACTCCTCACGTTCACGCCTGTTCTTGCGGTCTTTGAGCACCTCCAAGAGTTCGATTCCCTCATTTCTCCTGCGCTCAAACGCAGTCATCATCTCCTTCACGACGCTCTTGTCCACATCAAAGAAAGAGTAGCGAGGCGTGATCTCGATGTCGTGCACGTCGATGTCCTTGTTGTTGGTGGTGTCGTTGATAAGACCCAAGACACGTTTAGGCGTGAATCCGTCGCGCTGTCCCAAGTTTATTTTCAAGCGCATTGTCTCGCCGCTGCCACGTTTTCGTGAGCGTCTGTCGCCCCTGTCGCCACGTTCACCCTTTTCGCCACGCTCCCTGCTAGGCTTATCCTTCTTGTCAGGAATGTTCAGATCCACCGCATCCTTGTAATATTCGAGGAAACGGTTGAATTCTTGAGAGACGAAGTTGACGATTAGCTCCTCGCGTGTCATGTCCTTCAGCTGGTCCATGATCATCGGCAGGTAAGGGTCGATCTGCTTCTTGTCGACGTTCTCGCCGGACTCCTTGATTTTGTTCACGAGGGCGAAGAGTTGGCTTTGGCACACCTCCAATCCGCTAGGCACACGGCCTTGGATGAAGGTACGATTGATCTCCTTCTCGATCGCCTTGATCTTATGCTTCTCCTTGATATGGATGATGGCGATGGACACACCCTTCTTTCCGGCACGGCCCGTACGTCCGCTTCGGTGGGTATAGCTCTCGATGTCATCCGGCAAGTTGTAATTGATGACGTGCGTCAAGTTGCTGACGTCCAAACCTCTGGCGGCCACATCCGTCGCCACAAGGATCTGCAGGTTCTTGATGCGGAAGCGTTGCATGACCGTGTCACGTTGCGCCTGGGAGAGGTCTCCGTGGAGCGCGTCCGCATTATAACCATCCTGCATCAGCTTATCGGCCACCTCCTTCGTCTCCTGGCGCGTGCGGCAGAAGATGATGGCGTAAATGTCCGGGTTAATGTCCACCAAGCGTTTCAGACAGTTGTAGCGGTCCTTCGCCTGCACCATGTAGTAGATGTGCTCCACGTTCTCGGTGCCCGAGTTCTTCCGACCGATAGCGATCTCCACGCTATTCTTCATATACTTCTTTGCGATGTTGGCGATCTCCTTTGGCATGGTGGCGGAGAAGAGCAGCGTACGGCGCTCCTCCGGTGTCTCCTCAAGGATTCGTTCGATATCCTCTTGGAAACCCATGTTTAGCATCTCGTCCGCCTCGTCCAACACAAGGTGTTTGATGCCCGACAAATCCACTTTCTTACGTTCGATAAGATCAATGAGTCGGCCAGGTGTAGCCACTAAAATCTGCGGAGGCACGTCCAATTGCCTAAATTGGGTGACGATGCTCTCTCCTCCGTAAACAGGTACGATCTTCATTCCCTGGATATACTTCGCAAATTTCTTAAGGTCGTTGGAAATTTGGATGCAAAGTTCGCGCGTAGGAGATAGTACCAATGCTTGGATTTTGTTCACACTGCTGTCCGTCAGCTGTAAGAGCGGCAGACCAAATCCCGCCGTCTTTCCTGTTCCTGTTTGGGCCAATGCGACTAAATCCTCTGTTCCTTCCCCAAGAAGATAAGGGGTCACCTTTTCCTGAATCGGCATCGGTTCCACAAAGCCCAAATCTTCAATTCCGCGTAGGATTTCTTCGCTCAATCCCAGTTCTCTAAATGTTGCCATAAAATAAAAATATCCGCTCTCATGCGGCGTTAAGTGGGGGAAAAAGGTCCCCCTTCCTTCTAAAAATCAGCGCGAAATTACATAAAAAGTATGACTGTTGCAAATAAGCCATTTATCCTATCCCCTGAACGCACCCTTGAGGATGCCTCCTCAAAGAGTATACGTGGCACAAATCTAGAATAGATTCATGGCTGGAATAGTTCTTCTATTTTGTTTATGGATATTAAATCCAAATATTCTGGAATTAACCTATGTTTTGTCTTATCATCGCTTGATCTATTGAATTGTATATATATTTTTTCTGTCTGTAATTCAATTGATTAACAATATATTAAAAATATTTATTGTATTTTTTACGTAATTTATTTTGTAGTTTGCCAAAAACATATTTACTTTGCGTACAGTTAACACGTAATAATTAAAATTTCAAATTAATATCTTATGAAAGCACTAAAATTATTATTGATTTCAATCCTTCCTACCGGACTCATGGCGGAGGATTATGTATTTACAATGGATAAGGATCTAAATGCGAGCATTTCCGACACAATCTATTACCAAGGGGAAAAAATGGACGCCTATCAAGATGTGAAATCATGGTTCATGGACCAGAATTGGACCGCCAAAACCACCAAAGACGTATTGAGCGAAGGATTTGACTTTGATGCGAATATGACGACGAAATTCCGCTACAACCCCATCATCAAAACATCCTATGCCGATTTTGTGACATTTGACGGCCATATGTCCGTGGAGGAGAACCGAGTGATACTAAGATTCGAGAACATCCAATTCGGTGAAATGGTGAAGGGATTCGGGCAAAAGACCAACACCCAACCTCTCTCCCAAAAGGTTTACAAACTGAAGAAACAAAGGAAGGAGCGACAACTCATCGAGACAGACGATATGTTGGATAAAAAGACCAAGAAGAAAAAATTGGCCGAACACGACAAGGTGATTAAGGATATCGAAGACTCCTTAAGAAAAGTGGACGAGGAATTTCGTCTTCGCCTCAAGAATCTTCATGAGGCATTGTAAATGAGGAGTTATTAAAACACATAAAAGGATTTTAGCAGAAGACACATATTGCATTAAATTTTCATATACGCTTACAAACTATGGTAAAGTGATTCTTTCCTTAACTATGAGAAGTCTACCTGTATTGATTGCATTTTGATGGACTCTAATTACTAAGACAAGATATAACGAGAACCATCCGTTCTTTCGCAACGGGTTGTTCGGGAGCGTAATCTGTCTGTTTGTACTTTGCTTGATTAGCCTGTACCCCGCAGGTGCGAATTGGGAGTGTACCGCATCATCCTTCGTTTAATTACAGTGAAGGATATATGCCGGCTCCCAATTTTTTTTCGTCCAAGGCATATGGAAAATTCATCATAAAACCAACTCACCTGTTGTATGAGTCAACAAAATAGGCGAAATTTGCAAAAAAAGAAGAGGAACCTCATGAACAACGATGAAGAAAAAATGATTTATGCTCCGATAGTCATTCCCACTTTATGTCGTAGCGTACACTTTAAAAGAACAGTGGAAAGCCTGAAACAAAACGGTTGGGCAAAGTATACGGATGTATACATCGGCTTGGACTTTCCTCCCGCCGAAAAGTACAGGAAAGGTTGGGAAGAGATATGCGACTACCTTGAAACAAGTGATTTCTCAATCTTCAATAAGTTCGTTGTATACAAGAGGGAACAAAACATGGGCTCCTATGAAAATTCCGTCGACCTCATCCGCAATATTAAGGCGATGAATTATGACCGTTGGATTTATTCGGACGATGACATCGAATACGCTCCGAACTTCTTGGAATACATGAACAAATGTCTGACGAAATACTACGACGACCCACGTGTATTCGCAGTTACAAGCTACTCATATCCAATAAATTGGACATTAAATGAAGGAAGCACTTGTTTCTTTCAAGACTTCAACGTGTGCACTTGGGGCATCGGATTCATGAGAAAAAAGGAAGAATCGTTTTACCAATATGCCACCTCAGGGAAACTGATAAAAGCAGCCCCAGAAATCATCAAAAGCGGTTCCTACAAAAAAATGCTGGACGCATGTTACTACGATTATTTCTATGCGGCTCTCTCCTATGATCCGAACAAACCCAACCTGATGAAATACGAGACCGACATCTCCATGCGTGCGTATATCGCCCATAAAAACATGTACTGCATATCTCCAGCCATATCTAAATCAAGGAATTACGGGTTCGACGGTTCGGGCGTTTACTGCCAAAAAACAAGCGGAGAGGGTAACGCCACCACCGCCAGCAACTACAACTACGGAGATCAACCCATCGACAAAGCGGAGACCTTCGAATTTATCTTGGACGACGACCCATCTCATCTAGAGATCAATCGGCAGAAACTGAACGCTTTCGACTACAGGTCACCCGAGACCATGAAGCTAGCGCATCAAAATTTCAAACTAATCAAATGGTTGGGGTTACCCCTTGCGAAGGTTGCCCACCTAGGATGCTACGCAGTAAAAAGAGTGAAAGGCATCTTCAAATAAATCGATAGGAATAACCACAATAACCCACCTCGATTATCCAGGAGGCTGGGGATCCTAGCATAACAAAAAACATCACCACAGAAAAACCTGTGGTGATGCCTATAAATTTGACAGTTAGGTAGGAAAGAATTACTTCTTGCCCACCAACTCCAATGTGTCGGAAGCGATGGTGTACTCCTCGTCCGTAGGAACGACGATCACCGTCACCTTGGAATCCTTGGCGCTGATGACCTTCTCTTCGCCATGGACGCTGTCGTTCACAGCCTTGTCCAACTTGATGCCGAAGAACTCCATGTTAGCGAGAACACCCTCGCGGACTACCTCGACGTTCTCGCCGATACCACCCGTGAAGACGATCACGTCCACACCACCCAAGGCAGCCATATAGGCGCCCACATACTTCTTGATGCGGTAGATGACCATGTCCAACGCCAACTTAGCTCGGTCGTTGCCCTTCGCGATGGCGGCGCGGATCTCACGCATATCAGAAGAGACGCCAGAGATACCCAACATACCGCTCTGCTTGTTCAGGATGTCGGAGACCTTCTTCGCGTTGTAGCCTTCCGTCTCCATCAGGTAGGTGATCGCACCCGTGTCGATGTCGCCGGAACGCGTACCCATCATCAATCCCTCCAACGGGGTCATACCCATGGAGGTGTCGAAAGACTTACCGTCCTTGATGGCGGTGACGGAACTACCGTTACCGATGTGGCAGGTGATCATCTTGGTACCCTCAGGCTTCATGCCCAATACCTCGAACGCGCGTTTCGACACGTAGCGGTGGCTGGTGCCGTGGAATCCGTAACGACGAACCTTGTCCTTCTCGTAGAGCTCGTATGGAATCGCGTACAGGAAAGACTCCTTTGGCATGGACTGGTGGAATGCGGTGTCGAAGACAGCCACCTGCGGACAGTTAGGCAACAAAGCCTCAACCGCCATGATACCCTTCAGATTGGCTGGGTTGTGCAACGGACCCAATGGGAAGCAAGCGCGGATCTGCTCCTTCACCACGTTGTTGACGATGCAGCTCTCCGTAAACTTGTCACCACCGTGGAGGATTCTGTGACCTACGGCATCCACCTCGTTCAATGACTTGATACAACCCTCGGTAGGGTCAGTCAATACTTTAAAAATCAGTTCGATACCATCTGAGTGGTCAGGCATATCCTTCTCGATGATCGCCTTCTCACCGTTCTTCTTGGTGTATTTGAGGAATGAGCCAGGGATGCCGATCTTCTCGACACCACCCTGCGCCATCACCTCTTTGGTGCTCATGTTGAACAATTTGTACTTGATGGATGAGCTACCACAGTTGATTACTAATATCTTCATCTTATTTCTGCAATCTATTAGAAATGACCATCCATACCCCTTGGAGGAAGCATGGGTGGTCTTCTATTACTCGTGATTAATTATTGTTCTTAGCCTCGATAGCTTGGTTCACCGTGATGGCCACCATCTTCACGATGTCGTCCACGGAGCAACCGCGGGAGAGGTCGTTGATCGGAGCGGCCAAGCCTTGCAACAACGGACCGATCGCCTCTGCGCCAGCCAAGCGTTGTACCAGTTTGTAACCGATGTTACCAGCCTCCAACTCAGGGAATACCAATACGTTAGCCGTACCAGCCACCTCGCTGTTAGGCGCCTTGCTCTTCGCTACGGAAGGAACGATGGCGGCATCCGCCTGCAACTCACCGTCGATCTTCATGTCAGGAGCCATAGCCTTAGCCTTCTCGGTAGCCTCGATCACCTTGTCCACCATCTCGTGCTTAGCGCTACCCTTGGTAGAGAAGGAGAGGATCGCCACGCGAGGGTCCTCGAAACCATAGATGTTCTTAGCCGTCTGACCGCTGCATACAGCGATTTGAGCCAATTGGTCAGCGTCCGGGTTAGGTGTTGCGGCGCAGTCAGCGAACAACATCAAACCATTGTAACCGATTGATTTATCCTTGAAGATCATGATGAAGCATCCTGAAACGACGCCGATGCCCGGACGAGTCTTAACGATTTGGAAAGCAGGGCGAAGCACATCTCCCGTGAAGTTCCTTGCGCCGGCAACCTCACCGTCCGCATCGCCGTTCTTGATCATCAAACATGCCAGGTACAAAGGATCTTTCACCTTCTCGATGGCTTGTTCCTCGGTCATACCCTTCTTCTGACGAAGTTTGAACAGAAGGTCGGAATAGGTTTTGCTGTTAGGATTGTTGGCAGGATCGATGATCGTAGCCTTAGAGATGTTTTTCAAACCGAACTGGGCAGCCAGTCCCTCGATTTCTTGTTTGTTGCCCAAAAGGGTAATCTTAGCGATACCCTGCGCAATGATCTGATCGGCGGCTTTCAACGTTCTCTCCTCTGTTCCTTCCGCAAGAACGATACGTTGAGGGTTAGCCTGAGCCCTTTTGATAACACTTTCAATCAATTCCATTTCTCAAAATATACAATTATGTTAAATATTTCCAGCGGTTATAATCCACAAAGGTAAAAAAAAGAAACGGGAAAGTGCGTTTTTTTATAAGTTTTAAATCTTCGTAGGCAAAGAGGGGGGAAAGGCTCTCCGTAATAGAAAAAATATTATTATTTTTGCATTTAAAACATTATTAAACAGATGGAAGTAAAGATCATAAACAAGTCGAAGCATGCGATGCCGCAATATGCGACGGCGTTATCCGCCGGCATGGACTTGCGCGCGAATATCGACGAACCGATAAAGATTGGCTCCTTGGAGCGTGTGATGGTGCCTACTGGCATATTCATCGCCTTGCCGGAGGGTTATGAGGCGCAGATCCGCCCACGTAGCGGGTTGGCCGCCAAGCATGGTCTCACGGTGTTGAACACTCCCGGCACGATTGATGCCGATTATAGGGGCGAAATTAAGGTCATTTTAGTCAACTTATCACCCGAACCCTTTGTCATCGAAGATGGCGAGCGGGTTTGTCAGATGGTGATCGCGAAGCATGAGCATGTGGAGTGGAAGGAGGTCGAGACGCTGGACGAGACTGAGCGAGGTGCCGGCGGGTTCGGACATACGGGTGTGAAATGATAAAACTGACGAAAATATTATCCATAGTTGTTTTGTCCCTATGGGGCTTCACCTCCATCGCAGCGGTGGAGAATGATGCCCAAAAAAGGATGAAACTACAATACTACTACCTGGAAGCATTGAGGCAGAAGCAGTCCGGCAACATCGGTGCGGCGGTCGACAACCTCTATCGTTGCAATTCGCTGGACAACAACAATAGCGAAGTATTCGCAGCCTTGGCGGAGATCAACATGAACAACAACTATACGATGGCGGCCGTCGGGCAGATGCGGAAAGCCGTCGAATTAGAGCCCGACAACATCGACTACAAAGTGAGTCTCGCCAACTATCTCGTGAACATCTATGATTTGAAGGAAGCCGCCCAATTATACGAGGAACTTGTGACGAAAGACCACAAGAGAAAAAACATCTACTACTACTATCTCGCCAACATATATTCCACGACAAAGGAGTATGAGAAAGCAATAAAAGCATGGGATTTGTTCGAGGAGGAAGAGGGCATCAACGAGACGGTCTCGCAAGAGAAATTCAAACTATATCTGAAGCAAAAGAAGGAGAAAAAGGCCTTCGCCGAGATGGACAAGTTGATCAAGTCCGCCCCCAAGGAGACCAAATACATCGCATTGAAAGGAGACCTATACCTTGCCGTCGGCAACGAGAAGAAAGGCGAGCAATGCTATCTGAAAGGATTGAAGGAGTTCCCCAACGACCCAATACTGACCGTCCAATACGGTTATTTCCTGACAGAAGTGGGGCGGAACAAAGAGGGAATGGCAAAACTCCTCTCCGTGCTCCAGAACCCCAAGGTAGACTACGTCGTGAAGCATGACCTGCTATCCCGCATCGCAGGAGACAGCGCATTGGCGGTGGACGACTCTTATTACCTGGATGTGATAAAACAATACCCTGACGAGGAGTATCCAAGTCTTGTCTATTCGACAGTCCTATTAGGGAGGGGGGATACGACGGGAATCTCCTATATACGGAAAGCCTTGAAAATCAACCCAAAGCACGAAGACGCCTGGTTGTTGCTGATAAGATATTACGTTGGGAAGAACGACACGACCCACTTTGTAGCCTCCGCACAAGAATCGGTGGAGCAATTCCCCGAAAGCGCAAGTTTGCTGGACGTACGAGGCATGGCACACCTCATGATGAAGGAGAACGACAAAGCACTGAAAGTATGGAGGAATGCGACTCAGTGCGCTATCGAGGGAGGAGATTACGCTTTAGCCTCGGAACTTTTCGCAAAGTCCGCCGACGTGCTGATGAAAATGAAGCAGGTCGATTCATGCTTCGCACTAATGGACTCCTCGTTAACCTATACCCCCAACAACGTGATGACCCTAAACAATTACGCATACTATCTAAGCATAAAGAACCGAGATCTGGACAAAGCGGAGAAAATGAGCCTGCAGACATTGAAGGCAAACTCCAAAAGCCCAGTCTTCCTCGACACCTACGCATGGATTTGTTTCAAGAAGGGAGAATACAACATCGCCAAATTATATATCCAGCAAGCCTACATGAACGGGGGGAAGGAAGACCCCGAATTACTGGAACATTACGGCGACATCATGTTCAAAACCGGCACACCGGTGGCGGAATGCCAAAAATATTGGCAGGAAGCTTTGGAGATGAGGGGGAAATCCCAAGAACTGCAAGAGTATGATAATTACGATAATCTGAAGCACAAAGCTGAAACAGGAGAATATGTCGAATAAAACGAAAATAATGGTTTTGGGAGTATTCCTTCTTACGCTCCTTTCCTGCGGGACTTCGAAGAGAGGTTCGACGGAGAGGACGGAAGTTGAGCCTCTGAACAAATTCACCTACGAGACGTTTAACGCCAAAATCGGGCTCTCCGTGGGGAATATGAACCTAAATGCCACACTTCGCATGAAAAAGGACAGTTTCCTGTTCATCTCCGTCCAGCCATTCGCAGGAATCGAGGTGGCACGCATCTTCGTGTCCGAAAAGGAGGTTTCCCTAGTGGATCGGATGAACAAGCGTTATGCCCAATTCGACATCAAGGAGATTCCGGACTACGGCGAATTACTGGGTGTGGACAAGCTGCAAGCCATGTTCACCAACCAGTTATTCCAATTGAAAGAGGGGAAAAAAGAGGCTAAAATATCAGACTTCTCCGCCACACAAATCGAATCCATGAGGTTGCTGCAATACAGCGACCCCAAGGGAAGATTCAGCCAAGAGTTCACCACAGACGAACAGTACCGCATAAAGAATGCCACCCTCACCTCTGTCCATGGCACACTGAGATGGGAGTACAAACAACCTAACACGTTGGAAAACGGCTACCCGTTCCCGATGGAAGTGAATCTGACGATGTCAAAATCCTCGATGGAAAGCGGATTTTCACCACGCCACGCCAGCCAAGAGATAACGGTTTACTACAAGAAAATAGAGCTAAACAAGGAGTGTAGTTTTTCCAACCCCATACCCAATGGGTACGAAAAAGTATCTGTCGACGAATTGTTGAGCGTATTAAACAATAAGCGATAATGTGCATTAGGAAGTTCTTCATATTGATGATGATGGTGCTCGTCGGTTGCATGACGGGTTATATGGGGGATAGTGACCTCTGGGCCCAAACCAAGAAACCAACGCAAAGCACGTCAGCCAACAAGGGGGCGAAATCCGGAGTTAAAACATCCTCTTCCACCACAGCGAAAAAAACCACGACACAGAATAAGGCTAACACGGCGAAAAAAAACACCGCCAGCCAATCCAACGCCAACAAAAGAAAAGAGGAAATAAACGCCCTGAAGAACAAGCAAGACAAGCTGAAGAAACAGATGCAGAACACGGACAAAAAGTTGTCCGAGACCAGGAAGAGCACGATGCAGTCGTTACGCGAATTGGAACGTTTGAATGAGGACATCGTCTACCGCGACCAGATCATCAAGAAACAAGCGGACGAACTGAACCGATACTCCGACCAAATTGATTCGCTGAATGCCAGCATCGACAAACTCTCCGCAGAGTACGATAAGTTGAAGAAAAAGCAGTCCGACATGATTTACTACGCGTTCATGACGAAGAACACGCAGTCCGATTTCATCATCTACATCCTTTCCAGCAAAAACTTCCAGGAGGCATACCGACGCGTCATCTATCTAAGCAACCTTGCCACCATCCGCAAAGAACAATCGGCGGAACTGAATCGAACGAAGCACGATATCCAAGTCAAGCGAGACAAGGTGGACAAACTGAAATCCACCACCAAATCGCTGATGGCGAAACAAGAGAAAGAAAAAGAATTCGCCCTATACCAGAAGCAGAAGCAAGACAAACTCCTCGTTTCCCTGAAAGCGCAGGAGAAGTTGTTGAAGAACGAGTTGGAGAAACAACAACTCGCCTCGGAGCGACTGAACCAGAAGATACAAAACATCATTTCCCAACAAGCGGAGGCCGCCAAGAAACGAAAGAAAACGCAGTCCACGACAAAAGATGGATATGCAATGACCAAGGAAGAGACGACAGTTGCGGGTGGATTCGAAAAAAACCAGGGAAGATTGCCATGGCCCGTCAAAGGGACCATCACCGGAAACTTCGGGAAACAACCTCACCCAGTGTTGAAAGATGTAACCGTGAACAACAAAGGAATCTACATCACCGCCACGCCAGGATCGAAGGCGACGGCAGTCTATGACGGAACAGTATCCCAATGTTTCTCCGTCCCGGGAAACAACAATGCGGTCATCATCCGACACGGAAATTTCCTTACAGTATACGCCAACCTGACCGACATCTACGTGAAAAGCGGGACAAAGGTCTTGAAGGGAACTCCTATCGGGAAAATATACGAAGATTCCGACGACAAGAACAAAGCAACTTTATTTTTTCAAGTATGGAAAGAAAAAAACCTACTTAATCCACAACAATGGTTGAAAAAATAAAAGAGATTATTATCTTTACGCGACGAATAAAAATGGCTGATTGATATGGATAATAAAGAGAACCAAGATTTAGATTTGCTAGATGTTTTAAAAAACATCGGCAGTGCGATTGCGAAATTTTTCACTTTCTTATTTACTGCAATAGGATGGCTCTTTAGGCTGATTTTCCAATACAAATACGCATGCATCGCTATAACATTGCTATTCGTGGCATTAGGCCTTTTCCTGAATAGGGAACGAGTGTACAGAGGAGAAACTGATCTGAAGCTAAACTCTTACCCTTCCTATTTCGTGAAGGACATCCTTGACCCTTTGCACCTGCAAAGTGTTAATTGCGACACAGTAAATCTCAGTTCGAAATTGAGTCTATCCAATTCTGAAGCCAGATCCATCACAGACATACAAAGCTTCTTTTACATTGATATACAAAACAATGGGAATCCAGATTATATCGACTACTTAGGAAAATTCGACGCGAATGACACGACAAACTCCCTTCTCACCTGGAGGCTCAGGATTAGAGTCGAGGCAAAAGACACCGCCATCTTCCCAAAAATGACGGACGCCTTGTCGCATTTGCTCACCAACAATGAGCAAATGAAGAGGGAGAACGAATTAAGGACCGCTCAATTAGACGACCGAATTGCCTTCATTGATCGAGAGATTCAAATGTTGGACAGCCTGCGTAAGAAAGAATATTTCCAGAAGGAAAAAGACATTTCAGTCTCTATGGACAAAACAATATTGCTGAATGAGCGAGAGATGAAATTGTTCCACACCGACATGTTGGATTTGAATAAACTGAAACAAGAGTTGGAGTGGGAACGTATTTTCTACTCCCAAGGATTTGTCTTTGAAAACGATTTCAACTATGACCCTCGACCGATCAACAGGAAATCGAAAACCATACCGATGTTCTTCTTCCTGGGATTATTCTTCAGCATAATCATTTGTGGTGGTTGGGAATTCAAACAAAAAATTGGTAATTATTTAAACAGACGTATTTGATGTCTAGGATTTATAGATGGGGAATCATAGGAGCCGGGCATATCGCCGGCTCTTTTGCTAAGGGTTTGAAAAGGTTACCCAATGCCAAATGCTACGCCATAGCATCCCGTGACGGAAAAAAATCGGCCTCATTCGCCGAAGAGTATGGCTTTGAAAAAAGCTATGATTCTTATCAGGCTATGTTAAACGACCCAAAAGTGGATATCGTATATGTGGCTACCCCAAACAGCTTCCACTACACGCATACTATGATGGCGTTGGATGCGGGCAAACATGTGCTCTGCGAGAAACCCTTCGCCCTCACATGTTCCCAAGCGATGGCCATGATGCGCGCCTCCAGAGAAAAGAACCTTTTCCTGATGGATGCGATGTGGAGCAGGTTCCTCCCTTCGGTGATCAAGACGGCGGCATTACTGGAAGAGGGCACAATCGGCAACCCTTTGTTGTTACAGGCGGAGTTCGGTATCCACCCGAACTATGACGAGAAAAGCAGATTGTTCGACCCCAAATTGGGAGGCGGATCCATCGCAGACATCGGCATATACCCTATCTTCTTGGCCCTTTTCTTATTCGGAGACCCCCTTTCCATGGATGTCTCTTCTATTCCAGCCCCTTCTGGCGTAGACATGACGACCACCATCATCATGACCCACAAAGGGGGCAAGATGAGCGTGCTCACCTCCTCTTTCGCTTGTGAACTGGAGTCGGACGCGAAAATCACAGGTGATGCGGGCAGATTGAGGCTCTGCAGGATGTTCCACATGCCAACCACCCTTATGCTTAAACATGGGGCGGAGGAAAAAGAGGTGGAAATCCCCGTTGAAATGGAAGGAAATGGATATAATTACGAGGCGGCAGAAGTAATGCGATGCATTGACGAAGGGAAGATAGAGAGCGACATATGGAACCATTCGCAAACATTACGCCTACTAAACATTGTTGAACAAGCGGCAAAAGACGCATTCCTAAATTTGTGATGCTGTGGTATTGAACTATATCTGGATCGGATTCTTCTTGGTGGCGATGGTGGTTGCTCTGTTCGAGGCCATCTTCTACCATGACCTTGCTGTCTTTGAAAGAATCGTCTCCAGTACGTTCGAAATGGCGGAGTTCGCTGTGATGAAAATCGCCCTACCCTTGAGTGGCGTGATGATTCTTTGGCTCGGACTGATGAATATTGGGGAGAAGGCCGGCGTGGTGAAGGTCTTGTCCAGATTGATTCGTCCATTCTTCTCGCGACTCTTCCCAGAAATACCGAAGGACCACCCCGCCAATGGGTTGCTGGTGATGAACTTCGCCGCGAATATGCTGGGACTGGATAATGCGGCTACCCCTATCGGACTAAAGGCGATGGAGAGTCTGCACACTTGCAATCCGAAGAAGGATGTCGCCTCCGACGCCCAAATTATGTTCTTGGCACTGAACACCTCCGGTTTGACGATCATCCCGATAACGATTCTAGCGCAACGCGCCATCATGGGGGCCACGAACCCTACCGACATATTTGTCCCTTTACTGATATCCACTTTCTTTTCCACAGTGACCGCCATACTATACGTTGGCATTAGGCAAAAACTAAACATCTGGAACAAGGTTGTCATCGGTTGGATTTTAGGCATCGCACTTTTCATCACGGCTATCGTCTACCTTTTCTCCGAGCTAAACAGCCAAACAGCCTTCGGACTATCCAAGGTCGGAGGCAACTTCCTCTTGTTCCTCATCATCATGGTCTTCATCGGAGTAGGTGTGATCAAACGCATCAATGTCTACGAAGCCTTCATAGATGGCGCCAAAAAGGGGTTCGCCACCTCGATCAAAATCCTCCCTTACTTGGTGGGAATGCTCGTTGGAATCGGTGTTTTCCGGGCATCCGGCGCAATGGATTTGATATGCCACGGACTGACATCCTTCTTCTCCATGTTCCTCGATGACACGCGCTTTGTGGACGCCTTGCCGACGGCCTTGATGAAACCGCTCAGCGGAAGCGGCGCCAAGGCAATGATGGTCGAGACGATGAAAGTCTATGGAGCGGATTCTTTTGTGGGAAGGCTCACCTGCCTCTTCCAAGGAGCGGCGGATACGACATTCTACATCATCGCCTTGTACTTCGGCTCCGTGGGCATCAAGAAAACCCGCTATGCGGTGACAGCAGGATTGGTGGCTGACCTCGGTGGAGTGGTGGCCGCCATTATCGTCGCCTATTGGTTCTTTGGATAACAATCATTCCCTTGTATTATGATATATTACCAGTCTGAAGATATCACAATGCCTAAAATCGCCAAGCGGAAAGTGTCGGCTTGGGTGAAAGAGGTCGCTAAACGACATGGCTACAAAGTGGGAGACATCTCCTATATCTTTTGTTCCGACGAAAAAATTCTGGAGGTGAACAGGCAATACCTCCAACACGACTATTACACAGACATCATCACGTTCGACTATACCGAGGGGAATACGATTTCGGGCGACCTCTTCATCAGTTTGGACACCGTACGCACAAACGCGGAACAATTCCATACCACCTACAACACCGAGTTACACCGTGTAATCATCCACGGCATCCTTCATCTTTGCGGCATCAACGACAAAGGACCAGGAGAGCGAGAAACAATGGAAAGGCACGAAAACGAATCACTCGCTCTTTGGAAGGAGATGAATGAGAAAGATTAACAACCCCAACCGATACCAACAACGTTTTTGCAGAGCCATTTTTGCAAACATTAACGATAAATGAAGATTTTTTCTTTCAAAAGATATTATCTTTGCGGAACACATAGGTATATGTGATCGAATAAAAATGTGGTCAATACGGGAGAGAATCCCAATAAAGTATATGATTGATTGAATGGGACATACAACAGTAGTGGAAACATTAATAATTTAATTATCATAAAATGAGAAAAAGTATTTTATTCAAAACGATGGTGGTAGCCTCATTGGCGTTACCAACCATGATGGGATCATGTAAAAAAGATGACAAGGCGGATGCGCCGGCCAAACCGAAAGTGAAAGTGGAGAGCGTAACACTGAACATCCACGACACGACCATCTTCGCAGGCGAAAACTTCACACTCACCGCTACCATATTGCCTGCCAACGCAGATACGCAAGACGTAAGCTGGGAGAGCTTGGACAAGAGCATCGCCGATGTCACCTCCGCAGGCTCAGTATTCGGCGCACAGAATGCGGGAAGCACCTATATCGTCGTCACTACATTAGGCGGCAACCACAAGGACTCTTGTAAGGTGACCGTCCTCAAAAACATCGATTTCAAGGACGCTAACCTTTTGGCGGCTTTGGTTAAATCAAGCATCAATGCGGACGGTGACGACGGAATCTCCCCTATCGAGGCTAAAAACGCTAAAACCATAGACGTCAGCGGAAAGAAGATCGCTTCATTCGACGAGTTGAGCTACTTCACCAATTTGGAAGAGCTGACTTGTAGCAACAACCAAATAGCTTCACTTGATCTTTCCAAATTGACCAATCTGAAGTCTTTGAGCTGCGAGAACAACAAATTGTCTAAACTTGACATCTCAAAGAACAGCGAGCTGACCACACTTATCTGCAACAAGAACCAATTGGATACGCTTGATATCAGAGAGAACAAGAAACTCGCTGACCTCTTCTGCGGAAACCAAGCGAACGCATTGAAATTGGAGCTCACCATCGATCAATTCAACACGGTTTGGAAAGAGAACGGAACCGACACGGACAACAAGAATGTCGAGATGGTGATGAACTTCTTCGATGGTGCGGTATTCCACTCTGATTCTTTCGGAGGAGATGACTTGAAGAACGGGGATTCATTCTCTTTCAATTCAAAGAAGAAACAATTCAACTTCCGTCTCCTCGATAACGAAGGAAACGAGTTGTCCTTCTACGACAACACTGTCTTGAGACAAATCGTATGGACCAGCTCCGACGAGAGCGTTGCCACCATATCTGCAGATTATGAGGACGGAGAAGAAAGCAACACGGCTCAAATGACCGTTAAAGCTGTCGCAGCCGGCAACACCGTAATCAAGGGTACTGTAAACGATGAATACACGATTTCCTTCAATTTGGAAGTGAAATAATTTCACATTACAAGATGATTAAAAAGTATCCCTTGCCTTTGAAAGGCAAGGGATATTTTTTTCATACGACTATTGTACCTCTTTTTTTATAAATGGCAATCGTTAAATTGTCGTATTCGTCAAAAATTCGATGTTAATTTTACTTAAAAACAACAAATCATGCAATGTTTATCGAAAATTTATTTTATTTTTACACAAATTAATCTTTAAATATTGATTCAGCATGAAATTAATTAAAAAGTTTCTGATCACGACAGTCGCTGCAATGCCTGTCTTTTTGTGTAGTTGTCCAGGAGAGAGCTGTGTGGACGAACATGAACCCAAAGGATACGTGGTCAAAATGAAGAATGATTATTCAGACAACGTATTAGCAAGTATGTTCATTTACAAAGAAGACACGAATTATTGTTGCACCACTGTAAAAGGGCATACCATAAAAATTACAGAGGATTTCTATAAATTTAATTGTCGTTCGTTTGATATAGCCGCATACACCTCCATAAAATCAGAAGAGTGGGATAAATCTTTGTCAGATTCTTTATCCAAATATGTAATCGACACTGATCCGTTTGAGGAGGTTTATGCTTATTATAAGATAGACTATAGTAATGAAGATCTAAAGAGAATTATAAACAACAAGGAATTTAATAAATTTAAAAGAGAGAAATGAAAAGGAAACCTATTTTTGTTTTGACAACTCTTGCGTTGATTAAGACATCGCAAATGTTTGGATATGAACCTGGAACACATTTGTTAGGATGTAGGAACGGAGAAGAAGTACGATGGGGACAAAGTAAAAATTATAAAAATGGTTGTCACCCATCCTACAACTATTTCTGTCCTGGAGATCTTGATGATGAGGATCAATGCAACTACACCTTGGCGGGTTGCGCGGCGGTGGCGATGGCACAGATCATGTACAAGTGGGGCTACCCGGAAAAGTCCAAGTATAACAGCTACGATTGGAACAGAATTCCGCCTGTTTTAACGGATGGTTGTTCCGATGATTGTCCCCAACTGATTCGTGATTGCGGGACCGCCTGTAACATCATCCCCCATACTACCTGATCCTTTCATAGCATATCACCGCATTGCTACCTCCGAAGCCCGAAATAAGCTTCAGGAAGCATGATTTCTCCGTAGCGATAAGACGTTCACAGATGGTCATGGGCTGCACCACACCATATTGCTTGTACCCTAAAGTGGGCAAGACACAACCATCCGACAAGGCGGAGATGGAAAGGATGCACTCCAACAATCCCGCAGCACCTAACGTGTGCCCATAGTATCCCTTCAGGCTGAAGGTAGGCACCTCGCTCAGTCCTGCACGACTGATGGCCCATGACTCCATATCGTCGTTGTAGCGGGTAGCCGTGCCATGCGCACAGATAAAGGCGATATCCTCCCTCTTCACATTTTTCATGGCGAGCGTTGTGGCGTTGTAGAGGCCCTCTCCCGTACGGGAAGGTCCCGAGATATGGTTCGCATCATTTCGGTTGCCTCCAGCTCGCCAGACGAAGGCATTGGCCGGCAAGGAAGCGTCGTCCGACACCTTCTCGAAGACCATTGTCGCAGCCGCCTCGCCAAGGTTTAGTCCCACCCTCTCCGCATCGAACGGCTTGCACCGCGAAGGAGAGAGAGCTTTGAACGATTGGAAGCCGGAGACCACGAACTTGCTCAGCACATCTCCGCCCACCACCACGGCGTAGCGGTAGCCATGGGTGCGCATCCGGTCGAAGGCTAACAATTGCGCCGCCACGCCCGATATGCAAGCGTTGCTCACCACCACCACCTCGTTCGGGTTGCCGAAGTAGTCGCCCAGTATCTGCGCCGAGCGCCACAGCTGCGCCCTATCCGTCTCAAACCCCTCATCATTACCCAACAGCGAGACATTGCCCTTCGTGGTCGAAAGGACAAAGAGCACCTCGGGGCTACAAGGGTCAATACCTGCCCTCTCGATTGCCCGCTTGGCGGATAGTAGGATGATCTTCTCGAAACGGGTGAGACGCATGGAAAGCGCTAATTCACGCTCCACCAATCCGTCGATTTCAGTCCAATCGAGCAACGAACCGAAGAAGGGTTCCGGCAAATCGAACATCCCCTCGTGGAGCGTTCCCTTCGTCACGCCAGCCTTCACGTTCGCATAGTTCTCTTCCGCCGTATAGCCCAACGGAGAAATAATATTGTTAGATAGCACCTGTATCATGATACTCAATAATTCATTGTTCAGCAGGGACATGGTCAGTCAGGACGACACGCATCTCGCCTTGCGCCACAAGCACGCCCTCGGAAAAGACCTTCGCCTCATAGATGGAGACGGAGAAGATAGGTTCGCCCTGCTCCTCCACCGTCGTCTCCAGGAGGGAACCCACCTTAGGCAAGGAGAGGATATTCAGATTCTTCACCGAAGCGACCACCCCGATACGGATCGGAAGATGGCGGGAGAGATAACCGATATGCGTCGCGCAAGTCTGGGCGACATTCTCCATGACTCCCCCTTCGCTCAGGCAATTCTCCCGCACCATCGGATGTTCCACCGGAACGGTAAAATCGGTGCGGCAGAAGTGTTGGTCGCACTCCAAGAGCCTATCGACCAGCAGGAAAGGCGCACGGTGAGGCAAAAAAGCGGAGGCGGTCAGCGGACTATTCATCTCTGTACGATTTTACAGACGACAAGGCTATGACCCATCCCTAATCCGTCGTGGATCGCCTCCACTTCAAGGCCCGCATCATTGACACAACGGATCATATCCTTGGAATAATACATTTTACTGTTGCCGTTCGCCATGGCGGTGAAATAGAGGCTGATCTGCGCGAGGCAGTACGAAGCGGTCTCGAATCGTTGCCTATCCCAGAAGGTCTCCATGATGAAGAGGCGGGAGTTGTTGTCCATCGAAGTGGCGGCGCGGCGCAGGATGCTGACCACCTCCGTCTCGCTGAAGCAGTCGAGGAACTGGCTCATCCATATCGCATCGAAGCCCTTAGGGAAAGGCACACGCTCGTCCAAAAGGTTCGCGCCATGTCCGTGGATCCTATCCGCACCAGGCAGGCCCTTCGTCTGGGCACGCATCATCTCCAGTTGCTGCGGAAGGTCCATGATGGTCACCTCGGCCTCCGCGGAGTGCGTGACGCAACGTGTGGCGAAGCGACCCGTATTTCCCCCGACATCCAGCAAACGCTTGCGATGTCCGTCGAAGACGATGTTCAGCGCCTCGTCGAACGAGCAGTCCGAATAGTAATGGTCGAAACCGAACCAGCTCTTCTGCACCTGTTTAGGCAGTTGGGAGAGACCCTCGTAGATCGTCGGCCACTCGCCGAATACCTTGAGTCCTTCAGGCTTGCCGTTAAGGATAGCCTCCTCCAGGCGGAATAATCCCAGATAATTCACATCATGGTTAAAATCCATATTGACGCGCACCATATCGTCGTGCAATAGGAACCAGCCCGCCTTCGCCAAGCGGAAGCGACCCTCCTTCAGGATGACGGTTCCGATCGTCAGGGAAGACTCCAGCAGGCATTGCGTACCATACTTGGAGAGATGGGCACGCTCCGCCACCTCTTCCAACGTCAAGCCATCCTTGTTGTCGTCCAACAACTGGAGGATGCCGAACTTAACCATGAGGCGGGAGACCTGAAACACGACCGGTCCCGCGGCGATCTCCTGAGCGAGTCGCTGCGCCTGCAACGCCGAGAAGCGTTCCTTTCCATAGATCTCTTTTTGAGGGGATTGTAATTCCATACGCTAATTTATGATTTCCAGAATTGATAATAATTGAACCACTGAAGCGGATATTGCCGGACGATTGCCTCCAACTCCGCCACAAACTGCTTGGCGAGGAACTCCGCCTGCTCCGTCGAATTCGCGGCCTCAGGGGAAGTCCGTAACAACCTGCTATATCCGTAATATTTCGAATGGGTTATCTTCACGATGAAGAGAGAAACGACCGGCACGTTCAACTGTGCCGCTAGGCGGAAGGTCCCGACAGGGAAATCGGCCTCACCGTCCAGGAAATCCAAGGAGATTTTCTTCTTCCCTCCCAGGAAACGGTCGCAGGGGATGGTGACCACCTCCCCCTCCTCCAGCGCATTTTTGATGGTGAAGAGGTGCGACATATCCTCCGATACAGGGATCAAATTAATATTCATCTTCCCGAAGGCCAAGTCACGTCGGTCCTGAAAACCGCCACGTTCGCCCCCGAAGATGATGCCATTCATACGTTTCTTTTCCTGACGAATGGAGAGTCCGGCCATCTCCAGATTGCCGAAATGAGCGCTGGCGATGATAAAACCGCTCTCTCCATCCAGGTATTCAGAGACGACATCCTCACCCTGCATCTCCACCTTAAACTGGGAGGAGTACCCCGCAAGGATGGCAAACTTATCCAACACGACCTCGCCAAAAAGGAGATGATTGCGACATGTGGCGACGAAAGCCCTCCAGCTGGAATAGTGGAGATGGTCGTGGAAGTAGGAATAGATGGCGCGATAGCCCTTTCGGGCGAAGATCAGGTAGAAAGGGATGACAAGGTAGAGCACAGGGTAGAGACATACGACCCTCACCTTGGCGAGGAACATCAGCAGGAAATTTTGGCCAAACCATCCGCCCCCCGTTTTACCTTTCCAATCCTTATTCTCCATCCGTCATGGGAGCATTATTAGATTCCACACAATCTTGGAGCAACTCGCGCATCTCCTTGAACATACGTTCACAGTGGCACATCTCGCGAGAAAGAAACGGGTAGAATTCCGGCCACTGCTCCTTACGATGGATATCCAATCCACCGAGATATCTATAAATACGGGAGACCATCGTCCCGCATGGTTTCTCAAACTGCTCCTGCCACTCCGCATCGGCGAAGAATTGGTCCACCACCACCTTGTACTTCTTCATCAGTTCAAACATCTCAAGGCGTTTGCTGAGCTTCGGGTGATTCAACTCAAAGATGACATAGGCACCGTCTCGCGTGGCATCGAACTTCAGCTCGACCCCTTTGATTTTGGTATTATACAAAATCCACTTACGCTTACGGTATTTAAATCGGGGGAGCTCAGCGCAGAAAGCGTCGAAACCCGTCCAGAATTCACGTTTTAATATCTTGACCTCTTCCCTTGAGTACATGAGAAAACAAATTTACCGCAAAAATACGATTTCCCGCTGAAAAATAAAAAGGCGCACGGAGACGATTTCTGTCCGCACGCCCACATAAAATATTTATTGCGAATCACTTCACAGTCGAACGGATTCTGCTAAGCGTCTCCGGCGTAATGCCCAAATAGGAAGCCACATAGATGGATGGCACCCTCAAGACCAGGTTCGGCTTCTCGTTCAAGAGAATTTGATATCTTTCCTTAGCGGATTTGAATATCGTATTCTGGATCCTCTTTTTCTTCAAAAGAAGGGTCAATTCCGTCATCAACCTGAAGAAACGACGGATTTCCATATCCTTGCTACACAACTCCTCACACTCTAAGCGAGGGAACAAATAGAGCGTGGTCGGCTCCAACATTTGGATGAACCGACGGCTAGGAGACTGATTAAAGAAACTCTCATAATCAAGGAATCCATCCCCCTCATGCGCAAGTTGTTCCGTGATTTCCTTATCGTGTTGCAAATAATACACGCGTATCAAGCCCTCAGACACATATCCCCAGAAACGACTCACGTCACCTTCAATCTGCAAAAACTCCCCCTTATTCAACCTGATTATGCGTGTGTAGGATCTTATCAACTCCTTCGATTCCTCGGAGAGATTCACATCGAGATTCTCTCCCATCACATTTTTTAAGAAGTCATAAAAAAAGACTTTATCCAGACTTTCCATATCACATACATTTTTTCATTATCGTACAAACGTAACAAAAAAAATACTAATTGCAAATATTTTTTTGATAATTTTTAATAAGTACCCAATGAAATGATATTTCCAAGTCTCATCAGCGGTCTCCACGACCACCTCTTCCTCTGTCGAAACCGCCAGGACCTTCACCTCCCCACCCTGGGCCAGGGCCTTCCCTAGGAGCCATGCGACGATCCCCATTCGGACGGCGATCCTCCATATCTGGTTCAGTCTCCCCTTTAGATGCTTTCGACCCCAGGGTGTTGAATTTGTATGTGAATTGAAAAATAAAATAATTACCCAAAGTATTAGACCATGTTTCGACGATGGAATTCTCCGTGATTCGGCGGGAAAGGTTGCTCTGTTGCCCTAAGATATCGAACACCTTGAACTTGAACGCGCCGGCTTTATTCTTCATGAACTTGAACTGCTTGGTCAGGCTCGCGTTCCACAGGATAGCATCTTTGTCGAACATATCACTATACCCACTATAATAGTGGTAATCGATATCCGAGGCAAGGATCATATTCCATGGCAGGTTCACGTCAAAGCTCAAACCAGACCCAAACTCCTCGGTCTCCGTCGTACTATTCTGGTAACGACCCGTCACATACAGGAAAGCGTTGAATCTGTCGTTTTTATAGCCCAGCTGATACTTCCCGAACAGATCGAGCATACCCAAAACACGTCTCAGCCCATTATCTTCGAAAGAGACGTCCCGGCTATAACCCGCCTTCGTATTGCTGGAGAAGAGGAAACTACGATGCTTTCGGAAAGGCGTGCTGTTGGAGAACTGTGCGCTAAGATCCCAGTTGCCATTCACATTGGCACGATGATACTCCTGCGCACCCGTAGTCTCATCATACAGGATGATGTTGGTGATCGCATTCACCACGTTGCGGAAAGTCACGTTCGTCATGATGCTGCTCTGCTTCGCCTGATTATATTTCTTATACCTGGCGGAAACAGTGTTCGTATACGAAGGCTTCAAGTCAGGGTTACCATACCGCAGGTTCAACGGGTCGCTCTCATCGATCACACGCTGCAGGTCCTCCACATCCGGTGCGGAACTCTGTCCGTTGTAACGGAGCATCAAGTTTTGCTGCTTGCTGAATCGATACATGTAACGCAAGCTAGGCGAGAAATTGAGGACAGTCTGTTTCGTATCTTTCCCCTTATTCGCCCCCAAAAGATTCTCCGTCGAAGAGATTTGCGGTTGCAAAGCGAATCCGATGTTATAATTCATCTTGGCGCCTCTACCCTGGAAACCCAATTCCGCCCGATGGGTATTGTAATCATTCTCCACCGAGCTACTGAGCGAATCGAGCATACGGGACAAATCGGAAGACTCGTACACGTAAGAATACGAGTCAGAGCCACGATGTTGGAAACGATACTTGACCGTCAGGAAATGCTTAGGGAAGAGAGGCTCTGTATAGGACGCCTCTGCGGAATAGTTGAAAGTATTCTTTCTCTTATCCGTCCAACGATCCGTCATCAACGAAGAGTCCACCGACTCATCCATGTCAAATTCATCCTCATAGAATCGGAAATCCGTACGGGTTACAGAAGTTTGATCGGAAGGGGAATGACTATAGCCGGAACTGAAATTCAAGCCTAGGTTCCTTCCCTTCTCGTTCAACTTGCGGACAAAGCGCAACGAACCATTCAGATTCAAGTTGTCGCCATTGTTCCTGCGAGAAGAGATCTTCGAATAATTCATCTTGTGGGAACTATTATAATTCGAGGACAAGCCCTCGTTCTTCCCGAAGGTATGCGAGTAACTCACATTAGGCCTGAAGACGATGCTCGTCATGGAATCAGGGCTCCATTTAAACCGGAAGCTACCTGAGAAGTTATCTGTATGTTTCAGCGACAAGGTGTGATCATCCGCATATGTCGTTCCCCCATGGCGGAAAGTCTCCCGGAAGGTGCTCTTCTCCAAATCATTTTTGACGTGGCGGTACTGCACATTGCCTCCGTAATCATAATGTTTGTCCTTCTCCTTGGCGAAAGTGGCACCCAACGTGGAAGCGGTATTGATTCCGTTATCCTGGGAAGCTGCCCTGTCACTATTACCATCATAGCCATTCTTGTTCGTGTTGTTGGAGGAAGCCACCATGGAGAAGTTGGAGTTGTCAGTGAATTTGCTGACGTTTCCACCCAGTTCATATCGCAGGTCCGGGTCGTCGACGCGGAGATCAGAGCCCAATCCACCGAAGAAATTGCCAATCCAACCATCCTTCATACCCTTCTTCACGCTCAGATCGAGCACCATCTCGTCCTCATCATCGTCCACACCTGTCAGTTGGGCGGATTCACTTTTCTTGTCGTATGCTTTCACATCCTTCACCATGTTGGCGGGAAGGTTTTTCAGGGAGACTTTAGGATCATCGGAAAAGAACTCCTTGCCATCCACCAATATCTTCTTCACCTCCTTACCATTGACGATCAGCTTACCGTCGGTGGTCAACTCGGCGCCCGGCAACTTCTTGACGAGATCCTCCAGCATGGCGCCATCGGCCACGCGAAAAGAGGAGGCATTATAGATCAACGTGTCCTCCTTCACCTGCAGAGGCGTCATCGTAGCCAAGACCGCCACCTCCTCGATCAGTTGGTTATCCGTTTTCAAGGCAATCCTGCCCAATTCGACCGAACTGGTGTCCGCCGGCACTTTCACCTTCCGATAGCGGTCCACATAACCCATGTACGAGGCACGCACCAAATAATCCCCCACATTCACGTTCTCAAGGAGGAAAGCTCCATCCTCGTTCGTTATATCTCCCTTCACAATGGAACTATCCGAAGCGAGGAGTAGTTCCACATTCGCATAAGGCAATGTCTCCTTCGTTTCCCGATCCGTCACCTTTCCCGCAAGAGTAGCGGCGGAGAGAGAGAAAGAAAACGCACAAAGTAAACCTGGAATCAGGAATAGGCGACCATTTAAAATACTCATAACAAGACAATTACGATTAGACCAGTTCGGATTTTAGTTACGGAAATCCTCCCGAAATTCACTTCTCAAATACACTTCTGAATGGTTTTAGACAAAGCGTCACCCCGAAAAACTTTCCGAAAATCGGGCAAATATACTATTTTCACAGATGAAAATGCACTTTTCGAGGAATAAGTTCATTTTTCTTTGCTTATGAATCAGATTTAACTAATTTTGCGGAGATAAACACGATGAAAAACGCGCGAGAATTCTGTAAGATGTGTGGAATTCTAAAAGGAGATTTGAAATAGAGTATTAATCATTATACACTTATTGAAATATGAAAAAGAAATTCTTTACACTTATTGGCAGTGTGGCATTATGCGTATCAGGCATGATGGCGCAGGAAGTGGCCACATGGGAGAATTGGGCCAAGTCGGCGATAACCTTCACCTTTGATGATGGTGCTAATGAGGTCAACTCTCACTCATGGGCCGCAGATGAATTGAACAAATATGGGTTCAAAGCCACATTCTATGTGGTGACGGGATGGACTCGCGATTGGAGTGCCTATAAACAGATGGCACAAAAAGGACATGAAATCGGAAGCCATACTGACTCCCATAGCGGAAACTCAGGTGAGTTGGCTTCTTCTAAGAGTACGATCGAGAGGCAGATCGGACAGCCTTGTTTGACCATTGCCTACCCGAACTGTAATGAAATCAGCAATACGCTCAACTACTACATCGGTGGACGTATCTGCGGTGGACAGACCAACAGCAAATCCCCAGGAAACTTGGCAAGATTCGATTGCCAAATCTGTGGTACCGAGGGTATCAACTCACAAAGCCAGATGACCAGCAGATGTTCTGGCGCCAATGGAGGATGGATGGTATTCCTGATCCACGGTATCCAGGGTCGTCAAGCGAATGGTAGTTATTCTCCTACAAGTGCGGATGCCTTCACTGGTACGCTGCAATGGTTGAATCAAAACAAGAGTGACTATTGGGTATGTACGGCACGTGACGCCATCATGTATTTGAAGGAGCGTGACGCCGCTTCTTTCAAAAAGATTGCGAGCGACGCATCCAGCGACACCTACTCTTTGACGCTCAACCAAAGTCTCACCACTAACACACTGTGTAAGTGGGATTACCCATTGTCTGTCCGCGTGCCTATGCAAAGCGGTTGGTCCAACATGACAGTAAAACAGAGCGATAAGGAACTTGAATTCGAGGAGAAGAACGGTTATGTATATTTCAAGGCTATCCCAGGTGGCGGTGACATCGTGGTTGGCTCCGGCAAACCAGCCGTGCCAGAACCAGAGTTCACATTGACCGTTGCATCCGCCGAGAAGTATTGCAAGGACTCTTCTTACTCCATCTCTTGGACGTTGGAGGGTGATGTGGATGGCAGAACCTACTCTTTGAACTTCGGTTCAGGCTCCTCTTCCACAGAGGTTACCATTTCTGACGTCAGCGCTTCTTCCGAGTGGGAGAACAACGGTACTCCATACTGGACAGTAGATAAGATCCTGAGCGATGACGGAAACCACGGAGGCAACAGCCGTTGGGGAACCAATACGGGTACTGACGAGTGGGTCGCTTTCGTCTTTGACAAGACTCAGACCATTGGTGGTATCATGATCGATGAGTGCACCGAGTATGACATTATCTCAAACTTCGAGGTACAATATGATGAGAATGGTTCATGGAAGACCGCTTACACCGGCAAGAAGGTAGGTCATGACTTCAAGGCTACATTCGATCCAGTTTCAACCAAAAAGATGAGACTCTTCATCAAGTCCACAGAAGGCGGCGACGGGTGTAACATCAACTACGTGGAGTTCACCGGCGTGGCTGGATATGTGATCAAGAAGGACATCAATGCGGCAGGTAGCGTTGAATGGAAGCCAAAATCCTCTGGAACTGGCGATATTACCATCACCAACTCTAGAGGTACTGTCTTGGCTAAGAAAGCATCCGTCAAAGTAGAAAACTGCGGCGGCGGTAGCGGAGAAGAAGGACATGAAGGCGAGGAAGGCCAAGAAGAAATTCAGGGCGAAATAAATCCTTGTGAGCAAAATAACAAGTTCTCTGGTGGAAAGCAAGTTTCTGGTCAGAAGCTTGATAATGTAGGTAATGGTTATCACCTTGAGATCTGGAGTGACGAGGGAAATCCTGGTTCGATGACTGCATTTGGTGGTGATGCTGAATGTGCATTCAAGGCAAGCTGGAACAATTCCGGAGACTTCCTTGCCCGTGTAGGTTACTACGACGGAGGCGCATCGAAGAAACACGCTGAACTTGACCCAATCATCGCTGGTTACAAGTACACGAAGAACGGTGGAGGATCCAACTACTCTTACATCGGTATCTATGGTTGGACGAAGAATCCGTTGACCGAGTACTATATTGTGGACGACTCCTT
>JAILLP010000014.1 GCA_024693065.1 Paludibacteraceae bacterium
TGAAGATGTCGTTGAGGATGTTGTTGTTGTCCTGTCCGCTGTTCGGCCCCAGCGGGTAGGTGAAGGCCTGTCCTGGCTTAAACTTATAGTCCCCGAAATGGGTCATGAGGACGGTCCTGTTTCTGTTGTCGGTCACCTTCAACTGCACCACGAATTGGTCGGACTGCTTCGAGAAGTCCTTCAGCAACGCCTGGACCGATATTCTGTTAGACCCGACGTACTCCTTGAGGCAGGTGCCGTAAGGAGGAGTCATCATCACGGACAAATCGATCGGGTAAACGGTTCCGCTCTGCGCCGAGGCCAAAGTAGGCAACAGTGCGATCAGAAAAAGGGTGAACCAACGTCTCAACATGAATTTATAAATTTATTGGGTTCGCTGTGTGGCGAACAGATTTGATAATGGAATAGAGTAAAAGGCGAGGCCAGGGGGCCTCGCCAGAAATTAAGTTTTACTTATGTGTGTTATTTCCTTCGAAATAGATAGGTTCCGAGTATACTGCGGGACAAACCTTCTCGGTGGAGATTGGTCTCACGATATACTTGTATGTGGAACCGATCGCGATCTTAGGGTCGACAAAATATAGTTGGTTCGGTTTGAGCAATGCGATGTCCAACATCTTTCCATCGTCCTTTTTCCTGTATATGATGTAACGGTCAATCGGGTCCTTGGAGGTGATGTCCCATTCCAGTCTGACTTCCTTCTTCTCGTCCGTTATGATAAGGGTCGCCTTCAGATTTCCGATGCATCCAGGTCTGTCACCTTTCGCCAGCATTTTGTCCGAATGTGCGTAAGAGAAGTTCCCAGCCTCGTCGTATACCGCCATGAAGTACTGGACATACTGTCCAGGCATCTCTTGTTTGTCCTCGAATTTAGTAGGCGCTTTTTTCTTCTTCAGATCGTAGGTCTGCAACAATACCATTTGTCCTGTGTCGTCGATTTGCCTGTACAGTTCCATGTGGTCCAAATCTAGGCTAGGGGAGTTTACCCATTCGACGATTATGTTCTCCTTAGGTTGTTGCAGGAACTTAAAGACTACGGGTGCAGGTGGAATCGTGTCGATCTTCGTCAGTTTCACTGCGTCGGACCATATGGAGCGGTTGTAGTTCTTGTCGATCGCATTCACACGGTAGTACGCCACGTTTGTCAGCGTGTTCAGCGGAAGGGTATCCGTGTACGATGTGTGAGGATAGATGGTGTCCGTCACGTTGTAGTAATCCATTTCGTTACCCGAGTTGGATATGTAGAGTTGGTAACCGAGCAAGTCAGGTTCCGTGTTAGGGTTCCATGAGATGGAAACCACGCCAGACGAATCCATCACTGCCTTCAATCCTGTAGGGGTTGCAGGTGGAATCGTGTCCGCACGGAAAGCGTAGTAGTAGCTGGATTGCTTCTCCTCACGCTTCATTGGAGTATCCTTCATACCCACGGCGATTACGGCGTAATATTGAGCTCTGTCGTATCTTTTGTTCAGTTTGAACTTACGCTTGTTAGCAGGGATCAGCTCCGTGTTCTCGTAGCTGAACTTCTTATAGTCTTGCGTTCTGCTGATCTTGAATCCTTTTATTCTCTTCTCGAACTTCTTGTCGACGGACCATTGGATCTCTTCCGCCTTTTTCCCGATGATGACCGTGTCGACCTTCAAATCGATCTTCTGGAAGTTGAATTTCGGCTCACCTTTCACCACCTTGGAGTATGGACCGTAGAATCCGAATGGGGAGTAACCTGCCATACGGTAGTAGTAGGTTTCATCCTCGGAAGGGAATGTGTCGCGGAAGACGGCCAAGTCAGACATCTCATCCTTGGTGTATGCCTGTACGAATGGTCTGCTTCTTAATGGGGTGAAGTGTACACCGTCCGTACTGCGCTCCACATTGTAGGCGGAATAATATCCTATGAAAGGGCTTACAGACCATTCAAAATGGGCGAATTTCTCTTCGAAGAACCCTTCGAAGTCGGCTGGAGTCGGCAGAATGGTCTTCTTGGACATGTCCACATCTGCGACGGCTACGTTCGTCCTTTTCGCATTCTCGTCGTCTGCGAAGATGACGCGGTATTGGTATTTGGCGAACTTGTCCACCTTGGTGTCCACGTAAATGAGAGCTGCAGCCTCGGCGACGGGTTTGGAGATGTCGCAGGAGAACAACGCCATCATGTATAGCAATGCGTCCTCGATGCTGGTCTCGCCCGGAATTGATTCCAACTTCGGATCTAGCGGGTCGGTCGACGCTGGTTCGTCGGCGGCTGTCCTATCCTGAGAAGGGTATAAGATTTCCTTCACGGCGGCCGCATCCGGGTTAATGGCCTCCATTACTGCGAACCGATCGTTGGATGCGGGTTTCAATACTGGGGAAATGTTATGCCAAGCGGATTCGCCTGCCGCCTTTCGTTGCACCAAATATCCCGATTTCACACTGCGGTGGAATAATTCCTCCGAACCGGGAGCCCATCTCAGTGAGACGGAGTCCCCATGGTTGAACGTCAAAACGGTAATGTCCTTATTGCCGGCGGCCCATCCGTTCCCTGCAAGGAAAACCGCCGCTACAAAAAACAAAATAATACTTTTTATATCTCTCATAATTCAGTTATTGACATGTTTGCGGGATGCGCCAAAAGCATCCCAAAGATATATGTTTTTTTCGAGGGGAGGAAGGTTCGCCCGGCTATTGACCGGGCGAATCTTCCCGATCCGTCGTCTTACTCCTCGTCTTCACTCCCGACGCCGTTTCCGTACTCGTCCTGAGCCCTAATGTCTTCCTCCTCGCCATAAACGCTGGAGTCATGGAATTCGCCTGGCGCTGTTGTTCCAGGATTACACTCTTGACCGTGGGAGTACTTCGCATGTGCGTGTCCGGAAACCAGACCACCCAAAACGCGGTACTTGAAGGCGATGTTTCCTTCGATGTACACAGGCTTAGGCACCTCGCCCATCAGGTCGGCAGCCGCCTCGAACTCGACGATCTCGAATTTCTTCTTTCTGACTTTGATACCAGCTCCGGCTGCCAGGTAGACGTACACCTGACCCTTCGCACGATATTTGCTGGAGCCGCACATCTCTTCGTTCCTTCTTACGATGAGTAGATCCGTACCACCCAGGAACACCAGATCGGCGTAGACGAACTTGTTGAGGTGGCAGTCCAAGGAGAGGGCAACACCGAAGGCGAATCCGGTACCGTTCTTGAACATGTCGGAGTGATCCGAAGAGGTTGCCGTGGATTGCGTCACTTTGAACAACGCCGAGATTCTCGGATCCAAAGGAGGCAATGTGGTCGGGATGCTGTCACCGAACATCAGATATGTGCTTGCGTTGATCTTTTTCACAAAGGTCAATTTGACAGGGTTGTCGACCGTACCGATGTTGCAGTACCAGCTCTCTGGATATGTGCGGAGTTTCAACGTCGCCGAACCCTGTATGATGTTGCTGATGGCAGGTCCGGCAGTCGCCCAGATGTCCGCGCTGAATATGTCGTTTTCGAAGTCGTAGTTACAGTTCACACCTCCGGTCATGAACGAATTGTTGAAGTCGCCGCCGTCACCCTTGCCGAGGATGCCGACCAGACCGTCCAGTCCGATTCTGCTGATACCACCGGAGCTGCTGAAATCCATACCTAATTGAACCTTCGCGTCGATCATGCTTTGCTGTGCCGCATAGAATCCGATTCCCGCTGTGAAGCCGAACTTGTTGTTCTTGTTCGGGGTGACTTTTGTCACTTCAAATTTCTGCCTGTCGAACAGAGGTGACACCCTGCTGTATGCGGAGATGGATACTGATTTCAAGTATACGGCAGGTGGAAAGAGCACGATGCCTGGAGGCATGTCGCAACTTCCGTATACGTACCAGTACTTGTACTCTTTGTCTAATTGTCCTTTTGTATTGAAGTCATACTTCGTTCTTCCGAAGTTTGCCTTGATTGCGGCTCTCAGTGGCGGCGTCTTCATGGAGAATTCTATTCCTCCGCCGAAACCGTCACCCATGACTAGGTCGTCCTTGAATCCGTTGACCTCACCCTTGAGGTGGAAAGCGGAGTAGTTGATGTCCACCTTGATGGAGTTCAGGCGTAGACCCGATATCTTCCAACCTGGCTTTTCTCCTTCGTCCTTGATGGTGGCCACCAAGTCGAATCCTGCCTCCACTGATGCACCCTGTTTCTGGTCATCGTTGGATTCCTTGCCGATCAAGCTCAGGTAAATCTTAGGCTGCAGCATCGCCTCGTTCTTGGTGCTGGTTTTTGCGCCCAACGACTTCAGACCGAAAGGCAGACCATGCAGAGATGGCATGTCGACGGCGTTCAGGGAGAACTTGCCCGCATCGAAGTGAGGATGAGCGGAGCAAAGCTTCAACCCCTCGAATTTCAGCCCTTTGATTTGAACCAATTTGTTGTTTACGTCCAATCCTCCGTTCACTACCAACGTGAAGATGTTGTTGTACTTCTTCTCCGTCGTTGTCGTGTCCGTCACATGTTGGAATTGGAAGTATGTGCCCTGACCCAACGTGAGTTTTGTGGTGTCGATGATAGGCAGTTTAAATACCATGTCCTTCTCAATCTCTGTCTTGATGTCGAAGTTAAGGTGTCCGTTCTTGTCCGAATACAGCTTACCTCCGATGGCCAGGGTCAACGTGTCTCCGTTATTATCCGTCAATGGGTTGATTTTGACCGTACCAGTCACACCACCACCGGATATTTTGCCACCAGAGAGTCCCAAACTTATTTCCTTGAATTGGGCGTCTATGGTGGAGTTTTTCTTCTCTTGTTTTCCTTGTGATGTTCCATTATTGTTATTATTCTTTGTGCTGATGCTTGCTTGGAACCAACCTGATACGCCCGTCTCGTCAATCAGCATGTTGTAGGCGGCAACGCTATCCAACGGGAATTCCGGGAACTGTTGCGACAGATCCACCTTGAGTGTCTTCATGGCAAATCCCGTCCAATAGGCTTCATCGCCGTCCTGGAACGGAGACTTGTAACCTTTAGGGAAATTGAAGTTCGTCGCATTTCGTGTCGTACTGAAGTCTGCTACAATTCCATATGTTGTGTAGATGACGTCTTCGGTCGCTTTCACCTTGAACGGTTTGTCGAATTGCGCCTCGAAGAGGAAGTCGCTCAAGTCTTTGACATACACCTCGAAGGATGCGGACATTGAGGAGTCTCCGGTCGTCTTCGCCTCCGCATTTGTGATGACTTCGCTGGAGAAGCGGACACGTCCGTCAAGGTACATTTCCCTGAATCCGTTGCAGTCGATCTCCACGTAGGATGTTTTTTTCAGGTCTAGGTAGACTTTGTCCTTGGACAAAGTGTAAGACACATATTCTTTATTGACGAATTCAGTGGGAGGGTCGATGTAAATTCTGGATTCACCCTTACCCATAATTATGAGATGTTCTCCCCTGAACCCCAATTCGACAGGGTCACCACTCATCGTGAACGGGAGCGTCCAGTGTGCATGCGCATCGAGAGCAACAAACCCGGAGTCCGATTTGGAATCGCCCGAATAACGACCGTAGGACAATGTGTCGACGGAGAGCTCGAACTTCAAGTTGTCGGAACAGATGCCGACAGGCATTGTGTAGGCAAGGTTGACGACGTTCTTCACGTTGTTTATCAGAGTGGCCGTCTTTGACTCAATGTTTGAAATACGAGTCTTTATGCTCTTCCCTGCTTCCGACTCTTCATTGAAGCTGTTTTTCAGGTTGCTGATGTTCTGTTTTATGTCGTCCAGATCCAAATCTTTCAATCCCGAGACATCCAACTTCCTTATTTTCTGAAGGCTTTCTTGGAGTGCATCCACAGAATTGGACCATGCCGAACCTCCTTCCTTAAACATCTCTGAGCCAGTATCGGCCATCTTTTCGATGTCCTCACCTAAGCCTTCGAGCTCATCCAGCAAGTCTTTGGCTGAATTCTTGACCTTTTTTACATTGTCTTCGGCGATGTTCTTTGTGCTGTTCAAGATGTTCTTCGCCGCATGGACTTGTCCGTCGGAGAAGAGAACTAGTGCAGCCAGCAGCAACGCTTTTGCCAACCAACCGATAAAATTAAACCTCTCTCTTTTCATTGCCTATGAATTTCTAAAAGTTGACGTGATAGGTCACGTTCGTTAATGATTCGTATTTGTTATTTCCAGTCACCGTAGCTCCCATGTATTTGGTGAATCCACTGCTCAACGAGAAGGAGTGTGTTCCCAACTTTTTGTTCTTGGGTTTGATGGTGTATGATGCGTTCAGTCCGGAGTTCAGAAGACCTCCGTCCTCTCTGTCCTTCACTACGTTGTTGTTATAGGAGACGGAGCATCCCAAGGAGATTGCTCCTTCGAGGAAACTCTTGTTGAAGGAAGCTCCCGGTCCGTAGTAGAGTGTGTTGGTCATGGAGGCGTCGCAATAGTTTGCGTTCATGTAGGCTGCCCATCCCATTGCGAGTTCCGTGAATTGCTGGGAGAACGAGAGGTTCCCGTTGTAGAAATCCGAGTAGGATGTCAGGCGGCTTCCCGTAAGCGAATTGGCGCATTGGTAGGATGTGGAGATTGAGACCGCATCCGTCACCTTATCCGAGCCGAATGAGAAGGTGTTATTCCATGTGAGGCAGCGGGATAGCTGATAGAAGTTCAGCGAGTCCAGCGAGTTGGTGTAGTAAGGGTAGGAGATGGGCTTCACCTTGGTGTATGAGTTGAAGTTGGAGAAGCTCAGGTTGGTGGACCATACCTTTCCGGTATTGAAGGAGAGGTTGGCTGCGTAGACCAGACGTTTGTCATCTGTTGCACGGTCCTTGTTCAGATTGTTGTATTGCAGACCGAAGTTGCCCGACAAGAACAATTTGCCGTCGAACAGTTTCAGGTTAGGAGCGATGGTGATGTTCTGCTCGTCCTCGTTGAAGTAGTAGCCGCCCAATGAGGAGTAGTATGGGGAGATTCGCTCGTACTGCAATGAGATGCCGAACACTTTGCCCTGATAGCCCAGGGATGCGTTGAATGCGTCGGTCATTCGTTCCGACTGTTTTCTTTGGAATACCTTATCGATGAAGGTGGTGGTGATCACCGTGTCCAACTGGTCGTTCAGGAGGTTGGCGTTATAGACCGAGACGGCGTACTCCACATGAAAGTTGAAGTATTTCAGGAATGTCTGGCTCACAGCCGCAGATACGGCGGTGTTTTTTCTTGGTTGTATGAAGCATTCCTCCGGGATGTACTCCTGCAGTGATTCCTTTTTGTCCTCACCATGGAAGAAGGTTACCTCGTAGGAGCCCGTATTGCCATGGAAGCCCACCTTTCCGGCGTATCCCATTCGCTTGTAGCAGACGAAACCGATGTTGTTTTTTAGGGGATCGTACTCGACCGCCTTGTTTAGTCTTCCGTACATTCCGGAGATTTCCCACTTGCCAGGGGTCAGTTCCACGCCCACACCGTTGAAGTCGTGATCGGAGAGGGTGTATTTGCCGAGTGACATGACGTTCGTGCCGACCAAGAGGTGTACCCATTTGTAGCGCGGGTCCAATTTGAACCGGTTGAAGGGTTGCGTGTAGCTCCTGTGCGTGTTGCTCAGCGAGAATGAGAAGGGCATTGCGATACCCCATAGGTTGACGTTCAGGTTACCGTTGAGGTAAAAGGCATAGGGGTCACGCGTCACGAGGCTGTCGCTGCCTGCGTAGAAATCGTTTGCGAAAGAGATGCCTCCATTCGCTTTCAGCCCTTTCTTGAAACTGAATTCATCCAGATTCTGGGATGTCGTCGTGATGTCCGCATGGGCGGAGAGCAAGGAGGACAGCATTATCCCCAAAAAGACGGTTAATTTTTTATGTGTCATTTTTATATTTGATAAAAAAGCTTAATTACGTTTTAAACATGTTTGCCTTAAAATCCCTAAAACGGGTATGTCCGTTTTAGGTTTAGGTAAATATGGAATAATATTTAAGAATAAAACTATCTTTTTCTCACTCCAGAAGGAAGTCCATTCCCATCTTTATCCACATAGTACCATCGTCCATCGATTCGTACGGCAACCAATCCGTCACTGAAATAGTCCACATTGGTTTTATAAAAATCATCGTACTTCGATATGACTGTTTCTTCTATGACAAAAGGAACGATTACTTTTCCCCGAACGATGTCAATGACACCCCATTTGCCTGAGGCTTCGCGCACAACGATTGCGTCTGGATCATAGCCAGCATACAGAAAATTCAAAACCGTCGAATTGTATTCGTCTCGTCCTATGCCATATGGAGATGTCTCTTTCTTCTCATTGAAATTATATTCAGAGAACATTTTTTTCCCTTTTGTATTGTAAAAGCATATGTTTTTATCTCCTCCTTCTTTCTTGTAATAATAGTTGCCGCAGTAAACTCCTGGATTATCCTCAACCACATTAAAATCCATATCAAGAATCTTGCTTTCGGAACCTCGACAAAAAACATAAAAATGATCTTTGCCAAGTCTGATGTCGATGCATTTATATTCTTTTGAAAGTTTTCCTGATTTATGCATGATTATGAGTTTCTCACCTTGTTTTTTATTGGATGATTTCAGCAAAATATAATCATCGTTAAATCTTTTTTTGAATTCATAGTTTGCTGGAAATTTTGCGAATCCCTCTACTTTTTGTGGCTTGCTCACTTTTTTTCCTTTTGTGTCGACAGTATACAAATAGGATCCATTTTTCCATATTTCAAAAGCTTCTGTTCCGTTTGCCATTGAAGCCTCGAATATATTATCACAATCGAACTCGAACATTTTTTTTAGGTCTTTGCCCATCATGCCCTCCTTCCCATCTGTTTTTTTGTATCTGATGTATTTGTTTCCCCATAGGGTATAGGAAATGGATTGAAACTCGGCAGCATGGACGATAGATCCTTTTGAGGACATTATACCGAATGCGGAGGTCTTAGCATCTTGGAAAACTATGTATTCACAATCAGCAGATATGGGGCGGAAATCGACATAGTTTTCACTGAGAGGAACGACCACCTGCCCGGATGCATTCAAAAGACCTGTTTTCTTCCTGTCGGATTTCTCATCTTCAGCCGTAACAATATAGAACATTTCTTTCGCTTTTATTGGCATTATTGATTGGTAAAGCGTGTCTATCAATAAATTCCCATTATGATACAGCCTCGATTTCTCTTTGAGATATAAAACATATTCGTTGTAGTCGAAATAGGGGGTTACACCTTCAGTTGTTGGGGGAACAATAGTTTCCCCATACTTGTTGCAATATATATTAAGCTTTGATGTTGTGTCTATCAATCTCACGCCACAATATCCGTCTTCCCTATCTGGGTCGTAGATATAAACATGTTGGGTCATGTTGTAATATTTGTCATATTTACAAGGAACTAAAAAATCTCCTTTTTTATTGATGATTCCCCATTTCCCATCTTTTCGAACCTTTGCCGCACCATGGCAAAATGGACCACAATAATCCATTCCTGATATCTTGTTGTTGAGTGCTGTGAGATCTGTGGTTTCTGATCCAAACAATGCTAATGGTGCGTATACCACCATTATTATGATAAAAAATAAATTACGCATAACTTTATGTCGATTATATTTTATCTTGTTAAATTATCAATTGCATCTTCCCATAGATGAGGAATACCCCTATCACATCGGAAAACAGTTCCTATTGGACGAGCGTTCATTCCATTGTAGATGTTGTTTTCGTAACATACGAACATTTGCAATCTATTCAGGAATACAGAGTTGAGGTTGGTCAAGTAATCCCAATCATTGAATAATTTCGCACAGTTTATGAAATAATCATTCGGGTCACCTGATGTTGAAGATGCGCTCAGATTATAATAATATTCCATGTCTATACCTGCATTATTGTCAGCCTGTTTGTTAAAACAGAATTGCTTTCCTTTGCCTCCGTAATATTTATCTATAGGATATGCTGGAGGGTTATACCCTTTATCCATCACGATTTTTTCGGATGCGTCATTATACAGGTTCGGGGTCTTGTCTTTTGCATATATAAAGCGCAATGGATATTCTGTGTTACACATGATGTGAACAAAATTTTTCAGCAATGTTAGGAATCCACAGTTCTTCAACGCTGTCTTTATCTGTTCTTCGGTTATGTCACATTTTAAGTCCATCGAATTAATTTCAGATTTAATCGATGGGTATCCTGCTATACATTGGCTGTAAAATTCGGACAACTTCGCATTGTATTCTCCAGATTTTCTGCGGACTCTTTGGTGACGTGTGCCATATGTCTCTTTTAATTGTTTTTTTATCATACCACACAAGTTGTTGTCATCGCCTGGACTCATCGATAAAATCTGAGACATTTGGTTGGATATGTAATCCTGTCGATCGAATGCAGGATTGTCAATAAATGTGTTGGACATCAATACGAAATTCATACGGGTGTAGATATCCATCATAAATGACATATATTTTCCATTTGACAAGTACATCTCAACAAAATCGTCGACGTTAATCATCTTGATTTTGTTGTTAGAATCTTCTATTAGCATTGAGTCTGTTCCATCCCAATAATGGAATGTTTTATAGAGATTCTCTTTCGCAACACTCATGTTCATGACAGCAACGTCTGAGTTCTTAGCAATGGAATACAACTTTTCCACACGGGAGGATTCCCCACACGTTAATGGGGATATATATTTTGTTCCATTACTTTCTGTTTTCCATCCAGAGCATTTTGGAATTCCATATTTTTCTTCTCCTTCTCTTCTCTTTTTGGTAGCTGCTTCTACAGTCGAAGCAGTTCCAAATGGATTTTTCGTGTATTTGTCATCGTAACCCGCTTTTGTACACTCGTCAGAGCATATGACAGGTCTTGATGGAGTTTGCTGTTCCTCTGTTGGTTTAGCTATACCGCATGTCGCAATTTTTTGTTTTTGTCTTGTTATCGGGTAAACCGATTGGTATCTTTCGTCATTAGGATTTATACCTCTAACGTAATTGAATAGATCCGCAATCGTGTTCAATGCACCGTCAATCTTTGGGAATCGTGGCCAATCTCCCTCATATAAATTGGCGTTAACAGAGATAAGAACTGTTGAATTTTTCGGATATGGCATTTTTATTTTGTAATAATAATGGAAACGCCCATCTTCTTCAGGTCCCAAGCCATCACGGTCTTCCCAATCAAATCCTCCAAGGATGGAATTCCATGTGTAGAAACTATACATATTTAAAAACAATTGACCTGTTTTCCCTGCTTTGTCGCATCTTTTCGGGATATTCTTATAGTATTCTGATTCTCGTAAAGCGCTAGGAGCGTATGTGTAATTGTCACCTTCTCCCTCTTCACATACATATAGTGTGTTCACATAATCAGATGGTGGCATTCCCCCCTCTTCGGTGCCAGTATATATCCTTACCGATTGTAGTGGATTTTCCCTGGCTGTTACAATGTCAATGTCAAAAATGACGTAATCATTTTTACATTCAATGTATATGTCAAAAAAGTCCTTTTCATATCGTCCACTGCTGGTTATAGGAGGAACATCTCCGCAAATATTATTCTTTAAAAATTCCTCAAATTTGGCTACTTGTGTATCAACCCATTCTTCTATCTTTTTTATGCCCTCTTTAATGAATGGTTGCACTAATGGTCCTGCATCTATACTATCCGTTATTTCGTGTAGCGCTTCTTTTGCGGCGTCGAAGAAGTCTTGTATATACTCGAATAAGACATCATTCATGACTGTGTTGCAAATACAGTAATTCAATTCTTCTTCACTGTTTGATGAAATATAGCAGTTAACAACGTCTGTTAAGACCTCGACAATTTTTAAGAAAGTTGGATCAAATTCGCAGTTGGAAGAGACTTTACTCCATATCGCTGGAATCATATCTGCGATATCTTGTGCTGTAAAAGTCTTGGTAAGTAGCTCTCCTTCATACTTTTCATATATAGCCAAAATGGATTGCTTCGCTAAACACTTCATCATGCTTTTTTTCTTGTTGTTGTCTTTATCCATTCCCTCCTCATCATCCTGCAAAGCTTTCCAGACGAACATCACGGAGTCCTGCATGATCTTCCATTGGAAGTGTGCGAGGTAGTCACCATCTTTGTAGTCCATTATGTTGTCGGTGGTTTTCTCCTCGATGCCATTGTAATCGAATACGTGTTGGAATTTGTATACGCCATGGCCCAACTCGTGGGCAATCAGACGTCCCAAATCTTTGGTGTTAATATTGTCTTTGAAGAGATATCCGACAGACTGGTTGCGAGGCATATCACCATCGACGGATCTTCTGTATTCCTCCTCTTGTGGATGGTTCACCACAAACAGGTATGCCGCTTTCCTGTCGATCGCCACGGAGTCACTGTACAGGGCACGGATCGCGCGCATCTCTTTCGTCTCGACCTTCCATCGGCTCTCCTTGTCCGCACCGATGGCTAGGCCATCGTTCAGTATTTTTTTGATGGAATCATTGTCGAATACGGATAGCGTGACCTCATACGTCACACCCACCCGTCCATAAATCGAGTTGAGCACCTTCTCCGCTTCCGTTTTGTAGGAGTCGTCAAGTTTACCCACCAATGATACGATGTTCAGCTTGTGTGTCCTCTCCTTGTAGTTGGCCTGCATCATTTTGCCGGCGTCGAAGAAGGAGGTCGCATCCTTGTTGCGGGCGATGGCGAAGATAGGGGTGCTGTGGTCCACATCCTCCAAACCGGGGATGTCGATCTCGTAGGTGCCGTTCCCGTTCTTCTTCGCATTCAGTTGGACGAAGAAGTTACCGCTCGGGATGACGAACATCACGGAGTCGAAGTTCTCGATAGTCTCCTTCTTCTTCATCTCGCGCGCCTTGATTTTCTTGAGCTTACCCGGGTTGTTGGCCAGCCAAGGCAGGATCACCTTGTTGTTCGG
>JAILLP010000020.1 GCA_024693065.1 Paludibacteraceae bacterium
GAGGGGGCTTTTCGTTTCCGAAAGCGGGTGCAAAAGTACGGCGCTTCTCGTTTCCCGCCAAATCTTTTCGCATGTTTTTTTCGCCACGCATCACAATGCGCTGTGTTTCAGCGAGAAAAATTTTAGTGGGATCATAAGATGTTTGGAGGAAGAGACGATAAATCGTCCCAAAAATCACAAATTATTTTTTATCTCCATGGCAAAATCCGACAACGTAGTGTCGCGGGCGCCCATCACGAGGATCACATCGCCCTCCTTCGCCTGCTCCTTCAGGTAAGGAATCATATCCTTGCGGTCAGGAAAATAACGCACCTGATCGCTGGCCGCCTCCATCACCTTCACCACGTCGGCGGTCGTCACCTCACGGGTGACCGTGCCTCCCGCATAATAGACATCGGAAAGGATAAACTGATCATTCGGACGGAGCGCCGGTATAACCTCCTGCTCCAACTCCTTGTGCATGAACTTCAGCGGACCGAACCCGTGCGGTTGGAACCAGGCGAAGACTCTTTCCCCGACAGTCTGGCAGGCCCGGATGGCGCAAACCACCTCGGCGGGGTTATGGGCGAAGTCGTCGATGACGGTCACTCCCCTACTCACACCCGTCAGCTGGGTCCTGCGGTAGATGCCCCGATAGGAGGCCAAAGCCTTGGCGCAATCCTTCACGCCGATGCCCACAGCGGCGCAACATGCGATAGCCGCCAACGCATTCTCCATATTATGTCGACCGATCACTGGGATCGTCACCTCGGTTCCGTTGCAACTGAACGAAATGGAGAAGCCCTTCTGGCGGAAATCCCTTCCCTCGTAGCCGCAGTCCGTCTCCACACCGAAGTCATAATCCTTATTCACAGAGAGTTCCTTGCTCCTCGGATGGCTTTGGTTGACGATGAAGCGACCTGTGGTATGGCTTCTGAACGTATTGAATAGTTTCTCCAACTCATCGTATTCCTTGTGGTCACGGTCCATGTTGAGCAAAAGGGCGATTTCGGAAGTATAGTTCACGATGGAGCCGTCCGACTCGTCCGCCTCGATCACCAACCAATCGCTCTTCCCCACCCAAGCGTTGCCTGGCAGCCCCCGCTCCTGCAGGGAGGTCAGCCCCGCGCCACTCATGATGGATGGCGAGATGCCACACTGCTCCAATATATGGTATACCATCGCCGTGGTAGTAGACTTGCCGGAGGTGCCCCCCACCGCTATCGTACGCTTGGTGCGGGAGATGGAAGCGAGCAACTCCGATCGCTTCACGATAGGTATATGAAGTTGTAACGCCTTCTGATACTCGACGTTAGACTCTTCGATAGCCGTGGAGACGACCAGCACATCCACGTCGGGAGTCAAACCGGAGGCATCCTGGAAGAAACACTCGATGCCCTGGCTCTCGAACTGCTCCTGTATCAACATCTTTTTTTCCTTTCCGAAAAGGCGGTCACTACCTGAAACTCGTTTCCCGATGCCCCTCAAATACTGGGCGATGGCGCTCATGCCCGTTCCGGCGATACCCACGAAAAAGAAATGGTGATGGGTTTGGAAATCATACAAATCATTCATCCTCATACATAATTAAATCTAACGCAATATTACAAAAAATAATCCACAAAAGGGCACGACGCTTCCATTTACCATATTGGATATTCTCAATCATTTACTATTTAACCATTTACGAATTACTATACATAGACACAGAACACTTATTTTTCTCATGTATCTTTTTATGAAAATTCCGCTCCAAAGGGAGGTCTGGTGTCCACAAAAAAGGGAGAAGGAAATGGGAAGGAAAAATCCTCCCCAAAAGAGGGAATCGGTCCCAAAATCGTATAAAAATGCGCAAAAATTCATATCTGGGGGCACATATGAAGAATTATTCACATCCGATGAAGAAAAATTACCACACATCTGAAGATTTTTTCACATCCTCACCCGACTTTGTAACCTATCTTTGAGATGTTAGATATAAACCACGTAATAGTTTCTCTCTGTTAAAATTTATAGGGGTTATTTAACAAGGAGAATCGAACATGAACAACACAATGAACCACACCTGCGGATTAACCGTACGGTGTGGTTTTTCTTTTATTAAACTTCAAACGAATTAAGACAATGTTATTGCGTATGATGTGAGAAGATCAATACTTTATAGTCATCATTTTTATTTATTCATTCCTTCCGCTCTTATTTTTACTGTTTTATTATCTTTATTCGCTTGTCTTGCCATTATTTCCCAATGCCTCTATATAGTATTTCGGAGTCAATGGTAATCCTGTTGGTGTGTTATATCGCTCATATTCCTCATTGGACGGAGATGGATTGCACACATAAAACGCCTGGGTTTTGTCCACGTCATAGGCAATCAGGACTCTTTGCCGCTCCCTATATGCTGTCTTTTCGACCCTTTTGTGGGCAAATAACAATTCGTCGCTTTGGGGTGCGTCAAAATACACGTACTTTTTGCTATTCTTTACTACTACAGCTGAAATAACCTTCGCTGTGTGATTCTTTTTCCTAAGCAGGAACTCCATTAATTCATCTTTTGTCGGTGTGTCTTTTAGACTGTGTATTTTGTTGCTCAACTTCACACCGTTTGTGCAATACTCTATCTGCAATTCATTTGGATGGGGTTCGTAGCACTTTGTATTGTAGATGTTGTAGTAGAACGATTCGTTTTCTTTCGGCAGCTCTGGAAAAGAAACTATTATTGTGTCTTTGCGTCGTACGTTCCATTTCCTAGAGATTCCTATTTGCTCTTTCCTTGTTCTCACATCATTGAATAGACATACTGTACAACGAGGATTACCCCAGAACGGATATGTGGATTTCACAACAGAGGTATACACCATGCCGTGTTTTTTTGCTGTCGTGGCATAAAACACCTTACGTTCTATTACATATATTGAAAAGAAACTAGAAAAAAAAGCGATAACACTATATATAAAAAGACATATCAAAATATCTCCATCCCAGCTGTCCCAATTAAAAAGGCAATATACAATAAATAACACAAGATATATTAGGATTTCGAAGCCGAATCCTATTCCCGTGTCAAATAGATAATATAATCTGTAATGGAATAGAATTAGCACGGCTACAAGAATTGTGCCTATGATAGGAATATGTTTTTTTACTCTACTCATCATATTTTGTATAGTCATCTCCAAAGAGATTGATAATATAATTCGTGTTGATGTCCGTTACCCATTTCACGAGTACGTTACCTACTGCATCTGTTGTTTTTTCGGCAATAAAATTACAGTATAATTCATTAGGGAAACAAACCACCACCTATTTATCAGTACACCCAGCACCCATTCCGAGCGATAAAATTTGTCTCATCCCCACAAAATTAATTGTTTTTTGTTAAGTTCCAAATGCCCTTGTAGCATTTGTGATAATTTTACGTATTTTATTAACAAGAAAACAACGTGTCATGCGAAAAAGACTAAAAGATTTTTTTCAACATGTTTTTCAGACAATTTGTAAGTCAATCCGTCATTCCGTTCGATAAAAATAGCAAAAAGATAGTTCAAGTATCGATTTTTATACAAAGTGTCATTCAAAACTATCATTTTTAATTGTTTACAAAAGAAAAATATTCATTTTGTTAGCAAAAAAAGTTATTAAGTTATGCTTCGATTAGGGAAAATTGTTACCTTTGCGGCGAATTTCCGAAACAGAAAGGGAACGAATAAATTAAAATATAAACATATAACTAATTGTTTTAGAATATGAAAATGCACAATTTTAATGCTGGACCATCCATCCTTCCACGCGAAGTGATCGAGGACACCGCAAAAGCAGTTTTGGATTTCGAGGGACACGGTCTTTCCATTCTTGAAATCAGTCACCGCGCGAAATACTTCCAACCGGTAGTAGACGAAGCGGAGGCATTGTTCAAGGAGTTGTTAAACATTCCTGACGGATACAAAGTACTTTTCCTCGGTGGCGGTGCCAGCCTGGAATTCTGCATGGTTCCATACAACTTCCTCCACAAGAAGGCAGGTTATGTGAACACTGGCGTATGGGCAAAGAAAGCCATGAAAGAGGCTAAGCGCTTCGGCGAGGTGGTTGAGGTTGCATCCAGCGCGGACACCACTTACAACTACTTGCCAAAGGGTTACAGCGTACCAGCTGACTTGGATTACCTGCACATCACAACGAACAACACGATCTACGGAACTGAGTTGCACGCAGATCCTAACGTGCCAGTTCGTTTGATCGCCGACATGTCTTCCGACATCTTCTCCCGTCCGATCGACGTGGCAAAATACGATTGCATCTACGGTGGCGCACAGAAGAACTTGGCTCCTGCCGGTGTAACCTTCGTCATCGTGAAAGAGAGCGCATTGACCAAGGAAGAGGGTTCCATCCCTACGATGTTGGACTATCGCACACACGTAGCCAACGGCTCCATGTTCAACACTCCTCCGGTATTGCCGGTTTACACCGCATTGTTGAACCTCAGATGGATCAAGAAGCAAGGTGGTGTGAAAGAGATGCAACGTCGCGCCGAGGAGCGTGCCAACCTGCTCTACAGCAAGATCGACAACAGCAAGATCTTCAAGCCAACAATCGCCGACAAGAACGACCGTTCCTACATGAACATCTGCTTCGTGTTGAAGGACGAGTTGCTCGACAGGAAAGAGGAGATCGAGAAGGACTTCATGGCATTCGCCACGGAGAGAGGCATGGTGGGCATCAAGGGTCACCGTTCAGTGGGCGGTTTCCGCGCATCCTGCTACAACGCTTTGCCTCTTGAGAGCGTGAAGGCTTTGGTAAACTGCATCGACGAGTACGAGGCAAAATTCAAATAATAAGAAATAATAATCCATGATAGTAGAGACGTAGCGTGCTACGTCTCTATATCGTTAAAAAGATACAGATATGAAGGTATTAGTAGCCACAGAAAAACCGTTCGCTAAAGTAGCCATCGACGGTATAAAGAAAGAGTTGGACGCTGCCGGATTCGACATGGTCCTTTTGGAGAAATACACCGAGAAGAAGCAATTGTTGGACGCCGCAGCCGACGCTGAAGCAATCATCATCCGTAGCGATGTGATCGACGCTGAAGTGTTCGACGCAGCCAAGAAACTGAAGATCGTCGTACGCGCCGGCGCAGGTTACGACAACGTGGATTTGGCGGCAGCCACCGCACACAACGTATGCGTGATGAACACTCCAGGCCAGAACGCCAACGCAGTAGCTGAGTTGGTATTCGGTTTGTTGGTATTCGCCGCACGTAACTTCTACAACGGAAAGTCCGGCTCTGAGTTGATGGGCAAGAAGCTCGGTTTGTTGGCATTCGGAAACGTAGGCCGCAACGTAGCGCGCATCGCAAAGGGCTTCGGCATGGACGTATACGCATACGACGCGTTCTGCCCTGCATCCGCCATCGAATCAGCCGGTGTGAAGGCGGTAGCCAACCAGAACGAGTTGTTCAAGACTTGCGACATCGTTTCATTGCACATCCCTGCAACACCAGAGACCAAGAACAGCATCAACTACGATATGGTAGGTCAGATGAAGAAGGGCGCCGTGTTGATCAACACAGCCCGCAAGGAGGTCATCGACGAGGCTGGGTTGCTCAAGTTGATGGCTGAACGCGAGGATTTGAAGTACATCACAGACATCATGCCAGCTGCCAACGACGAGTTCGCAAAATTCGAGGGCCGTTACTTCTCAACGCCTAAGAAGATGGGTGCGCAGACCACAGAGGCCAACACCAACGCAGGTATCGCAGCCGCTAAGCAAATCGTGGACTTCATCAAGAACGGTAACGAGAAGTTCAGAGTGAACAAATAATCCACACGGATAATCCTACAGAGGGCGGAAGGTCATTGGGCTTTCCGCCCTCTTTTTTTCATGCGGAATCTGCCGCCGTACCGTAGAGACGCAAGATATTGCGTCTCTACAATAGGGCACAGCCCATTCCCATTGGGTTTTTAACTTGTTTCGCACAAACAAAAAAACCATCGAAGAAGAGACCTCGATGGCTTTTGGGCATGGCTAAAAATCACGATCAACCACACCTAACGCTCTTAAGACAAAAACAATGTCGTGAGCAAGTTTACAAATAAAAGGTGTTTTTTATATATTTTCAATATTTCCTACACAGCAACAGACAAAACATCAACTACACATTCATATCATCGTTCACCTAACCTGTAAGCGAATGAGGAAAATACATTTATCAATATTTTCTTTCACACATTTTTCGCAACCTATAAAGGGACTCAAAAAACAACCATCCGTTCAACATGACAAATCGCAATCGTCGAATACCTTTACAATGCAAATATAGTCATTTCGCAATAAAAAACTATATTTCATACAAAAAAATTATAAAAATTTTCAACATGAATATAATGAAGAAAAGAAAGGCGGGAGAAAGGGCAAAAGCCACCGAAGCAATCTCGCTCCGGTGGCAATTTAGCATGGTTGGGAATCGCAAAACAACCATACACTAAAAGGCTAGGAACCAATAAGTTCCCAAGTTATTTACGAATAAAAAGGTTGTCCGTTTACGTCTCGCCAGGCACTTTGGAGCAATAGAGTGCCCAACATTCATCAATATTTTCAAATTGAGAAACATCATGAACAAAGTTCGCATGAAGATACAAGTATCCCTCCTCGAATTATCTATAATCGATTGTCACACAATATCTTGCCAAACTAAGATTCACTTTGTTTCATAAGAAATATAACAAACTCTTCTGTTTTTTATTCTTATGGTATAAATATAAGCAAAGTTTTAAAATAAATCAAATTTCAAACATGATTTTTTTAAACGCAGACGCAGGAAAATCAATTAAATAGCAAATATCAATAAAAACAGACACAAACACATATAAAAAACCACCGAAAGGGATAGACCCTCGGTGGCTATTGTGCGGTTAGGAATCGCAAAAACCGCACGGAGAAGCACTTCGGCAGAGATTAAGCCAGAAGTGATTTAACCTTTTCGGAGATTGCTCTACCATCCGCCTTACCGGCGAGCTTTTTGGAAGCGATGCCCATCACCTTACCCATCTCCTTAGCGGAAGTAGCGCCCACCTCCGCAATAATTTCCTTCAATGCGGCGGTCAGTTCCTCGCCGCTCATCTGTTTAGGCAAGTAGGCTTCGATAACGGAGGCTTCAGCCAATTCATTTTCCGCCAGCTCAGGGCGATTTTGTTCCGTGAAGATCGCAGCGGATTCCTTACGTTGCTTCACCATCTTTTGGAGGATCTTCAAAGCCGTATCATCGCTCAACTCACCATCAGCATTCTTTGCGGTCTTAGCCTCAATGAATTCCTTCTTGACGCCACGGAGCGCCTCCAACTTCACTTTGTCACGAGCGAGCATCGCCTTTTTGATGTCCTCGCTGATTTGATCAAATAATGCCATAAACGTATAATTTAAAATTCATTCAATCTACCATAAGCCGGGCTATTCATCTCCTCCTCCGTCATATCGCCCAAATCGAATAGAGACACATGAGCAGGGGAAGGCGATGATTGTTTTTTCCCGGAGAAATCTTTCTCCAACTCAAGCGACACATGTTCCCTTATTTCAGGACGGAGACCCGTCGCCACAATGGTCACACTCAGATCCTCGCCCAGCGCATCATCATCCATCAGGCCCATGACCAGATTTGTCTTCTTGTCAACGCCCTTCTCTTTCCTGAGATAATTCTGGATCTCATTCAGTTCCTTCGTCATCAACGAATGGGAGTTCGACGTAATGATATTCAGCAGCATATCCTTTGCGCCGGAGAGTTGGGATTGCAGCAACAACGGGGAATTCAGCGCATTCTCCAGAGCCACTCTGGCGCGGTCCTTTCCCGAAGCCTTACCATAAGCCATCACCACATCACCGCTATCTTGCAAAACAGTGCGCACATCCGCCATATCTATATTGATTCGCCCGCTCTTCGTGACGATATCAGCCATCGCCTTCGCGGCGTCCGCCATAAGATCATCCGCCTTATCGAATGAGGCATTAATAGGGAGGTCGCTATACAGGTCGAAGATCCGTTGGGTGTCCACCAGCACGATAGCATCCGCGCTCTTACGCATCTGTTCCACGCCCTTCTTCGCCAGTTCCATCTTCGTCTCGCCCTCGATATCAGGAGGCAAGCAGACAAAACCCACCGTCAAGACGCCTCTCGACTTAGAGACCTGCGCCACATAAGGACCAGCGCCCGTACCCGTACCCTTACCGAAACCAGCAGTGACGAAAGCCATCTCAGTGCCATCAGAAAAAAGGTCACGCAGTTCGTCCAAGGAATCCTCCGCAATGCGCAATCCAACTTCAGGGTTACCACCCGCACCCAGGCCATCGCCCAACTGTATCTTCACAGGAACAGTCGAATTACGGAGAGCCTTTCGGTCGGTATTACATATCGCGAAAGAGACGTCCTCCACCTGCAAATCATAGACATGCTGCACCACATTACCGCCACACCCTCCGACGCCCACGATCTTCACGATGGGGTTCGAATCAGGCATATCCGGTTGGATAATTATGTCATCAGCAAAATCTATCATGTTTTAATCAATCCACATTGTCATACAAGAAACCATTCTTCTTATTAGAGACCGAATTATTCTCGTCGTCCATATCCATCACAGAGATTTGAGAATTTTTATATCGGGACTCATATTGGGAGTTTCCCCTTTGGTAAGAAGGCATACTCAAATCACTATCGCTCATATCCAGAGAAACGTGAGGCATCTGTCCCATCTGTTGTTCCGTAGGACGTTCATATCCACGTTTATCCATACGATTACCATTCAGCTCCTCCTTCGTGTAATAGAGTCCGTAATTATCCTGTTGAGAAGCCGGCTGAGGGTTCTGCTGAGGTTGTTGGAACATCTGTCCACCCCGCTGCTGCGATGTTTGGGAGATGGTGAAGACGATATTGTTATTATTCTGTTGAGCAGAGTTGTAAGATCCTCCGTTCATGGATCCGTTCCTTTCACCATTCAGCGACACATGCTGAGGAGATCCGGCAGGACGCTGTGGCTGGGAGGAGTTGCCCCTCTGTTTAGAGAAATCGAAGCCTGTCGCCACGATGGTCACGCCCAGGTTATCGCCCAAGGAATCATCCTGCATGACACCCCAAATAATCTTCGTGCTGCCATCAATCTGTTTGCTCAAATAGTCACGGATGATGGTCACCTCGTTGGTTGTAATCCTGCACTCCTTGCTATGCGTAATATTCAGAAGGATATTCTTTGCGCCAGAAAGGTTTGTGCTGACCAGCAACGGAGAATCCAAAGCCTGTTGGATAGCAGAGATGGCACGGTCTTGGCCGTTCGCCTTTGCGGCGCCCATGATAGCGTCACCACTATCCGTCATGACCGTTCTAACGTCCGCCATATCAATGTTCATACGTCCGGAAAGTGTAATGATCTCCGCGATACCCTTGGCGGCAGTCGCCAGAATCTCGTCACCCTTGGCGTATGCGTCGTCCAGGAACATGTCGCCATACATATCCAGAATTTTTTGGGAGTTGATGATAAGAATAGCATCCACGTTCTTCTTCATCTCCTCGACGCCCAGCAATGCCTGGTTCACCTTCTCATTTCCCTCGAAGAGAGCGGGGATGGTCACAATGGCAACGGTGAGGATACCCTTCTCCTTAGCTGTTTTAGCGATTAGGGGAGCAGCACCCGTACCCGTACCACCGCCCATGCCAGCGGTGATGAAGACCATCTCGGTATGGTCATCCAAGATAGCGTTGATCTCCTCGATAGATTTCTGCGCCTCCTGCAAACCCACCTCAGGTTTGCATCCTGCGCCCAATCCCTTCTCGCCCAATTGGATTTTCGTAGGGACAGGAGACTTGCGCAAATCCTGTCGGTCCGTGTTGCAGACAACAAAATTCACGTTCTTCACGCCCATGTTGTACATGTAGTTGACAGCGTTTCCACCGCAACCACCCACACCAATCACCTTGATGATAGGTTGTTCTTGCTCCTCAATCTCTTCATTGAGTTCGTCTTCAGTAAAATGGTTCTCGTTCATATTCTTAAAGTTTTTATTTTCTCATGAAAACAGCGATAATGGAGGATTAGCATGCATCATTCCTCGAACATCTCATCCATCTTGCCCACCATCCTACCCCAAATAGTAGGGATAATTCCGCCACCCGTTTTAACCTTCTTGCCCTTCTTAGGCCTTTCATCGGAAGATTCACGAACCGTGACGCATCCCGCATCCGCGGAATAGAGGATACCCATCATGGAAGCATATGTCACATCCGAATACTCCTCCGACTCCGTATTATGAGAAAGGACGCGTATATCTCCAAAACGAGTAGGAATACCCGTCTCCTTTTCTATTTTCTCGATCATGTTCCCCAATTTGGCGCCACCACCAACAATGACGATGGAATCCAAGCATGAGCTGTAGCCGGAGACCGTCATCGCATTGTTGATGCGAACGAGGAAGTCCGACACACGGGACTCGATGATACCAGCCAACGTCATGGTATCCACATGACGGTCCGCATCAATATCCACGACGGCAAGATTAGTGACCATGGACTGCATCGCTTGGCCAAACGAGGTCTTCAACTTCTCAGAGATCTCCCAAGGCAACCTCAGGGAAGCAATATCGTTCGTGATCAAATCGCTACCAAAATTAAAGACATGCAAGAAACGGAGCTTCCTTTCATGATAGATGGAGAGGGAAGTCGTCTGCGCGCCGAAATCCAGGAGCATACACCCCACTTCCTTCTGTTCCGGAGAGAGCACGGCATCAGACAAATGGCGGGACGAGAGTATAAAGTGGGGAGTGATCTTAATATTTGAGGCAGCATCCGTATTCATACTTCCATTGATGATGTCGAAACACTTACGCAGATTATCCTCCACGAAACATTCCCCATAGATGTTCAGGAAACGGGCGCGGAGGTTGTCGCAGACACAACCCACAGGGTCATCCACCACCATTCCATCCACCACATACTCAAGCGGAACAACCTCAATGATTTTTCGGGAACCGGCGACACGCATACGGAGGTTCTCCTCCTCCATCGCATGGACATTCTCCTCGGAGACATACTCGGAACCCAAAAGACGCATCAACTCATTCACATCTCCATGGATTGATTTACCATGAAGTCCCACATATACATCCGTGATGTCATACGAAATCCGCAACGAAGGATCTTCTGAAGAGGCGTTCAACAGTCCATTCAGCTTATTCCTCAGCCTAATAATCAACTGCTTGATTTGGAACGCCGCCGAATCAATATTGAAAACAACACCGTTCACAATGCTACCCTCCGAAGGGATAGAAGTGGCCCATATAATATCCAACTTACCTTCTTTGTTCTTGTGTCCGATCACGCCACGGATATTGCGGCTTCCCAAATCCACCGCAACCACCACATCTGAATACTTAATCTCGTCCATATTGCTCCTCCTATTTTTTTGTACAAACCACTTGCCCGTCATACTTCAAAGTGATTTGCTTGTATTTATTCCAACCTATTTTATTAAAACCATCCACATACAAAGCATAAAGCTTATCCAACTTTTCCTTATAGTTCTCCAACGTTCCCATAAGGATCACCTGGTCACCCACACGAGGCACCAGCGTCACCTCACCGTTCTTCGCCACATCGATCTGCTCGATTTGAGCGTTCCAAAACGCATGGTCGCGTAGGAACAAGGCGAACTCTCCCAACTCACCCAAAGACATCTCCTTGGTGACATAACCCGTGGCGATAGGCACATAAGCGGTGAAAACGGAAGAGAGCGGCATGATCTTACGCTCGCTATCGACATAGAAATCACCATACATACCCTTCACGCGCAGGATCGGCTCCCGCTGCGTCACCGTCACCCGCAACTCCCCATTGGGCGTCTTGAAGCACTCGGCGGTCTTGATACGGGACTTACCCCTCAGGTAATTCTCCATATAATCCGTATCGATATGGTCCAAGCGCTTGCCGTCAGGGCAGACCGACTTGTCCTTCAACAACTCCTTCACATCGTCCCGGGTCACGAAATTCAACTGGTCGGCATCACTGATGGTCACACGAATCCTTGGGCAAATCGTCTCGTCCGACTTGTAGGCGAACATCTTCACGGCGAACGACAAATAGCCGATCACCAAGACAACCAACGATATTTTCACCCAACGTTTATGTAACATCACCCAACTATTAATTCTTAATTCTTAACTTTTAATTCCCTCATCGCCTTCTCCACCTCCGGAATCAGCAAATCAAGGTCACCCGCCCCCACCATCAGCAGCACGTCGAAATCCTTGTGCGACAAGCAATCGACCAATCCCTGCTTCGAGGAGAGGCATTTATCCTTGATGGTCACCTTATCCAGCAACATCTGGGAGTTGACCCCCTCGATCGGTTTTTCCCTAGCCGGATAGATGTCCAGCAGCACCAATTCATCCAGCAAGGAGAGGCTACGGGCGAAGTCATCTGCCAAGTCACGCGTACGTGTGTACAGGTGAGGCTGGAAGACGCCGCAGATGCGCTTGCCAGGGTACAAGGCGCGGACCGACTCGATGCTCGATTTCAGCTCCTGCGGATGGTGTGCGTAATCGTCCAAGAAGGCGAAATCCTTCGTCTTGATGTGGAAGTCGAAACGACGCTTCACGCCCGCGAAGCTCTTCATCGCCGCACGGATTTCCTGCTCGGTCACACCATTCAGGTAGGCCATCGCCATGGCGGCCACACCGTTCTCTATGTTGACATAGACCGGCACCCCCAATTGGATGTCACGGATGACACACTCCGGCGTCACGAAGTCGAAAATGATCTCACCACCACCGATACGGATGTTCGCCGCATGGAAATCACCCTCCTCGACAGAATAGGAATATAGTCTGACATCCTTGTTCAACTTAGGCTCGATAGGCAAATCCTTCTTCATCAGCAAGACGCCGCCCGGGAGGATCAGGGAGACGAAGTCCTCGAATCCCTTCCGGTAATTCTCGACCGTGCCATAGATATCCAGATGGTCAGCATCCACAGCCGTCACGACAGCCATGTAAGGGGAGAGGGTGAGGAACGAGTGGTCGAACTCATCCGCCTCCACCACCACCAAGTCACTCTTATCCGAGAGGAGCAGGTTGCGGGAGAAGTTCTTCGATATACCGCCCAAGAAGGCGTTGCACTCCACGTGAGAATTATGCAAGAGATGCGAAATCATCGTGGAAGTTGTGGTCTTGCCATGGGTACCCGAGACGCAGATGGCACGTTGCATGCGCGTCACCTCGCCTAAGATCTGAGAGCGTTTCATGACCTCGAAGCCATTGTCGCGGAACCAAGAGAATTCAGACATGGAGGAAGGAACCGCAGGCGTATAGACAACCAACGTCTTCTCCGCATCACGGAAAGACGCGGGGATTAGATCGACACTATCCTCGTAGTGGACAGGAATACCCTCCTGCTCCAGTTCACCAGTCAGAGTGGAACGAGTACGGTCATAGCCAGCCACCTCAAAGCCTTTCGCCTTGAAATACCTCGCCAAGGCGCTCATGCCGATGCCTCCGATACCCAGGAAATAAACACTCTTCTTTTTCATTTCTCTATCAATTTTAATATCTCGTCCGCAATACGATCCGCAGAATCCAACTGCGCCATCTTCTTCGCGTTCTCACCCAATTCATTCAGCAATGGCTCGTCCGCAATCATACGGATCGCCTCGTCCAACAGCACACTGTTCGCATCCCTGTCCGCCACCATGACCGCCGCTTTCCTTGTAGCGAGCGCCTGGGCGTTCTTGGTCTGGTGATCCTCCGCCACATTCGGGGAAGGCACCAAGATGGAAGGCTTGCCCAAAAGGCAAAGCTCCGAGATGGAACTTGCACCCGCACGGGAAACCACCAGGTCCGCGATGGAGTAAGCGTAATCCATTCGTTTCACGAAGTCCGTCACCACAATATCATCCGTCTTGAAAGGTTCATAAGCCTTCAGGGCACCCTCGTAGTAAAGCTTACCCGTCTGCCAAAGCACTTGGATGCCCGACTCCTTCAGCTTCGAGAGGCCAGCGATGACGCTCTGGTTGATCGTCCGGGCACCAAGGCTACCGCCTATGATCAGCAGGGTCTTCTTCGCCGGACTGAAGTGGAAGAAGTCATACGCCTCCTGCGACTTAGGAGCCACCTCCAGGAAATCCTGGCGAACCGGGTTGCCCGTGAGGATGATCTTATCCTGCGGGAAGAAACGCTCCATGCCCTCATAGGCCACACAAATCTTCGCCGCCTTCTTCGCCAGCAATTTGTTCGTCACGCCAGCGTAGGAGTTCTGCTCCTGCAAGACGGTAGGGACCCCCGACCGATGCGCCATGAAGAGCGTAGGACCGCTGGCATAGCCGCCCACGCCCACAGCGATATCCGGTGCGAAATCACGCACCACCTTCTTAGCCATCCGCAAGCTCTTGAACAAGCGGAAGAGCACCTTGAAATTCTTCAAAAGGCTACCGCGATTGAACCCACTCACGGGCAGTCCCACAATCTCGTAGCCTGCATTAGGGACCTTCTCCATTTCCATGCGTCCCTCCGCCCCGACAAATAAAAACTTGGCGTCGGGGCGTTTCTTCTTAAGTGCGTTGGCGATGGAAATGGCCGGGAAGATATGTCCTCCCGTACCACCGCCGCTTATAATAAATTTTTGATTTGCCATAACCCAATATCTTTTATTAGACACTTAATTCCGCAACTACGCCCGGGTCCGCAGCCTTCGGTTCCTTCTCTTCGGACTGAGCCTTCTTGGAGGAAGAGGGCTTGCTCTCCGCACCCTTCACCTGTTTCTCCTCCGACACCGTACGGCTCAGTGCCAATATGATGCCGAAATAGCAACTGGTGGTCAGGATGGAGGTACCACCACGGCTAATGATCGGAAGCGGCTGACCCGTCACCGGGATCAGACCCAAAACGACGGACATATGGATGAACGCCTGCAAAACGATCATCGCCGACAGGCCAATCACGGCGAACGAATTGCTGTAGCTCTCGCTCTTGTTCATGATCACGCACGCCCGATAGAAGAGCGCCAAATAGAGTATGACGAGCAGTATGCTCAGCACCCCGCACTCTTCGACGATGACGGCGAAGATGAAGTCGGAGAAACTCTGGGGGATGAAGTCACGTTCGATACTGTTACCGATCCCTCTACCGAACCATTTGCCATTGGCGATGGCGATGTGGGAGTGACCCGTCTGCACCTTGTCGTCGCTGGTCACGTCGAACTTAGCGTTCATGCGCTCCTCAGGCGACAAATCGGCTCCCGAGTGCCGTTTGAAACGGTTGATCCACGTGCCCACACGGTGCGTCACGAAGGAGACACACGTGCGTTCGGAGGTCTGCTCGACCCCCTCCACCTTCAGACCGGACTTTTCCGGAGCGATCCAACTCTCCGCAAAGGTGAGGAGCACCACAACCAGGCCGACCCCCACAATGGAGCCTATGACCGGCAACATCTTCTTCAAGGAGATACCCCCAATGAAGAAAAGCAAAGCGGAGACCGTCACCAAGAGGATGAAGGTGGAAAGGTTCTCCACCATGATCAAAATCGCAGGTGGTATCAAAACCAGCAAATAGAACTTCAGTCCGTCATCCACACTCTTCTTGCGATGGAAATAGCCCAACAGCGAGGAGAGCAACAACACCACCGAAATCTTCGCGAACTCGGAAGGCTGGAGGTTGACACCCAAGCCCGGCACATGGATCCAACGGGAGGCTCCGTTCGCGGATGTACCGAAGGCCAATGCGCCCACCAGCATGAGGATGCTCACCAGATAGCCCACAGCCCCGCCCCAGAAGAAAATCTTCTTCGGCTGTACCAGATGGATCACATAGGCAAGGGCGAATCCACCACCCAAAAAGATCATGTGCGACAAAATAGGCTTAAAGGCAGTGCCATGGAAGCGGCGGTCATAGACCAACATGCTCGAAGCGCTGAACATCTCCAACGTAGAGACGACAATCAGCACCACGAACACGACCCATATGATCGCGTCACCTTTGAAATGTTTCACCAAAAATTCCTTCATGCCAACCTATTTAGCCGAGTTATTATTTTATCCTACAATCATAAATTCTTCACGCACTCCTTGAACTGTTCGCCACGGTCCTCGTAGCAAGTGAACAAGTCGAAACTTGCGCAGCAAGGAGAGAGCAGCACCGTATCGCCAGGCTTAGCGTAGGCGAAGCACTTATCCACAGCCTCCTTCATCGAGCGGGCATCGGTCGTCTGAGCCACCTTTCCATCGAAGAAATCGTGCAATTTCTTGTTATCCACGCCCAAGTAGACGATCGCGCGCACCTTCTCCTTCACGAGGTTCTCAATCTCCGAATAATCATTACCCTTGTCCGTTCCACCGAGGATCAGCACCACCGGCGTATCCATGCTCTGCAAAGCATACCAGCAGGAGTTCACGTTCGTAGCCTTGGAATCGTTAATGAAGCGCACGCCCCTCACGGAAGCGACCGGCTCCAACCTGTGCTCCACGCTACGGAAAGACTTCAACGCCTCACGGAGCGTCTCGTCACTGATATCCGAGAGGATAGCCGTGATACCAGCCGCCATGGAGTTGTACATGTTGTGTTGCCCACGCAGGGAGAGGTCGGACACGGCCATCTCGAAGGAGCGCTTCGGCGTATGGATCTTCAAGAGCTCATCCTCGATGTAAGCAGCCAAGCCAGCCGCCTTGTTCAGGGAGAACGGACAGGCCGTCGCCCCAATCGCGCGCACCTCCAACTCTTTCTTGATGACCGGGTCATCGTTCCAATAGATGAAGTAGTCGGACGGCTTCATGTTCTGCACGATCCTGAACTTCGAGTTGATATAGTTCTGGAACTTATATTCGTAGCGATCCAAGTGGTCCGGCGTGATGTTCAACAGTATGGCCACATCCGCCTTGAACTCATACATGCCGTCCAGCTGGAAGCTGCTCAACTCAATCACATAGTAATCATGTTTCTCCAGCGCCACCTGACGCGCCAAACTGAAGCCGACGTTACCCGCCAAGCCCACGTTCAAGCCAGCGTTCTTCAGGATATGATGGATCAACATCGTTGTAGTGGTCTTTCCATTGCTACCCGTGATGCAAATCATCTTAGCGTTCGAATAGCGGGAAGCGAACTCAATCTCGGAGATGATAGGCGTGTTCTGCGCCCTCAACGCCTTGATGATCGGAGCCTTCTCGGGAATGCCGGGGCTCTTGACGATCTCATCCGCCGCCAACACGCGCGCCTCGGTATGGTTCCCCTCCTCCCACTCGATGCCGAAGGAAGAGAGTTCCTCTTTGTAATTAGGCTTGATCCCCGACTTGTCGGAGACGAACACCTCAAAACCTTTTTGTTTCGCGAGGATAGCGGCTCCTACGCCACTCTCGCCTGCTCCCAACACTACAATTTTTTTCATAATGTATTATAAATACTTAATTACCTCATTTTCAATGTGACAATGGTAAACATCGCCAGCAACAACGCCACGATCCAGAAACGAGCCACAATCTTAGGCTCAGGGATATTCATCTTCTGGTAATGGTGGTGCAACGGCGCCATCTTGAATATTCTCCTACCCTCCCCGTATTTCTTCTTAGTATACTTGAAATAAGAAGTTTGGATGATGACGGAGAGGCTCTCCATGAAGAAGATACCGCACAATACCGGCAAGAGCAACTCCTTGCGGATGATGATGGAGCTCACGGCGATGACACCACCGATCATCAGGCTACCCGTGTCGCCCATGAAGACCTGCGCCGGGTAAGCGTTGTACCAAAGGAAACCGATCAACGCACCCACGAAGGCGCAAAGGAAGATTACCAACTCCTCCGAATAAGGGATATACATGATGTTCAGATAGCTGGCGAACTCGGCGTGGCAGGAGAGATAAGCCAGGATACCCAATGCGGACCCCACGATGGCCGAGACGCCCGTCGAGAGTCCGTCCAGACCATCCGTCAGATTCGCGCCGTTCGAGACCGCCGTCACGATGAAGATCACCACGAGCACGAAGAAGATCCAGCCCAATGTCTGCGCATAATCGCCCGCCCAACCGAACAAATCCGCATAGTCGAAGTTAGGGTTCTTGACGAACGGGATGGTCGTCTTGGTCGATTTCTCCGGCACCTTGGCATATTCGACCACCTCCGTGGTAGCAGACGCCGACGTGGTATTCTCATAGATGACCACATTATCGTTCATGTACAACGTCAGACCCACAATCAGACCGAGGCCCACCTGCCCCAAGATCTTGAATCTACCGTGCAAGCCCTCCTTGTCCTTCTTGAAGACCTTGATGTAATCGTCGAGGAACCCCATGGCACCGAGCCATAAGGTCGTCACGATCATCAATAAGATATAGACATTGTCCAACTTGCCGAAAAGAAGCACAGGCAACAGGATGGAGATGATAATGATGATACCACCCATCGTAGGCGTTCCTTTTTTAGCCATTTGTCCCGCAAGGTCCAAATCACGGATTGTCTCACCAATCTGTTTCTTCTGCAAGAAACGGATGATCCTTTTGCCAATGAGCGTAGCGATCAGCAACGCGAAGATGAACGCAAAGGCGGAACGGAAAGAGACGTACTTGAACATTCCCGCACCCGGCACGCTCATTTGTGACAAATAGTTGAACAAATAATAAAACATAATCGTATACTGTAAAAATTAATACCCAATTAACCCATCACCTCACGGACCACCTCATGGTCGTCGAAATGATGCTTCACGCCCTTGATATCCTGGTAATTCTCATGGCCCTTACCCGCCACCAGAATGACGTCGCCCGACTGAGCCAAAGCGCAAGCCGTCTTAATGGCCTGATAACGGTCTTCGATCGCGATCACCTTCCTCTTGGCGACAGGGTCCAAGCCCGCCAACATATCGTTGATGATATCCTGAGGCTCCTCGTTCCTCGGATTGTCCGAAGTGATGATCACCTGCTCGCTTCCTCTCACAGCCTCCTGCGCCATGATCGGGCGTTTGCCCTTGTCACGGTTTCCGCCACAGCCTACCACCGTGATCAGCTTGCCCTCGCCGCAACGCACATCGTTAATCGTATTGATGACATTGGTAAGCGCGTCAGGCGTATGCGCATAATCGACGATGATCTTATAGCCGGAAGGGGCCGATATGCATTCGAAACGGCCGGAGACAGGGTGCATAGCGCTCAAGTGCACCAAGGCGTCCTCCTCAGAGATGCCCAAGGCAACCGCCGCCCCGAAGACAGCCGTCAAGTTAGAGGCGTTGAACTTACCGACGAAGGAGACGAAGAGATCCTTGCCATTCATATTCAGGGACATACCCTCGAAGGAATCCTCCACGATCTTTGTCTTGAAGTCCGCTATCGTCCGCACGGAATAGGTGAGCTTCCTCGCCCTCGTGTTCTGGAGCATCACCGGACCGTTCTTGTCGTCCAGGTTCGTCAAAGCGAAAGCCTCGTCCGACAAGTCATCGAAGAAACGTTTCTTCGCCTTGAGGTAATTCTCCATCGTGAGGTGGTAGTCCAGATGGTCGCGCGTCAGGTTCGTGAAGATACCGCCGTCGAAATCCAAGCCAGCGATTCTACGCTGGTCCACGGAATGTGAGCTCACCTCCATGAAAGCATATTCACAGCCAGCCGCCACCATGCGGGCCAGCAGACCGTTCAGTTCCAATTGGTCAGGGGTCGTGTGCGTGGCAGGCACCGCCTCATCGTCCACATAGTTGCAGACCGTGGAGAGCAAACCCGCCTTATGACCCGCCCTGCGGAAGAGATGATAGAGCAGCGTGGCGATGGTCGTCTTACCGTTCGTACCCGTGACGCCCACCAGCTTCAGCGAAGCGGAAGGATAGTCGAACCAAGCCGAAGCCATGCGTCCCAGCGCCTCGTTGGAGTCCGCCACACGGACGTAGACGACACCCGGGGCAAAGGACTCCGGCATCTTTTCGCAAACGATCGCCACAGCCCCTTTCTCGATGGCCGAGCCGATAAACGTATGTCCATCCACCTGCGTACCGCAAGTAGCCACGAACAAAGAACCCTTCTCCACCTTACGGGAATCGAACTGGAGGGAAGAGACCTCGATGTCCGCATTCCCAACTGTCTCCAGCACGTCAACCGTAGCCAATATGTCGACTAATCCATTCATACGCTATTCTATTTATCTCAAAATCAATTTTATACTTTCTCCTTTATTGATGAAGCGGCCCTCCTCCAGGGATTGGCTCTTCACCACGCCCGTGCCTTCGGCATAGACCTTCAAGCCTCTGTTCTCTAGCAAGAAGATAGCATCCTTCAGTCCCATGTCGGTCACATCCGGCACGCGGTCCTTCGCATAGCCCGCTATCACCTTATTCTCCCGGACACCATTCTCCGTCACATGAGTACGGACCCACTCGCCAGCGACCTTGCTCTTGTGGTAATTTACGTCCAGCTCCTCCATCACCATCTCCAACGACTTACGGTCGCCCGCCTTCGTGACAGGAGAGAGCAACCTCGTCGTATCCCCTTTCATCGTAGGGGCAGTCTGCATCAGCGGACTTTGCGCGTAGATATGCTCCGCGATGTCCTTGAAGGTGGCGCCGGAGAGGCTACCCGCACCCGTCGCGCCCTTCTTAGGATACCAAGCCACCACAATCATGCTGTACTTGGGAGCATCCGCAGGGAAGAACCCGCAGAAGGTCAGCTGCTGACGCTTGACCGATGAGTGATAGACCTGGTTGGCCGTACCCGTTTTCCCCGCGATCTTGAAGTACTTGGACTTCGCCGCGGTGGCTGTACCATGCTCCACCACGTCCACCATCATCTGCTTCACCTTGCCGAGGTTTCCCTCGCTGCATATCTTAGACTTCAGCACCTCCGAACCGTAGGACTTCACCACCCTACCATTCAGCGACTCCGCCTTGAGGAGGTGAGGACGCATCATCTTTCCCCCGTTCGCCAGAGCGTTGTAGAAGGTCAGGATCTGGATCGGCGGCATATCCGTCTCGTATCCATGGGCAATCCACGGCAAGGAAGTCTTGTACCATCCGTTAGGGCCCTTGTCCGAAGGGTGCTTGATGTGCGGAGGCTTAGCGCCTGGTATTTCCAAGCCAAGCGGCATGGAGAGACCCAAATCGTACAATGCCTCGATGTACTCCTCCGGGTTGTTCCTGAAAGCATTGTCTATCACCTTCGCCACCGCGATGTTCGACGACTGCTGAATCGCCTTGTTGAACGAAATCGTCCCGTTCGCGTGGGAGTCGTGCATCGTCCTGCCGTAGAAAGGCCACGAGCCATTGCCCGTCTCAATGATGGTGGACGTATCCACCTTGCCCTTCTCCAAAGCGATAACCGCGCTCGCGATCTTGAACGTGGAGCCCGGTTCACACTTGAAATGACCGTTCGTGACGTAGTTCTCACCCTCCACATAAGAGCCGTCCGACCGTCTCTTCAGGTTCGACATCGCCTTGATTTCGCCCGTAGCCACCTCCATGACAGCCGCGCAACCGAACTCAGCTTCCGACATCGCCAGCCTATGGCGGAGGTCACTATCCACAATGTCCTGGATGTTCACGTCGATGGTCGTCACGATGTCCAACCCATTCTGCGCATCCACATCGTTGATCTCACGGTAAGCGCCCGCCACCTTCACACGGGAGGCCAAGCCCGGACGCCCCTTCAACAACGAATCGCAGTACTTTTCGATACCGCTCTTGCCACCCTTGTCCAACTCGGCGTAGAGACCGCCGATTGTTCGGGAAGCCATATCGCCATACGGCAATTTACGGTTCACACGCTTGTTGAAACCGTAACATTTCACCTTATTCAATAAAGGGAAGGTCTTCACCCGCTTCATCTCCACGTAGGAGAGGTTACGCTTCCCCACGCAATACCAACGGCTGCCCTTCTTGAAGCCCGTCATCAGGTGCTGTTTCATCTGCGCCGGCGACTTATCCGTGTAGATGGTGGAGAGATAGTAGGAAAGGCTATCCACATGCGCCAGGAACGAGTCGCGATGCAAGGCATCCGCCTGAAAATCCATGTGCAGGACATAGACAGGGATGGAGCTCGCCATCAGTTGACCGTCGCACGCCAAGATATTTCCACGCACCGGCAGCACCATCAGGCTATCCGCCGCGATCTTCCTCGAGCGCTTCTTCCACTCGTCACCGTCCCTCACCATTGTGTTATAAAGGCTCACGCAGAAAGGCACCAAGAAAGAAACCATCAAGCCAAAAACAACGATGGTCCTCATCTTAATTTTTTTCTTCATGTCCTTTGTAATCGCCATACTCGAAGTTATTTAGAGATTCTAAAAGGCGGTTCAACGGAAGGGAGGAGGGTCGAATCACGCTCCGCCACCATGCGTTTGATCTGAGACTGCTTCCCCATTCCCTGCAATTCAGCGGAACGGGACAAATACTCCAAACGGACATCCTCCAACTGTTTCTGAAGCAGGTCGATCTGTTTCACCTGGTTCTCGCAACTGAAGCGTAGGCCGATGTGGCAGAAGAGGAAAACGACACACATGACAATCACGAACGCCTGACGCCTGATGAAATCCTTCTTGAAGATCCTACCCGTCATGACATCCGCGAAGGAGTCACCCGCCATGGAGGCGAAGCCCTTCAGATTGTCCAACTGCCGTTTGAATATCATAACACAACAACTAAATACTAGCCTAACAACTCCGCGACGCGCAGTTTCGCGCTGCGGGACCTCGGGTTCGCCTCAATCTCCGCCTCGTCCGGCACGATCGGTTTGTTGTTCACCAGCCGGAAAGGAGAGAGCCTATTACCGAAGAAATCCTGTTCCACATTACCTTCCATATTGCCCGCCCGCATGAAGTTCTTCACGAGGCGGTCCTCCAGGGAGTGGTAGGTCAGCACCACCAGTCTGCCACCCGGTTTGAGCGACGAGACCGTCTGCGACAGGAAGCGTTTCAGAGCATCCATCTCACCATTCACCTCGATGCGGATCGCTTGAAAGAGTTTCGCCATATCCTTTTTCTGGCGGTCCCTACCCACGAACGGGTCAGCCACCTCCAGCAGGTCAGCCACCTTCTCGAACCGTTTTGCCGCCCTCGCCCGCACGATGGCCGCGGCCAAACGCTTAGCGGAAGAGAGTTCACCATAAAGGCGGAATATATCAGTCAGTTGCTCCTCCTCGTAGTTGTTCAGCACATCAGCCGCGGAGAGGCGAGCCTGTTGATTCATACGCATATCCAAGTCACCGTCGAAGCGGAAGGAGAAACCGCGCGAAGCATCGTCGAAATGGTGGAAGGAGACACCCAGGTCCGCCAGGATACCATCCACCTTCTCCGCCCCGTAGAACTTAAGGAAGTTCGAGAGGTGCTTGAAATTACCCCTCACGAAAGTGAAGCGGGGATCATCGAAAGCGTTTCGGGCAGCGTCCAGGTCCTGATCAAAAGAAAGGAGGCGGCCTTTCGGAGAGAGCCGGTTAAGAATCTCTCGGGAATGTCCGCCACCGCCGAAGGTCACATCCACGTAAGTCCCGTCGGGACGGATGGATAGCCCCTCCATGCAGGGGAGCAACAACGCCGGTGTGTGATAAACGATTTCCTTTTCCATCAGATTGACACGTTACCCATTTTAGACTGCAAAGCATCGGAGAAGTCGGCGTCGCCATAAAGGTCGGCCTCGAAGTTCGCCCTGTTCCAGATCTCGAAGTAGTTGCCCACGCCGACGAAAAGCACGTCGGTCGATGCTTGGATAGCATCGATATGCTTCTTCTGCAGGAGGATACGTCCGCTAGCGTCCAGCTCGACCATCTCCACGCCGGCGGTGAACTGGCGGTAGAGGCGGAGGTCATCCTTGTTCCACATGTTGATGTGGGAGACGAACTCCTCGTTGAGCTTGTTCCACTCGGAGGAAGGATAAAGCTTCACGCACTTCGTCACCGTATCCAGCCGCAGGAACAAAGCGCCATCCCCCTCTTTTTCAAGGGCACGACGGTAGGCCGCCGGGACGAACACGCGTCCTTTGACGTCCAATTTCGCTTCTATGTTGCCTAAAAATTGCTGCATACGACAATCCAATGATTCACAATTACAAAGATAAAACATTTTCCTTTCCCCCACAATGCCCCACTTCACTTTTTTTACACTCTCTTTCCACTATTTTTCAACAATTTACAAACAACACTGAAACCCCACAAAAAAGGGCGTTTTACGGAGGAAATCATTATATTTGCACCACAAATTCAACAAATTAGATATCATGGAGACTAAAAATTCATCAAAGGATAAGATAAATATTGACGAGATATTAGATAAAAAAATACCAAAAATCAAAAAAAGAATTCCGAGATTTCTCATCAACTGGCTCAAAAAGACCATCCACGAGGATGAAATCAACTATATCTTCAGGACTTACGGACATTTATGGGGACATGATTTCGCGGAGACGGTGCTGCGCGACCATTTCCACATCCGGTTCAACATCGTCGGCGAGAAGAACATCCCGCAGGACTCGAAGGTGATCTTCGCCTCCAACCACCCCTTGGGCGGAGCGGACGGCATCGCGCTGATCCAGGTGCTCACCAACCACTACAAAAAGTTGCAAGTACCTGTGAACGACTTCCTTATGTACGTCGACAACCTAAAAGAGTTCTTCATTCCGATCAGCAAAATAGGTGGCCAGGCCAGGAATACGGGCGAGCTCATCAACGAAGCGTGCGCATCGGACGCCGCCATCCTCTTCTTTCCTGCGGGACAATGTTCAAGAAGGCAGAAAGACGGGAAAATAAAAGATAACGAATGGAAAAAAACTTTCATAAAAAAGGCTGTACAATATCACCGAAATATTATACCTTTGTATTTCGAGGGTGAAAACTCAAAGTTCTTTTACAACTTAGCCTACTACCGCTCCAAGCTGGGGATTAAAGCCAACATCGAGATGTTGTTCCTCTCCGACGAGCTTTTCAAACAGAAAGAGAAAACTTTCACCGTTAAGATAGGAGAACCCATCCCCTACGAGACATTCACGAAGGAGAAAACAGAGTCCGAATGGGCGGAATGGGTAAAGCAGAAGGCATACAGTTTATAAGGACGGGGAGTTCCCCAAACGACAAAAAAACACATTAAATGGAAGACATCATCGAGCCGATAAACCCCGACTTGCTAGTCGAGGAGCTGACAAAAGACAAACTGTTGCGCAAGACAAACAAATGCAACAACGAGATATATGTGGTCACACATCATGACTCCCCTAACGTCATGAGAGAAATCGGCCGCTTACGAGAGATCTCCTTCCGTACCGCAGGCGGGGGCGTAGGATTATCCTGCGACATCGATGAATACGACACCATGGAACGTCCTTACCACCAACTCATCGTGTGGAATCCGGAGGAGAAGGAAATCATCGGCGGATACCGCTACCTGCATGGCTCCGAGGCTTCGTTCTTCGAGGACGGCAGCCCTAAGCTCACCTCTTCCCACCTCTTCGCCTACTCGGAGAAGTTCATCAAGGAGTTCCTTCCCTACACCATAGAGCTCGGACGCTCATTCGTACGCCCGGAATACCAATCGTCACGCATGGGTGCGAAAAGCCTCTATGCGCTGGATAACCTTTGGGACGGATTGGGCGCACTGATGGTCTCCATCCCTCAATCCAAGTATTTCTTCGGGAAAGCGACCATCTACCCTTCCTTCAAGGAGGACGCAAGGTCGTTCATCATGTACTTCATGCATAAGTACTTCCCGGACAACGACAAACTGGTTTTCCCTAAGATTCCTGTGAAATTCGACGACAACCTCAAGGAGATGGAGAAAATATTCTGCGGAGGAAACTACAAGGAGGACTATAGCATACTAAAGAAACAAATCAAACTATTAGGCCACAATATTCCACCGCTCATCAACGCCTACATGGCACTTTCCCCGACCATGCGCACCTTCGGTTCCTGCATCAACGACGAGTTCAACGATGTGCTGGAGACGGGTCTCATGATCACCATCGAGGAGATCTTCGAGGAGAAACGCGTCCGCCACGTGCAGACCTACCTGGAGGAGAAGCTCAGCGAGGACAACATGGGGGTCGGATACGGAAAGATTTGCTAAGTTAACTTACATAGACGATTTAAAAGGCACTCGTGACGCTCTCACAAGTGCCTTTCCCTTTTTACCACCCCACACGATAGTTGTAACAACATTGTTAGTAATAGGGTTGTTAGTAATAAAGTTATTAGTAACAGAGGAGAGGAATTCCTAATGCATCACAAAAGAAGGACCTCATACAGATAGGATGTCCAAGAGGTTTCGTTCAACGACTCACTCTTCAAGCTATGGCTGAGCCGACAGCCTTGCCTATAATAGGGAGATAGGCTTACCCATTCACCACCAACTCCGCCACCGTCATGGCGCAGCAGCCGATAAGCTCTTTCGGGTCGATCTTGATCTGCAACCCGCGCACGCCCGCACTCACATAGATGAATTCATAATCGGGGGCGGTGGAATGGATATAGGTAGGATAATTTTTCTTCATGCCTAATGGGGAACATCCGCCACGGATATAGCCGGTCAGACCTAAGATCTCCTTCATCGGCACCAAGGCGCAGCTCTTGTTACCGGAGACCTTTGCGGCCAGTTTCAAATCCACCTCATCAGCACCCGGCACCACGCAGACAAAGATACCGTTGCGGTCGCCACGAAGCACCAATGTTTTAAAAACCAATTCGATGGGCTCGTTTAGTTGCGCCGCCACATGGATAGCGCTCAGGTCAGACTCGTCCACCACATAAGGGACCAATTCGTACTTGATCTTCTTGCTGTCAAGCAGTCTCGCCGCATTCGTTTTCTGTATTTTTTCCGCCATTTTCCTGCTGTTTTGTATAATTACGGAAGACATCCTCCATCGATTTCTCCTGAAGCTTCAACGTCAACAAAGAGGTCTTTTGCTCCACCGCATAACGGAACACCCTTTCCCGCACATCCGCAGCACACTGCAGAAGATAGGTGTTAACGCCCGACTCCGATACGGAAAGCACATCCGCCATCTTCCCCAAAGCCTCAACAGATTGAGGTGCGGAGAATTCAGCCAAGATAGCGAAGTGGTTATCATCCTGCACCGACACGACGGCACGTTCCTTATCATCCACCGCTATCCGTCCCTTGTTGATGATGATCACACGGTCGCAGATAGCGGAGACCTCCTGCATGATATGGGTGGAGAGCATCACGGTTTTCTCCCGGCCCACCTCCTTGATCAAAGAACGGACTTCATCGATTTGGTTAGGGTCCAAGCCCGTCGTAGGCTCGTCGAGGATCAGCACCTCCGGGTCCGGAATCAACGCCTGGGCCAATCCCACACGTTGGCGATAACCCTTGGAGAGCATACCGATTTTTTTCTTGTATTCACGGGTCAGGCCTGTGCGTTCGATCATCTCGTCGACACGGGCATTCGCCCCCTTCCCCAGTTTGTAGAGTCCCGCCACAAACTGCAGGTACTCACGCACATACATATCTGGGTAGATAGGGTTATGTTCCGGCAGATAACCGATCTTGCGGTGCGCCTCCAGCGTGTTCTTCGCCACATCGACTCCACAGACATCCACGTGTCCGCTGTCCGCCTCCAAGTAACCCGTGATGATCTTCATGGTTGTGGACTTGCCGGCACCATTATTGCCGAGGAAACCGACGATCTCCCCGCTCTTGATGGAAAAGCTGATGTCATTCAGCACCAACTGCTTTCCATAGCTCTTGTATAGATGTTCTACCGTTATCGACATGATGATTCACAATTTATTTTCTACCAAAATCCGCGGGTATTTCTCCCCAGTCCCTCGTCTCCCACTTACGGATAGGATTCGTGTAACTGTTCTCACGCAACCATTTCTCGGCGCGGACAATCAAATCGAAGATCCGCTCGTTCTTCTCCGTCTTCTCCAGCTTCGTCTTGCACTTCTTCTGCTTCACCCACGATATCGCATTGGCGCTATCCGAGTAGATAGGCAGCGAAAGGCTTTTCTGTTTCATCAAGGCCAGACCATGCACAATGGCAAGGAACTCGCCTATATTATTCGTGCCCTGCTCCAACGGTCCCATGTGGAAGACCTCCTCCCTAGAGCGGAGGTATACGCCGCGGTACTCCATCATGCCAGGGTTCCCGCTACACGCCGCATCCACGGCAAGCGATTCGAGGTCGGGTCCGCCCGTCTCCAAGTTACGGTAGTCGGGGAGCATATGCTTCACGTCGGCCCTGTGCGAGACATAATCCTCGTGACCATTCTGGAAAGCCTCCATAGCCTCCTCCTCCGTCTCGAACGACTTATATTTCGCCTTCGGGAAATTCTTTATCTGCGCCTCACAATCCGGCCAGGTGCGGAAGACACCGATCTCCTTCCCCTCCCAAACGACATAGAACTTCCTTTTCTGAGCCATTATTTCTCTCCCATGAATTTATCGAACGTCATGCCGTCCAGCAACTGCACGTAGGCTGGAATCGCATCCCTGATTTCCTTCAGCACGATATATTCATCCGCCGTATGGGAGCGGGAAGAGTTGCCCGGGCCCAACTTGATGCTTGGGAAGTGAAGGAACGCCTGGTCAGACAGTGTCGGGGAACCGAAGGTAGTCATGCCCATACCCACGCCACGCTGCACAATCGGCAGGGACGGTGAAACGCCCGAAGAGGTCAGACGATAGGAACGGGCCTTGATTTCGGACTCCAGCCGGCTCTCCAATATTTCGAAGACATCCTGGTTCGAGTAGCACTCGTTGGTGCGGACATCAATCACGAACGAACACTCGTCCGGTATGACATTATGTTGCGTGCCCGCATGCACCATGGTCACCGTCATCTTCACGGGGCCAAGGAAGTCCGACACCTTAGGCAGGCGTTCGTTGCGGATCCATTCAATATCACGGATAGCCTTATAGATGGCATTGACGCCCTCCTCACGGGCCGCATGACCCGACTTGCCGTGCGCCACACAATCCACCACCATCAAACCCTTCTCGGCAATGGCGATGTTCATGCCTGTAGGCTCGCCCACGATGGCGAAGTCCAAGTGCGGCAATTCAGTCAGCAACAGCTCCATACCGTTACTGCCCGACACCTCCTCCTCAGCCGAAGCGGCGAAGATCAGGTTATAGGGTTGTTTCTTCTCCGTAAGGATAAAGAATGAGAAGAGCAACGACACCAAAGAAGCCCCCGCATCGTTACTGCCCAAGCCATAAAGCGTGCCACGCTCCACAACCGGCGCATGAGGGTCTTTCGTCCACCCGGAAGTCGGACGGACCGTATCAATGTGGGAATTGAGCATTACGGTAGGCTTCGTCTCGTCGAATCCAGCCCCCATAATCCAAAGGTTATTCGCCTTGCGACGGACCATATAGCCCTTCGCCTCTATGTACTTTTGTAAATAATCAGCGCGCTTTACCTCTTCCCTACTATAGGAGGGAATCGTGATCAAGGTCTGCAATAAATCTATCGCGCTGTCTTGTGCCTCCTGATAATCCATCTTTTTTCACTAAAAAATTACGCGAATATACAAAAAAAGTAGCTTAATGAACCATTTGGAAATACTTGTCCAACACCGCCAAGGAGATCAGTTTCTCCCGCTTCTGGTCCTTAAATTGGGCGACGTATTCGTGCGCATGAGCAATGATCGCCTTCGCCTCCTCGGGATGGTCGTTGTAATAGCGGGTACGCTCCTCCACGTCGGAGAAGTCAGGTTTCACCTCAACATAGTGGTAATTAGGGATTAGCTTACCCTCCATGAACCATGTCTCGCAAGTGGGACGAGGCATCACGGCCAACGAATTGGAGGACATCACCCATTTCAGGTTGCTCGCCACGTCATTCCCCTCAATCGCCATGATGAACTTATAGTCCAGGTGCTCACGGATCGTCAACTTCTCCTTGCGCCACTCCATCGGAGAGTCTGTCCGACGTCCCACATCCCCCACATCGAAGAGCGGATTACCGTAATAGGCCTGCATGAATGCCTTCCTCGGCTCCTTTCCCTTCACCTTGCCACGGAAGAGCACCTTATACGTTTTCTCCTCAAACGGGATGTCATCCTCCACAAAAATGAAATGGCGGATCTTGTCCAACTTGAGCAGAACGGAGTTGTCATTGCCATCACACAGCGGTCTGCTCTTCACCACCGAAGGCTGGTCTGGCACCGTCACGATGTCACCCGGCAAGAACGCCCATCTCTTCTCAGGGGAGAAGTAGCGGGTGAACTCATACGTGTCATGGTCATAGACCGTCCCGCCACAAACCTTTTTCCACGCTTGACGAAGCGTACCACAGGAGGCCGGCAATTCAACAGGAGTGGACAATTTGCAATAATAATCCACACGCTCCTGGATGTAGTCGCGGTCAGGTCTCTCCTCCAGTTCAGACAACAGTTCGGACAACTCGTTCCGGTAGATGAACCGAGGGACCAATAACCGACAATATGCCTTGAAATAATACCCCAGCTTGAAGTTCTTACCACTATGGAATATATAGTATAATTTTCTATTCATATTCAACCTCTTCCTCCATGATTAATGACGTCCCTTATCTTCTGATTGAGCTCCTCATGACCTAGCAGTTCCTCCAAGGTGACATGCATCCGATAACGCCAGTAATTATCAGGGTTGGAAGGGTCATTGATCCGCTCATCCTTCACGTTGGCGTTGCGCACCGAACCATCGATGGCCATCCAATCCTGCAACGGTAGGATAACCCACACCGCCGGGGAGGCCATATGCTTCTCCACGATCAGTTGACAGATCCATGGTTCACACGTCTTAGGGGCGTCGCCATACTGTTTCAGCTCATTGTTGAAATATCGTTGCGTCACCGAGGCATCCTCCTCCCACCATTGGCGCATCGTGCTCATGTCATGGGTGGAAGTGGTGCAGACAGACATGCGCGGAATCCTTTCGAGCGAACCGAACTCCACGTACATCTCCTTCGGCATACGCTGGATCTCCAGACTCAGTATCTCCAAGTCACGCATGACGGAAGGAACACAGCCCGGCACCATGCCCAGGTCCTCGCCGCAAACCATCATATCCGTGCTACGGATCAATGAGCCTAACTTCTTGACCGCCCCATCCCGCCAGAAATCCTCATGACGATGGTAGTAGAAATATTCGTAGATATTCTTCAACGCCTGCTTCAGACCTTCGTCGGCGGCACGGTAGGCTAGGCTCTTCTCTATCGAGATGCGCGGATGATAGAGCCCTTTCCGGTGGCAATCCTCGACGAAATAGACCTGACACACAAGGTAGAGCAAACCCGTCTTGATCCGCTCCTTGTCCTTGAAACCATGCGACTCGAACCAAGAGACGATCTTCGCCTGGGTAGAGACCTGCGGCTTCAGCGCATAGGAATCGTCACCCGTCTGGCGGAGGTAATCCTTCTTCACAGCCTCCTTCTGGTCGCCGAAGAGTTCGTCCAACATCCACTCGTTGATATGAGGCTTGCACAACTCCTCTTCCGGCAGGGAAATGCCGAACCCACGGATCTCGTCCACCGATAGCGGAAGAGCCGGGTCGAACTGTCCCAAGAGCCCCATCTGAGCATCGGAAGGCACCCTGAAGATGCGGAAGAAGCCTAGTATATGGTCGATACGATAAGCGTCGAAGTAGCGGGACATGCACTGGAAACGGTTGCGCCACCAGGCATAACCATCCTTCGCCATCTCGTCCCAGTTATAGATCGGGAAGCCCCAGATCTGTCCCGTCTGGGAGAAATAATCAGGAGGTGCGCCCGCGCTGCCCGTACGGTCGAACAAAGCGGGATGCTCCCACACGTCCGCACTGCAGGCATTCACACCGATAGGGATATCCCCCTTGATCGCCACGCCAAGGCCATGGGCATATTCCACCGCCTCACGCAACTGTTTATACAAATGGTATTGCACGAAGAAATGCAGCGCAACGCTTTTATATTCAGGCGATTTCGGAGAACATAGTTGTTCTATCCTACTCTTCTGCCAAACACTCTCCTCGCCCCATTGGGAGAAGTCGGAGGTATGATATTTATCGCGGAGGGAACAAAAGACCGCATAGGTCTCCAGCCAGAAACGGTTCTTCGCATAGAAGTCGCCATACTCCTTCGTGGCGAAGGTCTCAGCCGCATATTTCTTGTACAAATCCTTGATGTAACCCCACTTCAGGGAGATGACCGCCTCGTAATCGACGAAACGTTCCTTCCCCAGTTTAGCCTTTTGGGCAAGATATCTCTTCCGATCCTTCAGTTCACCCACCCGTTCGATGTTCAGGTACATCGGGTGCAATGCGAAAACGGATATGGCGCTGTAGGGGTAAGAGTCCCGCCACGTCCCATGCACGGAAGTATCGTTGACGGGCAAGGTCTGGATGATGCGTTGGCCCGTTTTGGCCACCCAATCCGCCAGCAGTTTCAGGTCGAGGAACTCCCCGCAGCCGAAGCTGTTGCCGGAGCGCAACGAGAAGACCGGCACCGCCGTGCCCGCCCCTCTGAACGCCGGGAGGTCGAATTGAGGCTCCTTGTCGTTCACCACAATCAGGTCGGTAGAGAGGGCGAATTCAATATTCAAAAGACGGTTCCAACCGTTCTCCCATGATATAACCTGCTCATTCGCAGGGTCATAGATTACATATTTATATTCAAGCGGGAAATTCAGTTTATTAGCGTCGAGGGTCAATGAGAAATTAGGGTAAGCGGACCCGTTCATGACCTTCGCATTACTTTCCGTCCATTTCCCGAGGGAAACATCGCTACCGGAGATGGCCAGCCGATGATTGAAGTTTACAGAGTCGGTCGCCGTGTTGAAGATGATAGGCACATTGCACTTCCCCCGCATCTTCCGGGACTCCTTTTGTCTCTTCACCGCCTTGGAGAAGACGGACGAGAGGATCATGCGGGAGAATTTAGGACGAGGACCGTAATAATCGTATACAAGGACGTTCTGGTACTTCTTGTCATAGCCTCCGAAATGGTGGGAAAGGGAGTCTTCTTGGGAAATGATTTGTCCATCTTTCTTCACCAAGAAATGGTAGTCGAACTCAAGGGAAGAGGTGTAGATAACGGTTGTCCAGCCATACCCATGGAAGGACATCGGCAGGGGCGCACCGTCCCCGTCTCGTAGCTCCGCTATATTGCCCGAGACGAACAGTTCCTCCCCATAGGAAGAGCGATATGACAAAAAAAGAGTTACCTTCATTCCGCCTTTTCACCTTTTCTATAATAATAAATCAAACCGTAAGCCTTGCATTTCTCTATCTTTTCGGCAGGTTGCTGATCAGCGAACGTAGCCTCCACCTCATCCCAGATTTGCAGGATCAGTTCGTCGGCGTATTTATTGAGTTGGACGATATTCTCGCTCGTCCTCACCGTATTATTCTGCAACACCTTCTGATTACCATACCCATCAGCGAAGATGTCATAATGCACCCGCACCTTGGCGATGGCGGGGTTATAGATAGGCGTTCCGCCCATGCTGAGCCGACGTTGCTCCCCCTCTATGATCTTCTTGCCCCACTCATACAGACTATCGTCCGACGAGAGGTCCGGGGTAACATTACTTTCAGGTTTCAAACCGTAGAATTCCTTGTATTCGGCACGTATCTCATGTCGTTGCACGCACATATTCAACACTTTGATAAAATGAGAGACATACATGCGGGCGTTCTTTGCGGCCTCCTGGAACTCAAGGCTCGTGGAGAATTGTTTCTCTGAGCATTGTTTATTCTCATTGATGGCACGCTGGTACCTCACGAGGAAAGCCTTCGCATCCTCGAACAACTTGTAGGAATAGGCGAGGTCATATAGATTAGCCATTTCGCCCTTGCTCACAGCCTGCTGGATGGAGCGCAACCTTGCCTGGTTCGTGTTTGGTAATCTTCTATACGGCATGATGGTAATAATGATTAATCTTCCCTGTACATTAAGTCATAAGCCAATTGATACAATACCTCTTTCCGTTCCTTCTCAACTTCCACCTTGTCCAACGCCTCAATGGCACGGTCGTAGTATTCACGAATGGTCTGTTCCGCCAACGCTTTGATGCCGAGGCGCTCGTACAGACGAGTCACTGCGGAGACTTTTGCGTCACGGTCGGTGGTCTCCGCCAACAACCAGCGGTCCAGTTCCTTCTTCTCCTCCGCGTTCGCCTTAGCGTATGCGTTGATGAGGAGGAAGGTCTTCTTATTGCAACAGATGTCTCCTCCGATCTTCTTACCGAACTTCTTCACGTCGCCCCAGACATCCAAGAGGTCATCCTTCAACTGGAAGGCAAGACCGATGCCGATGCCATACTCGTACAACGCCTTGGCATCCTCCGCCTTGGCGCCTCCGCAGATGGCGCCGATCTGTAGGCTGGCAGCCAATAGGACAGCCGTCTTCAGGCGGATCATCTCCATGTATTCGTCGACGGAGACATCGCTCCTCGACTCAAAATCCATATCGTATTGTTGTCCCTCGCAAACCTCCACCGCCGTCTGGGAGAAGATGGAGGAGATGGCAGGGTAAACATTCGGTTCACACTTGGCCAACAACTGGTAGGCCTTGATCAGCATAGCGTCGCCAGACAAGATAGCCGTGTTATCGTTCCATTTCACATGGACGGTCGGTTGTCCGCGCCTCATGTCCGCCTTGTCCATGATATCGTCATGCAAGAGGGTGAAGTTATGGAAGACTTCCAACGCAAGCGCAGGATTCAGCGCCTTCACATAATCATCGGAGAACATCCGGCAAGCCAACAAAGCGCACGTAGGACGGATACGCTTGCCGCCCAATGACAGAACATAGGCGATAGGGTCATACAGTCCATGCGGGTTGATGTCCCAATCCAACGCCTTCAACGATTTCTTAACCAAATTCTGCGCCGAGTCGAAGCTCAACGCACCTTCCTCATTGCTTTTTCCCATACCACGTCTGGTTCTATTATAACTTCTGTAATTATCATATTCGATCTCCACATCCGGCTCGACAAAGGTCTCACGCTTGTCCAGCACGAAACGGATGTGCTTGATGGTCAATCCCCGCTCTATCCACTGCTGCTCGTAGAAGGTCTTGATGGACAAGATCCTGTCATCCGAGAAGTCCGAATGGTATAGGTCGTCATTCTGGAACTCCACCTTGTAGTGGTTCGCCTTCACCATCTCGCAGGTATACTGGTAGAGGAAGTTGCTGTCCGTCTTCAGATGGATCAGACCACCATCCACCACAAACTTTTGGTACAAGTCCATGAAGCGGGTTGAGGTGAGGCGTTTGCGCACCTTCTTCATTTGCGGGTCCGGGAAGGTGAGCCAAATTTCAGCGACCTCATCCGGGGCGAAGAAAGCGTCGATGATTTCTATGTTCGTGCGGATGAACGCCACATTCTTCAGACCCTTTTGGAAAGACTCCTTCGCACCCGCCCACATGCGCGCACCCTTGATGTCCACGCCTATGAAATTCTTTTCGGGGAATAGTTCCGCCAGTGCCACGGTATACTCTCCACGTCCGCATCCCAGCTCCAGCACGATAGGGTTCCCGTTGCCGAAGAACTCGTTCCACCTCCCTTTCAGGGGGAAGGTATCACCCGTCGCCTTCAGGGCCGAGAAGGTGTATTGGAACACATGGGGGAAGGATTCCATCTCCCCGAATTTCGCTAACTTATTCTTCCCCATTTTTCAACACCCTCACACCTATTTCCGTAATACCCGGCAACACATCCATGCGCATTCCCTGAATCAAATCGAGATGATACCTGCCAGCCTGGGTGAACTTCGCATTCAACCGGAAAGCCACAGGCACATGGTACATGGAGCCGGAAGATTTCCCGATCCACTTCCCGTAATTATCCGCCAACACACAGTTCAGGGTGTCGGAGAACTCCGTCGAATCCGGCATCACCGTGTGGATGAAGAGCCAGAAGTTCTGGAACGGATAATCATTATTGTTACGGACATCCACCAACACATTGTAAGTGCCGGATGTATCCGCCATATCAAAATCAAACGACACCCTATCGTTCTTGTACCATCCCTCGTCGGGAATCATCCTCGACGCCTGGTATAAGGCATCACCTTCGCAACTCGCCAAGGAGAGCGCAAGACTCATTAGCCCCAACAGACACGCAAAAAACCTATTGCTCATCGCCACCCTTCGCATTTTCATTGTTAGACGATTGGTTGTTTCCTCCTTCGTCACCTCCACCGTTGCCGCCGTTCTGTCTCCGCTGGTTATTGCGGTTGCGGCGGTTGTTGCGGTTACGGTTCTGGTTACCATTCTGGTTGGATGGTTGACCATTGTTCTTGCCTTCGTTATCAGCCGCCCCACCCTCTTCGCTACGGGCAGGAGTCGACTCACCGTCCGATGGGGAAGGCTGTTGCTTCTGTTGCTGCGGGCGTCTGTTGTTGCGGTCACGGTTCTGGCGCTTGTCCCCACGCTGGGAACCGTTGTTCTTCGCATTGTTTTGGCCTCCATTGCCTGCCTTCGCCTCCGCGTTGCCTGCAGCCTCCTGCGGAGCCTCGTTGCCCCCTTCGGTGGCAGGAGAAGAGGATGCTCCTTCCGCATTGTCGGAGGCAGCTGTAGCCTGAGCCGCGGCGGAACCATTGCCATTGCCCTTGCTCTTCTTTTTCTTCTTCTTTTTCTTGTCGAAACGGGTCAGGCTATCCTGTCCGACCACATTCTCGTAATCGATTGGCTTCCCGTCTTCCGTCTCCTCCAACAAAGAATCCACCTTGATGCCCTGCTTGTTCAGCGCCATGATCTCCTTCACCCTATCCACAGGGATGGAGACCACATTGGAGGCCATGTTAGGGGCGGACGAATACTGCATGACACGTCCGAACACATCCGTCTTGAAGTGATAGAAGGTGGCATCCTTCGTCTCCAACGGAATATTGCGAGGCGGGATGTCCTTCTGCGCCTCCACGTAAGCGTCCACCTCGTAGTTCAGGCAACACTTCAGTTTAGCGCACTGGCCCGCCAATTTCTGCGGGTTCAGGGAGATCTCCTGGTAACGCGCCGAACTCGTGGCCACGGAGCTGAACTTAGTCAGCCATGAGGAGCAGCACAACGGTCTACCGCACGGACCGATACCACCGATCCTGCCGGCCTCCTGTCTGGCACCGATCTGCTTCATCTCGATGCGCACATGGAAAGAATCCGCCAACACCTTAATAAGCTCACGGAAATCCACGCGCTCATCAGCGATATAGTAAAAGATGGCCTTGTTACCATCCCCTTGGTACTCCACATCACCGATCTTCATGTTCAGCTTCAGGTTCTCCGCGATCTTCCGGGCACGCAACATCGTGTCGTGCTCCCTCGCCTTCGCCTCCTCGAACTTCTCCAAATCGTTCGGACGAGCCTTCCTGTAAATACGTTTAATCTCCGTACGGGTCTGGTCCACATGGTACTTCTTCATCTGCGCCAGCACCAATTGTCCTGTCATGGAAACCGTACCGATATCATGTCCCGGGGTAGCCTCAACCGCCACCACGTCGCCCTTCTCCAGTGCGAGGCCATTCGTATTGCGGAAATAGCCCTTCCTCGTGTTCTTGAAGGTGACCTCCACCAAGTCCGTCGCATTCGCCGACTCCGGTATATCGCACAACCAATCGTATGTGTCTAACTTCTGATCTGTTTTTTTGCTGCAACCCTTCATATTCAGTTGACAGCCTTCTAATACGCCCATAAAAAATAATTTTTCTACATTTTCACCCGTCTCAGCAGAACCGCCACCTTCATCGCGAGATCGAAAAAGACGATTTTCGCCTGCACATTCTGTCCGATGTGCTGCTGAGCCAAGTCCAATTCGGATAGGAACTGCACTATATTCAACTCGTTCACGTACGGGGCGAACTTCTGCGCGAAAGCCACCTCCTCGGTCGTCATATAGCTAATTTCCTTATTATGAATATTATAAATAAAATTTTCGCGCACCATGTTTTGCACGTATGCGAGGAACGAGAGCTGTCGTTTACGTCCCAACGCATTGGCCGACTCCATCCACGTCTTCATCTTCCGCGCGTCACCCATATAGGAGATGCGCATCAGGGTGACGAACAAATCGAAGTACTCCTTCGTGTCATCGGCCGTCTCGACAATTCTTTCCGCCGCCACCAGATTGCCCTTCGCCACATGCGCCACGTCTTCGAGTGCGGCACCCGTCAGTCCGAATCGACGGGAAAGGGCCTCTCGCATATCCGCCTCCTCCAATGGAGGGACAAAAATCCGCTGCGTACGAGAGATGATGGTGGAGAGCAATGTCTCCGGACTTTCGCTCACCAGAATGAAGTAGGATTTCTCCGGTGGCTCCTCCAGGATCTTCAACAGTTTGTTGGCGCACACCTCGTTCATCTTCTCCGGCAGCCAGATGATCATCACCTTGCAATCCGCCTCATACGGTTTCGTATTGAACTTACGAATGATCGCCTCGCTCTCGCTGGCATAGATGATGGACTGCTTATTATCCGACTTCAAGTCCTCGTTCCATTGGTCGTAACTGAAATACGGGGAGTGAAGCAAACGGTTGCGCCACTGCGGCAAGAAATTCTCGCACGTTGTCGTATCCGCGGATTTCTCCTTGTAGATGGGGAATACGAAATGTTGGTCCGGATGCACCAATTTGGCGGACATGCGGCACGAATTGCAACAACCGCACGGCTCATCCCCCTTCCGATCTTCACAGCAAAGATATTGGGCTAAAGCCAAGGCAAGTCCCAGTTTCCCCGTCCCTTCCGGTCCGCAAAGCAACACCGCATGAGGCAAACGGCCCTCCGTCACCTCCCTAATCAGCCTTTGCTTGATGGCACTTTGCCCATAAACATCCTTAAACAACATGCTACAAATAAACGATTTTGCGAAATCGTTTCAAAATTAGTAATTTGTTTCTAGTGCGGCAACAGATTGACCGAAAAAGTGAGAATGGCACTGAAAAATAATCAGGAGAGAGCCATTCTCATAGGAAAAACAAGCATAAACCCCGTGATTCACGTGTCCATGACCCTCTTAAGTCCATAATTGACCAAAAAATAAATCGGACAGGCAATAGCTTGTTTTTTTTTAATAACTTTGCATATGAAATATCAGGCAACATCAATGGATAAGAAAAAAATATTGACCAAGAACGTTAAAATCCTCTCGGAAATCACCGAACAGGAAAAAAACATGCATACCGAAGGTGGCAAACAACCATCCGTTTCCGTCATTGAAAAAATCATTGAGACACTCAAGCAAATCATCTTCCCAGGTTACTTCGGTGCGGAAATCCGAAGCACGGAAAGCCGTCACTACCACATAGGCGTGAGCATGGAGAACCTGGAGAAGGATCTGAAGGAACAGATAAGCCTCAGTTTCAAGAGCTTCAAAGGAGAAGAGATCTGCGAAAGCAGCAGCGACGAGATCGCCTTAAAGTTCATCGACACTATCCCAGAGATAAAAAGGGTTCTGTACACGGACATCGAAGCGATGGCGAAAGCCGACCCGGCCGTCACCGCCTACGGAGAGATCATCTTCTGCTACCCTGTCGTACAGGTGATGCTCCACTACCGCGTGGCGCACGCCCTCCTGAAACTAGGTGTGCCTGTACTGCCCCGCATCATCACGGAGTTGGCGCACTCCAAGACGGGTATAGACATCCACCCGGGCGCACAGATCGGTGAATACTTCGCCATCGACCACGGCACGGGCGTCGTCATCGGCGAGACCAGCATCATCGGCAACCATGTCACCCTCTACCAAGGTGTCACGCTCGGCGCCAAGAAATTCGCCAAGAACGAGCAGGGTGTCCTGCTCAACACACCAAGGCACCCTATCATTGAGGATAATGTCACTATCTACTCCAACTCCTCTATCCTAGGACGCATCACCATCGGACACGACACCATCGTGGGCGGTAACATCTGGGTCACCCAGAGCGTCAGACCATACTCGAAGATCGTTCAGCAAAGGGCGGTCGAGGAGATGTTCGCCGACGGTGCGGGAATATAACCCAACGGAGAGTCCCCTCTGCCTATGAAGAGCGACACCCCTATCCTAAGCATCACCGGATCAGACGGTTTTGGCGAGACGGGCATACAGTCCGACATCCAAACCATCTCGGAACTGGGGGGGCACCCGCTCTCCATCATCACCTCCGTATCCGTAGAAAAGGGCGATGGCTCAAAAAGGATATTCGACCTGCCCGTAGAGATCGTCACGGAACAGGCCCAATCCATCATCGAGAAGGCAAAACCCAAGGCCATCAAGATCGGGCTGATACGAGACGCCCAAGCCATCCGACGGCTGCGGAATGAAGTCATCGCCTGCAAAACCATCGTCTGCGACCCGGGAATCATCTCCTCCGACGGCACCCCCCTCGTGCGCAAGGAAACCCTCGAAGCGATAAAAAAACACCTGATACCCATCTCCACCCTGCTCATCATCAAATGCGAGGAGGCCAAGCTCCTACTAGGCAAGGAGATCTTCACGGACGATGACATGGTGGCGACAGCCGAAGCCTTTTCCGACATGGGGGCGGAGGCCATCATGCTCCGTGGCGGGCACCAGACCGAGGGACGCATCACCACCCTGCTCTACCACAAGGGAAGGAAGCGTTTCTTCTCTTCCCACAACATGGACGGCTGGCAGAAGCATGGAGTCAGCGGGGCACTCTCCTCCGCCATCGCAGTGAGACTGGCGCTGGGCGACGATATACCTACCGCCATCCGCAACGCGCACGACTACATCCACAGCCAAGTGGTCTACGCCGTGCCTTCCCCCGACAAAGCCTACCGGAACGCGGACCTGTACAACCAACTCATGTCACTCATCTCCGAGCATTACCGTCACGCACACGACGTGGCCTACTATGCGGACCAGCTATCCATCACCCCAAGGTACCTTTCCCAAGTGACCAATAAGGCAGTGGGCAAAACGCCTAAGCAGGTGATAGACAACTACCTGATACAAGAATCCATCCAACTATTGGAGACCTCCCGCCTCACCATCCAAGAGGTGGCGGACAAATTAGGATTCACCTCACAAGCCATGTTCTGCAAATTCTTCCGCCACTACGAAAAAGTATCCCCTTCCCAGTTCAGGAAATCCTCCTCTTTGTGTTTTTAAGCACAATATTTTACCAAATAAGAATACTTATTTTGCCAAATAGCACATTCTGTCCACCTTTGCACCCAAAATAAGAAATTCATAAAAAACAAAGGACAGATGGAAGACAGAACAATTCTTAACCGCAACCTCGCACAGATGCTGAAGGGCGGTGTAATCATGGACGTGACAACCCCAGAACAGGCTCGTATCGCTGAAGCGGCGGGCGCATGCGCCGTCATGGCGTTGGAAAGGATCCCGGCGGACATCCGCGCGGCAGGCGGTGTGTCCCGCATGAGTGATCCTAAGATGATCAAAGGCATACAGGCGGCCGTATCTATCCCGGTGATGGCCAAGTGCCGTATCGGACACTTCGCAGAGGCGCAGATCCTGGAGGCGATCGAAATCGACTACATCGACGAGAGCGAGGTGCTCTCACCAGCCGACGACGTATACCACATCGACAAACGTAAATTCAAAGTGCCTTTCGTCTGCGGTGCGAAAGACCTTGGTGAGGCATTGCGCCGTATCAACGAGGGCGCGACCATGATCCGTACCAAGGGGGAGCCTGGCACGGGCGATGTGATCCAAGCCGTTAGACACATGCGCATGATGCAGAGCGAGATCAGAAGACTCGGTTCGCTCAACGACGACGAACTCTACGAGGCCGCTAAACAACTGCGTGTGCCTTTCGACCTCGTGAAATTCGTGCACGACAACGGCAAACTCCCTGTCGTGAACTTCGCGGCAGGTGGTGTGGCTACCCCAGCGGACGCAGCCTTGATGATGCAATTGGGCGCAGAGGGCGTCTTCGTCGGCAGCGGTATCTTCAAGAGCGGTGACCCTGTGAAACGCGCGCAGGCGATCGTGAAGGCCGTGACCAACTACAACAACCCTAAGATCTTGGCCGAGTTGAGCGAAGACCTTGGCGAGGCCATGGTCGGTATCAACGAGAGCGAAATCCAACTATTAATGGCTGAAAGAGGAAAATGAGAATAGCGATATTAGCATTACAAGGAGCATTCGAGGAACACCAACGAATGCTCCATTCTTTACATGTGGAGACATTCCTTGTAAGGAAACTGAGCGACTGGCAACAACCGAAAGATGGTGTGATCCTCCCCGGCGGAGAGAGCACCGCGATGCTCCGGATCATGAAGGACGAAGAGTTGCTCCTCCCTATCCGTCAGGACATCGCCAACGGCTTGCCCGCCTTCGGCACATGCGCCGGCATGATCCTTCTGGCGAAGGAGGTGGAAAACGACACGAGGGAAAGGATCGCCACCATGGACATCTCCGTACTGCGGAACGCCTACGGCAGGCAACTCGGCAGTTTCTTCGTCGACGAGGAGTTCAAAGGGATAGGCAACGTGCCGATGACCTTCATCCGCGCCCCTTACATCACAAAGGTACGCGAGGGCGTCGATGTGCTTTCCAGCCACGACGGACATATCATCGCTGCCCGCCAAGGCAAACAACTCGTCACCTCGTTCCACCCTGAGCTGAACGAGGACACGAGAATTCACCAGTATTTCCTGAATATGATCCAAGAATAACATTCAAGTAATTATCTTAGATATTAAGAGCCTTAACTATGTCCACCTGTTTCGTTTTTGCATAGAATATCAGTCATAGCATCTACCCTTCCCACCCCTTCATAGAATAAAAATCTACAAAAACCTATCGGTGGATTCCAATATTAGTATATCATTCCATCGTATATTTATTATATAGATAATTTATCCATAATTTTAAATATGTTTGGTGAATTAATCTACCTACAGTAAATTTGCAATGTCAAACGATAGCAAAACGATAGCGAATACAATAACATAACGAATAGGAGGATTTGAAAATGGCAAAGATTATTGAAAGTTCATTGGAGTTGATTGGCAAGACGCCGATTTTGAAACTCAACAATTATTCTAAGAACGCAGGTGTAAAAAACGCGACACTTTTGGCGAAGTTGGAGTACCTTAATCCTGCAGGTTCAGTCAAGGACCGTATCGCCCTCGCGATGATCGAGGATGCGGAGAAGAAAGGTGTTCTGAAAGCAGGCGCCACCATCATCGAGCCAACATCCGGCAACACGGGTATCGGATTGGCCGCAGTAGCCGCCGCTAAGGGTTACAAGGCGATCCTGACCTTGCCTGACACGATGAGCGTGGAGCGTAGAAACCTTCTCAAGGCTTACGGTGCGGAGATCGTATTGACCGAAGGCGCAAAGGGAATGAAGGGAGCCATCGCTAAGGCGGAGGAACTCAACAAGGAGATCAAAGGTTCTGTTATCTTGGGTCAATTCGTGAACCCTGCCAACCCTAAGATTCACCGCGAGACCACAGGTCCTGAGATCTGGGACCAGACAGACGGTAAGGTGGACATCTTCGTAGCAGGTGTAGGTACTGGCGGTACTTTGTCAGGTGTGGGCGAATTCCTGAAATCCAAGAACCCGAACGTGAAGGTAGTAGCTGTGGAGCCTGCCACATCACCAGTCTTGTCAAAAGGAACAGCCGGTTCACACAAGATCCAAGGTATCGGTGCGGGCTTCGTTCCAGAGACATTGAACACGAAGATTTATGACGAGGTGATCGCCATAGAGAACGAGGACGCCTTCACCGAGGGAAGAAGATTCGCGGTAAGCGAAGGTATCTTGGTGGGTATCTCCTCAGGTGCGGCGCTGAAGGCTGCTTCGATCTTGGCAGAACGTCCTGAGAACAAAGGGAAGAACATCGTGGTTCTCCTACCTGACTCTGGCGACAGATACCTGTCAACTGCCTTGTTCTCAAACAATTAATCACCGAATCTCGCATACATTCAGCGTATGCCGATGGCAAAAAAGGCCGTCGGGAAGGGGGACTACATTCCATGCCCGGCGGCCTTGCCTACAATTAGTTAACACATCGTTTCAAACATATCTTCTACATGCGTCGATGGCTGAAAAGTTGTCGGAGGGGGGATTATTATATCTAAAATTTATGACTGAGAACCAAGAGAGATTACGCAATAACCATCCATGTTTTGCCTCTAAACCGGGCAATCTGGGAAGGATTCACTTGCCTGTCAGTCCGGCATGTAACATCGGTTGCCGCTTTTGCAGCCGCGTGCTGAACGACACGGAGAACCGCCCAGGCGTTACGGCGAAGGTGATCAAACCGGAGGAGAGCATCGCCATCCTTAGAAAGGCGCTGAAGATATGTCCAGACATCAAAGTGGCAGGCATCGCTGGTCCGGGTGACACGCTGGCGACCGACACAGCTTTGGAGACCTTCCGCCTGGTGGGCAAAGAATTCCCACACCTGCTCAAGTGTATGAGCACCAACGGATTACTGCTCGACGAGAAGGCGGACCAAGTGATTGAGTCCAAAATCGATTCGCTGACGGTGACCGTGAATGCGATCGACCCTGAGATCGAGGCGAAGCTGAACAAGTTCGTCCTCTACCACGGGAAGAAATACGATGCTTACGAGGGCGCCAAGATATTGATCGAGAACCAGTTGAATGGTATCCGCAAGGTAGCGAAGAGTGGAATCACCGTAAAGGTCAACACCGTATTGGTGCCACGGATCAACGGAAGCCACATCGAGCAGATCGCCAAGACGGTTTCCTCCCTAGGCGCCTCCATCTACAACATCATCCCGCTGATACCGACCTACGAACTGAAAGACGAGAAAGCGCCTTTCTGCTTCGAGATCGAGGAGGCGAGGAAGAGCGCGGGGAAGTACATCGACGTCTTCCGCCACTGCAACCGCTGTCGCGCGGACGCGGTGGGCGTGCCAGGCGTGAGCGAGTTCTCCAAGGAGGTCTATTCAGAAGATTTTGTAGTATCAGACACTTTTTCACATGGATGACAAGAAACAGTACAACGCATTTCGAGTAGCGGCGGCCTCGACGGACGGATACACGGTCGACACACACTTTGGCAGAGCCACGGACTTCTACATTTACCAGTTCTTCGAGGGAGAATGGGTCTATGTGGAGAGACGCACGGCGCCCCCGGTTTGTCAGAACGGAGTACACTCCAGGGACGACATGGAGAAGCGGGTGGAACTCTTCTCCGACTGCCAATACGTCACCGCGTCACGCATCGGAATAGGAGCCAGCGCCCTGCTGACACAGAAGGGGATCGTGGCGATGGCCTTGCCGGGCGAGCTGACCGACGCTTTAGACAAAATTTATTCTTACAACGAAATTCAAAACTTATTTTAATTATTCACCCGCCACATTTCGTGGCATAAAACAGTATAAGCACAATGGCAGAAATCAGACAAATAGCAATTTACGGAAAAGGTGGTATCGGTAAATCCACAACCACCCAGAATTTAACGGCCGGATTGGTAGAACATGGTAAGAAAGTGATGGTGGTAGGCTGTGATCCGAAGGCTGATTCCACACGTCTCCTGTTGGGCGGATTGGCTCAAAAAACAGTGTTGGACACCATTCGTGACGAGGGTGAGGACATCTCCCTGGATAGGATCATGAAAGAGGGATTCGGCGGTACGCGCTGCGTGGAGTCCGGTGGTCCGGAGCCAGGTGTGGGATGCGCAGGCCGTGGTATCATCACCTCCATCAATATGTTGGAAAACTTGGGCGCCTATACGGACGACTTGGACTATGTGTTCTATGACGTGTTGGGCGACGTGGTCTGCGGTGGATTCGCGATGCCAATCCGTGAGGGCAAGGCCAAGGAGATCTATATCGTGGCTTCGGGTGAGATGATGGCCCTCTACGCGGCGAACAACATCGCCAAGGGTATCCAGCGCTACGCAAGGTCCGGCGGTGTACGCTTGGGCGGTATCATCTGTAACTCAAGGAACGTGGACCGCGAGTTGGACTTGCTCCGTGCCTTCGCAAAGGAATTGGGCACCCAGCTGCTCTACTTCGTGCCTCGTAACAACATCGTTCAACGCGCCGAGATCAACAAGAAGACGGTCATCGAATACAAGCCTGATTCAGACCAGGCGGAGGAGTATCGTAACCTCGCCAAGGCGGTCATCGATAACACAAGCTTCGTGATCCCGACTCCAATGACCCAAGAGCGTCTGGAAGAGATCTTGCTCGAGTATGGTTTGATGGACAATGCGGACGACTATAGGATCTAATTAAGAGTTAAGAATTAAGAGTTTAAAGGTAAAAGTTGATAGTTTATGAGGTACAAAATTGCGGTTGCCACATCTGACGGAGTGAATGTAGACCTGCATTTTGGGTCGGCTCGGAGCTTCGACATCTACACGGTCGACGATACGGACTTCCTGAAAATAGAGACCAGGGATGTCCCAACCTCAGACGATCAGGTTCTCCTGAGCACCAACAATGTCGGTGGCGAGACTGGTTGTGGCACAAATAATGGCAACGGCTGTAACTCCGGTTGTGGCACCGGCTGCGGAAGCAAGAACGGTTGCGACAACGGAGGAAAGTCGGAAGCCGTGGAGTCGCTTTCCGATTGCCGATGTGTGGTCTGCAAGAAGATCGGGCGCAACATCCTGAAACAGTTCGAGCGCAAGGCGATATCGGTTTTCGACATCGAAATGCCTATCAAAGAGGCCTTGGAGAAGATCGTCGCCTACTACTACAAAATCGACGAGAGGAAGCTGAAGTTTAAAAATCAAGAAGAATAAAAATTCATTATGGCGAATAGAATCAATTTAAATATGACCACCGTCGAGAACCGCGAGTTGCGGCTCGGCACGATCATCGGGTGGGACGGCTCGGCCAAGCAGCTGATCGAACAGTCTGCCTACGACGAGCGAAGCGTAAAGAAGCACGGAGGCTGCAAGGGCGCCGGACAAGGCTGTAGGCTTTGCGAGTTGCAGAGCCCGCTGAACCAAGAGACGATGTGTTCCAATGCCATCGTACAATGTCAGATCGGTAACCTTACCGATTGTGTCTTGATTGACCATGCGCCTATCGGATGTAGTAGTGAATGTGCGAAGTTCAACCTCTCCATGCACAAGGGATTGGAACGTCGTGGCAAGCCTCAGCAGAACACACTTAACATGAGTACCAACCTCCAAGAGAAAGACATGGTGTTCGGTGGTAGCGCCAAACTTCGTCAGGCTATTCGTATCGCCAAAGAGCGTTACAATCCGAAGGCTATCTTCATCGCCATGGCCTGCGCGACGGCCATCACGGGCGAGGATATCGACAGCGTGGCGGAGGAGTTGGAGCCAGAGGTGGGTGTGCCTATCATCCCACTGCACTGCGAGGGCTTCCGAAGCAAACACTGGAGTACCGGTTTCGACGTGGCTTTCCATGGTGTTTTGAGACAGATTGTTGAAAGACATCCGAAAAAGAAACAGAAAGATTTAATCAATATCATCGCCTTGTGGGGTACGGACTGGTTCACCGACTTGTTGAAACCGCTTGGCTTGCGGGTGAACTACCTTTTGGACTGTGCTTCGTTCGAGGAGATCCGTCAGGCTTCGGAGGCCGTGGCGACAACAACTTTCTGTGAAACCCTTGGTGGTTACATGGGAGCTGCGTTGGAAGACCAATTTGGAGTCCCTCAAATCGACGCCCCACAACCTTACGGAATCAAAGGAACGGACGCTTGGTTGCGTGCTATCGCGAAAGTGGTAGGCAAAGAGAAAGAGGCAGAAGCGTTCATTGAAAGCGAACATAAGCGTATCGCTCCTAAGTTGGAGGAGTACCGCGAATACTTCAAAGGCAAGTACGGAATGGTGCTCACCGGTTCCGCCTACGCCCACGGCTTGATCAGCGTGTTGGCTGAGTTGGGCATCAAGAACGAGGCCGCCCTAGTATTCCACCACGACCCAGTCTATGATGGTGCGGGTAAGAACCAAGACACCTTGAAGGAGTTGGTCGAGACCTACGGTGATATTCCTCACTACACGGTCAGCAAGACACGTGCCTTCCAGTTGCCTCAACTCTTGAAGCGTGTGAAGACGGACTTCCTGATCATCCGTCACCCAGGTCTCGCCTCAGTGGCAGGACACCTTGGTGTGCCAACCTTCGCCTTAGGCGACGAGCACATCCCTGTGGGTTACGACGGAATCCTGCGTGTGGGTGAGATCCTGAAGGGTGTGTTGGCCCGCACGAAGTTCAACAAGACACTGCAGCGCCACGTACGCTTGCCTTACAACGATTGGTGGTTCAGCCAGACCGATCCGTTCAAGCTCACCAACGACAAGGAGGTCTTCAAGGAGATCGAAGAGCGATTGGGCGAATAATTCCTCTAAGTTTTTAACATCAAAAGAATCAATCAAATGAGCGAAATACAAAAGAAGAAACCTTCGGTAATATCCGATGTCCGATATGCTTGCGCGGTGGGTGCGACCAACACCGTAGTGGCCATCAAAGGTGCAGTGCCAATCGCCAATTGTAGCCCTGGCTGTCAGCTGAAGACTACCGCCATGTTGACCTTCGAGAACGGTTTTCAGGGTAGTATCGCGGCTGGAGGCGGAAACATGCCAAGCTCCAATGCTACAGAGAATGATGTGGTCTTCGGTGGTATAAAGACCCTCGACAATCTTATCAAATCAACGCTGAAGATCTACGACGGAGACCTCTTCGTGGTCCTGACGGGTTGTACGGGTGAGCTGATCGGCGACAACGTGCCTGACCTCGTGGGCAAGTACCAGAAGGCGGGCTACCCTATCGTCTACGCCAACACGGCCGGTTTCAAGGGCAATAATATCTTCGGACACGAAACGGTGGTGGATGCCATCATCGACCAATACGTAGGGAACTACGAAGGAGAGAAGAAGAAAGGACTCGTCAACCTCTGGTTTGAAGTGCCTTACTACAACCAGAACTGGAGAGGAGACTACCAGGAGCTCGCACGTATCTTGCGTGGCGCAGGCTTGGAAGTAAACGTGTTGTTCGGTCCTGAGAACCCGGGCGTGGAGGCTTGGAAACGCATTCCTCAGGCGCAATTCAACCTGGTGGTTTCACCATGGGTGGGCGTCAAGAATGCGGAGCATCTCCAGAAGAAGTACAACCAACCCTACCTGCACATTCCTGAGATCCCTGTCGGCGAGGAGGCTACGGCTAAGTTCATCCGTCAGGTGGTGGAGTTCGCAGGCATCGACAAAAAGCAGTCCGAGGAGTTCATCAAGCAAGAGGCGGATATCTATTACTACTACCTCGAACACTTCTCCGAGTTCTTCGCGGAATATTGGTACGGTATGCCAAGCGAGTTTGTCGTGACGGCGGACGCATCCTACGCATTGGCCTACTCGAAGTTCCTGGCGGACCAGATCGGCCTGATTCCGAAACAGGTGATCATCACCGACAAGACACCGGAGAAGTTCCGTCCCGCCATTTCGGAGTACTTCAAGAACAATATCTCCGAGGGAGTGAGCATCGATGTCGTCTTCGAAGAGGATGGTTACGAGGTGGAGAAACTGATCGAGAGCGTCGAGTTCACGTCAGGCAAGCCATTGATTCTCGGCACCTCTTGGGAACTCACCCTCGCCAACAAGAAGAACGCCTTGTTCTTTGAGATCTCGACGCCTTCGTCCGAGACGCTCATCGTCAACCGTTCCCACATCGGCTACAAAGGCGCTTTGCAGTTCCTGGAAAGGATCTATAGCGCATCTGTTGGAGGAAAATAATCAAACCCTCATATTCGGAAAGTGTCGTCTGGACTATGTTCAGGCGGCATTTTTGTTATGGATATTCATGGCAGATAAAAATTCCATGATCCGCGTCTTAACACTCCCCTAGATAGAATAAATTAACTACTAGAAATGTATTATTAGAAAAATACTCCATAATTATCATTTTTCTTGCAACAAACATTCTACCATACTACATTTGCAATATCAAAACGAAAGGCAAAGAAATGGACAAGAGAATAAACATAGATATTACCGCAGCCCAAATGCCAGGGATGAATCTTCCCGAGGTTGCCGGAGGTCTATTCCTTGCCGAATCACATTCTATCTATTTATCAGTATCTACAAGAATTTCTTGTCAGGCACAACTGCGATGTTCCATATGCGAGTGTTGTTGCCGATGTTGCATGCCGATGTGCTAAATTCCTACAATCGGACAATCACAGATCTTTAAGGTTATCCCTTTAGGGGGCAATCCACCATCATTATTTTTTCAAGTCTCGGATTCCTTTTGTCCGATTCGATAAGTTGCAATCAATTAACTTATTGTATACCAAGTAATTATAAAAATAATTAAACATAAATAATATCAAAATGGCAGTTTATAGTAACATATTGGAAACGATTGGCAACACACCGATTGTCCAACTCTCAAGATTGAACACAGGTAAGAGTTCCCTATTCTTAAAATTGGAGAATCAGAACCCTGGGGGTAGCATCAAGGACCGCACCGGACTGAACATGATCGTCCAGGCGGAGAAGCGCGGAACGATCCGTCCGGGGCAACTCATCGTGGAGGCGACAGCAGGCAACACAGGGTTAGGCCTTGCGTTGGCCAGCCGATTGAAAGGTTACAAGCTATTGCTGGTGATCCCCGACAAGATGAGCACCGAGAAGATCAACCACCTCCGCGCATTGGGTGTGGAGACCGTCATCACCCGAAGCGATGTGGGCAAAGGTCACCCGGAGTATTACCAAGACTTGGCCGCACGGATCGCGCAGGAGCGGGGCGGTTATTACATCAACCAATTCGAGAACCAAGACAACCCCGACACGCACTTCCTAACCACAGGCCCTGAAATCTGGGAGCAGTTGGAGCACAAGGTGGACGCTGTCGTCGTAGGCGTCGGCTCGGCGGGCACATTAACCGGCTTGACAAAATTCTTCAAGACCGTCAGTCCACAGACCGAGTTCATCCTCGCCGACCCGAAAGGCTCCGTCCTTGCGGACTACATCAACCTGAAGAAACTGCGCAACGATGCGGGTTCATGGTTCGTCGAGGGCATCGGAGAGGATTACATCCCTAAGCTGGCGGACTTCGATTTGGTGACGAAGGCCTACGAAGTGACCGACGAGGAGAGTTTCACCGCCGCCCGTCTTTTGCTGAGGGAAGAAGGCATCCTGGCAGGATCCTCCACCGGCACGCTCCTAAGCGCCGCCCTACGTTACGCACAGGAACAGACCACCCCGAAACGGATCGTCACCCTAGCTTGCGACAGCGGTAACAAATACCTCTCCAAGATGTTCAACGACGAATGGTTGAAGGAGAAAAACCTAAACGTCAAACTATAATAAATTGACTACGTCGAACTAACGTTTCACAATTCACAATTCTTAATTCTTAATTCATAATTCTTAATTATCATGGCATACGGATTTTCAACAAGGGCGATCCACAACGGAGAAGAGCCCGACTTCAGAGAAGGAGCAAGCGGCGACGTCGCAGTTCCTATACATTTAGCTACCACTTTCGCAAGAGAGAAAGCCAGTCATCCAACAGCAGGCTACGAATACACCCGCAGCCTCAACCCAACACGCAAAGCGTTGGAGGAGAAGTTAGCCGCATTGGACGGCGCGAAACACGGTCTCGCCTTTTCGTCAGGCTTAGCCGCCGCCTCGACACTGATCATATCACTGCTGAAGACCGGCGACAACGTGATCGGTTTCGACGACCTCTACGGTGGCACCAGACGACTGCTCAGCAACGTGTTCGTGAACTTCGGCATCACAACCACTTACGTCGACGCGACCGTTCCCGAGAACATCGAGCAGGCGATCAAACCTGAGACGAGACTGATCTGGATAGAATCACCCACCAACCCATTGCTAAAAATCGCCGACATAAAAGCTATCGCACAAATAGCCAAGAAACACGGGCTCATCCTCGTGGTGGACAACACCTTCCTGTCACCCTACTTCCAAAAACCACTTGAGTTAGGGGCGGACGTGGTGGTCTACAGCACAACCAAATACATCGGAGGCCACAGCGACGCGTTAGGCGGATCCATCGTCCTGAACAACGATGAATTCTACCAGAAGATCGCCTACAACCAGAACGCTGTCGGTGCGGTGCTCTCACCATTCGACAGTTACCTGACCCTACGCGGTGCCAAGACGCTCGCCGTGCGCATGGAGCAACACCAGAGGAACGCGCAGGCGTTGGCCGAGTTCCTGCAACAATCGCCGAAAGTCAAGCGCGTACTCTATCCCGGTCTGAAAGATCACCCGCACCACGACATCGCAGCGGCGCAGACCACAGGCTTCGGTGGCGTCCTCTCGTTCGAACTGGAGGGAACACTCACGGACGCCGAGAACTTCCTGTCGAAGCTGAAACTCTTCTCGACCGCTGAGAGTTTGGGTGGCGTGGAAAGCTTGGCGGAGATACCAGCCATCATGACACACGCCTCCGTGCCGAAGGAGGTGCGCGAGAAGAACGGAATCTCCGACACGCTGATCCGCATCTCGGCAGGCATAGAAAACACGGAAGATCTAATCAACGATTTCCGCCAAGCATTGAAATGATACACTAAATAATTATTTATTAATCTGCAAAAAAGAAAAATTATGGGCAAGATCAGACCCGAATTTCAGGAGAACGTTTCAGAAACGCTCTTGATTCCTCTCTTCATGAGGGCTAAAGAATCCAAGGAAAAAGATCCTATCATCACGGACAAGACGTCGGAAGATATCCTTTCGATGGTAGATTATGACTTTAGCAAATTTTCTGCAGATGAACGATGTCAACTATGTGTGTCATTTAGAACTAAATATTTCGATAACGTATTGAAGAACTTTGTGAGCAAATACGACGATGCGGTGGTGGTGCTCGTCGCATGCGGACTGGACCCGCGCATTGAGCGTGTCGCCATCAGCAAGAAGTACCAAGCCTACGAATTGGACTTCCTGGACGTGATCAATCTGAGGCGGCAGTTCCTGCCAGAATCGTCCGACAACAAATATCTCACAGGCAATATCACAACCGACGGATGGATCAAATCCATCAAGGAGGAGCACCCCAACGGGCACTTCCTGTTCATCCTGGAGGGGGTGGCGATGTACCTGACAGAGGAAGAGGTGAAGCGGGTTTTCCACAACATCGACGCGAACTTCGAAAACGCGGAAGTGTACATGGAGCGCATGAACAAGTACTTGAGCGAGCGTACCAACCTCCACGAATCCGTCAAGAACACCAAAGCCTCTTTCCGCTGGGGATGCGATAATCCGAGGCAAATCGAGCAATGGGTCAAATCCTTTAAGCTGACGGACGAGTATTACTACTACTCGGACGAGTTCAAGAAAATACGGAAGCGTATAGGCTTAAAGGCTCTACCGCTCAAATTCCTTCCCAAGCAAAGCCGTTCACTCGGCATCTGGGGATATGTGAAAAGTTGAAACATCAGCTAAAATTAGAGAGAATTGTTTAATAATTGGACTAAGAACTATGTTTGATTTTAGCGAAGAGGAAATCAATCGATACTCCCGCCACATTCTCTTGAAGGAGGTGGGCGTGGAAGGTCAGGAAAAAATCCGGAACGCCAAGGTCCTGGTTGTCGGGGCGGGAGGACTCGGTTCGCCGGTCATCCTATACCTGGCGGCCGCCGGCGTCGGAACAATAGGCATCATCGACGGTGATGCGGTAGACCTAAGCAACCTGCAGCGTCAGATCATCCACACAACCCCCGACGTGGGCTACTCGAAGGCCCTCTCCGCCAAGGAGAAGGTCAATGCGCTCAACCCACTCGTCAACGCGATCGCCTACCAAGAGTTTCTAAAGGCGGACAATGCGCTGGATCTGTTCAAGGAGTATGATTTCATCGTGGATGCGACGGATAACTTCCCCGTAAAATACCTAATCAACGACGCTTGCGTCCTGACGGGCAAACCATTCAGCCACGGGGGTATCTTCCAGTTCGAGGGACAGACGTTCACCCACGTCCCGGGCAGCAACTGCTACCGATGCCTCTTCGACGCGCCACCAGAATCCGCACCCTCCTGCGCACAAGCGGGAGTACTCGGAGCCATCGCTGGAATGCTGGGAACGATACAGTCCGCCGAGGTGCTCAAATACATCACGGGCGTGGGGGAACTGCTGACGGACCAACTCCTCACCTTCGATGCGAGGAGCATGGATTTCAGGAAGATGTCCATCCCTAAACGAGACGACTGTCCCGTGTGCGGCAAACAACCCACCATCAAGCAACTCATTGAATACAAGCAGGTAAGCTGCGAACTAAAACAACAATAGAATCATGGCGGACAATCAACAAAAAAAACTCTCAATCATCGCCTTTTCGGGCGAATTCGACAGACTCACCGCCGCCTTCACCCTCGCGACAGGGGCTGCGGCGGTAGGATATGAGGTGAACATATTCTTTACATTCTGGGGCCTCGACGCCATCAAGCGGAAGACCGGCAGAAGCCTCGTGGGTGGTACGTTTCTAACTAAGATCTTCGGTTTTTTGATGGGCGGACTGAAGAGCACACCCACCAGCCGATTCAACTTTTTCGGCGCAGGTCCCCAGATTTTTAGATTCCTGATGAGAAAGAACAACGTCGCGACACTGGAGGAACTGGTGGAAGCCGCCATCGCCCTCGGCATCAACCTCTACGCCTGCGAAATGGCGATGCACGTTCTCGGTCTCAAACAATCGGACTTCATCCACGAAGTGAAGGACACGCTCGGCGTCGCATCCTTCCTGGAAATCTCTGAAGGTGGACGGACCCTATTCATCTAACTTTAGATTTTCACGTACAGCTATTCTTTCTTAGCACTCAACTCTTAATCATAAACTCAAATGGCAACTCATACATTAGACATAACGAAGGAGCATTGCCCGATGACCTTCGTCAAGACGAAACTCAAATTAGCTCAAATCGCACAAGGAGACATACTCGAAGTGCTTCTGCTTGAGGGTGAGCCCCTTAATAACGTGCCCAAATCCGCAGCCGAACAAGGCTATCACGTGATAGGGATCTCTCACGTGGAAGGCAATGTGCATAAAGTAATCATCAAGAAATAATATTTACGTTCGCACATCCCCGAAGGAAATCTCACATAAACATCGTCCGGCACAACCGTTTTTTCCCCGATTTTCATACTTATTAATCCATATGTGGGAAGAAATCAGCCAAGATTTCAAGCGACACTTTTTCGCCACGAGTTCCCTTCATAGACAATTATTTTACTACATTATACGAAATATTATTTTATTGGAATATTTTACTACAATAACATATACATATAGGCAAATACTCTAAAATTTTCATTTTTCTTGTAACAAACATACATTTGCACTATCTTTGCAATATCAAAAACGAGAGGTAAAAATGAATAGGACAATTAACATACATACTACTTCGAACTCAATGCTTGGGAAGAACCTTCCCAAGATTGACGAGCGCCTATTCCATGCCTCAAACTATTCAGAATCTATAAAAATTTCTCGGCGGACACAGATGCGATGTTCCATGCACTGTTGTTGTTGCCGATGTTGTATGCCGATCTGCTAACACTCCACATTCGGACAATCACAAAACGTTAAGGTTAACCCATTAGGGTGCGATCTTCAAGCTCTATTTTTTCCAAAAATACGGGTTTGTCTTGTCCACATTTTAATCAAAAGCGAAATAATACATTGTATATAAAGTAATTGCAATTACATAGCCAATAAAAAAAACTTAGGTTGAACAGAAAAAAAAACGATATCGATTATGGAAATATGTTGTAACAATAAGAAAGGGTAAGCAAGAGGAAATCATGCGACGGGTTCGGAGGAGGGACCTCCCATAAGCTTCGGGGATTTAACCCACATTTCATGAGAGACTCCCAAAAACTTCTCTCACAGAAAGTTAAGAAGAAATAAAAGTCAAAAACGATTAAAGACAGAACACAATGAAAAGAAATATATTTTACAAGGCATTAACATTATTCTTACTGTACGCGGCTACAGTGAATGCGCAAGAGGCCCAATCGGAAGCCATCAAGAACCAAGAAGCGACGGAGGCAGTCGTAAGTGCGGAAAGCGCCTCCTCGAAGGATACCAAGAGGCAAAAACCCATTGAGACGATCAACAAGGACGTCACATCAGAGACCGCCAAGGAACTGATCCCTGCCGTAAGGTTCGGGGACGAAATAAAGGTGAAACTAGGAGGTTTCTTCCGGGCTGAGTATTACGTGGACAGCCGTGAGGTCGTGGGTGCGAGCGACGGACTTTTCGGGTTCTTCCCACAGGACGAGGTCTATGACACCAACGGAGACGACCTGAACGAAGTGGTCAGACAAAACTTCTCCACGCAAGCCACCCGTTTCACCGCAACGGTAGACGGGCCGAAGTTGGGGAAGGCAAGTTCAAAGGCATACGTGGAGTTCGACTTCTCCGGAGGAAACACCGTGAATGTCAGGATGCGGCAGGCTTGGGCCAAATTCATCTGGCAGAAAGGCGAATTGCTCTTGGGTAAGGCATGGAACCCATTCTCAGACGTTCCTTTCCCTTACGTGGCCGGACTGCACATAGGCATACCTTTCCGAGCGTTCAATCGAGGCGATCAAATCCGCTACACGTTTAAACCGACAGACCGACTCAACCTAGTCGTGGCAGGCGTATACCAAACCGAGCATAAATCCATACTCGAGGAGTCGTCCAACAGCGACATCCGCCAGAACCCTGTGCCGGAGTTCCACCTGCAGCTGCGCTACGCCTCCCCTTCGTTCAGCGCCGGATTATTGAGTGAATTCAAAAGCATACGTCCCGCCACGAAGGTCACCAACGCCAACAGCGAAGTGTACAAGACGGACGAGAAAGTAAGCTCCTATGGATTAGGCTATTACCTACAGTTCGCAAAAGGGAAATTCGGTCTTAGAACAGGAGGTTTGTATGGTGAGAACCTGAGCGAATATTTCCAGCAAGGAGGCTACGCCGTGAAATCGATTGACGCGAAGACCGGCAGACGCACCTATTCCACCTCAAAAGTCACTTCGTACTGGTTCAACCTCTCATACGGCAAAACGTGGGCGCCAAGCTTCTTCGTGGGCTACTCCAAGAACTTAGGATTCAACGATGACATCCTGGCAGGCGGTAATTTCTTCGGCAGATGGCAAAACGTGGACCACATATTCAGGCTATCCCCATCACTGAAGTTCTCCCACAAACAATGGACCCTCCAGGCCGAACTCGACTACAACCGTGTCGCTTACGGAGCCGTAGACTACGCTGACCACGGGAAGGTGAAGGACACACATGATGTCTCAAATGTCAGAGGTCTGCTAGCTGCCACATTCTTCTTCTAAATCCAATCATCATAAAAACTCATTGTCTAACATTTAAAAAATTTGAATCGTATGAAAAAGACTAAATTGATCACAATCGCATTGCTTATAGTATACTCATTCATCTCTTCATCATGCGGCAATGCATCCAAGGAATCCAGTGCAGACAGAAAAGATATCTCCGTAGGCTTCTCGCCTGGTCCTTATTCAGACCTCTTCAAAGCGGCCATCCAACCTGCCCTTGAGAAGAAAGGCTACAACGTGAAGGTGGTGGAATTCACAGACTGGGTGACTCCGAACCTCGCTTTGGCGAACAATGAAATAGACGCCAACATTTACCAGAACACCCTGTACAGGCAGAATTTCTGCGACACGAAGGGCGTTGACCTGACGGCCACCTTCTCCGTGCCTACAGCGGCTCTCGGATTATATTCCGACAAGTACAAGGCGCAGAATGTTGACGAACTGAAAGCGCAACTGCAGCCGGGCGGAATCGTCTCCGTGCCTAATGATGCGGTCAACCTGGCCCGTGCGTTACGCTTCCTCCGCTCGATCGGCTTGCTCACGATAAAATCCACGGTCGACGATAAAACGGCGACGGAGAACGACATCGACGAGAACCCGTTCGGCCTCAAGATCGTTCCATTGGAAGCCGCCCAGTTACCTCGTTCCCTGGATGGTAGCACGCTCGCGGTGATCCCAGGCAACTACGCCATCTCTTCCGGGCTGAAGCTCTCCTCCTCCATTGTCGGCGAGGCTTTGCCTTCAGAACTACTCATCTGGTTTGTCGTCAACACGAAAGACGCAAATGCCCAATTCGTGAAGGATGTGCAGGAGGCTTACGAATCCGAGGATTTCAAGAACTATTTCGAGGATCCGGCACATGAATATGACAGATTCCAGCGCCCGCAGTGGTATGTGGATAAGTGGAATATACAAAACAGATAAAACACAATTGTTTTTCATAGATGCTTGATCGATACGGGTCAAGCATCTATTCACCCATCAAAAAGAGTTTAGAGATGATAAAATTCGACAAAGTAAGTGTATCATTTTCAGACAAGAAGGACCATACGGTGAATGCGGTCAGGAACGTCTCCTTCGAGATAGGAAAGGGAGAGATATGGGGAATCGTAGGCACGAGTGGCGCAGGCAAGAGCACGCTTCTCCGCACGGTCAACCAGCTGCAACTCCCCACTGGCGGTCGAACGATAGTGGATGGTGTGGACATAAGTAGCCTATCTGGGAAAGAATTGGCGAAGTTCCGCCACTCCATCGGTATGATTTTCCAGCAGTTCAACCTTGTCAGCACCAAGACAGTGGCACAGAACGTGGCTTTCGCCATGGAGATAGCGGGGCGAAGCCAAGAGGAAATTAAACAACGAGTGCCCGAACTGTTGGAGCTTGTCGGCTTGGCTGATCGCGCGGATGTATATCCGAACACTTTAAGTGGCGGACAGAAACAGCGCGTGGGAATCGCCCGCGCCGTGGCCAACAACCCCAAGATCCTGCTCTGCGACGAGGCCACTTCGGCATTGGACCCGGAAACCACCAACGACGTGTTGGAACTCCTAAAAAAGATCAACGTCAAGTTCGGCATCACGATAGTGCTTATCACCCACGAACTGGATGTGGTCAAGAAGATTTGCCAACGAGTGGCTGTGATGAACAAAGGCGAGGTGGTGGAGTTAGGCGAAGTGTTTGATGTCTTCACGAAACCACGGCACGAATTCACGAAGACGCTCCTGTCGCACACCTTCGACCTCGATCTCCCCGAGCGCCTGACGCAAGACCACACGAAGCCTTTGGTGAGGATCGTATACAATGGCGAAAAGGCGGAGGATTCAATCGTTTCCAACGTGGTGAAGCATTACGCGATAGACGTGAATATCCTGCACGGCAAGATTGAATATATCAACGACAAACCTTTCGGCATACTGATCGTCCAATTGATCGGTGCGCAAGACGAGTTGGCCAAAGGATTAGATTATTTGAGTAAGAACACTTATAGAACGGAGGTGATAAATGAACGAAACTAACTATTCCGAACTGGCAAGCAACTTGTTGCCAGCGTTCGGGGAAACATTGGAAATGTGCGGAATAGCACTATTATTGGCAATCATATTGGGCATTCCATTAGGCGTGTTGTCTTACATCACGAGCAAGCGCAGCATCTGTCAAAACAGGTTCGTCAACTTATTGGTCAGCTTCATCCTGAACGTCATCATGTCCACTCCGTTCGTCATCCTGCTCGTGCTGCTGTTGCCATTCACGAAGTTTGTGGTCGGCACCTCCATAGGACCCGAGGCCGCGTCGGTACCATTGGGTATCGTAGCCATCGCCTTCTACGCACGTTTGGTGGAGGGCAATCTGCATGGCGTGGACAAAGGCGTGATAGAGGCTTCTGTGGCCATGGGAGCCACATGGTTCAAGATCGTCACCAACGTCTTGTTGCCAGGCGCTTTCAGTGGCATGATCCGTGGACTAACCGTCTTGGCCGTCACGCTGGTGGGCTATTCGGCCATGGCCGGCATAGTGGGCGGCGGTGGCGTCGGCGACCTTGCCATACGGTTCGGCTACTATCGCTACCAAACAGATGTCATGATCATTACGGTGCTCTTACTGATCGGGTTGGTACAAATCATCCAGACAATCGGGGAAAAGGCTTCCCAAAAAGCACAAAAATAGGGCGACTATAAACAGTACATAAGAAACCATAGTATTTTGTAACGAAAGGCATTGCTCCGCGACGGATGTTCGGGCAATGTCTTTTTTTACAAGATATGATTCTCAGACACTTACTAATCATCCATTGACGGTGGGCGATTTGAAATCATCCAATCCAAACCAATCTACTCGTTAGACTAAAAGAATCGTCCATCTATAAATCCTAAACCAGAAAGGAGGAATCCATTTGGATCATATTTCCCCAAAGTGTTTTATTCTACCAAACAGGTTTCACCAATACAATCAACAATACAAACATTCCATATATAAATAAGAAAATAGAATTGTTATCCATACTTTATACTAGTATTTGGATAAAATATCCCATCAACATACCTTTGCAAAGTAAAACAACAAATCAACTAAAAAAAACAGAAAAGACATGGCAAACATTCATCAATCAATAGCGGAGTTAGTGGGTAAGACCCCTCTTCTCCAACTAAATGGGTATAACAAAGCAAAAAACCTCAAGGCTAACATTATCGCCAAATTAGAGTACTTCAACCCGAACCAGTCCGTCAAGGACCGTATCGCCCTCGCCATGGTGGAGACGGCCGAGCGGGAAGGCAAGCTCAAGAAGGGTGACACCATCATCGAGCTCACCAGCGGCAACACGGGTGTGGGTTTGGCTGCCATTGCGGCCGCTAAGGGTTACCCTTTCCGTGTTTACATCCAAGACCAGGTGTCGAAAGAGCGTTTCCAAGTGATCCACGCTTTGGGCGGTAAGACGGTGAAGCTCTCAGAGGTGCCTGAGATTGTGGAGACTTTCGAGAAGTATGGTCCGGACTTCATCAAGTGTGTGGAGGCGTTGGAGCGCCACGTCGCCGGCGAGAAGAACCTTTGGTTCGCCGACCAGACCCGCAACCCTGCCAACCCGAACGTCCACTTCCAGACCACCGGTCCTGAGATCTGGAACGACACCGACGGAAAGGTGGATGTCTTCGTCGCCTGCGTGGGTACGGGCGGAACCCTTTCGGGTGTGGGTAACTTCCTGAAATCGAAGAATCCGAACGTGAAGATTTTCGGCGTGCAGCCAACAGAGGATTCCTTCCAATCACCGGAGCGTCCAGACCAAGAGGAGATCACGGGTGTCCATCCGTTCGAGAACACCAAGGAGGAGTATATCCCTGCCAACTTGGACCGCAAAGTATACGATGGTTATTTCGAGATCCACACCAACCAAGCCTACGAAGCCGCGCGCCTCTTGGCGAAGAGTGATGGTGTATTAGTGGGTGCATCATCTGGAGCAGCCCTCTACGCCGCCACCCAATTGGCCCAGCGGGAAGAGTTCAAGGGCAAAAACATTGTAGCGCTCTTGCCTGACACGGGCTTGAGATACTTGTCAACGCATTTGTTTGAAGAATAAAAAACACAAAAAACATGTCCATCAACTTAAACAACTCCAATGTGGCGGTACGTGAGAACCGTATCGGTTCCATCACCGGCTACATCGGATCATTAAAAGACTTAGCGGAGAAGTCGGAATGCGGCACGCTGAAAGGGTGCGCACGATGTTTCTCCCAATCCAGCACCTGCCTTTCGCTCTGTGGCTTGAGCCAATTGGCGGGTATCCGTGACGTGGCGATCATCCACCACGGGCCTTCGGGCTGTTCGGTCACCAGTTCCATCAGTTATTACATGTCCAAGGTGATGTCTAAGAAACGTGGCGTCACCTCCGACACGGTCTATGTCGGCACGGACATGAACGAGAAGGATACGATCTTCGGCTCCACCGAAAGCCTTCGGAAAATAATCTTGGAGACCAACCGTCGCTACCATCCGAAAGCGATTTTCGTCTCCAGCTCCTGCGCCACCGGTATCATCGGTGAGGACATCGACAGCATCGTGGACGATGTGAAGGCTGAGATCGAGGTGCCTGTCGTGGCGGTTCACTGCGAGGGCTTCAAGTCAAAGATCTGGGCGACGGGCTTTGACATCTCCGACCACGCCGTCCTGCAATCCATCGTGCAGAAGCCTCGTCCAGGGGTGAAGACGAACAAAATCAACTTCAAGAACTTCTTCGAGTCGGCTCGTCCTGAGATCATCGAGATGTTCAAGCAGTTCGACCTCGACCCAGTCTTCCTTTACTGCAACTCAACGGTAGAGGAGCTTTCGCACCTGTCGGAGAGCCTTGCCACCACCTGCATCTGCGGAACGTTGGGCAACTACCTGGGCAACGCCTTGGAAGAGAAGTACGGCGTGCCTTACGTGCGCAGCATCAACCAGTGCGGCATCACGGGCTTCGAGACGTGGCTGCGTGAGATCGGGAAGGTTACCCACAGGGAGGATAAGATAGAGAAATACATTCAGGAGCAACGCGCCATCTACCTCCCTAAGATCGAGGAGGTGAAGAAGGAACTGAACGGACTGACCGCAGTGCTCGGCATGGGTCCGGGCTACACCTTCGAGGTCTCCAGAGTGCTGAACGAGCTGGGCATCAAGGTGGTTTGGGCATTGGCTTGGCACTACGACAAGAAGTACGAGAACGGAGACGTTCCACCGTCTATGAAGTATCTGTTAGACAACAACATAGACTTCGAGACATCGGTGGCCGACCAACAGAACTACGAGGTGATGAACATCCTCAACAAGTACAAGCCAGACATGTACCTTTCCCGCCACCCGGGTTCCACCGTTTGGGCGATAAAGAACGGAACGCCAGCCATTTACGTGGCGGACGAATACATGATCTTCGGCTACAAACACACTTTGGAATTCGCGAATTCAGTACTTGACACGGTAAGGAACCGCAGTTTCGAGAAGAACCTCGCGTTGCGCACGAAACTTCCTTACACGCAGTGGTGGTACGAACAGAAGGTTGATAAATTTTTTGAGGAGATAAAATAATGGCAAAGATATTAGACAAACAACGATACAAATGTGCTTTGGCGGCGATGCAGACCGTCCAGGCGATAGACCGTGCCTGCCCCGTGCTCCATTCGGGTCCGGGCTGCGCGCAGAAGCTGTCCGACACGACAGGTAGTTCGGGCTACCTCTCTCCACAGATCTTCCCCTGCACATCCATCAACGAGAAGGATGTGGTCTTCGGAGGCGTGAAGAAGTTGGAGACCACCATCGCCAATGCGCTGAAGGTGATCGACGCGGACCTCTACGTCGTCCTCACAGGATGTATCCCTGAGATTGTGGGCGACGATGCGGCGGAGATAGTCTCCCGATTCGAGGACGCTGACAAACCGGTGGTTTTCGCACCCACGGCAGGCTTCAAGGGCAACAACTACAAGGGACATGAACAGGTGGTGGAGGCGATCGTCACGCAATACCTTCAAAAGTCCGACAAGAAGCAGAAGGGACTGGTGAACCTCTGGGCGGACGTGCCCTACCAAGACCTCTTCTGGCTCGGCAACATCCGTGAGTTGGAGAACCTCTTGAGGGAGATCGGTTTGACCCCCAACACTATCTTCGGCTACCAGCGAGGCATCGATAACATCAACAAGATACCTGAGGCGGAGTTCAACCTGCTGGTCTCCCCATGGGTGGGACTGAAGAACATGAAGACCATGGAGAAGCGGTTGGGCATTCCATACCTACACTACCCCGTCCTTCCGATCGGCGCCACCGAGACAGGCAAGTTCCTGCGTGAGGTGGGGAAATTCGCCCATGTCGACGAAGCGAAGGTGGAGGAGGTCATCAAGAAGCACGAGGATTACTTCTACTATCTGATCTCCCGCTACGCCGACCTCTTCTTGGAGAACCGTGTGATCAACAAGCAGTTCACGGTGGTGGCGGACGCCCAATACGCATTAGGCATCACCAAGTTCCTGGTGAATGATTTGGGACTGGTTCCAGCCAAGCAATTCATCACCGACGACACGCCCAAGGAGCATCAGGAGTTGATCGCGGCGGAGTTCCAGAGCCTCAACTACGGCATAAAGGCGGACGTCGCCTTCGAGACCGATGGGTTCAAGATCCACGAGGAAATCAAGAGCCACGACTACCACGGCTATCCGTTGGTCTTGGGCGGTTACTACGAGAAGGAGGTGACGGAGAAACTCAAGGGCAACTTCCTGAACATCTCATGGCCCGTGATGGACAAGGTAGTCTTCGACGATTTCTACGTAGGCTACACGGGAGGCATCCGTCTGATCGAGGACATCTACACCGTAGCGGTGCAGCGTTTCAATTAGGATTCATTTATTCCACATATAATCTTCGGTTTGCAGGAAACGACGCGGGTTTCGCGTCGTTTTTTTGTGCATATTTGTCGCGAAATTTGCGACGTTATATCACGGGGCACGTACCCACATGTTCGTGCGTCACACCACCCACAATTTCAACACAACAAAAAATCAACATTCGTGGAATCAAAATATTATTTGTAATTTTACATTCGATAAACGTCTATCTTTTTTTTGCGGCATCATTATGTCCAATAAGGTGGTCAATGAGAGGAATAATCAATATTTTAATTTGCATCCCTAAAAATAAGTACGTATGAAAAAAGAAAATCCGTCTTTGCAAATGCAGCAACTGGATACACTATATAGTGATATCCGCCAGATCATAGAGTCATCACGCAATAATGCGGTGCGTAGTGTTGATTTCTGTCGTGTACAGATGTATTGGCACCTAGGACAACGAATATTCGAGGAAGAGCAGCAGGGGAAGGAACGCGCTGACTATGGAGCATACCTTATCAAAACTCTTGCCAATCGACTTGAACCTGAGTTCGGAAGCGGATTTGGGGTGAGACAATTGGAGCGTGCAAGACAATTCTATAGGATATATCCAATTGCGACCACACTGCGGTCGCAATTGAACTGGAGCCAGTATCGTATGTTAATTCAGATTCCTGACCCCGACAAAAGAGAGTACTACGAATTGGAATCTGTCAACAATGCATGGACTGCTCGCGAAACCGAGCGACAAATCAATTCAATGCTCTATGAGCGCCTGTTGATGAGCAACGACAAAGAGAGTGTACTTGCTGTGGCTCGTAAGGAACGCATTCCCGAAAGCCCCGCAGAAATCATTAAAGATCCAATGGTGCTTGAATTCCTTGGGCTTCATAGGGAGAGCTGCTATTACGAGAAAGATTTGGAGTCCACAATCATTACTCACCTGACAGAATTTCTACTTGAAATGGGTAAAGGTTTCTCTTTCGTAGCACGTCAGAAGCGTATTCTGATCGAGGACGATGAGTTTTTTGCAGATTTAGTTTTCTTTAACCGCTTGTTGCGTTGTCATGTTGTCATTGAGATTAAAGCGGGTAAACTGACACATCAAGACTTAGGACAACTTCAGATGTACGTTAACTATTATGACCGCAACGTAAAGCTGCCCGATGAAAACCGAACCATCGGAATACTTCTTTGTACTGAGAAAAACGACACGGTTGTTCAGATGACCTTACCAGAAGACAGTCAAAACATTTTAGCCAGCGAGTATAAATTGTATCTTCCATCGTCTGAGCAACTTATTGAAGAAATTAACGAAGTGAAGAAGATGGCGCAAAAGATAACAAAATAGAAATGAATATTTTGCGTCGTTTTTAATGTTCATTTGTCGCAAAATGTGCGACGTTATATCGTAGAGACGCAGCCCCCCTCAAAAAATGCACAAACAGATTTTTTCTAAACAGGCACGAAAAATTTAGAAGAAAAATAAATACTTTTGTAAATGCTGTGGTATCTTTTGACTTTTTTTAAATGAGAGAAAAAGTGCCTCAGTACAAATGGGGAAACGTGAGGGGAAAGTGAATTAATAACGCAAGATGATGAGTTCAGAGTCGGAGGAGAGTGCATAGCGAAAACATACACCTCACAGATCTTTTTTAATTTGTCGGATAAATTTAGTTGTCATAATAATGGTTACACGTATTGAATTTGAGAATTATCGCATTTTCAAGCAGAAACAACAGTTTGATATCAAACCAATCACCATTGTTTTTGGTAAAAACAATTCAGGTAAAACGGCATTGTTGAAATTACCTTCTTTGGTGGAGAATTTGTTCAAGGCATTTCAAACAGGAGGAGTCGTGTCCCCTAAAAACAATGGGGTCCGTTTGTTCCATGAATATCTTGACCTGATATATGGTAGAGCTACAAATGAAGTGAAACTGTCAGTATCGTTTGATGATGGGCAAATGGAAACTATTGGTTTCCATGTAGATATAAACAAAATGGTGCTTGACTCAATTAAACCTAGCAACCACACGATGAATAGAGTTGATTATATTGGTTCAATTCGTTTGACAGAGCCAGATTTGGATGTGAGAATATCAAATGATGATATTGTTTTGTCGGGAATTGATGGGGCCAACATGTATCAAGTATTATTGAAAGATTCTATATCTGACACCCCGACGGTATTATCAGCAGTAGCGCAATGGTATCGTGACACATTTGATGGTTGGTATGTAGATGTAGATAAATCAATTCAGCCAGTGTATAATATTAGAATGTGTCATGACAATGGCTTAAAGATTCCCATAAATGATTGTGGCACGGGTATTATACAATCATTGCCGATTGTTACGAGGGCTTGTACACGGTGTCAAGAACCAACGTTAATAGTACTTGAGGAACCTGAAACACATTTGAATCCATCCGCTCATGCTGATCTTTGTCAGTTGATTTCCAAATCTGTAGGAGAGGATAAAAACAAAAGATACATAATAGAAACACATTCGCAGACATTTATTCTACGTTTGCAATACTTGCTAGCGGAAGGAACACTTGATGTAGATGATGTTGCCATTTATTTTGTTCATTTCGATAAGGGAATTGATAGTAGCATATTGCAGAAAGTGGATGTGAAGAGAGATGGGAGTATTCCCAATTGGCCAAAAGGCATGTTTACGGAGGTCCTTGAAGAAGCTTGGGCTATTAATAGAATCCGCAATAATAAGAAATGACATTATGAAAGTGACTGTAGACAGGAGCATTTTTGATCAATACGGCACTGATTGTGTTCCACACGATTGCTTCCGAAATTTCTTATTAAATATGGGCAATAATCAGAATTATATGTTGAACATAGATCCTGCCATAGAAATGGAATATGTTTCGTCAAGACTTGACTATATCGACAATGCAATTCTTGGGGTGATTCTAAATCGAAGTATTAATCTACCAGTTGAGTCGCATAATAGTGATTGCGTTATGGTTGTTGGAGGAGAGGTATATACAGACCAAAAACATTTCGCACCAACCGAAATAAACGAATATCTCAATACGAGTGCTACGATTGTTGTAGAAAATGGGAAGAATGATGGCTATTTTGTTCGTGCCATCATGAAACATTTTGCACCATCTGTCGAATTCGAAGAACAATTATCCAATAATAACGTCGTCATTGAGGCCGCTGGGGGATCTGGGGCAAGAAGTAGAATAAATTATTTTTTGGATATACACCACAATAAGCCTAAGTATTTGCGTCATTTGGTTATTGTTGACGGAGACAAACGTTTTCCTGAAGATAACACATATGGGAGTTTTAAAACGCAACAAAAAAATAGAGAATATTTTCAATCCAATGCTGTGTTTTATCATATTTTGGAGAAACGAGCAATGGAGAATTATATGCCTGATGAAGTTTATGATTCTCATCGTGATGAGTTTGGCGACTCCTGGGTAAATGCCTATTTAAAATTAACAGAGATACAGAAGGATTATTATTACATTGCTAAAGGGTTCAGGAAAGATGTCCCGGGAAACATGCAAAATGATGCGAGTTTGAATACCGATAGGACTCGGCTTCTACCTGCAGCAATTCAAGATTTATTTTCTACTGTAAGTGATCTAGATTATCAAGTTCTTTTGGATAAGCCAAATGGAAAAAATTTTAAAGATGTTTTCCCTGAACATTATAATGATTCACAAGTTACCAAGGATTCGTTATTACGTCGGTCTCCCCGTAAACCTACATCAGGCAAATCGGAATTAGAAGAGATAGCAGAAAAAATAAAGCAATTATTGTAAGATGAATATGGAAAAGAAATTAAGTATAGAACCAGGGTCGAAAAACATTTCATCCCTAATAGAAAGTATTCGACAAGGTAATATTCAGGTGCCTCCATTCCAACGTGATTTCGTTTGGGATAGAAAAAACATAATTCGACTTTTTGATAGTATCCAAAAAGGTTATCCCATAGGGACTCTCTTCTTATGGAGACCTGCGTTTCAATCTGATTGGGATGGAAAATCTCGGTTAGGATCATATACCATTCCTAAAGCATCTTCTCAAAACTTCTATGTACTTGATGGTTACCAAAGACTCTCTACTCTTTTTGGATGTTTGGTCAATCATGAACAAACAAAACTGGAATGTGACAAAACCATGTGGGAGCATCTCTTTAATCTGTATTATGATGCTAAGGATGATACGTTCACATTTCTTCCCTCTAAAAGCAAACCGAAATATTGGCACTTCCCAATGACAGTTTTTTTGGTTGCAAGTGATTTTCGCAAGTATAGTCGAGAGCATCTTGAAAAAGAATGTCAAAACGAGCAAGAAATAACCGAACTATTAAATAAAGCTGATAAAGTATCCAGTATCCTATTGGATTATCGCATAGGAACAATAGAAATTAATAATGCAAACATTAATCAGGCTGCTGATATTTTTTCCCGCATAAATTCCGAAGGCACAAAGGTGTCTATTGACTGGATGGTTCACGCTCTATCATACGACGGCAAATTTAACTTGTCCCAAGTGACTGATGATTTGTTGGACTCATTGCAGGATTACCATTTTGAAACATTGAGCAGGGATGCCATCTTTCGTTGTTTTCAAAGTTCTTTTGGCAAAATATATTTCGACCAAGACAAAATTGAGAGCTTAGCCGTCGACCCCAAATTTGGCGATATAATAAAAGACAAGTCTGTTCCTGCCATTCGAAAGGCAGTGAAGTTTTTATATGAAGACCTACATGTGCTTGACAAAACACTACTTCCCTATAATATTCAGATTGTTTTTATTATGGAGTTTTTCCGTCAATTGAGTAATCCTACAGAAGAGCAATTGGGATGGCTCAAATCATGGTTTTGGCGTACTACATATAGCAATTTTTTCACAAATGGATCATTGTCCGCTCAACGCCAAGAATACAGCTCATTTAAGACCTATTTGAAAACAGGGGAATATCAACCCTCTGACATTCTGAAACAAAATCTGTCATTGGAATATTCATTCCCTGAGAAAATCAATTTACGTAGTGTGCGTTCGTGTGCATTAGTATTATTTGTCATTAATAATTTATTCAAACGTTGTCCTGAGCTGATGTATGATGTCATTTATCGTCAAACAGTTGTTGAGGTGAAGGGTTCTAATCATAAACACACTTTGTTCACTAACGTAGAACTAAAGGCATATAAAGAATTGTCGGAGAGGCAGTTGGATGTTCTCCCCTCCCGCCGTGAAGAATATGATAAAGATTTGGATATTTTAAAAGCTTCTTTTTTTACAGATAACCTCAATCAAGTGGAATCTCGTCGAGAAGAAATGGCTAATGCAGAAAAAACGTTTCTTAGGGAGATTGGATTTGAAATAAAGTAGACTAAATTTGACAGATTAGATTTCTGTGTTTTCCGCGCCAATCCTGCAGGCAGTCGACAAGGGAAAATAGTTCTGGTACAGCATCGCAACTATTACGATTCGGACTATACCGGCGCATACTCCATCAAGGAATATAGCAGTGTCAAGAACTATGATGAATTCGGTAATTGGCAACACGAAAAGATTGAATTGAAGCCTTTAAACAAAGATTATAATCCAATAGTAATCAATGCGGAAGATGCAGAGGATTTCAGGGTAATAGGTGAATTTATTGGCATTGTTCAAAACCAAATGTAAAACCTATTCTAACGGAATGCGTAAATACGCGTTTCGTTAGAATAAACTCCTCTCTAGTCACTACAATTTGAGGATGGAGGAAACAAAAGTCGCCCGAAAAAGTGTGCACTAATTGACAAAAGTCGCCCGAAAAAGTGTGAAGACATGATGAAAAGTCGCCCGAAAAAGTGTAAATTTGCATCGTAACAAATTTGCATATACATGTATAACAGAAAGATAGACAGTTTTTTTGCACAATGGAAAAATTCATCAGAAAGGAATCCATTGGTTATCAAAGGGTGTCGTCAATGTGGGAAGACGAGCTCGGTACTGTCGTTTGCTCGTAAAAATTATAAGAATGTAGTCTATATTGATTTCCATGAGCAGAAGGATTTGTGTGAGTTGTTCAAGGGGTCTTTACAGGTTGATTATTTGACCGTTGCGATTTCAGCCGCTGTTCCGACTGCTCGTTTTGAAGCGAAAAAGACATGTCTGGTGTTGGACGAGATACAAGACTGTCCGCAAGCTCGAGCTGCACTGAAATTTTTCAAGTTGGATGGCAGATACGATGTTATATGTACCGGCTCATTGCTTGGTGTGAGCGGCTATCGGTCATCCGATTCGGAAACGTCAATCCCGGTCGGGTTTGAGACGATTGTGGATATGTATCCGATGGATTTTGAGGAGTGGCTTTGGGCAAATGGTTTGCAGGAATCCGTTTTCGACTTGTTGAAAAAGTTGCTGGCAGAGGAGACACCTGTACCGCAGGCGATCCACAATCGAATGAGGCAGTTGCTGTTGGAGTATATTGTGGTCGGAGGAATGCCGGCGGCTGTTCATGCTTTCCTAAACACACGGGACATCAATCAAGTCATAGCAGTTCAGCGGAGTATTGTGGATGAGTACAAGTCCGACATGGTGAAGTATGCCAACCCTGCGGATAAAAACAGAATTCGTGAATGTTTCGAATCGATACCTCGTCAGTTGAGCAAGGATAACAAAAAGTTCTCGTTCTCCACGGTTCGGAAGGGAGGACGAAGCAAAGAATATATTGGTTGTCTGCAATGGATTGAGGATGCAGGAATCATTCAGCGTTGCTATAATTTGACGACAACAGAGTTGCCGTTGAGTGGCAATGCGATACATGACTCGTTCAAGGTGTATATGACCGACACAGGCTTGTTTGTCAGCATGTTAGATACGGGGACACAATCAGACATTTTACAGGGGAATCTGCTCAGTTACAAGGGAGCCATCTACGAGAATATAATGGCTGACTTTCTTTGCAAAATGGGACGCAAATTATATTATTACCAAAAAACCGATGGAATAGAAATCGATTTTGTGATTCGGTACAAAGGAAAGTGTGTGCCTGTGGAGTGCAAGGCTCGGACAGGCAATGCAAAGTCCATGTCCACACTACTGAAACACCCCGAGAAGTATCATGTGTATGATGCCCTAAAATTAGGTGATTACAATATCGGAAGGGATGGCGCATTGTTGACCTTGCCGTTCTATATGGGATTCCTTTTGACGGAGTTGTAGCTGTTTATTGTGTAGATTCCGCCATTTCCAAACTTTCGAATATTTTGCGTAAATACGCATTCCGTTCGAATGTCCCTCTCTAAGCCACTACAATTTAAGGATGGAGGAAACAAAAGTCGCCCGAAAAAGTGTGCACTTATTGATAAAAGTCACCCGAAAAAGTGTGAAGACATAACGAAAAGTCGCCCGAAAAAGTGTATAAAACTTATTTAATAGACTGAAAATCAGTATATTTAAAACAACAAAACACTACGACTCTTAAAGGAGAGGATCACATGTCTGCCAAAAGCAAAGGAAAAACCACATCTAAATAATTAACCGCCTAACTACTTTCGAATGTTTTGCGTAAATACGCGTTTCGTTCAAAAGTGGATTTGGTGGGGTAGAAATTACATTGCCTGAGTACTCGATGATATCCATCAACCGTCCCTTATCCCTCGCTTTTTCTCTCATAAATCAGTATCTTATCACGATTAGCTGTTTCCGCGGCATATGGACGTAGTGAGCCTTCCTCCACCAAATCGACATCACGTCCTAATAATTCCCGCAAGTCCATCAACATGCCTCCATGAGTGAAGAGCGTGAAAGATAGCTAAACAGTAAATTTCCACACAGATTCCACGCAAAAAAAGCGTCCGCCCCACACTCCATTCGAAAAATTAAATGTAACTTCGGGGTACAATAAATTCGCTAACATACTTATGGAATACGATTTCGACACAATAATCGACCGAACGGGCTCCCACGACGTGAAGCATGAACTTCTGGGAAGACGCTTCGGACGGGAGGACCTGCTGCCTCTGTGGGTGGCCGACATGGATTTCGCCACGCCTCCCTTCATCATCGACGCGATAAGGAAACGACTGGATCACCCTATCCTTGGCTATACCCTCCCACCCGACCAATGGGAGACATCGATCCGGAAATGGATCGCAGACCATCATCAATGGACCGTCAAAAGCCATTGGCTCACCTACGTGCCTGGCGTCGTGAAAGGCATCGGAATCGTCGTCAACGCAATGCTCAAGCCGGAGGAGCGCGTCATCATCCAACCACCCGTGTACCACCCGTTCCGCATCACGCCGGAGGGAAACCGCCACGAGGTCGTCAACAACCCGCTCAAGGAAATCCGTGGGAACGACGGCCGCCTGAAGGGATACGAGATGGACTTCGAAGGGTTGGAGCGGTTGGCGGCGGACCCGCTGAACCGTCTGCTGATACTCTGCAACCCACACAATCCCGGCGGCATCGTCTGGAGCAGGGAGACGCTCGAACGTGTCGCAAAGATCTGCGCCGCCAACAACGTCCTCGTCCTCAGCGACGAGATACACTGCGACCTGGCGCTGTTCGGACATAAGCACATCCCGTTCGCCTCGGTATCGGCGGAGGCGGAGAGCTGCAGCATCACCTTGGGCGCACCCTCCAAGACCTTCAACATGGCTGGCGTCGTCAGCTCATACATCATCGTGCCCAACGAGGAGATCCGTCACCCGCTGTTCAGGTGGATGGCCTCCAACGAGTTCAACGAGGCGCATATCTTCGCCCCGATAGCCACCATAGCCGCCTTCGAGGAGGGCGAGGAGTGGAGACAACAGATGCTCGCTTACATCGAGAAGAACATCACCTTCGTGGAGGATTTCCTTTCGGACAATATCCCAGCCATCAAGCCCCTGCGTCCGCAAGCCTCCTTCTTGGTGTGGCTCGACTGCCGAGGGTTGGGACTCACGCACGCCGGTCTGATAGACCTGTTCGTCAACCAAGCACATCTGGCGCTCAACGATGGCGCCATGTTCGGTCCGGGCGGGGAGGGCTTCATGCGCCTCAACGTGGCCTCCCCTAAAAGCGTGTTGGAGAAGGCTTTACAGGGACTAAAAAAAGCGACAAATAAGGGGTGAAGGATTGAATGAGCCATCAAATATCCCTGCATTTGTAAGAAAAGAAGAGTGTGAAACAGTTACATAAATCATAAAACATATGGCTAAGATTATCGAAAGCGCATTGGAGTTAATCGGCAAGACGCCACTGATGAGACTCAACAATTATGCGAAGAAAACAGGCGTGACAAACGCGACACTTTTAGCGAAGTTGGAATACCTCAACCCTGCAGGTTCCGTGAAGGACCGTGTAGCCCTCGCCATGATCGAGGACGCGGAGAAGAAGGGGCTCCTGAAACCAGGCGCCACCATCATCGAGCCGACCTCCGGCAACACGGGCATCGGTCTCGCCGCCGTAGCCGCCGCAAAGGGTTACAAAGCGATCTTGACCTTGCCGGACACCATGAGTGTAGAACGCCGCAACCTGCTGAAGGCCTACGGTGCGGAGATCGTACTGACCGAAGGTGCGAAGGGTATGAAGGGCGCCATCGCCAAGGCGGAGGAGCTCAACAAGGAGATCCAAGGCTCCATCATCCTTGGGCAGTTCGTCAACCCAGCCAACCCGAAGGCGCACAAAGAGACCACGGGTCCTGAGATATGGGACCAGACAGACGGCAAAGTGGACATCTTCGTGGCGGGTGTGGGAACAGGCGGTACCTTATCCGGCGTAGGAGAATTTCTGAAGTCCAAGAACCCGAACGTGAAGGTGGTAGCGGTGGAGCCCGCCACTTCACCTGTCCTGTCGAAAGGCACGGCGGGAGCACACAAGATCCAAGGCATCGGCGCAGGTTTCGTCCCTGACACACTGAACACGAAGATCTACGACGAGGTGATCGCCATAGAGAACGAGGACGCATTCACGGAAGGCAAGAACTTCGCGGTCAGCGAGGGCATCCTGGTGGGCATCTCCTCCGGCGCAGCCCTGAAAGCGGCTTCGATACTGGCGGCCCGTCCCGAGAACAAAGGGAAGAACATCGTGGTCCTGCTTCCGGATTCAGGAGACAGATACCTATCAACGCCTTTGTTCTCAAATAATTAAAAAGGGGAAAAGACGGCCAACTATTGTTGAATTACGCCGTCTAATTTGAGTCATAATGGCAAGGGAATCAACATTCCCAATTAGGGAAAGGCTTCATGTGAACTGAAGTCTTTCCCCATTTATAGGCACACCCATCCATATACAACACGAAAGAGGAATCGCCCACCAATTACTTTTTCACAAGGCAAACACCTTATCTCCAAAAAACAATCTTTCGAACACCATTTTTTCATTTTTTTATCGTATCTTTGCACCGCTTTTTCCGGAAACGGTTCGTTTAGCCGTAAAGTAGTGACAATGTTCATTTTATATATAATAGTTTTATGATTAACACTAAAAATGCAAAATTGAACGCATGGGTTAAGATGTGGGCAGATATCTGTCAACCAGAGAATGTTTACCTATGCGACGGCTCCGATGAGGAGTTCACTCGTTTGATGGACGAGTGTGTAGCAAACGGTTTGGCTAAGAAGTTGAACGAGAAGAAACGTCCAAACAGCTACTATTTCCAATCAGATCCAAGTGACGTAGCTCGTGTTGAGAACCGTACTTTCATCTGCTCTAAGAAGCAAGAAGATGCAGGTCCAACTAACAACTGGATGGATCCTGTTGAAATGAAACATATTTTGATCAACAAATACAACGGCTGTATGAAGGGTCGTACGATGTACGTTATCCCATTCTCAATGGGTCCATTGGGTGGTCCTATCAGCCAGTTGGGTGTTGAGCTTACCGACTCCGCATACGTGGTTGGTTCCATGAAGATCATGACTCGTATGGGTAAGAAAGCTTTGGAATTGATCGAGAAGAGCGGCGAATTCATCCCTTGTATCCACTCTGTAGGTAAGCCATTGCCAGCAGGTTTGAAGGATGCTAAGTGGCCTTGCGCTCCAATCGATGAGAAATACATCGTACAATTCCCTGAGGAGCGCGAAATCTGGACCTATGGTTCTGGTTACGGAGGAAACGCTTTGTTGGGTAAGAAGTGCTTCGCTTTGCGTATCGCTTCTAAGATGGCTCAAGAAGATGGATGGTTGGCAGAGCACATGTTGATCCTTCGTCTTACTAAGAAGGCTACTAACGAGACTAAGTATGTTTGCGCCGCATTCCCATCAGCATGTGGTAAGACTAACTTGGCCATGTTGATCCCTACTATCCCAGGATGGGACGTTAAGACTGTAGGTGACGATATCGCTTGGATGAAGTTCGACGAGGAGGGTAACCTTCGCGCTATCAACCCAGAGGCTGGTTTCTTCGGTGTAGCTCCTTATACTTCAGCTAAGACTAACAAGAACGCTCTTGATTCTTGCTGCAAGAACACTATCTTCACGAACGTAGGATACACTCCAGACGGTGATATTTGGTGGGAAGGAATTGGTTACGATTGTCCTAAGGGCACAATCGACTGGAAGGGTAACATCGTAAACGACCCTGCTTCTCGCGACGCTGACGAGAACCCAGTGGCTCACAAGAACTCTCGTTTCGCTGCTCCTGCAGCTAACTGTCCTGCTATCGACCCAGATTGGGAATCTCCTAAGGGTGTAAAAGTTGACGCTATCCTCTTCGGTGGTCGTCGTCCTAACACTGTGCCATTGGTACACGAGGCTGAGGATTGGGCACACGGTGTATTCATGGGATCTATCGTAGGTTCTGAGGTTACCGCTGCTGCTATTGGTTTGAAGGCTGGTGTTCGTCGTGACCCATTCGCTATGTTGCCATTCTGTGGTTACAACATGGGTGACTACTTCCAGCACTGGATCGACATGGAGAAGTTGCCACAAGCTAAGGGTGGTAAGAACTTGCCTAAGATCTTCTTCGTTAACTGGTTCCGTCGTGACAAGAGCAACAAGGCACTTCCAGGTGGATTCTTGTGGCCAGGTTACGGTGACAACAGCCGTGTATTGGCTTACATCTTCGACCGTTGCGACGGTAAGGGTGAGACAGTTGACACTCCAATCGGAAAGGTACCTGCTAAGGGCGCTATCAACATCGAGGGTCTCGACTCTTGCTGGAATGAGAAGACGATGGAGCAAGTATTGGCAGTTAACGTTGACGAGTGGAAAGAGGAAGTTGGACGTATCGAAGAGCACTTCGCTAAGTTCGGCAAGCACCTTCCTAAGGAACTCGTTGCACGTCTTGACATTCTCAAGAAACGTTTGGGTATGTAATTCATTAAGAATTCATTATAGAGAAAGCCGCATCCATTGGGTGCGGCTTTTTTGTTTAAAGATTTGGAGGATTAGATGGCAAGATGTAAATTTGTGTGAATGTAGGATTCTCATGTATAACATTCAACAGATTGACAATGAAATGAAGAAGAGTATAGAAGCATTAATCCCTAAAATCCAAGAATATTTTTCTGAACAACCCATTGAAAAGGCTTGGATCTTCGGTTCGTGTTCACGTAGTGAGAACACGAGAAACAGTGATGTGGATATTCTTGTCAAATATACAGACAACCAGATTATATCCCTTTTCACCATCTCTCGTATCATGGTCAATCTATCAAAATTGCTTAACCGAAAAGTTGATTTGGTGGAAGATGGTCAATTGATGGATTTTGCAGCCGAGAGTGTTAATCGCGATAAAATATTGATTTATGAGAGACAATAAATAAACACATTAACAAGCAATAGTAGAAGGAGGTAATACAGAAAGAGTTATAATTTATACATAACATAAAAATTTGAGCTTAACGCTCTTATTCTCAACTTAGTAAAATCCGCCAAATTTTATAGACACGAGAATAAGCAATGCGGGAGGTTCACGCCTTTGGGCGTGAGCCGTTTCGTGCTTGTCAGTGTCATCGGTTCTTGGCGGAGCCTACTAAGTTGTGGCAAGTAATCAACGAACGGTTCACGCTTTTTTTATGCACATTGGCAAACACATAGAATTTATTTTTCGGGACCAAGGGAGGAAAGTCTCTTGGCTTGCAGAGAAACTTTGCTGCGACAGAAGAAATATCTACAAGATTTTTGAGCGAGAGAGCATCGACACCGCTCTACTCATGAAAATATCCAAACTACTTGGACATGATTTTTTGAAAGATCTTTCGGAAGAAATGCATAAGAACAAATAGTTCACAATACGGGAAAATATCAGGCACACAAAATGTCACTCTCGACATTATACAACGAATATATTTGTAAAAAAATAACACTCAGTAAATTGATTTGATTATGGGTTCATACTGGAAAGATAAGGAGAATTACGAACGTAAGAAACGCGAAGATGAAACAAACCAGGCAATATTAAAATTTATACTAGCCGCAGTTGGAGGTATACTAACTTTTATTCTCTCGAAATTATTGGCACCGATAGTTTCTAAATATCCTGTTGCCTCAGTTGTTGTTTTCTTAGCGATAGGTATTGGTTGTTATTTTTACTTCGCCAATGATAAAGAATCTTCAAAAGAAACTAAAGTTGAAAACTTTGAAGCTTTTGCAAATAAATTTTCTCAAGATGAAAACTTCTGTAAACAACGCTTAAGCAAGATTGTCGAGGCAGAAGGATACAAAAAAAAGTCTTACAAGGCGACTGAACTTTCAGCCAAGAAAATCATGGCTTCAATCATTAGCAATGAGCCACAAAACTATACAGGAGATGATGTTGAGAATGAATTGTGTTATGGCAAATTCTCAAATGTTTCGGAGGATAAATATGCATATCAATTAATTAAGATGTCTGACAACTCCCTTATTAAATTGTATGAGTTCACACTTGAAAAAACAGAATGGTATCTGACGAAAATACAGAAAGGTGGCAATGCAATAGAGACAATCTCAGACAATGATTCTGCAACAAACATTCCGAACAGTTCTAACGACAGCGAAACAGACTACATTCATGTTGAAGGCTTCAACATTTACATTCCCAAGGATTTTGTTGAACACCCGAAAATGATTAACACGTATGTTTTACCTGATATTAGTGGAGGTGATTCCATGTACTTTAGTTATGAAGTTCTATCCGACCCTAAAGGTCCATGGGATTTGAACCCAGATGCCTGCGAAGCTGATTATGTAGGTAGTGAAAATGAATTACACGTTTCTAGGAAAGGAGAGGAAAATGAGTATTCTTCTATTTGGCGCGAATACAAAAAAAACGGCAAATGGTGTGTATTGTCAGTTGATTATGTTGACGATGATAAATATAGAGACATCTGGGAATTTTTGGATAAATCCAATTAATCAAAAATGTTGTATGAAAGGAGAACTAAATAAAATATTTGAAGAGTGGAAAGAGAGAATGAAGAGGAACGGTGATGGCGATTTTTTCACTAAAGATGGCATCTTGCGACAAAACAACAAATCAGACGAACAAATTGAACAAGAATGGTTTTCTTCTTCAAAACGAATTTTGTTTTTGTTAAAAGACCAACACCAAGACGGAGAGCCCAAATGGGACGAAGATATTCGCGATTGGCTGAAAGACACGGAAACCGACAATGGGAAAGCATTAGAGCAGAAGAGGGAAAATCGTAATCTAGAAATACTTTTCACCCAAAGATTAGCCTATCTTCTGTGGGGACTATCAAAGGCAGATAAAAATTGTGATTGGTGGTACGACGAAATAACCCAACATTTCGAAGAAGTAAAAACCTTTTTCATCACACAACCATTTGCATTAGTTGAATGTAAAAAAATGCCGGGAGGAGGATCTCTTGATGATAATATTTTAAAAAGGCATCTTAGTAGCTATGGCGATCTCCTTAAAAAAGAGCTTGATTTACTAAAACCGAACATCATAATATGTACAAGCGAACACATTTATGATTTTGTCATTTCTTCATGTTCAGAAGATTCCATACAAAAATTAGAAGGGCACAATAGCATCCGAATCATTCGGAACAACAACCATACTGAAACTCTGATTTTCTGTTCGTACCATCCAAGTGTTTTTGGTAAAAAAAAGGACTTTTTCTATGAAGGAGTAATGTATCATTATAGAGCCTTCTTGAAAAGCAAATTCAATGATATAGACGCATGAATTAAATGGTTTTAATATCATAGGAGCCGCATCCTATGGATGCGGTTTTTTGTTTATGATCCTTTGATACGATGTGTACATCATCTCGGTCGTGCCGTCTACAGAAACAACCATCTTTACATTTTTCCATTCTATTTGAAAATTTATACCTACATTTGCATATTATTAATTTTTGCTTGTTTAATTATTTGCATTTATGAAAAAAGAGCATCCTGTCATACCGCTTTCACAGGCGGTGGAGACAATCAAAACAGCTATTCTGCAAAGTCAGGCACGTGCGGCCAAAATGGTTAGTGGATCACAATTGTCGTTGTATTTTGGTGTGGGACTATATGTTTCAGCCAATTCTCGAGAAGGCACATGGGGAACTGGGGCCGTCCATACCATCAGTGAACAATTGCACAGAGAATTGCCTGGGTTACGAGGCTTTTCCGTTCAAAATATCCGAAATATGCGTCAATTCGCAGAGTTTTGGCAACCGTTTCTAATTCGCTCGCCAATGGCGAGCGAATTAGAAACGGAAGATTTGCGGAACAAGATCGAGTATGATAGTTTCGCCTTAGCAAAATGGGCGCCAACAACGAGCGAAATTAACCGCGACGAGTTTCTTGGCATCAGTTTCTCTCACCACATAGAGATTCTCCACAAAACGAAGAACATTCAAGAGGTGCTGAACTGCATTCACGAGGCAGTTGTCCACCAATGGGACAAATACACTTTGAGGGACGTACTAAAAGCTGGCATTCCACAACCGGAACATATTGCACCCAACAATTTTGCCCAAACAATACCGACAGCGAAAGCAAGCATGAAAGCCATCCGCATGTTCAAGGACGAATACTTGCTGGATTATATTAACGTAGAAGAAATAGACGCAGAAGATGAAGATGTAGATGAAGCGGTCGTTGAGCAGCACATTATACAGAACATCAAAAGGTTTATCATGACGTTGGGACGAGACTTCACGTTCGTAGGCAACCAATATCATCTGGAAATTTATGGAGAGGAGATGAAAAGCGACTTGTTATTCTTTAATCGTGAACTAAATGCCCTTGTAGCCATTGAATTAAAGAAAGGGAAATTTAAACCTGCATATCTAGGTCAATTGTATGCATACATGCAAGTGCTGGATGACAAGGTAAAAAAGCCCCATGAAAATCCTTGCATTGGCATCGTGCTTTGCAGAAGTGCCAACCAAGCTTATGTGGAATATGCAGTACGAGACTACAACAAGCCTATGGGAGTGTCAACATACAAAACACTTTCTGATATGCCCACAAATATGCGTGAGATTCTGCCAGACGTCAAAGAAATGATGAAGTTGCTGGATGAAGAATGACATTATCTATACAGAAGGATTTTAAATCGGTCGTTGCGACGCACGATTTAAAAGTACACAAACAACAACAAAAAGAATATTTATGGAAAAGAACATCCTGTCATACCGCTTTCACAGGCGGTGGAGACAATCAAAACAGCTATTCTGCAAGGGCAATACGAAGCCCTAAAGGAAGTTAACCGAGTACAGCTCGCTGTGTATTATGCCATCGGCAAGTTTCTGTCGAGGAACACGCGAAAAGGTGTTTGGGGCACGAGCGCTCTCAAACAAATCAGTGACCAATTACGCAAGGAACTACCCGGACTTCGAGGCTATTCTGAAGCGAATCTAAAAAACATGAGACTCTTTTATGAACAGTGGATACAGTTGGACTCAAATTCGTCAGTTACAACTGACGAATTATTAAGGACTGCAAACCAAACAGACACGCTACATACGCACAAATCGTCAGTCATAACTGACGATTTATATCCCCTCGACAATCAAATAAATATATACCAATCACTCACCATACCTAATATGGCAGGATTCCCCATCGATGATTTCTTTAAAGTTCCCTTTACCCATCACATAGAGATATTTAAACATGTAAGAAGTATGCCTGCTCGCTACTATTATATCCACCGAACAGCAGAGGAGCATCTCTCTGTTGAGTCTCTCGAACATCTTATCAGGGAAAAAGCATTCGAGAACAGAGAGAGTATGCCTAACAACTTCGCCCAAACCATATTCGACTCTTCTATGGCTCGCAAAGCGGTGATGATGTTCAAAGACTCATACGCCTTGCAATTCATTAATACGGAGGAAATTGGAGAGAGGGACAAACAAGATATCGACGAAAAAGTCATCGAACAGAAGATTGTTCAGAACATAAAGAACTTCATCATGACCTTTGGCAATGATTTCACTTTTGTCGGCAACCAATATCACCTTGAAATATATGAAGAAGAATTTTTTCCCGACTTGATTTTCTTTAATCGCGAATTAAATGCGCTGGTGGTGGTTGAACTGAAGATGGGGGATTTTAAACCAAGCTATCTCGGACAACTGACAACATATTTGAAAATATTGGACACAAAAGTTCGCAAACCGCATGAAAGTTCTTCGATTGGTATTGTTCTCTGCAAGTCTGCTAATAAAGATTTTGTGGAATTTGTCATACAAGATTATGACAGACCGATGGGTGTCGCCACCTATTCCACCGCAGAAGAAATGCCTAATCGCTTGCGAAAAGCATTGCCAGACGTTGAAGAACTGAGAAAAATTATGCGTAAAGGTATTGACGGAAAATGAAAAGAGGAAGAGACGAGGAACGTAGAGACGCACGGCCGTGCGTCTCTACGTATGTGCATTCCTACGTCCGTGCGTTCCTGCAACGGTCTGTCATATCATAACAAACCGATTTCAATTGGTGTGTTTCCCATTTTTTGTTTAAAGATTTGGCGATTTAAGGGGCAAGATATAAATTTGCGTAAACACGGAACCGATTCCTCTATCTTCTCGAGATGAAACACAACAAACTCTTTACTATTTGCATATGCATTGTTGCGACCTTGTTCTGCAACACACTCCCATCCATGGCAAATGCAAGCGCCTACGACCCTGTTCCCGGAGCCGGCACGATATCAGGTCCGAAAGAGTTGGGGGAATTCTGTGTGGCCTATTATCATGACGGCAAACTCTACAACGAGCTTGACCCCAAATGGGGAATCCCGTATCTCGACGAGCAAGAAGAAGCATTTGATTCCATTGCCCTTGCACAAGACACTCTTCCTTATTCCGACACACTAAATGACTACGAGAGTGATGACACAACATCCGAATACATTCAAGAAGAGTTTTCCCCTGAAGAAAACGAGCTCACAGACTCTGCGATCATCGCCATGGCAAAGGTCTTCCATTTCGAGAATTGCTCACAAAATCAAAAAATCCATCTCTTCCATGGTGTACACTCCTTCTGCAACTTCAGGTTCATAGTTCATTACCCCAACACGGATTATTATTACATCTCTCCCAGCGTAGACACAGAACATTACATCCATCATACCATTTCCCTCGACGAAGGAGGAATATCAACTCAAGAGAAAGACTATACATTCACCATGACGGTTATCCTGATAATATTGGCGATGCTCATAACCGTCGGTTTGGAATTAGGTATGGGCTGGACATTCTCTTATCGATCAAGAAAAGATTTACTTACGATTGCCATAACCAATACCATAACCAATCTGCTGATGAACATCCTTATCTGTCCTTCATTCCTGCACGGAAACGATTTTGAACGCTTTTTTGGAATGGCTTTTGTTATCGTCATCCTTGAGCCATTGGTATGGATAATCGAAAGTATTGTATATCTATATACTCTAGAGAGAAAGGGCGAACACTACATACTGAGAACGGTTGGATTTGCCTTGGTTGCGAATGTTGTATCATTTGTTATCGGCCTTGTCATTATCTCATTTGTTAAAGATTTGATTGTTAGTTTATTCGGATTTTGACCCATGTAAACCAGTTATGACTTAATCTATGATGGTAATATGTTCCCTTAGATTTTTATAGCTCAATTGCACATCTATAAAAGAATTGCACCACGAAAGTGCAATTTCTGATGTATTTCTGCACTTTTGTAGTGCAATTTACCGAACAACCTCACGAGTTTCAACCCCATTGTCCACAATAAGCCAAGAATCCACTATCGGCATAAAGATATCCACAAGGTTTTGAGTCCCTTCTCGTATCGTCTGTAGATAACATCCGTAGGGATATTATGACCTCCTTTATCGCAAACATATAGAATCTTTTCATAAATCACCGCCCCATTAGTTATTTAACGGGATCCGCCCCCCTAACAAATTCAACAGCGACTTCCCGCATATCTTTTTGCCAATCAGCCAGTGAAATATTTCCCCCGATTTGGCAGTTTAGTTGTCAAAATATAAATTTGCATAAGTGCGGACAACTAGACATTTAGTATCATGAGAAAAATATTTTGCATTCTATCTTACATTCTATTGACAGTTCTTCCCATTCAATTGAAAGCCGACGATGCATCTGCCGTCGCCTACGAGCATTGGTCGTATGGACACGTCAAGGCGAGCACTCCCAACAAACAAATCGCCCTAGAGAAGGAGCTAATGATTGTGACAGAAAAAAGCATACAGGCCATCTTCATCTTCAGAAACACCACCAATCAATATGTGGAAACACCTTGCGTCTTTCCTATCACTTCGGACATACGTTGTGATGAAAAGACCGAAGAAGGTGATTCTGTGTTTTTTATGGCATATCAAGGAGCCTCTAATCACCTGTTATGGGCTATTGCCTTAGACGAAAGAGTTCACAACCCGACTACCGCACCTGTCAACTTTAGCACAACAAAAGCTGCCATCAAAGCAGCCGACAAGAGACTGAGGAAATATACTTACAGAGATTACCTGAAAAGAGTAAAGGAGTTGACCGACACCACCTATTTGACGGGGTGCTCTATCCAACAAAATGGTCAGAATGTGCCGATCATGAATGTTGGAATCGAAACAACCACAAATGCAGGCTTACATATGGACATCTATTTCTACCATTTCCTGAAATTCAAACCCAATGAAGTCTCTAAGGTGGTGGTGGAATATCCTATCGAGTCATTTGAAATAGAATATGACGGATGTAGAAGCTATAAAATGGTCTATGACATTTCATCTGGAGGCACATGGAAAAACAGAATCAAATCCTTTATGATTTACTCCACCATGTCTATGGAATCCTCATCAAAAAATCCTGAGAATCAAAAATTTGGAAGTTGCATATTCTCAGACTGGAAAATATATTACAAAAAGGACTACAAGCCTATAGCAGATGATCGTTTCATATTCCGAAGCGCAGATTGTACATCCTTTATGGGTGAGGCGAGTGAATCTTTGCTGAAAGATAGAATGGATTATTATCTGGAGAGTGATTCAATTGTTAAAATCATAAATGGACGGGATGAGTTGAATCCATATGCCGCCTACCCCAAAAAATCAGAGCCATCTCCTTATGTGGTCAATGCCTCGTCCTCCACAGGCAAGGATGTTTCTTCCCTATTCGACGGCAACCTTTACACATCATACGTCACACCCAAGTCTTCTTATGTGGAATTTAGCTTGAAGGAACCAGTACTTGGACCATTTGTGTCTAATGGTTTCGTAACCAATACATTTAACGAGAAGGTCTTTTGTCAAAACATGGATCCTCGGGAGGACTATGCTTTCCCCATGTTCAAGGATTCTATTTGGGAGAACACCTCAAGAATAAAGAAGATAGCGCTTCAACGGATAGGGGCTGCGGAAACGGACACATTTTTATTGGTAGACAAGTATGGTGTTTTGCCGTGCATGAGAGATGACTGGAAGAGTGTCAATGCGGTTCATCATCCTAAAATTTTATTGCCAGGCAAATATCGCCTGTCGTTCATTGAGACGTACAAGGGTAAGAAATATAGTGATGCAGGGGTGAGTGAGATATGGTTTTATCCATACCCGGAAGATTTGATCGCCATGGTGGACGAAGAGCAGAAGGATTCTCTTCGGATTTTCCAAGACTATTACAAAAACACCGCACCAGATTGGGTGGTTAGATATGATTTCGTCCCCTATGATTTGCTTAGAAGCCAGGAGGGATCGTATTACAAGGAATGTCTCAAGAAGTATGAGGATGACAGTCTGAGAATGCAACTTGATTCGCTCGCCAACTACTGTGAGGAACTACGGACGAATGATTCGGGAACGGAAACGGGCACAGGCACAACCGCCACACAGGATTCAGGCGACGGCTCCTCTGGTTCCACAGTCGCTAACAGTTCATATCGCTACATCATTCTAGGTGCCATTCTGCTTTTGCTCATAGCCGGTGGATTAATATTCTTTCTGCGCAAGAAAAAATAAGGGGTGAATGAGACCCGAAATCATGCGCAAATAGGCAGCCCCACACATGCTTGGATGGACAACAAAAAAAACCATAGGATCGCACCGCAGAAGTGCAATCCTATGGATATACCTAAACCTTCAAAAACTATTTAAAGGGAGACTTTGAACACTTCTGTCCCCACTCTCACGATGAAGATGCCCGAGCCGAGAGCGTCGATCGTCATCTTATCCGAATCGACCTTGCCTGAATAAACCAGACGGCCCATCAAATCCATGACAACCACTTCCGTGCCTATCTGAGCATTACCGATAACCACCTGCCTATCGCTCGTCCATACGTGCGTCGACGTGTTGGCGGTCATTGGCGCATCCGTGAGAATCTTCTGCTTATAGACTACGGACAAAGTTGAATTCTCCGTCACCTCCGGTGTATTATAATAGCCATCCTGCAACTGGTCGGTCACATCCGCTCCGTTGTAGGAGACAGACTCGATAACCCAGCCTTCGTCAGGCACAAAACCAGCCTTGAAGGTATTGCATTGATCGATCAATATGTCAGTCTTTCCGTTCGAGCCGTCATAAAGGGTCAGGAATACGGAAGGGCAACCACCCGTCGTGATTTCACCCACAATCAACACCTTTTTCTCCGCCCCGCGACCTGGTATGAGGATAAGCTTATAGGCATAGGAGCTGCAGAAATCGACGCTGTCCACGTAAGCCCCCTTGACAAACACCTCTCTCGAAAGCGTATCCTCTGAAGTCGTCAGTGTGGTCAAATCAGTTCTACTAAGGACGAACTGCGTGCCTTCCGTCCACATCTTTCCTGTCTTTTCCCAAGTTATCACCGCAGTGGATTGATCAGGAGACACCTGCACTTTCGGTGCATCAGGATAAGCATGGTCACCATAAGCCATGGAAACAGATAGCTTCCGTTTAAAGACGTCAAAGCATTCCAAATCCTTTGTGGTACCACGTCCCACCGAGAAGAGATAATTAACCGTTCCCACATAGGTAGGAATCTTGTACGAATAATCCGTCACGCCCGGCTCGTATGGGAACTCCATCTTCTCTTCCGTCGTATCCGTCTCCGTCGTTCTAGTCATCGTCACAATGAAAGGGCTGTTATCATAATGAGTCGTAGGAGCGGATGGTATCTTCCAAACAAAGAATATTCCTTCACTTTTCTCCTCCACGTTCACGTAAGAGACCTGGGAATAGGCGTTCACCTCCACCGTATTGGACTCAAACGCGTACAAGATATTGCTTTGGATACCATTGGCTTCTATTTGCAGTTCCAACTCATGCCTCAACTTATACGTGTAGTAATTATTCGTGTTGTGATAGTCCCCGTCTTCAGTCGTAACCCCCACATAGAAAGGGGAAGGCTCCGTCTTCGCATAGCGAGCGGTAGAACCTGCATTTTTCGTTTGTTCAGTGGATCCGCCTTCACACAAGAAAACCGCACCCTCGGTGGCAATCCATGCCGAACTGTTATTACGCTTCCAATCGAAATAGATCACCGGTGCGGACTTTCCTGTCGTTGTCTGCGCGCAATCATAATAAACCTTGGTTATTTGCAGACCCGGATCGGCTGGATAGGTCAACGTGACCTGGCGGAAGTTCGGCTCATCATAATTCTCGTCTACTCCTTCTCCCACTCCACCTTTTTTCCACCAATGTCCTTTCAAGCTGATGGTGATGGGTTTTCCTAAATCCGCTTGGGAGACAGGCACGTCAAACACATAAAAACGAGTCGACTCATCACTACCACCTTGAGCGGAAGGCGCCTTTTCGGTGCTCACACCATACTGCAACTTTCTTCCGTCTATCGTACTTCCATTGTCTTTCCCGTCTTCATCGGTCAAAATCTTGATGACATGAGTGGTTGAACTTTTCTGCGTCAGCGTGAGCGGATCACCATCCACGCCCCAACAGCAACGCGCATTACCTTCTCCACCCCACGTCTGATAAGCACGGATCTTATAGTGGATCACACCATTTTCCGGATCCCATGAGACCTCGTCGAGGTTGCTATACGACGACCATGAGCACCCGCTGATGGCGGAAACGCTTTGGGACATGAAGACATGGCAAAGAGCGAACAACAAAAAATATTTAAGTTTTGAAGAGAGATGATCGCTCCAAACGGAGGATTTCACATTCAGACTCTCTCTTGAAAAAGACACTAATTTCATATTTGGCATTTATATTAGTTATCAATCTATTTTCCTATCTCTAAGCAGTTTAAAGGGAGACCTTGAACACTTCGCCTGCCACATTCACCAAGAAGATTCCTGACCCGATCGAATCGATCGTCATCTCGTCGGAAGCGACCTTACCCGAGTAAACTGCACTGCCCGCCATATCGGTGATGGTCACATCCGAACCAAGCGGCGCATCCTTGATGATTAAGTTCCCTTCATTTGTCCAAACACGCACCCAAGTATTGGATAAGCGTGGCGCAGGGGAAGTCACTTTTATCCTATAAACGACCGACAGCGTCGAGTTCTTCACCAGACCCGGCACCTCAAAGAAACCCTCCTGCAACTGGTTCGTCACATCCTCACCATTGAAGGAGACGGAGCCGATCAACCAGCTCTCGTCCGGCACGAACCTGAACTTAAATGCCTTAGTAGGGTCCAGTTGCAGATTCGTCTTGCCGTTGGCGCCATCAAGGATGGTCAACACCAAAGGCTCTTCGTCTTCGCAACCCAACGTCGTCACCTCCTCACTGATAGGCAACACATGTTCCTCCGCGTCGCCATCTTGCTTATAAATCAATTCATACGAATATGAGCCGCAAGGTTCAGCATGATCGATATATGACAAAGCCTCGAAATCAGCCTTCGTCAAGGTATCCCTGGTGACCTTCGAAGTGGACAAGTCAGTTCGGCTAACGACGAAGAGAGATTTCTTCATCCAGACATCACCATCCTTTTCCCACGTGATCTTCACCCCAGCCGGATAGGCGGCAAGTGACGCATGAGGGTTCTTCGGATAGGCCGGGAAACCGGCGTTTATGGTCACGGCAACAGACTTCCTGAACTTGTCGTAACAGCTCAGATCCTTCGTCGATGAACGCACGACAGAGAACTCGTATTTAGCGCTCGTCTTCGTGATAGTCAGAGGATAAGAATAATCCGTCACACCCGGCTCATAAGCTATTTCAGCGGTTTTACTCTCCACCACGCTATCCTCCACAATTTTATTGATCGTCAGGAGGAAGGAGCCGTCATCATAATTTTCGCTCGGGGCGACATCGATATTCCAGTCGCAGGATATGGTAGAGTCATTTGCGAGCCTGCAAGTGATTTTAGAGACCTGAGGATAGGCGTTCACCACCACCTTGTTGGATTCATAGACATATGTCAGATGGCTTTCAATACCATTACTATTCACTATCAAATCGGTTTCCTGCATGATTTTATACGTACAGGATTTTTTCAAATCATGATATGGAGTGGTGTAGGCCACCACGGAAAATGGGGAAGTGCCACTCACCGTTTGGTACGTAGTGCCTTGGATAGAGGTGCGATGGGAAGAATCCGCCTCGCACAGGCTAACAACACCATAGGCATGGACACCCGTCGTGTCCTTACGTTTCCAATCAAAATAGATCATCGGGTTATTCGCTTCCGTGCTACAACCATAATAGACATTAGTGATTTCCAACCCGGGATCCTTAGCTTGATTCAATGTGAGTTTGCGGTAAGAAGGTTCATCGATGGGTTCATCCAAAACAGTACCGTATCTCCACCATATTCCCTTTAAATCAATGGTGATCTCCTTCCCTATATCCTCCTGAGAGGCAGGAATAGAAAACTCCAGGAAACGGAGGATATTACTCTTGCCATCAATCGTCACCTCTTCATCAGTCACCGTAAAACTCAAATGTCTTCCGTCGATAAAGGTTTGATTCTCAGACGAACCATCTTCATTCATCTGAATGGAGATCTGATGCTTCTCCGCCGTGTTTTGGGTCAATGTGAGAGGGGTAAGGGAATCGGTCCATCCGCAAGGGTTGTCCCCAGAACCTCCCCAAGTCTGGTACACTCGGATCTTGTAGCGGATTTTACCCGACTCAGGATCCCACGTGATTTCATCCAAATCACGGTTGTCTTCCCAACTGGAAATAGCCGAAGCATCTTGCCACGACACAAAAAGGAATAGGCTTAACGTTATCGCCCATTTAAGTTTCGAAATAGGATGCTTACATCCTCCAGAGAGATTTTCTCTTAACTTTTCACCTAAAAAAGACATAAAACTCATTGTATTATTTGTTTAGTTACTAAATTCCATCACGCTTACGACACGAGGGACATCTGTCCTATTGTCAATTATCCAGGCGTCCATTTCCCATTTGTCACCGCCCCTAACGGAAGAGCGCTTTTGCGGCGCCCTCACATCCATCCCCTGCCATCATCCGATTACTCGGAACGTAAAGATAAGAAAAGAAAAGTAATATATCAATCGTTCGTATGAAAAAATTACACAGAAATATTTTGGGGGAGAGGCGGGGTGATCATGAGTGACAATTGGCAATAATAGACATTAAACACCTGCGCAATTCAATTAAAAACACACAAACACGCACGAAATTAAAAAACTATCCATATATTTGCACCGATCTGTGGGGAGAAATCCATGGATTGGAAAGGCATTTTTGCATGAAGTCCTAATTCTGAAATTTCGCCAAAAATTTTTACGAAGGACGAGTGTGGAACAATGCCGTGTCTATTTTTGTCTATGTAGATTGGGTTTTGCGCCTATACACATAAGCAAGATGGACGTGGATTGTTTCTATTCTGCGTTTATTTCGTAAGGGTGTTTGGCGATACCTCAGAATTGATGGACGTAAGGCGAAACAAGTCTCACGTCCTTTTCTTTTTATATAACATCCTGAATTCGGAGGCTTATAGGGGGTTATTTAGAGCATACTATGAAATACAAATTAACATTATTGTTGTTATTGTTTTTTACAATGACAGCAAATGCAAAAGGCGGATTAGACAATTTCCTAAACGTTTTAGATGCGGTCAACCAAGGATTACAAGATGCAAATAATAAACGTATTATTGGTTATGACACCATATACAAAACCGTGACTAAAGACGTAATAGTCGAAAGAAAGTATATGGAAGATGGAAGCATGTCAAACATTCGCGAAATCTTCGTCCATTCATGTTCTGTATTACAAGACCCCAAAACCGTCTATACCATCAAGATTCCTCAGGCACAACGAACTGGTTCAACAGAGAAGAAAGTGGTAGGTGTCTCATATTGGATATCTGTAGATCAAAGTGCAAGAGAATGTATGAACAAAGCCATTTCAGGATTGACAGAAGCCGGGGTGAAATACTATATGGCAGTCAATGGAATTGGGACATTTAGCGGGGCATCCAAAATAGTTGCAAACTTCGTTCCTAAGACGAAAGAAAACATACGATATAGGGTCGAATATGACAAGAATGTTGTCGACAAATGGAGGAAAAGTGATTATAGCGGCGATTTGTTATCTATTAAATCAGACTTTGACGTTTTAGATGTATCAGAAAAAGAAAATGTTTATTTTTGCATGTTTAATGGCAACTTATATACGAAAGTTTTGGTATATCTGGCTTATACATTCATATACGAGATTGACGAATACGAGACAAGACAAGTAAGAGAAATAGAAGAAATAAGGCCTATATATAAATAAACTGACAAATTGGTTGCCTCATTGCAGACTATTGAGCAAATTCCATCATCATTTCATACAGATATGCAGGACTTTGCACGTATAGTTCCCCCTCCTCGTCCTGCAAGGCTGGCATGATGGGAGAGTTGTAGACGCGTTCCATAGCCTCCTCAATGGAGCACCCCGTATCCTCCATAACGTACTTCACCAATTCGCTCAGAGCATAATTGATCAAGTATGTCGCTGTTTGGTGGTGTGATGGCTGTTTCATACGGTTTTTACGTTTACTTTACGAAGAAAGCGGAGGGATCTTTCCGTTCCAAAGAAGTACTGTTGGTCAAGGTATTTGTCCTGTAACATTTGAGCCGCTTGTTCAGGCGTATATATACCTTCATGATAGTTCGTCAATTGCAATACTACTCCATCGTCAGCAATTGGGCCTATGATGATGTCATAGTCGTGGATGGCATCCTTGTTCTCCCTGCTACGATTAGCATCTATGAATAGAAACCATTCCACACTAGCCTTTGCAGGGAAGATTTTTATTTTCAAGTCCGAATGCATTGCAGCCTCGTCCATTTCGTAGGTTATTAGAGTGGGTATGCCTCCGAATAATCGAGACTTCTTTTGTGCCATACGGATGGCTGTTGTTTTGTCGGGTGTCAAATAGAATCCCTTGCCGAAGTCTTTGTAACGCAGGCCCCTGGAGAGGTCTATCGTTTCGATATCCTGATTCGTGCCGTGATAGAGTTTCATGCCAATGTTCCTCCATTCTTTCGACAGATGATGAGCAGGTCATCTATCGTCTCATCCATCGATTGAAGATGCTCTACGTCATAGAACTCAATCAGGAACGCCAACCCTTTGTATTGGTGCAAATAACGGAACGCCGCTTGCCGTGTCATGGCGAAACGCTGTCCGAATGCTTGGATACATGCCGTTATGAAAGGTATTTCGTACTTGCTCATTTCAGTCGTGGATGTTTATTCTTGCCAACCTTAAATCTGCGAATCATTGCAAATCAGTAGTTCACACGACAAAAATAATAAATTTGCACAAACAAAATTCTTAGCCACACACAAAAAAGAGGAATCATCCGAAGACGATTCCCCTTTCGATATGGTTAAGGAAGGCAAGCCTCCCCGTTTTTTAGTTCTCTTTCTTCTCCTCACGTTGTGGACGAGGGAGCAATGCTTTGTGGGAGAGTTTGAACTTACCCGTCTTAGCATCGATGTCGAGCAATTTGACGGTGATCATATCACCCTCCTTCATGCCCGTATCTTCCATCTTCTCGATACGTCTCCACTCGATCTCAGAGATGTGGAGCAAGCCCTCTTTACCAGGCATGAACTCTACGAATGCGCCGTAAGGCATGATAGACTTCACCTTTGCCTCGTAGGTCTCTCCGACCTCCGGAACAGCAACGATGGCCTTGATGCGTGATACAGCGTTGTCCAAAGACTCCTTGTTGGTAGCGGCCACTTCCACGTGTCCCTTGCCGTCCGTCTCCTCGATGGAAACCGTAGCGCCAGACTTCTCTTGGATGTCTTGGATGATCTTTCCACCAGGGCCGATCACAGCACCGATCATATCCTTTGGAATATCGAAAGTGACGATGCGTGGAGCGTGTGGCTTGAGGTCAGCGCGAGGTTCAGCGATCGTCTCCTCGATCTTGCCCAAGATATGCAATCTACCAGCCTTAGCTTGGTTCAAAGCCTTCTCCAAGATCTCGTAAGAGAGACCGTCCACCTTGATATCCATCTGAGTAGCCGTGATACCATCCTTCGTACCCGTCACCTTGAAGTCCATATCACCGAGGTGATCCTCATCGCCCAAGATATCGGAGAGCACAGAGTACTTCACGTTACCCTTGTCGGTGATCAGACCCATCGCGATACCGGAAACAGGCTTCTTGATCTTCACACCCGCATCCATCAACGCCAGCGTACCAGCGCAGACAGTAGCCATGGAAGAAGAACCGTTAGACTCCATGATATCGGAAACGATACGCACGCAATATGGATAGTCAGCAGGGATCATACGCTTCAAGGCACGCCAAGCGAGGTGACCGTGACCGATCTCACGACGGCCCACACCACGTTGCGCCTTCGCCTCGCCCGTAGAGAACGGAGGGAAGTTATAGTGCAACAAGAAACGTTCCTTGCCATGAACGAGCACCTCGTCGATCAGCTTCTCGTCCTGCTTCGTACCCAAGGTACAAGTCGTCAAGGACTGCGTCTCACCACGGGTGAAGATAGCCGATCCGTGAGGGCCAGGGAGGTAACCCACTTCGCACCAGATAGGGCGGATGTCCGTCGTGGTACGACCATCGAGACGCTTGCCCTCGTCCAAGATGGAACGACGCATAGCCTCCTTCTCGACAGCGTGGTAGTAGCGGTCGATCATGCCCGCCTTAGCCTCCAGATCCTCCTCGCTGAGGTTCAAAGACTCGATATATTCAGTCTTCACCGCGCTGAATTTCTCCTCGCGGTCATGCTTATCCGTGTTAGCGGAAGTGGCGAGCGCATAGGCCTTGTCGTAGCACTTAGCCCAAACGTCCTTCTCCAACTCCTCGTCATTCTCCTCGTGGCAGTACTCACGTTTGGTCTCTTTGCCGACCTCCTTCGTCAGTTCTTTTTGCACGAGGCACATAGGTTTGATAGCTTCGTGAGCCGCCTTGAGGGCGTTGAGGAGGTCTTGTTCAGACACCTCGTCCATCTCACCTTCCACCATCATGATATTCTCGTAAGTAGCGCCGACCATCAAATCCATATCGGCTTTCTCCAATTGCTCGAAAGTAGGGTCGATTACGAACTGGCCGTCGATACGAGCCACACGCACCTCCGAGATAGGTCCGTTGAACGGGATGTCGGAAACAGCCAACGCAGCCGAAGCCGCGAGACCCGCCAACGCATCCGGTTGGTCCACACCATCCGCGGAAATCATATTCACCGTCACGAAAGTTTCCGCATGGTAGTTGTCCGGGAACAAAGGTCTGAGGGCACGGTCGATCAGACGTGCCGTCAAAATCTCATAATCGGAGGCTTTTCCCTCCCTCTTCGTAAAACCGCCTGGGAATCGTCCGTACGCGCCGAACTTCTCTTTGTACTCCACCGTCAACGGCATGAAATCCGTTCCCGGTACTGCTTCCTTCGCGGAACACACTGTCGCCAACACCATAGTGTTGCCCATTTTCACTACGACAGCGCCGTCCGCTTGCTTCGCCAACTTACCCGTCTCGATACTGATCGTACGGCCGTCAGGCAAAGCGATCGTCTTAGTAATTACATTCATCTTTTTTCTTTTTCGTCTAAAAACATCTTAAATATCCCACAAATATAACCAATATTCACTTTAAACCATCATTTTTGCATATTATTTTTCCATCATTTGATATTCAACCCATTATATGTTTTCAAATCATCACTTATTTTCACGAACTATATGCGTTGGCAGTAGGATAAAAAAGTTAGGAACAAACAGCAACGAGAACTGAAAATCCGTTGTGAATCAAAGAAAAAAAAAGTACATTTGCACTAAACAAACGGTAGAAACATTAACAAAAAAAACTAACAATCATGAAGTACTCTGTTGTCATAGAGAAAGACGATAATGGGTGGTATGTGGGACAATGCTGTGAAGTCCCATCCGCCATGAGTCAAGGCAAAACATTGAAGGAATTGATGGCGAACATGAAGGAAGCCATCGAACTCGCCATTTTATGTCAGAAAGAAGAAACAAGGGAAAAATATAGGGGGAGAAAAGTATTACATCGTAATGTTTCGGTATGAAAAAGGAAAAGTTATTGAAGCACTTACGCCAATATAATTGTTATCCTACCGGAAGGCAAAAGGGGAGCCACGCACAGTTCAAAAACCTCGAAACCGGAGCACAGACAATTATCCCCATACACAATGAAATATCAGACATATTGGCGAAGAAAATATGCAAACAACTTGGCATACCTGTAGTTGGAAACAATTAACAAACAAAAAACATACTCTCAGAAAAGAGATTCTAATCCCCCAAAAACAGAATGCGCCATCATTACAGACGCGCAAACATCTCCTGAAACCCCTGTTTTTTTTTGCACCCCCCAACGTTTCCAACCATTGTTTCCCCTTCCACAACAATCTCCCCAAAGATGAGGATCCTCAAAAATAGTAAATCGTAAATAGCTAAATAGTAAATCAAACACCCAAATAGTAAATCGTAAATAGCTAAACAGTAAATATTTACAATCCTCCCACAAACCAAACAAAAAATCCTCCACCCTCTTCCACGAAACAGAAAACATTGTCACTAATTATTCCGCGATTTTTTGTAACTTTGCACTCCGTTTCTGCATGCGATAGAAAAAGAATAAATAATTAATAACGATATGGATAAGAAATTCAAAAGAACAACGGTCACATCGGCCCTGCCATACGCCAACGGTCCCGTACACATCGGTCACCTGGCGGGTGTATACGTGCCAGCGGACATCTACGTCCGCTATCTCCGCCTGAAGGGTGAGGAGGTGGTCTTCATCGGTGGATCCGACGAGCACGGCGTGCCAGTCACCATCCGCGCGAAGAAAGAGGGATGCACCCCGCAGGACGTGGTGGACCGCTACCACAAGATCATCAAGGACTCCTTCCAGGAGTTCGGCATCTCGTTCGACGTCTATTCCCGAACGACTTCCGCCACACACCACAAACTCGCGTCAGACTTCTTCCGCACGCTCTACGACAAGGGCGAGTTCATCGAGAAGGAGAGCGAGCAATACTACGACGAGGAGGCGAAGCAGTTCTTGGCGGACCGCTACATCGTGGGCGAATGTCCACGCTGCCATGCGCAAGGCGCTTACGGCGACCAATGCGAGAAGTGCGGTAGCGCCCTCTCCCCTGAGGAGCTGATCAACCCAGTCAGCAAGCTCTCTGGCGCCAAACCGGTCATGCGCAAGACGAAGCACTGGTACCTGCCGTTGGACAAGCATGAGGGATGGCTCCGCAAATGGATCCTCGACGACCACAAGGAGTGGAGAACGAACGTCTACGGACAGTGCAAGAGTTGGTTGGACAACGGTCTGCAACCCCGCGCCGTGAGCCGCGACTTGGATTGGGGTATCCCTGTGCCTGTGGAAGGCGCCGAGGGCAAAGTGCTCTACGTATGGTTCGACGCCCCTATCGGCTACATCAGCAACACCAAGGAGCTGTGCGACAACAACCCTGACAAGTTCGGTAATTGGGAGAAGTGGTGGAAAGACCCTGAGACCCGACTCGTCCACTTCATCGGCAAGGACAACATCGTATTCCACTGCATCGTCTTCCCTTCCATGCTGAAGGCGGAGGGCAGCTACATCCTGCCGGACAACGTGCCAAGCAACGAGTTCCTCAACCTGGAGGGCGACAAGATATCCACCTCCCGTAACTGGGCGGTTTGGTTGAACGAATACCTGGTGGACTTCCCTGGCAAGCAAGACACCTTGCGCTACGTGCTGACGGCCAATGCGCCTGAGACGAAGGACAACGACTTCACATGGAAGGATTTCCAGGCCCGCAACAACAACGAGCTGGTGGCCATCTACGGCAACTTCGTGAACCGCGCATTAGTGCTGACACAGAAGTATTTCGAAGGGAAAGTGCCTGAACTGAAGGGACTGACCGACTACGACAAGGCCACTTTGCAAGAGTTCGCCGACGTGAAGGAGAAGTTGGAGCAACTGCTCGACAACTTCAAGTTCCGCGACGCACAGAAGGAGGCGATGAACCTGGCCCGCATCGGAAACAAATACTTGGCGGAGACCGAGCCTTGGAAACTCTCCAAGACGGACATGGACCGCACATCGTCCATCCTCCACATCGGTCTGCAGATCGCAGCCAACCTCGCCATCGCATTCGAGCCATTCCTGCCATTCTCTTCGGAGAAACTTCGCAAAATGCTGAACATGAACTCATTCGATTGGAACCAATTGGGCAAGATCGATTTGCTGCAGACGGGTGCGCAACTCGGCAAGGCGGAGCTCCTCTTCGAGAAGATCGAGGACGAGGCCATCGATGCACAAATGAAGCGTCTGGAGAACATCAAGAAGGAGAACGAGGCCAGCAACTGGCAGCCTGAGCCGATCGAGGGACAAAGCACCATCGACGACTTCGCCAAGCTGGACATCCGTGTCGGCACCATCCTGGAGTGTCAGAAAGTGCCTAAGTCGGACAAGCTACTCCAGTTCAAGATCGACGACGGTTTGGGCGGACGCACCATCCTTTCCGGCATCGCCAAGTCTTACCCTGACCCGCAGGAATTGGTAGGCTTGCAGGTTCTCTTCGTGGCGAACTTCCCTACCCGCAAGATGATGGGTCTCGAAAGCCAAGGCATGATCATGTCGGCTGTAGACAAGGACGGCAAGTTGGTGGTCACCTCCGTATCCAAGAAGGTGGCGAACGGATCTAGAGTGGGATAACAAAAACGTCCGATTCGCCAAGCGTAACCGGACCAGATCATACGAAAGGTGAGGCTTCGGTCTCACCTTTTTTGTTTTGAAATCATCCTTTTAATTTTAGGGAAAAACTTTTTTTGTACTTTTGAGGGATTATTAAAAACGACTAACCATATTGATAAATCATGAAGAAGAAAATATTCCTCTTGCTGCTCATGACAGGGCAGTTCATGGCAGGTTCGGCGAAGGATGTAATCGTCATGAAGAACACTACGCCCATTGAAGCAAAAGTACTAGAAGTGACACCCACAGAGGTCAAGTATAAAAAAATCAGCAATTTGGAAGGACCCACATTCGTCATTTACAGATCAGAAATCAACACCATCGTTTACGAGAATGGAGAAGTAGAATCCTTCGTACAGGAGTCAGCAACGAATACCGACAAGACTAATACCCCTCAACAAGCTGAAGTCTCAGAGAGTAACACAAACAAGGAACTTCAGCTCTACCCGACGCTCGATCGTGTAAAAGGGCAATACGTATTGGGGAATGTGACAATGAACAAAAAGGAATACGGGAATTTCTTATACGACAATTGTCCTGTAGCATACGATAAATGGCATAGCGGAACAAAGAGAGTGAGATGCGGATGGATATTTGCCATAACAGGTTTGACATGCGAGGTGATGTCAACCATATCGTTTATCTCCTATGCGGATTCCGAGCATTACTACTCAAAAGGAGGCTATTACACGTACGACGACGGAGCATTGGCTATGGGCATCGCGACCTTGGTGCCAGCGATTCTGCTTGAGACAACCGCTATTCCTCTATTAGCCACAGGCTACAGTTCAAGACGCAAGTCCATCGGTCTGTACAACGAACAATGTGCGCCGAAGAACTCAGCGTTCGATCTTCGGCTGAATCTGAAGGGGAACGGGTTGGGTCTGTCATTGAACTTCTAATAGAAACGCAACCCAAAGAATTATAGATTTTCAGGAGATTGCGATGTCCTAATTTATATTTTGTACTTTTGAGGAAAATATAAAAAAGCAACAAGCATATAGATCGATCATGAAGAAAAAAGCACTCCTCTTGCTGCTCATGGCAGGGCAGTTCATGGCAGGTTCGGCGAAGGATGTTAAGGATATAATCGTTTTGAATAACACGAGCTCCATCGAGGCGAAGATCCTTGAGGTAACACCGACAGAAGTCAAGTACAAGAAACTGAACTACTTGGATGGCCCCACCTTCGTCATCCACAAATCAGACATACGTACCATCACCTATGGGAATGGAGATGTTGAATCCTTCGTACAAAAGGAAGAAAAGAACGTCGTCGTGGATAGTACCAGTAACAGCGCAAGCGCAAGCATCAGCACAAGCGCAAACGTCAGCACAAGCGCCAATGACAGCGCCAGCGCAACCGCAGCCATTAGCGCAAGCACATTATCCCCTATCGATAGTGAGAAGAGCAATTCTGTCAAGGAAGAGCCGTCATACCCGATGCTTGACCGCATAAAAGGGAAATACGTGTTGGGAGACCTGACCATGGACAAGAAGGAGTACGGGGAATTCCTGTATACCAATTGTCCTAGCGCCTACAAGAAGTGGCAATCCGGCTCGAAACGGGTGAAAAGCGGATGGACATTGCTCATAACTGGGTTAACCTGCCATACGATATCCACCATTTCGCACTTCTCCTATACGAAATCCGAGCGTTACCATGCAAGAGGCGGTTACTACACCTACAACGACGGAGCACGGGCCCTATCCATCGCGACCATGGTGCCGGCAACCCTGCTTGAGGCGACCGCCGTCCCACTATTAGTTACAGGCTACGTTTCAAGACGCAAGTCCATCGGTCTCTACAACGAACAATGTGCGCCGAAGAACTCAGCGTTCGATCTCCAGTTGAATGTGAAGGGGAACGGGTTGGGACTAACATTGAACTTCTAACTGAGGTCTTGTGGGATGCCCATCATCCCACAAGACACTTTTGTCAACATCTTATCTAGGCATCTACCGATTTCGCTGAAATTTAAATATCGACACCTGAGAGATATTCATCACAGCAGTTTTTCACCAAAAAAACACCCCACCCCCATCATAGAGATAATCGTCGGAGAGTGAGACGGGTTCCAGACCGGCAGCCTCCACAAAACGGAGAAGTGCAGGGCCATCCCTGTGCCTCAACGGATTGCCTAAAAAGAATAGTCTATCGTCCCAACGTCCGCACGTTCCGCCTAAGAAGCCGTAGCGATGCACAGGGATCCGAATCTCCTCGGGGGAGAAGAGGAAGGAAGAGAAGCCCTCCCGTAACAACACCTGATGGATGCCCCCATCGGAAGTGATGAAAGCCTGGTCGGAAAGGGGGAACATCGAGCAACGAGTATAGGACTGCGGAAGTTCAACGAAGCGCTTTCCATGGTTCAAGGCGAGCAAGGCCTCGTCCGTATAGCCTTTCCGGTGAAAGAGGCAGGTGTCAGTCGACACACAATTGTACAGGCTGGAATCCCGCAGCGACTCCCCCACAGGAGAAACGCCCCAACGGAAGGACACAGCCAAGGAAGCGAGTTTCTCCGCCAACGCCTGGGGCGCATTCGGTGCCAGAAGCGTGACGGTGGAATCTTTGTAGAGAAATACATCAGGGTGGCAGGAGACCGATTCATAAGTGACGCCTTGCGTACGGAAGAGAAAGAGCTCCTCCGCATACTCGCCCAAGCGGGACAAGAGGTGTGCGTCACACCGCGCGTCAACGACAGCCAACCTGCACTTCATACTTTCCCAGATGATCATCCGTGAGCAACTTCACACGCAAATCCTTCTGTTCGAAGAAGCGTTTGTTTTTCCCGGCATATCCCCACACGAAATTCACTTGCGAGGGATGCACCTTTAGTATCATATCCTGATGATTATAACCATTCAGTTTTTCGGCTAATATCTCCGCCCATATCTCCGTCATCATCAGCTCCTTGAACGACCGATGGTAAGGCCCCGCCAGCAGGGAACGTTCGGGGGTCAGTTCCTCGGAAGCGTGGAGCCCCACACGCAAGACATTCACGCCAGCCGTCTCGAAGCGCAGGTAGAAATCCTTCGCCCAGGAGAGTGCGGTCGGCAGATCCAACGGCACATAGTGGCCCGACTCGTAGCGCTTGGCCAGCTGAGTGCCCTTGATGACCAGTGTCGGGTAGATGCGGGTATTGTCCGCCCCGAGCGAGATGATATCCTCCACCGTCTGGCGGGAACGTTCGTAGGTGTCGTGCGGCAAGCCGATCATCATCTGCAGACCCAGATGGAACCCATTCTCCAAGATCCTTTCGGAAGCCCTGCGGATCGCGTCCGCCTTATGTCCTCTGCCGGAAGCCAAGAGGACATCGTCGTTGGTAGACTGCGCACCCAGTTCGATGGTGGTCACGCCATAGCGCTTCAGCAGATCTAGCACAGCGTCATTGATATAGTCCGGACGAGTGGAGAGGCGAATGCCGCAGATTCTGCCCTCCCGCAGATAGCGGTGCGCCTCGGCGAGGTAGCGTTCCTGCAGGTCAAGAGGAATGCCCGTGAAGGAGCCTCCGAAGAAAGCCACCTCCACCTCCCGTCCGTCGTTCATCGTCGAAAGGTATGTATCAATGATTGCGGGGATCTCCTCCGGCGTCGGAACACTCATCTGTCCGCTGATCTTCGCCTGGTTGCAGAAGACGCACTGGTGCGGGCAGGCCAATTCAGGGATGAATATGGGGATGTTCGAGTGTTTCATGCCGAGAAGGGAGGAAACCCCTATTTCTTTTTCTTAGACTTACTCTTCCCCGTGTCCAATTTCACGATATCGCTCAGTTTGATCTCCGTGTAGACCCCGTCGATGAGGGCATAGAGGAATCCGTTGCGGATGGAGGCCTCCGTGATGCTCTTCGTCTCAGCGATGAAGTCGCCCGTCTGGTTGGACACGAAGACGGAGGATCCATTTTTCGTGTAGAGGGAGAATTGGTCCGTGACGAGCACCTTCGCCCAAATGTTATTCATATCGTAACGGTTGACGGTGGAGAAGCTGGTCTTATTCACGGCGCACAGCTCATCGTCCCGCAACACGAAGATGCATGCGGTGTCGTTAATCGGTTTGAATGCGCCGAACTCGCCCTCATAGAGTGCGGAAGCGTCCAAGAAAACGTTCAGATTATGTTTTCCTCCGCTAGCGGACTTCACGATGATATCCTGCTCCACCCAGCAACTATCCTTGTAGATCCGTGCGAAACGGTCTTTCGTCAAGGCATAGATCCTGTCCCCTTGCTCCAGCGTGGCGACGAATTCCATGCCACGGGCCTCACCGTTATGGACGATGTGGCCATCCTCCTTGGCGACCACGACGAAGTACGGTTCCACCGTGCCCCAACTGCTATGGACACCTTTGTTCATGTAGAAAAGTGTGGTATCATCATGAGCGAAGAGCAACGCGTCACCGTTCGTATTGGTGGAGAGTTGAGACTTCCACACGAGCTTACCGTTCGCCTTTTCAATCTTGTAGACAAAATTCGCGGAGGCGTAATAGATGAAATCGCCCTCCTTCACGTATTGCGACATATAGTCGGTTCCGTCCACTCCCTGTCCCTTGATGAAGGAAGCCATCAGGTTGCTTGCGGTGCCGAAGACGCTCTCCATACCCGAGACCGCCGTATTCTGCTTAGAAGCGTTCTTGATGCGTTGTTTCTTATCCACCTCATACTCCCAGCCCTGGCCGTCCGACAAGCCAATATGTCTCAAGGTAGTAGTCACCGCGAGCAAGGAAGCGTCACCCTCCATGACGTATTCGCTGAAACGCACACCGTCCCGCAATGGGCGGCTCCAAAGGAGGTTACCCTTCCAGCGGTCTAGGCAGACGATATCCGAGCCGAAAGTAATGATTTTATCGCCGAAGAAATGGACAGGGTCCCCCTTCCTGACGTCATAGCTCCACAAGATGGAATCCTGGGAGAAGGAGTAGTCCATTAATCCGTTGCGGGTCCGCATCAGCAGCGTGCCGGAGGCGGCGTCATAGCGTGAGAACACTATCTTTTCAGAACCCAAGGAATACTGTTTGCCCTTCAGCGGGGCGTCATTTTGGCTAAACGTGCCCACCTTTCCCGTCTTCACACTCATCCATAGGACATCACCGTAATTGTCCGCCAAGCAAAGCGAACAGGCAAAGGCAAAAGCCGTCAATGTTGTCAATAATCTTCTCATTACAATCAAAATTTACATCATATCTGTAAATATACGAAAAAAAACAAAAGAGCAAATATAGATGCGTGTTTTTTAGAGGTTGAGCATACAAACACGTGGGGGCGAAAAATTATTCGCCCCTACATGTTTTCGTTCTCATGAGACATACAAATTCTTTGGAATTCCCCCTTCCAGAGAATTTACAAACAATTATAAACAACTAAATAGCAATCTTTTATGTTGCTTTTTGCAAATTAAAAGTCCGACTTTCAATTTGCAAAAACCGTACCACGACGGGTACGGCTTTCGTACAGACACGATATAAATGATTCCTACGCAATGACGTTCAAATCCAACCGCATCCACCCATTCTATTGATTTTCAGCAAAATAGTCGGATTCAACGATCATTCTATATTTGCACGCCAACCTATATTCTTTCAATTCTTCAGATTCAGACAAGTATTCAGACGAGTAGTTATATTTACGGCTATCATCAATCTTTATGTCAAAATTTCCTTCGACAGCATAAAGATAATTGCCATTGAAGGACCTCCCAACCTTTTCCACATTTGTAATGGTATGTTTTTGATTTTCACACGGACGGAAGCTCCAACTTCCCCATAGCTCCAATTCAAATTGCAGGTCAGTATACGTTTTCCAATCTTCGTCGCCAATTACATCAAATGTACCCTTCGAGAGTTTTAGCGGCAGGGAAGCTGTTTGGGCTTCATAAGAAAAAGCAATGAAACCATCCTGTTTTTCCAAATATATATCCATCCAACCTAAACCATCTACCCAAGCATCTTGAAGTTGAGCCTGTTTCCCTTCGTCAAGCACATTTCCGTTCATGTCCTTTAAAGACCATTCCACCCAGCCCATGTCTATCACATTTGTTCCACTGGCAGTTTCCTTATCATCCTCATCATCCTTTTCGCAGGAAGAGAACATAACCAAACCACACCAAAACGCGAACCAAACCAATGGCTGCAAAAAAACACTCTTTCTCATAAAAAACACCCTATTTCCGTGTCGGGCACAACGTTAAAAAGATTTCCCCTACTCTTTAACGGATTTTCAGGATACTCCGTCGAGCCCAACATTCCATATTCCAATAAGTAAGCGCACAAAAAAAGCGTAAACCGTTCGTTGATCGCTTATTAAAACTCATGGGTCTGGACTCCCAATACACTAATAAGCACGAAACGGCTCACGCCCTAAGACGTGAACCTCCCGCGATCTTATCCCCGTGTATTTTTTAGAATTGTCCAGATTCTTGAGTTTGAGAATAAGAGCGTTTAGCCCGATATGTTAAATCAATTTCTTATCTTATTCCTATCTTGCCTATACTATTTGTTTAAGTTAACAAATCAATTGAGCGGAACAGATTTGGGAATAGCCCAAAAATGTTTCATCATTGTCGCGAATATATATAAAAAAATCATACAATTAGCATTGGAGGAATTTAGGAGAATAGACCTATAACAACACGTAGGGGCGAAAAATTATTCGCCCCTACAATTATTCCAACAATCTATCGCCCCAAGGGCGACGTATCATTTACCCTTCACGACATATTTCTTTCCGTTCAATAAATAGACGCCACGAGGCAATTCGTCGGCAATTTTGGAGGCATCCACGTTCTTGCGCAAGACACGTCCGTTGAGGTCCACCACCGTCACCTTCCCTTGTAGCCCCGAAGGAGAAACGCCTTGCGAAGGCGAGAGAGGAGCCATGCCAGTCAATTCAGACGAAGACATCTTGCTCAGAAGATGAGCGCCGATCTTGTCGCCGATCACCCTATAGCCCGCCTCGTTCGGATGAGTTCCATCCGCAGTGTAGAGGCTAGTCCAATTCGAAGCGGTGAAGCCCATCTCATGGTAAGCGTCGATAGCATCCGCCCCACATCGTTGTGCGACACTAATCATCGTCTCCGCCACCTCATACAGATAGAGTTCGCTCCTCGGGTTGCGGTAATAGTCGCTGAAAGTGGTCGTATCACTGTACTCCAACTGACGTACAATCGGAGGGATGATTAGGATATGGAGCTTCGGATTGAGCTCATACAACGTCGAGATGATGTTTTTCAGCGCCACCGTATAATTTTGTAATGGGTTAGTATCTTCCCATTTGCCCAATTTTCTTGCCGCATTGTTCCAGTCGTTCGTACCTGCATCGATGCATACGATGTCATAGTCTGTAGCCTTCGTGGTCTTGATGATCTCCTGCACATGGTCCCATCTTTTGCCATATTTGCTTTGGTGAGCCCAAGAAATACTGCTATCCACTAAAGCGTAATCGCCCGTCTTCCAAGCGTTCACCAAGCTATAGACACCGATTCCATTCACGCCCGTTCCAGGCTTCAATGATGTAGGGGTCAGATGGGTTCCGCCCACAGCCGCATTCGTGACGATACAGCCATACTGTTCCTGCATATAATAGGCCCAAGACCTATACTCTCCATTCACCTGGTTTCCAACGCCTTCCGCCTTAGAGTCACCGAAGACGATTACCCGTTTTCCTTCGAGTGTCGGTTTCGACACAACCGTGCCACCATCGACAGCCCCATCAGGGATAGAATCACCCCCGCCCTCCAGAATAGGTTCCGTCTCATCTGGCCACACAGGCAGTTCAGTAGCATTCATAGAGACAAGGAGATCCGAGTAGTCCGCCCAATCCGGTGCGCTCTTATACGCCTCGAATTTCGTGGCAGGCACATAAATCTCTTTGAGAGCAGAAGCTTGCGCAAAGACCTCCCGTCCAAGGCTACAGATATCCACAGAGAGATCCGGGTTGTATTCGCCCCCCTCATATCCACTGTAATCCAATATATTAACCGTCTCCAACGCACTACATTTCAAGAAACAGCTATCACCGATTGGCGACAAATCATATTGGTGAGTATAACGAAGAGTCAGATTTTTAATGGAATAGCAGCCCATGAAAGCATGATGGTCGATCGTCAACGGATTGGTCAGATTCACCTCCTTCAGTTTCTTACAGCCATAGAAGGAATATACACCCACTGAACATTTCTCGCCAAACAACACGTCCGTAAGGAGGAAACACTTATAGAAAGCCTTGTCGCCGATGCGACGAACCGACCGAAGGTCCAGCTTTCCCGCAAGATTCTGGCAATTCGAGAAAGCCATGTCGCCGACCTCCCCAGAGAAGAGGAAAGAGCCCAAAGAAGTGAGTGACTGACAATCGTAGAAGGTATTCTTCGGAACAGACAGTCCCTCGCCACGTTTCTCAAAATCAACAGTTTCAAGGCTGGAACAAGCATAAAACACACCTTCACCAAGTGAGGAAAGGGAAGATGGAAGATGGGCCGACCGCAACTGGGAGCAATGTCCGAAGACATAATCACCCAAAGAGACGAGACCTTCCGGCAGGTTAATGACCTTTATGGAGTCATTGCGATAAAAGGCTTTTTCGCCTATACCGACCACCGTATACTTCACGTTTCCGTACTCGATTGTGCCAGGGATATCCACAACAGAATCCTTCACACTCTTCGCATCGGTTATGACAAGCGTCCGATCCTCCTCCGACACATCAAACTTCACTCCACCATAAACGACGGACGCAGCAAGCGTCACCTGTGACGATAACGCCACCAATATAGTAGACAAAACATTCCTGAAACAGCTCATTGACATTACACTTTAGGTTAAACATAATAGTAGGCACTGAATTTTCTCGACTTACAAATAATCGATGCAAAAACCATGCGAATATAGTAAAAATTGAAATAGGAAGGACAATCATCATCCCATTTTTCGGCGAAAGGACAGGGAAGAACGCACATTCTGCCGTCGTTCCACGTGTCAAACGACACAAGATCGCCTGCATCTACAAAAACGTGCTAAAACTTGACGCCCAGACATCCGGTGATATTGAATCCATCGACTCTAAAACAATCCGCATCCCAATCCACCCTCCAGAATGGATCATTATTGGTTTTTACCCTAAAACCATAATAGCCTATGCTCGGGCCTGCCACGACGTACTTACCTATGCAAAACAAATACTTCATATCGATCAGATAGCCAAAGGCGCCCGTCACAAATCGATCCTCTACCCATTCACCCGTACGGGAAGTTTGCGTGACATACTTGTCGGAATAACGGGTATATCCCGCAGACGCATACAGTCCCAACAAACCAGGGCCAAAATATTCATGGCAGCCAAGAGCTGGCCCGATATACTTCATATCCACATCTTCAGTTGTACTATACACAAGGTCATCATCCGAGGCAGAAAAACCCTTTTTCCAAACGACAAAACCCACACAAGCGTTCTGAGTAATACAGCCCAAAGCAGCGGCTTGAACAGAGTACCCATTCCTAAGCTGTCGCTGGAAACTGCTGAAATATTGGCTCCACGTGCTATTCAAATCTCCGAAGGAATGGGAATAGCCTCCCTCCACAAACAAAAGCGCATGAATGTCCCCACTTGCATCCTTTGCCGAAATACCACCCGTCAAACAAGACAGCAATACCAACATCATTAACAATGACTTCCTCATATCCTTTTTTTTCGCAAAGATAAACAACAAAAGAAGAAGAATGGCAACATGACTAAATAATATTATCTTTGTCCATCAAGCAAACGATTCATATAATGAGGAAAATTATTCTTTTTCTTTTCATATTCAACATCCTCCACCTCTCCGCACAGGAAGCCATTTGGTGGAAGACGCCTACCGTTTCCCCGGAGATATACGACAATCACATGGTGACCTTCCGATTGGTCGCGCCACGTGCCAAGGAGGTCCTGCTGGTGGGCGACTTCCTACCGCCCTCGTACGTCGTAAAAGACGGCATAACCACAGAATTGGCAGGTACAGCTTCCTTAAGGAAGGGAGGGGATGGCGTCTGGACCTACACGACACCACGTCCCATGGAGCCTGGCTACTACAACTACAATTTCGTAGTGGACGGGCTTACCATCACGGACCCTTCCAATATACACATGACCCGCGACGTGGTGAAAACCAGCAGCATATTCTTCATCGAAGGGGGATGGAGTGACTACTACAAAGACCAGGACGTCCCTCATGGGACTCTCTCCCATGTCTGGTACCATTGCGACAAAACAGAACGGAACCGAAGGCTAACGGTCTACACACCAGCCGGATACGAGGATGGACTGCGCTACCCGGTACTCTACCTGTTGCACGGCATGGGAGGCGACGAGGATTCATGGGTCACCTTGGGACGCGCCGCCCAGATTTTGGACAACCTTATCGCACAGGGGAAGGCCAAACCGATGATTGTGGTCATGACCAACAGTTACATGGACCTACAGGCAGCACCCGGCCACGGTCCGGAAGGATTCATCAAGCCCGACCTTGAACTGTCACCCTCCTACGACGGTGTGTTCGAGGAGTCATTCCCAAGCATCATACGCTACGTGGACAAGGCATACCATACCATCCCGAGGAAGCAGTCGCGCGCGATCGCCGGCCTCTCCATGGGAGGGTTCCACGCCATGCAGATCTCCAGGGCATACCCTGACTACTTCGATTACGTCGGACTATTCTCCGCAGCGGTAGGTCATGAAGCGGGAGACATCCCGATCTACCAAAACCCCATGAAGAAGCTCCGCACACAATTTTCCAAGAAGCCCGCACTCTACTGGATCGCCATCGGCAAGGAGGATTTCCTCTACGACGCCAATGCGGAGTATGTGCAACTACTGGAGACCAACCGATTCCGCTACGAATACTTCGAAACGGGCGGCGGCCATACTTGGTACAACTGGCGGTTCTATCTGACGGAGTTCTTACGGAGACTGTTTTAGGGGAAAGACTACCCTTCCCACTAACGCCTCTTCCTGCGCCAATAGACGATACCGCCTATCAACGCCAGAGCGGCGACAGCCCCTATGACCACATATAAGACAGTGAAGTTCGTTTCCTTCTCATCCTGCTCCGGGGCATTAGTGTATGTACGGTGGAACTTCTTATCGCCAAAGAGTTCTGGTTTTTTATAGGGACCTGATACATTGCCATGAGTTTCCACATCTCCTTGTGCGCCCCCCCCATAAAGCATATAATCTCTAAAATTTTCCTTTCCCTTAACATAATCAAACACATCCTGGAAAATCGGGATTTCACTTTTCCTATCCTCCGCCATCATCTCCGGCATGTCATGAGACACAGGCAAAAACCAGAGTTCCGTAACGTAGGTGGTATCACGGCACCTTTCGCACTCATAGCAATCCTCAATGGACAAACGATACCTGCCGGCAGGGAAACAGTTCATCTGCCGCACTGCACTGATACGTCCCCAATCGTACAACATAGGGAATTCCCGCATATCAAATTTCTCCAGAGAAAAGGCAAACGAATCAAAGGGCTCTTCCAATCGTTTCAGGGAAATCGCTTTCGGCCAATAATAATCATATATGGATAAATCACTCTTAAAAGGCTCATATCCATAGGCATCGTCCCATGTCTTTGCAGAATCGCCCGATCCACTAAACATTTCCACGAAAGCATACAAATCCTTTTCCGACACCAAATTTCCACTCGTCCCACTGCAAATGAAAGGGCCATAACCGCTTTGTGGCAAAGTGAACTCCAACGAAGCATTCCGCCAATCCACAATCGCGCAAGAGGTGAATTGGCTTCCATCCATCACAGCACTTGGATTCAGCCACGACGAAGACTTGACATCCTTCAGCGGGACACAACGTAACTTCACATACTCGGGTACCGGGTAAGAACCGTATGACATGGGAGGATCATAATAGCCAAAGGAAAAACAATCACCCTTCTCAGGCTTATAATCTTTTTTAAAATAGATGCCACTCTCATCCAGTTCGCTACAACACATATAGTCGAAATGGCGGTTCATAGGGTTAGACGAAACACTATTCATAGAACAATTGCGCGTCACCACCATAAAAGAGCGGATGTTACCCTTCCACGTACCGCCCGTGGAGATATCATAACAATAGCAGTAATTAGAATTATAACTCCCCTCCTTCAACGATTCTATCCCATAGCGAACAACCACCTTGGAATAAGCATTAGGCAAGAAAGTCAATTGATGATGGAAATGGAAACGCATCGATATATCTTGCGAAGAGACATCGCTCTCAATACCCACGTTTAAGAATGTGACCGGCTTGCCATCCTGAGCGATCTCGCATAAAGGGTAAAAACGAGCATGGTCTTCCCCCAACAAGGATTCCATGTATTGGCAGTAATGACCAAAATCCATCACCCTCAACTCTTTGTCATGTCGGAGGACCAGCTCCTTGACACGGTCATTCAGCGCAATCGTGCCATCCTCACCTATCACTTCCGCAGGCTTCAACGTATCCTTGGGTCCCAACAGCCACTTCAAAACACGAAAAGAATAGTATCTCCACCAATCAAGATCCTCATCCCTTTTGTTTCCACACGTATAGGACAGTTTGACATCCATCGGGAAGGCGCAATCCACGGCAACCGTATCCGCTGTTGTATTCTTAAAAACAAAAATCGCTGTGATGCTGTCCTTATCACACACCATCAACTCCTTCTCCAAGGCGATTTTGTCATTAGGCTCCTTCACATAGATATTGCCGTATGTCCAATCCTCGTCATTCGTCACACCACCTTCGTCCGCCATCAACGGGAAGAGGGTGGCCTGCATGATCAAAAAGAATAATATCCGTTTCATATTAAACACATTACACATACAAATATAAACAAAATGATAGGGAAAGCGCAATAAAAAGCTGCAGAACCAACTGGATTAGGTTCTACAAAACCACACGACAAGGGTGCATTCCCCTATTTCCTCATCTTCCTCCGCTTCACTGGGATGGCCCGGATGGTATCGTTTCTCCCCTCTTCTTTCAAGCGCATTCGTTTCTCTTTTAGTATTTTTTGCAATTTCTCTTCGTCCACAGAAGACCTGGTGATTTTTTTTATCACGAATATGGTGTCCGCATGGGGATCGTATTTTTTTACTTGCAGAGTATACTCTTCGCCTTCCTCATACAAGAAGTTACTGAACTTCCCGCAGAAAGGCTCCCAAGCAGTCGTATCCCGCCTACTAAAGCCCTTCCTAATCTGATAGCAGAGCGAATCGTTGACCGTGATTCTCTCTTTGTGAACCCTCATGAATACCCTTGGCACTTCATAGCTTGCCACTGTTTTAATCACAAACATCGTGTCCGCATGAGGATTGTACTCTTTTACTTGCAGGGTGTATTCATATCCCTCCTCATACCAAAGGTTGCTGAACTTCCCGCAGAAAGGCTCCCAAGGGGTCGTATCCCGCCTACTAAAGCCCTTCCTCACCTGATAACAGAGCGAGTCGTTGACCTTGATTAGCTCTCCATGGATCTTCATGTACTGCGCCTGGTCACCCTGCGAAAGACAGAGACCGGCGGAGAAAAGAATCAGCAGGAATATTAGTAGTGGTTTGCGCATACGAAAACTATTATAATCAATTGGATATGAACAATATACCACAAATATAATCAATAGTTCAGCAAATCACAAGGGGCAACCACCCATTGGTCGAGGTCCATGCCTCTTTTCTTGAGGACATCCTCCATGCCTTCGATGCGATACTCACGTATCGTCCGAGGCTTGCAAAGCTCTATGCCTAACTGTGTTTTGTAGATGTCATAGATTAGTTCCGAGCAATACCACTTGCCGTTGTCGAATTGAAAGGCAAGGTCGTATGGCTTGCCGAGGTATTTCTTGTATTTGATCTTAACAGGCTCCTTTTTCACGCGCATCTTCTTCACCTTCCCGTCTTTCCCTCGCTTGATCCACTCCTTCAAAGGCGTCAGTTTGACCTTCTTGGAGGCTTCCAGCACATACAACTGCTTCTCCTTCTCAACCACGACACCGCAATGGGACCATTTCGAGCCGGTGGCTTTCTGGATCAATGGTGACTGACCGCTCTTCGAAACCTGAAAGAGAATATCACCCTCCTTGTACCCCTTTTGCTGACGTACATAGTAAGCGCCACCAACGACCACGGATAGGAGGAGGAATAGGATGGCTAGTTTCTTTTTCATGCGGAAGGGATAATAAAGGGCGAACCATTAAGCAATGATTCGCCCCCCATATTTAACATTCAAGCTTACGCTTTCTTCACCTCGATATTCACCTTGAAGTCGTCGAAGTCCAACTCGGTCGGGTTGGCCACCTTCTCCACCAAGGAGATCTTGTTGGCGAGCACCTGCGAGGAGATGTACTCCTTGAACTGCTCTACCGCCGCATTCACATTGTCTGACTGCTCGATGTCGATAACAATCTTATCGGTTATCTCGAAACCGCTTGTCTTACGGATGTTCTGGATACGGTTGATGAACTCACGCGCGATACCCTCCCGTTGCAACTCAGGCGTGATGGTCACGTCGAGCGCGATAGTGATCGTTCCATTGTTGGCTACCAACCAGCCTGGGATATCCTCCGAAAGGATCTCCACGTCGGCCTTGTCCACAACGACGCAGCATCCGTCGAGACAGATCTCATAGCTGCCGTTCTTCTCGAACTGCGCGATCTGCTCTTGCGACAGGCCTTGCAGCTGTGCCGCAACCGTCTTCATGTTCTTGCCGCACTTAGGACCGAGCTTCTTGAAGTCTGGCTTGATCTTCTTCACAAGGATACCGGCTGAGTCACGCACGAAATTGATCTCCTTGACATTCACCTCGTTCATGATCAAGTCCTTCACCGCCTCGACATTCTCCTGCTCATGCTCCGCCAAGATAGGTACCATGATTTGCTTCAACGGTTGACGGACCTTGATGTTCTCTTTCTTACGGAGAGAGAGGGTCATGGATGAGATGTCTTGCGCCAACTGCATACGCTCCTCCAAGGTCTTGTCGATCAAGGATTCGTCGTACTTAGGGAAGTTAGCCAAGTGAACGGACTCGCTCTTGTCGCAGCCTGTGGCATTGTTCAGATCCAAGAAGAGTTGGTCCGCATAGAATGGAGAGATTGGTGCCATCAGACGTGCCACCGTGTCCAAACAGGTGTAGAGCGTCTGGTAAGCGGCGAGCTTATCCTCTGTCAATGTGCCACCCCAGAAACGTTTACGGTTCAGACGAACGTACCAGTTACTCAGGTGATCGTTCACGAATATAGAGATCGCACGACCTGCCTTGGTCGGCTCATAGTCATTGTAGCTCTCATCCACCTCCTTGATGAGTGAGTTGAGCAGGGAGATGATCCAACGGTCAATCTCAGGGCGCTTGTTCATTGGCACCCGTGGCTGGCTGTTGGTGAAGTTATCCACGTTCGCGTAGAGGGCGAAGAAGGAATAGGTGTTATAGAGTGTGCCGAAGAATTTACGGCGCACTTCCTCGATGCCCTCCGTATCGAACTTCAGGTTGTCCCAAGGCGATGCGTTGGTGATCATGTACCAACGGAGCGGGTCGGAACCATATTTCTCGATGGCGCCGAACGGATCGACTGCGTTGCCGAGACGTTTGGACATCTTGTTACCGTTCTTATCAAGCACCAAACCATTGGAGATAACTGCCTTGAAGGCTACGCTATCCTTGATCATGGTGGAGATGGCGTGCAATGTGAAGAACCAACCACGGGTCTGGTCCACACCCTCCGCGATGAAGTCGGCAGGGTAGAACTCTCCGCTATCGACCACCTCTTTGTTCTCGAACGGATAGTGTTGCTGTGCGAAAGGCATAGCACCTGAATCGAACCACACGTCGATCAAGTCCGCCTCACGCTTCATCGGCTTGCCACTATCGGAAACCAGGATGACACTGTCGATATATGGACGGTGGAGGTCGATGTTCTTAGGATCATAGTTCTCCTTCGAGTAATCGCCCACCTTGAAGTTCTTCCAAGGGTTCTCCTTCATGAAACCAGCCTTGATGGACTTGTCGATCTCCTCGAACAATTCCGCGATGGAGCCGATGCACTTCTCTTCCGTACCCTCCTCCGTTCTCCAGATCGGGAGCGGTGTGCCCCAGTAGCGGGAGCGGGAGAGGTTCCAGTCATTCAGGTTCTCCAACCATTTGCCGAAGCGGCCGGTACCCGTCGATTCAGGCTTCCATTGGATGGTCTTATTCAACTCCATCATTCTCTCGCGAGCCTTGGTGGATTTGATGAACCAGCTATCCAGCGGGTAGTAGAGGACAGGCTTGTCCGTACGCCAGCAGTGTGGATAGTTGTGGACGTGCTTCTCGATCTTGAAGGCTTTGTCGGTCACCTTCATGTCCATGCAGATGGAGATGTCGAGCGTCTCGTCCTTGTCCGTCAGGTTAGGATCGTATGCGTTCTTCACGAAGCGGCCTTCGAATTTCTTGTAGGCCTCCACGTTGATGCGTGATTTCACGAAATCAGCGTCCAAGTCTGAGAGCAGATAGAACTTACCCGTCAAATCCACGGAAGGACGCAAGTTGCCGAACTTATCGACTAACTGCAACGGAGGGATGCCGGCGGCCTTCGCCACCTTCGCATCGTCCGCACCGAAGGTAGGGGCGATATGGACGATACCCGTACCATCCTCAGTGGTGACGTAATCGCCTGGGATAACACGGAAGGCTTGGTCAGCGTTCTCCGGTGTGATCCAGTCGAAGAGTTGTTCGTATTTCATGCCTACAAGGTCAGTGCCCTTGTATTCAGCGATGACTTTATAAGGGATGAGCTTGTCGCCCTCCTTGTAATCCTCCAAGGCCAATTCAGCGGCCTTAGGGTTGAAATGAGCGTTCACCAGATCCTTCGCCAGCACATAAGTGGCAGGCTTACCCGTGTAAGGGTTGTAGGACTGAACAGCCACGTAGGTGATGTTCGGTCCGACGCAAAGAGCCGTGTTGGACGAAAGGGTCCAAGGCGTGGTGGTCCATGCCAGGAAGTACGGTGTACCGAACTGAGCCATCTCAGGCTTCGGATCCACCATCTTGAACTGCGCCACGACGGTCGTATCCTTCACGTCACGGTAGCAGCCCGGCTGGTTCAGCTCGTGGGAGCTAAGACCCGTACCCGCAGCAGGGGAATAAGGCTGGATGGTGTAACCCTTGTAGAGGTAACCCTTCTTGTAGAGCTCCTTCAAGAGGTACCACAACGTCTCGATGTATTTGTTGTCGTAGGTGATATAAGGGTTCTCGAGGTCTACCCAATAACCCATCTTCTTGGTGAGGTCGGTCCACTCCTTGGTGAACTTCATCACGTTGGTACGGCAAGCCTTGTTATAGTCATCGACAGAGATCTTCTTTCCGATGTCCTCTTTTGTGATGCCCAACTCCTTCTCGACGCCCAACTCGACAGGCAATCCGTGGGTATCCCAACCCGCCTTACGCTTCACGTGGAAGCCCTTCATGGTCTTGTAGCGGCAGAAGATATCCTTAATAGAGCGCGCCATCACGTGGTGGATGCCCGGCATTCCGTTAGCGGACGGCGGACCCTCGAAGAAGACGAAGGAAGGAGCACCCTCCCTGATTTTCACACTCTTATGAAACAAATCTTTTTCCTCCCATTGCTTCAGAACCTCTTTGTTGATGTCCGAGAGGTTGAAACTGGAATGTTCAGCGAATTTCTTTGCCATTTTATAATGATACTATATCTTTTTTTGTTCGAATTAGAGGATTAACATAGCGTCTCCGTAAGGGCCGAACTTATAGCCCTCCTTCAAAGCCACGTCGTAAGCGTTCATCACATAGTCATACTCGCCGAAGGCGCACACCATCATGAGGAAGGTGGAGTATGGCATGTGGAAGTTGGTCACCAGGCGATCCGCCACGGTGAAGTTGTATGGAGGGAAGATGAACTTGTTCGTCCAGCCCTCTGACGGTTTGATCAAACCATCCGTACCCACACTGCTCTCGACGGCGCGCAACACGGTCGTTCCGACGGCGCAGATATGTTGTCTCGCCTCGTGCGCACGGTTCACGATCTTCGTGCACTCCTCGGTGATGTACATCTCCTCGGAATCCATCTTATGCTTCGTGAGGTCCTCCACGTCGATCTCGCGGAAGTTGCCCAAGCCAGCGTGCAGGGTCAGGAAAGCGAAGTCGCAACCCTTGATCTCCAAGCGTTTCATCAGCTCGCGGCTGAAGTGCATACCGGCGGTCGGAGCGACCACGGCACCCTCGTTCTTGGCGAAGATCGTTTGGTAACGCTCAGCATCCTCCGGCTCGACCGGACGGTTGATGAACTTCGGCAACGGTGTCTCGCCCAGTTTGTAAAGGGTCTCGCGGAACTCCTCGTAGGAGCCCTCGTAGAGGAAGCGGAGCGTACGTCCGCGGGAAGTGGTGTTGTCGATCACCTCGGCCACCAAAGACTCGTCCTCGCCGAAATAGAGTTTATTTCCGATACGTATCTTGCGGGCAGGATCCACAAGGACATCCCAGAACTTCAGTTCATGGTTCAATTCACGGAGCAGGAAGACCTCGATCTTCGCGCCGTTCTTCTCCTTGATACCATAGAGACGAGCAGGGAACACCTTCGTGTCGTTGAAGATGAACACATCCTTGTCGTCGAAATACTGGAGGATTTCCTTAAAGATTTTGTGTTCTATCTCACCCGTTTTACGGTTGAGTACCAGCAATCTAGCCTCATCCCTGTTATGGGCAGGGTAAAGAGCGATCTGCTCTTCCGGCAAGTTGAATTTGAATTTTGATAATTTCATGCAATATCGGAATTTATCTGTTCATGTTCATTAACCATATTCTGGAACTCTTCGAGGGAGATGCAATTCTCCACCGTGACGTCCCCCACCCTCGTGCGCCGTAGCGAAGTCAGGTGCGCACCGCTCTTCAGGGCGATGCCGATGTCGCGCGCCAAGGCGCGTATGTAGGTGCCTTTGCTGCATACCACACGTATCGTGATGCACGGCAGCTGGCAATCCAGAAGTTCTATCTCATCGATGACGAGCAACTTAGGCTTCAGCTCCACCTCGTTGCCCTTGCGGGCGTAGTCGTAGGCGCGCTTCCCGTTCACCTTCACGGCAGAATAGACCGGCGGTATTTGTTGGATCTCACCGATGAAACTCTTCAGCGTCTCCTCCACCATCTCACGGGTGATATGCTCCGTAGGATATTCAGCGTCAATCTCCTGCTCCAAATCGAAGGAGGGCGTGGTGGCGCCCAGCCTCAACGTGGCGACATACTCCTTCGTCTGGTACTGGAACTCTTCAATTCGCTTGGTAGCCTTCCCCGTGCATACGATCAGCACGCCTGTCGCCAGAGGATCCAGCGTGCCGGCATGCCCGATCTTGAACTTCTTCACACCCAGTTTGCGCTTGATCATGTAGCGCACCTTATTGACCAGGTCGAAGGAAGTCCACTCCAAAGGTTTGTCGAAGTATAATATTTCGCCGTCCAAGAAATTCATTCTCCACTAATCATTACGAGCACAGCACGCAGACCGCACCCACGATGAAGCAATAGATGGCGAAATAAATGAGTTTACCCTTCTTCACTATGTTAATCATCCACTTGCAAGCGAGGCACCCGAAGATGAAAGCGGTGACGAAACCCACGCAAAGCGCAAGAGGTGAGATACCACTGGCGACAGAATCATATCCATCCTTCGCGATCTTCAAGCAATCCAGCAAGGCCTCTCCAAGTATCGGAGGAATGACCATCAGGAAAGAGAACTGCGCCAGGTTTTCCTTCTTGTTACCCAACAAGAGACCCGTGGCGATCGTGGAGCCGGAGCGGGACAAACCTGGCATCACGGCACATGCCTGCGCCAAACCGATGACGAAAGCGTCCAATTTGGAAATCTCCTCCTTCTGACGAGGCTTGGCGAAATATGCGAAAGCCAACAACGCGGCAGTCAAGAAAAGCATTAGACCCACAAGGAACAACCCGGAGCCGAAGAACTCCTCCACCGTATCCTTGAAGAAAACACCCACGATACCCACAGGAATCATGGAGATAAGAATGTTGACAAAGTATTTCATCTCGTCGTTCCACTGGAACTTCAAGACACCCTTAAAGAGCCATACCACTTCTTTCCACAAGATAACCAGGGTGCTCAACACCGTGGCGACATGCACAGCGATGGTGAACATCAGGTTGGACTCACCGTCCTCCAAACCGAAAAGATAGGAACCTATGGTCAAGTGACCACTACTACTAACGGGAAGATACTCCGTCAATCCTTGGATAATACCCAAGATCAAAGCCTGTAACCAATCCATCAAGCAATCTCCCCCTTATTTCTTCACAACACTCATTTCCTTCTTTCCACCTCTTGGCAATGATTTGCGAGCTGCCCCATCCGATTCCGGGCGGTCATATTCATCATCAGAGGTCGGACGCTCACTCGTCACTTCAACACCTTTTCCCACGCGAAGCCACACAATGGCGACAATTTCAAAGAAGAAACCGATGACAAGGATAATCGGGGCTACCGTAATCCTCATCGTGCTGAATATCTCCGGGTTATAGGAGACCCCATCCTTACTTCCACCACCAATCATGCAAATACATCCGATAATGATGATGACTAAACCAACCGCCAGGAGAAGCAAATTCTCCTTAGGCAACGCGTAATTTTCTTTTAATGCCATTTTTATGTAATTGTTTACTTGTTCAAAAACTATATATAATACAAATCATCCACCTGCTGCTTCAGATACTTGCTCACCGCACGGTGCGTTGCCACACATGTGATGATGATACTGAACACGAAGATGCTTCCCAACACAACGATGTAGAGCATCGGATCGCTCGTCATTCCCTCCATGCTTGGCGGGAAATCATCTTTCAACAGATACCCTAGCCCCATCAGGTAAATCGTGGCCAATACAAACGCCACCACCGCAATGATAAGGCTCTCTAAAATATATGGACGGCGCACGAAACTTTTCGTGGCCCCCACCAACGTCATCGTATGTATCAAGAAACGATCCGAGTGGATCAGAAGTTGTATTGTATTGCTAATCAGCACATAAGAAATCAGCAGCAAGACCGCCGCCGTGCAGATCAACACGGAGACCAACTTTTGGATGTTATTGCCGATACGGTCTATCATGCTCTCCTGGTAATCCACACGGTCCACACACTCGAAGAGCTGGATGGTCTTCACGATCGGGAGGATGCTGTCGTTGTTCGCATAGACCGCATTCATGCTCACCTCAATCATATCGTTGATGCGGTCAATCTCCATATCCTTGTACTCTTCGGGATCCTCGCCGATGTCCTGGCAAAGCTCCTCGATGGCAGTCGCCTTATCGATGAACTTCTCTTTTTTGGTATAAGGTTGCGCCGCCAAATACTTCTCCAAGTTCACACGGGCCTCCTCCGTCGTGTTCTTCTGCAAGAAAACGGTCAACGAGACACTCTCTAAAACGTAGGTAGACAACGTTTTAGACATGAAACCGACAAATATGATACATCCTAGGAGAAAGAGTACGATCGAAATACTAATCGCCGAAGTTAACTTCGAATTGAAAAATCTATGTTTCGCTTTCTTTTTCATCAGATACTATACACCCAAATTTTCCGCAAAAAAAGCAACAAATAAACTCTCTTGGAAATAATTAATGTTAAAAAAGTTTAATTGCGGGCTTTTTCAGGTGCAAGGAGTCCTCGAGACACAAGGGAACGCATCAGGCGAAGGAGGGCAGAGCGGTCTTACTTCAGGTCCTCCACCGAAACATGCGGAGGAAGGAAGGTGGTGATATCCTTCCCATAGCGGATCAGGTCTCGTACAACGGTAGAGCTGATGAAGGAATGTTGAGGCTCCGTGAAGAGGAGCACCGTGTCGATACCCGACAGACGGCGGTTGGCGTCGGCGATGGTCTTCTCGTACTCGAAGTCCTGGATGGAGCGGATGCCCCTGAGGATGATGTCGGCGTTGACCTCCCGAGCGAAGTCGACCGTCAAGGAGTCGTAGCTCTTCACAGAGACGTGCGGCTCGTCACAAAATGCCTTAGAGATGATCTTATACCGTTGCTCAACGGAGAAGAGTGACTTCTTCGCATCATTCACACCAATGGCAATCACCACCTCGTCCACGAAATTTAAAGCTCGTTTCACGACAGAATAGTGTCCTATCGTAAATGGATCGAAACTACCAGGAAATACAGCTATTCTCATCTTCTTTTTTTTTGCAAAGGTACAAATAATATGTTAAAAAACATACAATCAGGAAGAAACATCATATTTAGTGACATGACATTTACAATTTTACGATTTACGATTTACTATTCCATAGATATGGAAAAGTTGATCGTATGCTGACAGATTATGGGCAACGTCTATGATTCTCATTGATAACATTTAACATTTAATCATTTACCATCATCATCTCCTCCATCACCGCATCCGAGACGAAAAGTCCCTGTTCGGTCAGGAAGAGACGGTCCGACGTGCGACAAAGCAGTCCACGTTCTAAGAATGGCTGTGCCTGCCTCATGCAATAGGAGACATAAGGTTCACCGAACCGTTCCGAAAGGTGTTTCAAGTCCATTCCAACAATGGTGCGCAACGAAGTGATGACATAGTCGTTGTAGGAGGAGGTTTCATCCAGCACCTCCAATTCATAGTAAGGTTCTCCCGAGCGAATGGCTTCGATGTAGCGGCGCGTGTTGGAGATATTCCACCGTCTATCCTTGCCGTCGAACGAATGGGCGGCCGGACCCGCACCCAAATAAGGCGTGCCGTCCCAATAAGAGGAGTTGTGCCGCGCATGACATCCCGTCCGGGCGAAATTGGAGATCTCATACTGCTGGATACCAGCCTCTTGCAGCATGGAGCGAAGCAGATGGAACATCTCGACGCTCAGTTCCTCGTCCACCTCACTCACCTCACCCTTCTGCAACATCCTGTAGATCTTCGTCCCCTCCTCGTATGTCAGGTGGTAGGCGGAGATGTGCGGGACATCCAGTTCGATAGCTTGGCGCAGGTTATCCTCCCAAGCGGAGAGGGTCTGGTTCGGCAACCCGTAGATAAGGTCGATGCTGATGTTCGTGAAGCCGTGCGACTGGCAACGGCGCACCGCCGCCTTCGCCTCCGCCGCCGTATGCCTGCGGTTCAAGAGGGTAAGGTCATCGTCGTGGAAGCTTTGTATACCAATGCTCAAGCGGTTAATGGGGAAACGTTTCAGCGACGTCAGGAAATCATCGGAAAGGTCGTCCGGGTTTGCCTCCAGCGTCACCTCCTCGAAGGCACAAGGGTAATTCGCCTCCACGGCAGAGAAGATCTTGGACAACTCGTCCGGGCGCAAGAGCGAAGGCGTACCGCCCCCGAAGTAGAGCGTCTTGACAGTCGCCCCCCGCAGGTAGTCCCGACGCTCGGTCAACTCCGCACAGATAGCCTCGACCAGTTCGGAGCGGTTGCCGTCGAACGTGGAGGAGTAGAAGTCGCAATAGACGCAACGACTCCTGCAGAGCGGAATATGGATGTAGATGCCTGCCATGGCGCAAAGATAGTAAAAATAGGGGCCAGGAGGGTCGACCCCCAAAAAGCAATCATAGACATCGACACAAACAGCAAAAACATTACCTCCTGACAATCAAGTACAAATACACTTTTCGGGACGACAATAACATTTTTTAACACACTTTTCGGGACGACAAACAATTCAAACCATACACTTTTCGGGACGAATACCCATTACCCCTTTGGCGAAACTGAAAATTTTCCATAACTTTGCATCACATTCAATTAATTATTAACCTGTTTATTTGTGAAATCATGGCAGAACATAATGACTTAGGCCTATTAGGCGAAGAAAAAGCAGTGGAATACCTTTCGGCGAAAGGGTACAAGATCAGGCATCGCAACTGGCGAAGCGGCAAGCTGGAACTGGACATCGTGGCGGAAAAGGATGGCACCCTGGTGGTCGTGGAGGTGCGGACCAGACGGGACAACTTCCTCCTCGCTCCAGCGGAGACGGTGAACAGGACGAAGATGCGCAACACCATCTCGGCGGCGGAAGCCTACATCTTCAAGTTCAACATCATGATGCCTACCCAATTCGACATCCTCTCCGTCGTCGTCGGCGCCCAAAACAGTTCCTTCAGAATCGAGCATATCGAAGACGCATTTTTACCATAAGGAGATGTTGGATTGGCACTTTTTTAATACATTCGCGCAAAAATATGAAAACGATAGCAAGATGAGTATCAACATAGAAAAAATCAGGGAAGATTTCCCTATTCTGAAGAAAGAGATATACGGCAAACCGCTTGTCTACATGGACAATGCGGCGACGACCCAAAAACCGCTCTGCGTGGTGGAGAAGATCAGCGAGAACTATCTGAACCACAACGCGAACATCCATCGCGGCGTGCATTTCCTGAGCCAGGAGGCGACAGAAGCCCACGAAGCGGCCCGCGAAACCGTGAGGAAGTTTATCAACGCGAAATATGCCCGCGAGATCATCTTCACCCGCGGCACGACCGAAGCCATCAACCTGGTGGTCTCCTCCTTCTGCAGAAGCCAATGCAAGGACGGTGACGAGGTCATCATCACGCAGATGGAGCACCACTCCAACATTGTCCCTTGGCAACTGCAGCAACAAGATCGGGACATCCGCTTGAAGGTCATCCCTTTCGATGCGGACGGTGTGCTGCAAGTGGACCAGCTGGACAAACTCATCACGGAAAAGACAAAATTCATATCCGTGACGCACGTCTCCAACGCACTCGGAACGGTGAACCCTGTGAGGAAAATCATACGGAAAGCGCACGCACACGGCATCCCCGTGCTGGTGGACGGCGCACAATCGGTGCCGCACATGCCGATCGACGTGCAGGAGCTCGATGCGGACTTCTACGTCTTCTCCGGGCATAAGATCTACGGACCGACAGGCATCGGCGTGCTCTACGGCAAGGAGGCTTGGCTCGACAAGCTACCACCCTACCAAGGCGGTGGCGAGATGATCAAGAAAGTGACCTTCGAGAAGACCACCTTCAACGAGCTGCCATTCAAATTCGAGGCCGGCACACCCGACTACATCGGCTCCACAGCCTTGGCGGCAGCGTTGAACTACGTCAGCCAAATAGGCATGACGAACATCGCGGAGCATGAGCAGCAGCTGGTCAGATACGCCAAGGAGAAGCTGAGCGGAATCGAGCACATACGATTCATAGGCAATGCAAAGGAGCGGAGCGGACTCATCTCGTTCCTCGTCGGCGATATCCACCCGTACGACCTTGGCTCCATCCTCGACAAACTCGGCATCGCGGTGCGCACCGGCCATCACTGTGCGGAGCCCGTCATGACAGCGTTCGGCATCGAGGGAACCGTGCGGGCATCCTTCGGACTCTATAACACCGAAGCGGAAATCGACACCCTCGTGGCAGGCGTGGAACGTGCCGCGAAAATGTTCGGAAGAAGATAAAGAAGACTAAAAACATACACCATGACAATAGCGGAAAAACAAGAAGAGATCATCTCGGAGTTCGAATTCCTCGACGATTGGTTGGACAAGTACCAGCAGATCATCGACAAGGGCATGTCTAACCCAGGCATCGACCCGCAATACAAAACGGACGAGTACCTCATCGAGGGATGTCAGAGCAAGGTGTGGGTCTATGCGGAATACAAGGACGGACTGGTCTACTACCAAGGCGAAAGCAACACCGACATCGCCGGGGGCATCGTCGCCATGCTGGTCGAAGTGATGTCCGGGCACACCCCAGACGAGATCCTGGAAACCGACCTCTACTTCATCGACAAGATAGGGTTGAAAGAGCACCTTTCCCCCACCCGATCCAACGGAATGCTCGCCATGGTGAAGCAGATGAGGATGTACGCATTGGCCTTCAAATCGAAGAGATGCGAGGATTGAGGAACTTTTCGACCGGTTCCACACTAGAAAAATAGGGTCAAATCCGCTTTCAAGACATTTGTCATTTCACATTTTGTTAATAACTCAGTTCCTAAAAATTTCATATCTCCACCGCAGATGACTATATTAGCGGGAACGAATATGAACTAACAAAACGCCAAAACAATGGAAAAGGAACTAGAGCCTATTACAAGGAAAAGCGCGGCAGACATCGCTAGGGAAATCGATCGGTTGTTGGCAGACATGAAGCAGAAATTCAACATCCTGCAGTTTGAGCAAAAACAGATCCAACCCCTCACCAATGACATCGCGAACGTCAGTCCATCAGACTGTGACTCTCCTGAAACCATGGTCGTAACGAAAGACTTGGTATGCAGACTCACCCAAGCGGACAAGACCCTCAAAGAGGCCTTCTACATGATTCAAGACGCCCTATCCTCCATCGCGACAGGTTGCAAGAACTACAAAGGGAACGACCAATTGCAAAAGAAGGTAGGATAGTGGAATCCGCAGGGGAAAGAAAACACCAAGGAATTATTTATTAACTTAACAAGAAAGCGATGGCAAAACCGTCGCTTTTTTTTTGAGCCATCCGCCCCCGCACATGGGAAGGGAAGAACTCAATTGACAATAACTAAGAAATACAAGACGGTATCGAATTCGCACATGAGATTTTTCTGCATCCGAATTGTTTTCTGTACATTTGGCGAATTAATTGCCCTTCAGCAATAAATGGAATACAAGGTTTTCACATCAACCGAATTATTCACAAAATTCGGAACAAATCAGGAATGAATATGAAACATGTATACACGATTCTATGGATGTCTTTGATAAACACCTGCCTCTCCTTTGCCATGAACGGAACGGGCACGAAAGAGGATCCCTACCAGATTGGCACAGCGGACGAACTGTATGAGTTCGCATCCATCACCAACGGCACACATGAAAGCATCGAGGGGAACACAGCCGCATGCGCATTCCTATCGAACGACATTGTCATCAACGAGAATGTCCTGGACAGTGTAGGGGAAATAAGAGAAGGCACATTCAGAGAGTGGACCCCCATCGTGACATTCCAAGGTGTATTTGATGGGAAGAAGCATACAATCAACGGGTTATACATAAAAGGAAACGACAAATCCGCATTCATCAAAGATTTGGCCAATGGGGAAGTGAAAAATTTAGGTTTTAAAGATTCCTATTTAAGTTCACCGATGGGGAGATGCGGTGGCATTTGCGCACAATCCTGGGGAGTATCATCAATCCGGAACTGCTACTATATTGGATCAATCAATTGCACGGGGGAAGAAGTAGGAGGAATCTGCTCCTCCCTCAACAACGGTGGGGTTATAACCAACTGCTTCAGCATTTGTCGGACAAAAGGAAAGAATAAGACAAATGGCATCTGTCCAATTAACCAGAACTCAAAAATCACAGATTGTTACACCATAACCTTCACAGAGCCAGATGATTCGGAAGGGAAGCATTCCTTCGAGAGCGGAGAAGTGACATATCTCCTGCAAAAAGGACAGGAAGAGCACATCTGGGGACAAAAGATCGGGAAGGACACTCACCCTGTTTTCGGAGGAGACTCAGTATACCCCACGAAGTGTCCAAAATATTTTTCGAACGACCCCCAAGCCACATCGCTTGACGAACATTCCGCCCACGCATTTGACAACTGCATATGCGTCCATTGCGGCTATCGCGACACCACCTGTATTTGTTCGCATGAGGTAAAGGACTGCAAATGCATCTATTGCGGGGAGGAAATACACGAATTTGACAACTGTTATTGCGTGCACTGCGAAAAAAGGGATTTAACATGTACCAACCATAAACATCAATATGAAAATTGTCGTTGTGCATGCGGGGAACGAGACACGATAGGAGAATGCTATTTCGACATCTATACAATGGATGACCTCTATGAATTTGCTAGCAAGGTAAATGGAGGAGACATTTGGCTGAACGCAAGACTACATGACGACATCGTCATCAACGAGAATGTTCTGGATAGTGCGGGGAACATAAAAGAAGGCTCATTCGAAAAATGGACATCCATCAAGGCTTACAAAGGCTCATTTGACGGCATGGGGCATACAATCCAGGGAATATATATCAAAGCAGACACTACCGATTACTGCGGGTTGTTCACCCTTGTCGAGGAAGAGGGTGAAGTGAAAAATCTGGGGATCAAAGACTCCCGTCTCGCAGGAAGATATTACAACGGATTTATCGCAGGACATAACAAAGGGATTGTTACCAACTGTCAAAACGAAGGAACGATTGATTATTCCCACGATTACTCCGGTGGAATTGTAGGTCTTAACGAAGGAAAGATTTCATCATGCAGCAATTATGGAAACATGACGGCGGAAGGTGGCATCTGTGGCATGAACGATGGCGGAACGATAGAAAACTGCACAAATTACGGTAATGTATCCACTGGCTACAACTTCGCCGGTATATGTGGCACGCAGAAGGATGGCGTCATAAGCGCATGTGTTAACCTCGGTGAAATCGGACTGGATAACAAGGGTACTAGGTATGCTGGCATTTGCGGAGAACTAAAGGATGGTTCCATCGTCAATTGCCTCAATACAGGCATCATTAATCCACAAGTATCCCCAGCGCGGGCGGGAATATGCGCAGAACAAAGCGGCGGAGAAATACGAGCCTGCTTGTCGGACAAAACTGGTCCTATCGTTTACACAGGGACTAAAAATATTGTCCATTCGGTATATAAAGGAATATTATACCTGAAAAACGCTGACAACACCTACATTGTCACCGAGGATCAAATGAAGAACGGATGGGCGTGCCACCTGCTAAATGGCAACCGCGACGGGGAAGGCCTGCCCTGGGGACAAACAATCGGAGTGGACACGCTGCCACACATAGGAGGTGCGGCGATTTACTCGACATCCGCAATCTGCCCGGGACATTTCTCGAACGAAGAAGAAACGACGGAGTTGCCTCACGATTTTCAAGGACATTTCTGTTGCGCATACTGCGGGCAATATACCAGCGATACTCTTAAGATTTACACAGTGGACAACCTGTATGAGTTCGCGAATTATGTGAACAACATCGACCGAAGCGCCAATGCGGCGCTAATGAACGACATCGTCATCAACGAGAATGTCTTAGACAGCATGGGAAACCTAAGAAATGGCACATACAGAGGATGGACACCCATCGCGGAGTTCCGAGGTGTGTTTGACGGAAGGCGACACGTAATCAAAGGGCTATACACACGCGACAACAGCGCATATGGACTTTTCAGCGTCATAAGGAAAGCTGAAGTGAAAAAGTTAGGCATCGAAGACGCCTATATATGGGCTACAAGCGGATATCATGGCGGAATTTGCGGGAAAGCGGACTCCTCATCAATCCACGATTGCTATTTTATCGGAAGAATTTATTGCAGCAAAGATGTCGTGGGCGGCATTTGCGCATATTGCGAGAACGGGTCCATCAGCAACTGTTTCACCATTTGCGAGGCAAATGGTGAGTATGGAAAGATTGATGGCAATGGCATCTGCCCACGAAATCAAAATTCAGAAATCAAGAATTGTCACACCATCACCTTTGCTGAAATGAAGAATTCAGAGAAAAAATATCCCTTTGAAAACGGAGAGATAACATATCTCCTGCAAAGAGGACAGGAAGAGCATATCTGGGGGCAAAAAATCGGGACAGACATCCACCCTGTTTTCGGGAATGACACAGTATACGTTCCAGAGTGTCCGAAGCGATTCTCGAACGACCCGAGCGACTCGATTCTCTCCAGTTTCCCTCACATATTCGACCATTGCGTCTGTATCCAATGCGGCTATCGGGACACCACCTGCATCTGCGAGCACGTGGAGAAAGAAGGAGCCTGCATATACTGCGGCAAAGCGATGCACGAATTTGACAACTGCTATTGCATAAACTGCGGAGCGAGAGACTACGCATGCACCAACCATGAACATCGCTATGAATATTGCCTTTGCGCATGCGGGGAACGAGACACGACAACAGAATGCTATTTCGACATCTACACATTAGACGACCTCTATGAATTTGCCAAGAAGGTGAACAAAGGGAATAGATGGCTGAACGCACGGTTGATGAACGATATCGTGGTGAACGAAACGCCTTTGGAGGGAATGGACTATTTCGTTGAAATGACACACAACAAAAGACATGAAGAACTGGATATGCTTGAATACTCTTTTGAATGGGAGGAATGGGATGAGTACATAAGAAACCAGCCTGTGAAATGGCAAAGCGGAGCGAAAGATTCCTACAATAACATCATTGAGGGCAATCTATACAATGGTGTCTACAGCGGAGTCTTTGACGGACAGGGGCATGTCATCAACGGTCTAATAATAGGATATGACCAATACCATGGTTCTTATGTGTACTGTGGCTTATTCAGTACGGTCAATGGTGCGGAATTTAAAAATTTAGGATTAGAAAACTGCATTGTCTATGGACCTCATACGGACAATTACCAAGTGAATATCGGAACATTCTGTGGATATGCGCTGAATAGTTCATTTACAAACTGTCATACCTCCGGCAACATATATGTGGGAACTTATGAGGCCAAAGGACTTGGAGGATTAGTGGGACAAGCGTATGGATGCACATTCCAAAACTGCTACAACCTGGCTGACATATGGGGATTCAGAAACGTAGCCGGTATTGTGGGTAACATTGCAGACATAGGTTGGATATCGGACGCAGAAGGTGGCTATGCGGGAACAAGCATGGACGATATGATAAAATTTCCTGGAGAGGTAGTTGTGATGAAGAACTGTTGGAACGCAGGAAACATCACGTCTTCCGACCCTCTATGTGGAGGATTACTCAATATCAATTACGATGTCGTATCACTCTCCAACTGCTACAACATTGGCGAACTCGTTTCGACCTCTAGCAATGAAACAAATTCCGGGGGATTGGTCGGACGATTGGGCTATGGACTCTGCCTAATAAAAATGGAGAATTGCTACAACGCCGGAATTGTCTCCTATCATGACGGCGAACTGGTTACTGGGGAACTCGTCTCCACCCATTATTTGAAAAGTGATAAAGTGATTGAATACAATATGGACGATGTGAATCCAGACACGATCTATAGATACAAAGAATGTTTAATTTACCGCAATTGCTACTATCTGGCGGATAGCACCTACATGGAAGACCCATACAGTACCGCATTGGCGAGGAAACGCACATCCGACATTGACGTCCACCCCATGACCCTCGAACAATTTGCCAACGGAGAAGTATGCTACCGGCTGAACCAGGGCGTGACAGACGGCACACAACCATTCTACCAAGACTTGAACGATGTGCGGGTACGCCCTACATCCGCTCGTCCGGCACCAGTCACGATAGACCCATATCCTGTGCTGGACAATACCCATCGCACCGTCTATACAGACGGAACGTCCTACTTCAACTACCAGACAACCACCTCCACGGAGGATGCGGGGAACGATTTCTCCGCCCCAAGAATCTATGTGGAAGAACACACCATCTTCGTATGCAATGTGGATGGACGAGTGATTCTCTCCGACATGAACGGGCACACCATCTTCTCGCAAAAAGTGCAGAAACTATGCGCAACATCGTGTGCGGAGATACAGGTAAACAACACAGGCGTTTATCTTTTGGTTGTGGATGGCAAGCCTTATAAGGTTACAGTGCGATGAAGATGAAGAAATAACGCGTCATTGGCGGCAGCTTACCGGTTGGCCGCCAGCACATCTTCATAGCAGGAGACGAGGAACCGACCCACCTCGTCGTATCCATAGCAACGGGCCTTTTCGCGAAGGCGCTCCGCATCATAGTCCGCATGGTGGTCTATCATCCAATCCATCTTGTCGCGAAGGGCATCCTCATCGCCCGGGTTGATCAGACAGCCCGATTCGTCGTCCACCATTTCAGGGATGCCCCCCACGTTGGTGGAGATGACAGGCGTGCCCGTAGCCAACGCCTCGGAGATAACCACCGGCGCATTCTCAGCGTTGGAGAACAACACAAAAGCATCCGTTTCGGCAAAGCGGCGGCACACCTCATCAGGAGGCAGTTCGCCAAGGAAAGAGACGAGGCCGTCAGGGAGACAAAGCTCCTTCGCATAATTCCTAACCATCTCATAATCAGGACCGACCCCCACCATCGTCATCGAGAAGTCAGTCCGTTTCTCCGACAAGCGTTTCACCGCCCGCAAGATACCGCAGACATTCTTGGCAGACTCACTGAAGCAGGAGATATGCAGGAACCTGAACCTGCCTTGGGGAATGAGAGGCTCTTTCTTTGCATCATAAAAGAAGTCATCCACCACATTACGCACCACACGGTAATGGTCGCTTTCCAATCCCTGCTGACGCATCACGTTCGACAAATGTTCGGAGACAGGGAGCACACACGAAGCATTCCTCACCACCAGCTCGCTGACCCGTTTGCGGAGGAAACCCCTATACTCATTTTTGGAGGGAAGATACCTCGTCCAATGCTCCACGACGACATAAGGGATGCCGAAGCGTTTCTTCAACCAATAGGAGAGCACACCGCAGCGGGTCAAGACATTCGTCTGGGTAACATCAGGCCTGCCGAAGCGTTCCTCCACCAAAGCGTAGCCCTTTCTGAAAGCCCGTAGGAAACCGAAAGCCTTGCTCATCTGCCGCAAAACAGGGATTTTGGAGAATGGATAATAGACATACAACTCACGCACGCCATTGGTCACCTGATCCACCACCTCATACTTCCCCACCTTCTCGTCCGCGAACAGATAGAGCACGCAGACGCCGCAACGTCGGGCGACCGCCTCCGCGTGTTTACGGACGAACAAGCCCAACATCGCATCGTAGCGATGAGGATACCAAGGAGTTAAATAGAGCACCTTTAGCATAGAAGTCATAATTCATTTCATCCATATACATAAAGAAAAGGGAAGAAGAGAGTCCTCAACTTCCCCCTTTTCCGCAAGTCGAAACGCCACCCTGCGAAACGGGCAATCAGCCAGTCAACGGAAGGTGGCAATCTTCAGATTATTTACCTTCAGTCTCACCCGAAGCCGGCTCATCCTTCTTTTCCTCGAAGTTGTCCTTGCCGCTCTCGACCAAGATATTGTACCAAGTGATCAGTTTTTTAATGTCAGACGAATAAACCCTATTGCGGTCGAAGTTAGGGAGAACAGCGGCCAAGTAATCAGCGAGTTGTTTACCATCAGCCTTCTTAGGATCGAAAGAGACCGTCTTGCCATTCTCTTTCTCTTTCATAGACTGCAGCACATTCACCAAAGGCACTTCGCCCTCCTCCGTATATATAGCGATATCACCCAACGAAAGAATCTTCTCATGAGTGTATGCGGGAACCCGTTTCTTCTCCGTGAGAGACTCCAAAATCAACATATTCTTCCCCTGAGAAACCAACTCAAACAAACCCGGTTTCCCGGAGATCGACAAAATTCTCTTCAACATAATTTCCAATACAAATAATCGTTTATATTACGAGTGTTAAACATATACTAAATTCAGACGCAAAAGAAATAAAAACATTTTATTTAAAATAGTTAAAAATGGATGTTTTTCTTTTATCTTTCGAACGATTTTACCTATCTTCGCGGATTAGATTTAAGATGGGAAAGACAGTAAGACATATAGCATTAATAATCACCGCATTGGGCTTTTTCTCTTGCGGAGGATACAACAAGACCCTCAAAAGTTCGGACAACGACCTCAAATACGAGAAGGCGATGGAGTATTACGAGAAGAAGGAATATTACAAAGCCCATACGATTCTGGAGTCTGTGGGGTCCGCCTTCAGAGGGACAGAGAAGGGAGAGAATGTGCTCTACACAATCGCCATGTCCCACTACAACAACAAGGAATACGAGACAGCCAAGAGCTACTTCTCCGCATACGGGCGCAGCTATCCGCAGGGCAAGCGCGCTGAAGAATGCAAGTTCCTGGTAGGTGTATGCCTCTACAAAACATCTCCCGCAATCAAGCTCGACCAAACGAGCACGACGGAGGCGATAGACGAATTGCTGGAGTTCACCAACTTATATCCGAAGAGCGACAAGCTCCCTGAGGCGCTGAAGTACATGCAGGAACTGCAGGAAAAATTGGCAGAGAAGGAATACCTCAACGCTAAATTGTACTACGACCTAGGCGACTACATGGGCAACAACTACCAATCCGCCGTAGTGACCGCAAACAATGCGCTGAAGCACTACCCGGACACAAAAAGGAAAGACGATCTCTCCTTCCTCATACTCAAGGCGAAGTACATGCAGGCTGAAAAGAGCGTGGAAAAGAAGATGGAAGACCGCTATCGCGACACCATCGACGAGTACTTCAACTACATTGGGGAATTCTCGGACGGCAAACACCGCAAGGAAGCGGACAAAATCCACGAGAAGGCTCAGAGGTACATCGACCGACTGGAAGAGAAAAGAACAAATTAAAAACATATATAAATCATGGACTACAAAAAAGTAACAGCTCCGACTAACACCATCACGCGCGACATGAACCAAATCTGCGCCGACACAGGTAATGTCTATGAGACAGTGAACATCATCGCCCGACGCGCCAACCAAATCGCAGTAGAGATGAAGTCGGAATTGGACAAGAAACTCCAAGAGTTCGCCTCATTCAACGACAACTTGGAGGAAGTATTCGAAAACCGCGAGCAAATAGAGATTTCCCGCTTCTACGAAAAACTCCCTAAACCAACCTTGATCGCCGCACAGGAATACATCGACGGAAAGATTTTCTGGAAAAACCCTTCCAAAGACAAGATGAAATATTAAAAAACACTTCCTTCCCTTAGGAGCGAAGTAAATTCACAAGGGGCATGTCACATCGACATACCCCTTTTTATTTTCAGGAAAAATGGACGCAAAAATACTGCTCATCTATTTCGTGGCGATCAACATCATCACCTTCATCGCCTACGCCCGGGACAAACGCCTTGCGAAAAAGACCAACGCAAGACGCATCCCCGAGAAGAACCTGCTCCTCCTCGCGGCGATCGGAGGCTCCATCGGCGCACTCATCGCCATGTACACCCTCCGCCACAAGACGCTTCACAAGAAATTCTTTCTCGGCGTACCGGCGATCCTGATTGCACAAGCCGCTCTCGCCCTTTATCTTTACTTAAAATAAGACACTGATATTCAACAACGAAGAAAAAATATCGGTCTGGAACGAAAAAAGTGGTCGAAAAAATTTTGCAGATACACGAAAAGGTAGTACATTTGCACCGCATTTGAGAACGAGGTGTAGCGCAGTCCGGTTAGCGCATCTGGTTTGGGACCAGAGGGTCGGGGGTTCGAATCCCTTCACCTCGACTGATGCGAGGAAGTGGCGTAAGTTACTTCCTTTTTTTTGTTTAATATTGGGGGACGGAAGAGAACGGGGCTTCCAAGACCCGTTGTTCTAACCTGCCCTCCGAATTAATCTTTGCACGATATGAGTAGTCATTTGATCGCTCCTTCCGTTCTTTCAGCGGATTTCTCCAATCTACGCGCGGACGTGGAGATGGTGAACAACAGCCAGGCGGATTGGTTTCACCTCGACGTGATGGACGGTGTGTTCGTACCGAACATCTCCTTCGGAATGCCCATCACCGCAGCCATCCACAAATATGCGAAGAAACCATTGGATGTCCACCTGATGATCGTGGAACCGGATAAGTTCATCGAGGAATTCCACAAGTTGGGAGCAGAAGTACTGAACGTGCACTACGAAGCCTGCACCCACCTGCACCGATCCATCCAACGGATCAAGGCATTGGGCATGAAAGCGGGCGTGACCCTCAACCCACACACCCCCGTGTCGGTCCTCGAGGAGATCATCACTGACGTGGACGTAGCCATGCTCATGTCCGTCAATCCAGGCTTCGGCGGCCAGAAATTCATCGAGAACACCATCGACAAGACCCAACGGCTGAAAGAGTTGATCCTCAAACGCAACTCGAAAGCCTTGATTGAAATCGACGGAGGGGTCAACTACGAGACTGGCGCAAGACTGCTCAAGGCGGGCGCGGATGTGCTCGTGGCAGGCAGTTTCGTCTTCGGTGCGGAGAACCCGACCGAAACGATCGCCAAGCTGAAAGCGCTTTAAATCACAGGCACCGCAGGTCAATAGGCCTACGGTGCCCCATTATAAACCTGTTTTTCTTTGCACATGGAAACAATTTACCGTTTGCCTTTTCTACGCATATGCCTATTCCTCATCGCAGGGATCCTCTTCGGTATCGCATGTCCGGATATTCACCTACCCGAATGGCTACCCTTTCCCGCCGTCCTCCCGGCCATCGGATGTCTATTCATCCCCGCCAGACTACAATACAAACTGCGATGGATGTTCGGAGCATCTCTCCTCATCCTCCTTTTCACGGTCGGGGTCATACGCACCCAAGAGACAAAGCCTAACCTATGGGATCCGAAGAGAGGAGAAACCCCTTACGTGATAGGCGAGATAGAGGGTGCTCCGCAAAAGAAGAGAGCGACCTACGGAGTCTCCCTACATCTTTTCGGGGAAGGCATTCCACCACATGCCAAGGCGATGGCCTACATCGCGCAAGACTCCGCCAGCGACGCATTACGGAGCGGCGACATATTACTTTTCCCCACACGCCTCACCCAAAGGAGGGAAGAGCACACCAGCTACACAGACTATCTCCACCGCTCAGGTTATTCGGGCAGTTTCTATCTTCCCCAAGAAGAGTGGAGAAATGCAGGGAGAGACCCACGGATAACCCTGAGAAAGAGAGCGGAGGACGCAAGGCAATGGGCAGAGGAGAAGTTCAGTACAAACGGACTGCAAGGAGAGGAACTCGCCATCGCCTGCGCCCTGACATTAGGAGACAAAAGCCATCTCGACAAAGAACTGAAAGAGAGCTACGCCGCCACCGGTGCCAGTCATGTGTTGGCCGTCAGCGGACTACATGTCGGCATCATCTATCTCGTCATCATCACACTGCTAAACACATTACTCAGGGGGAACAGATTCAAACAAATACGAATCGTCATCGCCCTGTCGGCGCTATGGTTCTATGCCTTCATAGCGGGTCTATCCCCCTCCGTAGTGCGCGCATCGGTCATGTTCTCACTCGTCTCATTCGGAGATATGTTAGGAAGGAGATCACAGACCATCAACACCGTACTCGCCTCCGCCTTCATCATGTTGATCTACGAGCCGAGATACCTTATCGACGTGGGATTCCAGCTCAGTTACACCGCCGTACTCTCCATCCTACTCCTCCATGAAAAAATATATAAAAGCCTACAATTCAGATTTTTCCTTCTTGGCAAAGCCTGGTCGCTTACCTCCGTCTCCATCGCCGCCCAATTGGGCACACTTCCCGTCATGCTGTACCACTTCCATCGATTCAGCAACTGCTTTTGGCTGTCGGGACTCATCGTCATACCCGCCGCAACCCTCCTCATCTACGGGTGTGCCCTATTACTTTTAACCTCCTCTTTCCCTTTCCTTTCAATGAAGATCGGCAAATTACTATCACTTCTCATCGACGGGATGAACACCTCCATACGATGGATAGAGGGGATACCCTTCTCCAACGTGGAAAACATCTCGTTCAACGAAGCGGATGTCATATCACTCTACGCATTGTTCGCCTCCCTACTCGCCGTCACACAAATCCGCTCCTTCCGCCGCATCTGCATCACACTGACACTACTGCTCACCTACACATGTTACCTAACCCTCACGAAGATCTCCCCATAAAGAGGCGGACCCTTATGTGGACGTAAAAACACACCTCTATATAGTTTTTTTTACTTTTTTCTTATCTTTGCACCCGATTTCGAAATACACAGGACTATTATGCAGAAAAATTTAGTTATTGTCGAGTCCCCCGCGAAGGCCAAAACCATAGAGAAATTCTTGGGAAAAGACTATTCTGTCTTGTCTAGTTTCGGTCATATCCGAGACCTGAAAAAGAAGGGGATAGGCATAGACATCGAACATAACTTCGAACCCGACTACGAGATACCTTCCGACAAGAAGGCTTTGGTGACGGAGCTGAAGAAGAAAGCGAAGGAGGCGGAGGTTGTCTGGCTCGCATCCGATGAGGACCGCGAGGGAGAGGCTATCGCTTGGCATCTGTTCCAAGTGTTGGGCCTAAAGAAAGAAAATACCCGGAGAATTGTTTTCCATGAGATAACCAAAGAGGCTATACTGAAGGCCATCGAGACGCCAAGGGACATCGACGACAACCTTGTCTGCGCCCAGCAGGCACGCCGTGTCCTTGACCGTATCGTGGGTTTCGAGCTCTCTCCGATCCTGTGGCGCAAGGTGAGACCGGCCCTTTCGGCTGGACGTGTGCAGTCCGTCACCGTACGCCTGATCGTGGACAGGGAGCGTGAGATCCAGAAGTTCTCAGCGGAGGCTTCCTTCCGTGTGCAGGCTGTCTTCTCCGTCATGGACGTGAACGGAAAGCAGACGCAGCTGAACGCGGAGTTGTCCGAGCGACTGAAGACGAAGGAGGAGACGCTGGCCTTCCTGCAACGGTGCCAGAACGCCCAGTTCGTCATCGAGAACATAGAGAAGAAGCCTGCCAAGAAGTGTCCGGCACCGCCGTTCACCACCTCCACCCTCCAACAGGAGGCTTCGAGGAAATTGGGCTTCTCCGTTTCGCAGACCATGATGGTGGCGCAACGCCTCTACGAGTCGGGAAAGATCACCTACATGCGTACCGACTCCGTCAACCTCTCCAACCTGGCGCTCAACACCGCTAAGGAGGAGATCGAGAACATGGCGGGCGAGAAGTACGTGAAGATCAGACAATACCAGACGAAGACCAAGGGCGCTCAGGAGGCGCACGAGGCCATTCGTCCTACCTATATCAGCCACCACACCGTGGAGGGTAATGCACAGGAGAAGAGACTCTACGAACTCATCTGGAAGCGTACCATCGCCTCCCAAATGGCGGACGCCGAGCTGGAGCGCACCATCGTGACGGTGAACATCTCAGGCGAGAAGCTGCGTTTCGTCGCCGAGGGTGAGGTGCTGAAATTCGATGGATTCCTGAAGGTCTACATGGAGTCGTCGGACGATGACACGGACCAGACCGAGGGCGCTTTGCTGCCTGACCTGAAGAAGGGCACATCGCTGAAATGCCAGTCGGCCAAGGCTGTGGAGCGTTTCTCCCAACGCCCGCCACGCTACACGGAGGCGAGCCTCGTGCGTAAGCTTGAGGAGTTGGGCATCGGACGTCCTTCCACCTATGCGCCGACCATCTCCACCATCCAAGCCAGAGGCTACGTGGAGAAGGGTGACAAGGAGGGTGAGTCCAGGTCGTATGAGACCATCACGCTGCAAGGCGGAAAGATAACGGAGAAGACAGAGACGGAGGTGTATGGCACCGAACGCTCCAAGCTCTTCCCAACAGACACGGGAATCGTGGTGAACGATTTCCTCATCGAGTATTTCCCTGACATCATGGAGTATAACTTCACCGCGAACGTGGAGAAGGAGTTCGACGACGTGGCGGAGGGAAGCGCTCAATGGACAACGACGATCGATAAGTTCTATAAACATTTCCACCCGATGGTGGAGAATTCCGGCAAGATGTCGGAACACAAGGTGGGCGAACGTATTCTGGGCGACGACCCTGTCTCCGGCAAACCGGTGTCGGCTAAGATCGGCCGTTTCGGACCAATCGTGCAGATCGGTACGGCGGAGGATGAGGAGAAGCCTCGTTTCGCTTCCCTCAGGAAAAACCAGTCCATCGAGACCATCACGCTGGAGGAGGCGCTGGAGCTCTTCAAGTTGCCGCGCGACTTGGGCGAGTACGAGGGGAAGGTGATGAGTGTGGGCATGGGACGCTTCGGTGCCTACGTGAAGCACGACGGCAAGTATGTCTCCCTGAAGAAGACGGATGATCCGTTGGACATCACGCCGGAGCGCGCCATCGAGCTCATCGAGGAGAAGAGGGAACAGGAGCGTAATAAGTTCATCAAGGTGTTCGAGGCAGAGGGCATCGAGATATGCAACGGCCGTTTCGGACCATACATCGCCTACAACGGGGCGAACTACAAGATCCCTAAGAGCGCTGTCCCTGCGGATCTGACCGTGGAGGAGTGCAAGAAGCTCATCGAGGAGCAGGGCGAGAAGAAGCCTGCGAGAAGATCTAGGGCGGCCGCCAAGAGCACGGATACGGCGGAGAAAAAGAGCACCGCGAAGAAGAGCACGGCAAAGAAGACCACAAGTGCCAAGAGCACTACGAAGAAGACGAAATAGGGTGATGCCCTATCGTTTGTCGATAGAAAAAGAGAAGGCAGAAGCGTGAATCGTTTCTGCCTTTTTTGTTTATTCGTGCGGCTCGCCTAGGATTTTCCTCGCCACATCGAAAGCCTGTTTGATCCTATCCCCTATGCCTATACCGTCCCGCAGGTTTCCTGCGATCGTCAGGGAGGGATACCGCTCCTCCAGTTGGGCGATCGCCTGCAATCGGTTGTCCGACGACGCCTCGTATTGCGGAATGGCCCGCTCGTGGCGGAAGATCCGCACCTTGTCCGCCCGTTTCTCCTTCGGGTATTGAAGCATTTCGCTGAGGGATTGATTCACCCATTGGGTCAGCTCCTCATCGCTCTTCTGCAAGTAATCGGGATGGCGGGAGCCTCCGATGAAGTAGGAGAAGGTTGCACCGCCTTGTGGCGCGCGCCCTTGGAAGCAGGCGGAAGGGAAAAGTATGCCGAGCAGATTCTTTTTCTCGCAGGAAGGGACTAATCCTCCGAAGGCCTTCCATTCGTTGCCTTGGCAATCCGCTATTCCGACGCCCACCTGAATGACCGGCGCGTAGTAGAGGTTGCTGATGTTGTGCATCTGCGTCTCGCTGACGAAGGGCAAAAGCTGCGGAAGCGCATAGGCGCCACAGGTGGTCACCACATGGTCGGCGTGCAATTGGAGGCTCTCCCCTCCTTTTTCGTATTGGATATTCCACCCTCCCTCGTTGTCAGGTGTTATGGATATATTCATGGCGGAAGTGGTGATGTGCTCGCTTCCGATAGCCTCCGCGATCGCCTCGACAAGGTTGGAGAAGCCACCCTTGGAGGAGAACACCTTGCGGCTGACCCGTTTCTGTTGCTCCGTCTTAGGCATTTTAGCTTTTGCGATACTGCCCTTGATGAAGGAGCCATATTGTTGCTCCAAGGCATAGAGGCGGGGCAATGCCAGACGTACGGGGAGCTTGTATGGGTCACCCGCATAGACACCGGAGAGAAACGGATCAACGGCGTAGTCTACATAGGATTTGCCCAGCCTACGTTCAGCCAAGGAACCCACCGACTCGTTGGGGTCTGTCCCCTTCGCCCGCCATGGCTCGCCTAAGATCCTGAACTTATCCTTCCAGGTGAACAATGGTGTGCGCAAGGCGCTGACCAGACCGGAAGGCAATGCGTGGAAGCGATCCTTCTTCCATATCAGGCGTCTCTTGCTGGACTCCAGCGCAGTCTCCATCTGGCACCGCTCCGATAGCTGGTCGAAGAGCTCCACCACCTCATAGTGCTTCACGACACCCGTGTTCGGACCGCTTTCGAACGTGAAGCCCGCATTGCTCCATGTCTTGATCTGTCCGCCTATTCTATCCATGCATTCCAGTACCATCACGTCCTTGCCTTTCCTCGCGAGTTGGAAAGCGCACGTCAGCCCGGTTATGCCTGCACCAATGATTACGATATCATGATTCGTCATACTATATGGGTTTTGAAAATTGTTTCGTTGTTGCCTGCATCAGGGGGTCGAACGACGCCGCCACGTTCCGCACGAACGGGTGACCCGCCTCTGTCATGACGATCCCCTCATTCTCCCTTCGGAGGATACCGTCCGCCGCCATCTCGTCCAGCACCGACTCGTCGTATCGGATGGCTTTTTGTATCTCCGGGACGGGGATGGCTAAGGTTTCGGACAACTCCTCCCAGGAGATCCGGTAGTTGCACATCAGTCGTTCGATCACCTCTCGGACGATCCTCTCCTCCGCTGTCAGGAAATAGCCTTTCCGGATGGGTAGTTCGCCCGCCTCCACAGCGTGGATGTATTCGCTGATGTCCTTGGTGTTTTGAGCATAGCTGCCGTCCAATTGGCTGATGCCCGTCACGCCTAATGCATAGACCTGCCCTGTTGTCCGCAGGGTGCAATAACCTTGGAAGTTGCGGTGTAGCAGGCCCTCCTCGTATGCCACGTGGAGCTCGTCCGAAGGCAGGACAAAGTGGTCTAGCCCGATGCTTTTATAACCCGCCTCACGAAGCCTTTCCGCGGCTTGCTCATACATGCGTTTCTTCACTTCCCCGCTTGGCAGGCCATGCTTCTCCAGAATGAGCTGGCGTTTGAAGACCCAAGGGACATGCCCGTAGCCGAACGTGACCAGCCGGTCTGGACGCAGAGCGATGGCTTTCTCTATGCTCTCCATGAAAGATTCCGGGGTCTGATAGGGCAAACCGTAGAGGAAGTCCATGTTGATGGAGGCGCCCGCCCCTCGTAGGATCCCCATGATCTCTTGTAGTGGCAGTGCGGCAGGCTGGCGTCCGACGCACGATAGAACCTTTTCGTCAAAGTCCTGTATGCCTATGCTAAAGCGGTTGAAGTGCCCCTTCGTCAAGGCTTCCCAATCTGCGTGTGTGAGGTAGCCCGGATGACATTCGATGGAGATCTCCTTCCCCTCGATGCAAGGGAAGAGGGAGAGGATATGGTCGTTCAGTTCGTGGAGGACCGGGATAGGCAGGGAGGTGGGGGTGCCTCCGCCGTAGTGTATTTGGCTCACCGGGCGGTTCCTGTCCAGCAGGGAAGCGATCCGCTCGATCTCCAGGTGCAGTGCCTTGACGTACTGGTCCACAGTGTCTTGGTCCGGCATGATGTAGGAGTTGCACCCGCAATAGTGGCACAACCTTCTGCAGAAGGGGATATGCAGGTAGAAGGATAGATTACGCCTGCCTACCCTGTTCGATTCCTTCACGGCCTCGATATAAGCACTCTCCTCCACCGCATGGAAATAATTGGCGGGAGGGTAGCTCGTGTACCTCGGCACGGATACGTTATACTTTTCCAACAAATCCATCTGAGTCATTGTCTATGGGGAATCAATCGTTGAAGTCGCGCACGAGTTCGACGAATCGTTCCAAGTCCTCCTTCGTGTGTTTTATGGAGATGAAATTGCTCTCAAACTGGGATGGGGAGACGTATACGCCGTGGCGCAGCATATAACGGAAGAACGCCGCGAAGCGTTGCTGGTCCGTGCGGTTGACGTCCGAGAAGTTCCGCACCTCGCCTTGGGTGAAGAACAATGTGAACATGGGACCGACACGGTTCAGCACCATGTTCTTCTCCTTGGCGACTTCCCTCAACTCCTTGTCGAACGCGTCGACCCTGCCGTTCAGCTCTTCGTAAAAGCCCTCCCGCATTAGTTGCGTGAGTGTCGCGATACCTGCGCTCATGGCGACAGGGTTGCCGCTGAGGGTACCCGCCTGGTAGACAGGACCATTCGGGGCGAGCATCTCCATGATCTCCGCGCGTCCGCCAAAGACCGCGGCGGGGAATCCACCCCCGACGATCTTCCCTAAGGTTGTCAAGTCCGGCTCAATGCCAAACCATTTCTGTGCCCCACCGGAGGAGAGGCGGAAGCCCGTAATGACCTCGTCGAAGATCAGCAGAGATTGGTACGCCGAAGTGATCTCCCTCAGGAAAGGGAGGAAGTTATTGTCAGGAAGCACCACACCCATATTGGCGGCCACAGGTTCTAGTATGACGGCGGCAATCTCTTGTCCGTATTCCTCAAATATCTTTTTCACAGCCTCCGTATCATTGTAGGGAGCCACTAATGTCTGCGACACGAATTCACGGGGCACCCCGGCGGAGGAGGCGTTTCCCAGCCGCGCGACGCCGGATCCCGCACTGACGAGCAGATGATCCGCATGCCCGTGGTAGTTCCCCTCGAACTTGACGATGTATTTCCGGTTGGTGTATCCCCTTGCCAGGCGGATCGCGCTCATCGTGGCCTCCGTGCCCGAATTGACGAAGCGCATCCGTTGCATCGAAGGGAAACATTTCCGCACCAGTTTGGCCAACTCCGTCTCCGGCAGGGAGGGGATACCGTAGCTGGAACCCCGCTCGACGGCCTCGTGCACGGCTTGGTTGACCGAAGGATGCGCATGACCCAACAGGAAGACACCCCATGACAGGCAATAGTCCGTATAGGCGTTGCCGTCGATGTCGTATATCTTATTATCCACCGCATGGTCGATGAACAGGGGCGTTTCACCCACCGCCTTCAACGCTCTGACAGGGCTGTTCACCCCTCCCGCGATATATTGGACGGCCTCCTCAAAGGCCTTTTTTGATCTTTCTCTTTCCATGGTCTGCTATTTTGTTTGAGTGGTTTTATTGAGCGATAGGTCTTGCCACTTCATGAACTTATCAAGCTCTTCGTGGATGATGACATCCGCCTTCCCAATCTCCTCGTGACGCAACTTGATGTTTTGATTGGCGATCCTTTCGATGTCTTCAATGTTGTAGAGGAAGATGCCGGGCAGTTCTCCCACCGATTCGTCCACATCCCTAGGGAACGCCAGGTCTACGACCAATATCTCCCGTCCCGCCGGGAAATCCTCTTTGGAGAAAATGGTATGGGGAGCGGAAGTGGCACTGATCAGCACATCCGTTTCCTCCAACAACGTTCTGAGGGAAGTGAGTGCCACCGCCTTGTACCCGTAACTACCCGCCACAGGCAAAGCCTTCTCTTGGTGACGGTTGACCACAACGACATTCTTCGCCTCCTTGGCGGAGAGGAATTTCAGGATATCCTCGTTCAATTTGTTTATACCGACCACCTTGATCCTACTTGTCTGGAAATCAATATTGTGTTGGGCGAGAACGTCTACTGCGACTTGGCTGTGGGAAACCGCGCCTTCGGAGATGCGGGTCTCTGTCCGTACCCGTTTCCCGGTGTGCATGGCGTACTGGAACACCTTGTTGAGGCCGGCGGATAGGTTATACTGCGCCATCGCCTCCTGATAAGCCAGTTTTATTTGCCCTTGGATGGCACGTTCCCCCACGATCGCCGACTCCAGTCCGGAGGCGACGCGAAACAGGTGCTCGGCCATCTCCAGGGGCACCTCTCCGTCGCCCCAGTACAGCTCCGTACGGTTGCACGTGGCCAACAGGACGTGCGGGATGTTCTTGTTGACGGCAAGGTCTGCGATCAGTTTCTCGCGTTCCTGCAGGTTGTGCTCTTTGTTGTTTATTACTCGACTCTCAATCATCTTTCGTTCTCTAAAGCTGGCATCAGGTCATTGTTTGAAAAAATCTTTCGCATAATAGGATATGATATAATCCGCTCCGGCACGTCTCATGGCGACCAGGCTTTCGAAGAATATCTTCTTCTCGTCGAAATATCCCTGCTTGGCGCCGTTCTTCAGCATGGAGTATTCGCCCGATACCTGATAGGTGACCATCGGATATTCTGGGTACATCTGATGCGCGCGGCAGACGATGTCCAGGTATGCGAGGGCTGGCTTGACCATGATCCAATCGGCACCCTCCGCAATATCCGCAGCGATTTCCTCCAAGCCTTGGTCCTTTGTGCGGAAATCCATCTGGTAGGTTTTCCTGTCGCCAAAAGAGGGAGCGCTGTCCGCCGCGTCCCTGAAAGGACCGTAATACGATGACGCGTATTTGGCGGAGTATGCCAGGACCTTTGTCCGTGTCAATCCCTCCTTGTCCAATCGTTGGCGGATAGCCTCCACTTGTCCGTCCATCATGGCGGAAGGCGCCACGAAATCGGCCCCCGCCAAGGCATGCTGATAGGCCATCTCAGCGAGCAGTGGTAGCGTGCTGTCATTGTCGACGTCACAGTCGCAAAGGAGTCCGCAATGCCCGTGCGAGGTATATTCGCATAGACAGACGTCCGTGAAGACGATCACCTGCGGGAACTTCGCCTTGATCGCCTTTACCGCCCTGCTGATGATATTGTCAGACTTGTAGGCTGCGGAACCTCGCTCGTCTTTCTCTTCTTGTGGAATGACACCGAACAGTAGTACTTTGTTGATCCCGAAGGAGAGTAACTCTGCTATGTCGGTGAGTAGTGTGTCGATGGAGAAGCGGAAGACGCCCTCCATGGTGGAGATCTCCTCTTTCACACCACATCCATCCATCACGAAATAAGGGTATATGAATGATTCCGGACCAATCGATGGAACATCTGCGTGTTGGTCACGGACAATCTGTGAAATCCTTAAGGGTCTGAATCGTTTCATAATAATGTGACAATTATAATAGTGAATCTGATATTTCTTTCGTCGTTGTCTCTCCTTTGCCTGTCAGCGGAATATCGCTGGGTAGCTTTCCGTAGCGGGAGACGAAGGCCCTCACCCCTGACGGAGAGGAAAATAATATTTCATCGTACACCGACAAATCCTCCACCATGGGGGCCTTCTCGTCCGTCACGGTCTTGTAAACAGACAAATCGGTCACTTCGTTGCCCATCTGTCTCAATTCCTGCGGAAGGGCTGGGATGCCGATGGCGGAGCGAGGCATGAGGATGCGCTTCCCGGTGATACCGTTGCGTTTGAAATAGGCTATGATGCCTTTCGCTGATGTTGTCTCTGATTCGTAGACGGGTGATAGTCCCAATGCGTTTAGGGATTGGGTGGTGGCTCCACCGACGCTGATCAGTTGGGTATCTTTCAGTAGCGAACGTTCGGATGCGCTCAGTTGATCCGTGAAGTGTCTCACACCGTTCCGGCTGGTGAATAGGACGTAGTCATAGGGTGGGATGTCCTGTAGGGAGAAGAATTCGCCCAAAGGGATGGCCTCCGTTCGGATGAGTGGGGTGTGCATGATGGTTCCGCGTCCCTCCGCCCATTGCGTCGTAGTACCCGTGACGAGCACTTTTCTTGAACGCCCGTTTCCTCTGGAACTCTCCTTGACAAGCATTAAAATTGGGGAGGAGGAAAGGATTTTGGTGTATTGTAGTTCCGTTAGATTGAATTGAAAACACCTCTCATTGTCTTTCCCCAAGTGGCAGATGAGTTGGATGTTCGTTTGTGGATCAAGCCCCATCTCCTGTATCTTGAGCACCTGCTCGGGGATCTGTTCCCCGTCGAGGTAATAGGCATGGGTCAAGCCTTTACCTGTGCGGTGTAGCTTATCGGATGCGAACAGCCGTCTGCTTTTTTCGTCCCCACATCTCCCTACGATGGCGATATGTCCTTGTAAGGGATGCGTCTCGAAAGGAAGAGGCTCCGCGATTCTATCGCTTAGGCCTAGGCGGTGCAGGGCGCAGGAGGCGACGATCAGACCCTCGAAGTCACCCCTATCCAGCTGGGCGATCCGTTCCTCTATCGTGCCGCGCACATCCACGACCCGCAGGTCTTCCCGCAACCTCACCAACTCTTTTTTCCGCATGGCGGAGCTGGTGGCTATCCTTGCCCCCGAGGGCAGTTGGTTCAATGGCAAATTGCCCTTGCTGACCAGTGAGTCCGTTTTGTCAAAGGCGCTGGTCAGGGCATAGATCTCCAACCCTTTCGGGAGAGGGAAAGGCAGGTCCTTAGCGGAGTGGATCGCCACGTCGGCTCGTCCATCCAATATGGCCGCATCCAGTTCCCTGGTGAAGAAATCCGCGGGGATGCCTCCCGTGAGGGATTGCTCCTTGTGCTTGTCTCCGTATGATTCGAGGGCGACAAGGTCGTAGTCCATGTGGTCCATAAGAGAGAAGAGCTCTTCCACCTGCAGAAGAGATAACCGAGATGATCGTGCTACTACTCTCAACTTATTATTGTTCATGTAATTTGCGCTATTCATTTCCAGTTGTCTTCATCTTTTATCCATTCCGTCAGGAACCGAAGGTTATCGAAAGGCGTGTTCGCCAATACGCCATGTCCCAAGTTGAGGATCCACCTGCCACGATGTTCTTTGAAGAATGGCACGTAGGTGGATTTCATCGCGCCGACGATTCTCTCCTGGGTGGTCAGCAACAGGTATGGGTCTATGTTCCCTTGTAATCCGACCTCTGGGTGCACCAGCCTCCGAGCCGTGGAGAGAGGCGTCTGCCAATCCACGCTCACGTAGTCGCACACGTCGGGCGTCATGAGGGAGAGCCCCGCACCTATGCCTTTGGGGAAATAGATGAAGGGGATGTTGCGTTTTCTGACGGCCGTGGCGAATCGCTTCACCGCAGGCAGGAACAACTCCTCGTATAGTGTTTGCGGGATCACCCCCGCATGGGTGTCGAATAGTTGGAAAGCGTCGATGCCATGGTCAATCTGCCTCAACGCATGCTCTATGCTGAATTCGGTCAGGAGGTCTATGCAATAGCGGGTCTCTTGGGGCCTCTCGTAAAAGAATTTCCTCGCATCCGGGAACTCTTGCCTTCCGCTCATGCCCTGTAGCATATAGCACAAGGTGGTCAGCGGGGCGCCGCAAAAGCCAATCGTGGGCACCTGTGACCGTTCTTTCACGATGTCCAAAGCATCGTATACGTGCGAAAGCTTGCTAAGGTCGGGACGGAGGATTGTGCGGGGATCCTTCTCTTCGCAGAGAGGCTTCCTGAAGCGAGGCCCGTGGTCGGTCCATTCGAGGTCCATCCCCAAAGCGGTGGGCACGGACAAGATGTCGCTGAAGACGATGGCGGCATCCACACCTAAATCGGAGACCGGCAATAGGGTCACATCCGCCGCCAACTTAGGGTTGTGCATCAACTCCTCGAACGAGTACTTTTCCCTTAGTTTCATGTAATTAGGCAACACTCTGCCGGCTTGGCGCATATACCACACAAGAGGACGGTTGCCTCTCTCACCTTTCCGTTCGTCGTCACCTAGGAACATGCTTGGATCTCTTTGTTTTCGGATAATAAATAAAAAGTATTCAGCCACAAAATTACATCTGTGGCATGAGATGTTCCTTCCTCATTTGTGAGGATTGGGTGTCCTCATTTGTGAGGATAGCATAGGGGAAAGGTGTTTTCTACAGGTCTTCGACGTTGACGACCCCGTTCAGCACGCAGTAGACGATCACGTCGGCCAGGGAGCGCGCATGTAATTTTTCCATGATGTTTTTCCGGTGGGTGATGACGGTGGTCACCGCCAACTCTAGCTGTGCGGCGATCTCTTTATTGATGAAACCCTTGCAAAGTAGGACGGCCACCTCCGTTTCTCGGGAGGAAAGCAGTTGCTCGTTGCCACCTTGCTTGGGGATATGTTCGGATATCGCGTGTCCGTGCCCCTTGCTGTAGAGTCCCATGATGGCAAGGACGATCGCCTTCTCGCTCTGGCAGACGTTGAGCGTGTACACATCGTTGATGTGCAGGTCTCCATTCACCAATACGATCGTCTTTCGCTGACGTTCGCGGAAGAATTGGACGTTCTCGAAGTAGATGCGCGATGAGACAAAGAAGTGGGCGAATTGACAATCGTTCTCCTCTTCCAAATCTTTCAAGGAGTTGTATACCACGGTCTCGACCATTGGCAGCAAATCGCTCAGCAATTGTTGCAATCCAATGCAAGTCAAGATGTTATAGTCTACGATGGCAATCCGTGGTGCGATCATACGTCGAGTTAGTTTTTGTCATTGTCGAAATAGAGTGTAAATTTATACAAAAAGATCCGTTGTCTCTTTTTTATGGAGAAGGATTTGCCCTGTATCCTTATAAATGAGGATATGAAAAATAATAAAGGCGGAAACGATTTGCGCTTCCGCCTTTTGTTTTAGGTGCATGGCCTTATCGTCAGCCGCCTATCTGTTGGGTAGCCGACAGACTCCTTAGGGAGGTTTTATTTCAGCTCTAAATCAATTTTCTCCCCTCCCATATCATGGATAATCTGAAAAAGGCGCTTACGAGACCGCAAGCGCCTTTTGTATTAGTTGATAATCAAACGATTAGTCCAAAACCGTTACCCAGCCGTGTACATCTGGCTCCTCGCCGTACTGGATGCCACGGAGCTTATCATACAACTTCTTGCTGATAGGGCCTGGCTTGCCGTCCTTGGAGATCACGTATGACTTGTTCATCTCCAAATCATCGATCTTAGAGATCGGGCTGATCACAGCGGCTGTACCACATGCGCCGGCCTCTTCCATCGTCTCCAACTCCTCGATAGGAATCTGACGTCTCTCCACCTTCAAACCAAGGTCCTCAGCCAACTGCATCAAACTCTTGTTCGTGATGGAAGGAAGGATGGATGTGGACTTCGGCGTGATGTAAGTATTGTTCTTGATACCGAAGAAGTTAGCGGCACCCGCCTCGTCGATGTATTTCTTCTCCTTAGCGTCCAAATAGAACTCGCAAGCGTACCCCAAGTCGTGGGCCTTCTTGTTGGCCAAGAGGCTGGCGGCGTAGTTGCCACCCACCTTGTAGATACCTGTTCCGAGAGGAGCCGAACGGTCGTACTCGCGGATGACTACGTATGGGTTGGCGAAGAATCCACCCTTGAAGTATGGTCCTACTGGTGTCACGAATATGACGAAGAGGTATTCATTGGCTGGATGAACACCCACTTGTGCGCCTGTTCCGATCAACAACGGACGGATGTAGAGGGATGCGCCGCTCTCGTATGGAGGGATGAAACGCTCGTTCAACTTCACGACTTTCTTCACCATCTCGCAGAACTTCTCTGTTGACAACTCCGGCATCAGGATGCCTCGGCAGGTCGACTGCAAACGCTCCGCATTGGCTTCCATACGGAAGATACGGATCTTGCCATCCTTGCAACGGTAAGCCTTCAATCCCTCGAAAGCTTCTTGACCGTAGTGGAGGCACGTAGCCGCCATGTGGATGTTGATCGACTCTTCTGAACTTACTTCTATCTCTCCCCATGCGCCGTTTCTGAAATAACAGCGCACATTGTAATCCGTCGGCATGTAACCGAACTTAAGATTCGCCCAATCAATGTTTAATTCTGACATAATCTATATCTGTTATTGTTACTCTCGTGAAAAATCTCCCAAAGATAGTGATTTTTAGGGCAGGTTGTCCCTTTCGAATTAAGAATTAAAAATTAAAAATTAAGAATGGGAGGTGACTCCTGTCGCTCTTAACCCATCATTCTCCATTTTCATCCAATGATATTCCCCAGCAAAGTCTTGACCAGCCAAGCCAGTCCGAAGACGACGAGGAAGCCCGCTGAGGCGATCAGGTTCACCCTGCGCTTTGTCTCCGCGTCATCCTCCACAAACCCCTTGATCATCATGCGGTTGATGTAGTTGCCGCAGAAGAACACGTCCACCAACGTCCCCGGTATGGAAAACAGTCCGATGAGTAGGTCGACCGCCGCGACGCAAAAGACCGCGGCCGTCAGACGAATAGACTTGACGACAACAAGACTGAGGTAGATATATGCCAGTCCGATTAACCCCGAGAAGATGTCTCCGAACCCTTCGATGAAGCTCAGAACCGCATCGAGGATGTCAAACCCGATGGCTTTGCTGATCATGATCTGATAGAGTTTGTCCTGCTCGATGCGTTGCCGACGCTCCATCTTCCTGCGTCGTGCATGCTCCGCCGTCATCTTCGTACGTTTCAGCTTCTCGATCTCCTTGTCGGAATCGAAGCCGAACTTCTCCCTCGTCTTAGCTCTTCGCTCGTTGGACATGTTATATCTCTATGCTCTTTTTCCCTGATAATATATCCTCGAAATCTGCCTCCGTCAACCGATCCGCAGGAATCTCCGCCAACTCGGTCAGCGCCTTGCGCAACTCTTCCTTGTCGGTCGTCGTATTGGCTCTTTTCAGCACTTCCACGAGGACTTTGTTCTTTTGGTCGATATCCGACAGGGTGGATTGGAAGGACTCCTTCAGCCGTTTCATCTCCTCGTGGTAGACGGCGTCGGTCAGTTGCGCCTTCATTTGCTCGGTCTGCAGGTAACTCCAGTTCTTCAGCAACTCAGTGGCTTTGTCTACGGCGGTGCCTATGGATTGCTCGTTCTCCGCCACTGCGTTCTCCCCGACGAGACCGAACTCGCGGAGGATAGAGTCCTTCACCTCTCCGCCATTCTTCTTGATTTCGTCGCAGACCTCCTCGACAAAATGCTTCAGGTTCTGCTCAATGTCGGACGGTAGCTGAACACTCTCCTCCAATGTGGGCGGAACATAGACGTTCAGCAGGCTGTCGTCCAGTTTGCTCTCTATCACGGATTTCCCTGAGTGGAGCAACGATAGTAGTCCCTTCAGATATTTTAGCGCCTCCGCCTTCTGCTGCGGAGAACGTTGTAGTTTCTCTGCGATAAGATGGTTGAGCTCTGCGATGCGTTTCTTGCAATCCTCGTACTCTTGCTTGTCTGTCGCCAGCTGCTCGTTGTGGGTGTTGCGGTCTTCCGTGCCTTCCTCCACGTCCATCAAGGTGTCTTGGTAGGCGTTGACCAACTGCCCATCCTGCTCGTCCCACTCCAGCAATCGCCTGCCGTACTTGCGTTGCGCGACGCCGAAGGTGAGCAGTTTGGAGAGGAGTCCCGGCGCTTCCGGCTTGCGGCTCAGGGCCTCCTCATATTTAGATTTTTGGGCATCCAACATGCCCTTCATCTCCACGAGTTGGGCATCGAACAAGGATATGTTTTCGCTATGGTCGTTGATGCTTCTCTCCAGTTCCCTCACGCGGGTCAGCAGGCGGTCTCTCTCCTCCTTCAATGGCAGGACATCGCCCGTATATATGTTTTCGAAGAGATGCTTCAGACTATCGGAGAGTACCTCGTCGCCTCGTCTGACGAAGAGCGCAGCCCGAGGAATATAGAGGTCGTTCAGCACCTTGTGGATGGTGGCGAGCCTCATCACGTCTCCACTGATCTGTTGGCGGTCCTTCTTCACGCCGTTCTCGAATTGTACATATTCGTTGCGCATCTGCACCGTCTTCTCCTGTGCGTTGAGCCAGTGGTTCAGGTAGGAGATGGCGCCCACGGCGAGCGAGCCATAAATGCCCACTTTTCCACCTACTTTGTTGCTCATCGTCAGCCATTTAGGCATTTGCGCGACTGTCTGGTTGTAGTGGGAGGCTATTTCTCCTAAGAGCAATGTGCAGTTCTCGTCCAGTTTGTCGAATTCCAACCTCTTGCGGTTCTGCATGGCGGAGACGTCCAGGTAACGCACCTGCTCGAAGTCGAAGAGCTGGGGCGCCACCACTTTGATGGAGTCCCCGAAGATGTCCACCAAGGCGTTCGCGTATCGCAGAAAGGTCTCGTTAACGGATGAGCGTAGTTCGACGAAGTCATGTATGTCGTTCCGCACGCTCTTCTCCGCCACCGTGTAGGTGTCCACCATCTTGCCGTAGTTTTGCATGAGGGCGAGGCTCTTGGCTTTCACCTCGTTGATGCCCTTCGTGCCTTCCAACCACTTGTGCAGGGCTACCAGGTCCTTGCTCAGTTCGATCGTCAGCACATCCTGAATTTCCTGCTTCGCATCGGACAATAGGTCTTTCGTCTCCTCTAAGTGTTTTTCGACAAGGGAAATCGCTGAGTCCTTCTCATCATCCTCCAGACAGGCCTCCAGTTCGTATTGCTCCACGACACTCACGCTGCCGTCGTTGTTCGTGATGGTCCAACGGATAGACTCCGGCTTCCCGAGATGCATGTAGGCTTGGTAAATCAGTCTGGACAATGTGGAACCGTCCGAGCATTCCACATGACACTTGTCGTTTAGAATAAAAGCCACATCCGATCGGCTTATCTTCTCCTTCTTTTCGTATTGCTTGTCTGCTATTTCCTTAATGCAATCATATACTTTACCTTCATTCTTCATAATTAACCGTGTTAGTGATTGGTTATTCGATAAAAACAAAGATAAAAAATAGGGGGGATAAAAGCAAAAAAAAGCGGAACATCATGCAAACGTTCCGCCTTTCCAACTATTATTATATATTATTTACCTTGTTGACTTTCATAAAGATAGCGTTTGATGTTCTTCTTCGGCGTCTTCTCGAACTCGTTCGGGTATAGACGTATCTCGGAGATCTGCTCGTAGTTGGCAACCATCTTGTTGTATTTCTTTCGGTTGTCTTCCATGATATTTTCCAGTTCTTTGTGGTCGATACCGATCTCGTCCATCGCATTGAAGTCCGGATAAACCAGGGCCACGAGTTTTTCTTCGCCCTTGATCACCAAACATTCCGACACGAAAGGCATATTGTTTAGCTTGGCCTCCAGCGCCTCCGGATAGATGTTCTGTCCGGAAGGGCCTAAGATCATCGTCTTGCAGCGACCCTTGATGAAGAGGTTGTTGCCCTTGTCTAAGGTGCCGATGTCGCCCGTGTGCATCCAGCCGTCTGCTTCGATGACCTTAGCGGTGTTCTCCTCGTCCTTGTAGTAACCCATCATGACGTTCTGACCCTTGACGAGGATTTCGCCCGCGATCTTTTCAGGGTCTGAGGAGGCGATCTTCACCTCCATGTTAGGCACAACGACGCCCACCGACTTGGCGATGAATTTTTCCATGCCGATAAAACTGATGAGAGGAGCGCACTCCGTCATGCCATAGCCCACGGCGAACGGGAACTTCAGTTTCTTGAGTCCCTGCTCGATGTCAGCGTTGAGCGGTGCGCCTCCGATGATGACTTGGCTGAATTCTCCTCCGAAGAGTTGGATCAGTTTGTTGCGCACGTTCGGATAGATGTTTTGCTCCATCTGCTCTTCCGACATCTCTGCCGCATGCTTCGTCAGGATTGGTTCAGCCACGGAACGGTAGATCTTCTCCACCACCAAAGGGACGGTGAAGATCACGCTCGGACGTATGGCGTCGAACGCCTTGATCAGCACGTTAGGGGCAGGAAGCTTGATGAGGAAGGTGATATGTCCACCGTTCACGATCTGCGAAAGGAAGTCCAATGTGCACCCGTACGCATGGGCGAGCGGCAGGAAGGTGAGGATCTTGTTGCCTGGTTTGGCCAGCCCCATCTCCTTGACAAAGCCTATGTTGCCGACGATATTGTCTACGGTCTGTACCACACCCTTGCTGAAACCAGTCGTGCCGGAGGTGTAGTTGATGGCGAATATGTCTTCGTTCTTTCTCTCCGCATATTTGATGTCCTCTTTCTGTACACCGTTCGGATATTTCACCTTCAGCATCTCCCTCAACTCTTGTATCTTTTGAGGAACGGATTTTTTATAGCTCGTGTAGAGGCAATACTTCTCATTGTAGCAGTAGATGCATTTCACCCGTTTGATGTTCTCTTCCTGCACTTGGTCTTTCAGGTTGTCGCTGATGAAGAGGAGTTTCGACTCGGAGTGGTTCACGATATGGTGGATATCGTCCACAGGGAAATTCTGCAAGATCGGGACGATGATTGCTCCGTAGGATAATGTGGCAAGGAAGACCACCGCCCACTCAGGCGTGTTCTTTCCCACAACCGCGATTTTGTCGTTCGGACGGATGCCCACCTCCTCGAAGAGGATGTGAATCTCCGCGATGGCAGATGCCAGATCTTTGTAACAGTAGGTTTCCCCAGTGACGTAATTTGTCAGTGCTGGCATATCCCAGTTATCCCGGATAGATTTTTCCAACATCTGATTGTAATTTCCTTTGTAATAACGCATTGTCTTTTTTTGTTTGTCTATATGATTGAACAATAAGGTTAGAAGCATCCACAAAATAGTGGATGCCCGTCACACGTAGTATGTCTATTTCGAAATAAAGGTGGACCTAGTGAAGCCCACCTTTATGCATTAATTCTCGTAAAGATATCTCTTAATGGATTTCTTAGGAGTCTTCTCGAACTCTGTCGGATGGATGATGATGGCGGAGAGGCGCTCGTAGGCGGCGAGTTGCTCGTTCACCTTCTTGCGGTGCTCGTCCATGATAGCGTCCAAATCGGCACGTTGGATGCCCATCTCGTCCATGGCCGCAAAGTCTGGGTAAACCAGTGCGACAATCTTTTCCGAACGTTGAACAACGATGCATTCGGAAACGAATGGCAGATTGTTCAGCTTCGCCTCGATCTGCTCGGGGTAGATGTTCTGTCCGCTCGCACCCAGGATCATCGTCTTGGAGCGTCCCTTGATGAATACGTATCCGTTCTTGTCCATTATACCGACGTCGCCTGTGCGCATCCATCCATCTTCCGTGAATGAGTTAGCGGTGGCTTCTTCGTTTTTGTAATAGCCCTTCATCACGTTCCTGCCTTTTACTTGGATCTCTCCAGGAACGTTCTCAGGATCGGATGAGTCGATGCGGATTTCCATGTCGTCCACAACGGTTCCCACCGAGTTTGGCACATATTTGCCGCGTCTGTTCAAACTGATGAGAGGTCCGCACTCCGTCATACCATAGCCCACGGAGAATGGGAAACCGATTTTCAGGAGAAACTCCTCCACCTCCTTGTTGAGGGCCGCACCTCCGATAACCAACTCTATGAATTCGCCGCCGAATGTCTTCACAAGGGCATTCTTAATCTCGGAGTGAATCTTGCCCGAAAGGATAGGAATGCTCAGCGCCAACTTCATGGAAGTCTTGTTCAGCTTCGGCAATACGTTGTTCTTGTATATCTTTTCGAGGATAAGCGGTACACTAAAGATAACCGTTGGCTTCACCTCCTCCATGGCCTTCAGTAAGATCTTAGGACTAGGAATCCTGTTGAGGAAGGTGATGTGCGCTCCCTTCACGAATTGTGAGAGGAAGTCGAACGCGCAACCGTAAGCGTGCGCCAGCGGCAGGAAGGTGAGGATCTCGTAGCCCTTGCCGACCAGGTTGGTCGTCGCCGCATACTCCATGTTGCTGCTCAAGTTGTCGCCCGTGAGCATTACGCCCTTGCTGTAGCCTGTCGTACCTGAGGTGTAGTTGATTACCGCCACTTCGTGGTCATCCTTGTCGCAGTAGTGCACATCCTCTTTCTGTAAACCGTTCGGATAGCGCTCTTTGAACTTGTTGGCCAATTGCTTCATCGTCATCTGTATGGTCTCGCCCGGACCTTGGTACAGACAGCGGAAGTCTGAGATGGAGAATACCCCGCGAACTGAATGGAACTTGCTCTCATCCAAATCCTCCCATTGGTTGTCGCTCAGGAATATCAGCTTGGATTCTGAGTGGTTGATGATGTGTTGCACATCGTTCGGATGGAAATCCTGAAGGATAGGTACCACAATGGCTCCGTATGTGACTGCGGAGAGGAACGTGATCGCCCATTGGGGAGTGTTTCTTCCCACCAAGGCTATCTTATCGTTCTTTTGGACATGCAACTCGTCGAATAGGATGTGAAGTTTCGCAACCTCTTCCCCGACTTGACTGTAAGTGAACGTTGTTTTTGCGACGTAATCAGTCATCGCTTTCAGATCCCAGAACTCTGTGATCGAACGCTCAAATTGGCGCACAAAGTTATTTGCCATAAATACTCACTTTGGTTAAAACTGTGCAAAAGTACTACAAATTTGCACACCCCACAATTTTTTGTGCACAAAATGCAAAAAAAGATACTAATGAATTGTAAATCTATAAGATAGAAAACGAAATGGGAGCAAAATAGTTTTCTTATTCTGAGTCAATAAAAGTCTACACACCCATAGCGGACGGATGCATAAACTTAGCCCACCATCTCTACCCGACGAATCGGCGAAAAGGGATAGTGGGCTTTAAGAGAATCCTTATCCATGTCGTAATTAGGCATGAATAGAGGTCCTTATATACCGTAATTTTTCCTGTTTAAATTTAGGACAAGATTCAAATCCTCATCATCGATCTTATCAATCAGGTCGGACATCGAGTGTTCCATTTTGAAATCGAGCTCCTCTTGGTACAGAGGATACAACTGGTAGAAGTTCACTCGTCCGAACAATCCCAGCCGCATAGGCTCGACGATCTGGTTCTCCTTGCCGATGGAACGAAGGAGTATAAGACTATTAAACTTTGTGCTCTCCGCGAAAGGCTTACCCTCTTCGTCCGCCTGCATTGTATGTCCGACGCCAAGCCACGTCTCGCATTCGATTGGCAAACGGGCCATTACCTTCAGGTATCTTATCGGCCAATAATCTTCCTCCTTGTCAGATTGCACATTCCACTCTTTCGGAAGGAAAATCACATACTCCGCCCGCTCAAGCTTGCGTTTCCCGAACTCGCGGGGAACATCCATCTTATATGCGCCCGCACCCATCGTCACCAGCTTATAGTATGGTTGCTCGTCGGACGGCGGTATCAGTGCGATGTCCACATGTATATCCGGAGAAAAGATCTCATGTATAACGGTAGGGAAATCACCATATTGTTGCTGGATGTAAGCCTCAATTTTGTTGACCTCCCGTTCAGAATAGAAATAACCCTTCATGCTTTTAAGTTTTCAGCGCCTTGAACAGCACTATTAGACATTGCTTTTCAACTCACTCCACCTAACGTGGTCGGACAAGTACTCCTCTATGCAAGCACAGCGGAAAATGTGCGAGGCCATTAGGCTTATATGCAAATATATCAACTATTTGATGGATTCTCCATTGTTTATCACTTTTTTTTGTCGAGTACTTTTGAACTTTCCTATAATGTTAATTTTGTGTAATATTATCACATTATTACTTCGCAATCTTTGGAACTTACAGAAAAACAATTACCTTTGCGGTGATAAAACGTTTCATGAGATGAGAGAGACCGACTACATACGTTTCGACTGGGCGATCAAGCGATTGTTGCGCGACAAGGCCAACTTCGGCATCCTCGAGGGACTCTTCACCGTGCTGCTGGGCAGGAAGGTGGAGATCGTGGAGGTGTTGGAGAGCGAGAGCAACCAGCAGACACTCGACGACAAGTTCAACCGAGTGGACATGATGGTCAAGGCGGACGACGGCGAGCTCTTCATCGTGGAGGTGCAGTTCACGCGCGACCTCTACTTCATGCAACGCATCCTATACGGCACGAGCAAGGCCATCACCGAGCACATCCGCTTAGGCGAGTCGTACAAGAACGTGAAGAAGGTCTACTCCATCAACATCCTCTATTTCGATCTGGGCACAGGCAAGGACTTCCTCTACCACGGCACGACCACCTTCAAGGGAGTGTTCCAAAAGGACGTGCTGGAGGTCAACAAGAGGGAGAAGGAGTACTTCGACAAGGAGATGGCGGCCGTCGGTAAGAACATATTCCCGGAGTACTACCTCATCCGCGTGAACCAGTTCAACGAGGTGGCCAAGACGCCCATCGAGGAGTGGATGGACTTCCTGAAGAACGGGAAGATCAAGGAGAACACCACCACGCCGGGACTCAAGGAGGCGGAAGAGAAGCTCCGCATCGCCACCATGAGCGAGAAGGAGCGCAAGGAGTACTTCGCCCACGTGGACGCCATCATGTCTCAGAACGACACCATCGAGACCTACAAGAAAGAGGGCCGTGACGAAGGCGAAGCGATAGGACTAGCACGAGGTTTAGAGAAAGGAAGGGCGGAAGGTGCTCAAGCCAAAGCGCTGGAAATGGCTAAAAAGATGCTAGCGAAAGGCTTTGACAAGCAAACGGTAGCAGACCTGAGCGGACTCCCGCTCGAGAAGGTGGAGAAAATTTAACCCTCCTGTTTAGACGTACAATCGTTCCCCAAAAATATAGGTGCCGATGCGCACGAGGGTACTGCCCTCTTCCACAGCGATATGGTAGTCGCCCGACATGCCCATGGAGAGTTCACGGAACGCTGGGGCATAGCTGTTTTTCACTTCATCGAACAATGTTTTCAACGCATGGAACTCCTTGCGGATCTCTCCCTCGTCGTCCACGTGGGAGGCCATGCCCATGATGCCTACAATCTTCACGTGCTCGTACGCCTTGTAGGCTCCGCTGGCGAAGAGGTCGCGGACCTCTTCAGGGGAGAAGCCGAACTTAGTCTCCTCACGCGCCACGTGCACCTCAAGGAGGCATTCGACCGTCCTGCCACAAGCAGCTGCCTGTTTGTCGATCTCCTTCAGCAAGTGTTCCGTGTCGACGCTATGGATCAAAGCGACGAAGGGCACGATCATCTTCACCTTGTTGGTTTGCAGATGACCGATGAAGTGCCATGATATATCCGAAGGCAATAGATCTTTCTTGGCGACCAACTCCTGCACCTTGTTCTCTCCGAACAGGCGATGCCCCGCATCGTATGCTTCTTGTATAGCCTCGACGGGGTGGAACTTAGAAACAGCCACTAACCTTGTCCCTTGGGGAAGGGATGCGTTGATTTCCTTGATTCTATCTGCGATGGATGACATGGTGCCCTCCTTTTTTCAGGTTAGTTTATCACGCTGGTGCGCTGTAATGGAAGATGTCTGCAATGGCGGTCTCTGTCATGCTGACGATGTCACTGTCCGAGATGGAGTCCTTAAGTCCCTCTTTCAGGTTCTTGAATGCCTCCTGCATGTCGTCCGCATGCACAAGCATCACGCTGGAGATCTTCTTCTCCTTGGCGGACACCTCATCCACAGTGATGAAGTTCACTTTGCATTTGAACCACTTCTCGCACTCGATGTCTTCTCCGAATATCTCTCCGATCTTGACATGCTTGATGCCCTCGATGGTGAACAAGCCGTTCTCGTATGCGCTTGAGAAGAGGGAAACCTCCTCGTTCACACGTTTCTCTGCCTCTGTGAAGGAGAGAGCGTCCACCAAATAGATGTCAGACATTTTTTTGTTCTTCCCGGAATCGTCCAGCTTATTGTAGCAGACCTTACATTCAAACCAATAATTCATATGCTTAAGATTCTTATATTTGAAAAAGCACCCCTACGTGAATAGACACGTATGGGGTGACAATTATGTGAAAGGGGAGAGTGCCCTAGGCAATCACACCCAGTTTCTTTCCTACTTTTCCGATCTTCTCCAACGCTATCGCAACCTGCTCTTCCGTGTGGGTAGCCATCAGGGAGAAACGGATCAATGTATCGTTGGATGGAACCGCAGGGCTCACCACCGGGTTCACGAAAATACCGTCTTCGAAGAGGAGCTTGGTGAACAAGAATGTCTTCTCGTTGTCGCGAATGAAGAGCGGGATGATAGGTGTCTCGGTGTGACCGATCTCGAATCCCAGGCTTCTGAATCCGTCCAAAGCCATCTTCGTGATTTTCCAGAGGTGTTCCATACGCTCCGGCTCGTTCTTCATGATCTCAAGCGCAGCCAATACGGAAGCCGTAGCGGCCGGCGTGATGCTCGCGCTGAAGATGTATGGTCTCGCGTTGTGGCGGAGGAAGTTGATCACGCAAGAATCCGCGGCACAGAAACCGCCGATGGATGCGAGGGACTTACTGAAGGTACCCATGATGACATCCACGTCCTTCGTCAGCCCGAAGTGGTCGCACACGCCACGACCTTGTTTGCCGAATACGCCCAAGCTATGAGCTTCATCGACATAGATGTTCGCATTGTATTTCTTTGAGAGAGCGACGATCTCCGGCAGTTTGGCCACATCGCCTTCCATGCTGAAGACACCGTCCACAACAATCATCTTGATCTTGTCCGGCTCGCACATCTGGAGTTTCTTCTCGAGTGACTCCATGTCGTTGTGCTTGAATTTCAAAGCCTTGGAGAAGGACATTTGCTTGCCTGCCATGATGGAGGCGTGATCCAACTCGTCGAACAGCAGATAATCCTCGCGGCCAGTCAGCATGGAGACAACGCCCATGTTCACGTTAAATCCGGCGGAGAAAATCAACGCTTCCTCTTTTCCGACGAATTCCGCCAATTTCCTTTCCAACTCCACATGTATATCCAATGTGCCGTTCAAAAATCGAGAACCCGCACAACCAGAACCATATTTTTTAGTCGCCTCGATGGCGGCCTCTTTTATTTTAGGATGATTGGTTAAGCCAAGATAGCTATTTGAACCGAACATTAACACTTTCCTACCGTTCATGATGACCTCGGTATCTTGTTCACTCTCTATCTCTCGGAAGTAAGGGTATACACCCAATGCTTTAACCTTCTGCGGCTCGGTGTACTTAGATAATTTCTCTTGCAATAAACCCATTTTCGTATTCTAACATTTTGCGGGGCAAATATAAACATTTTTTCACACATTATGCCATGGTGATGAAAATTAGAGCATAAAAACAGACGAATGGATTGATGTTTGAAGGGAATAATGCGGATATAAAGGAATATATGGGCAGAACGCCTGCTGCTTTCACCCCGTACGGATGTCCTAATTGCCTATAAATATATTGTTATTCCATTCCATAGTGTACTTCCCCAAAAAAGAAAACCCGCTCTCACAATGTGGAGCGGGTCTTCTTATATTTAATCGGTTAATTATTCACCCTTCAACATCACGTTGGTGTATGTCTTGTCACCCACTTGGATGCGCAAAGCATATTGACCAGGCGTCAAGAAGGAAGCGTTGAATGTGTAGCTGTATTGACCAGCTGCCAACTGCTCGCTCATGAAGGTAGACAACTGACGACCGTTCATGTCTAAGATATCAACCGTAACTTTTGCGTCCGCGCCCATGGTGAAAGCCAAGTTGATGCTCTCGACGAATGGGTTTGGAGAAGCCAAGTAGTTGAAGTCTGCTGTGTATTCGAAATCGCCACGACCAGGAGCGGCGGACTTCACAGCGTCGTTCTCGTAAACGGCAGGAGTCTCCATGAACATCTCGGCATACTTGCCACCACACTTGCAGCCCGTATCGGTTGAGCTTTCGCTCTCCACTACGATGAGCACCGGATAACGTGCGCCCTCTGCGAAATATTGGTAACGAACCGAACGGATGTTGTAAGTGGTCTTTCCGAATTTCTGCTTGTAATCCTTGGTCACCTTCACACGCAATACGTTGCGGTAAGTGTTTCCGTCAGGCAACACGAGCGTACCCCACGCATCAGCTTTGGTGATGTAGTTACCCTCGATGAAGGAAGGATCTCCGTTGTTTGGCGTGTAGACACCATCCATAATACCCGCCTTCGTGTCTTGGTAAGAAAGTGGGAACATCAAGTCTACGATAGGCTCCTTGAAGTCGATCTTAGCGCCTGGAGTGATCATACCGTAGTATCTCTTCTCCGACTTGGTGATCTCGAACAACGTATGTTTTGTTCCACCCTCGTCGCAGCTGAGTCTGTAACCCTGCTCTGCCACGGCGTTGAGGTCTTCCTGCTGATCGATGTACATATCTTTGAGTATCTTAGCCTTTGAGAAGTCCCAGTATTGGTTAGCACCGGCCTCTCCCTGCTCCTTGTACTCGATTTGCTTCATATTTCGATAGTCGCCAATACGAAGCTGATTAGCTTTATATGACAAACTGTATTGTGCAAAACAACCAGTCGCGAAAAGCATAGCCGCTGATAATGTAAATAGTTTTCTCATTTCCATAAATTTTTAAGCGTTAAAAACGTGGTAAATTTAGCAATAATTTTTGAGATTCAAACCATATAATAGTTAAAAATTAAGAATTATGAGTTATGAGTTGAGAAACGTCAGTTCAGCGTAGTCGATTGGGAGTTCTTAATAGTTGAGAGGAAGGTGGTCGTGATTTGTGATGTGGGATGTGCGGGGTATTACTCCTGCTCGCCCTTGATGTGAGGCAGACCGATGCGGAAGCGCACGGCAATGATTCTGGCAGCGGCGACACTGAAGGCGCAGAAAATCTGAGACCATGAACTATCCACCCCTATCAGATGGCAGACATAATAGACAAAACCACCTATGATACAGGCGATCGCATAGATTTCCTTCCTGAATATCAAAGGGATTTCGTTGATGAAGATGTCACGAAAGACACCTCCCGCCGCTCCCGTGATGCAACCCATCACGATCGCCACCCAGAAGTCATATCCAGCACTCAATGTTTTCTCTATACCTACCACCGTGAAGAGCGCCAATCCGATGGTATCGAAGATGAAGAAGGTGATGTTCAGATGGATGAGGTACTTGCGGAAAAGGATGACGAAAAGGAGCGCCACGCCAGACCATATCAGGTAGTTGGCGTTCAACATCCAGAAGGGGGTCTCCCCGATGCAGAGGTCGCGGATGGTACCTCCTCCGATGGCGGTCACCAGTCCCACCACATAGGCTCCGAAGAGGTCGAAATCCTTCTTCGCGGCGAGGCGTATGCCACTGATGGCAAAGGCGAACGTTCCGATGTTTTCCAGTATTTCGGTCAATCCAATCATAGCTCCTCAATCGTAATGGTTTTCTTCAGGGCGGTGCCGAATTCGCATTTCAGATTTCTCACCTCCTCACGGATACCCTCCAGCCGTTTTATCGTTTCAAAGACCCTTTTCACGTGGTCTTTGTCTTCTTCCAACACTTTCTGAGCTCCTTTGATGGTTAAATTACGCTGTTTCAGCAGGTACTGCACCATACGAGCGTTTTCAATATCCTCGTCCGTATAGAGACGATTACCCTTGTTGCCTCGGCGCGGGGAGAGGATGGTGAATTCACCTTCCCAATAGCGGAGGGTGGACGTCTCAAGACCAAGCATTTCCGCCACTTCGCTGATTTTATAATATCTCTTGTCTTCGCCGAGTTTGTCCATGGATCAGTCGAAAATGTTTCCGTTGTTGGAGACGATCTGGATCATCTCGTCATATTGCTTAGGCGAGAGGTCCATGTAGTAATAGTTACGAGGGTCCACCACCTTGCCCTTGTAGCGCACCTCATAGTGCACGTGCGGACCCGTGGACTTACCCGTGTTACCCATGTAGGCGATGACCTGGCCGCGGACGACAGGCGAGCCCACCCTCAGGTTGCTCACGAAGCTGTTCAAGTGCCCGTAAAGCGTTTTGTAACCGTAGCCGTGGTCCACAATCACCACATTACCGTAGCCCTGCATCCAACCGCGGAACTCGATGACACCCTTGCCCGTGGCGAAGATGTTGGTGCCGATCTCGCCGGAGAAGTCCATGCCAGCGTGGAACTTAGGGGTCTTATAGATAGGGTCGATACGGTAGCCGTAGCCGGAGGCCATACGTTTCAGGTTTTTGTTCATGACAGGCTGGATGGCCGGGATGCAGAGCAACATGTCCTCCTTGTTGCGGGCAAGGTTCACCACCTCATCGAAGGAGGTGGATTGCACGAAGAGTTGCCTACGGATACGGTCCATCGTGGCGGAAGTGCTAGCCGCGATCTCCGAATTGGTGCGGGCGCGCAGGTCCTTGTACTTGTTTTGGTCACCGTTCCCCATGCGTATGCCTTTGCTGACAGGGTCTGCCTGCACGATGAGTCGATATAGGTTGTCGTCCCTTTGTTGGATATCCGTCAGGACGCTCTGCACCTCGTCCAACTGGGCGTTCAACAATTCATATTGAGCCTCCAGTTGCTCCCTTTCGCTACGCAGTGTTTTTTCCCTCGGGGACTCGATGAAAAGGGCGAATATGATAAAGCAGGCCAAGCCCGTCAATACTCCCGTGAGCAAGTGGGACAAGAACCAATTCGCCCAATGTCGTATAGTGTTGTCAACCCTCTCGAACGATAACGTTTTGGGGTTGAACTGGTATTTTGCCTTTGCCATGTTATAGTTTCCTAAATAAAATGCGATGGCAAAGATAGTTTTTTTGTCGGAAATGTGCTACTTTCGCGACACTGAATATGGTGGGTACTGAAAATTCACCGTTGAAAGCAGGTCAAACAATGGGTTTGAAAACAATTTTCATTATAATATGTTAACAGCAAAAGAAATCCGCAAATCGTTCACCGACTTCTTCGCGTCGAAGGGCCACACGATCGTTCCTTCCGCACCGATGGTGGTGAAAAACGACCCTACATTGATGTTCACCAATGCGGGCATGAATCAATTCAAAGACATATTTTTGGGCAATGCGCCCCGTAAATACCCGCGCGTCGCGGATTCGCAGAAATGCCTCCGTGTGAGCGGAAAGCACAACGATTTGGAGGAGGTGGGCCTTGATACCTACCACCACACCATGTTCGAGATGTTGGGTAACTGGTCCTTCGGCGATTACTTCAAGAAGGAGGCGATCACCTGGGCATGGGAATACCTCGTGGATGTGCTGAAGATCGACCCTAACCGCCTCTACGCGACGGTCTTCGAGGGAAGCAAGGAAGATAACCTCGAGAGGGACGACGAGGCCGCTGAGATCTGGGCGCAGTTCTTGCCTAAGGACCGTATCATCAACGGTAACAAACATGATAACTTCTGGGAGATGGGCGACACGGGTCCGTGCGGTCCTTGCTCCGAAATCCATATAGACCTGCGTGACGACGCGGAGCGTGCGAAAGTGCCGGGCGTCGAGCTGGTCAACAAAGATAACCCGCAGGTCATCGAGATCTGGAACAATGTCTTCATGCAGTTCAACCGTAAGGCGGATGGCTCGCTGGAGCCGCTCCCTGCCAAGCATGTGGACACGGGTATGGGCTTCGAACGTCTCTGCATGGCTTTGCAGGGCAAGAAGTCTAACTATGATACGGATGTCTTCCAACCGATTATCAAGGCGATCGGCAACATCTGCGGTTGCGAGTATGGCAAGAAACGTGAGACCGACATCGCTATGCGTGTGATCGCGGACCATATCCGTACGATCTCCTTCTCCATCACCGACGGCCAATTGCCTTCCAACGCGAAGGCGGGCTACGTGATCCGTAGAATCTTGAGACGTGCCGTACGCTACGGCTACACTTTCCTCGGACAACGTTCGGCTTTCTTGTACAAGTTGCTCCCTGCCCTCATCGACACGATGGGCGACGCTTACCCTGAACTGATCGCTCAACAATCGCTCGTCGAGAAGGTGATCAAAGAGGAGGAGGAGTCTTTCCTCCGTACCCTGGAGACGGGTATCCGCTTGCTGGATAAGGTGATGGCGGACACGAAGGCGGCTGGCAAGAGCGAAATCTCCGGCAAGGATGGTTTCACCCTCTACGACACCTTCGGCTTCCCATTGGACTTGACGGAGCTGATCCTCCGCGAGAATGGCATGACGGTCAATGAACCTGAGTTCAACCAGGAGATGCAGAAGCAGAAGGAACGCGCGCGCAACGCCGCGGCTGTGGAGACGGGCGACTGGGTGCAGCTGAAAGAGGGCGAATGTGAGTTCGTCGGCTATGACCTGCTCTCTTGCGACGTGGAGATCCTCCGCTACAGAAAGATTAAACAGAAGAATACTGAATATTATCAAATCGTGCTGAACAGGACTCCTTTCTACGCAGAGATGGGTGGACAGGTCGGTGACACGGGTCTGCTGAAGTCTGACGAAGAGACCATCGAGATCATAGACACGAAGAAGGAGAATAACCTCAGCGTGCATATCGCCAAGAAAATGCCTGCCAACCCGAACGCTTCGTTCGTGGCGGAGGTGAACGTGGAGCGCCGCCAGCAAATCGCTTGCAACCACACGGCGACCCACTTGCTCGACTATGCTTTGCGTCAAGTGCTCGGTACGCACGTGGAGCAGAAGGGTTCCTACGTCGCACCGGACGCCCTGCGTTTCGACTTCTCCCACTTCCAGAAGGTGACGGACGAGGAGTTGCGTAAGGCGGAGCAGATCGCCAACGCTATGGTGCGCCAGAACATCCAATTGGAGGAGCACCGCGACGTGCCGATCGAGGATGCGCGCAACATGGGCGCCATGGCGCTCTTCGGTGAGAAATACGGCGACACGGTACGTGTCATCCAATATGGTCCGTCCCTGGAGCTTTGTGGTGGTACGCACGTGAAGGCAACCGGCGAGATCGGTTTCATCCGCATCCTCTCAGAGGCTTCCGTGTCGGCGGGTGTCCGTCGTATCGAGGCCGTTTCGGGCGCTAAGGCGGAGGAGTTCATGAACATGCAGCAGGATATGCTCCGCGACCTGAAGGCCCTCTTCAACAATGCGCCTAACCTCGTGGCTTCCATCAAGAAGTCTTTGGAGGAGAACACGGCCATGAAGAAGCAGGTGGAGCAATTCATCCAGGAGAAGGTCATTATCCTTCGTGACAAGCTGATCCAAAGCGCCGAGGAGCGCAATGGCCAGAAGCTGATCGTCCTCAAGGGCGAGTTCGAGGCTGACTTGGTGAAGTCCGTGGCCTTCCAAATCCGCAACGTGGTGACCTCCTCACTCGTCTTCATCGGTGCCACCAAGAAGGGGGACAAACCTGCCATTACCCTGGCATTGTCCGACGACCTCGTAGCCGCTGGCATGAATGCGACACAGTTGGTTCGTGAGGCTGCGAAGGAGATCAAAGGCGGTGGCGGTGGCCAACCATTCTTCGCGCAAGCGGGTGGTAAGGACGCCGAAGGATTGGAACGTGCCCTTGATATTCTGAGAAGCAAAATCTAATAACCTGAATACATGAAATGAAGCGTAATGGAGGGCAGGTTTCCCTGTTCCTCCATTATTGTTTTTAAGAGTTAAAACAGAACTATCCGCCCATGAATCACAACATAAGCAAAAGACACTTAGGTATTCTTCGCAAACCCGCCATCGCCTTGCTGGCTCTCCTGCTAGCCCTTCCGCTGGAGGCTGGCCCGAACGAGGAGAAGATCCTCCTCGTCTCCGTCAACGACATGCATGCCACGTTCGACAGATTGCCTAAGCTGAAACACTTGGTGGATAGTCTGAAAAACCTCTGTCCGAACGTGCTGGTGCTCTCCGCAGGGGATAACCGCACGGGCAATCCGTTCAACGACCAATACCCTGTCTCTTCCCTGCCCATGACGGAACTGATGAACTATGCGGGCTTCGACGCCTCCGCTGTCGGTAATCACGACTTTGATGCGAAGACGAGCGGACTTATCGAAATGATTAACCATTCGCACTTCCCATACCTCGCCGCGAACGTGGAGCTCCCCGACAGCCTGAAAGGTCGGTTGCAGGGGTACAAGATATTTACGACGGCTGGTGGTGTGCGGATAGGCGTACTGAGCTTGCTGCAGCTCAACGGGAGCGGCATACCCGACACGCACCCCAAGAATGTGGAGGGGGTACGGTTCTATCCTGTCAGGGAGACCATCGAGCGCCATCGTTTCCTGCGGAAGGAGTGCGACATCGTCATCCTGCTTACGCACTTGGGCCTTGCCGTGGACCAGCAATTGGCGGAGGAGTACGCTGATTTCGCGGACATCATCGTGGGGGGACATTCCCACACGAAGATAGAAGGGGGCCTGACCCGGAACGGAGTGTTGATCACGCAGGCGGAGAATAAGCTGAAGTATGCCACCGTGACAACCATCGAGACCAATGGCAAGGCGATTGTCGGCAAGCGGGCGGAGCTCGTGGACCTCAAGGCGATGCCTTCGGACAAGAGTGCGGAGGCGCTGGTGAAGTACTTCTCCGACAACGACGAACTGAATCAGGTGATCGGTCAGCTCGCGGATTCCATCCGGGACGTGGAGACGATGGGAGGATTGATGGGCCAATCGTGGATCGGAGAGACGCAGGCGGACGTCGCCGTCATCAACAACGGGAACGTCAGGATCACTGAATTGCCTGCGGGCGATATCCATCTGGCGGATGTCTTCCGCATAGACCCTTACGACAATGATGTCATCCTGCTGGAGCTGACGGGCGAAGAGCTGAAGGCGCTTCTCCTAGCCTGCCAACGTGCCGACGAGGCGAAGTTCCCTTTCCTGATCGGGGCGAAATACGAGGCGGAGGTGAACCCGAAAGACCCTTCCCAAATCGAGCGCCTCACCCTGAAACACATGGATGGGAAGAAATTCGACATGAAAAAGGTCTACAAGGTGGTGACCAGCAGTTATGTGATGAGTATCTCGAAGTTCAATTACAAGAAGAAAAAGGAGGTGCTGGACGTAAAATGCAATGCCTTGATGGTCAGGTACATCAGGCGGGTTCGTCACATCAGCCAGCCGAAGATTTGCAACGTGTTGGTCAGGTAGAAGGGCATGGTGGGGTTGTTTAAGCGCTTGTTCATTTACAATATAACTATTTACAATTTACGATTTAAACATTTACTATGATTTTCTATTTAGCTATTTGTTCACTTACTATTTAACTATTTACGATTTACTTCGTATATTTGTTTGTTTAATATCCTTTAGAAAACAATTTATCATAACATGTGTAGACATATATCGGCAATATTGCTTGCGGCATTTGCGCTAATGGGTTGTCTCTCCTGCCAAAAGGGAGACCCGCAGCACAAAATCAATTTTTATCATTGGAAATCCTCCTATCAGGTGGATGAGGAAGTTCGGACGTACACGAAGGAACTCGGTTGCGAAAAGGTTTATTTGCACTATTTCGATGTCGTGGAGAGAGAAGGCATCGTATACCCTGTCAATTTCATAAAACCGATCACGCAGAATCCGTTGCATCAGGATTCGGTGCGTTTCATACCCGTCATATTCATAGCGAATGAAGTCTTTGATGGAGCAAAAGAGAATTGGATCCAGGATTTGGCCGAATCAATTACCTCCCTGATTAACGACATCTCCTACCATGTGGGTGGCCCCTGTTATTGTAGAGAAGGGGATAAAGAAAACAGTTGGAGTCCGTGTGCCGAGCAGCCCGATCCGGAAGACGATCCGCAGTCGCCTTTTTATAGGGAGATTCAATTCGACTGCGATTGGACCCAAACCACCAAGGAGAACTATTTCTCCTTCCTTACCAGCATGAAGAATTATTTGCCGGGAGTGAAAATCTCAAGCACTATCCGCCTGCATCAGATCAAGGATAGGGAGACGATGGGGGTTCCTCCTGTCGACAAGGGATACCTCATGTGTTATGCCACGAGTGGGGTCGACGACGGGGCGGACTCCAACTCTATTTTGGACATTGACCTATTGAAAAGCTATACCAAGAGTCTGAAAAAATACCCGCTTCCCCTCGACTATGCGCTTCCGATCTACTCATGGGGCATCGTCTCCAATCACGAGGGGAATGTGAAGTTGGTCAATGGTCTGACGAACAATGATTTGGGTGATATAAGGTTTAAGAAGATTGGCGAGAACAAGTATGAGGCGCTGGAGGATTGTTTCCTCAATGGGCTCTACATCAACGAAGGATTCACCATCGAGATTGAAGAGATTACGCCTACGCTCGTACGGAGCGCCATCCAATATTTGGACGAAAAGCTCGGAAAGGATTATACCATCGTATATTTCCACCTGAGCAAAGGTTTTTTGAAAAGATATTCGGTCGATGATTTAAAATAAATTTGATATGAGACGATACATCCTTATGACAGTCTTGGCCCTTGGGTGGGCGATGAACCTCTTCCCTTGTTATGAGGTGGAAATAGAAACCGTATATTCCTCCAATAATCTCTTCTGCGAAGCTGTACCCAATGATGACGATTACGACTATCTTATTGAGAGCACGGAGTGCAGGGATTTCCAATTCTTCGTCAACCATTATTGCTTCGGTTGCTACAAGGAATGGCCCAATTACGGGAATATGGAGGAATGGGCGAAATACCTGAAAATAGATGTGGACCAGGCTTATTATTTGGTCAATAAGGTATCGCAACAGACGATAGACTCTTTGTTGATTTACGGGGCAAGTGGTGATCCCCAGCTGAAGTTCGCAGACAAGGCCTTCTGTAAAAAATGGAGTGCCGCCTTAAACTACATCTCTTTCGCAAAGTATCTGGAGCCTTACATGGGCTGGATAGATGGTGAAAACACCTATTCCCTCTGGCATTATCCGTACGAGACAAGGTGGGGGTACGGAAGAGGAAAAACAAACATCTTCCAATTGGATTATACGGAGGTCATGAACACTATGGTTGAGGCTTATGGTCGGCAGAAGGACAAGGAGTTGAAACTTCGGTATGGTTTCCAAATGGTTCGTTTTGCGCATTATTACGCACAATACGAGGATGCGATCAAATACTTTGACAAGTATGTGGAGCCGCTGAACTACAAACCGGAGATCTACTATTATGCGTTAAGCCAAAAGGCGGGTGCATTGCATGGACTCCAAAAGACAGATGGGGAAGAAACCGACGTGCATACGCAAGCGAACAGCCAATATGCAAAGGATTTCCTTAAGGTGTTCGCCTACTCCAAAGACATGAAATTCGCCGCTTATAAATCTTTGAGAGACGGCGCTTGGGAGATTTTGCATAAAAGTTCGAAGTCCCTCTCCGAAAAGGAGGCTTGTTGTTTCTACTTCATGTTAGGATTTAACTCCTTCAACAACGGCTTGAAAGAGTTGGAGAAGATCGCGGCCATCTCCCCCAACTCATATATGGCGGATGTTTTGATGAGCGGCTATATCACCTCTCTCCCTATCAGCGTATGGTCCACTGGTGGACTGAAAAACGCTAATCTCGAATATGCGCTTGGTCTGGCGGAAACCATGCTCCAAAAGTCTTCCCATCAGGATTTTTGGCATCTGTGCGTCGCCCATCTGTCTGCTTACAACGGCAAGAACGACCAGGCGAAACTGCATCTTTCGAAGGTAAAAAGTAATCGGCCTTGCTTCAAGGCTAATAAGGATAAGCTCTCCGCTTATATGGCGATTAACGAGGCGGAGGAGATGTCTCGGGAGACTGCGAATGATATTTACAAGAAGTACGCAAACGTCCTCGATGACCCTTTCCTGCGCCAGATAATGGCGAATCGTATGGACAATGACATGGAGGTCCAATGGAAATTGCTCTCTTTCGATTGGTTGAACGGTTTCTCTAGTGGGGTGTGGGAAGATGCGATTGCCCTTGGAAATGACCCGAAAATCAATGACTTTGAGAAATGGTTGCTGAAGAATAACAACTATTCGTTGGATAGCGCACGTGGCGAGCTCTCGAGAAGTTACCTTTATGAGGGCAATATTCCTAAGGCGCTCGAATACGCTAAGTACTATAAATCGAATGATTTGCCGTTGAAGAGCGTCTTCTGCTATAATATCGACAGAAACATTTGGTCGTCGCCGGAGGAGGAGAATGATTTCAACTCGGACTACATCAAAAAGATGATTGACAAGAAACTGAATTTGAGCAATATATCCTATGCGGATCTGCTGAAGCAACTCGACGCTTTGTACAAGACCGCGCTGCAGGATAATGCGGAGGGCGCCAAGGCTGCCTTCCTGTTGGGTAATTTCTACTTTAACATCAGTCCTAGAGGGTATTATAGAAGTCAGATATTCAAATATAATCCATCGGATGCCAGTGACATGGAAAATTATACATACAATACGGACCGTCATTTCTTCGAAATGGCAGACGGGAAAGCCTTCACTGACGATGAGTTGAAAGCGAAAATCATTTTCTCTCTGGCGAAGGTGGGCAACGAGAACCATGGCAAACCTGGCGACAATTACCGACGGCTGACGAGTGGGTTCAAACGGACGAAGGCGTACAAGGAGTTCGTCTCCAAGTGCTCTTACTTCAGCAAATATGTGAATAACTAACCCTTTCCCCACCTCATAGCAAGGGAGTTATGGGTAGCGCGAGGCTTTGTCCATGTTTTTCATGCCATCATGCATGAATGACGGTGAAAATATGTATTTTTGTTCAGAAAATTAATGGTGTAGATTATGATAGACTTAAAACACATTAGCCCGAAGCTTAAACATACCGAATCGGGCAATTTCTTCCTGATGGCGGGTCCATGCGTCGTTGAGGGAGAGGAGATGGCGTTCCAGATCGCGGAGCATGTAGTGGCACTCACGGAAAGATTCAAAATACCATATATCTTCAAGGCATCCTACCGCAAGGCGAACCGCTCCAAAGCGGACTCCTTCACGGGAATCGGTGATGAGAAGGCGCTGAGGATCCTGAGAAAGATCAGCGAGACGTTCGACGTGCCGGTCGTATCCGACATCCATTCGGAAGAGGAGGCGCAACTGGCGGCCGAGTATGTGGATATCCTGCAGATCCCCGCTTTCCTTTGCAGGCAGACCGACCTTCTGGTGGCTGCGGCGAAGACGGGCAAGGCCGTCAACATCAAGAAGGGACAGTTCCTCTCTCCGCCGGCGATGGCTTTCGCGGCGCAGAAGGTGCGCAGCGCGGGCAACGATAACATCATGCTGACGGACCGTGGCACCTGCTTCGGCTATCAGGACCTTATCGTGGACTTCCGTGGCATCCCTGAGATGCAGAAGATAGGCTATCCGGTCATCCTGGACGCAACACACTCATTGCAACAGCCTAACCAAGGCACTGGCGTGACGGGCGGCAACCCCGCCATGATCGAGACCATCGCCAAGGCGGGCGTGGCGGTAGGCGTGGACGGACTCTTCATGGAGACCCACTTCGACCCTGCCCATGCCAAATCGGACGGCGCGAATATGCTGCCGCTGGACAAGATGGCGGACCTCCTCGAAAAATTGGTGCGTGTGCGCGAAGCAATCCTTTGATCATAGACAATATCCGTGGATCGGCTGATCGAGTACTTCCGGGGATACATGCCCTTCTACCGTCGCAACCTGAAGCTGGCTGTGCCGGTCATGTTGGCGCAGCTGGGCCAGGCTACCGTGCAGTTGCTGGACACCATCATGGTGGGGCAATTGGGCAAGACAGAGCTGGCGGCTGTCTCCTTCGGGGGAGCAGTGTTCTTCGTCGGCTTCGCGGCCGCCTTGGGGCTCTCGTTCGGCTCGACACCACTCATCGGGGTGGAGTATGCCTCCGGACATCACCGCAAGGTATCCTCCATCTTCCAGAACTCCATCCTCTTCAACACGATTGTCTCCCTGGTGATCGGGTCGCTGATGCTGGGGCTCCACCACTTCATGGATAGTCTCGGCCAGCCGGAGGAGGTGTGCCCGATGGCGAAGTCCTACTACCTGATCCTGCTCTCCTCGCTTCCTTTTGTCCTGTGGTTCCAAGCCTTCCGACAGTTCATGGACGGTGTGGGCAACACGAAGTACGCCATGATCGTGACCATCTCGGGCAATGTGCTCAACATCCTCCTCAACTGGTTGCTCATCTTCGGTGAGCTCGGGTGCCCTAGGCTGGGCGTGGACGGAGCGGCCTATGCGACCCTCATCTCGCGCGTCTGCATGTGCTTCGCCTTCATCCTGCTGGTACGGGCCAAACAACCCTATTCACGCTACTTCAAGTTCTTCGGCTGGGATAAATTCACCCTGCGGGAGCTCAAAGACCTCCTGCGGATCAGTTCGCCCATCGGGCTGCAAATGTTCATGGAGACCTTCGGTATGAATGTGGCGGTGATGTTCGTCGGGCTCTGCGGCACAGTCGCCTTGGCGAGCCATCAGATCGCCATCACCATCTCCTGCGTCACGTGGATGATCAGTTGCGGCATCGCCTCCGCCACCACGATACGCGTCAGCCACCAACTGGGGGCGAAGGAGTTCCACTCCATGCGGAAAGCGGGGGTCGCCTCCATGCACCTCAGCCTCTTCTTCATGGGGCTCTGTTCCATCCTCATCATCCTCTTCAGGACCCCGATCGCACAAATCTTCACGGAGGATGCGGAGGTGATCGAATTGGCCTCCATCCTGCTCATCATGACCGGCATCTACCAGATGGGGGATGGCTTGCAGACCGTCACCATCGGCGCTTTGCGGGGCATGAAGAACGTCATCACCCCGATGGTGGTCGCCTTCATCTGTTACATCGTCGTGACCATCTCCGTCAGCTATTTCTGCGGCATCTACATGGGCTGGGGCGCACCCGGCATCTGGTTCGCCTACATTCTTGAGCTATACCTCGCCTCCTACCTGCTGGTAAGGAGATTCAGGAAAGACACGAAAAGGATCATCGAGGAGGGAGGTCTCCCCGAGGAGACGGAGAGATAAGAAAAAGGGGAACAAGCGAACCTGTCCCCCTAATCCGTTGTCACCGTCCATCCATCGTGGGGAAGGCGTGACAGGAGTTATCAGTATCAGAAATTAAATTGCACACCTGCGGCAAAAGTAGGAAGGCTCCATAGGTCCAACCAATCACCGGAATATTCCGCTTTCACACCGAACACGTCCGTGAACATCCACTTCACACCCGAATAGATGCCTAAGATACCATTAGAACCCGTAGATGAACCCGTCACGTGCGGTGTGATGAGAGCGGATTCGTAGTAATCAAGCTTTGAATGCAGAATAGAGGCACCACCCTGAAGACCAGCATAGACATCCAAATTCTTCACGAATTCCCAGTTGAAACCACAACGGGCAGCAAGTGGCATCTCCCATGATTTAGCAAAATAATCAGAATAGTAAAAGTACCCCACATAGAGGCCCAAATCGATGGCTCCGTTATCTCCGAAAGCCTTGGTATGACAGAAGCCATCCTTCAATCCCCACATGGCGTCCACCGAGAAAGTCGGTGTGCGATGATCTACCGAAAGATTGTAAGGCGGCACACCCACCATAACGCCCAAAGCGAAATCACCCGCATTGGCGAACTGAATCTTCTCCACATTAGATGCACTTGCACACGTGATCGTGAACAAGGAAGCGACAATAAGTAAAATCTTTTTCATTCTACCAAATAATTTAAAAATGCCAATAATAAATAGGGTCAATTAACCCATTAACAATTTGCGAATATAAATATAAAACAAAAACAAATAACATCAATACATTGTTTTTTTATCTAATAAAGCAGTTATACCCTATATATCATAACATTAGCAAGAAAGGAGATCCGCAAAACATTCAAGGGCACTCGTTCATAGGAGATAGACACAAGCAAGGCTCCACCCCACCCTTACGGATGAGAATGGAGCCCCCACTCTACTTTTTCATAAAATACTAATATTCAGCTACTAAAAATTAAATTGGAACCCGACCGATGCCAAAGGGAGTTTTGGGCACACATCCGAGACGGGTAAAGTGAGCATACTACATTCCGCTTTCACCCCAAAGAATTTGGTGAACATCCACTTCGCACCCAAATAATGGCATGCGATGAGGTCGATCTGCATTGTTTCTCTCCCCTTTCCACCCGCGAGAGGCGTTCTTTTAGTGCCATAAGTGGAACACCCCAACTGAAGCCCAGCATAGACATCCAGATTCTTCACAAACTCCCAGTGGAACGCACCACGGACGGTTGCCGGTATAGCCCACGACGACCAAGTATACTCTCCCAAATCCTCAGTAGTCTGCGATTCTTCGTTATAAACCAGTTCGCGAAAATTATACTTGTTGCGCGCATAACCGATATAGACACCCAAATCGATGGCACCGTTGTCGCCAAACTTTTCCGTGTGGCAGAAACCATCCTTCAAACCTATCATGGCATCCAAGGATACATACGGCATACCATCATTAATGCCTTCCTCGAAGAAAGGAAAACCTGCCATGACACCCAAGGAGAATTTACCCGCATTGGCGAACTGTATCTTCTCCACATTCGATGCACTTGCACACATACCAGTGAACAAAGTTGCGATAATCAACAAAATTTTTCTCATTTAACTTACATTAAATAATTACTAAACCAACATGATCAAACAACTCGCTAGCGATATGAAATATAGTGGCTCACCATCTACTAGACTTACGGATTTAAGGGAAATTTATTGCATTCGGGTTCATAAATATTTACACGGCAAACAAAATGCGCATTGATTAAAATCCGTCAAGGGTGCAATTCCAAAGGCATAATCCACCGCCTATCCTTCGCAAAAAAGGCCCCAACAGCCATCATCGATGCGCTTGGGACCCAACAATTATTCTATAACAAGCTAAGGTTCAAACATTAAAAATTAAATTGGAAACCGACGGACCCCGTAGGAATGGTCTTTGCACCCCAACGTCCAATGGTGTAACCACCGAAATCACACTCCGCCTTCACGCCAAAATGTTTGGTGAACATCCACTTCACACCCATATAATGGCCCAAAAGAAATCTCGCGTAACGATTCGAGTAGACCTGGTTCCCATTACGGTCCACATCCTTCCTATCATAGAATGAAAGACCTGTCTGGAGTCCGAAATAGACGTCCAAATTCTTCACGAACTCCCAATGGAAGGCACCACGGATGGTCGCGGGCATATTCCATGAGGTAGTGGTACCATATTCCCAAGCCGAGTTTTGTGGATCATTCGGATCAACCATATAGGCGAACCTCGATTCGTCCCGGGCATAACCGATGTAGAAACCCAGATCGACGGCTCCGTTGTCGCCGAACTTATTCGTGTGGCAGAAACCATCCTTCAAGCCTATCATACCATCCAAGGATATGTACGGCATATTCCTCTCAAAGCGGGGGAAACCCGACATGACACCCAAGGAGAACTTACCCGCATTGGCGAACTGTATCTTCTCCACATCCGATGCACTTGCACACATGACCGTGAGCAAAGCCGCAATAAGCAACAAAATCTTTCTCATTTTCACTTGCAATAAATAATTACTAATATGATTAAATAACTCATTTACGGTATGCAAATATAGAGGCACACCATTAGATAAAACCATAAATTCGGGGAACAAATACGACCAAAAAGTTAACTGATGTTTATAAAACAGGTTAATTAATGTATAGATTAAATTATAATAGTTAAAAGAGAACGGCAAATGGCTGATATGCAAACAAAGATTAATTATACCTAAAATCTGCAACCCTTGGACTACGAAGTTTTCAACAGAAACGAACGATGTCATAAACGGAAGGCACCATCCCCCACTTTCCGTGGCACCAATCCGATTACAGCGTCTTTCGGCAAGTGCGACAGAACATCAAAACGCATTTTTTTTGAAAAAATAAACTCAAACGGGTTGTCATATCAAATTTAATTCGTATCTTGCCAGCGGATTCTAAAAGATTAGGACAACACACGATTTTTTTCGGGCAACGATTGTTTTTTTTCAGTTAATACCGTATTGAGAACACTAATACATAAACATAAAACAAAAAAAAATATGAATAAAAAATTATTTACACTAGTAGCAGCCTCGCTTTTAGGCATAGGCATTGCAAACGCACAATTAAACAAGAACACGTGTAAGTTTTTGGGGAACATCACCACAAGGGGGCAAATACAACCCAATGTGAGCGGTTTGAAGTATGAGGCAATGTGGGATCAGCTCACTTGCGAGAATGAGTCCAAATGGGGCGAAATCGTGAATTGCAAGGTGAGCAGCGCACAAGAGGGTATTCAGAAGTGGAAATGGAGTTCTAGCGACGCTCATTACAAATGGTGTAAACAGAATAATGTATTATTCAAATTCCACTGTCTCGTTTGGACCAGCCAATTCCCGACAGTTTTGTCAAACTGTTCGCCTTCCGAATTGAAGCAACAGGTTGGATATTGGATGGACGCTGTTGCGATCAAGTATCCTGATTTGGCGATAATCGATGTTGTTAACGAGGCAATCCCGGGACATGCCGAAGGTAGTGGTGGTGGTGATTTCAAGAAACTCTTGAGTCAAGCTTTGGGTAATAGCGGTACACCTTCCGACTACAAATGGATTACAGAGGCATTTAAAATGGCTCGTGAGAGATTCCCTAACGCCGTGTTGATTTACAACGACTATAACACTCTCACCCACCAGAAAAGTGAGTTCATAAGCCTTGTTTCGACATTGGTAAAACAAGGCGCTCCAATCGATGCTTACGGACATCAGACCCACGATTTGGACGATTATTACCAGGGACACGGCAACAGCATGTCTGGTTTCGAGAACAATCTGAAGGATATCCACGACCAAATCACAAGGAATGGCGGTAGGGAGTTGCAGTGTTACATTACAGAGTATGATATCAATCAGGCCAACGACAACACCCAGTTGGATATCATGAAGGGTTCCTTCCCTGCCATGTGGGAGGCTGACTACGTCTCTGGTATTACAATCTGGGGATATATAAATGGCGCCACTTGGAGATCCAACACAGGTTTAGTGTCGGGTCAAGGCCAAGACCGTGCCAGCATGAAATGGTTGCGCGAATACATGGCATCCGACAAAGCCAAGGCCGCAACGGCAAAGTTCTGCGGAAAGGAAGCAGGTGGTCCTGCCGGTCCATCAGCAAGCGTTGAGGTAAGCAAATCAACTATTGTCCTTGGCAAGAGCGTGGATTTCTCGGTTACATTGAAGAATTCGGATAGCGGCATTAAGAGCGTAACCTACTACGCTGGTGACAATAAGATCGGAGAGGGAGAATCATTCACTTGGACTCCTGAAGAGGCTGGAAACTACTCCATCAAGGTTGTAGTCATCACAAACAGCAATGATGAGGTAAAAGGATCTTCTTCTGTTAAGGTGGTTGAACCTAACAAGCCTTATGGCGGATCCGCCACAGTTATCCCTGGCAAGATCGAGGCTGAGAATTATGACGAAGGTGCGTCAGGCATGGCTTACTACGATCAATCGGAAGGCAACAAATGCGATGATTTCACCAACCACTATCGTAAGGATGATGTTGACCTCAAAGAGATCTCTGGCGGTGTGGCAGTCGGTTCGTTCGAAGGTGACGAGTGGCTGTCTTATACCGTTGACGTGAAAAAGGATGGTGACTACGACGTGACACTGCACTTGGGTGAAGGCAATGATTCAGGTTCATTGTCAGTGGAGTTCGACGAATCAAATGTCTCTTTCGATGTGAGTGTTAAGAAATTGGGTAGCTGGGGAACATTTGACGATGTGAAGGTGAGCAAAAAAGTTTCGCTTAAGAAAGGCGTTCAGAACATGGTCATCAAGAACACAGGAAGCTGGATTGATGTAGATTGGATCCAATTCGATTTGGATGGTTACGTAAGTTCTGTGGAGGACGTTAACGCACCAGTCGCTATCGGACCAAACCCTGCATCCTCAGAGGTGAAGGTTTACGGCGTCACTCCAATCAGTGTGGAGATCATCTCCGTGGAAGGTGTTGTGGTGAAGACGAGCAGTGAAAGCACTATCTCCGTGGCAGATTTACAAGAGGGCAACTACATGGTTCGCATCGTCACAGAGAATGGTGTGACAGTAAAGAAACTTGTCGTAGTTAAATAAGCGGATCTGACTCTGTTTTTCACAGAACATTCATAATAGATAAAAGCGGTTATGGGGCGTTTCCATAACCGCTTTTATTATTGATATCACTCCTTAGCCACGAGGGAATCACGCCTTTCTCTTCACTCCTCTCGTCGCCTCGGCCTCCAGCGGATTCTCCGGCCAATAATGCTTCGGGTAACGTCTACGGAGTTCCTTGCGCACCTCGAAATAGGCATTGTTCCAGAAGCTGCGAAGGTCCTGCGTCAGCTGCACCGGTTTGAAGCCTGGGGAGAGCAGTTCCATCAGCACCGGTCGGCGGCCATCGTCCACACGTGGTGTGTCGGTCAGGCCGAAACACTCCTGCAACCGCACGGAGAGCACGGGGTACTCCGCTCCTTGGCGATAGTCCAGCCGTATCTTGCTGCCCGTAGGCACCACGGCATGGGTCGGTGCCAAACGGTCCACCTCCTGCTGTTGCTCGTATGTCAGCAACGACCACAAGGCGGATGAGAGGTCTATCTTCTTCATCTCGGCGGTGGTGGTCATCAAACGTCCATTGTCGTCCAAGTAGAAAGGCAACCACTCCTCCGCACGGGCGAGCACAGCCTCAACGCCCAAGTCAGGCAACTCCAGTTCGGGATGCCACGACGAGACGCACCGCACCCTCCTTTGCAGGCGTTCCACCTCCTCCGAGAAATCGAACATGCTCAGTCCCTCCTTCACCGCCGCCCCGCAAATCGTCTTGACGAGCAAGGCACGGTCCACATTGCGCAAGGGTTGCGCCGACACGAGCAACGCGCCGACACGCCGCTCCTCCTGGGCGACCACGCACCCGCGCTTCGCATCCCACGAGACAACCTCCCTGCGGGTCGTCAGAAGAGGGACCTCCTCTATAGCCAACGGGGAGGCGAGGAAAATCCTGCCCGACGCCACATTGACCGAAGCGACCGACAGCCAAGCGCACGAGGAGAGCGCATCCTCCCGAGCGAGGAAGACATCGTCACCGCTCGCCATGCGGAACCTACCACAATCATCCAAGGCGAAGGCGATGCGTTCAGGGTAGGCGGTCGCGATAAGACGGCCCACCTCCTTAGGGTCCGGCGCCTCGTTGTCCTCCTTCACATGGAGGAAAGAGCGGTACTCCTTCGCCACCTGAGCGACACGTCCCCAACGCCCCAAGGTGCCTCTGCCGCGCACCGTGCGCAGCATCACCAGACGGGTATTGATATCCGCATCATGCTCCTCGTCCGACAGCAGGTCACGCTCCTCAACCACCGCCGCGACATCCGCCGCCAGCGCCCGGAGCGCATTCGTCTCGCCCAGCAGCAACATCCTCGACACGCGAGGATGGCAAGGCAAATCGGCCATCCGCCTACCCAGTTCGGTGATCCTGCCCTCCGCATCGACTGCGCCCAATAGGCGGAGGAGGCGGGAAGCCTGGGAGACACTAAAGGAAGGAGGCGGGGTAAGCCACGGCAGACGCATGACGTCACTCTCTCCCCACGCCGCCACATCGAGCATCGTAGGGGCAAAGTCCGCCTGCAGGATCTCCGGAGAACGGTTCTCCTCCATGCGATGGTCCGTCGCAAGCGTCCATAGGCGATAGCAGACACCCGGTGCGACACGTCCCGCACGTCCCGCGCGCTGCGCCGCCACATCCTGGGTGACACGCACCGTGGCGAGCCTGCTCAGTCCGTTCCGCTGGTCGTAGAGCATCGTTCTGCCCCATCCCGAATCGACCACGGCGCGGACGCCCTCGATCGTCAGGGAAGTCTCCGCGATGGAGGTCGCGAGCACCACCTTGCGCCGTCCCTCCGGGCTTGGCAGGACCGCACGACGTTGTTCGGTGGAAGAGAGCAGGCCGTAGAGCGGACAGACCTCCGCATCCTGCAAGAAAGCCAGGAGCGATTCACGGCAACGCAACACCTCCGCCTGTCCCGGCAGGAAAGCGAGGATATCGCCCTCCGTCTTCCCGAAGGCCACACGGACCGCATGCGCCACCTGTTCCGCCACGTGCGCCGCGTCAGACTCCTCCCCGTAGAGGATCTCGACAGGGAAGAGACGTCCCTCCGCCTTCACCACGGGAGCGTCCAGGGCCTGGGAGAGCGAATCGACATCGATGGTGGCGGACATCAGGACGATGCGCAGGTCAGGGCGCAGGATCTGCTGCGACTCGCGCGTGAAAGCCAAGGCCACATCCGAGGCCAAGCTACGTTCATGGAATTCATCGAAAAGCACCACGGAGACCCCTTCGAGGCCAGGGTCATTGACCAGCATACGGGAAAGAATACCCTCCGTGATGACCTCGATGCGGGTTTGGGAGGATACCTTCGTCTCGAAGCGCACACGATACCCGACCGTCTCGCCCACCCGCTCATGCAACAGATCCGCCATGCGTTCGGCGATCTGCTTAGCGGCCAAGCGACGCGGCTCCAGCATCAAGACCTTTCCCTCGCAAGGGAGGTCGAACAGGATGGTCAAAGGCAACAAGGTAGACTTACCCGCACCGGGAGGCGCCGTCACGATCAGGCGGTTGCCCGCCCTCAGACGGTCATTCACCTCACCCGCAATGGCGAAAGCGGGCAAACGCTTCGCCTCAACCATATCGTATGGAACATTTTGATTCATCGTATCACAGTTGCCACGAGGATTCAGGCATCACTGGGAAGGGAGGACATCACCTGCGGCGACGCTCACGGCGCTTCTCACGACGCTCACGGCGGAGTTCCCTGCGCGACTTGCGCACATTGGTGCTATCCCCCACATTATCGGAGTCATCCCTGCCGAACAGACGTTTGAAGAATCCCCTCATGGCGGATTCCGTCGTGTCCGCCTGCATTTCCTCCTCTATAGGCTTACAATTAAATTCCTTCTTGATCTTACACTTCGGAGCACCGAACCGTGCCCGGTATTGAGTGGAGAGCACGTTATCGTTCAACACCTTCTCCAAGAAGAGACCCACGATCGGCAAGGCGGCTCGGCTTCCCTGACCCAGGTCGCCGTTGCGGAAGTGGATGCTACGGTACTCACCACCCACCCAGGTACCCGTCACGAGGTTAGGCGTGATGTTCATGTACCAAGCGTCCGAATAGTTGGCGGAGGTACCCGTCTTGCCACCGAAATCCGTACCCTTATGGATCTTATACTTATACAAGCCCTGCGAAGTGCCCCGCTCGTCGCGCAAGCCCTCCTGCAGCATGTCGCGCATCAGGAAGGCCGTCTCCTCGTCCAGCACCCGCTCCTTCTTCACCTTAGAGCGGTAGATCACCTTGCCATCCTTGTCCTCGATGCGGGAGACCAGGATCGGGGCATGGAGTATACCCCCGTCCGCGATCACCGAATAGGCGGTCGCCAGCTCGATGAGGGAGACATCCTCCGTACCCAAGCAGAGGGAAGGAATCGGGCGGACCGGGCTCTCGATGCCCATGCGGTGAGCAGTCTGGACAATCTTCTCCGGGGTGACCTGCTTCGCCACCTGCACCGCCACACTGTTGACCGAGCGGGCCAAGGCCGTCTTCAGCGTCATCGGCTCGTTCGAGAAGACACCGCTAGCGTTCTGTGGCGTCCACAGTTTCATCTCGCCATCCTCCTCCGTCATCCAAGAGACGGCACTGTCGACCTTCGTGTCGCAGCTGCACATGCCTTGGCGCAAGGCCTCCGTGTAGACGAAGAGCTTAAACGTGGAGCCCGGCTGGCGTTTCGCCGTCACCTTATCGTACTGCCAATAGTAGAAATCGACGTCGCCCACCCAAGCCTTCACCGCGCCCGTGTGCGGGTCCATGGCGATGAAGCCACAGTGCAGGAACTTCAGGATGTGCGCCAAGGAGTCGCGGGTGCTCATCACCGTGTCCGTGATGCCCCGCTTGTAATCGAAGATGCGCATCTTATGCGGCTTGCGCAACTCCTGGTCGATGACGATACCATCTCCCTTGTATTTCTTGTACAAAGCCTTATAGGCCGATGTCTTCTTCAACATATCATCGATGAAGCCTACAATCTCGTGTTGCTTCTGGTCGCGCCAAGGGTTCTCCTTGCCCCAGTGCTTGTTGAACTGTTTCTGCAGTTCGCCCATCTGCTTGGCGACGCAAGCCTCCGCATAGTGTTGCATCCGGGAGTTGACCGTCGTGTAGATCTTCAATCCGTCGTGGTAGAGGTTGACGCTGTTCTTCTCGCACCACTCCTGCAACTCATTGTAGACCGCCTCACGGAAGTAGTGCGCATAGCCACTCAGGATATCCTCCTTGTAGATGTTCAGGCCCAGGTCCGTCGCACAGAGGGAGTCGCACTGGGCAGCGCTCATCGAACCGGCATCCGCCAGCAGATGGAGGATAAGATTCCGTCGCTTCTTGTTGTTCTCTGGGTTCTTTATAGGGTTGTAGTAAGTGTTCGCCTTCAGGATACCGATGATGCAGGCCGACTGCTCGTAGGTGAGCTTGTCCGGCGTCGTGTTGAAGTAGGTCTTCGCCGCCGACTTGATACCGAAGGTGTTGTTACCGAACGTCACCGTGTTGAGGTACATCGTGAGGATTTCCTTCTTCGTGTAGTGCTTCTCGACGCGCACCGCCCCGATGCACTCCTTCACCTTGACGATCGCCGTCTTCAGTCCAGGCACGTTGCACAACCTGCCCTTCGTATACTCCGAGCGCATCTTGAAGAGGTTCTTCACCAACTGTTGCGTAATGGTGCTGGCGCCACGGGCACGACCGCGCACCGCATCCTTCGCGGCGGAGAACATGCCTTGGTAATCGATGCCCTGGTGCTCATAGAAACGCTGGTCCTCCGTGCAGACCAGCGTCTGGATCAGCTCGGGGGAGAGCTCCTCATAAGTGACCGACGAACGGTTCTCCACGAAGAACTTACCCAGAAGGTCATTGTCCTCGCTATAGATCTCCGAAGCCTCCATCTGGATAGGGTTCTTCAGTTGTCCCATCGTAGGCGAAGCGCCGAAGAGACCGAACGTGTTCGCATCCACGCAGTAGCAGAAGAGGACACAAGCGAGCGGGATCGCCACGATAGTCGAAGCGAAGAGCACGAGCACACGTTTCTTCCAGGAACGCTTCTTTTTTCCTCTTCCCCTCTTTCTCTTTTCCTCCTTGGCGGCAGGTTCAGGCACCTCCTCCTTTTCGGGAGCCGGCATCTCCTCCACCGTCTCCTCACTCGTTTCTTTCCCTGTCTCTTCCGATGCTTCTTCCGGCGATTCCACAGCGTCTTCCTCGGACAACTCCTCCGTCGTCGACTCCTCCACCACCTCTTCATGCGCCACCTCAGGAGAGGCGACCGATTCAGGCGTCACATCCTCAGCCGGTCCCTTATCATCAGGGGTGAATCGCCACACCTTGTCCGTCTCCTCTTGGGAGATACCATTGTTTGGGATATATTTGGAGATCTTCTCTTCGTAGAATTTCTTCGCCCAAGCGGCGAGCAGGCCCGTCTTCGCGACCACCCACGCCCAGGCGGCGGAGCATTTAGGCTTAGAGGCGTCGTAAGCGTTCCTCGCCTTATCCTTCGCCTTTTGGACCTTCTCAGGTATATTCTTTTCGGCAAGGAATTTTTGGGTGGAAGCCTCCGCCTCGGCCGTTTTGCCCTTCACCAGGGTCCATGTCTCCCGGGTCTTCTTCCAAGCCTTCGCGCCCCACTGGCTCGCCTTCTCACGGTACACGCGGCTCCTCTCCCGCAGGCTCGCAGACCAACAGGAGGCCTTCTCGCGGCACCTCTCCACCTTTTCAGGGATATTTTTTTCTTTCAGATAACAGGTCGCGGAATCCTTCCATGCTACGGATTTCGCACGGAACGAAACCCATGCCTCCCCCAGCTTTTTCGAAGCCAACTTCCCGTAACGGATTGCGGACTCCCGCAACTTCTGAAGCAATTCAGTCATTTGTTTTCAAAATATTTAAATATTCGATACACCACATTGTGGTTGATCCTCAAAAATGGCACACAACCTTCCTCCGTGAGAGTCCAATCGCCAACCACATCCATGTTTTACACACATCAGTCCGAAAGGCGCATCGCACGCCACGAACGACAATCGTCCGCAAAGGTATTAAAATTCGAAACATACGCAAACAAAGCAGGCTTTCCGTTCTCCAAAAGATGATCTATCCACCGGAAAAACACTTCCGACGAAGCAGAAGGCGATTAGGCTTTCCACTTCGTCGGAGCATTCAATCATCAATAAATTACAAATTACAAACGATTAAATATCAAATGATTACAATCATTCAATACGGCAGGTGAAGCCCCCGTGATCAGTCCTCGATCTCAATCATCTTCCCCTTCACCAACCATGCCACACCATAAAGGATCAGCAGGATAGCCTCAACAATCATCGTGAAATAGCGAGGGACGAGATGGAAGACCTTCATCAGAAGGAAGCATACCAAGCAAGCGACCATGCCCCATCCGCAGATACGGAAGATACGGTTCTTCTTCCGGCAATTCCCCTTCGTGAACTGCACCAGGATATTGATGCTGAAGAGCGCGAACAAGACAGAAGCGGAGATCGTATGAATGATGTGGCTGGTGGCCGGCATCAGCTGGAAAAAGCCGATCGGGGCATCCTGCGGCAGGAACGTCGTGTTGCAAGGGAAAAGGACAACCCCCAAGGCACACACTCCAGAAGAGAAATTGAGGATCCGGTCACCCTTGTCATATCCGTAATAGGTCATCAGGAAAATGGCCGAACAGCTCAACATCATCGTAAGGACAGGCGTCAAATGATAGGTTGCGCTCAAGCTGTACCACCATTCGTCGGGACGATCCGAAATCATCCAACCACCCGCCAAACACATCAAAGGCAAAAAGAGACCCAACCATCCAATCACTTTGCGTTGAGTCAGATAAGACAATTCAACTACTTCACTCATAAGTACTTGCAATAAATATTATTAAACAAATAAGAAAACACCGCGGACCTCCCACTGAAAAAAGGCTCACGAATTTCCACAAATATAAGAAATAAATCAAAGTCATTTACTATTTAGCTATTTACAATTTACTGTTATTTACTATTTACTATTTTGGATTTATTATTTAACAATTTACTATTTAGCCATTTACGATTTACAATTTGGGAGGTGTAGGGTGAGGAACTGGGCTGTATTTCGGCACGTACAAATGGAATATCCATGGCAGGGAATCGTGCGTCCAACATTTCTCAAAATCTTCTGAAAAAATCCTCAAAAAAGTTGGAAACAAGGCTCGAACACAATAAATTTGCGAAACGGACGGTTTATCATGCGCATATACGTGATTCACCTGACGGTTAAGAACATATCTGTAGTGTAGTAAGGAGAAAAAAGAGCAGAAGACATGGGAAAAAACGTTATCGTACTGGGTGCCACCGGGCATTTGGGCACTAACATAGCAGTCCATCTGAAGAGGATTGGATACAACGTCGTTGCGGTCGGTCGGCGCAAGAGCGACAACGGGTTCTTCGCCAAATTAGGCATGGAATATATCTCCGCCGACATCTGCAAAAAAGAGGACTTCGACAAGTTGCCCCAGCAAGACATCTATGCGGTGCTCAACTTCGCCGGAGCGCTTCCTGCCTCCATGGAGGGCTACCATCCCGAGCAATACATATCCACCATCGTGCAAGGCACACTGAACGTGCTGGACTACACCATGAAGGTGGGGGCGGACCGCATCGTATTCCCACAGACCCTCTTTGACGTCAGCTACCTCTTCGGCAGCAAGACCCCGATTCCGGCTGATGCGGAACGGAAAGCCCCGCTGACAGGCGACCACGCCATCTACGTCATCGCCAAGAACGCGGCCGTCGAGATGATAGAGCACTACCACGCCAAGTTCGGACTCAAGCGCTTCATCCTGAGGCTTTCCAGGGTATACATGTATGACCCGAACCCTTACACCTTCACCGATGGGGAAAAGACACTCATATCAGACCGATTCTTCATCTACCAAGCGATGAAGGGCGCCGAGCTGCAGATTTGGGGAGACCCGGACCGTCTCTTGGAGACATGTTGCATGAAGGATTTCCTGCAGATCGTGGAGAAGGCACTCATAGCCAACGTCGAAGGAGGCATCTACAACATAGGGAGTGGCGGCAGCACCCTGGACGAGCGCGTCAAAGCCATCGCAGAGGTATTCAATCCGAAGGGCAAGCACTCCAACATCATCTATTGTCCAGAGAAACGTAGTTCCCTGCAGTTCGTCTTGGACATCACAAAGACAAAGAAAGAACTAGGCTACGAACCCCGCTACACCTGGAAAGAGTATTTGCTGGACTTCAAGAAAGAGATGGAGGAGCAACCATTCGGCGAGTTGTGGGGATATGAATCAGATTATATTAAATAAAAACATATCATGACATTAAAAGAAAAGATCCGTTTTAAGCTATTGGGATCCAAGGCTTTCGGGAAGAGAATCATCAAAGCGAACAGAGACTATTACCTCTCTTTCAAGTCAATGAGATGGGGAGGAGAGCTCACCTTCGGAGAAGAAATCGAACATGTATTCGGCATTTTCCTGACCGACAAGGAAAAGGCAGACGAGAAACTCAAAGAGGACATGCGAATAGACATGGTCTGGTGCTACTACCGATTCGGCGCTGTGCCAAGGGAATACTTCCTCATGGATTTCCCTCACTCCGACGACAAGAAGCGCGCCACCTACCTCACCACGCGCCACAAGGACAATGTCATGACGAAGAAAGTGGGTCGAGGAGAGAACTGGTACCTCATGGAGAATAAGAACAACTTCTACGACCGCTTCGGACAATTCTTCAAACGAGACGTCATCAAGTTCAACGACACGGTCACGAGGGAGGCCTTCGCCGAGTTCTGCAAGAAGCACGACTCCTTCATCTGCAAACCCATCTCCGGACAATGTGGCAAGGGCGTGGAGATACTTCGCATGGCCGACTACGACAACGACCCGGACAAGGCGTTCGACCATCTGAAAGAGAAGGGTCAATACATCGTGGAGGAGCTGATCCAGCAGGACGAGAGCACCAAGCAGTTCAACCCAAGCTCCGTCAACACGGTACGCCTCCCAGCCTTCATGAACAAGACTGGATTCCACATCATGCGACCAGTGTTCCGCACAGGCCGCACAGGCTCGGTGGTGGACAACGCCGGGAACGGTGGCATCTTCTCCGTCATCGACGAGAAGACGGGTGTCTGCAGGACGAAAGGCTATGACGAGTTCGGAGGCATCTTCGAATATCATCCGGACAGCGGCGTCAAGTACGAAGGGTTTCAAATACCAGACTGGGACAAACTACTCAAATTCGCCGAGGAAGTGCACAGCACCATACCATTCTACCCATTCGTGGGTTGGGACTTCGCCTACACCGCCAACAAGGAGTGGGTGCTGGTGGAAGGCAACTGGGGGCAGATCGTATGCGAGTACGCGGAGAGAGAAGGCGTGAAGAAGATGTTCGACGACTTCTTCGATGACTAAACAATTCAAACACAACAAAAACTAAGGAAATGAAATTAGCAATCATAGGAGCCTCGACAGGGCAACTCCCACTCACGCTGAAGGCGAAAGAGTTGGGTCATACAGTAATCAGCTTCGCATGGGAGAATGGCGCAGTCTGCAAAGAATATGTGGACAAGTTCTACCCAATATCCATCCTCGAGAAGGACAAGATCGTAGAAGTGTGTAGGCAAGAAGGTGTACAGGGAGTCGTTTCCAACGCTTCCGACCTCACCTCCGAAATAGCCACCTACGTGGCGTCCAAACTCGGGCTCAACGCGAACGATTACGAGAAGTTCCAAGCCCTCAGAGACAAGGCGAGGGTACGTGAACTGACCAACGGGATACCCAACCTATGCCAGGTGCCCAACTACTTGTACAAAGAGGGGCTAAAGGTGGACTTCCCTTGCATCGTGAAACCGACCGTAGGCTCCGCGAAGAAGGGTGTATCCTTCGTGAACAACGAGAAAGAGTTGAAAGAGGCGGTCTCCTATGCGACGGGAGACGATACGGTCATCATGATCGAGAAGTTCGTGGGCACACGTGAATTCTCCGTGGAGTCCATCTCCTACAAGGGCAAGCACTACATCATCCAGATGACGGACAAAGAGAACGACGGCGCGCCTCATTTCGTCGAATTGTCCCACCACCAACCAGCCGATTTGAAAGAGTCGATCAAATCCAAGCTCCGCCAAATCGTTCCGGAGATCCTCACCCGCGTAGGGCTCACCAACGGCGCCTCCCACATCGAGATGAAAATAGACGACAACGACAACATCTACATGATAGAGATGAACCCAAGAGGCGGCGGAGACCAATTCTCCACCCTCATCTGGGAAAGTGTCGGATACGATTACCTGAAGGGCATGATCGACGTGGCGCTGGGTACATTCGAGGAGCCGAAGCTCTCCCACAAGAGCTACTCCGGCATCTATTTCCTCTGCAAACAGCGGGAAAACAGGCTGAAGTATTTCCTTGAGAAACAACCATGGGAAGTGAGACGCTCCTATGTGCCAGGCACGGAACTGACCTATGCAGTCGACAACTACACCCGAAACGGTTATATCATCTACAAGGCCGACAAGAAAATCGTCATCGACTGATTCCGAAGGCTAACAAGGGCCATTTAAACAGACAAGAAGATGGGAAAGAAACAAGTCATATTACTTTTCACCATAGCTGGCGCAATGACGATCTACAGTTGTTGCGGAAAGAGTAAAAAAAGTGAGCCCAAAATCACACAAGCCACTGTTCTCACCCCTCCTGACACCATACAGGAGGAGGTGGTGACAGTAGCGGAGGACACGTTCCTCTTCGACAACATCTACTACCAACGGGCGGGTGGCGGCAACATCGGCTACGAGATACTTCCAGGAAAGGACAGTACCCGTTTCCACGTGAAAGAGCTCAGATTCCGTCCCGCCGATACCACCTTCACCCTGTCCAACAGTCTGCTCGACTCCAGCGCCATCGCCACGATGGATAGTCTGCTGAAGGGGAAACTCAGTCCGGGCGAACCGGAACCCACCCCCAAGAAGGGACCGTTCATGATGACCGGCACATGGAGCCACGCCTTCCTAACCGAGTCCGACAGCGTCAAAACACCTATCCACGACAAAAGGATCGTAGAAAAAATCGCCACGACCGAGGAGACCGTCAGAAACGCAATTAAGAATTAAGAGTTAAAAATTAAGAGTTAAAAATTTAGGAACGTTAGTTCGATATGGTAGGGGCGAATAACATTCGTCCCTTTTCATTTATCATAAATTAAAACAAGGGGATGCGCATCCCTACACATCACGCACATCCCGAGCCCCGACGGGGCGGCAACAACACAGGCAGGGGTGCAAACCCCTGTGAACGACGTGACAGGGATGCGAATCCCTACACGACACGCACATCCCAAGCCCCGACGGGGCGGCAATAACACAGGCAGGGGTGTAAACCCCTGTGTATGTGAAACGACAGTCACATTATTGATAGCCCTGAAAGGGCGACATCCCCCAGGCAGGGGTGTAAACCCCTGTGAACGATGCGGCGGTGCAATCATAGCCCTGAAAGGGCGACACCCTGGTATTCATAACCGGATTGCGTTGGTGCCCCTTAACGCACCAACACAACCGATGTACCATTATTCGTCCGAACCATATAAACGCCCTTGGACGGCACGCTCAACGCACGCTCCTCATCCGCGGAGACGGATACCGCAACCCGCTTGCCCGACAGATCATAGAGGGAAACCTCCCCTTTCACACCACGGACGTAGACGGTGAGACCATCGCTCCATACGGCTGTATTGTCGGTCAAAGAAGAAACGCCCACATCAGAGCCTCCCTCATCCTCAATATATTTCACCTTCCATCTACTCGGTATCCTGTTCCTTCCATATTCCAGCGCCAAGGCTTTCGGGCAGTAGAAAGTACCGGTATCGCTCACCCCTGCGAGGAACATGACACTAGACTCCTTCCCGTCCGCAGTTTGCCACTGATCAAAAGAAACCCTGACTTCCGACAATTCATCACAACCAGCGAACATATAGGAATAGCAGTCTTCCGCCAACGTCGTGGCTGGCAATACGACACTATGTAAGTAATAACAATCACGGAACATGTAAGAATAGCAATCCTTAGCCAACGTCGTGGCTGGCAATTCCGGGATCACCTGAAATTGCGAACAATCATCGAACATATACGAATAACAGCCAGTAGCCAATGTGGTGGCAGGCAGTTCTGGCGTCTTATCTATGGAGCAGCATCCCACGAACATATGGCTATAACATCCCTCCGCCAGCGTCATGGCTGGCAATTTCGGAGCCTCAGGGAAGTTACATGAGACAAACATATATGCATAACAACTATCAGCTAACGTCGTGGCTGGCAATTCTGGCGCCTGATGTAATGTAGTACCCGCGAACATATATGCATAACAACACTTTTTTAACGTTGTGGCGGGCAACGCAGGTGCATTCATCAAGCTCTCACAACCATTGAACATATTCGCATAACAGCTCTCCGCCAGCGTCGTGGCAGGTAAATCCACGACATCCAACAGACAATAGCAACATGAGAACATAGATGCATAACAGCCGACAGACATCGTCATGGCGGGCAACACTGGAGTTTGACCAATGTCTTCGCAATGGAAGAACATATACGCATAACAACTATCAGCCAATGTCGTGGCAGGCAATTCAGGCGCCATCTTTAAATCCACGCACTCCATAAACATGGCCTTGTAGCACCCCTTCGTCAAGGTGGTGGCAGGCAATACAGGGGCTTTCACCAAAGCTTCGCAATTCTCGAACAGTCGACAGAAACAATAATCATTAGGGATGACGGTGGATTCGCCCGTTCCATCCAACAGGCTCATCACGTTTCCTCTGGCGGAGATCCTTCCCGTCATCGAGAAATTCGAATAGTTGTCCCATGATTGCGAGAAACCATCAGGGTTATTTCCCCTCAGCAGGGCCGTTTCGCCTATTTCATCCAAAACGACAGGTTCCCCTGGGGTGAGAGGAGTCCAAGTTTTTCCCCCATCCTTGGAGTACTCGACATTCGGGGTGTTACCATTATTCACCAATTCGAATGTGGATTCTTCCTCCTCGGCGGTGAAGGAGAGCTGGCCGACCACATACACGACCACAGCCGTATCGTCGAGATATTTCACCGTCCAACCATCCGGTATTCTGTACGAACCATACTCCAGCGGCAAGGCTTTCGGGCAGACGAAGGTGCCGGTCGGCGCAACGTTATATACCCATTCATAGGTTGTGTTCCCGTACGATCCTTCAAGAATCCAGTCCTCGATGGAGACTTCAATCTCAGACAAATTCACACAGCCCCAGAACATTCTATTGTAACACATATTAACCAATACAGGAGCGGGCAGTGCAGGTGCTTTCTTTAAACTTTTGCACTCTTGGAACATCTCTTCATAACAGGACTCCGCCAACTCCGTGGCCGGCAATTCCGGAGCTTCAGTTAGGCTGACGCAACCATCGAACATGGATGCGTAACAAGCATATGCCAATTTCGTGGCTGGCAATGCAGGGGCATTTTTTAGGTTTTTACACCCAGAGAACATATAGCTGTAGCAATACTCGTCCAGCGTCGTAGCAGACATCTCAGGAGCTTCGATCAGACTGGTGCAATCCGCGAACATTCCATCATAACAGTCAGGTTTCAACGTCGTGGCGGGCAATGCAGGGACCTTTTTCAGACCAGTACATTGACTGAACATTCCACTATAGCAATAATCGGTCAACGTAGTAGCAGGCAACTCAGGAGCCTGCGTAAGGCAGGAACACATAGAGAAGAGATTTTTGAAACATCCCTTGACAGGGATAACGGTTGAGTTGCCCACTCCGTCCACAAGGCTCATCACGCTTCCGCTGGCCGCGATCTTGCCGGTCATCTTGAAACGAGAGATTTTCACAGATGTCTCCATGCGAGAGAATCCATTAGGATTTAATCCCCTCAACATGGCTTGATCACCTTTCTTCCGCAAGGTAACCAAATCGTCAGCTGTTAATACGGACCATGTCGACCCGCCATCTAATGAGTACTGGATATTCGGATTATTTCCATCGTTATTTATGATTCCGAACGTAGAACCATCCTCCTCAGCGGTGAAGGTGAGGTAGTTGGCTTCACCCCCAGCATATTTCACCGCCCAATCCTTCGGTATCCAGCTCTCTCCATAGCGCAGAGGCAGGGTGTACAGGCAGATGAAGGTGCCGGTCGGGGCAACGTCTTTCACCCAACTACCAGTCCCCGAATCAGAACCCCAGTCAGAAAATGAGACTTGGATTTCCGACAGGCTGGTGCAACCCAAGAACATTTCGCCGTAACACTTCTCTGTCAATGTCGTGGCTGGTAATTCAGGGGCTTGCGTCAGACTGGTGCAACCAGAGAACAACTTATAGAAGCAATAACTACTAGGGATTTCCGTGGAATGGCCTTTCCCATCGACTAGACTCATCACGCTACCACTAGCCGCGATTTTTCCCGTCATCATGAAATATGAATATGCGGCGTAAGCCTGAGAAAAACCAGATGGATTGTATCCACTGAGCATCACCTTGTCCCCTTTCTTCGCCAAGACAATCGATTCACCTCCATGCAAGACGAACCACGATGCTCCGTCATAGGAATACAGGACATTCGGGTATCTGCCATTATAGTACGCCAACATGCAGGAAGAGCTATCCTCCTCGGCGGTAAAGGTGAGGTAGTTGGCGGTGGTATCGACCCCCTCAAGGTATTTCACCGCCCATCCGTAAGGAATATTGGACGGGAAGGTGTCTCTGGCAAGTTCCTCCGGGCAATAGAGTGTACCTGAGTAGGAGACGCCTGACAGCCAATAATTATAGTTCACATATTCCCACGAAGTGAAGTATACCTTGATTTCAGAGAGGCTTGAACAACTATTGAACATGAACGAGTAGCAACTCTTTTTCAACTCAGTGGCTGGCAAATCAGGCGCTTTCTTCAGGCTGGAGCAATCAGAGAACATATTGTAGTAACACTGCTCTGCCAATTTCATTGCGGGTAATTCAGGCGCGACCTCCAAGGAGACGCAATAATCGAACATACTATAGTAGCACATATACGCCAACTCGGTAGCAGGCAGTGCCGGCGCTTGCGTCAGGCTGTCGCAGCGGGAGAACATGTACATGTAGCAACTATCCGCCACCGTCGTCGCCGGGAGCTCAGGGGCTTGCTTCAATGCGATGCAATAGGCGAACATATTCGCATAGCAACTATTGGCCAACTCGGTGGAAGGCAATTCGGGCGCCTCTGTCATACTATAGCATCCGAGGAACATGGAATTATAGCATCCCCTGACCATCACACTGGCGGGCAACTGTGGCATATCCACCATTTTGCGGCAGCAGGCGAACGTGCCATAATAGCAATACTCCGCCAACTCTGTGGCAGGTAGTTCGGGCGCCTTCTCCAAGTTGGTACAGAAATAGAACATGTTAGCATAGCAACTATCCGCCAAATGGGTGGCGGGCAGTTCGGGCGCCTGTACCAGGCTTTCACAACGGTTGAACAAATAGCAGAAACAGTTATTGTTCGGAATGGTAAGGCTTTCACCCACACCGTCAATCAAGCTCATCACGCTTCCGCTGGCGGAGATGGAGCCGGACATCACGAATTGCGTGCATTTCAAGTAATCATAGGAGAAACCCATGGGATTATTACCCTTCAACAAAGCCTTATCCCCTTTCTTCGCCAAAGGGATCGAGTCACCATCCGCCAAGAGGTTCCACGTCGCCCCGTCATCCAACGAGTATTGGACATCAGGGTTGTTATGCGTGTTTTTTATTCCAAACGAAGACCCATCCACTGCAGCGGTGAAGGTCAGATAGTTCGCCGCGCTCGCCACACATGCGGCGCAGAGCATCATCATGAAAACTGTAAATATTTTCTTCATAAGCTAAAAAATTTTTTTCTACTTAAACTTCTCGCCAGCGCACCCTTACCCGACCCGCACGACC